>NZ_BPFZ01000006.1:0-125000 GCF_030158815.1 Candidatus Phycosocius spiralis
CGCTCACTGGTTCTTGTCCCTGCAAGATGCTTGCGAAAAGTTGGAGGACTGGCGTAGATACTACAACGAGGAAAGACCTCACAGCGCAATCGGGAATATCCCACCGATTATGTTGGCAATCTCAGCCGGTGACACCAGCCCACCGGACACGAGCAAGGCCAAAGACTCTAGGCCAAAGCGGCCCAACGATGGGTAGCAGTGCACTCGTTCGAGGACTCTGCAAACTTATGGCCGGATTTTAAGGGGCTGGGTCACCCCCAACCGCTATTCCACACGACACCCCTTGCAATCGAAGCCGACTTCGTGTTTGTGCGCGCTGGGCCACCCGCTCCCACCGGCGGGCGCTCATCTGAAAGGATGGGAGTAACATGAACGCAAATACCCAAAAGCCGCATATGCGGCCCGCTGACCCACGGTTTTCTTCGGGTCCCACCAAAAAACGCCCTAATTGGAACCTTGATGCATTGTCAGGGGCTGTCCTTGGGCGTTCTCACCGCTCCAAACCCGGCAAAGCGCGCCTGAAACTGGCGATTGATCTCACCCGTGAGGTGCTCCAAGTCCCCGATGGCTATCGCATTGGCATCGTCGCAGGCTCTGACACCGGGGCAGTTGAAATGGCTATGTGGTCGATGCTAGGGCCAAAGCCCGTGGCGACCTTGGCGTGGGAAAGCTTTGGTGAGGATTGGGTCACCGATGCGGTCAAGCAATTAAAGCTCGCCCCAAAAGTTTTCAAAGCCGATTATGGCCATCTGCCAGATCTCGCCGCTGTCCCCACCAAAACCCATGATGTAATTTTTACGTGGAATGGCACAACATCAGGCACGCGCGTGCCCAATGCCGATTGGATCGCATCGGACCGTGAAGGCATCACCATTTGTGATGCAACTTCTGCCGCCTTTGCCCAAGCTCTTGATTGGGACAAGCTTGATGTCGTCACCTTCTCTTGGCAAAAAGTGCTGGGCGGGGAGGGGGCGCATGGCATGTTGATCCTTGGCCCCCGCGCCATTGAACGCCTGGAGAGCTATAGCCCGCCTTGGCCCATGCCCAAATTGTTCCGAATGACCAAGGGCGGCAAAGTGGTGGAAGGTATCTTTGAAGGCGAAACCATCAATACGCCATCCATGCTCGCCACGGAAGATTATATCGACGCGCTCACTTGGGCCAAAACCGTCGGCGGGCTCGCGGGCCTGCACGGCCGTTCTGACGCTAATTTGGCGGCAATTGCTGATTGGGTTCAAAAGACCAAATGGGTGGACTTTTTGGCGACCACGCCAGAGAGCCGGTCGAACACTTCGGTATGCTTAAAGGTCGTTGATCCCCGGGTGACGGGCTTGTCTGCCGACGGCCAAGCGGAGTTTGCCAAAAAGCTTGCGGGCCTCTTGGACAAAGAAGGCGTTGCCCTTGATGCGGCTGCATACCGCGCCGCGCCTCCGGGCCTGCGGCTGTGGTGTGGAGCAACCATCGATACAGACGATGTGATCGCGTTAACACCCTGGCTCGACTGGGCGTTTGAGACCTTGGTCTCAGAGCTGTAGGCGAGGGCTCGCCGACATGGCCATTAACCTGCGGCCTGCAACATCTGCCGACATCGCGCTGCTTGAAGCATGGGATGAGGATTCGGTCGTTGCAGCTTCCGACCCCAATGACGATTGGGATTGGACGACTGAGGTACTCGGACTTGACGGGCTAGAGCAGCTGATAGCTGAACTGGACGGCCAGCCCATCGGTTTCGTTCAAATCACCGATCCGCTAAACGATGCTACCCGCTACTGGGGTGACCCACAAAGCGGGTTCAAGGCCGTCGACATCTGGATTGGCGTGCCTGAAGCGCGAGGAAAAGGGTATGGGCGGGCCATGATGAAGCTCGCACTGGCACGTTGCTTCGCTGATCCCACAATAGACTTTGTACTGATCGACCCATTGATCACTAACACCCAAGCCATATCCTTCTATCGCAGGCTTGGTTTCACCTTTCTCGAAAAACGCTGGTTTGGCGCTGACCATTGCGCCGTTCATCAGATCACACGTGCTACATTTGAACAAGGACACCTAAATGAAAACACCCAAAGTTTTGATCTCTGATAAGATCAGCCAAGCCGCCATTGATATCTTTAAGAACCGCCATGTTGCCGTGGACTACAAACCTGGCATGACCAAGGCTGAGTTGATTTCCTGCATTGGCGAATATGATGGTTTGGCCATTCGTTCAGCCACCAAAGTTGACGCCGACGTTTTGGCTGCCGCAACTAAGCTGAAAGTGATTGGCCGGGCTGGTATCGGGGTTGATAATGTCGATATTCCCGCAGCGACCGCGCGCGGCGTCATCGTGATGAACACGCCCTTTGGCAATGCGATCACCACGGCAGAGCATGCCATTGCCATGCTGTTTGCGGCCTCCCGCCAGATCGGGGCAGCGGATGCTTCCACCCAAGCGGGCAAGTGGGACAAGAACCGCTTCAATGGGGTGGAGCTTTATGCAAAGATTTTAGGGGTCATTGGTTGTGGTAATATCGGTTCCATTGTCGCGGATCGCGCTTTAGGGCTACGCATGAAAGTGATCGCGTTTGACCCGTTTTTAAGCCCAGAGCGGGCCATTGAAATTGGGGTGGAGAAGGTCGAGCTGGATGAGCTTTTGGCCCGTGCGGACGCCATTACCCTGCATGTGCCCTTAACGCCCGCGACCCGCAATATCTTGTCGGCGGAGAATTTGGCCAAAACCAAAAAGGGCGTGATTATCGTCAATTGCGCACGTGGCGGACTGGTGGATGAAGCGGCTTTGGCCGAGCATTTAAAAACCGGGCGCGTGGGTGCGGCAGCGTTTGATGTGTTTGCCGAAGAACCCGCGACCAGCAATGTCCTTTTTGGTTGCCCCAACTTCACCGCGACACCGCATTTAGGCGCGGCCACGACTGAGGCCCAAGAAAACGTAGCTTTACAAGTTGCTGAACAAATTGCGGACTATGTGTTGACTGGGGCCGTCACCAATGCGCTCAACACTGCGTCTGTTAGCGCCGAAGAAGCGCCGAAATTAAAGCCATTGATCGCTTTATGTGAAAAGCTTGGCACCTTTGCCGGCCAGATTGTTGATGACGGCTTGGAGGCTATTGAGATTGAATATGAGGGCGAGGTCACAGGCCTCAACACCAAGCCATTGACTGCTTCTTTGCTGGCTGGAATCTTGAAGCCCCTGCTAGCCGACATCAATATGATCAGTGCACCGTCGATCTTAAAGGAAAGAGGTACCCCATTCAGCGAAGCCAAGCGCGACCTCTCACCCACTTATGACAGCTTGATCCGTGTTAAGGTTCAAACCGGTGGCAAGTGGCGCACACTTGCCGGGGCTGTGATCGGCGGTAAACCCCGCATTACTGAAGTGAAGGGCATGGCACTGGAGGCGGCTTTTCATCCTCGCATGCTCTTCATCAACAATTCTGACACGCCAGGCTTTATTGGGGCGTTAGGCACCAAGCTTGGCACGGCTGGCATCAATATCGCCACCTTTAACTTAGGCCGTGTCGCCGAAGGCGAGGATGCGATTGCGCTGGTTGGCATCGATCAGGCTGTCCCAGCGAGCCTTCTGGCGGACCTAAAGGCCTTGCCCCAGGTGCGCTATGTCAAAGAATTGGAATTTGTATGATTGAAGTAGCCCTGCATGACCTCGCAAGGGGGGCTCCGCTGCCATCATCGTTAACGATTTATGAATCAAAAGCTTAGTTCAGGTGCAAAATCGCTTTTTGAAGATGAAATTGTCGCTCGATCGTCATGATACAGACATGTTAGTGTCGCCAAATCGCTTTAGGCCCCGGTTCATCGCAACCGGGGTGTTGGCAAATGATCAAAGCTAGAGCATGGAAGCGGTCTTTGGAGGTTCCTATGGCCCTTACACGTCGTGCCGCACTCACATCTGGTGCTTTTGTTGCCGCTGCTTGTACCGCTTCGGCTGCTGCTGCCGAACAGGCGCTGTTTTCTCATGGTGTCGCTAGTGGCGATCCCCTACCCACCCAAGTCATCATCTGGACGCGTGTCACCCCGCGCTTGCCAGGCGGTGATGTGACCGTCACTTGGAAAGTTGCCACCGATTCAAACCTAACCCAGATCGTCAAACGCGGCAGTGTCAAGACACAAGCTAGCCGCGATCACACTGTCAAGGTTGATGTATCAGGCTTAAAGCCCGGCCAAGTCTATTATTTTGGTTTTGCCGTGGGCAACGAGATTTCCACGATTGGGCGTACACAGACGGCACCACAAAGCGGTGGCGATCAGCTCAAAATCGCTTTGGTCAGCTGCTCCAATTTCCCTGCTGGTTGGTTTAACGCCTATCAGGCGATAGCGCGTCGCGGCGACGTTGATCTCGTGCTCCATGTCGGCGATTACATTTATGAATATGGCCCCGGCGAATATGCAACCGAATGGGGCAAAACCGTCGGCCGGGTCCCTGATCCGCCCAAGGAATGTACCACGCTTTCTGACTATCGCTTGCGCTACGCCCAGTATCGCAGTGACCCTGACTTACAGGCCGCTCACGCCTGTGCGCCTTGGCTCGTCACATGGGATGATCATGAAACCTCCAATGATGCGTATAAGGATGGGGCAGAAAACCATAATCCAGCCAAGGAAGGCCCTTGGTCTTTGCGCAAGGCAGCGGCCTTGCAAGCCTATTACGAATGGCTACCTTTACGCGATCCCGCACCGGGCAAAAGCTTTGAAGCGATCAACCGTTCGTTTGATTGGGGCGATCTGGCAACCATCGCGATGTTGGAGACCCGCGTGATCGCACGCTCCTTCCAGCTCGATTATGCCACCGATCTTGACCCGGCCTTGTTTGATGTCACCTCGGGCAAGCCTGTCAAAATCACTGACGCGGCGCGGTTAGCAACACTTGATCCCAAGGCACTTCCCCAAGGCGTGATGGCCTTGCCTGATTTGGACGCATTCAAAGCCAACAAACTCAATGATCCAAGCCGGGAAATGTTGGGCGCAAATCAGCAAGCATGGCTGGCGGAGGTTCTAAAGACGTCTGTGGCGAAGGGTAAGCGCTGGCAAATTCTGGGCAATCAAGTCATCATGGGGCGTGTTACTTCGCCAGACTTCAAAGCCGGTCTGCCTAAGGAAGTGCGTGATGCCATCGCCAAAGTGCGACCTGAAACCTTGGCATTTTTTGAGCTGTCGCAATTCAACGTACCCTTTAATCTCGATGCGTGGGATGGTTATCCCGCGGCGCGGGAGCGTTTGTATGACATCGCCAAACAAGCTGGTGCCCGTTTAGTTGTCTGCACTGGGGACACACATGCGGCATGGGCCAATAATTTATTCGATGCCAAAGGTGAATTGCGTGGGGTTGAGTTTGGCGGAACCTCCGTCACAAGTCCAAGCCTCGCAGATTCTTTTGCTAATTTCGGTATCACTGGCAGTGACCTCAACACTTTGATCAATCAGGCCAATGAAGAAGTGGTTTGGCATGATGAAACCCAACGTGGCTATACGATGGTAACGGTGACCAAAGACGCCGTATGTGGTGAGTTTATGGCGGTTGATACCGTCAAATCCAAAACTTTCTTGGTAACAACGGCTGCACGCTATCAAACCAGATTTGGGCCCAAGCCAGAAGAACTCGTTATTGTTTGAGACTTGTCAATCGGTTCAAACTAGCCCAATGTGGAGGTATGCGTTTTGAAAGGATGTCCGCCACTGTAGTGCAACGCACCCAGAAGATCTGGTTTGAACGACACGAGTTTGACGCGATTCTTCAGCTTTATGGCCGCGGGCAACTGGCGGGTGAATGGCGCGATTATGCCATTGATGATGGCCCTGATGTGGTTATCTTTTCGATCTTTCGCCGCGCCAGCGAAAATCCACTGTACAGAATTGAAAAGCGTCCGGCCTTGAACTCTAAACAAGGTCAATGGGCGGTAATGGGTACGGCCGGCCAAGTCCTCAAACGCGGGCATGAATTGGCCCAGACATTGGACGTGTTGGAGCGGAAATTGATTAAACTAGCAACGCGCTAGCACCAAATGTGTGGCTGATACCCAATCGGATGTACTTATGTTGACAGGCCGCTAGCTCCAATTTTTCTAGCGAAACGCTTCCTGCTTTAGAGGCTGGCGTCCATAAAGTGTGCCAGTTCAACATCTAATTGTGTGATACCAGACACATCGTGGGTCGCTAAAATGACGACCACTTTGGCGTAAACATTGAACCATTCGGGATGATGATCCATCTGCTCGGCCTTAAGGGCCACACGGGTCATCCAGCTAAATGCCTGTTTAAAATCAGCGAATTCAAAGGTTTTTTCAATCGCCTCGCGCCCTGCCACTTCTTTCCAACCATCCAAGGAAGCAATGGCTTCTTTGGGCGTTATCTTGGTCTTATCATGTGCCATACTGCCTCCAAGTCATCATCCGATCTAGGCGGGTGAAGGTTCAGGCCCAGTTGAAGTTGTGCTGCCTGTCTTTTTGCCAATGATTGGCAAAGCAGAAGATGGACCAGCTGGTGGTCTGGTGGTGCTGTCTTCGCGCACGATGGTGCCACCGCTGAGTAGGGTACGGATTTCATCCCCTGTCAAAGTCTCATATTCCAAGAGTCCCTGCGCCAAAACTTCCAAATCTTGACGCCTTTCTGTGAGAATACGCGTGGCTTCGGCATTGCCCCATTCCACCAAGCGACGGACTTCCTTGTCTATCGTCTGGGCTGTTGCTTCAGACACATTTTGTGTGCGTGATACAGAATGGCCTAAGAATACTTCTTCTTGGTTTTCACCATAAGCCACAGTTCCTAATTCATCGGAAAAGCCCCACCTGGTAACCATGGACCGGGCCAAGCGTGTGGCTTGTTCGATATCCGATGACGCCCCTGATGTAATGGCGTCTTTTCCAAACACCAATTCCTCCGCTACCCGACCGCCCATCATAACAGCCAAACGGCTCATCATCTGGCGATAGCTGAAAGATAACTTATCGCGTTCAGGCAATTGCATTACCATGCCAAGCGCACGACCCCGTGGAATGATGGTTGCCTTATGCACAGGGTCGGTATGGGGTACGGTCAAAGCCACCAAAGCATGACCGCCTTCATGATAGGCGGTCAGACGTTTTTCTTCTAGTGTCATGGCCATGGTTTTACGCTCAACTCCCATCAGAATCTTATCCTTGGCATCTTCAAATTCTTGCATGGTGACCAAACGACGCCCACGCCGGGCTGCCAAAAGGGCGGCTTCATTGACCAGATTCATCAAATCGGCACCCGAAAAGCCAGGGCACCCGCGCGCAATGGTTCTGGCATCAACATCTGACGACAATGGCACATTGCGCATGTGGACTTTTAGCACTTTTTCGCGACCCAAAATGTCGGGCAGGCCTACGGTCACTTGGCGATCAAACCGACCCGGACGCAACAAAGCAGGGTCAAGCACATCGGGCCTGTTGGTGGCAGCGATGATAATGATGCCTTCATTGGCTTCAAAACCGTCCATCTCAACCAGCAATTGGTTCAAGGTTTGCTCGCGCTCATCATTGCCCCCGCCAAGGCCAGCACCTCGGTGGCGACCAACGGCATCGATTTCGTCAATAAAGATGATACAAGGTGCATTCTTTTTGGCTTGCTCAAACATGTCGCGCACACGGCTGGCACCGACGCCCACAAACATTTCCACAAAGTCAGAGCCGGAGATCGTGAAGAAGGGAACATTGGCTTCGCCCGCAACAGCACGCGCGGTCAATGTTTTACCGGTTCCTGGTGGTCCAACCAGCAAAGCCCCTTTGGGAATTTTGCCGCCCAAGCGCTGAAATTTCGATGGGTCTTTTAAGAAATCAACGACTTCTTGTAATTCTTCGCGGGCCTCATCGATGCCAGCTACATCTTCAAATGTGACTTTGTTCTTATTTTCAGTCAGAAGTTTTGCCTTGGACTTGCCAAAGCCCATAGCCCCGCCTTTCCCTCCGCCGCCCGACATTTGGCGCATCAAGAAAAACCATAAGCCTACCATGATCAAAAGTGGCAACAAATTGGCGATCAATGCACCCAGGATCGGTGCTCTAGGTGGGTCTTCAGCGCGAAATTCAACTTTGGCTTTTTCTAGCCTTGCTACAAAATCATTTGGTTGAGTGGGGATGGTTGACTGGAAAGTCTTATCATCTTGCAACCGTCCGCTTGCAATATTGCCCACGATTTTCACTTCTTTGACCTGACCATTATCCACTTCGTTTAACAAAGCTGAATATGGCATTTGAGACGAGGAAGCCGATTGGGACGGCCGGTTCATTAAGGAAAACACCGTCACCAGTGCCAAAGCCAAAAATCCCCAGATTGCAAGATCACGCATTTTCATAGGTATCTCTTTCTGACATCGCCGTCTCACAAACAGCGAAAACGACCATCACTCCCACGCCTTATCATGGCGTATACATGTTACATAGTCGTTCACAGGCATGATGTAAGCCCATCACCTGCGCGAATTGCCCCGCCTGTGGTGACAAAAGCGTGTGATTGACGTGAAATCGCGAGAATCCGTCTTTGTGCTTCCCATTTCGAGATAACAAATTGTTGCCCTTGCCCGCGTCGTGGTCTTGCTGGATTGAACACCAAAAGCATATTTGTACGCTCAATGCTGAGGCCAGCTAAAGTTCTACCCCGGAAAGTTGGATCCATCAGGCTATGATGCAAGGACATGAGTTTTGCGCTAGGTACCATGTGTTTGGCTTCACTTAAGCCATAGATGATCCACCCAAGCCCCCGCGTAACCTCATTGCTATGCCCATTTAAGAATGGGCTAGCTTCTAGGCTTGCTCCTGTCTCGGTCAAAACGAAATTGGCGCGCCGCAATAAAGCCCAACAAGCTTGTTCTTGAGCCAGACGAAGTTGATTAGCCAAAGCAGCAATCGTGATGATGCGCTCAAAACTGACGCCTAAAGCAGAAAGCTCAGCCAGCCGATTTCTGATTTTAACACGTGAAAATTGGTGATTATGATTGCTGTCATCTTCCAGCCAAGTTTGACCTTGAGCTTGTAAGTAGCGTCGTAAGTCTTCGCGCTTAGCCCCCAGCATCGGCCGTGCAAGCAGGCATGGGTGGAAGCGGTATGAGCCTGGACATGGGGCGAGTGCTTGCATGCCGGCCAAGCCATCAAGCCCGGTATTGCGGACTAAGCGCCAGATCAGGGTCTCAATCTGATCGTCTAGAGTATGGCCGACCAGAATGATAGGCGCGCCAATCTTATGAGCCGACCGCGCCAAGGCTTGATAGCGGCTTTCCCGCGCCCAAGCCTGCACACCGCCGTTTTTTGGCTTTGTGGGCAGTGTGATAACCTCCCCACTTAGCCCAAATTCCCGCGCCCATGCGATTGCTTGGCTGGCTTCAACACCACTGTTGGGTCTAAGGCCATGATTCACGCATACGGCGTGTAACACGATCCCGCGTGGTTTGGCCCAAACTGCGGCTAATTTCGCCAAAGCGACACTATCGCCCCCACCCGACAGCGCAACCACCATTGGGCCACCAAATTGGCTAGCTATTTCGTCTAGCTGGTCCGTGATCAAGAGCAAAACTTCAAGTTGCGGGGCATGGCTTGCGGGCAATTTCAGCGTCAGCACGGGCTTTGAGTGTAGCGTCTGGTTTAGTGGTTTGGCGCTGATATTGCGCCAAAGCCTGGCAGCGCATTTTCTCATTTCCCAATTGGCCAAATGCCCCAGCCAAGCGGATAAAGGCTTCAGAGGCACGCTGCCCTTGTGGCGCAGCTTTTAAATAAGCCAGATAAGCTTCTACTGCAGGACCCCATGCCGATTGCACAAACAGTACTTCGCCCAAAAGCCAGCGCGCTTCAACGGCTTGTGGGTCTTCGGGAAACCGCAATAGCAGGCTGGTTAGTTTTGTTTCTGCGTTCCCATAATCCCCTCGGGTAAGCTCTTGTTGGGCAGCTTTGAACAGAAAATCGGCCGTTTCTTCCATTTCAGGAGCAGTTTGGGGCGCGATGGTGGTTTTGTCTTGCTCGGCAGGATCGCTGGTAGATGAAGCTTGTGGATGGTCAGCCAAATCCTGGTGGGCACGTTTAGTTTCTTCGTCAAGCTGCTTTTGGGCTTGGATGGCCTTTTGATTAGCTAACTCAGCCTCAAGCAGTTCGATCCGTCCTGTGAGTTCTGTGACTTGGCGCTCCAGTTGATCTAAGCGGATGATGAGCCGCGTTGTAGCAGGCTCGTCGGAATTGAGGACTGGCGAATGTAGGACGGGCGTGCTCGACAGGGATCTCTGTGAGGGTTCAAGAGGTCGAGCCTCGGCCGAATTGGGCGCAGCGACTATGGCCAGCGCCCAAATACCGATTAGAGTAACTGCATAAGCCCGCACAACATACAAAACGCGAGAAGGGGCAGAAGAGATCATTTAGTCCAGCAATGTCGTTTGTGCATTGCGGTTAATAGCCCAGCCATCCGGGTTTGATCTCTCGTCAATCGGGCGCTCTTTGCCATAAGATACAGTCTCAATTCGTGATGGTGCCACGCCAAGGCTGATTAAAAAGTCACGCGCTGCATTAGCACGACGGGCACCTAAGCCCAGATTATACTCACGCGTGCCGCGTTCATCACAATTACCAGCGATGAGGATACGCTTGGTGGAATTGGCTTGCAGCCAGGCCGCCTGCCTTGTTAAGATTGCGCGCGCCTCATCGGTGAGGTCAAAGCGGTCGGTAGGAAATAAAATCAAGTCCCCTGCTTCTGAAAGGCTGGCATAAATCGATGATCCGGCACCCTTACCAGCACCCAATTGCCCACTTGGCGGGGTCAATGGTGCACGTTGCACGTTAGTCTGGGGGATAGGCGTTGCGCTTTCTGTGGTAGTAGCTTCGCCATTATTGGCAAGCGGTGTTGGGGGGGTGGAGTTGGTTGGCGGTGTCGCGGTCTTGGTGCTGGCGCAAGCTGCCAAGGCTAGGCTTGACATTAAGATCAAGGCCACAGAACCAACCCATGGTTTGATAAGTGCTGATTTGGTCATTTGAACGGCTCCTTGGTGTGCACCAATGCGGTTAATGGAAAAAAGAGATGGCTTATCTAACCCAATCATTATGGCAAAGTCGAGGACCAACCCGGATCAGAGCCCGATGCCTTCCAAGGTGATTGACGCAGATTAGTTCCTGATACATCAACGGTCCAGAGTGTGGGTGGGTCGCCTGGGCCGGCTTCGCGCTGAAACATAATCACCCGCCCATTGGGTGACCACGTTGGTCCTTCAACCAAATATGCTTGCGCTAAAATGCGTAAACCTGATCCATCCTTAGCCATCACACCAATCTGAAATTGACCCTCCGCCTGGCGGGTGAAGGCAATTAAATCGCCATTAGGTGACCATACAGCAGTAGAATAGCGCCCTTCGCCAAAGGTAAGGCGACGAACGTTTGACCCATCGCCGTTCATAACATAGATTTGCGAACTGCCACCGCGATCTGACGTAAACACGATTTGATTGCCATCGGGCGACATATCGGGTGATGTGTCTATGTTAGGATTGTTGGTCAATTGTGTCACCACACCAGTGCGCAAGCTTTTAATATAGATGTCGACATCGCCGTCTCTATCAGCACTGAAAACAATCGATTGACCATCAGGGGTAAAGCGTGGGGCAAAGGCCATACTACCAGCAACAGAGACAATTTCCTTTCGCCCGCTATCCATGTCCACAATCCAGATTTTGACGCCACGGTCGCTCATAGCCGAATAGACGATCTGTTGGCCTTGCACATTAAACCTAGGGTTAAGAATCTGCTCCGTGCCATCGGTGAGATAGCTGGGATTAGCGCCGTCTTGATCCATCACTGCTAAGCGCTTGACCCGCTTTTTCTTGCCGCCACTCTCAGCGACAAACACCACGCGACTATCAAAATAACCAACTTCACCAGTTAAACGACGATAAATTGCATCTGAGACCTTATGGGCAATACGGCGCCAATTTTCTTCGGATGAGGAAAATTCTAAGCCAATCAATTGGCTCTCACCATAAACATCCCAAAGACGAAATTCGACTTTTAACCGCCCATTTGCAACCATACCACGGCCAATGACCAAGGCTTCGGTTTTGATGATCCGCCAGTCTGCAAATCGTGGGGCAAGATTGACATCGATATCACGTTGTAAAAAAACCTCAGGATTTTGGACTTGAAACAGGCCCGAGCGATCAAGATTGTCGCGGACAGTTGCTGCGATAGCACTACCGTGAGGTCCATTAAAATCCACAATCGCTAGGGGCATAGGCCGCTTATGCCCTTCAGTAACACTGACACTAATTTGGGCCATAGCTGGTCCAAACAAAGCCACACAAGTCAAAAGTGCGAGCGTCACAAGTTGATAACTAGATTTTATCGATAAGAATTTGTAGAATGACACATTCATGGCTGATCTATGGCTTAAGAAGATGAAGTTTTTAGGGCAGTATCGCGTTCTTGCACCCTGATAGGTCAATAGGCAATTGATCAAGCAGAGCGTCTGTGTTCCAGAAAGCACCGGGGTGCGTCTATGTGTTCACTGCTTGAGCAGGTGTCGGTTAGGAGGTGATTGATTGAGATGCCAAGATGTTCACTCATCACCAGCAGGTAGTTAATGCAATCAAAACGGCGACCCCAAAGGATCGCCGCCGTTAGAAATTGAAATTCAAATTGCCTTAGTCGCGGCGACGACGGGGACGTGCTGAGCGTTCGCTGCGTTCACGTGCGTGTTCGACCTCTTCAGGCTCACCACGTTCTGCACGTTCAGCTTTGAGTTTTTCTTCAATGTCTTCTCCGGTGGCTTGATCAACGACTTTCATGGACAGTCGTGTCTTGCCGCGATCATCAAAACCCATAAGCTTCACCCAAACACTATCGCCTTCTTTGACGATCTCGCCAACAGTTGCAACCTTGCGGTTGGCCAATTGGGAAATATGAACCAGGCCGTCCTTGGCCCCGAAGAAGTTCACAAAGGCACCAAACTCCATGACTTTAACGACCTTGCCTTCATAAACCTTCCCGACCTCGGCTTCATCCGTGATGCTTTTCACCCACTTGACGGCTGCATCGATCTTTTCTTGATCGGAGGCGGCAACCTTGACGCTGCCATCGTCTTCTATGGAGATTTTGGCACCGGTTTTTTCCACGATTTCACGAATGACCTTACCGCCGGTACCGATCACTTCACGGATCTTGTCGGTTGGGATCATGAAGGACACGATTTTAGGGGCAAAGGCATTGAGCTCTCCGCGGGCACCGGTCAAAGATTTCGCCATCTCATTTAAAATGTGCATACGACCAGCGTGGGCACGGGTGAGGGCAACTTTCATGATCTCTTCAGTGATGCCTGCGACCTTAATGTCCATTTGAAGAGATGTGATGCCATTTTGGGTACCGGCTACTTTAAAGTCCATATCGCCTAGATGATCCTCATCACCCAGAATATCGGTTAGAACCTCAAAGCTACCATCGTCTTGAAGGACCAAGCCCATGGCAACGCCAGCAACCGGGGAAGTGATGGGGGCGCCTGCGTCCATCAAAGCCAATGAAGCGCCACATACTGAAGCCATGGATGAAGAACCGTTAGACTCGGTGATTTCCGAGACCAAGCGGATGGTGTAAGGAAAATCTTCCTGACTGGGCAAGACAGCCTGCATCGCCCGCCAAGCAAGCTTGCCATGACCAATTTCGCGGCGCCCTGCCCCCCCCATACGACCGACTTCACCCACCGAGAATGGGGGGAAGTTATAATGCAGCATAAAGCGCTCTTTATAAGTGCCTTCTAAACTATCTATAAATTGCTCATCATCGGCGGTGCCTAAGGTTGCGACCACCAAGGCTTGGGTTTCTCCCCGGGTGAACAATGCAGAGCCATGCGCACGCGGCAAAACGCCTGCTTCAGACACAATCGTGCGCACTTTATCAACCGGGCGACCATCGATGCGACGGCCCTCCTTCACGATAGCACTGCGCACGATATCACTTTCAACTTCTTTACAAACCGTCTTGAACACCGCTCCGTCCATGCCGTCTGGCTTGGATTCAGAAGCAACCAAAGCCTCTTCAGCGCGCTTTTTGGCGGCACCAACAGCGTCTTGGCGGGCACCCTTGTCGGCGATACGATAGGCGGCATCGATTTCTGCCCCAATCATGTCTTTAACGAGCTTATAGTCTATTGAATGATCTTCGCCATGGAATTCCCAAGGATCTTTGGCTGCCTGTTCGGCCAGAGAGATGATGAGATCGATCACGGGCTGCATCTGCTTATGGGCAAAGGAGACCCCGCCCAAAACAACTTCTTCAGATAACTCATAAATCTCGGATTCAACCATCATAACGGCATCAGCGGTACCAGCTACAACAAGGTCCATCTCGCTATCTTTAAGTTGATCGAGGGTTGGATTTAGAATATATTCGCCATCCATATAGCCTACGCGCGCGGCCGAGATTGGACCCATGAAAGGCAAGCCCGACAGTACCAAAGCGGCCGAAGAAGCCACCAGCGCCACAATATCGGGATCATTTTCTTGATCATGCGACAGCGTGGTGACGACGACTTGGGTTTCGTTTTTGAAACCTTTGGCAAAGAGCGGGCGGATCGGGCGGTCAATTAGGCGAGAAACCAGCGTTTCTTTTTCGGTTGGGCGACCTTCGCGCTTAAAATAGCCACCTGGGATGCGCCCGGCGGCATAGAATTTTTCTTGATAATTCACGGTGAGTGGGAAAAAATCGATCCCAGGCTTTTCAGAGCGCGCACCAACTGCGGTGGCGAGAACTTGGGTATTCCCATAAGTGGCTAAAACAGCGCCATCGGCCTGACGGGCCATGCGGCCGGTTTCCAAGGTTAAAGTGCGGCCACCCCATTCGAGCGAAACAGTCTTAATGTCAAACATCTTCTTTCCTTCTGGCAGATCATGAGGCCTTCCCCATGCTGCCGCGTACAAACTTGGAACAGGCCTTCCTGAACCAAGGGGTCCGGCGTCCTTGCCGGAGATGGCCCCGCCCTATGCGAGAACCGTCTTTGGTCTTTCGCTATTCGCTGTGTTGCGGACTGGCGCAAATAGCAAAAAGGGCGGCGCTTACCGCACCGCCCTGATGGATCGAGTAGTCCTGCCCTAACGACGCAGACCGTGCTTAGCAATAAGGGCCTGATAGCGTGCGTTATCGCGTGACTTTACATAGTCCAACAAACGGCGGCGCAACGATACCATGGCCAACAAGCCGCGGCGGGAATGATTATCCTTTTTGTGCAGTTTAAAATGCTCAGTCAGGTTCGCAATACGCTCGGTGAGGATCGCGATTTGGACTTCTGGGCTGCCCGTATCATTGGGGGCGAGGCCATGTTCTTTCATAATTTCGAGCTTGCGCTCTGGTGCTATCGACATCGAGGTTCCCTTGGGTTGGCGGCGGGTTCAATCGCGCGCACTGAGTTGAAACACGCGGATCGGTTTAAACCGTCCCGCGCGTGCATCGCCTATGGCAACGGCTTGACCTTGGAGTGTCGCCAATGCTGCCCGGCTCATGTCTTCGCCAGATACAACACGGAGTTTGCGCTTGGAGCGCAACTCTTCAACCTGGTGGGGGAGAAGAACAATTCCGCGGCCTTGCCGCAGCCTGTGAGCCTCTTCCGCAGTTACGGCCAGCGCCGGGATGTCGTCCAGCGCGGTCTCAACTGGCAAAAGGCTGTCGGACGCGGATGCGTTATCGCACACTTCTTGGAGTTTTTCCAGTGTGATTGCTGCGCTCTCATGAAATGGGCCAACCCCGGTTCGTCGTAACGCGCTAACATGGCCTTCAGCACCCAGTGCCATAGCCAAATCGCGGGCAAGTGCCCGAACATAAAAGCCCTTGCCGCATTGGCATTCAATGGTCGCATGGTCAGCGTCTGGCACGTCAACCAAACGGGCTTCAATCAAATGAACCGGTCGGGCTTTAAGCTCAGGAACCTCGCCGTCGCGGGCAAGATCATAAGAGCGCTCACCGTCCACTTTTATGGCACTATAAATGGGTGGGACTTGTTCGATCTCGCCAATAAACGTCGCCAGCGCCGCTTCAATCGCTTGCCGGGTCGGGCGGAGGTCTGAGGTTGAGACGATTTTGCCTTCACGGTCTTGGGTATTGGTGGACACGCCCCACTCCACAGTAAAACGATAGGATTTATTGGCCTCGATCAGCCAAGCCACCGTCTTGGTCGCCTCACCCAAGGCAATCGGCAAAATGCCAGTCGCCAAAGGATCCAAGGTGCCCGCATGGCCTGCTTTCTTCGCGTCAAACAGGCGACGGACACGTGAAACCGCGTCAGTAGAGGTTAGATGAAGCCCTTTATCAAGGACGATCCAGCCATCCACGTCTTGACCCTTTTTGCGCCGCGCCATCAATCCTCATCCTTGGGTTTAATGAGGTCGGCACGCACTTTTGGATGATTAAAAAGCTCATTCATTTTGAACGCGGAGTCATAGGATGTATCGGCTAAAAACTTGAGGTCGGGGGTAAATTTGCTCTCGAGTACGCGCCCACATACACCGCGCAAAAAGCGCGACGCCCGGTTAAGCGCTGCTGCAATCTCATGGGCGTCCTCGAGCCCAAGAGCTGCCACAAAGACATTGGCGTGCTTGAGATCAGGGCTCATGCGCACTTCGCCCACCGTGATGCTTTTATCGACCAAGGCCGGGTCACGAACATCGCCGCGGCGCAAAATTTCCACCAGCACATGGCGTATGTTTTCGCCGGCCCGCAATTGGCGCTGGGTCGGGCCTGTTGAATGATCGAAGCGTTTTGCCATGATTTAACTTTCAAAGCCCGTGCTGGGATCGACCAGTCAGGAGCGGTTTATGTCAATTGCCCGCACTTCCAAAACAGGGCGGGTCGCTGCAGTAGCGGCTTGGCGTGCGCGAGGCAAGGGAAAGGCTGAGCGAGCGGGGCTAGTGACCCTATATGAACATATCCCCGGGCCCCTTTACGTCGCCAGGGAGCAATCTGTAAGTCTTGCCACCATCTTCCTTGCTCCAGCCAATGAACAAAGCCTCTGTCAATCTAATGGCCCAGCCCACAAGCGCAAACGTGTTTTGCGCGGATATAAAGGTGCGATGCTCGCCATCGGGTAACTCGATGATCACTTCGCCAGTCTCTTCGATGATTGTGACGCCTTCAGAAATGCTGGTCTCCCGTGGACCAAGGAAGTTGAAGCGAACGGGCGTTTCCTCGATTGCGCCATCGGGAAATTGATGCCGAACGATGTGTGGGCCTAAGCTTTGCATGTTAGCCTCTTATCGAACACGCGAATGGGTTCACCGAAACATATCGGTCGGCACCTTTATATCACCTGGAATATGCCGATAAACAGTCAAATTTTGAACGTCGCATTGCCTCATGATATAGCTTTCAGCAAACATCATTAAAGTGCCGACTAGTTGAATATTGTTTTCGCATGATACCTTCATGCGCCGCTCATGTTGCGCGAAAGTCAACATAACTTCGCCATAATAGGCCAAGCCATCTTCGTGATCGGGAGTGCCTTCTTCTTTAGGTGGATGCACGAAAATGGAGACTTCAAACGCTTCTGACTGGCCGTCGGTGGTTTGAAAGTGCAGCGTCTGAGGTCCTAGTTCGATCATTGCTTTTTTCCTTCGCCTCAACTCGATTGAGAATCGTCAACGAAACATTCGCCCTGCGCCTTCACAGTCTCCAACCAAATGGCGGTAAACGCTGCCTCCTTCGCGCAAGCAAACCCCACGGATATAGGCCTCACCGATCATGATGCCAACTCCAACAAGGGCAAGCGTGTTGTCCGCCGATATAGGGAGACGCCGTTCACCATCCTCAAACTGGACAACGACCTCGCCAACCTCACTGGCATAGTTGACCCCTTCGCCAAGATCGCGAGGTACCTGCCCTAAGAAATTGAGGGTTACGTGAATTTCTTGTTCTTCACCGTCATCGGAAACATACGTAATTGTGTGTGGGCCTAAGGACTCCATTCTCAACCTCCTCGATGATAGCGGCCGTTATATAGCGGCGTTCTGATTGCATGAATGCCGCCTCCATTTAAGCACTCTGAATAGCGATCCATGGCGGTAGCTTCGCATATCTTGAATATTTTCGACTCTTCGCCATTTCGACGCCCAAATTGCTTCGCTGTCCGAGAACAAGTTTTCAAGTCATTGTTCAGGTTAATGTCGCACTGGCGATTTACCCCGTCACTCTCACTCGCTCTTAAATTCACAGAAGGACTTGACCGGCGCCGCGTAACCGCCCCGCCTCTGCGCGCTGGCAGCGAACCAACCGTCGGCTTTTGGTACGGAATGTGCAAAAAGGGCGTCTTGGATTGGCCTGATACTTCTGCCGCATAGGTTCCTGCGGCGCGCTGTATCCCAACGGCTCCAGCAATCAACGGCAATGAAACGCGCGACGCGGCACGCGGTATATTCCCCAAAGTTTGGGGCGGTCGCGCTTTTGGCGGCGGCGGCGCAGGTGGCGGTGGCGGCTTTCGAGCGCGGGCGCTTTGGCCAGACCCGCCGCCCGTATTCGTCCATTGACCCCCGGTTGGTGTGCCTTGAGGCGCACGGGGTTGGTTGGGGTCAAACTTGACCTCGGTTGCGCTTAGGCGTTGCCTAAGCGCCATCTTAACCTCGGCGATGGCGCAGCGAGCGTCCTGCAAATCGTCGCGCATTTGTTTTAGTTTGTCGAAAGTCATGTCCACTGGCCTCTCAAGCCCGCTTTGGCGGTTGAGAAGCTAGGTTAAGCGTGAATGAAAGAGCCGAGGATAATGCGAGGCTTATTCACACTCTCAATCAAGCCCTTGCTGCTAGGCGGGGCTTACCGAAATGACATGAGGTCTAGGTATCCTGTTCTACGACAACAGGAAAGCGACCCTATAAACTGCGTTTGATAATCTGGACGTCAAAGCACTCAATCAAATCGCCTTCGCGCAGATCTTGATAGCCTTCAAACGCCATACCGCACTCTTGGCCTGCCGTCACTTCGGCGACTTCGTCTTTAAAGCGCTTCAGGGTTGAGAGCTTGCCTTCGTGAATGACCACATCATCGCGCAACAAGCGCACGCCACAGCCGCGCTTGATATTGCCTTCATTGATCTTACAGCCTGCTATCTTGCCGACTTTGGTGATGTTGAACACTTGTAGGATCTGGGCATAGCCCAAGAAGGATTCCTTGCGCTCTGGTTCCAACATGCCCGATAGAATGTCTTTCACATCATCGAGCAAATTATAGATGATCGAATAATAGCGGATTTCAACGCCTTCATGCTCAGCCAAATCGCGCACTTGCTTGGGCGCACGTGTGTTAAAGGCCAAAATTGGCGCACCAGAGGATTTTGCCAATAGAACGTCACTTTCGGTGATCCCGCCAACGGCTTGATGGATCACTTTGGCGCGCACTTCATCGGTGGCTAGTCTCTCAAGCGCCGCGGTAATGGCTTCTGCAGAGCCGCCAACATCGGCTTTAACGATCAGTGGGAATTCCTTGACTTCGGCGTCTTTAATCCGCGCCAACATGGCTTCAAGGCCAGAGCGCGCGGTTTGGCGCACGACGATTTTTTCCCGCTTCATACGAATGCGGTAATCGGTCACTTCTCGCGCGCGCGCTTCGTTTTCAACCACAACCATAATGTCGCCAGGCTCAGGCGTGCCGTCGAGACCTAAAATCTCAACCGGCTGGCTTGGGCCTGCTGATTGCAGCGATTGCCCGCGTTCATCGGTCAAGGCGCGTACACGACCCCATTGCGAGCCCGCAACCACTAAATCGCCGCGCTTTAACGTGCCGCGCTGAACCAGAACGGTGGCGACGGAGCCACGACCCCTGTCCAATTTAGCTTCAATCACAGTACCTTCGGCGGCACGGTCAGGATTGGCGCGCAGGTCCAACACTTCTGATTGCAGCAAAATGCTTTCCAGCAGAGTATTCAAATTTGTACCCTCTTTTGCCGAAACAGGCACCCATAAAGTGTCGCCACCGACCGCTTCGGTCAGAACTTCATATTGGAGGAGCTCATTGAGCACTTTTTGTGGATTGGCTTCAGGCTTATCAATTTTATTGACCGCCACGATGAGGGGAACTCCCGCCGCCTTGGCGTGGCTGATGGCTTCCACCGTTTGGGGCATAACCCCGTCATCTGCGGCGACTACAAGCACAACAACATCGGTAATGCCAGCGCCTCGAGCCCGCATGCTGGAGAAAGCGGCGTGGCCTGGAGTATCCAAGAAGGTCACACGGTCGCCGCCCTCAAGACGCACTTGATAAGCACCAATATGCTGCGTGATGCCCCCGGCTTCACCCTTGACGGTATCGGCCGAACGAATGGCGTCCAAAAGTGAGGTTTTTCCATGGTCAACGTGGCCCATAATGGTGACAACCGGTGGACGTGGTACTTGGTTGGTATCGGTATCGGCTTCGCCTTCGAGGCCAATTTCAACGTCCGATTCTGCTACCCGCTTCACGGTATGGCCAAAGTCGGTGACAATCAATTCAGCCGTATCGGCGTCAAGATTATCAGCGCCCTTCATCATCTGACCTTGTTTCATCAGATATTTAATGACGTCTGTCAGGCGCTCTGCCATCCGGTTGGCCAATTCCGCCACGGTGATAACTTCAGGAACAATTACTTCGCGCACTTGCTTGGTTTGTTCTTGGCCTTTAAGCATCCTTAACCGGCGATCACGTTCTTTTTCGCGGGCACGACGCACGGAAGCCAAAGATCTTTGGCGGTCAGAATCATCTCCTAAAGCCGAAGTGATGGTCAATTTACCCGACCGGCGTTGCTGGGCCCCTTTGGCCCTTGATACCGGAGCCGGACGAACCACCGCCACTTTTTGCCGTTTTACCCGCCCACCAAGCTCAGACAATAGATCACCGTCTTCACCCTCTTCGCCTGGTGCGGTTTCGCCATCCCCAACTTCAACAACATCAGATCTCAAAGAGATTCGTTCATCAGGTTCAAAATCAGGAGCGTTATCGCCAAGAGATTCCACCGTTTCACCAAGGGCTTGGGATCTGCTAGCGCTGACTTCTTGTTGCTCTTGCTCGATTAGGCGTTTGCGTTGGGCTTCGGCTTCTGCCGCTAGGCGCTCTTCCTCTAAACGACGTCGATCGCCCTCTTCACGGCGCTTGCGCGCTTCGGTTTCGGCCAATTGTTGTTGGCGACGCGCTTGTTCTTGCTCACGGGCACGCTCCAAAGCAGCTAAGCGAGCTTTCATCTCACTCTCAGACAAACCAAGCGTTTTGGTTGAACGAGTGGAAGCCTCACGCGGCTCGACTAAATCGCCTTGGGTCACGGCACGGGCTGGATCATCACTCGAAGACGGGGCCGTTGGTCGTATCGGGGGGGCATAAGCAGGTTTACGGGCAGTACTTGCCCCAGCCGATACAAGCGCTTCACCTGCACCGATTGTGCGTTTTTTCTTGACTTCAACCACCACTTGATTGGTGCGCCCATGCGAAAAGCTCTGGCGAACCGTGCCAGCGCCCACATTGCGGGAAAGTGTTAAAGGCTTACGCCCGCCTGAATTGTCGTTGTCTTTACCGTCGCTCATGCTCATCCTTGCGCACGCAGTGGCGCGTCGTAAAAAAATTCAACCGTCCTTAGGTCCGAAACTTGGACCTTTAATCACAAAATCCGCCGAGCGGGCGGGGTTACCGCCCGGGCGTTCTGTGCCGGTTAGGATCGGCTTTGTCCAAGTCCAAACGTACATGCACCCAACATTTAGGGGCAGTCTTTTGGCCAATCATCGGGTACTAATGGAACAAATCCCGCTAGCCTCCTGATGTCTGCCGTCCAGCTATCGGCTAAACGACCTGGCAACAAAACAGCATGTACCACAACATCGCGCCCTAACGCCATGCCCATTTCCACCCCAGTGAAACAGCCTACAGTTGGCACCCCACCCCAAGCTAAACAAAGGCCGTCCAATTTCTTGCGCCCGTCGGCTGCACCATCGCTGGCTTCGAGGCGCCAAGCAGGTTTTTGGGTCACTAAACTAGCACGCACCATGTCATTGCCCAAGACTATGGAGCCAGCCTTGCGCGCAAACGACAAATGATCAAGACAGCGCCTACGTAGGCCAAGGACGATTGTTTCAATCAAATCCTCAGCGATTTTAACCTCACGCTTAAAGCCGCGAGCAAATGCTTTTTTCTTTATCGCCTGCTCAACCGCAGCCAAAGAAGCGCCAACCCAAACGCCACGCCCGGGTGCCTTCGCAGCTGGATCGGGCAAGACCCAGCCACCAGGACAGGCAACAAATCGCAACAGCTCTATCTCTGGCAGTGTTTGCCCGCTTGCTATACAGCGCCGGACACGTCCAGCGCCTTCACGACGCTCACTCTTGTCCATCGGCGGCTACTTCCGCCTCTTCTAGAACGTCAGCCACGGGTGGCGCTTCAACCCATCCCATTTTGACACGAGCCGCCATAACCAAAGCGTCAGCATCTTCGACACTCATGCTCATGCCTTCTAAAAGGCCAGGAAAGCGGACCTTCTCGCCGTTTTTGACTTCAAACCATCCGCGTAGATCGTCTGAAACCAGACCTGCGACATCTTCAACAGTCTTGACCCCGCCTTCACCCAGCTTGATTGCGATTTCTAAAGTTACACCAGGCAAATCCAAGACCGCATCTTCCACGCCTAAATCAGCGCGCTTTGTGTTCAGCTCAGTTTGAGCACGTTCAATATAATCGCGCGCACGAGCCTGCAACTCGGCCGACACATCTTCATCAAAGCCTTCAATTTGCAGGAGTTCACCAAGCTCAACATAAGCAAGCTCTTCAATAGTTTCAAATCCTTCTGAGACTAAAAGGCGTGCCATCATCTCATCGACGTCAATCGCACCCATGAATAAATCAGTGCGGCTATTGGCTTCTTTTTCGCGGCGCGAACGCTCTTCTTCCTCGGTCAAAATATCAATCGACCAACCGGTGAGCTGGCTGGCCAGACGAACATTTTGCCCGCGCCGACCAATGGCCAAGCTCAATTGCTCATCTGGCACCACAACTTCAACCCGGTTTTCATCTTCATCGAGCACAACCTTGGTGACTTCGGCAGGTTGGAGTGCATTCACAATGAAAGTCGCGGGATCAGGTGACCATGGGATAATGTCGATTTTTTCGCCGCCCAATTCGTTAACGACTGCTTGAACGCGTGATCCGCGCATCCCAACACACGCCCCCACTGGATCTATGGAATTATCGTGGCTTAAAACCGCGATTTTAGCCCGCGACGATGGGTCACGCGCCACTGCTTTGATCTCAATCACGCCGTCATATACTTCAGGAACTTCAGCCTCAAACAGCTTCGCCATAAAGCCTGGATGGGCGCGCGATAGAAAGATTTGCGGGCCTTTGGGCTCGCGACGTACGTCATAAATATAGCAACGTACCCTGTCACCCATGTTGAGATTTTCGCGTGGCAAGGTTTGATCGCGACGGATAACGCCTTCGCCCCGACCAAGATCGACGATGACATTGCCGTATTCGACGCGCTTTACGATGCCATTGATGATATCACCAACACGGTCCTTATATTCTTCAAATTGCTTATCACGCTCGGCTTCGCGTACACGCTGGGTGATCACCTGTTTGCCGGTCAAGGACATGACCCGGCCAAAGTCAAACAGGGGCAAATCCTCTTCAAATACGTGGCCAACCTTAACACTGGGGTCGATGCGTATGGCGACAGAGAGGGGAATTTGCTGATTAGGATTTTCCACCTCATCTTGGGTCGCAACCACACGCTGCTTGCGTTTTAACGTCAGTTCACCGGATTTGAGATTGATGCGCGCATCAATTTGATGGTCAGCGCCATATCGCGCGCGCGCAGCCTTGCTGATGGCCTCTTCAATTGCCTCAACGACAATGGATTCTTCGATATTTTTTTCGTAGGCAACTGACCGGGCGATGGTCAAAAGTTCAAGCCGGTTGGCAGAGATGGCCATGGGTATGTTCCTTCTGAAGCGAATAAATCACTTTTATGTTTGATCAGGGTAGGGTTGATCTGGGTCGACATCGGGTAAAGCGTTTAAGGAGACAAATTCCACCTGATCATCGTCTAAAGCCTTTTCGAGTTGTTCAAGTTCTCTCTCATCTGCCCCGCGGCGGCTTAGCGATTCACGGATTAGATCATCTGTCAGCACCAAACGGGCGCTTGCTATCCAATCAAATGGTATCAAAGCAGTATCTTCTTCGCCCTCCAGATTGATGCATACATTGGCGTCTTCAATGCCGGCGAGTTCGCCTGAAAAGCGCTTGCGCCCATCAATATCGCGATCAAGCTCTAGCTTGGCTTCCCAACCAACCCAACGTTCAAAATCAAGAAACCGCGTCAAAGGCCGGTCAATACCAGGAGAGGATACTTCGAGTGTATATTCCCCATCTATTGGATCTTCAGCGTCTAGAAGCGGACTCAATCCACGTGACAATTTCTCACAATCCCGCGAGGACATCCGCCCGTCGGGGCGTTCAGCCATGATTTGAAATGTTTTGCGCCGCGCACCCATCAAACGAATGCGCACGATTTCATAACCCAAATCATGGGCAGCAGGCTCAATCAGGGCCAACAGCTTATCTTCATGCGGCGAAGTCGTTCGCACAATCACCTCTTTAAGTTATGCCGAGCCAAGTTATGCCGAGCCAAGCCAAGGTCCGGGAGGATTTTAGACAAACAAAAAGCGGCCCCGGGAACCCGGAGCCGCTTTGACTGCAACTGCAATCAAAGTCGATCTAATCAGCTTTATAAGCCCTCGAAGACCGTTTGTCATTAGCGAATGCTGCGCTATTTCGCACCTGGTCCGCTGACGATTTTTTCGAGGCGCATGCGGAAAATCAATAAGGAATTGGGAGGGATAGGGCCACCACCTTGCGCACCATAACCAATCGCGGGTGGAACCCAAATAGTCCATTCATCACCCGGCCGCATCATTTGCAGGGCTTCAACCCAAGCTGGAATCAATTGACCCACTGGAAATTCTGCCGCTTCACCGCGTTTAAATGAACTGTCAAACACTTCCCCATTCAAAAGCGTACCTTCATAATTGACTTGAACAATGGAGTCTGCGGTCGGTTTGAGGCCGGTTGCGGGCCCCGAGGCTATCACCGCATATTGAAGGCCTGAAGCGGTGGTTATCACCCCAGGTACCAATTTATTCTTGGCCAAAAAAGCCTCAGCGGCAAACGCATTGGCGTCTTGTAGGGCGCTAGAAGAGTCTTGCGATGGCAGCCCCACCATGACGGATTTTTCCTTCGCGGTATCGGCCGGTTTGCATCCAATGATTGCCAAGGATGAGAGAACCGCAAGGGTTAACTGGAACTTTTTCAACATGGTAGGGGTTTCCTTAGGTTGAGGCTTGTCTCAAAGAAATGGGGCTAACACACACAAAACTTATGGCCAAGCCCCTGGTTGATAGGCCGCGCTTGATAAGTTGATGATTGGATAGAAACCACCAAAATCAGGTAGCTTATGATCGTGAGTAACTGCCCGAACAACATTGGATCAATCCATGACTGGCCAGTTGATCCACAAAACCTCTATGGGCTGCAAGCGCGGCCCATACGATGCGCCACGATAGTCATTTCGTCATGGGCTGGTTTTATCCTCACAGCCCTCATGAGCCTAAAAAAATCATTATCCCCAAATTGAAGGCATTTTTCACCCCTAACTATTCCCAATCCCTATCTGCGCATTTTAGCATGTACCGCTTAGGCGGTGCTGGGACTTTGACGAAGATGGCAGGCTGCCACTGAATTCTGCCAAGCGTGACTGGGCGTTTTGTATCGTCAAGTCCAGCTTTCCTTTGGACAGCTGCCGCCCTAGGTCCACTTCATTTTTACCTAAAAGACGCGGACTTAATTTCTTGATTTGAACGCACAACTTGGTTCTAAAGAACCAAACGTGCGTCAAT
The DNA here is from genome assembly GCF_030158815.1 of Candidatus Phycosocius spiralis. Taxonomy (GTDB): domain Bacteria; phylum Pseudomonadota; class Alphaproteobacteria; order Caulobacterales; family Aquidulcibacteraceae; genus Aquidulcibacter; species Aquidulcibacter spiralis. Next base: position 25,868 of record NZ_BPFZ01000006.1, read on the forward strand.
GGCTCGAAACGGACATGACCCTTAAAAATCGCGCAACAATAATGAATTGAGGCCTTTGGGGTAGGGAGGGTCTGCACCACAAGCCGTCCCAGACCTATTCATCTTTAGGTGGAGCCATCCCCGGGCAATCATCGGGCGCGCCCCCTAACCCTCATCCAACGGAACCCCATAAAGCTCAAGGCGATGATCGACGAGGCGATAACCCAATCGGCGCGCGATTTCTTGTTGCAGACGCTCGATTTGTGGATCGACAAATTCTAAAACTTGACCGGTCTTCATATCGATCAAGTGGTCATGGTGATCGGCACCCGCCTCTTCATAGCGCGAGCGCCCATCGCGGAAGTCATGGCGCTCTAAAATGCCGCTCTCTTCAAACAAGCGCACGGTTCTGTATACGGTTGCAATCGATATGCCCTTATCGACCGCGGCAGCGCGGCGATGTAATTCTTCGACATCTGGATGATCTTTAGCCTCGGACAAGGTGCGCGCAATAATCCGGCGCTGCTCTGTCATTCTCAGACCTTTTTCCACGCACAGGGCTTCAATGCGATCTGCCATTTTGCTTCCATCCGTCATATTGAATTCTATGCGAGTTATGATCGCTTTCGTCTAGCTTTTTCACATCATTTGTATCGTCCAATACATATGACAGGATTTTAGCATCCATCGCGTGGCCATTTGGCCGGATATAATATTCCTGTCGCACCCCTACCTGTAGAAACCCGATTTTGCTATAAAGGGCACAGGCTGCATGATTATCACAAGCGACCTCTAAGAATATACGCCGAACAGAGTGTTGCGCTAAGGCTGCTAAGATGTGGGCCAATAAGCGGGTGGCAAGACCATGGCGCTGCCATTGTTGAGCAACGGCCAGCGTCAAAATTTCTGCTTCATCCACACTGGTGCGCACCATAATGAAGGCTTGTATCGGCTTACCTAGAACGAAGGCCTGTTCGGTGGCAAGAAAGGTCGTAAATGTATCCACCGACCAAGGCACATCAAAACAGCTTCGATGCAATTCAGCCATGGCTGGCGCATCACTTAAGGTGGCAGCGCGCAGCTCCATTAGTCTAACCCCCTTGCGATCAAGCCTGATGGCACTTTTGTGTCATGTCCGCGCAGATAAAGCGGTAAGGGGGGATAATCTTGTGGCGCAGCAGCTGATGCCAGACGCGCCAACACCACAGGATCACACAAATCTTGGTCTTCTATAGCCGATTTGGGCATCAAGGGAAGCAAACCAGACGCACCAGGCCCGGTAATGGTCCAACTTTCGTCCAGAGCCGTCAACATGGTGTCAGGGCCATAGCGAATTGGCGGCAGTTCGCAGCGTCCATCAGCCCAAGCCCCGATAAAAAGGCTTCCAGCAACCTCAATCGCCGCCACCACTTTGGGCTGGTCCACCCTCTTGGCCAATATTTCCAGCGTCGAAAGGCCAACACAGGGTTTGCCTAAAGCAATCGCCAAACCACGGCCAAAAGCAAGACCAATACGTACACCTGTGAATGTCCCCGGACCGCGCGTAACAGCAATGCGGTCCAGATCGGCCATATCATAGCCTGCTTGGGTCATGGCCTCATCAACCATGTAGGGCAGACGTTCGGCCTGGCCTTTAGCCATCGGTTCAACCATCGAAATCCGTGTCGCCCCATCGGCTACGAGAGCCACAGAGCAGGCGTTCAAGGCCGTATCAATGGCAAGGATTAACATAGGTTTCAGGTCGCGGGTTTGAGTAAAAAGTTAAATCAGACAATCGTTAATAGTGCAGAATTTGGCCGGCCCAGCACCGCCTTATGGCCATTGATTCCAATTGGCCGTTGGATCAGCTTAGGATTTTTAACCATAGCCGCAAAAACCACTTCATCCGCAGCGTCGGCTGGCAGACCACAATCAGCGGCATCTTTTTCACGCAAAAAGGCACGTGGCGACACGCCACCCATTTTGGCCGCAATATCTTTAAGTTCGTCCACACTTAACCGGTGCGCAACCAGCATATAGAGGCGGATTTGCGGATCGATCCCCGCCTGCTGTAAGATTTCTAACCCCTTTTTTGACGAACCACACCCGGGGTTATGTATAAGAATATAGCTCATGGGTGGCTCCACAAAGAAGGACGGCAACAATAGGATGCCAGATGATGGGGTTTGAAACAGCAGTCATCTGTCGCAAAGGGGGGACTTTCAGATCCATTTGCCCTACATAGACCATCGTGATCGCACCTTCAATTATTTCTGTCCCTTGGATCGAGCCCTTGCGTGTTTTGGCGCGGATCGGTGAAGAAGTGGGTTGTTTAGCTTTTATCGGCGGGGGTGACCATCCTTTAGCCCGCTGGTCTTACATTCTGCGCGAGCCGGTGGTGACAAAGATAGGTCATAACCATGACCAAACAGACCCATTCGCGGGCTTGCAGGCCCAACTAGATCGATATCCCTTCGCTTTGGACCCTAATCTTGGACCCTTTCAAGGTGGCTGGGCTGGGCTTTTGAGTTATGATTTGGGACGAGCCTTTGAAGTCTTGCCTGTGCCATCGGATATAGATGCAAATAATCCAGCCTTTAACTGGCCATCACTATGGCTTGGCCTCTATGACAGTTTAGCCATTTTTGACGGACAATCGTGTCAGGCTTGGGCGCTCTCTTGGGGTCTAACCAAAGACGGCCAGCACAATCCACTTCTTGCCCAAGCCAAAGCGCAGGTTGTAGCGTCCGCTATGCGAGCACACTCCCCTGCAACCCCAGAGTTCAGCACCTCCAACCGCTCGAAATCCAATGGCCTCGTCGCAAAAATGGCGCGTCCGCTGGTGGAAGATCAATTTGAGCGCGCCATAAGCTATATCAAAGCGGGGGATATATTTCAGGCCAATATATCGGCGCGTTTTTCAGGTGTCTTGGGGCAAGGTGACACGCCCTTAAATGTGTTCTTACGCCTTATGGCGCGCCATCCTTCACCTTTTGCGGCCTACTTAAGGCTCAAAGATCGGGCGGTTGTGTCGCATTCACCAGAGCGCTTTTTGTCCCGCAGATTTGATGGCCAACTTGAGACCAGACCCATTAAAGGTACAGCCGCCCGGCATGAGGATGTTGATCTTGACCATAAAAGCGCTGAGACCTTGCTGAAAAGTGCCAAGGACCGGGCGGAGAATTTGATGATTGTGGACTTGATGCGTAATGACATGGCTAGGGTCTGCTTGCCTGGTAGCATCAAAGTACCCAGATTATGTACTCTAGAGAGTTTTTCGACGGTACATCACCTCGTTTCTGAAATCGTCGGCCAACAAAAACCAGGTCTAGGCTTTTTTGATGCCCTAAAAAGCTGTTTTCCGCCCGGTTCTATCACTGGCGCTCCGAAAATCCGGGCGATGGAAATTATTTGTGAACTTGAGAACGAGCTGCGCGGGCCGTGGTGTGGTTCTATGATCTGGGTTGGATTTGATGGGGGCGCTGATTCGAACGTGTTGATCCGAACCGCCGCCTGTCATCTCAATCATGGTCACTGGCAGATCGATGCGCGAGCGGGTGCAGGGATCGTTGCAGACAGCACCCCCAGAAAAGAATATGAAGAAATCTTGATGAAGGTGCGCGCTGTGCGGGTTGCTACACAGGATGGGCTAACATTTTGACCATGCCAAGCCCTATAACAAACTGTTGGTGGAACGGTCAGATTGTTGCAATTGACGAGGTGAGGATTCCGCTTAATGATCGGGGGTTCACTTTAGGTGATGGTCTGTTTGAAACCTTGTTATGGACAGGGGCGTCTATTCGGTTTTTTGAAGATCATATGGCTCGCTTAAGTCATGGTGCGCAAGCTCTTGGTATCGTAATACCATTTGATGTCGCGACGATTGAGTCGGGATTGTTAGAACTTGCGAAACAATCAATGGGGGTAGCAGGTGCCATGCGGTTGACTTTGACCCGGGGGGTTGGTGCGCGCGGATTGCAAATGCCCATAGACGCTTCACCTTTTATGCTGGCGACCTTAAGTCCAGTTGAAAGCGAATATCCGGCTATAAGCCTATCGTGTGTAGACGTCGTACGCCCATGGGGTGCACCTTCTTCACGTTTTAAGACCCTGTCCTATGTTGATCATGTCGTTGCTTTGTCGAGGGCGCAGGCTTTAGGTGCCGAGGATGGACTGATGCGGGGGCAGGGCAATCGCATTGCCTGCGCAACCCGCGCTAATGTGATCGTGCGCTATCAGGATCGTTTTTTGACTCCACCAGTCAGTGATGGCGCATTACCGGGAATTATTCGGGGGCGCCTATTGGGTGCAGGTTTAATCGAGGAGGCAGAAATTGATGATCAAACCTTGGCACACTGCACATCCGCATGTTTGACCAATTCTTTGATAGGTGTGCGACGCGTGTATCGCCTCGATGAACGCTCACTAGATGGCGATGAAGACTGGATTACACATCTTGCTGGCTTTATCGAAACTTTGGAGGGGCCAGAAGGAGAAAAGGCAAGGCATGTAGGTGATTAAAGGAAGCCAAAACGAAAGTGCATGCCAAGCCACTCAATTCTTAAAGCTAACCCTGTTGAGTGATAATCTTCGACTAAAAAATGGCGCACCCGACAGGATTCGAACCTGTGACCTTTGCCTTCGGAGGGCAACACTCTATCCAGCTGAGCTACGGGTGCACAACCCTTTGATGGGTAGCTTAAGTGTAGAGCTGTTTCAACATCGCTTGGGCAGTCCGATTCGGATTAAAATGCCTTTGAAGTTGTAGCTTTGGCGGTGGATTAATTGCGACCTTACCCATGTCAAGCCAAGCTTGAGCCACTTATACCTTGCACCCTTTCAGCCTAACATAGAGCATTGATTTGGGACCTCATGTGTTAAAGAGCCATAATTCAAAATCCAAAATTCATCGTCCAAATCGCATTTTTGATGAAAATCTCTTGGTAGTAAAGACGACTGATTGAATAGAGGTTGAATGATCCGTATCCTGATTATAAGCCCTTTCAACTCTAAGACGTGCCAACGATTTTATTGATAAGTATTATTACATTGGATTGGAGGTGTCCATGATCCAAGAGCCTTCAGCGTGTGGTGAGGTCAAGGGTATAAGGTCTTATTGAACCGACCAACCAAGCATTTGTGGGAGCTTCCCTTTTTTGACTTTAAAGCCACACATACCTAGGCTTGCAGCGATTCTCTAGGAGCTTAGTCGATGTCGCTTAAAACAGCTGTGGTGTCACGAATAGTTGAATACATCACCAGTGCAAAACGACAAGATCAGCTCAGAAAAAAATTTGAAGAGTTGCGTAAACGGAGCAGCGCACGCCATACACTTGATTATTTTCACCAAGTTGATGATCCCTACAGCCATTTGGCCCTGCAAGCCTTAAACATGATGCAAAATCGCTATGAGGTTGATGTTAGGCTTTGGGTGGTAGAGCCGCCAGAAGATTGGACTCTACCAGAACGCAAGCACTGGCTCGACTATGCCCGGGCAGATTGTCAGAGATTGGCACAACGTACGGGCTTAACTTTCACAGATTATGGTAGCCAACCCGATGCGGATCTGGTCCAATCGGCTCAACATGACATTGGCAAGTGTCTATGGCGTTCGGACGCAGTGGCCAAAGCCTTGGTTATTAGTTTTGCTTTTTGGGCCAAAACTTTACCAAAACCTATAGTTCCCTTTGACTTCACACCTTTAGCTAAGGGTACCCAAAAGCGGGCTCAGCTTGGTCATTATATGGGGGCGATGATCTATTATGGTGGGGAATGGTATTGGGGGGTTGATCGTCTTCATTATCTTGAAGCGCGTTTAAAAGAAGTTGGTGCCCAAAAAATGGGGCATGACTTTGGTTATATTGTCCCCCCTCCAGCACTGAGGCTACGACCACATGCAAAGAGAAACGTAACACCCCTCATTTTGGATTGGTATTTATCCTTTAGCAGTCCCTATTCGTATCTTGCGTGTGCAAGGGTCAAGCAATTGATCGAAACCTATGGAATTGAGGTAAGGTTACGTTTTGTTGTGCCAATGTCTATGCGTGGCTTACCGAATTTGAAGATCAAAAGTCAATATATCACCTTGGATTGTGCCCGTGAGGCGAGGCGGCTCAGCGTCCCGTTCGGCCGAATTGCGGATCCTGTCGGAAGGCCTGTTGAGCGTGGCTATGCCATTTTAGCTTGGGCAATTGAAATAGGTCGGGGTTTTGAATTTTGTGAAGCCTTTCTTCAGGCAGTTTGGTCGCAAGGTTTAGATGCTGGTTCAGACCGGGATTTGCGGCGTATCGTCGAAACGGCAGGACTTGATTGGAACCGAGCCCGCGATCGGTTGAATGGAGATGCTTGGCGGGCACAAGCAGAAGACAATCGCTTGGACTTACAGCAATTGGGTCATTGGGGCGTGCCATGTTTTGTTGTCAAGGATCTGTGCGTTTGGGGTCAAGATCGGCTCTGGGTTGTCGCCGACGCACTCGCGAATTGGTCCCATTAAGTGGGGTTAATGTGCGTCACATCCTCTGGGGCGGATAATTCTGGAGCGGATATTTCAGCCACCGTGCGCCCAATTCTGTAAAAGCGCTCTGCCCGATGTGCCCGCACTGCTTGGCTGTTGAGCCCATCAAGTTGATACAGTGATTTTTCAATCATATTACCAACCGAATTTATAGCTGTGGCGCGTGCCCGATGGGCACCCCCTAAGGGCTCTGGAATGATCGCATCAATCACGCCAAAGCCCAATAGATCAGCTGCAGTGATTTTCATCGCTGTTGCTGCATCCTTGGCCCGGTCAGAGGAGCGATAGAGGATTGATGCGGCCCCTTCGGGTGAAATCACTGAATAAATAGAGTTTTCTAACATCAGAACACAATTGGCCGCAGCAATTGCCACCGCTCCGCCAGAGCCACCTTCCCCTGTAATCACCGACACCATCGGTACCCCAAGGGTCAAGCAACGCTCCGTCGCGCGGGCAATGGCTTCGGCTTGGCCACGCGCTTCTGCATCAAGGCCAGGATAGGCCCCAGCGGTATCGACAAATGTAATCACGCTTAGGCCAAACTTCTCAGCTATATCCATCAGCCGCACCGCTTTGCGGTAACCTTCAGGGCGCGCCATGCCGAAATTGTGCTTTAAGCGTTGGGGTGTCGTGCGGCCTTTTTCATGACCCAGCACAACCACGCGCCGCCCACGAAAGCGGCCAAGGCCGCCCAAAATTGCGGCATCCTCCCCAAACTTACGATCGCCTGCGAGTTCAACATAATCGGTGATTAACTCTTCCACATAGTCTTTAAAGTGGGGTCGGTCCGGGTGGCGGGCCACTTGGGTACGTCGCCACGGATCCAAATTCTGGTAAAGGTCAGCCAGCGCTTGATTGGCTTTTTGCCGCAGCTTGGCCACTTCGGTGCGCACACTTTTTGCCCCACTTTTTTCAGCTGTTATGGTGAGTTCATCGATCTTTTTTTCAAGATCGGCAATGGGTTTCTCAAAATCGAGAAAGGCTGGACGTTCAGACATGGCGCCTTGATTAAGCCTCTCTTTTGGTTACGGCAACCCTATGCGCCAGTTGGGAAAAGGTTTTGAGTGTTCTTAAAAGCTGAACTGAACCCGCGCCGTCACAACGCGCGTCTTGCCTTTACCATCAAATCCTCGGGCTTGACCATCATAGCGGGTTTGGGCACCACCTAAGCGAAACATCACATATTCAACGGGTAGCCATACCAGGCCTACCGAAACCGCTTCGGCCCTACCTTGGCTGATACCTGCTGGATTAGGCTGAGCCAAACTGACGGGTCGCGATGACTGACCGAGGTCTAAAAATTCAATCCTTGATACAATAGCGATACCACCCACGCCCCCCTTTAAGAGCGATTTCTTTGGCGTTACAGTTGTAAAATTACCAACCTCATAACTGTAGTTACGCCTTTCACCTGTTAACCAATAGCTGGCTTCCAGATACCCCCCGGACAGAGGCTTTACAGTGTGGTTTTGATCAGACCAAACATGTTGAGCTTCCGCCGATAGGCTGAGTTGTCCTTTGATCCATATGGTTTCAAGGCCAAGATTGGCATCACCAGAAGCGATGGCACCGCTATCTATCGTGCGTGGACTATGCGCCGTGCCCGCTGGGCGGGCGCGATAGCTAATTCTGGGACCGTCTTGGGTTTCGCGCGACCTTGCGTTGATGCCAAAATGGAGTACATTTCCGGCTTGATTGATGGGCGCATAACTGACACGCGCTTGAACTTTTTTGATTACATCGTCACCAAAAATATCCCCGGCATTGATATTACCACCGCTAGCCGCCATGATTGCCTGCCATTTGTTTCCGCGCCAGCGGGCACTCAAGCCAAAGGCGCGCATGCGCATCGACAAGGCGTTGGTCATAAGACTTGCCTCAGGCAATAGGAAAACTAGGTTGGGCATGGAGCCTTCAAGGCTAGAAGCTTGAAATTGTTGCCCTAAGGTCAGATCGTGATTCTTACCACGGTAAGTCACGAAGACATCATTCCAATTGGTTTGCTCATTGATAAAATCAACTTCAGCACGAAACGCGAATTGAGAGGAGACGCTCCCATCTAGGCCGATACGCAGTCCGCGCAGATTCTCACTCGAATAATCCTTATCGCGCATTGGATCGCCAAAATCGCTCTTGATGGAAAAATAATCTTGCTGCCAACGACCCCGCATCCGCACTGCGACTTGGCCATCATCGGATTTCCATTGCGGTACAACAAAGCTTGGTGTCTGAGCAGCCGCTGTGGCAAAGGATGGGCTGAAGGCGCTGCCCCATAGAACAATAAAGATGAGAAACGACATAATAGGGCGTGGTTGCACTGAAAAATCTCCTGAAATTGGTTTACCCCCTGGAAAATCAGGGGCTGGAAAATGACACTACAATGTGGATTTGCAGCTTAGCCCTAAAGGACGCACAGCCCCATCTATTTGGTTAAACTTGCTTCAAGTTGCGATAGGGCATTATGATTATAAATGCTCAAACAATGCCATTATCACAATCATTTGATGATGAGAGCTTTGTTAAAGTCACGACATTCGCATGCTTGGAGCCCACACGGATTGAATTAAAGCTCTCACCATCCTAGGGTCATAGAGCCAAATACCTAGGGCGGGTTTGCCTTTTTGCGTTTGTCAAAGCTAAAATTGACCAGCCGCCATTGGCTATAGCGATCTTGGGGCAAATCAAATGGCGCGCATTGGCGTACGGCCCGCAGCGCATTATCGATCGCAACCAAAAGCGCGCCATCAGCTCCAGAGCGTGAACTGGGTCGGACAAGCTTGGGTTCACGGACCAGCTGGCCGTCCATGCCCAATTCGATTTGCACCTCAACAACCAAACGATCCAGTCCACTGGTTTGGGCAGGTTCTAGCCAGCACCCATAAATTTGTCGGCGTAAAGTCGCCTCCAGATCACCGGTCAATTGGGTTCCCCCACCTGCGCGCCCTTGCAGGGCGGCCTGGCCACTGGCGGTCAGTTTTGGAGTCCGCCTTCCTCCTGAATCAGCACCACTGGCGGCTGCACTGGCAGCAGCAAAGTCAAATTGGGGCGACGGAGGAGTTTGAACTTGAGGTTTGTTGGGGGTTTTTGCCGGAGCTGCTGCAGGCGCTGGCGTTTGAGATTTTGGGGGGGCCGCTTTTGACGTGGGCTTTGGCACTTTTGGCTGCTCTGGCGCATTTTGCGGTGCTGGTTGCTCTTGGCTGGCCTCTGGCACTGCATCAGAAACGAGGTCTGGGGCCTGTGTCGCTTCACTGGTTTCTTCGCCGGGACTTTCCGTCTCTGCCGCCGTTTTTGGGCCAATGACGCTGGCTTCATCGGCGACCAAATCAACTCCAATCACCGCTTCTGGTGTAAAGCGCGGTGCCTTCTGCCATGAGATCAGACCAATGGCCAGAAATCCGATATGCGCCAACAAAGACGCAGGTAATCCGAAGCTCAACGAGGCGTTCTTACCACCTGCAGCAAGAGTGCGATTGGGGGCAGTGGTGCGCGGGCGCACAGGTTCGATCCTACTGCTCAACCGTATCGGTGACTAATCCAAGGTTTTTGTACCCAGCTGTGTTGATCCGCGCCATCACCTGCATCACGATACCGTAAGGGGCTTTCTCAGCAGCACGGATGAAAATGCGCCGATCATAGCCTTGCCCAGCAAGGGCGGTCAGTTTGGGCATTAATTGATCATAAGCGATCATCTCGTCTTGCAGATAAACCTGACCATTCGCCAAAATCGTCACCGAAAGGGGCTCTGTCTCTGTAGGCAGATTCTTAGCTTCTGTTTTAGGCAAATCGACTGGCACCCCGACAGTCAAGAGAGGGGCTGCGATCATAAAGATGATCAACAAAACCAGCATCACATCCACAAAGGGCGTGACATTGATTTCACCCATCAAACGTCTAGGTCGGCGGCCATGTCTGGATAAGCCGCGACGTGATGTCATGCTATACGCCATTTTAGCTTGGGTCCTGTAAGCGGCGTGATGCGCGAGCGATCACATCATCACTCAATGCATCCAAACGCACAGCAAATCGATCGAGGCTGCCTGAAAGCCAGTTGTAGAAAATGACAGCAGGTATTGCTGCCAACAGGCCCAGTGCTGTGGCGAACAAAGCTTCAGCAATACCAGGTGCTACGACCGCCAAATTCGTATCTCGCGATTGGGCGATACCGCGAAATGCATTCATGATTCCCCAGACTGTGCCAAATAGACCAATGAAAGGTGCAGAAGAGCCAATCGTGGCTAAAACAGCTATGCCGCGTTCAGCCTTTGCCAGTTCGCGAGCCGTCGCCGCTTGCATCACCCGCTCCATACGTTCTATGGCACGTTCTAGGCCCGCTTCGGTTTGATTGGGGGTGCGCTTTGCTAACCGCGCTTCAGCCATGCCAACCCCAACAACCCGTGCCGTAGCATCTCCCGGCTTGGCGCTATCTTCGATCGCTTCAATGCCACGTCCTTCGGCCAGTGCCGCTTCAACCAAGCGGGCACCAGCCTCTAAACGGCGCATTTGCAACCATTTATCAATGGCAACAGCCCAAGACCAAACCGAGGCTAAGGCTAGGCCGATCATGACGGCTTTGACGATCCAATCCGCTTTAAGAAATAAGTCTAAGAAGGAAAAACCGGTTGCTGAAAATACCGCGTCCATAAACGCCTCACTAATAGGTTAAAGGGCTACTGTTTGCCAATAGCCAATAAATACGGCTTCTCTGCGGCGATAAGGTTAATAACTGATGAGAATGCGGTGAATGACATGCCAGTATTACCCATATGCCGTGCACAAGGATCAAGCCCACGATACCGCCCGATTTGGCAGTCTGACAACACCCCTTGACTTGACTTTGTGCTCTTAAACCCGTATCCGCGCCCCTCTTCTGGCTAGTCTTTAAAGTAAAAGCCCACCACTTAGTGGCCCAAGACCATGGGTTGGCTGGAAATCACAAATGCGCCGATATGCACTCCATCTGAGAGTGACAAGGCTTTAGCAAGAGAGAAATCGCTATGTCGCGCCGTTGCGAATTGACCGGAACCGGTCCTATGGTTGGCAATATTGTTAGCCACTCCAACACCAAGACCAAGCGTCGTTATTTGCCGAATTTGCAAGAGGTCACCTTGGCCTCTGAGGCTTTGGGTCGTGCATTCAAGTTGCGCATCACCATGGCTGCTTTGCGCTCAGTTGATCATAATGGAGGTTTGGACGGGTTTATTGTCAAGATGGATGAGACTAAAATGTCTGATCGCGCGCGCAAAATTCGTCGCGATATTAAAGCGAAGCTGGCTGAAGCCGCAGCTGCTTGAGGCTTTTTGATCGGCATTTGCGACCAAGGGCTCTTGAGTGAACTGTTGGTAGATTGCTTTACCATTGAGCCTTGCAGATTACGCTGCGACGAACTGATAAATGCTGTGCTCATTGCCGAGGGTTTATGCGCCTATCCCAAGATCGCCTCCTTCGTGTTCTCGACCGCTTTGACGAGATTGATGCGCGTTTGTCGGTCTCAAGCGATGGCACAGAAATCATCAAACTGTCGAAAGAACGCGCACACTTAGCACCCGTCGCTGACGCTATCCGCGAGCTTGAGCGCGCGCGTAACGAAACCGCTGAGCTGGAGCAGATGATCCTCGATCTGCCAGCTGGCGATGAGATGGCCCAAATGGCGGCCTCTGAACTAGAAAGCCTGCGCGAAACCATCCCGGCGATGGAACAGGCGCTACAGATTTTGCTGCTACCGCGCGATGTCGATGATGAGGCCGATGTCATTTTAGAAGTTCGCGCTGGCACAGGTGGCGATGAGGCCGCGCTTTTTGCCGGAGATCTCTTTCGGATGTACCAGCGCTATGCCGCGGGCATTGGCTGGAAAGTCGATGTCGAGAGCGTGTCTGAAGGCGAAATGGGAGGTTATAAGGAAATTATTGCCTCTATTTCTGGCGAAGGGGCTTTTGGGCGCTTGAAGTTTGAAAGCGGCGTACACCGCGTTCAGCGCGTGCCTACCACCGAAGCCAGCGGGCGCATTCATACCTCCGCCGCTACTGTGGCCGTTTTGCCCGCGCGTGAGGACGTCGAGATTGAAATTCACGACAAGGATATTCGCATCGATACCTACCGCTCTTCTGGTGCGGGAGGTCAGCACGTCAATAAGACCGATTCGGCCGTCCGCCTCACCCATATTCCAAGCGGTATCGTGGTCACCTCATCGGAAAAATCCCAGCACCAAAACCGCGCGATTGCGATGCGCACCCTTAAAGCCCGCCTTTATGAGCAAGAGCGCTTGGCCTTAGCAGCAGAACGTTCAGCCAATAGGCAATCCCAAGTGGGCTCTGGTGATCGCTCTGAACGGATCCGCACCTATAATTTTCCCCAAGGCCGAGTGACCGATCACCGCATCAATCTGACACTCTATAAGCTTGATGCGTTCTTGGAAGGCGGTGGCTTAGACGAAATGGTTGAAGCTTTGATAGCAGACGATACTGCTCGGCGCCTTGCAGAAGCCGAAAACTAAGGATTTGGGCTATTCTCCTTAGGTCCATGATCACTTTGCGATTTCATAGGAGCAGTGGCCCGACACCGCCCATCAGCTACCCCCAAAAGCCCCATATGGCCGATCAGCATGACAAGATGATTGATGGGTAAAAATTTTAAAGCAAACAATTGAGGGCTTTGGTGCGATGGGGCCTGCTCACCAAGATTTTAGGATCGATTGAAGCTTTGGGATGGCAAATGGTGTGATGAAGGACAAAGCGCCTCAACGACCCCGCACTGGAAAGGTTTCTCTGAAAAATCGCGCAGAAAATTTCTCTTTGGGAAATGGGTTTCCCTCATCGGCGTGTCAGTCTAAGTTTCTTCGGATGAAACCAATATCTCCAAGCATTGTCGTAGCCTTTGTGGGCCTATTGTGTGCGGTATCAGTGCCAGTCGTAGCGCAACCACGACAAAACACTTCTTTAGTTAATGCGCCATTTGGAAACGATCGAGGATTCGCGGAAATCTCGGCGCGATTGTTACCCGCAGTGGTCGGGATTAAGGCAACCCGTGCATTGTCTGGGGCTCCTCGTGATGATGTACATGCCGGTGCCGGTGGTAGCACAACTGGATCGGGTTTTGTGGTAGATTCCCGTGGGGTGGTCGTGACTAATAATCATGTGATTGAAGGCAATGATGAGTTTGAAGTGGTTTTGGGTGACGGTACCAGTTTAAAAGCCACATTGATTGGACGAGACAGCGAAACAGATCTTGCTGTGCTGCGTGTGCTTGGGGCCAAGAATTTGGCGACCGTAGCTTGGGGAAATAGCGATCAGGTCCAAGTGGGGGAATGGGCCATTGCGATTGGTAGCCCATTTGGCCTTGGAAATTCAGTTTCTGTGGGGGTGATTTCGGCGCGCAATCGCGATGTGCAAGCCGGCCTTTATGATGATTTTCTCCAAACCGATGCCGCCATTAATCGGGGCAATTCTGGTGGGCCATTGTTCAATGCACGTGGCCAAGTCGTTGGCGTCAATACGGCCATTGTATCGCCAAATGGGACCCAAGGTGGATCTGTTGGGGTTGGCTTTGCTGTTCCTGCCAATCTCGCGCGCTCGATCGTTGCTGATATCGTGCGCACAGGCGCGGTCCAGCGTGGTTGGATTGGTGCGCGGGTGCGTCTTTTGTCTCTTGAAGAGCGTGGAGTAGGACCTAAAGGGGTGTTGATTAGTGATATTGCCCGTAATTCTCCAGCTGCGTTGGCAGGGCTGAGGGTTGGTGATCGATTGTTGAGTTGGGCTGGGCAAGAAGTAGTCGATCCGCGCACTTTGGCGCGTTTAGTCGCTTCTGCACGTCCTCAAAGCAGGGTTGCAGTAGAAGCGTTGCGTGGATCACAACCTATCAGGGTGCAAATGACGATAGCGCGCTTACCCGCTGAACTCAGCCCACCGAGAGGTCAAGCCATGCCTGTTGTCACAGTCTTGGGCATGGTTTTACGCATGGCCACACCAGCTGATCGACCCCGTTTACCCGCACAGGTTCGCGTGATTATCACAGCGCTTGATCCCTTTGGGCCGGGCAAAGATCAGGTCACAGTTGGCGATGGCTTATTGGAAGTGCAGGGCAGGTCGGTTGCCAGCCCACAAGAAGCCCGCGCTGCGCTGTTGGAGGCGGCACGTCATCGTGATGGTGTCGTAATCCGCCTTTACCGTAATGGCCAATCAATCTATCGTGCGATACGGCCGAGCCGTCGATAGCCCACGTTCCAAGCGACTCAAGCTCTTGCTGATAGAAGCTGCCAAAACACAAAATTACGAAAAGAATTTAGACTTGTTTTTTGAATCCAGCTTTTTGGGCGGCTAACAACTCATCATCTGTTAAATCGCCCTCCCATTTAGCAACCACGGCAGTAGCAATCGAATTGCCAATCACATTGGTTGCTGAACGGCCCATATCTAAGAAGTGGTCAACAGCCAAGATGAGCAAAATGCCAGATTCGGGGATTTTGAAAAAGGACAAGGTTGCAGCTATCACCACCAAGGATGCGCGCGGTACACCCGCCATACCTTTAGAGGTCACCATCAAGAGTAACAACATGGTAGCAATCTGAGCAATGGTTAAGTGAATGCCATATGCTTGCGCGATAAACAAAGTGGCAAATGTACAATACATCATCGAACCATCGAGGTTGAATGAATAGCCCAGCGGCAGCACAAAACTGGCGATCCGGCGAGAAACACCAAATTTCTCTAATTGCTCCATGGTCTTCGGATACGCCGCCTCTGAAGAAGCGGTAGAAAAGGCCAGTAAAGCAGGCTCCCTTATGCGGGTGATTAGGTTCCCGATCGCGGGCCCGATCATGACAAAACCAGCTGAGATAAGGAGACCCCATAATAGGATCAGTGCTAGATAAAAGCCACTTATAAAGGATGCATAAGTGCCAAGCACAGCAAGCCCCTTAGTTGCAATCACCGCCGCCACAGCCGCAAAGACAGCAACTGGGGCCAGCGACATCACATAGCCCGTCAGTTTCAGCATCGCATGAGATATTTTGTCCGCCAATTCGGCCAAAGGCTTGCCTTCTTCGCCCATTGCCGTCACTGCGACGCCAAAGAAGATCGAAAACACCACAATCTGGAGAATCTCATTATTTGCCATGGCTTCCACGATGGATTTGGGCACCAAATGAAGGATGAATTCCTTAAGCGTTAATGCCGTTGGCTTGATATCACTTGTCGCATCAGTTGGGGGAATTGGCAGATTAAGGCCGATACCTGGATGCAACACAGTTGCGATGATAGCCCCCAGACCAAGAGAAACCAAAGATGCCGTTAAAAACCATGCCATGGTTTTAAGTCCGACCCGGCCTAAAGTGGTGGTGTCACCAATATGGGCTATACCAGCAACAAGGGTAGCAAAAACCAAGGGGGCGATGATCATTTTGATCAGGCGCAAAAAAATGTCGGTAACGATCTTAAAATTTTCAGCCCATATCGCCTGACCGTTGGGGGACACAAATTGAAAGATTGCTGCCCCTACCGCAATACCTAAGACCATCGCTGTAAGGATAAAGAGCGTAAAATTCTTATTCATAAATGGATTTGCCTTGGCTTTGCAGGTGAAAAGGGGTCGTTTTAAGCAGCGATATGCAATGATGGCCAGATGATGGGTGCCAGCCCCTCAATTCCGCCCGTGACACGCTTATGCACCAACCAGGTCGAAGGGAAGAACCAAATGCCAGTAATCGGGCTTGCTTGCAGTAAAATAGCCTCAGCTTTAAGTGTTTTCGCCCTACGAGCTTCGGGATGGCTTTGCGCACGCGCAGCCGACAGTGCTTGGTCAAAAGCCCAGTCTTTCCATTGGTGGGAATAGGCGGTGCCACCTGCCCCCCAAGAGGCCATCAAATCAATCGGATCTGATTTCATACCTTTATCAAGGCGTACAACCGCTGCATCAAAATCAAAGCCATTGAGACGCGAAACAATGGCGTTGCTATCGGCGGCATACAAAGACGCCTCAACTCCAATTTGCCGCCACATATCGGCGATTTGAATAGCGGCACGCTCACGATCGTCTTTGGCGACCAGTAGCTCAAAGCGCAATGGGTTTGCCGGTGTAATTCCTTTGGCTGTCAAAATCGCTTGTGCTTGGTTTGGGTCAAAGGCCGGTTGTTTCAAACCGTGGATAAAGCGACCAGCCGGTTCAACTGAACCCCGCATGATGGTGTTGGCGATGATTGTGCGATCAAATCCCATGGCTAAGGCACGACGAATGTTAGGATCCTTGAGTTGGGGTTTTTTGGTATTGAAACTGATATAGACAAAGCGGGGGGCCGGAAAAACTTGATATTGGGTGCCAAATTCCTCGCTAAGGTTTTTAGCGCGCAGCAAAGGTGGGTCTTGGGCTAAGTCCAGATCGCCCGATTGAAACATCCGCAGCCTCGTTGATGCGTCTTCAATAGCTTCCACGCTGATTTTCTTCGGCATATTCGCTTTCCAACCCCCGAGTGGATTATGGTCAAACAAGAGGCGGGTTTGTGTGCGCTCAATTGGCTTATAGGGCCCAGACACCACGATTTTGTCGAGTTCTGTCCATTTATCCCCATAGATTTTCCGAACATGAAGGGGGATGGGGTAAAATTCTTGCATCCGGCTCCAGAATTGGGCGTCTGGCGCATTAAGCTCAATGATGAGTGTGGTTGGATCTGGTGCGCGCACGCCAATGGTGGCCGAGTCTTTCCCATCGACAACGCAGTCGCGATAGCCTTTGATCATAAAAAGCTCAGATGCGTCAGCATAGGCGGTCTTTTGGTCTGCCCCTAACCGCAGGCTGTCTTGAACATCTTTTGACGTGATGGGTTTACCATCTGACCATGTGCGGCCCGGAGCAATTTTAAATGTCCAGACTTGGTTGGTATTGCTTGGCGTCCAACTGTTGGCAAGGGCCGGTGCTGGCCCACCGTTTGGGCCATAACCGATGAGGGGCAAGAAAAACTGGCGAAACAACAAAGCCGCCGCCGCAAACTCTGCCTTGAGTGGATCAAGTGAATCTGGTCCGCCCACAAGCCCAACCCGCAAAGTATCGGGCGGCGCTGGCGCTTTGCTACACGCGGGCAGGCTGGCGAACGGAGCTGCAGAAAGCGTGGAAACAAGATATCTTCGATCAATGTCAACCATCGCCCAACAATGCCGCCCAAAAGCGCCACGTCAAGGGGTGCTGGGCTTCACCCACCCTGTTTGCTTGAAGACATCGCGTCTATAAAACGCTGAAACACATAGTAACTATCTTTTGGGCCGGGGCTAGCTTCAGGATGATATTGCACTGAAAAAACCGGCTTATCCTTTAAGGCAATGCCACAGTTTGAACCGTCAAATAAAGAGACATGAGTCTCAATGACGCCTTCGGGCAAGCTATCTTTATCAAGCGCAAACCCATGATTCATCGACACAATCTCAACCTTCTTGGTCGATAAGTCTTGCACCGGGTGATTGGCACCATGGTGGCCTTGCGCCATTTTGATGGTTTTGGCACCAAGCGCCAGTCCAAGCAATTGATGGCCAAGGCAAATACCCAAAAGGGGGATGCCAGCGGCGATGATAGCTTGAATGGTCGATGTTGCGTATAGTCCGGTGGCAGCGGGGTCACCTGGACCGTTGGACAATAAGACGCCATCGGGGTTTTTCGCCAAAATAGCCTCAGCACTGGTTTGCGCCGGCACGACGTGAACCTGAACCCCACTGGAGCCTAAACAGCGTAAAATGTTTTCCTTGACACCAAAATCAATCACAACGACCTTTAACTCGGGGGTGACGACGACATCTTCGCCCTTAAAGTCATATGCTTGTTGACAACTCACCTCTTTGGCGAGGTCGAGGCCTATAAGGCCAGACCAAGTATTGGCTTTAGCCACTAAAGCATCCAGATCAAAATGCCCGTTTGGGCTATGGGCGATGACACCTTGGGGCATTCCGTTTTCACGAATGCTTTTAGTTAAAGCCCTTGTATCGATACCACTTAGCCCCACAATGTTTTTTTGCTTGAGCCATGCGTCAAAAGAAAGTGTTGAACGCCAGTTTGAAGGCCGGGTGGGAGGTGACCGCATGATAGCTCCGCGTGCGCCTTGGACTGCGGGCGGGCTCGAACCTTCTTCATCTTGTTTGTTGGTGCCCGTATTGCCGATATGGGGTGCGGTGAATGAAACGATTTGGCCGGCATAGGAAGGGTCAGTCAGGATTTCTTGATAACCCGTCATGGATGTATTGAAGCAAATTTCACCAACCGCTTCGCCAATTGCACCACAGCCCGCTCCCCAAAACAAGGTACCATCGGCCAGAGCAAGGACGGCTGTTTTCTGGCGCGCGAACGCGGGCGCTTGGTGTGGCGCTTGTGTCAAGGTGGTGCTCCGTGGATTAGTTTGCTGTTAAGCCTGCTTGTCGGTGTCGTCAAATCAGGATTTCAGCGCAAGAGCAAAATTGTGTGACCGCCTGAAGCGATCGCGTGGTTGTGATCTACAGTAAACGCTAGGTCATTAAGCAGATAAGCCAATAGGGCTTAAATGCGCTTGGATGCCTGTTTTGATCCCCAAACCGCATAAAATTTAAGGGCTCATCATTGTGTTAAATCGCCTAAAGACAATTGAGCTCTGTATCAGCAAGCTTGCTCCAAAGCACTCCTAGACAATCGCATCCTAAGCAGAGAAATGCTTATTTGCTTAGGATTGGCCTAATCAAAGCGAAACTGGTCATGACAGTCTTGCAGGATCATCATATTGACATCATCGACGGCCTTGCGACGAATTTTAATAAGGTCTAACACCCGTTCATCGGATAAGAAACGCCATAAAATGCGGGGATTGGGATACCAAAAGGCCCCAACATAATCCCATTGCCCGCGTGGGCCAATCAGTTGCAGCGCGATGGGGGATTGGGTGATACGCTTAGCCCCAAACTCTTGCAGTATCGGCAAAATCCCCCCTTGATACAATCGCCAAGCAGCATCTGCGCGCCCATCCGCCAAATCAAGACGTAACCGCATCAGTGACAGGACAATGATCGGTTGATCCGACGGCAAGGTTTTAATCGCCTGGAACGCCTCTAAAGTTGGCTCGATTTCATCATATAGCCCCATGGGGCTAGGGAACAGCCTCAATCAAAATTACGCAAGCTATAGTCGCAGTAGTTTACTGCGACTATGTGCGGCCTCGTTTAGTGGCTGCGAGAGCTCTAGGACCCCCTAAGGGCCATGGGGGGAATTTGGAAAAAATTGCAGGTTAAAAATTTGATCTTAAGGCCCCTTTTATGGCACGTTTGGAAAGTCTGGGAGATGTGTTCATGAGCAGTATTGCGCCGTACTCTTGCGCGCGCGACAAACCACACATTATCGATGTTTTGATTAAGGAGCGTGCGCCGCGCCTGGCCAGCCTGGCCAGTTGGCCCATTTTGCGCGCGGTGTTGTATCGCCTCATGGATTATGATCAAGCGGTGGCGATGGCGGACAAGATCACCGATTTGGTAGGGGTAGCCGCTTTGGATGCGGTGTCAGATTTGTTATCGGTGAGGGTGGAAGCTCACGGTTTTGAGCATATTCCAAAGCTCGGTCGCTGCGTTTTGGTAGCCAATCATCCAAGTGGCATTGCCGATGGGATTGCGGCCTGGGACGCCATTAAGCCAATCCGCCCGGATTTGATCTTTTATGCCAATGCCGACGCGCTCAGGGTCTCGCAGGGACTGTTGGATGTTCTCATTCCCGTTGAATGGGAGGAGCATAAGCGCACGCGCGAAAAAACGCGCGAAACCTTGCTTTTAACTCATCAGGCTTTTGAGGCAGAGCGCGCATTATGTATCTTTCCAGCTGGCCGTTTGGCGCGATACCGTAATGGGGAATTGCGTGATCCTGCCTGGATGAGCTCCGCCGTTACCTTAGCACGCAAGAATAAAGCTCCGATTATCCCGGTCCATATGACGGCACCTTGGAGCTTCTGGTTTCACTTTTTTGACCGCTTTTCCAAAGAGCTGCGTGACATTACTTTGTTCAAGGAATTGCTGAATAAAAAGGGGCAACTCTTTACCCTAACCGCAGGGCCACCGATCCCGCCGGAGTGCCTGATTGGTGACGCAAGTGCGCTCACGGCCAAGCTTAAAGCCCATGTAGAGATGGTTATGCCGCATGAGCCGGGGGCAGTTTTTGGGCCTGAACCAGCAAAAGGTGGCCACGCATAAGCAGGATAAAGCCCACCTTGCTTTCCTTCGCCCGCGTTTCACGCTAGTTTGACCTGGTTATGAAATTCTTAGATCAAGCAAAAATTTTTATCCGTTCTGGCGACGGCGGTAACGGCTCGTCTTCGTTCCGACGTGAGAAATACATTGAGTATGGCGGCCCAGACGGGGGTGATGGTGGCCGTGGCGGCGATGTGATTGTTGAAGCCGTTGATGGGCTCAACACGTTGATTGACTATCGTTATATGCAGCATTTTAAAGCTGATCGCGGTCAAAACGGCATGGGCAGGCAAAAACATGGGGCTTCAGCTGAGGATTTGGTGCTGAAGGTTCCAGCTGGCACCCAAATTCTTGAAGATGATCAAGAAACCCTGATCGCGGACCTGGCAAAAATCGGTGACCGCGTGGTTTTGGCCAAGGGCGGCAATGGCGGTTGGGGTAATTTGCACTATAAAAGTTCGATCAACCAATCCCCAGAGCGCGCGAATAAGGGCCTTGAAGGTCAAGAGAAATACATTTGGCTGCGCTTGAAACTGATTGCGGACGCAGGTTTGGTGGGTTTGCCCAATGCTGGGAAATCAACATTTCTGGCGGCGGTTTCTTCCGCCAATCCAAAGATCGCCGCCTATCCTTTCACCACTTTGCATCCGAATTTAGGGGTGGTAAGCTTAGGACCCGATACAAAGTTTGTTTTAGCAGATATTCCGGGCCTCATTGAGGGGGCAGCCGATGGTGCGGGCCTTGGTACACGCTTTTTGGGCCATGTTGAGCGATGCGCCGCATTGATCCATCTGGTTGATGGGACTGAAGCGGATGTGGGCCGCGCCTATCAGACCGTGCGCAGCGAGCTTGAAGCCTATGGCGGGGATCTGGCCGCCAAGCCTGAAATCGTCGCACTCAATAAAATCGATGCGCTAAGCGGGGAAGAAGTGGCGCTAAGGCGGGCGGAACTTGCCAAAGTCGTGGGTCGCACAGTGCTTGCGATATCAGGGGTTTCTAGCGCAGGGGTGCGCGGGGCTTTGGGTCTATTGTGGCGCGAAGTGGCTAAGGCACGCGGTATCATTGCGCCTGATCTCGATGACGTTGGCCTTTATGGGGAGCGCGACGGCGAGCCAAAACAGGGTGCTTGGATCCCATGATGCATGCGGCTATGGGTGGAGCCAAGCGCATCGTTTTGAAATTTGGTTCTTCTTTGATCATTGACGCTGAGACAGGTGTTGCACGCACAATTTGGCTCAACTCTGTTGCAGATGATGTTGCAGCCGCTTGCGAGGCTGGGCTTCAAATCGTGATCGTAACCTCAGGTGCAGTCGCGCTGGGGCGAGGCGCTTTGGGCCTATCGGCGGGGAGACTAAATCTTGACCAGAAACAGGCCGCTGCGGCAGCTGGTCAAGTCAAGCTCATGGCGGCTTGGGGGGAGGCTTTTGCCCGCCACGGGATCGTAGTGGCACAAGCACTTGTGACGCCAGATGATACGGAACGCCGTCGGCGCTGGCTCAATGCGCGCGCAACGTTAGATACTTTGTTGGTCTGTGGTGCTATCCCTATCGTGAACGAGAATGACACGGTAGCGACGGACGAGCTTCGCTATGGCGACAATGACCGTTTGGCGGCGCGCGTCAGTCAGATGATCGGTGCTGACGTCCTGATTTTGTTTTCCGACATTGATGGTCTTTATGATGCCGACCCTCGTCAAAATCCACAAGCCCGCCATATTGGAGAAGTGCGCGAGATCACCAGCGCCATTGAGGCCATGGCAGGGGGTAGTAATGTTCTGTCGGGCGTGGGAACTGGCGGTATGCGCACCAAAATTGAAGCCGCACGGATTGCAACGGCCGCTGGCTGTTGTGTGGCGATCAAGGACGGGTTTGACGCAAACCCACTGCATCGTCTGTTGCAGGGCGGGCAGTCAACTTGGTTCATTCCTACCAGCGATCGACAAAGTGCGCGACGCAGTTGGCTTGGTCATAATCTCAACCCAGCGGGTGCCTTTGTGGTTGACGCAGGCGCGGCCAAAGCGCTGAAATCCGGTGCCAGTCTTTTGTCCATAGGGGTCATATCCGTTGAAGGGCGTTTTGAACGCGGCGATACAATTGCGATCAAGGACCAACAGACCCGCGTGTTGGCTCATGGTATATCGGCCTATTCTTCCGCGGATGCGCAACAGATTTTAGGTCGCCATAGCGATGATATTGAAGACATATTGGGCTATGCCGGGCGCCCTGCACTGGTCCATCGCGACGATATGGTCATAACCTAAGTCATCCAACGCTTCTCTTTCAGCTCTAAATCAATGGCACGGGCAAAATCTTGTTTGGTCAGCGCCAAAGCTTGCCCAATTTCGCCTGATTTACCAACTTTGCGCGCCACATAACGGCGCAATCGGCGCATTGCTGTGATGCGGGTAATCTTCTTCAAATAGGCAATCTGTGCCATGGTGGGGGAGTTGTGAGCCCTAGCAATTGTCATAGCATTGCTAGAAATATCTAATTGTGGACTGTGCTTTG
Organism: Candidatus Phycosocius spiralis; assembly: GCF_030158815.1. Lineage (GTDB taxonomy): Bacteria > Pseudomonadota > Alphaproteobacteria > Caulobacterales > Aquidulcibacteraceae > Aquidulcibacter > Aquidulcibacter spiralis. The sequence goes on from NZ_BPFZ01000006.1 coordinate 49,012, forward strand.
GGGGTAATAAAGCCGCATCAAGCGCCGATAAGAGGGACAATTGCACCGCCAGTTCCTTATGGTATGGGTAGGATCAAACAAGAACATTATAAGAACATATTGGTGAGTCGGCAAGAAGAATCCTGAACGCACGAAATTGGAAGCCCTGGCTTGTTTGGGATCCCCACTTGCGACTATGGTCATCGCTTCCAAGATCGGTAAGCGGCAGGGGCCTATGATGATTGAGCATAAAATAAGCGGCCAAGATGGCGTAAGGACCTATGTGGCTGACTTTGCAGCGCATGGAGCAGTGACGGGTCCGCCGGTCGTGTGTCTGCACGGCTTAACGCGCAATCATAAGGACTTTTTAGGTGTGATTGATCCGATTCGGATGTTGGGGCGGCGCGTCTTAGCACTGGACATACGCGGTCGCGGGCGTTCGGATTGGGACCCCAATCCAGCCAACTATAACCCTTTGATCTATACGCAGGACGTCCTTGGTATCCTCCACACCTTGGAGGTAAAGCGCGCGGTTTTTTTGGGGACGAGCATGGGCGGGATTATCACCATGCTGGTGGCGGCCTTCTCCCCCCAGACGATTGCCGGGGCTGTTCTCAATGATATCGGGCCAGAATTTGATCCTAACGGTATTAAGCGCATTCAAAGCTATGTTGGGAAAATCCGGACAGCAGCAAATTGGGATGAGGCAGCATCCATGATACGAACTATCGGTGGCGCGGCCTTCCCAGGCCGAGATGACGCCTTTTGGATGGAATTCGCCCGCAAAACCTGTATCGAGACCAAAGACGGTATCGTGTTCGATTATGATCCTGCGATTGCCAAAGTCGCAGCCTCGCCTCAAGACCAATCTCTGCCGACCCTTTGGGACCAGTTTAGCTGCCTTAAGCCGATCCCAACTGCCTTGATCCGCGGTGCCCTTTCGGACCTATTGTCGAACTTTATTGTTGAAAGAATGCAGGCCATCAAACCAGATATGATTTATGCAGAAGTGCCAAACGTTGGCCATGCGCCGACCTTAGAAGAACTTGAGGCATGGACGGTAATTGAGAATTTAATTAAACGAACAAACCTAATTTAAACTCAGGAATTCACCTTCCATTTCATTATTTGTATACTTTTAATTCATGTAAACACAAATGTAATGAATCATCGGATATTTAATCTGATACGGATCCATAAATCTGAATTCTAAAGATTAGCTCAATGTTTGATCTGACAGATTGAAGGCCGTGCATGTGAGGATGATTCCTGTGCTTAACATTGTGCATAACGCTGTTTCAGTTCTAAATAATGTTGCTCTCACTAAAAAGCTACCGATGATCATTACTGGCCTGGTGGCCTTATCAGCCATAGCAACCGGTGCAGCTGCTTTTTTAAATTCCTCCGACCACCTCATGACCAACACTGAAAAGATGTTAGCTCAAACGGCTATATCGCGGGCTGATGCAGCCAAATCCTTCTTTGACCTAGCCGGTGCTCAGGCAAAAGTGCTTGCTCATAGTGCCACAATTGCGACAGATTTGGATCGCTTTTCGAACGCTTATGCTCAGTTAGGTCCCAATGCAGAAGCCCAATTACAAGCCACCTATATTGATCAAAACCCCAATCCGATCGGACAAAAAGAAAAATGGGATGCCGCTGGCAATGGTACAGCCTATGATCTTGTACATGCGAAAGTCCATCCATGGATGCGGGATATTTTACATACCAATGACTTTTACGACATTTTTCTGTTCGATGCGGCTGGCCGCAACGTCTATACCGTGTTTAAGGAGCGCGATTTTGCAACCCAAATGGCAACTGGCCAGTGGAAAGATTCAGGGCTTGGCGTATTGGTTCGTGACGTTTTATCAGGACCAGCCGATGCAGAGCCTAAACTTGCCGATTTTAAGCCCTATGCGCCGTCTGCTCATGTACCTGCAGGATTTATAGCGGTCCCGATCCAAGACAGTGCTGGTAAAATGAAAGGTGTTTTTGCCATCCAATTATCGATCGATAAGCTGGATGCGGCAATGAAACCACAACCCGCCAATGGTATAAGCGGTGAGAACACATTGGTTGGCTCTGATTTATTGGTACGCAACAATTCGGTTCACACAAAAGAGCCCACGATACTTAAACTAAAAGTAGATAATATATATGTCCAAAAGGGATTAGCGGGGCAGACATCCCAAGTGGTTGCAAAGGATTTGTTGGGCAGACCAGCCATGATCGCTGTGGCACCTGTTACATCCATGGGGACCAAGTTTGCTGTGATATCAACGATAACCTCCTATGAAGCGACTGCACCCTTGCGTGCCTTAGCGCTCAATGTTGTGATCGTCACCATGATAGCTATTGGTGCTGCTGCAGGGGCGGGAATATGGTTTGCGCGCTCAATTTCAAAGCCTGTCGGAGACTTAACCGATGCCATGCGCAGTCTTGCAGCAGGAACCACCCAACTTATGGTGCCAGGACGTGAACGCAGGGATGAGCTAGGTGCTATGGCTGGGGCTTTAGAAACATTTCGGCAGAATGCAATCGAACGTATCACAATGGAAGCTGTATCCAGTCAAGAAAGCTTTGTGCAAATGAAGCGCGCTGAAGCCATTGCCCAAGCAACCCAAGCCTATGAGCAGGTGGCAAGTGAAATGCTGCGAACGGTTGCAGCGGCCTCCACACAACTCGAATCAACCGCCCAAGCCATGACAGCGGCAGCTGATCGCACCAATAAGATGGCTTCAAGCGTGGCCGCCGCCGCCGAAGAAAGCACGCTCAGCGCATCAACCGCAGCTGATTCTGCCGAAAGTCTCACCAGTTCCATCTCGACCATTCAGTCTAATGTCGGGGAAGCAAGCCAAGTTGCTATCGAGGCTGTACGGTTGAGTGGTGAGGCGCAAGGGGCCGTGGGTGAGTTGGCCAGCTCGGCCCGCCGCATAGGTGAAGTAGTTGAGCTCATCAAAGGGATTGCAGATCAGACCAATCTATTGGCACTTAATGCCACCATCGAAGCCGCGCGTGCTGGCGAAGCTGGACGCGGTTTTGCCATCGTGGCCCAAGAAGTAAAAAATCTTGCAACCCAAACCGGTACAGCAACCGAAGATATTGCGGCCCAAATCGGTGCCATTCAGGATGCAGTAGATGGGGCAGTGGGCGCCATGTCTAGGATTGAAGCGGTGATCACCAGTATTAATCAAAACGCAGGCATGATCGGCCAATCCGTTGACATGCAAGCTACGATAACAGCGGAGATTGCCAGCTCCATTTCCCAAGTTGCCACAGCATCGCAATCGGTTGCATCAGACGTCTCGCGCGTCACCGAAACCGCTGGAGAAACTGGGGCAGCTGCAGGGGAAGTCTTGGCCGCCAGCCGCGAATTATCCCTGCAAGCCGCCAAACTTGATCAAGAAACCCAAGAATTTCTGCAACGTGTCCGCGCAGCTTGACCCTAACAGATTGTCAATCGCGATCCATTCCTAGTGCGTGAAGCGGCCGTCTCATGACAAACTCAGAGTGTAACGGTTTGATTGTTCCAGCAAGGTGAGTGTCTCTATCCACCCCCCGGTGTGCCACTGCGGTTCTTGAAGAAGCGAAAGAAGTCACTGTCTGGGCTGGTGACAATGGTGGTACCTGTTGGGAGAGCGCGCTCATAAGCCTGCATTGAGCGATAAAAAGCAGCAAATCCGGGGTCTTGATTATAGCTATCGGCAATAATCTTGGCCCGTTCCCGATCAGCACCACCACGAATTTCTTGGGCTTGGCGGTCGCCAGCCGCGCGTACACTGGCGGCCGCTTGTTGGCGTTCAGAACGCATGCGCTCAAACACACGCTCTTGGTTGGCGGGGGGTAAATCGGCGGCGCGGATTTTTACATCGACCACTTCAATCCCAAAGGTGCGCGCTTCGCGGTTCATTTCTGAACGAATCGATGCCATCAGGGCAGATCTTCGCCCTGAAATGATATCGGTAGATTGTGCCGAACCTAATACGCGGCGTAATGAGGCTTCCAAAAGACCGGTTAAGCGGTCCCGTGCGCGATCCTCAGTCCGCACAGCTTGGTAAAAGCGCAGTGGATTGATGATGCGCCAGCGTGCAAAACTATCCACTTCAAGGCGTTCCTGGTCGGCTGTGACAACTTCGCTTTTGCCTGAAGGTGCTAAATCCAAAATCCGACGATCATAGATTTCGCGCTGCTGTACAAATGGGATCATAACTTTAAGGCCAGGATCCGTACCATCGGTATTGAAAAAGTTTTGAGGCTCCCCAAACTGGAAGGTAATTGCCTGCTGGGTCTCACTGACGGTAAAAAAGGAGGCATTGGCCATGATCAGGGCAGTTATGGCCATGCCACCGAACACAGTAAGGCTACGCGAGCTCATCGGATCACTCCTTGTGGATTAGCAGATTGGGCAGCAGGTGCAGGCGGTGTGACGGACCCGCCAGTCGCACCTTTAAGGAGATCAGGGGGGAGCACCACCATCGGGCTGGCACCCTTGCCAGGGTCGAGGACAACCTTATTTGCGCGCTCATAGACCCGTTCCATCGTTTCTAAATAGAGGCGTTGACGGGTCACGTCTGGGGCCAATTTATACTCTTGGTACAATTGGTTAAAGCGCGCTGCCTCCCCTTGGGCTTGAGGAACGACCGCATTTTGGTAAGAACGGGCTTGGTTGATTTTGGTCTCAGCCTCTTGGCTGGCGGCGGCAACTTCGCGAAAGGCATCAATAACAGCGGCGGGTGGTTCTGCCTTGCTTAAATTGACTTGGGTGATACGAATCCCAGTTTTATAGGCGTTCAAAGTTCGTTGAATCAGGTCACGGGTTTGAATTTCCACTTGCGCCCGCCCGGTAGACAGCACTTGCTCGCGCTGGGAGCGCCCGACCACTTCGCGAATAGCCGCTTCAGCAACAGCACGTACGGTTTCCTCTGCAGAGCCACGGCCATCGGGGCCATGGGCGACTTGAAACAAAAAGTCACGCGCATTTTCAACACGCCAGATGACTTGAAACCCAACATCGACTATATTTTCATCCCCAGTTAGCATCAAGCCATCATTTGGGCCAGCACCCGCTCCGCCACCCACGATCAAAGAGCGCGCATTTTGTACGTCAACAATCTTGCGGGTCTCAATCGGGGCAGGTAGATGGAATTGTAAACCGCGTTCCACTGTGCGCACATATTTACCAAAACGCTGGATAACCGCTTCTTGACCGGCATCTACCACATAAATGCCTGTAGCACCCCAGCCCAATAGGGCCACTAAAGCGACGGCACCTATGCTACGTCGATCAAAATGAATTGGCTTGCCGCCATCGCTTCCACGACCTTTATGCCCGCCGCCACCCAAGACGCTCTTTAAGCTGTCTTCAACTCGTTTGGCTAAATCGTCTAAATTGCTACCCTCTGAGCTGCCACCGGGTCGACGTCCAGGTTGGTTTCCGCCTCCCCAAGGGTTATGCGACGGATTGCGCGGGCCGGAGCCTCTGCCCTGTTGATTACCATTCGATCCACCATTGGGACCCCATGGGCCACCACCACCGCCAGTCGATTTGTCGTTCCAAGGCATAAAGATCTCTATCCATATAAATGCCGCGTTACGTTGGAATGGCACATGCCAGGCCCTTGCAAGCGGACGTTACACTCCCTTATGTGCGTGCTCAGCGATAGGGATCAAGCAGGTGTTTGGAATCAAACGATCACTCAAACGTGAGGATGTGTTGAGAATTCTCGATACAATCCGCGGGCCAAATAGCCAAAGTATTGTTCATGCAGGACTTATTGAGTATGTCAGGGTCACCAAGACCGGTGATATTCTTGTCACGATTGCTGTGCCAAAGGGTCAAGAAAGTGCAGCTGAGCGCTGGCAACAAGAAGCCGCAACGGCTGTTAAGCAGCTTTCAGGGGTGGGTAAGGTCACAATTGTACGCACCGCCCATCAAGATAATGCGAGCATTCCATCCCCCCCATCAAGCATTCAGCGCGTGCGCAAAGGTGTGCATCTGAATGAGGCCGCTTTAGACCAGACCCGCGCCGTTTCGGTCCCTATCAAAGCTGGTATCCCTGGCATTACACGGATTGTCGCTGTGGCATCTGCCAAGGGCGGGGTCGGTAAATCGACTGTTGCGGTCAATCTGGCTGCGGCCTTTCAAGTCTTGGGAATAAAAGTTGGGCTCTTGGACCTTGATATTTACGGTCCCTCTATCCCCACCATGTTGGGTACCCAATCCAGCGAGCCTGAGATTGGCGCAGATAAGAGACTGCTGCCTGTTATGGCGCATGGCCTTAAAACCATGTCGATCGGCTATTTGGTGGATGGCGATGCGCCTATGATCTGGCGTGGGCCCATTGTCACCAGCGCCATCAAGCAGTTATTGGAGGATGTTACTTGGGGCACGCTATTGGATCCGCTTGATCTTTTGCTCCTAGACACGCCACCTGGAACCGGTGATGCGCAGCTAGCTTTAGCTCAGCGCGTGCCACTTGATGGTGCGGTAATCGTGTCAACACCCCAAGAAGTGGCCTTGGCCGATGTACGTAGGGGGGCAGCAATGTTCGCAAAGACCCATGTACCTATTTTGGGTGTAATTGAGAATATGGCCTGGTTGATGCAGCAGGATGGCAGTAAATTACATCTATTTGGGGAAGGGGGCGCGAAACGTACGGCAGAGGCACTTGGACTACCTTTTTTAGGTGAAATCGCGCTGGAGCAAGGTCTAAGAGAGAGTGGTGATGTGGGGGTAGCTTATGTGCATCATGCACCGGCAAGCCCAACGAGTTCCGCCTTTCTATCCATTGCTGCCCATATATATGACGGCTTGGTCAACCAAAAGCTGAAACCCGGTCCAAAAATATCATTTGTAGACTAAGCTTATGATGTTCAGGGCATGCCAAGCCAAAGGTCCTGCCAAACACAAAGGGCGCACTCACAAATCTGGGAATGATTTAAGGTCTTCAACAAGCCGTAAAGCTACATGGCAAATAAATACACAGCTTGATTGGTGGGTTTTAGCCACAAGAATGCGGAGCAAAAGCACAGCGCACCGGATACCCAAACAAGCAATCCGACCATCATCGCTCAATGACCTCACCTTGAGGCTACTGGAAAATGTATTCAAGCTTTTTGAATTTTAGGTTCTTTTGCCATGCGGAGCCATGCAGGGCTGTGCTAAATCTAACTATCTCAATTGGTTGATGATCAGATATCGTTCCGCGACATGGACTTGCGGCTTTGGCCAGTCTTGAATGGTGTCGAATTGCATTGTAATCAGTGTTCTGTCCGTTTGTGGCCATCGCGCAACAGTTTTCTAGCAAGAAAGCCAAGAAAAGCGACTTTGGTCTCAGGAGGCTTTACTCCCCCTTGCCGATCGGCGATTAACCACAACCTCATATCATGAAATCTCCCTATGAATTACGACAATGTATTACGACAATATGGCGGGCGTGATTACGGATTATGCACAATCACGTCGGGTTCAATCAACCCAAGCCCAATCAAAACCAATATGTCTCTAACATGTGAGCCAACACATTTGCTATCCACTTTATCCTTCATGCTAGGCCGCTAACTTGCCTTGCTCGAATTTGTTCATCACCCCGCACACCAAATCTTACCTATTTTTTTGTGCGGCTGATTAAAGCATTCTGTGACCTATGTCTGACTTTTTTGATGACGACAATGCCTCAACGCGTCAGCAAAAGGCCCATATCGGCCAAATGATGCTTTATCTATGGCGGCATTGGATCAGTCAACCCGGCAAATGTCTTACCATATTCGCGCTGATGATTCTCGCCACGGCGTGCGAACTTGCGCTTCCTGTGATTTCAGGCCGCATTGTCGAGATCTTGACGGAAGGCCCCAAAGCAGCACCCATCGCATTTGAATTCTTTGGTTTGTTTGCGGTGCTCGCTGCGGGCATCTTCATTCTGCGCAACATTTTGGTGCGGGTTTGGACTCTGTTTGCCGCACGCAATATGGCCAATATCACGCAGGCCAGCTTTAAGGATGTGCAGCGCTTTTCGAGCCAATGGCACAGTGACAATTTTGCTGGGGCGACCGTACGACGCGTCAGCCGAGCCATGTGGGCTTATGACACTTTGTCCGACAATTTTCTATGGTACATTCTCCCGGCCACCATTGTTCTGATAGGTTTGACAGGGATCATGCTGACGCATTGGCCCGTGGTAGGCCTCTATGTAGGGGCAACCATCCTTTTCTATATCGTCGCTAGCATTTTGATGGCGCACTTTTACATTCAAGCCGCCAATGAAAAGTCGAATTCAGCCGATACCGCTATTGGTGCTTCTTTAGCCGATGCCGTGTCAGCCAATGCGACCGTTAAAGCCTTTGGTGCGGAGGTTCGCGAGGAGGCGCGCTTTAGAGAAGTTGTTGAAACATGGCGCAAACTCGTCACCATCACCTGGTTGCGTTATGTTGACGGCTGGGCATTATCCAATGCAATCTTATGGGCTTTGCAAGTTGGTCTATTAGGTTTGGTTTTGATGGAATGGCACGATGGCCGGGCCAGTGCAGGTGATGCCACCTTTGCATTGACAAGTTATTTTTTGATCGCAAGCTATCTTCGCGATTTGGGCGAAACCGTTCAGCAAATACAACGCGGCTTTGCCGACATAGAAGATGCAGTGGCCTATAGTCTAGAAGTCGAAGATGTTGCCGATGCACCCGATGCTACCCGTTTCGTAAAAGGTCCTGGAGAGATCGTGTTTGACAAGGTTACATTTGCCTATCGTGGGCAGAGTACGCCGCTTTATGAAGATTTCACTTTAACCATCAAACCGGGTGAAACCGTGGCCTTGGTTGGTCAAACAGGGTCGGGCAAATCCACATTCGTCAAGCTCTTGCAACGACTTTATGATGTGCAATCTGGCGCTATTCGTATTGATGGGCAGGACGTCCGATCTGTGCGCCAAGACTGTTTGCGCCGTGCAATCGCTTTGGTGCCACAGGACCCTGCCTTATTCCACCGAAGTCTGCACGAGAACATCACCTATGCCCGTCCAGATGCGGGTGTGGCAGAGGTCGAAGCGGCGATCCGTGATGCACGCGCACTAGACTTTATCGCCCGCCTGCCAAAGGGCATAGAAACTCTTGTCGGGGAACGGGGTATCAAGTTGTCGGGTGGTGAACGCCAACGCGTTGCACTTGCGCGTGCCTTTCTCGCTGATGCCCATATTTTGATCCTAGATGAAGCCACATCATCGCTCGACACACAAACTGAGCGAGATGTGCAGGATGCTATGAAGGCCCTCACAAAGGGCAAGACTACGATTCTGATCGCACACCGTTTATCGACTGTGCGGGGGGCGGATAGGATTTTGGTGTTTGAGGCCGGACGCATTGTTGAACAAGGAACCCATATGTCTCTTGTCACTAAAGGCGGCGTCTACGCCCGCTTACATGACCTCTCTGTGGGTGACAAACTGGGTGGAGACTTGGATTTGCATGCCCATCTCATGATCCAGAATGAAGCCAGTTAAGGCTTGTTACCATGTTTAAGGTGACTGATAGACGTGCTTTGCCAATTGCTTAAGGTCCCTTGCTCTGATCGCGATCCCGTGATCATGTGCGCGCGCTTACCTTGCAGCTAACAATGGATAAGACAAATTGGGTCAAATTGGCCGTAGGAGAGGAATGAGATGACTGATATTTGGGGTGTCATTTGGAACATTGTGTTTGCGGGCGGCCTATTGGTAACCTTGGTCACGATTTACCCCGTCGCCAAGGAAATGCACCATCACCCCAAAGGTCTAAAGGTCTTATTTTTTGCCGAGATGTGGGAACGGTTTTCTTATTACGGTATGCGCGGCTTGTTGACCGTTTATCTGGTGCAGCATTTTTTGTTTGATCAAGCTGACGCGCAAAAAACCTTTTCTTCTTATACCACCTTGGTCTATCTGGCACCCTTGCTTGGCGGCGTCCTAGCTGATCGGTTTTTAGGCACACGTAAAGCCATTGCCTTTGGTGCCATTGCATTGGTTGCTGGGCATTTCGCTATGGGATTGGAAGGAAAGCCTACCACCCAGACTTTGAGTTATCAGGGCGCAACTTACCAGTTTGTGGCAGAAGGGCGCAATGAGCTTTATGTAGCCAAGCTTAAAATTGGCGATGCCGCTTATGCCTATAGCGCTTCTGAAAAAGGGATTGAGATTAAAAATATTCCCGCCAATGCCCCTTTGCCTGCTTTTTTGCCGAAAGGCAGTTATAAGCTGGAGAAAGTCAAAGCTGAAGGCCCGTTCCAAGCGATTTTCTACGTCGCTTTATCCTTGATCATTTTAGGGGTTGGGTTTTTAAAGCCCAACATCTCCTCTATCGTCGGCCAATTATATCCTCAAGGCGATCCAAGGCGCGATCCTGGCTTTACCCTTTATTACTACGGCATCAATTTGGGTGCCTTTTGGGCAGCTATTTTATGTGGCGCATTGGGAACTGTTGTTGGCTGGTGGGCTGGTTTTGGGCTTGCTGGGGTTGGCATGTTGGTAGGCTATATCGCCTTTGTGCGCGGCAAAGACAGCTTAGAAGGCAAGGGTGAGCCCCCCAATCCCGAAGCCTTGAAGCAAAAAATTTTAGGACCGATCAATTTAGAAATGGCCATTTATGTTGCTGCCTTGATTTCGATCCCGCTGATCTGGGTCCTTGTGCAAAATAACGCCATGGTCGGCAAAATGTTGGCAATAGGATCGGTAGCTATATTAGTTTACATCATCTATCACATGGTCACACAATGCAGCAAAGAAGAAGCTGGCCGATTGGTATTGGCCTTGATCTTGATTTTAGCTTCAGTGGTGTTTTTCACTCTTTTTGAGCAAGCTGGTTCATCCTTGGCCTTGTTCACTGCGGGTAATGTGGCTTTGCCTAATGCCGGCTTTGTGACCATCACAGCGCCGCAAACCCAAAGTTTTAATGCAGGCTTTATCTTGATCTTCGCTCCTGCATTTGCTTGGCTATGGGTTAAGTTGGGGCAACGCAATTTGGACCCATCTGCGCCAATGAAGTTTGCGTTAGCCTTGATGCAAGTGGGTTTAGGATTTTTGATTTTGGTGTGGGGCTCCCAATTTGCCAATGAACAAGCTCGGGTGCCCGTTATCTTTTTAGCTTTGGCTTATTTATTCCATACAACAGGGGAATTGTGCCTAAGCCCTGTTGGGTTGAGTTGGATGACGAAACTCTCTACACCCAAGCTCATCTCAACCTTGATGGCGACTTGGTTTTTAGGCAGTTCTGGTGCACAATTCTTAGGCGGTATAATTGCCCAATATACAGCGACCGAAACGGTTGCTGGTCAAGTCACAGACCCAGCTAAAGCACTGATGACTGCAATTGATGTGTTTAGCACCATTGGCTGGTGGTCGATTGGTATAGGTGTGACCATGGCATTGGCTTCCCCCCTACTGAAGCGATTGGCATCGGGGATCAAATGAGGGTGGTCTAGAGGCTGCCCTTGAGCGTTAGGTACCAAACCCCATCCTTTGATCGTTCGCGATACTGGATTTGGCTGATATTGCCTGAACGACGATCGGGACTAAAATCGGTGCGGGTGCGGTTGAAGGTCATTCCATTGGGATCTTCGACTCCAAACTCCAAAATCAGGCCGTTAAAGGCTCTGGCTCAACCCATACGCCCCAGCTTTCAATCGTATCCCAATGCAATATCTGGTTGGGGCGAAAGTCGCTATTATTATTGCCGCGCCAAAACCATGCTCCAGCCCGCAGTTTCTTTTTGGGTAATTCATAGACGACATTGGTTTCAAAATTGCGGCCATTGCCCCCAGAAAGCGGGCGGACACCCCCGGTGAGTGGGTCGGTGAGTTCACTGTCGCGCCAACGATAACTCGATTCAATCTCAAGACCTTCCAACAGCATTGGCAAAGGCAAAGTCATGGAAATATTATATCCCCAGCGGCGCGCGCGCGGGATATTTCCCAAAGCAACACTTCCCGATGGTGTGGAACCAAACTAAGTTGATCCTCTATCTCTTCTTGCACCCAAGAAGCATTCAAAACGCCGCGCTTATCCCAACGCCGCTCAACACCCAATAAGACGGACCAAGTCTGCTCAGGCCTTAACTCGGGATTGCCGCTGTTTTGGTTTCCATCCCCTACAGAAGCCGAATCAGCAAAGGCACCAAAGTCCAATTGTCCAACTGCCCTTTCTATGTCGATGCGATAGGTCCAATTGGGATCAGGCTTCCAAGCTGCCTTCATGCGGGGTTTGGGATAAAAGAAGGAGCGGGTTTTTCCTGCTTCACCGGTCTGTTTAATGCTTGACCACTCTCCAGTTAGAGTTGATTCCAAAGTAAGAGCATCGGTAAGCGTCCAAGAATCGCTGATAAAGGTTTCGGTGCGATTTTCAGCAACTTGGGTTTTGGAGATATCAGAAGGTTGGACTTTAAAGATTTGGCCGTCACCTTGTGAAAATTGCCCATCAAAATCAAGGCTATTAAAGGCAATTTCCCCTCCCGTTTCGAATTGATGCTTACCCATTTTGCGTTTGATGGTTACGCGTCCGACGCGTTCACCACTTTCTGATTGGGAGCGGAAACGGCCAAAACTAAGTGGTACGCCGATCAGATTAAATCCTGCTTGGTCTAAAGCCTCATCTATTTTACCTTTAGCAAGCACAGCAAGTTTACCAGTCCAGCCATAGATCACCCGTTCAACATCCCCCCCTATCAACAGGTGCGTAATGATGTACTATTTACAGCGGTAGTACCCGTGAAATGTTTGTCATGAAGTATTTGTAATCAGGGAAGTTGTTCTTGATAGCTTTCTTTCTTTCAGGATGATTTCACCCTGGTGCACATCGATCAAGGCCGTGAAGCTGGTCATACCAAGCGTTGGGAAGTTGGGGGGGATGTTGAACGGGTGATCTATGGCTGGACTGGTAAACTTGCTGTTGAGTTTACGAATAAACCCATAAGATCAGCGCACTTGGTGACGGTTTTGGCTCAAGATTGGAGCATAATGTGTCAAAACGGCTTGGTGATCCCAACTTGCACCTGCCGGGGCGCACCGGGCAAGATACCCCGAGAGCGGTCGACAATCGTTCTGGCATCGGTGGCATTTTTGATCGCGATATAAGCACCAAAAGGCCAGTTTTGCGGATGCAGATTGAAGGTCATATTCCAATTGTCCGCCGCTTTGATTAAGCCGCGCTGTCCATCGGCACTTGGTGCCACTGAATTGAGATCATCTGTGAACATTTCCCCTGTACGCACATATTCCACCTGCATGTCCCCCGCCGTGCCAAAGACATAGCCCACCGCCAGATTGATCAGCCAGCGTGGGGCATAGGGCAGGCGATTGCCAGTCACCGGACGGCTGCCAAAGCCCGCGACGTTGGAAAAACGTGTTCCCTGAAAGCGGGCTTCATCCACCAAAGTCACCGCCGAACGCACATAAAGATCGCGCCCGCCTTCCATCAGACCCATATCGGCAAAAGAACCGCGTAGGGAGGCTTCAATCCCTTGGTGCAACGTCGCGCCTGCGCTGGTCAAAGTGGCCCCAACGCCGCCGGCAACGGAAGTTGGAATGATCTGATTTTCAAAATCCATCGAGAACCACGTGATATCCATTGAGACGCCCGGTCGAACATCGCCGCGCAATCCAACTTCCCAATTGGTGCTGGTTTCAGCATCCAGATTGATGGAGGCACCGGTCGTGTTATTGATCGTATCTTCAACCCGTGGAGGTGAGAACCCTTTATGCCCGCCCGCATAAGCGATGAATTTTGGACCCAAACGATAGGTGATGCCAATGCCGGGGATCACTTCTTCGACTGTGTCTTTACCTTGAACAGGCGCCAATGGATTGAGGCGATTAACCCGTCGAAGGTCAATATGTTCAAGGCGTACCCCTGGGGAAATGGCGAGCGGCCCTAAGCTTGCTTTGGTGGTCAAAAAACCAGACCAAGCCTGCACATAGCGCAAATTGTTTTCACGGACCCCAGCGTTTAGGCTGGTTCCAGGTGTTCGCCCCGTGGGCGTATCTGAGTTAACTTGTAGGCGATTTTGCCGCTCATCACTGTAGCGTAGGCCCATTTCGCTTTCCAATTGGACTGCGCCCAGCGCCGCCTTATGGCTTAATCGGGTTTCAAGCCCATAGGTGTGATACTCACGCAGCCGCCCTTCATTGCCGCACGTCGTCAACAGGTTGGCCATGCCCAAGCATATGGGATCAGAAGCATCATTGGGGCGTTGGCCAGAATTGGAGGATTGACGCCACCAATCCCGGTCGAACCACGAAAAAGACCCTGAAGTCTTAAGGATTACATCTTGGCTGATAGTCCATGACCACAGTAATGAAGTGCCATAGCGGATGGCCTTAAAGCCGTCGTTGACAAAGGGGTTTTGTCGCGCATTGGCCAGATATTCAGCTGTCGTCAGGCCTGAATAGGTAATCTGACTGTCTTCTTGATACCGACTTAGCCTAAAGGTCAAATCGTGCGTGGCACCCAAGGAGCGTTCAATCTTGAGATAGAGGTCGTTGATCTTAAGCGCCTGATGATCGCGAACCCCATCCGATTGTGTCGCATTGGCATGAAACAGCGCCCGCATCTCCCCAATGGGCCCACCCAAATTTAGGTCAGTTTCCTTATAGCCATCACTGCCAAACGCGAAGCCGACTTGGCCTTGAAAGGTCTCAGGGGCAGGCGGGGTTACATAATTGATGACGCCGCCGACCGTATTGGGACCAAAACGGATTTGGCTGGCACCTTTGAGCACTTCAATGCGTGCAAAGCGGCGGATGGGTGGGTGGTAATAGGTCGCATTATCGCCATAGGGCGCAAAGCTTAGCGGCAGGCCATCTTCGAGAAGAAGTATTTTGGTTGAGCGGGTCGGGGAGAGGCCGCGCATACCGATATTGGGGCGCAGACCTAAGCCTTCCTCATCGCGGGCATAAATGCCAGGAACTTGGCGCAAAGCCTCATTCACCGATACGACCCGTGCACGCAGTAAATCTTGTTGCTCAACAGTCGAGCCAGAGCCCGCAATTGTGCGTAAGCCAGATTTGGGCCCGATCACAATCACAGTTTCAACCGAGGTAGCATGAGACGCAAGGGCGTGAGTTGGGATGGCCAGCACCGATAGACCCAAACTCAACAAATTGGCAGATTTGCCAAGCTTAATCTTTTTCATAATGACACTCATTCTCACTTGATATTTGAGAATGACTCGCAACAGCAACTGAAATCAAGCATAAATCTCAGCCTGAACTGGTTTTTCTTTGCGGCCTATCTGTTAGAGTGGGATTGTACTGAATATCGTTTAGACGGGCCAGACTTGGAATATTTGAGATGGGCAAACAGACTTGGTGACGATCACAACGCCTCCGAATAACCCATCAGCAAGTGCCCCGCGTCTTGAACTGAAATTGTCAGAAAGTCTGACGGCAAGGCTCTTGATGATCGGCGCGGGGTTCATTTTATTGACCGAGGCGCTTTTATTTGTGCCTACTATGGCCAATTATCGCGATGATTGGTTGATGAACCGCTTAAGAACTGCCGAAATGGTGGCTTTGACGTCTGCCAATCCTAGACGGGATGGCTTGGTGGGGGGGCAATCCTCAGAACTGATACGAGCTGCAGATATTCAATCAATTGCTATTCTTCAAAATCCTCCAGCACAAGATGCAGCAGCGCAAACTCCCTTAAGATTGGAAATTGTAGGTGCACCACCACGCGGTCCAATCATCCGTGTTGAGCCCGAAATTCAAACCATAGGCACGTCAATTTTGGGTGTATTAGCAACCTATACTGCGCCTCATGGCCGCTATCTTCGCATCATTGGTCGCCCTCAGACCAATGCTGCGATCAGGCTGGAAGCGATTGTTGCTGAAGCCCCTCTCAAAGAGGCATTGCTGCACAAGACTTGGCAAGTTCTTTTTTCTATACTGGCGTTGTCCTTAACGATTGGCGCGCTGATTTATGCAGCGCTCATCGATGGATTTATTCGCCCGATGCGTAAGCTAACCCACGCGATTGCCCGCTTTAGTGTAGCACCAACCGATGCCAGTCGCGCCTTTGTGCCAACAGGGCGCAGTGATGAAATCGGCCAAGCAGAAGTGGCTTTTTCTTCCATGCAGGAGGCTGTGAGATCGGCTTTTTTGCAAAAAGACCGCCTCGCCCAATTGGGTTTAGCGGTCTCTAAAATCGCCCATGATTTACGCCATTCCTTGGGAGCCGCCCATCTGGTGAGTGAGCGGCTATCCAGCGTCGACGATCCAGTGGTACGCGCGACCGCCCCGCGATTAGAGCGCGCGCTACAACGCGCCATCAATCTGGCCCAATCCACGCTCTCATTTGGTAAAGCCCAAGAACGCCCACCCGAGATCGAGCTTATCTATCTGTCTGACGCATTAGATGAAGCAGCTGACGAGGCTCTCACTGAATATAAGGTTAGCTGGTCCCATGATGTAGCCAATGATTTGGAAGTTGAAATCGATGCGGAGCATCTGCACCGGATTTTGACCAATTTGATCCGTAATGCAGCCCAAGCCATTATTGCTTCTGGTCAAGCGGGAAGCGTGCGCGCCAGCGTCAAAGTGAAGCATAGCCAGATTGATTTGCACATCATTGATACTGGACCAGGCTTGCCCAAGCGGGTGCAAGAGCATTTGTTTACCCCGTTTGCCGGGAGTGGCCTAAAAGGTGGAGCCGGTCTTGGGCTTGCCATTTCATTGGAGCTGGCGCGCCTTAATGGCGGCGATATAATCTTGAACGATACCGGGCCCAAGGGAACCGATTTTATTGTGCGCCTGGTTCGTGATCAAGAAGAGGTAGCAAATAGCAAGTATATGGCCTGATTAGGCCGTTTCTGTCTCGTCACGCTTTTCTTGTTCCAATATCACCCGCGCTGGTCCCCGCGAAATGACCAGTGCCATTGCGATCCCCAAAATGCCTATCAGCGAACTATACACAAAAAAGGCAGTATAGCCCGCTGCTAAAGCTTGTCCAGATACGCCCAGTTTCGCACCACCTGCCACAAAAGCTTCCGCGGGTAAGCGGCTAAACCAAGGCCTAAGACTAACAAGCCAACCTGCCTCACTTGCAAGCGCTGCCCCTTCGACAATCCGCCCAGAAAGGGCCGTGATGATTTTGCCTGGCAGCGCATAGAGGGATGAAAAAACCGCATATTGGGTGGCGGTAAATCCCTCCTTGGTCAGCATGGACATATACATGATCAAGCAGGTGCCTGCGAACATGCCCGAAAGATTATCAATGCCAATGGCAATATAAAGGGCAGGCTCATTTGCGCCAGTCAGTGTGATTGCAATAAAGGCGAGATTTGAAATAGGCTGTAAAAACGCACCCACCACAAGGCAGCGAAACAAGCCAAACTTGAGTACGAGATAACCGCTAAGCCCGGCCCCTAACGCGCTCATGGCGGCCCCAAAGAATTTCTGGGCAAAGGCGATGGAATCCTTGGAGAAGCCCGCATCCAGATACATGGTGGAAGTTATGTTGAGCACGAAGTCAGCGATCCGGTACACGCAGATGAAAACAAGTATGACGCTGGCCAAATCCTTGTAGCGGCTAAAAAAATCAGCCATTGGCTCGCCAAGAGCAGCTTTAAAATAGGCACCAGGCCGGGTCTGGATACCGGGGATTTGCAGGCACGCCACGACGACGAGGCTGAGCCCCAAAAGCGCATAGCCAACCTGTTGCCAAACCCCCCAAGGCTTGGCAGCAAGCGCCGCACTCATTTGTGCGGTCCCACCATAAAGCCAGCCAACCAACCAAGCCAAAGGCTCTGCCTTGCCCGCAAGGCCAACAGCCAGCACACAAGCCGCAGTCCCCATCAAGCAAAGCCGCAATAGCCATTCAAGCTTATCCACAATGCCACGATCAACCACGTCAGCTGGTGCTTCCCAACGCAGGGCTGAAGTCACTTGCTCACGCGGGGCCCATAGCGTCGATAGGATCGCCAAAATCATAAAGCCCGCCATCGCCACATAAGCGATGGCCCAGCCCTTCCAGCCGTAAGTATCGCCATTGAAGGCTTGGGCAACAAAGAGCGGCAAAGCCCCCGACAATAAAATAGCGACTCGGTAGCCCCATTGATAAGTCGCTGCCAATACGCCCAGTCGGCTGGCATCAGGGGTAACCTCAATGCGCCACGCATCAATCGCAATGTCTTGGGTTGCCCCAGCAAATGCAATCAAGACAGCAAAGCCTGCAAAAGGAATAAAGGCGGCGGTGGCGTCCCCATCAGGGGTAAAGGCCAAGGCGGGATCACGCGTAGCCATGGCTAAAAGACCAACCACCACAATGGCCTGCATTAGGATCATCCACCCGCGACGTCGCCCCAACGCTTTATCTAGAAACGGTAATGCGATCCGATCAACTAGGGGAGCCCATAAAAACTTCAGCGCATAAGCCAAAGTCGCCAAGCCCATCAGGCCGATCAAGGCCAAAGAAGCCCCCGCTTCGCGTAACCAAATGGCTAAGGCTAAGCCAGCTAATTGGTTGGGCATACCCGCAGCAAAACCTAAACCAAACATCACCAACGACGGACGCTCAAAAAAAGCACCAATTCCAACGCGGGCATCAGCCCCCAACTCGGAAACATTTGTGGAGTTTGTTGTATCCGTCATCGCGTCCTCTTCGCATCAGGACAGCGAGGCTATCCTGAATCAAGCGGCGAAGGTGGCCTGTCTGGGGCTGTTCGTCCAGCGCTCTAACACAGAAGACAACATCGCAGGATCAAGCGGCTTGCTGATAAAATCATCCATACCTGCTTGTTTACATGCCCGGCGATCTTCTTCCATGGCGGCAGCGGTTAAAGCAATAATGGGGGTCTGCGCAAAGCGGCCACCTAAAGCGCGTAACGCCTTGGTAGCTTCAAGGCCATCCATCACGGGCATATGGACATCCATCAATACCAAATCATAAGGGGCATCTTGCAAGGCAGCGACCGCCTCTGCACCATCACCCACCGCCATCACATGGCAGCCATTGCGCATCAAGAGTGATTTGGCCAAGAGGGCATTGATTGGATTATCATCAGCTAACAACACCCGCACCCCGATCGCAAGCGGGGTGGTATCGGCGCGCTCATCATTGGCTAAAACAGGGCGTGTATCGATGCCTTCGCCGGCAGCTAAGGCCACACGCTCAATTAATGAGGCGGCACGCAAAGGTTTTATAAGATAGCCGATAGCACCTTTGGCACGGTAATCGTCAATCAGATCGCGACGCTCCTGCGGGATCAGCGCAATCACAGGGCTTGGCTGTTTGAGCCAGTCTGTGATTTCCAACTGGTTGTCATGGTGGTCCAACAAGATAACACAGGCACGTTTGGCTTGGCTGGGACGTGTGACCAGTTTAACTTCAGCGCCTTCATTTTGTAGCGCCAGTCTGATTACATCCACCATGAGATGGGATGTACTTTGAATAGCTATCGTCTTGCCTCGCAGTTTATAGGAACGCGCCGGTGCTGGGGTAATGGTATCGAGCGGCATATCGATCCAAAACACGCATCCGCCACAGTCGCGATTGCGAACATGTACTGATCCCCCCAACGCGATGGTCAGTTTTTTGACAATGGCCAATCCTAGGCCGGTACCGCCAAAGCGACGGGTATGGGAAGAATCGGCTTGTTGAAACTCTTCAAATACATGGTCAAGTTTGTCGGTCGGGATGCCAATCCCTGAATCTTCGACGCTAAAGCGAAGCCGGTTCTTTCCGGCGCATTCAAGTCGCAAAACAATCCCGCCACTATGGGTAAATTTTACGGCATTGGACGTTAAGTTTAACATGATTTGTCGTAAACGACCATCATCCCCCATCACTTCAAGGGGCACATCGGCAGCAACAAAAGTCGCAATTTCAAGTTTCTTTTCATGCGCTCGCGGCGAACAAAGTTCAGCCACCGATTGAAGCATGTTGGCGGGATTGAATATGAGGGATTCAAGCTCAATCTTGCCACTTTCAAGCTTCGCATAGTCCAATATATCGTTCAATAGCCCCAATAAATGCTGACCAGAATCTGTAACTGCGTTCAACCAAGAGCGTTGAGCGCTCGTCAATTCACTCATCGATAAAAGACCAGCCATGCCCAAAATGCCATTCAAGGGAGTACGTATCTCATGGCTTAGGGTTGCAAACAACATGGTCCTGCCGCGGGCAGTCTCATCATCATCGGGCCTAAAAATCCCAAGCTGAATGCCATCGGCACGTTTTTCAACATGCCAGCCAGAACGTAGATCAAACCAAGGCGCTATCTCGCCTTTCAACGCCATGGACCCAAAGCGATGAAGTGCATTTTGATTGGCAACCAACACGCGACCATTGGCACCCGCCACAATCGCACAATCAGGTAAGTCCTCTATGGTAAATGACAAATTATTCATATCCTTAACTTAAATTGGATCGGTTAAGGAAGGGATGATCAGGCCTGTCGATTTGCGCCAAATAGGGTTAGCTGCTGTCAAGCATAATAGAACGCCTGTCGTTTTGGATTAGTTTGGTCGATCAAAGAAGTGGTAAGGTGCTTTATCTATCTGGCGGGTGTGACTTGTGTTTTTTCCGCCAGATGCGCTGAACTTATTGGGAAAACGTCCACATGCTTTTGTTCATCTCTATGTGACCCCTTAAAATAGAGTTCATTCTTTCTATAGTTGCATCACCCAACCATCGACGGCTTTACCAGCCTCCCGCAGGGCTTCTGACATGGTTGGGTGGGCGTGACATGTGCGTGCAATGTCTTCCGCAGACGCCCCAAATTCCATCGCCAGACAGGCTTCACCGATCATTTCGCCAACGCCGACACCGATCATATGGACGCCCAGTATCTTGCGGGTTTCGCTATGCTCGAGGATTTTGACAAAGCCGTCGGTCTCATGATTGGTGCGTGCGCGGCTATTGGCCATGAAGGGGAATTTGCCGACCTTATAAGGCGTGCCTGTGGCCTTGAGCTCTTCTTCGGTTTTACCGACACTGGCGACTTCCGGATTGGTATAAACCACGCCAGGGATCACGTCAAAATTCACATGGCCAGACTTGCCAGCTATGATCTCGGCTACAGCGGCCCCTTCTTCTTCAGCCTTATGCGCCAACATCGGCCCAAAGGTGACATCGCCAATCACATAAACACCCGGTGCTGAAGTCGCCCAATGTTGTGCAGGAATAAAGCCGCGTGCATCGGTCGTAATGCCCACCGTCTCAAGACCCAAGCCCTCCGTATAAGGCTTGCGGCCAATCGAGATCAAAACCACATCGGCTTCTAAAGTCCGCGCTGGCCCGCCTGCTGCGGGCTCAACCTCCAGCTTAACGCCTTTGCCGACTTTCTCAACCTTGGTCACTTTCGTGCCCAGTTCAAATACGATGCCTTGCTTCTTGAGAAGCTTCAAGAACTGGGTGGATACTTCGCCGTCCATGGTAGGGGTGATGCGGTCCAAAAACTCAACTACAGTGACGTGCGCACCCAGCCTGCGCCAAACCGAGCCCATCTCAAGGCCGATATAGCCCCCGCCAATCACGATCATCTTTTTAGGCACGCTCGAAAGCTTAAGCGCGCCGGTGGAGGATACAATCCGCTCTTCATCCAAAGTAACGCCGGGCAATGACATTACGTCTGACCCTGTTGCGATCACGATATTTTTGGTGAGCAGGCTCGTGACTTTACCGTCCGCGTCGGTGACCGAAACAGCACCTGGGCCTGTAATCGCACCGGTTCCAACCAAATAGGTGATCTTGTTTTTTTTCATCAAGAACTCAACGCCCTTGGTTAGGCCATCAACCGCCTCGTCCTTTTGCGCCAGCATTTTAGGTAGATTGAGCGAGACACTCTTCACATCAATGCCCATATCGGCAAAATGATGGGTCGCGGCTTCATAGGCTTCTGAGGCATGCAACAAAGCTTTTGAGGGAATGCAGCCCACATTGAGGCAGGTGCCGCCTAGGCGGCCACGCTTTTCCACAATCGCGGTTTTCAGGCCAAGTTGAGCAGCGCGAATGGCGCAATTATAGCCACCAGGGCCACCCCCGATGATGATCACGTCAAAACTGTCGGCCATAATGCTTGCTCCTAATTGGGTCGATGTCTTGGATAGCTCTTATCGGTGTTAAAGGGCCATCGCTACGAATTGTGTTCATGTTGGATGTGTTTTGGCGGGCATGCAGGCTATACCAAAACTTGGCTCAGGGTCAGCCAGAATAAAAGGGTGAAACATACCAAAAGGGCGACACCTTGTAGGACGTCAAACAGACGCTCTTTCGGGCTGGTTTGGGTCATGATCGGCCCGATGTTTTTGCACGTGATGAATAAGAGCGCGTCAATGCCCAGCGCGATCCCCAAGGCCCAAAAGGCTAAAGCATTGGAAAACGCTAAGGCGATCAAACAGGTAACCAAAGCCGCAATCGAAATCCGCCAGGCAAGAGAGCGCAAGCCCGAACCATAATTAACCATCAAATCAAGATGATGCTTGGGCGTATCATGCAGCGGCTCTGGCAAAGGGCGCCCGTTAGCCAAGGCATCTTGGACATAGGCTGACAGCCATAAGCCCAAAATGCTCGACACAGCATATAAAAAAACGACGATCCCAGCGAGGGTCTGCATAGGGGCAAAATCCATGGTTAAATCACGGCTCCTGCGTTGCTTAGATTTCCAACAGCATGCGTTCGGGGTCTTCCAAACATTCCTTGACCCGAACGAGAAAGGTCACAGCCTCTTTGCCGTCAACGATGCGGTGGTCATAGGACAGAGCGAGATACATCATAGGCCGCACTACGATTTGCCCGCCGACAACCATCGGACGGTCTTGGATTTTATGCATGCCCAAAATGCCCGATTGAGGGGCATTCAAGATCGGCGTTGACAGTAAGGAGCCATAAACCCCGCCATTGGATATGGTGAAGGTACCGCCCTGCATATCCTCAATCGAAAGTGCGCCATCGCGCGCCTTTTTTCCAAGCTCGGCAATGGCCTTTTCAATCCCTGCCAAGCTCAACTGCTCGGCTTGGCGAAGCACGGGTACAACCAAGCCTTTGTCGGTGCCAACTGCGACGCCCAAATCATAGTAATTCTTATAAATGATATCGGTGCCATCAATCTCGGCATTGACAGCAGGCACATCTTTGAGGGCCACCACGCAGGCTTTGACAAAAAAGCTCATAAAACCCAGCTTGGTCGCGTGCTTTTTCTCAAAGATATCCTTGTAGCTGTTACGCACCGCCATGACGTTGGTCATGTCGACCTCGTTAAAGGTGGTCAGCATGGCGGCGGTGTTTTGCGCATCTTTTAAGCGCCGGGCGATGGTTTGGCGCAGACGCGTCATCTTCACCCGCTCTTCGCGCGGCCCTAGGGCGCGTGGGGCAGAAGAGGCAGAAACGACAGGCGCTGGGGCCGATGCCAGTGCCGCTATGGCACTCAATGCGTCATTTTTGGTGATGCGGCCGTCTTTGCCAGTGCCAGCCACAGAAGCCGCCGATAGGCCCGCTGTTTCAAGCGCACGCGCCGCCGATGGCATGGGATCGTGGGCTGCTTGGGGTGCAGCGGGTGGCGCAACGGGCGCTGGTGCTACAACTGGAGCTGCAACGGGCGCAGGAGTGCTCGCTTTTGGCGAAGCGCTGGCTCCGGCTTCAACGCGGCCGATCACCATGCCGGGGGTTACAGTTGTTCCATTTGTGGCCAGAATTTCCGCTAAGACGCCGTCAGCCGGGGCCACCACTTCAAGGGCGACCTTATCGGTCTCAATTTCCACCAACAGCTCGTCTTTTTTGACGGCATCGCCAGCTTTTTTCGACCAAGTGCCAATAGAGCCTTCAGCAACGGATTCACCCATCACGGGCACGACGATATCAAGCATAAAACCTCCAGCGGAGTGTTAGAAATCAAGAGGGCAAGAGGCCCAAAGGGTTGTGTATCAGTAAGTCATGGCCTCGTTTAGGAACGTCTCAAGCTCATGGACGTGCTTTTTCATCAGGCCCACAGCGGTGGAGGCCGAAGCCGGGCGACCGACATAGACGGCGCGCTTAACCTTGCCTTTGACCTTACCCAGCACCCATTCGATATTGGGTTCCATAAATTGCCAAGCGCCCATGTTTTTGGGCTCTTCTTGGCACCAAACCACATCGGCATTTTTAAAGCGGCTCAATTCGGTGATCATGGACTTTGCTGGGAAAGGATAAAGCTGTTCAACGCGCAACAGCACCACATCGTTCAATCCACGCTTTTCGCGCTCTTCAAACAAATCATAATAGACTTTGCCTGAACATAAAACGACGCGCTTAATCTCAGCATCGGGCTGAATAGTCACCGAGGTCGTTTCAGGGCGAAAATGTGCATCGTCCCAAAGTATCCGGTGGAACGAAGAACCTGGCCCCATTTCTGCCAATGTCGATACGCAGCGCTTGTGACGCAATAAGGACTTAGGCGACATCACGATCAAGGGTTTGCGGAATTGGCGGTGAATTTGGCGGCGCAGCACATGGAAGTAATTGGCGGGCGTCGTGCAATTGACCACCTGCATATTGTCTTCCGCGCACAATTGTAAAAATCGCTCTAAACGGGCGGATGAATGCTCCGGCCCTTGGCCTTCATAACCATGGGGCAACAGCATCACCAAGCCACTCATACGCAGCCATTTACGCTCACCCGAACTGATGAATTGATCGATCACGACTTGAGCGCCATTCACGAAATCGCCGAACTGGCCTTCCCATAAGGTGAGGCTGTTGGGAGCCGAAAGCGAATAGCCATATTCATAGCCCAATACCGCCTCTTCGGATAAAGCGCTGTCGATCACTTCATAAGCGGCTTGATGGGCGCCGATATTATTGAGGGGCGTATAGCGCTGCTCGGTTACTTGGTCGATGAAGTGGCTATGGCGATGGGAAAACGTGCCGCGACACGAATCCTGGCCGGATAGACGTACTGGGAATTTCTCGTCCAACAAAGACGCAAACGCCAAATGCTCACCCAAGGCCCAATCCACGTTTTCGCCGGTCTCAACCATTTTTTGGCGCGCTAACACGACACGTTCAACTGTTTTATGGATCGCAAAATCCGGCGGAATGGCGGTGATTTTCTGGCCTAATTCTTTGAGTTTTTCAATTGAGAGATTGGTATCACCGCGCCGATCATCCCCCTCTGGCAAGCCAAGGCCGGACCAAACCCCATCGAGCCAATCGGCCTTATTGGGCTTATAGGTTTTTGCGGCTTCAAATTCCCGTTCAAGAAATTCTTCAAATTCTTTGATTTGAGTATCCACTTCTCTTGCACTGATCACGCCTTCTTCGATCAGGCGCGCCGAATAAAGTTCACGCGTTGGCTTTTGGTTCTTGATTTTGGCATACATGATTGGATTGGTCATGGTGGGATCATCGCCCTCATTATGACCAAAGCGGCGGTAGCAGAAGATGTCGATCACGACATCCTTAGCAAATTTCTGCCGGTATTCGGTGGCGACCTTTGCGGCAAACACCACCGCTTCTGGATCATCGCCATTGACGTGGAAAATCGGGGCCGCCACCATCAAAGCGACGTCAGAAGGATAAGGTGAGGAGCGCGAGAAACGCGGCGCGGTCGTAAATCCAATCTGATTATTGACGATCAAATGCACTGTACCACCGGTGCGGTGACCGCGCACGCCAGAGATGGCAAAGCATTCCGCAACCACGCCTTGGCCAGCAAAAGCGGCATCACCATGGAGCAATAAGGGCAAGACAGCGCGGAACTGATCGGCTTTTTCAGGTCCATAGGCCATCATTTTCGCACGGCATTTGCCAAGCACCACTGGATTGACGATTTCCAAGTGCGAGGGGTTAGGTGTCAGCGATAAATGCACACTATTGCCATCAAACGTGCGATCCGAAGATGCGCCCATATGATATTTAACATCGCCCGAACCATCAACATCATCGGGCGTAGCAGAGCCACCTTGGAACTCATGAAAGATCACATGATAGGGCTTGCCCATCACAGCTGACAACACATTTAAGCGCCCACGGTGGGGCATCCCAAGCACGATATCTTTAACACCCAAATTGCCACCGCGCTTGATGATTTGCTCCATCGCCGGGATCAGGGCTTCACCACCGTCTAAACCAAACCTTTTAGTGCCTGGAAAGCGTTTATGGAGGAATTTTTCAAAAGTTTCGGCTTGGATCACCTTACTTAAAATCGCCCGTTTGCCTTCATGGGTGAACTCTATGTTTTTATCAGGACCCTCAATACGCTCTTGCAGCCAAGATTTTTCGGTCGGGTCTGAGATATGCATGAATTCAATACCGACCGTTGAACAATAGGTGCGATGCAAAATATCAAGCATCTGGCGCGGCGTGGCATATTCAAGGCCTAACACAAAATCGATAAAGATCGGCCGATCCATATCTTCTGGTCCAAAGCCATAAGTCTCAGGCTGGAGTTCTGGTTGAGCTTCGCGGCCCTCCTCTAAACCCAAAGGATCTAGCTTTGCCGCCAAATGACCCCGGATTCGGTAAGCGCGGATCATCATCAGGGCCTTGATGCTGTCCCGGGTGGCGCGCATCACATCCACGGTAGCGGCCGGGCTGGCCTTGTTGGTCAGAGTTGCCGCGGCCTTGTCAGCGATTTTTTTCTCAAGCTTTGGCTCTATCAAAGCCCAATTGCCGTCGAGGGTTGCGATCAGTTCGCCAATCTCAGATTTAGGCCAATCGGCGCGCTGCCAGCTTGGGCCTTCCGCCGCGCGCTTTACGTCTGTGCTTGCGTCACCCATCCCCGCAAAAAAGGCCGCCCAAGAGGGATCGACCGAGGCTGGGTTAGCCGCCCATTGCGCATAATAATGCTCAATAAAGACCCCATTGCCGCCATAGAGAAATGATGTGTCCAAAAGAGCGGAATTGTGCGCGCTGCGCAAATCGTCTGCCATAAATGATCCGTCCAGTCATCGGGACGGTCGGACGGGGCGAGGAAAGTCGGCCTGCCCGGCCGTCATACATAAATACCTATATAGTCACTCGCACTTGGGGCGACTGCTTTATAGTTTTTAAAGCACATCAACCCTTAAGAACTTCCAACAATGTTGATCCCAAAGCTGCAGGAGAAGGCGCGACGCGAATATTGGCCGCCTCCATCGCCGCAATCTTATCTTCAGCGCCACCTTTGCCACCAGCAATGATCGCGCCTGCATGGCCCATCCGGCGACCGGGCGGCGCGGTACGTCCAGCAATAAAGCCAACCATTGGCTTAGAGCGGCCACGCTTGGCCTCGTCAGCGATAAATTGGGCCGCATCTTCTTCTGCACTACCGCCGATTTCACCAATCATGATGATCGATCTGGTTTCAGGGTCGGCTAAGAACATCTCAAGCACGTCAATGAATTCAGTCCCCTTTACAGGGTCGCCACCAATACCAACTGCCGTGGTCTGGCCAAGGCCAGCATTAGAGGTTTGAAATACAGCTTCATAGGTCAAGGTGCCAGAACGCGAGACGATGCCGACATTACCCTTTTTGAAGATAGAGCCTGGCATAATGCCGATCTTGCACTCATCGGGGGTTAAAACGCCGGGGCAATTAGGCCCGATCAAGCGCGATGTGGAGCGCTCTAACCGGCTTTTGACCTGCACCATGTCGGTCACTGGAATGCCTTCGGTGATGCAAACGATCAAAGCGATCTTAGCTTCAATCGCCTCGATAATGGCAGCGGCCGCACCTGGAGGCGGCACATAGATCACCGTTGCATCCGCGCCTGCGACATCTTTAGCCTCGGCGACCGAATTGAATACAGGCAATCCCAAGTGGGTTTGCCCACCTTTTCCGGGGCTAACGCCGCCAGTCATGCGGGTGCCATATGCTATGGCTTGCTCTGAATGGAAGGTCCCATTTTTACCGGTAAAGCCCTGACAGATCACTTTGGTTTCTTTATGGATCAGGATCGACATCGGGCACTCCGCTTACAGCTCTTAGATCTGGCGTCGTGTTAGCGCAGCCCGCCGCGCTTGCAAACCGCCAGTAGCCGCAAACGGGGGAAGAATCGCACCTAAGGGCCATTCAAAGTGAGTTTTCTTGTGCGAATTCTAACCACCGACCTTTAGCATAATTTTTCCAGCATGCGTGTTGGCCTGCATTTTGGCTTGGGCGGCCTCTGCGTCGGCTAAATCAAACACAGAATCGATCACTGGGCGAACGGCCCCACTTTCAACCCATGGCCAAACGTGGGTTAAAACGGCGCGCGCCAAACGCGCCTTTTCCTCTACTGGGCGGGACCGAAGCGTGGAACCTGTAAGCGTCAAGCGCTTGAGCATCACGGGCATCAAATTGAGCGCGACTTGTGGGCCTTGCAAGAACGCAATCTGCACGCATCTACCGTCCATCTTTAAGCAATCGAGGTTTTTTTGCACATAAGGCCCACCGACCATATCCAAAATGACGTCCACACCGCCCTTAGCGCGAACCAGTTCCAAAAAGTCCTGCTCTTTGTAATCAATCACGACATCGGCCCCAAGTTTGGTGCAAAGGGCCGCCTTGGTTGGTCCACCCGCAGTGGCAAAGATGGTGGCCCCATGGGCTTTAGCCATTTGAATGGCCATGGTGCCAATGCCAGAAGCGCCGCCATGCACCAAAAAGGTCTCGCCCGGTTTAAGTGCTGCGCGCTCAAACACATTCGCCCACACAGTCAAAACAGTTTCAGGAAGAGCGGCCGCCTCCAACAGGCTTAAGCCGTTTGGGATGCGCATACATGAACCTGCGTCAGCCCAAGCATAATCGGCATAGCCTCCACCGGGCAATAATGCGCACACCTGATCACCGACCTTTAGGTCGGTGACGCCCTCCCCAATGGCAGTGATGGTTCCAGAACATTCAAGGCCCATGGTTTCAGGTGCGCCAGCTGGCGGGGGATAGGCCCCCATGCGCTGGATCAAATCGGGACGATTGACACCCGCATAGGCAATCTCGATTAAAACCCTGCCCGGACCGGCTTGTGCCCGGTCGATAGTCTCAATCCGCAAGGGATGATCGGGTGATGCAACAATGGCACGCATGGTCATTGGGGGGGCTTTCAAATTGGTCACTCCGGTGCCAAAATGGGAAATGGAGGCCTCCCATGCTCGACGATGACCCTTTCGCCAAGTCTAAGCTTCAGTTAAATCTTGCCGCAGAACGGCTGGAGGATTTATCCATTCGCGAACTTCACGAACGCATTAGTGATCTAGAAGCCCAAATTAAAGAGATTCGCGCGCTGATTGAGGCTAAGGAGAGCAGCAAGCAGGTAGCTGATACCTTTTTTAAGAAAGGCACACCTTAAGACCGGCACATGTTTTGCTTGGAATCCGAGTGATGGTGTGTTGCTAGTCCTTGTGGGACGGCAGGACCTCCCGAACCAGCGGATCCCATCTAGCAAGGCCGTGACTTAACTTGGTTTATAGCATTGGTTTACAAGCGGTTTGGTTTACAAGCGTTTTGTTATATTTGGACAAGGAAGGGCGGACTACCGCATGCTGAGTGAAGTTTCAAAGCAGAGGATGGGTCAAAGAACGCCATATGAGCGTATCTACGAATTTGCTAATTCTGATATATTTGATCGGATGTTCCGCGAGGGTATCGATTTGGTTGAGGAGACAGCGAGTTATCTTGATGGAGATGGTCGAAGGGAAGCAAAATTTCTGGAGCGTGATGCTGCGCTGGCCTATGCTTCTGAGAGCATGCGCTTAACCACACGTTTGATGCAAGCGGCCTCTTGGCTGCTTGTGCATCGTGGAGTTCGCGAGGGAGAAATTTCACCCCGCGATGCTCATGATCCCAAATACCGATTGGGTGCTAAATCGGTATGCACCACAGTTCGAGAACCCCATGCACAATTACCCCAACGTTTGATAAGTCTGTTAGAGCGTTCCCATCGCATCTATACGCGTGTGGATCGCATCGAAGGCACTTTGTTTGATTCGGGTGAGCACATAATCGACAATCCAGTTAATGCGCAGCTTATGCGCCTAAAAGCCGCACTTTCCCCTTTGGACTAATGATGCACAGATTGCGTGCTTATGTATGCGTAATATTACTCAAGCCAGACAAGACTAACCCAAAATAACCCTACAATACCCCCAATATACCTTCAGAATATTCCTTTTGTGTAGAATAATCCTTTGTTTGAAAAAATTTTGTTTGAAACAATAAGGGGTAAAACCGGGGGCCGTTTGTTCATGGGTAACTACTTATACAAATAATTGACTAGTTTGCCTCCCAGCCAATGGGACAATCGCCGACAAGGTTTGAGGGTGCACGCCTCTATAGCTCACAAGATCTGGTAAATTCACAAGACATGAAAGACCCAACAGATCAGATGCATGATTTCTTGCGCTATCTGGTACACAATCTTAATTCTCGATGGCATTTTTCCCGATTGCATTTGATACGAGTGGCCGGGCCTCACCAAATTGCCTGTTCATCATGATTGTAAGAGTAAAGCCCAATATAATTTGCCCATTATTATTTGCCCATTATTATTTGCCCATTCAGGGTCCACATTTGTTCAAGGAATTTCGATTTGTAAAAATGTAGCAATTCACATAAGGTAGTCTTAACTTGGAGTTATTTCGAGAGAATCAGGGGGAGGAAAATCAATGAAATCTAGTTTTAAGCGCCAGACAGTGCTTCTCACGGCTGTGTCTGCAACCGCACTTTTAGCAGGTGGTTTTGCACAAGCTCAGACGGCTGAAGAAACGAAAAACGATAAAGTAGATGTTATCGTCGTAACCGGCGTAAGAGGCTCTCAAGAACGTGGTATATCCATTAAGCGGCTTTCCCCTGAGATCGTTGATGCCATCGTTGCCACCGATATTGGCAGGCTTCCGGACGTGACGATTTCAGACTCACTTCAACGTGTGACTGGGATACAGATTTCTCGATCAGCAGGCGAAGGCGCAGGTGTTTCGGTTCGCGGTGCGCCTCAGGTGTTGGCAACACTCAATGGTGAGCGTTTTATCACTGCTGAAAACTTGCTGTCTTCAAGTGTTAGTTTCAATGACATCCCTTCGAGCATTGTGACTGGTATCAATGTGTATAAGTCGCAAAACGCAGCCCTTACAGATGGTGGGTTGGGCGGGTTAATCGACCTTCGGACAACCCGTGCACTCAAACTCAAGCCAGGCTTCTCAGGCAGTGTTTCGGCGCAGGCGGGCTATGGAAGTTACATAGATGGTGCAGATACACGTATTGATGCTACGGCTGGATATAATTGGGACGAAAAATATGCGATGGCACTCGGCCTATCGTTTAGCGATAGTACCTCAGCAGGGTCTCAGCAATTTGTCGATCCAGACCGGGTTGATGAATATTCAACTTGGATTGCTGATCCGACCCAAAACCTGAATGGGGATGCTGACAAAACCGACGATTATATCGTCCCAGTTGGTTGGAACACTAACGTCAATTCACGTCAGTATGACCGCAAGCGAACTGGTGTGATTTACAACTTCAACGCTAATTTGGCAGATGGTTTTGAGCTGGTTGCCGATATTGTCTATAATCAGGCTGAAGAGGCCCAACATGGTCAACAGTTATTCATCAATGGCAATTTCGGTGGACGCGGATCGTTACCAGCTTGGGCAGCCGCCAATCCAGGTAAAGCAGCAATCACCGGTTTTGGTGTAGCCTCTGACCAAACCAATCGCGGATTTTATGTGACCGGCTTCAACGGTTTAACCAATGGCCTGCGTGCCGGGGTTCAATCTACCTACCGTGACACTGACGCGCTGAATACAAATTTGGAATTACGCTATGACAAGGGCGGGCCTTTCACAGGCAGTGTGCGTTGGGTTCACGCCGATGCCAACCGTAGTTTGAAAAACATGACTGTGGCTAACCAGACAGACACGAAAAAACTGGTGCGTTCGCTTGGGGGTAATGCAGAAGATATCAATCCAGGTTCGATTCCAACCAAAAGCATCTATGACTATAGTGTGCGTCTTGATAAAAAGAGCATGTATTTTAATATTGGTCAGGCTTTGACAGGTCTCGCATCTAACCCTGGGGCTTGGTATCAGCATTCAAGTTGGCTAGAGCGTAACAAAACTGATCTGACGATGGATGTTCTGCGTGCCGATGGCAAGCTAGACTTTGATGAGAAAGGCTTCTCCTTTGAATTTGGCGCGCGCTATTCTAAAAGAGATATGAGTGAAAGCCGCGACGACTATTTCTCGCCCTCGGGCTTTCCAGGCTTGCTAAACAAATATGGTGAAGCGGGCTATGCTTTAGGCCAATCTAAAACACCCGGTGGGACAGCGTTCGGACTGACCTATGATCCCTTGCCAGTCTATGGTCTCGATTCTTCCAAACTGGCACCCTATGTCACCAAAATCACCTATTTCGGTGAGGTCGGCGGATTAAACGTCGCTCTACCCTTGGTGGATACCCGCGCAATAGGCAATAATCCAGAAGCTTGGCGAGACTTACTTTATGGAAAAGGGATGTATATCAACGCCCCAGATCGCTCTTATAAGATCAAAGAACAGCAGACTAGCGCTTACCTAAAAATGAATTTTGAGGCACCGATCAGAGATGTTGTTAATTTCTCTGGTAATTTGGGAGTCCGCATCGTCAATACCAAGCTCGATGTGACGCAGAATATTACTAACCCTCTAAGATTACGTAAGGATATTCTTGCAGGTGTTGATCCTAACCACACCGCCTATATTGATCTGGGAGACAAAGTAACTTCGACTGACCGTACTGTTGCATTGCCCAGTATCAATTTGAATTTCGATATTGGCAGCAATTGGCGGGTCAAGGCAGCCTATACTGAAACTCAAGCCCTGCAAGACTTGCCAAACTTGGGACAAGGTGAAATCACTTATTATAATGGCGAAGATTTGAACGCCAAGGAAACTTTCCAACGTGTCGCTTCGGTCAATAAAACCGGTAACCCAAAGCTTGATCCGTGGTTTGCCCGTTCGGCAAGTTTGGCAGTTGAATGGTATCCAAACAAGGATACGTTGGTCGCCTTTGGTATCTTCAATAACGATATCGAATCCTATACATATAATGCTGTGGGTACTGATCCAACCGTGCCTGATTCCGATGGTGTTGTTCGCCGTGGTGCCACAACAAATACCATCTCCCAAGGTGAAGGTGCCAGCTATCATGGTTTTGAATTCGGCTACCAGCAGTCATTCAAATTCCTACCTGGAATCTTGCGCAACACGGGTGCGAACTTCAACTACACCTACTCGCCTAGCCAAGGCGGCATTGATCCGGGCACGGGCGAGACCCTTTTTTTGAACAATGGCAAAAAAGTGCCTTTCAATAATACCGCCGAAAACCAATTCAACATCTTACTGTGGTATCAAGATGAGCGCTTCCAAGCGCGGGTTGCAGTCAATTATCTTGACAAAACCTATCAGGGCTCGCTGGCGCACTGGTCATTTGACCCAAAAGTCAAGAAAACAGTTGGCCTTGGCACTTATTATGCGCCCCAAACCTATGTCGATGCCTCGGCTTCCTATGACATTAATGACATGTTTCAAGTCTTTATTCAGGGTTCAAACCTGACCGAAGAAGCACCTGTTCGCTATGCCGGTTGGAAGGGATTCAATATAGAATACAATCAGTTTGAACGTGTAATTACCGTTGGTGTTCGGGCAAAGTTCTAAACCAATTGGTAACTTATCTTACGGAGCTGTAGCTGTTGAGGGGGGCGGGATGAACTGCCCCCCTCTATTTATAATGTTGGAGCACGATCATGAGTGACATACGCCTGCAGTCCATCATTATCGTCGGTGGAGGTACAGCAGGGTGGATGGCGGCAGCTTCCTTGGCCCGTAAGTTCGCCAGCAACCGACATACCAAAATCACACTTGTCGACTCGGCGCAGATTGGGACAATCGGGGTTGGCGAAGCCACAGTTCCGTCCATTCGCCCTTGGCTTGACAGCCTGAAGATTAATGAAATTGACTTTATCAAGCGCTGTAACGCCACTTTCAAACTGGCCATTGGTTTTGACGGTTGGGCCGGCGAGGGGAGCCATTTCTTTCACCCCTTTGCCGAGCATGGTGTGCCAATCTTAGGTGTTGGGTTTCACCATTTGTGGACCAAACTGTATCATTGCGGGCGTGCGCAGCCAATTGATGCTTACTGCCTCGGCTCGCAACTGGCCGAAAAAAATCGCTTTGCCTTGCCGCGCAAAGACGAACGCGGTGAATTCCTGTTCAATTACGCCTATCATTTCGACGCTGCCTTGGTTGCTGCTTATCTAAAGAGTTGGTCACAAACCCATGGGGTGCGCCATATCGATGCCAGAATTGAAGCGGTCGAACAGAATGGTGAAACAGGCGATGTAACCCAGCTTTTATTGGAAGGTGGGCAGGTCTTGGCGGGCGATTTCTTTATCGATTGTACCGGTTTTCAAGGCCTTTTGATCGAGAAAACGCTGAAAACAGGCTATGAGGATTGGCGTCACTGGCTACCCTGCGATCGGGCCGTCGCCATGCCATGTGAAAGTCGTTTAGATCCCGCGCCCTATACGCGCTCTTTGGCCTGCGAAGCTGGATGGCAGTGGCGTATTCCTTTGCAACATCGCGTCGGCAACGGATATGTTTTTTGTAGCGACTATTTAGATGAAGACCAAGCCATTACTGAGCTCACACGCAATCTAGAAGGCCCACCTATCGCCGAACCGCGTATGATCCCTTTCGTTACTGGCATGCGGCGCGATATCTGGTCACATAATGTCTTTGCGCTTGGCCTCGCTTCGGGCTTCCTCGAACCGCTAGAATCGACCAGCATCTACATGGTTCAGACCAGCATCCAGAGCCTGATCAACAACTTTCCTACCCGTCATGATAATCCGTATTTGCGCAAAGAGGTCAACCGGCGCAACCGCGAACATCAAGAGCATTTACGCGATTTCATTATCTTGCACTATGCCTTGAACAAACGTGTGGGACAGCCCTTCTGGGATCGTTGTCGGACCATGGCCTTACCCGATAGCTTGGCAGGACAAATTGAATTATTTCGCCACACTGGGCGAATCCAAGCTGGGGCGAATGATTTTTTTCGATATAGCTCTTGGCTATCGATGTTTGCCGGATTTGGCGTGGTACCTCAATATTATCATCCTTCGGCTGACGATATATCCCTCGACGATCTTGACCGTGAGTTTGGGAACATGAAAACGGGGATCGATCGTGCGGTCATGGGTGCACTCAGCCACCGCGCGTTTATCGCCAAAAATTGTGCGGTCGCAACCATGGCCGAAGCAACGACATGAGTGCCGCCCCGATACGCCGGATCGTAATTCTTGGCGGCGGAACGGCTGGCTGGTCGGCTGCGGCCGCCATGGCCAAATTCGGCGAGAATCAGGCTCAACACCTTCGTAAGTTCGACATTACGGTCGTCGATTCTTCCCAAATTGGGACCATTGGCGTTGGCGAGGCCAGCGTTCCCAATATCGCCAACTTTAATGCTTGGCTAGGCTTAGACGAACTTGATTTCATTGTTAGCACAGGGGGGACGTTTAAGCTGGGAATTGAGTTTGTTGATTGGCGTCTAGCGGGAACTAAGTTCTTTCATCCTTTTGGTCGTTATGGTGTCGACCTCAAGGAAGCTGATTTCCACCAGTGCCTGGCCCAAGCCCGCAACGCCGGATTCAATGCATCATTGGAATCCTTTTCTTTGCCCATCACCTTGGCACGCCAATGCCGCTTTTCCCAGCCGGTCAAAGATGCGCGTTCACCCTTATCTGATTTCGGCTATGCCTATCATTTTGATGCAGGTCTTTATGCTAAGCGCCTGCGCCGCTACGCGCTTGATCGCGATGTGAAGCAATTAGATAGAAAGGTTGTCGGGGCGGCCCTAACGGAAAAAGGACACATAGACGCTTTGGTGTTTGATAATGGCGCGCGATTGGAGGAAGATTTGTTCATCGATTGCTCTGGCTTTAATGGCATATTGATTGAGGGCGCTTTAAACACCGGTTATGATGATTGGTCGCATTGGCTGGCGTGCGATAGGGCCGTTGCTATGGGGTGCCTTCACGCCAACAAAAATCTAGAACCCTATACCCAAGCCACT
This sequence comes from Candidatus Phycosocius spiralis, assembly GCF_030158815.1. Classification (GTDB taxonomy): domain Bacteria; phylum Pseudomonadota; class Alphaproteobacteria; order Caulobacterales; family Aquidulcibacteraceae; genus Aquidulcibacter; species Aquidulcibacter spiralis. The sequence continues at coordinate 84,991 of NZ_BPFZ01000006.1, forward strand.
GCATGTGAGGCCGGCTGGACTTGGCGTATTCCGCTGCAACATCGCGTCGGTAACGGCTATGTCTATTGCAGTGCTTTTCTGGAGGATCAGGCCGCCCTCGATCGGTTGACAAGTTCTATGGAATTGAATGCGCTGGCTGAGCCTAATTTCGTGCGATTTGTATCTGGCAATCGCAAGCGGTTTTGGAACAAAAATTGTGTAGCACTTGGCTTAGCTGGAGGCTTTATTGAGCCACTTGAATCGACAAGCATCAATTTGGTTCATCGCGCTTTGTCAACTTTGATGGAATATTTCCCCGACACCGATTTTGATCCGCGCTTGCAGGCAGTGGCTAATCGCCGGATGCGGCTGGAAACCGAGAATATCCGTGACTTCATCATCCTTCATTATAAAGCGAGCCAGCGGCGCGACACCCCTTTTTGGTGCCATTGCGCCGATATGGAGATTCCAGATAGTCTTGCCCTTAAAATGGATACCTATCGTGCTGCGGGTCATCTATTACAATTTGAAGCCGAATCTTTCAAACCAGAAAGCTGGCTGACCCTTTTTGACGGTCTAGGTCTCATTCAGGAGACAGTCGAACCATTCGCCCGACAACTCGATGCTTTTGAATTGATGGGACCGCTCAAGGCCATGCAGGCCTCTATTGCCCAAGCGGCGCAACAGGCCATGCCCCACGCAGCTTTTATCGAGCGCTTTTGCCCGCTACCCGTTCAGTGACAACCTTACCCATCGACATCGCCTCAACTCGACCGTTTTCAATTCTTGCGCGGTTAGGGGAGGGGTTGCGACCAGCAATTGGGAAGAGCAATGAGGTTGTTGTCCAAAATGGACCATCTGGGACTAAAACGGCTCGAGTACGACGAAACCGTTGATCGTCAAGCGCCCTGTGCGAACGTTCTCGCTCAAAAGATGCGGCGCTAAGATATCGCCTGAATGCAATAGGGATCCAGGATAGAAGATTGCGCGATTGAACTGCGCCTCAACGCCACCAATGCGTTCAAAGCTCGCATTGCTACCCATGAAATAACTGTGTCTTTCCTTTGGGGTTGTTTCCTTCTTAAGGTGAAGGAGATATGGATGGAGTCTATCAGGACTCAGGCGCTCAAAGCCCGTCGCGCGCTGACGATAAAATGAAGTTCCGCCATGCTCTCCCTCACATAAATAGTGTAAGAAAGCCAGTCGGGTCGCCTCAACTCCATCGAAATGGGGTAGGGATTGTAAGGGGGTTAGTGCTGCTGGTGGCGTCGTTACCAAGGAAAAAGCACATAAATCAAAACCCCAAGGCGCATTACCCCCGTAGAGGTCGCGAAGCTGTGAAGCAAAAAGCTTAAGAACCCAATCACCGTATCCAGATGGTGAAGGAGCACGTACACCAGGATAGGTTGGCCCAATATCAATAAAGTGCGCCTGTGCGGCTGCGCGTAATAATAACTCCGGTTCAGCGCATAAATGATCAATAACCATCACGGGCGTTTGTTCGGTTCCAATGGAATGAATGGTCACCGTGATGTCGTCAGATGGGCGATAGTTTTCCATGCAATCCTGAAAGCTGATGCAAGTTCAATTCTAACAGAAATGTGGACCAAAGTGGTCAAGGTGGCCAATGCTTTTGGCATGGCCAGATTTCGCAAGCCTCTGTCCATGATGCTCAATACAAAATGTTCATGGGTATCGGCGCGGCCGAAAGCCGCCTACGGGTGGTATGGAACGCCAAATATGTCAACAAGTCCAGGGAGACGTGAACACACATTCTCAACTAACTAAAAGCCAATAATGCTTGTTTTAGATGGTGATACGGTCACTTTTTTGATGATCGAATTGGATTGGGCATCATGCTTGATTATGGTAAAACTGATCTCTCTCGCAGCGCTTGGATACGTGGTATCGCATTGATGAAACGTCACATATTGTTTGGCCTCATTCCAGCTGATTTTCCAATTACGATAGGCACCCTGCTCGTAATTGTGCCCATCACCTTCGTCGTCATAAAGAGTGAAGTTCCCGTCTGCGCCGGTATAAATGTGTAATTCGATCTGATCGGGAGTTTGCATGGCATAATCAATGCCCGAAGACATGGGGATGATGGAACCGAATTGGGCAAAAACTGGCATGTCTTGAATGGATGGACGTAACTTAAGTGTTTGGCCGCCTTGATAAGTAAGACCCGAGTTGAGGTCATACCAACCACTGCCAAGTGGAAGATAAACCTCGATCATCTTGTTGGGGCTCGTTTGCAGCTCAGCCTTATGTGACGGGCGAACCCATTCAACCCAAAGACTGACAATATCGTGCTTGGGTTGGCTTTGAGTTAACTCAAATGCATAGGCTTGTCCTGCCTTTAAATTGATCTCAAAGCTATAAACATCATCCCCTTCATGGTCGGCAAAAGATACAGCACCATCCGCCTTGGTTGCAAAGCCCGCTTCGGACCCCTTGCTGACTACCCGTGTTACGCCGTCCATGACAAATTTGATCAGTCCCTGTGTTGTGATTTTAAAAAGATGTATCCCAGACTCCTGCGCCACGATACGACCTTTCCACCGCGCGCTATAGGGCTTGCCCTTTAGGTCAATGGGTAAATCCCCAAACCAACTCATTTTCAAATCATCACTCGCACGTGTCTCGATCAGTTTTTCGAAATGTGCGCCTTCAAAGAAGCTAACTTCTGCCGCGGGGCCCTGCATGCCCACTACCGCATAGTTTGGAATGAATTCTTGATAATTGGTCTGGGGTGCTTCGAGTGGGCGGTTGACAACGGCGATAAGCAAATTCCTCCCGAACATATATTGGTTGGGATAGGCTGAAATCTTTGGATCGTGGCTGAAGTCCATAATCAGCGGGCGTAAAAATGTTTCATTGTTAAAGGTAACGCGTGCCGCTTGGCTATAAATATAGGGCATTAAGCTGTATCGTAGTTTCAGTGCTTTCTTTAAGGCTTCATAATGGGGATCGCCATCCTCACCCATGGCCCAAAGCTCACGTCTAATCTGGGTTCCATGGGCGCGGAAGATCGGTAAAAAGGCCACAAATTGGAACCATCGCACATAAAGTTCTCGATACGCACTGTCCTGCAGGCCGTTTGGAAATCTGTGCGTGACCAGAAAGCCCCCTATATCGCAAGTCCAATAGGGAATGCCCGAAAGGCTCATCTGCTGAGCTGCGACAATTTGATCATTCAAAGTTTGCCAGCCTGCGAAAGTGTCACCTGACCATGTAATGGCATTAAATGCCTGCTGGCCTGGATAGACCGAGCGCGAAAGAATAAGCGGTCGCTTATTGGCGTAGGCTTGGCGTGATTGATGATAAATCAAATTAGACTGATAATAACTAAAAGTCATAAGATTGTCAGAGATGTTACCAACAAAGCACTTTTCATTATCCAAATAGGATTTGGCCGTCACATAGCGGTTGCCCGTGGACATGAACTCAGGCTCACAACCATCCGTCCATAATCCATCCAATCCAACAGATAAGAGGCCTTTTTGGATCCAACTCCAGTAAATTTCACGTGCACGTGGTGCGGTGATATCAAGAACCTTTCCGCCGCTCCAATGGGTACCTTTAAACAGTAGCCCTTCATGATCCAACGCTTGATAGATCTCGCTTGCTTTGCCAAAGGCTGGCCAGACTGAGGCAATGATATGTGCATGATGGGAATGGACGTGATCGCACATGCCCTTCGGATCGGGAAAATTCGTCTTGTCCCATACCATGCCCGAGAATTGGCTTTCATCACCCCAATATCGCCAATCTTGAACCATGACGTCGATGGGCAGTTTTTTGGCACGGTAAGTATCGATTATATCTGTTAGCTCTTGTTGGCTTTTATATCGTTCTTGTGATTGCCAAAATCCATAAGCCCACTTTGGAAGCAAGGGTGCTTTTCCGGTGAGCCGGCGATATGCGGCAATCACTGCGTCTATATGACCGCCGAGGCATAGGTGATAGCGCGTCAAAGACGCATCATTTGTAAAGGTAAGATGGCGTCCTTGACTGGTGAATTGTGTGGCAGCATGGGTATCCCAAAGGATACCAATCCCATGTGGGCTCACCAAAAAGCTATTCACAGCGTCCATATTGGCATGAGCCAGATAAAGGGATTTGTCGCGATAATTGGCAATAGCGTCTCGGAACTGACCTAGGCCATACAAATCGCAGGCAAAAGGAAATGAAAAATGTTGAGCATGCTTGGAGGTGCCTGTATCGGTCAAGACGAGGTTACCTTGCCGGAAAAAATGCAACAGGCCCTTGCCAGGATCTATATGTAACCCGCAATCGCCATTGCGCAATATACCCCCTTCAAAATGGATCCCCGAGGCGGCTCTAGCTTTTAGAAAAAATCCTTCACGATCAATGTTTGAATTGCTGCGATATTTTACGACACTGAAAGTTCCTTCCGACATACACATTATGTCAAGGGTGGTGCCATTTTGGGATACCAATCGGACACCACCCTCAATGCGCATCATCTGTTCAAAGGAAGGATTTGATTCACCTTGGTGTTCGGCTGCCGAGCTTGATCGCGCATGTGCAGCTGCACATAGGGTCACGCTGGCACCCAAGAGCGCGCGCCGGTTCACTTCATCATCTAACATTCAATCATCTTTCATCGCTTAAATCGTCGGTTGACCTCAGCAATCAAACAAAACATCTTCGTGCCCAAGTTGCAAGGCAGAGGGTATTTGAGGCAAAGTTAAAAGCAACTGGTTGTTGTCTAAGCTAAGCGCTAGAAACAATATGATGGTCGGGATGGAAAAACAGGACCTAGCCCTAACTCGTGGGTGAATCTAATATGCCAGTTCTGCCTAAGAAACGGACTAATTCGATAGATACATCCACTAGGTGTGCTCTTGGTCTAGATATGCTTAAATCCAGCATGCCATATCGAAATTAATTTGAAAGACAAATTTGCAATTTTTGAACTATCATTGTACTAATTTTATTGTGAGCATGAATTGATCAGGTAAATAATTCAGGTAAACGCCATAACTTTATTTTAAATAATTCATGAAATCTTTCAACTCAATGATTGGGATGAAAGATGGCAGCTCCAATACCGTTTAACGAAAAACAACGCTTGGCGGAACTACAGGATTTCGAGATACTCGATAACTTGCCTGATCCTGATTTGGACGCGCTTGTCGCGCTGGCATCTAGTATATTACATGTTCCCATCGCATTGATTTCATTGGTCGATCAAGACCGCCAGTGGTTTAAAGCCAAACTTGGATTGGAGGCATGTGAGACCGACCGTCATTCTGCCTTTTGTGCCCATGCCATCTTAGATGATGGACCCCTACTGATCGAAAATGCAATGGAAGACCCAAGATTTGCTAAAAATCCATTGGTTGTGGGACCGCCCTATATTCGATCCTATTTTGGTTTTCCCCTTGTGGTGGGACCAGAGCTTAGGCTTGGAACCCTGTGCGCCATCGATGTGCGCGTGCGCTCCATCACCGATCAACAGATCGTTCAGATGAAAGCATTAGCACAGCTTGTAGTAAATCAGATGAAGATGATGCGGTCAGCACGTGATGCGATCATGCTGGCGTCTGCCCATGAAAGTCTTTATCGAGATGCCGATCGGGCCAGAATTATTCTGGAGACGATGACAGAAGGGGTATTAATCAAGGACCGAGCTGGCATGGTGGTGCAAGCCAATCCTAGCGCCTGCAAAATTCTCGCCATAAGTCACGATAAGCTCATTGGTATGAAGCTTGATGATGCTGGTTGGCTGCGCTTACATGAAGATGGTTCACCCTATCCATTCAATGATAGCCCCGTAAGTGAGGTTCACCGCACAGGTAAGGCGATCACTAATGTGGTAGTGGGACTTCAAGACGAGGTTGGAGGCTTCAAATGGTTGCAAATGTCGTTTAGTCCATTATTTGAACCTCTAGAAATAAAGCCTTCTTATGTAATAATGACATTCTCAGATATAACTTCATTGAAATCCCATTGAATAACTTGACCTCCATTGCTAACGCAAACCCTTGGCTTGGTGGGGATATCACGCATCATAGCGCCTGAATAAGGGGATAAGCTTTGGAATTAGGCCCTCTAACGCTTTAAGGCTCGAACCTAAACCTCGCCTTGATGTGCTTTGAGCCTATGGCTTTTATGTTACATGATGAAAGTAGGAGAGTAGATGGGTTGTCGCCGAAGCCAAGAGACGCCCACCCCCATGACATTAAGCTTTCCGTTTAGTGTGCCTATCAAGTTAACTACCAATAAAAAATATAGAAATAGCAGACCAATTTAGCTTTGTTTTGCTGGAATCTATCACTCAGCTTCACAAGATGAGGTTAAGTAGTATTCGAATCAATCAATCTGTGGAATATTGTAAGCAGGTATTCGTAAAGGATAGAGCTCATGATAATTTTGCAGCAGTGGCGAAACCAATCTCACAGTGCCAAGTCTATTTTTCACTTGACTTTCCTATATTTGTATTAGGCCGGATACACCCCCCGCATTTTGAATATGGCTAAGTGTGGCCTACCAAGAAACCATTGTAACCCGCTTTGGGGCAAGACCGCTTTCAAATTCACGTAAGATATCAACAAATTCCATCACATCGATCTTGGGTTCTTTTTCATTTTTGAAGCGATAATTCCAAAAGGATGAAATGTGGGAGATGATGCCCATTGAATGGCCTAGCTCAACAAAGAGCAATGGCGCGTCAAGCAGAAATTTCCGAAATGCCGCAGTATTACCTTTATCCACGAGGTCACGAAAGGCATCATCATAGAGCGCCAAAACCTGTTGACAGCCCTTAGCGCTATCACGGATTCTTTCGCGGATGGTTTTCTTGAGGTCATCTATTTCTTCACGAATGTTTTTATCCATGCGCCCTTTAATCTTAATGGCATCCATTTCTGAGCTGATCTTGTTTAAGCTATGAATGGTTTCTGAAAATTGCCATTTATAATAGATAAATCCCTTCCAACTAAAAATGCCTTGAGTGAATTTTTCTCCCTCTAACCCTAAAGTCATGCGTAATGGGTCAAGCCGAGAATCAGCATTGGTTGACAACAAGGCGTCAGCTAGTTTTTTGACCAAGTCAGGCGATATCGCACCATCCTTGCTACCAAAGGCCATTGCAATAAGGGGGGCCATTTCTTTGCTGGTAAACGATTGCATGCGGGCATTATCCGCAGGTGAAATGGCAAAATAGCAGTCTGCTGGAAAATGTTGGTGCCTTCTTAATTGCTCCCGCACCAAAAAAGGGTCGAGGGATGGTAAGTCGTTAAGCATTTCAAGGATGTCAAAGTCCTTTTGGAGTTCTGTCTCAGTGGCGCCTAGCACCTCGCATAAAGTTGCCTTCCAGCCTTGCTGATGCACGAGTATCGATCGCCCCCCAGCCTTTAAGTCTTCGCGATCCAAGGGGAACATGATTTTTGTTCCCACAGAAATGTCTTCACTTAAGAGATATGTTTCATCACTGCGAAGCCGATGTTTGATCACAATTGAACGGTTGAGCAAGGCGTCGAAAAAGAATGGTTCGGAGGTGCGTGAAGCATCATCAGCAAACATCGAGGCAACCAAATGCAAATTGAGTACGCGACTGGTTGAGGCCGTCGATGTGAGAGCTGCTAAACTTCTAATGCCAGACATTTGGTCTCCCCGCCAAAACAATTCTGTAGGTGATTTCCCATTGGTCTTGCATGGTTTAAATGTTTAGCCACTAGCAGATTGAGATTTGGTAAACCTTACCCACCTTTGATCAATAACGTTGTGTGCCAGTATTGTTGGTCTGGTATTAATGGTTTGGTATTGAGGGTCTGGTGTAAGTGATTTTGAAAGATCGTCAATAGATGGATCATGATATCAATTGCAGTCGCTTATTCCCACTCATAATCACGTGGGGCTAAGCCTAGTTCAAATTCTTTCAACAAATCAAGAAACTCTTCCACATTAACGATTTCTGTTTGGGTGGGTTTGAATTGATGTTGCCAATAAGAAACAATGTGAGAAATCACACCCATTGCATGGCCTAGTTCAATGAACAGATTTGGGGCTTCAAGTAAGAAGTTACGAAATTCACCCGCATTCCCATCCTTGGTCAGTCCGGCTAAGCCCTCATCATAGAGAGACATGATTTGCCGGACCCGCTTGAGAGATTCATGCACCCTGTCGCGAATAACAACTTTCACGTCGGTGATCCGCTTTTGAGTAGCGGCATCGATGCGACTTCTAATTTTCATCTGCAACATCTGTTTGGTCACACGCGTCATTTCAGACTGTGTTTCTGCTAATTGCCACTTATAATACAAAAACCCTTTCCAACTGAAAATCCCACGCTGAAATTGTTCACCTTCAAGGCCGAGCGTCGCTTGCAAAGGGGCTAGGCGATGATCCGCATTGGTGGCAAGAATAGCATTACTCATCTTCTTGACTAATTCAGTACTTGCCGAAGCCCCATAGGTTTGGCCACCAGATACAGCCAAAGTCACCAATGAACGAATTTCTCCATAGGCAAACTTTTCCAACCGCATGGCGTCATAAGGTGTAATTGCAAAATAATCGTCGGACGGGAAGTAGCTATTTCGCTTTAATTCTTCTTTGACCAAAAAAGGATCAAGCGAGGGCAAATGATCTAAAAGATCTAGAATTTGGAGATCTTGATCAAGTTCAATCGTATCCTTACCCAAAAACTCCTGCATCGCATTGAGATAGCCAATTTGATTGACAAAGATCGAACGACCGCCAAGACGCAGATCTGCACCATCTAGGGGAAAAATAATTTTAGTGGCAACCGCGACACTGGTGTCGAAAAATTCAACTTCATCGGGTCTGGGCCGATGCTTGGTTATAATCGAATGATTAAGGCGCGTATCCTGAAAAAAAGGCGTATGAAGTTTATCGCTTGCTCGTAAAGCTGCATGATCTACTGCATTGAGATTGAGAACACGGCTTGTGGATGCAGTTTTGGCAAGTGCAGCAAGACTGCGCACCCCACTCGACCTAGATTTGTTCAAAAATGAGCTATAGTTCATTTCGTATATACCCAATAGTAAGTTTGTATTTGAACTTACTTTATTTTATTTATGTTGCTTAATAATATAAAGTCGTATACGAAACAAAAGACTTGTTATTATTATATTTTATTTTCTTGACTTTATATTACCCCTAACGCCTTAAGGCTTCGTGTATCATCTGCACCAATAATTATATGATCAATTACTGAAATGTTAAGGGGTTTTAGTGCATTGATAACGTCGCGGGTGATTGCAATATCTGCTGGTGATGGTGTTGAGTCGCCTGAGGGGTGGTTGTGTGACAAGATAACCATACTAGCTGATAGTTCGAGGGCGCGCCTTGCGATCTCGCGGGGATAGACAGGGGCGTGATCAATCGTACCCTCTCCCATTTTTTCATCAAGAATGAGGCAGTGTTTTTTATCAAGGAACAAGACGCGAAACTCTTCACGCTTTGCACCAGACAGCTTGAGTTTGAGATAAGACAATACACTAGACCAAGATCCAAGCAGTGGTCTGCCTGCCAGTTCGCTGTGTTCTGCCTGGATTTGGAGAGCATGAATGGCCTTGAGATGAACAGCCACAACTTGTCCTACGCCATCAACCCCTAGGATTTCCTGGTAAGGAGCCTTAAGAACTCTTGCGATGGAACCAAATCGTGCAAGTAAACTTCGTGCTAACTTTTTAGTATCCTGCCGCTTGATGACGCCGAACAATAAGAGTTCCAATAATTCATGATCAGCTAGACTGTCTGGTCCAGTCCGAAGAAACCGATCACGTAGTCTAGTTCTGTGGCCTTCAAGATGGGTTGTGGATGTATTGTTAATACCCATGCGCCCTCATTATGAATCAGACAGAGTGTGGGGTGTGTCTAAACCAAGTGGGGATAGGGTGAAAATCTCGCAACCATCCTCAGTCACACCAATTGAGTGCTCAAACTGGGCCGACAATGAACGGTCGCGTGTGATGGCGGTCCAACCGTCTGGCAGGATAGATACCGAATGCTTGCCCAAATTGACCATAGGCTCAATGGTGAAAAACATACCTGGGCGAAGCTTTATGCCTTGGCCGGGCTTTCCAAAATGCACGATATTGGGGTTGTCGTGAAAAACCTTACCCAAGCCATGTCCACAAAAATCCCGCACGACAGAACATCTTTGGCCTTCAACAAAGCTTTGAATGGCATGACCAATGTCTCCCAATGTTGCGTCAGGTTTGACAGCCGCTATGCCGCGCTGCAGGCTCTCCCAAGTTACATCCATCAATCGACGTGCCTTACGCGACACCTCACCAATCGCGTACATGCGTGAATGATCGCCATGCCAACCATCCACAATGACAGTCACGTCAATATTAGCAATATCACCAAAGCGAAACGGGCGCGGCCCCGGTATGCCGTGGCAAACCACATGGTTCAATGAAATGCACGTTGTGTGATTATAACCGCGGTAACCTAAACAGGCGGGAATCCAGCCATGATCAAATATATAGTCACGCGCCAATGTGTCGATCCGCTCTGCTGTCACCCCTTCTTTCACCTCACCGACCAGCATGTCCAAAACATCAGCTGCGGCGCGCCCAGCAAGGCGCATACCAGCAAACGCTTCGGGGCCATGTAACTTGATGGCATGATCGTTTCGGCTATCGGGTGCGGTGTCTGCATCTATATACATAAATCCTTTATAGCCGTGAAATCACCCTTTGGGCAGGGGGTCTATGCTCTTTGCCCTGCGGCGTCATCATCTTGGCGTGCGACGGTGGCTGTAACCGCCATATCCATGGTTACATTACCTAAGGTACGAAAAATGTCTGGGACGGTCTCAACCGCAACCAATAATGCTAAGGGTTCAATTGGGGCTCCAAGTGCTAGGCAGATGGGGGCAATAGAACTGATAAAGCTGATAGAGCCGGGCAAACTCACCGCGCCCAAAGTTGTGATCGCACCTGCCGCAATACCCAAAGCCATTTGAGCAGGTCCAAGTTCAATCCCAAACCAAGCAGCAATATAAAGCGCCACGCCAACATTCATTGCAGGGCCCGTTGCGCGAAAGATCGCCACTGCAATGGGTAAGATCAAGTCGGCCTTGGCAGCAGGCACACCAAGCGCCTGCACACCTTTGAGCATGGCAGGCAAGGATGCCAAAGATGATTGGGTGGAGATCGCGACCGCTTGAGCCGGTATTGCAGCTTTAAAGAAGGTGCCAAGCCCTTGGCGTGCGCCCACAACCGCCATCACAAAAGACAATGCCCAAACTATCAAGCCTAAAGCCGATAACACAATCACATAATGGGCCAGTGCTCCAAACGCTTCGGCCCCAGCTTTGGCTCCGACGACAAAGGCCAAGGAAAACACCCCAATCGGGGCCAGCGCTAAGACCCAGCCAATCATCAAGACCATGGCTTCCGCCACTGCTTCAAAAAAGCCAGTTACAGGCACCCGTTTTTCCAATGGCAAGCGGGTCAAGGCAAAGGCAAAGGCGGCGGTAAAGATAATCAAGGGCAAAATGGCATCATTGGCCGCTGCCGCGATCGGGTTGGTCGGGATCATGGCGCGCAAAAAATCACCCAAGGGCGGAACCGGGCCGGGCTTTTCAGTGATGCTCAGCGCTGCCCGCAAAGCATCTGCCGAGCCATCGGGCATTGGAAACACGCCAAGGATCAATGGGATCATCACGGCGGCCAAGATGGAGGAGCCCCATAGGATCGCCAGCATCGTCCCCACGCCCCGCGCCGCTAAACGACCCGCCCGCGCCGCAAGGGCGGTTTGGGCAATCCCCGTGATTAAAAGTGCCACCACCAACGGCACCACCGTCATACGCAGGGCGTTGAGCCATACCGAACCAATCGTATCGGCACCCGATTTTATGGCTTCAATCTGACCAAACCCAATCCCCGCCAAGAGACCCAAAATCAGTGCAGCAAGAATAAAAAGGGCTTTGGTCATAGTGGGGCCTTTGGGATGGGGTGTGTGTCAAAAAATAGAAAAGCCAATCTGGCGGACCTTAAGGGCAGCCGCAAGAACAAGGTGAGCCTTCCCCAAACGATAACGAAAATGCTGTCCTGTCAAATCCCTTCACGACGATCGCGCAAATGGGCCCGCGACGGTCGATTTCACCGCCTGCATAGCAGACAATAGGCCATGTGCTTGGACGCCCCCCTTCATAGGGAAGCTTTCGGTACCATTATAAACCACGATACGGTTTTCTATGCCCAGATCGTCGCAAGCTTGAAGAAAGCCGCGCCCAAACTGCGCTGTCGATGAGCGCTTAATCTCGATGGCAATCGCGGGCTTTCCGGCCACTTCAAAGATGAGATCAATCTCTGCCCCTTGGCTGGTTGCATAAAAATAAGGCCTTGCGCGCGCCCCAGCGGCACCAATTAGGGCATCAATGACATGCCCTTCCCAGCTCAGGCCAATAATGGGATGGCCCAACAAATGCTCCAGCGAGCCAATTTCAAGGAGGGCATGGACGATTCCGCTGTCGCGAACATAGATTTTGGGCGACTTAACCAGTCTTTTCTGGACATTGCTAACCCAAGGCTGAAGGCGGCGTATCAAAAGCAGGTCCACCAGAAGGTCAATATAGCGGCTGATCGTTGGGGCGGAAACGCTCAAATTGGTGGCTAGTTTCGATGCATTTAATAGCGTGCCTTGACCATTGGCCAGCATCGTCCAAAGTCGGCCTATCATTTCGCTTGGCAAGCTTGGCGCAAAGAGCGGAATGTCTCTTTCGAGGTACGAGCGGATAAAATTTTCGCGCCAAGCAAGGCTTGTTTGGTCATCAGCGCTGAGCAAGCTTTCGGGAAATCCACCGCGTAGCCAGAGTTGGTCGAGCGCCAGGCCATGATCATGGGCTTCTTGAGGTTGGATTGGCGATAGTTCAATATAGTGAACCCGGCCCGCCAGGGTTTCTGAAGATTTTTGAATGAGATCGAGTGACGCCGACCCAAGCAGTAAGAACTGCCCAGCATGTTGTCCGTTTTGACGGCCTTCATCGATCAACCACCGTAATTCCTCAAACAAGCGAGGTGCTCGATGAACTTCATCGATAATGGTTAGGGCTCCAATACGATGACGCAGATAGGTTTCTGGATCAGCGAGCTTACGCAGATCACTGCCCCGTTCGAGGTCAAGCAAGAGAGCGCTTTCACCTTTCTCAAGCGCAATTTGCCGCGCCAGCGTTGTTTTCCCAATTTGACGGGCACCCAGCAACACGACTGCTGGAGCGCGATCAAGTGCCGTCAAAATTCGGCGAAGGGCTTCGGGGCGCTGTATTTTTACCATGTAAATTGAATATCAGACGTTTAATTTTCATGCAAGATAATTCGGAAATCCTGATCATCGTGGGCTAAACGTGGGCCATGCGGCGTGAAAGCCCACCGCCCGTGCACAAACCCAGCCAATTACATCACAGCACTCTTGCCCAAAAAGCTTCAATGCCGCACAACGCGATCCCAGAGAGATCATAAGTCAAACTGCTTATGGGGACGTGGCGAAATAGGTAGACGCACCGGACTTAAAATCCGTTGGAGCAATCCGTGCCGGTTCAAGTCCGGCCGTCCCTACCAAGCTCTGGGCTTTAACAAAATACCCCACGATCGGCCATGCCAATCGCGGGGCTTGTGGTTTAAGGGCTTGCCCTTTGGCGTTAGAAGCTGGACTGATAGCGCACCATGATCGCTTGATCATCCTTGCCTGCGATACCATCGGCGTCCGTGCGCGACAGTAGGGCGAAGGCCAGTGCTGAATCATCCCCTAAAGCGCGCGTATAGACCGCTTCAAAGCGCTGCTCTGGCGTTTTAGAGGCAAGATGAATGCTGCGCCGGGTCATGATGGGTGCGCCCGTTTCTGGATCAGCGCCGGTTGCCAAGAACAGGTTCATCGCGCCACTTTTGCTGGTTAGAGGCGTCCCGAACGCGAGGTCGAGTTGGTCGCCTTGGCTGAAGAGGTCTTGCTGGGCTAAGCCAATGGCAAAGGCTGTGGCCTCAGACGTGGTCATGTCGGCGATGAGGCTGGCGGCAGAGCCTTCTTGGCCAGCGGTTGTCGCATAGGTGAAACGCGCGCTGAGCGAGGTTTTGGGAGCGAGTTCATAGGCCATATCGCCTTGGAAGGAGACAGTACGGGCTTGACCCTTCAAAGCGAAGAGGTCGCGGCTGACGTCACCCAAGCGGCCTTGTTCTTCTTGGATCGCCGCGATGGTGGCCCCAAAGCTGATGCGTTCAAAGTTCTGGCTGATCCCAGCTTCAAAGCTAGCGGCTTGGCTGGTGGCCTGTGGCGCCCAATTGAGGCCGCGTTGGTTGTGTTGATTGGCTTGCAGGCGGGCACCAAAGGTAACGACCAGCGTGTCATTCAAATAGGTTTGGCCCGCAACGCTGGCCGCATTGCCCTCAAATAGCGCGCTATAATCTGCAAAGCCCATCAAGCGCGCAGCGGGTGCGGAGCCCGGTTTTAACGCGGTCCCCAAAATGGGGGAGGCTTGGCCCAAGGATAGGGCCCAAGATTGGCCGTCATTGCCTTCAAAATGCAAGCCACCTGACAGATTGTCGCCTCCGTCTGTCGTGGGCCCAGCCACCAAGGATAAAGTGCCGCGCAGGCTTGTCACCTTGGCTACCGTCTTTTGCATGCGGTTAGTCAAATTGCCCGCTAGCACCGAGACGGCATCTGGCCGGACATCTCGGCTTTGCGCCGCAAAGTCATAATTGAAGTCGCGGCCAAAGGCGTCAAACACCACGCCCTCAAACGCGCCTTGGCCCGCTGCCAGTGATTTAGCACCAATTGTAACTGCCCCACTTGTTGAGGGGGCTAAAGCCAAAGGTGTGGTCCCTGCTGAGCTGACAGTGGAAACGGTGCCCACAGGCAAAAGCGCTTTTTCAAGATTGAGCAGGCCGCGCCCATAAATCGGGTCAATGCCTTTTGCGCCAAGGTCGGTGGCTGTAACAAAGAGGATTTCGGCCACTTTGGGCGCGGTCAAATAAGGCCAAGCACTTTTGACTACGGCCGCAGCACCCGCAACCACAGGAGCTGCCATCGAGGTTCCACTCATGTAAGCGTATGCATTGGTAGCCGTAGGAAAAGCGCCGATGAGATTTACACCTGGGGCCACCAGATAAAAATTCATCGCATCGCCCGCCCGATTAGAAAAGTTTGCGATCACATTATTGGCGTCCACCGCACCCACGGCGATGATTTGCCCTTTTGCCCAAGCTTCAGAAGCATGACGGGCAGGCCAGGCTGGGTTGGCCTGGCCTTCATTGCCCGCTGCAATCACCATCAAGAGGCCCGCTTGCTGCGCCCCTTGCAGGGCAGTGCGAATTGTCGGGCTCATCGATGAGCTGCCCAAGCTTAAGTTCATGACAAAGGCTTTTTGGCTTGTTGCGTAATTAATACCGCGAGCGACGTTTAATTCAGAAGTTGTAGAGCCCTGAAAAACCTGAATAGGAAGGATATTTGCAGCAGAAGCTGTTCCAACTATACCCACACCATTGGCACGTGCTGCCGCCAAAGACGTCACATGGGTACCGTGGCCAACGGTATCATTTACGGCGCCAACACCTGTTTGATTGGTAAAGGCGTTAAAGCCGCCAACAATAGCACCGGTAAAATCGATATGATCGCGGCGAAGGCCAGTATCGATCACCGCTATGGTCACGTTTTTGCCCCTTGACGACCAAGGGCGCGGCTTAAATGCACCAACGCGCTGCGCAGCACTCGACCATTGTAGCTCTTGGCCAGTAGGTAATGGGACAGATTGTGCGAGGACACCACCTACAGGAGAAAGGCCAGCCAAAGCAGACAAAACCAACACGTGTCTTTTCATCGTAACTCTCTCACTAAAAAACAAAGATGAGGGTTAGATAAGGATGAGTTCTTAAAGGGTGGTTTGGAAATAAAGGCGATAAAATCTCTAAATGGCCACACCAAATTTATTCAAACCAAGTTCAAATGATAGGTGATCAGCCAGACATTACTTAGACGGGTTTATGCTTGGCTTGAAACTGACCATAGGGCTTAAAGCGGTAGAGATAGGTTGGAACAATGGCTTCCACGGTCTCAAGCTCATGCATGCCTAAATCAGCAAATGTGCGCGCGCCTGCGGAAACCACATTGTCGGTCTTAAGCATTATCACCTGATCATCGGTCAAGGGCGGACCGCCAAAAGGATAGAACTTAAAGATCGTGTTGAGCACAGCCCCCAAAGGCTGAGCAATAAAAAACGGCAAAGGAGCCAAGAAGCGATGGCGTTCGATTTGCTCTAATATATAGCTCAAGATTTCCTTGAAGCTGTAAATATTCGGCCCACCTAATTCGTAAGTTCCTCCACCTGTATCCAAGCCTTTAACAATGGCTTCAGCGACATCGCCAACATAGGCTGGCTGAAATCGGGTTTTGCCGCCACCGATTAAGGGTAGGGCTGGCGACATTTTGGCCATGGCGGCAAATTGGTTATAAAAATTATCTTCCGCGCCAAAGATAATCGACGGGCGCATAATTGTGGCCGATGGGATGGCTGCCAACACCGCCTGTTCAGCTTGCCCCTTGGTGCGTCCATACTTGGAGGGGGAGTTTCGGTCCGCCCCAATGGCAGAAACATGGACATAGCGCCTAATGCCCGCCTTGGCTGATTGGCTGGCAACAAGACTCGCACCCGCCATTTGGGTCGCTTCAAAGGTCTGTTTGCCGCTTTCAAACAAAATACCAACCAGATTGATCACCCCGGTCGCACCTTCTAAGGCGCGTGCGATACTGTCCCCATTGCGTACATTGGCTTGCACCAATTGGATCTGCCCAACATCGCCCATCACGCGCAAATCTTGACCTAGATGAGGGCGACGCATCGCAACGCGTACACGTTTGCCCGCTTTAGCAAGGGCGCGCACGACATAGCGGCCTACAAAACCAGAGCCACCAAATACGACGATCACATCTTGCGTCATGACATTCCCCTCAACATCGTGTTCGCATAGCCGCTTAGGGGCTTGTTTGTCGAGGGTTTGGGACATGGTTACAGCTTTGCGCAGCCTAAGATTTGCTGCACACCCCTTGGAGCTGCTATAGACCCAACCAAGGGCCTTCGCCATATTATTTCGATAATGGGTTGATTAGGCCTCCATTTCAGATTTCCTCCCGGAGCATGACCCGTGACCACCCTTTCTGACGCACCCGTATCATCGGCTGCGCTACGCAATATTGCGATCATCGCCCACGTTGATCATGGCAAAACCACCCTAACCGACCAATTGCTAGCCCAAGGCGGCGCTTACCGGGAGAATGAAGCGCGCGCAGAGCGGGCGATGGATTCCAATCCACAGGAAAAAGAACGTGGCATTACGATCTTAGCCAAATGCACCAGCATCGTGTATGGTCAAGACAGCGATGAAGTTCGTATCAATATCGTCGATACTCCTGGCCACGCAGACTTTGGCGGTGAGGTCGAACGTGTTTTGTCTATGGTTGATGGCTGCTTGCTATTGGTCGATGCAACAGAAGGGCCGATGCCGCAGACCAAATTCGTATTGACCAAGGCATTAGCTTTGGGCCTGCGTCCCATCGTCGTGCTCAATAAAGTGGATCGCCCAACCGCGCGCCCAGATGAAGTATTAGATGAAGTGTTTGAGCTGTTCATGGCATTGAACGCCACCAATGCGCAATTGGATTTTCCCGCAATCTATGCGTCTGGCCGCGACGGCTGGGCCTCTTTGACGCTGGATGGCCCACGTGAGAATCTCAACCCTTTGTTTGAGACCATTATCGACCATGTGCCAGCCCCAGATGCCGCCCATCGCCGCGATGAGCCGTTTCGTATGTTGGTCACTATGCTTGATTCAGACCCCTTCTTAGGCCGGATTTTGACCGGGCGGGTTGAGAGTGGTCGCTTAACGGCAGGGACTGTGGTCAAGGGCCTTAGCATTGACGGGAAAACCATTGAACGTTCGCGCATCTCAAAAGTGCTGGCCTTTCGCGGCTTGCGTCGCCAACCGATTGAAGAAGCAGAAGCAGGCGATATCGTCTCTATCGCTGGGCTATCCACCACAACCGTGGCCGATACGATTGGCGATATGGATGTAACCCAAGCCATTCACGCCACCCCGATTGATCCGCCAACCCTGTCGGTCACCGTCATGGTCAATTCGAGCCCCCTTGCAGGCCGCGATGGCGATAAGGTGCAAAGCCGGGTCATTCGCGATCGCCTCTTAAAGCAAGCTGAAACCGACGTGGCGATCAAAGTTACCGAAACCGCCGACAAAGATGCTTATGAGCTGCAAGGCCGGGGCGAATTGCAAATTGGGGTTTTGTTGGAAAGTATGCGGCGCGAGGGCTTTGAGATGTCGATCTCACGCCCACGAGTTCTCACCCGCCTCGATGAAGATACTGGCGAAAAGCTTGAGCCTATGGAAGAAATCACCATTGACGTGGATGAGGAATATGCCGGCGTCGTGGTCGAAAAAATGTCGGGCCGCAAAGGTGAATTGCAAGATATGCGGCCATCTGGTGGGGGTAAAGCAAGAATTGTATTTCATGCCCCTGCGCGCGGGCTGATTGGTTATCATTCTGAGTTTTTAACCGACACGCGCGGTTCTGGTATCATGAACCGCATCTTTCATAGTTGGACTCCCTGGAAAGGCAATATCAACCGGCGTCATAATGGCGCTTTGATTGCCAATGATAGCGGTAAATCTGTGACCTACGCGCTTTGGTATTTAGAAGAGCGCGGCGTGCTTTTCATTGATGGCGGCGAAGATGTCTATCAAGGCATGGTGATTGGTGAAAATGCTAAGCCTGAAGATATGGATGTTAATCCATTGAAGGAAAAAAAGCTTTCCAACGTGCGTTCGTCCGGCAAGGATGAGGCGATGCGCCTGACCCCGCCGCGCCGCATGACGCTGGAGCAGGCGATTGCTTGGATTGATGACGATGAACTGGTCGAAATCACCCCCAAATCCATCCGCATCCGGAAAAAGGAGCTGAACCCCGCTTTCCGTAAGCGCAAGCCGAAGACCGACTAACCATCGGCTGGTCAAGGCTGGCTTTTAGCCCAAGGCCTAAAATTTGTTGGTTAAGGCTCCAAAGTCTGGGCTGCATTCCTGCAGCCCAGAGTGTGATGTACCTCGTACGACTAAAGCTACCAGATACGAACCCGGTCTTTAGGCGCAACATAGAGCGTATTGCCCGGCTTGACGTTAAAGGCCTGATACCAACCATCCACGTTCTGCACTGTACCGTTCACGCGGTATTGTGCGGGTGAATGGGGGTCGGATTGGACTTGATTGCGCAAGGCTTCATCGCGCTGCTGCGCACGCCATACTTGAGCCCATGCCAGATAAAAGCGCTGATCGCCGGTGAGCCCATCAATCACCGGTGCAGGGCGGCCTGCCAATGAGAGCTGATAAGCAACATGGCCGACTACCACGCCGCAATGGTCGCCAATATTCTCACCAATGGTCAATTGGCCATTGATGTTGACGCCGGGCAGAGGTTGGAAGCCATTGTATTGGGTCACCATCTTGGTACCCAAAGCTTCAAACGCTTTGACATCCGCTGGCGTCCACCAATCGCGCAGGACGCCATTTTCATCATATTTAGCGCCCTGATCATCAAATCCATGACCCATTTCATGACCAATAACGCCGCCAATCGCACCATAATTGACCGCAGGATCGGCGAACTCATCAAAGAACGGGGGTTGCAGGATCGCTGCTGGGAACACAATCTCGTTGAAGATGGGATTGTAATACGCATTGACCGTTTGAGGCGTCATAAACCAGCGGGTTTTGTCCGTTTTCTTCTTTAAATCTTCAAGGTCCCGCTTGACATTAAAGGCTTGAACGCGGCGAGCATTGCCGATGGGATCACCAGCTTTGATCTCCAGATCGCTATAATCGCGCCATTTATCTGGATAGCCAATTTTGGGGTTAAAGGTCGCAAGCTTGCGCATCGCCTTTACTTTGGTTTCGGCACTCATCCAACTGAGACCTTCGATACGAACCTTGAAGGCTTTGCGTAAATTCTCAACCAGAACCAGCATTTTGGCTTTAGCCGATGGGCTAAAGTGGCGCTGCACATACACCTGACCGATCCCTTCGCCCAAAGCGCCGTTAACCGCTTGTGTTCCCCGTTTCCAGCGGTCGCGCTGTTTGACCTGTCCGTTTAAGGTTTTACCATAAAAGTCAAAGTTCTCATCATCGATAGCTTTGGGTAGCATGCTGGCACTATTGGAAATGAGATGGTAGGTTAAATAAGCCTTCCAGGTGTCCACAGGCGTATTCTTGAACAAAGTTGCCAAAGGCCCCATCGCGGTAACTTCGCCGACGATGCAATCTTGAATGTCAGTCAATCCGGTCGCTTTAAACGCCACGGCCCATGGGAAATCTGGCGCTATTTCGTCCAATTGCGCGCGGGTGCGGGGATTATACATTTTGGTTGAATCGCGCCGGTCCGTGATCGGCCAATGGCGTTTGGCAATCTCAGTTTCTAACGCCATGATGGCGGCAGCTTTGGAAGCGCCATCCCTTTGCCCGGCCAGTGTCAATAAACGTGCGATATGAGCGGGATATTTGTCGCGAAGTTCTTTAAAGCGCGCATCGTCCTTGAGGTAATAATCGCGCTCTGGCATGCCCAAGCCGCCATGACTGATCGTGACGATATAACGGTCTGGATTGCCATCATCGAGGCCGACGCCCCAGCCAATAGGAGCCGGGGTGGGCAAATCGGGTTTGCCAAAAATGGCGGCAATATCATCGTGGGTCTTTGCCGCTGCGATCAAATCAAGATCGGCCTGAAGGGGGGCTATGCCCGCGGCATCAATGGTGGTTGTATCCATAAACGAGCGATAAAAATCACCAATTTTTTGTTCGATCGAGCCAGGCGCGCTGGTTTTGGCCGATAGGTCGTCAATAATGGCCCGCACGTCTACTTCGGCTTTCGCCGCCAGTTGATCAAAAGGACCCCAGCTTACCCGATCAGCCGGGATCGGGTTATTCTTCATCCACGTGCCGCCACCATATTTCCAAAAATCATCGCCGGGGCTGATGCTGAGATCGCGGCCAGCCAAATCAATCCCAAAGCTACCTATTTGGGGCTTATTGGTCGCCGCACTTGCTGCACTAGCCCAACCCAATTGGCTGGCCACGGCCAAGCTTACTCCACTGCCACTTGTAAACAAAAATGCGCGTCTGTTCATGTTGGTCCCCTCTTAGGTTAAGTCATAAGTGCAAAGCCTCTTATCAATGTCAATGCAGGACAGGGTCCAATAGAATTACATTTCCGCAAGCTTTCCGGGGCCAACCGCTCAAAACCAGCAAAAAAGGGGGAGCCGAAGCCCCACCTTTTATACCTAGTCTCGCAGATAGAAAGACTTATGAGCGACCACGACGTGGCACAAATGTGCTATCGCCGCCTCGGCTCACATTCGCGCCGCCGCTTGCACCTGAGCGCCCTAAGCTAGCAGGCTTTCCACCAAAGCTCTTATTGCCAAAGGTTTTGGCACCAAATTTTTTCGACGGGCCGGCTTTGCCTGCCCGATCATAGCTGCGGCCCTCAATGCGGGCTTCGCCGCGCGGTGCTGGCCCATGACGGGTGGCGCTATCGCGCTTGGCTTGGCCATTACGGTGGCCAAAGCCTTCACTGCGTCCTTCATAGGAGCGTGGACGGTCGCCTTGCATGCGATTATTTTGTGGGCGGTCGCCAAAGGAGCGGGGTCGTTCACCATAGCTAAGCTCTTCGCGTGGTTTGCTGTGAAACGGTTTGTCAAAGCGTGGCCGCTCTTGCTGGACCGCTTCTTCGCGTCGTTGCGGAACAACAAAACCAGGTGCCATTGACGCGCTACGATCCCCAAAGCGGCTTTCGTCGCGTTGTTGTGGGCGGCCTTCATTGAACACCGATCGGGTCGCAACGTTTCCAGCCCGTGGGCGACGCTCACCGTCATCCTTGCGGTCGCGCTTGGAATATTGCCCGCCGCGTGGACCAGGACGGCCGCCACGGCCACCTTCACGACCGCCATCACGCGCACCAAACTTACCATCTCGGCGGGGATCGTTGCGCGGCTCGTGCAACATTTCCTTGGGCCCAGTGCGGCGCAAAACACCGACAATATCGCCATGCGCATTTTTAAGGGCGCTCAAGGTGGTGGTTGGTGCATCCATGTTTTCAACAAAAATGACTTCGCCATCTTCATCATAGGCAACTGGCTCTGGCTTAGGCGCCGCTGGGCGTGGGCCCTTGCTGAGATTGGCCGGATTCATTTTCACAATGGATTTTTTGATCAAGCGCTCAATCTGGCGTAGATTATCGCGCTCATGGGGCGCACAAAAGGAGATGGAGATGCCTTCACAACCCGCACGTGCGGTGCGGCCAATGCGGTGGACATAGGCTTCAGGCACATCTGGTAGATCGAAATTAATCACATGGGTAACACCATCGACGTCGATCCCGCGGGCTGCCACATCGGTACATACCAGCAAGCGGGTATGGCCTTTGCGGAAGCGCTCTAGCGCATGTTCACGCGCATTTTGGCTTTTATTGCCATGGACGGCATCCACCGACATGCCTTGTTGCTCAAGCTTCTCGAGCACCTTTTCAGCCCCGTGCTTGGTGCGCACAAAGATCATGGCACGGGTTACTTCAGGCTCATGGCAGATGTCTTCCAGCACTTGTTGCTTGTTAACTTGGCTGGTCATGATCAGGCGCTGGTCCACACGCTCAGCAGTAGACGAAAGTGGAGCCACCTGGATGCGCTTTGGATCGGTCAAAAGCTCTTCAGCCAAATGCGCGATCTCTTTTGGCATGGTGGCGGAGAAGAGGCTGGTTTGGCGCCCTTTAGGGATTTCGCCTACGATCAGGCGGATCGGCTTGATAAAGCCCATATCCAACATCTGGTCAGCTTCGTCCAAAATCAAATGCTCAACCATATCCAGGCGAATGGCGCGCTGCTTGATCAAGTCAATGAGGCGCCCCGGTGTGGCGATCAAAATATCGACGCCACGCTCCATAGAGCGAATTTGCTTACGCATATTCGCGCCACCGTAAACAAGTGCACCAGATAGGCCAACATATTTGCCATAGGTACGAAGGCTATCGGCGATCTGGCCAGCCAGTTCACGGGTTGGGCAAAGGATCAAAGCGCGACAGGCGCGCGCGCCGGCGTGAATGCGCCGCTCTGACAAATGATGCAGCAAGGGAAGCGCAAAGGCGGCGGTTTTGCCGGTGCCGGTTTGGGCCAGGCCCAAAAGATCCAGCGATTGCATGGCGGGGGGAATGGCTTGGATCTGGATCGGGGTTGGCTGTTCATAGCCTTCCTCAGAAATGGACTTCAAAATAGGCTCAGCAAAGCCAAAATCAGTAAATTTAGTCATGGTTTAGTCGTCTTTCACACGTCAATACGTGCGGTATCGCCCCCGGTTTTTGGGGTGCGCGCACGCGTCTGGGACGGGCCTGACGATAGTTGCTTGCTGGCAGGCGCGCCAAATAGGGCAATCCTACGCCTGGTGTGACCTCGCGAAAAAAACACGGTCACGTGCAACGCCCAGACGGCAGAAAGCAATAAGAGAGCCAAAAGCTCCGTTGTGGGACGTGCACTTAAACTCGGACAGATCGGGAGGGCTTAGCCCTTCATACCTGACTTAGCTGCCGAGTGCTTCCAGGATCGTTTTCACAAAAAGCGTCATTAAAACGAGTGAAGCCAAGGCAAACACCGCAAAGCGCATCACAACCAAATTAACGGTCGCTTGCACCAGCGAATGCAGTACACGAAGGCCCACATAGCCCCAAGCGAGCCAAATAGAAACCCCATCGGCCCACATTCCCACATGCGCGACCAATGCAAGGGCGTAAAAAAGCGTCGGCTGCTCGTGGAGATGATTATAATTATGTGCGATTTGGCGCACTTTTTGTGGTAAAACGTCTAAACTACCGGGGATTACCGCCGCTTGTGGGTCAATTTTGTGTTTTTGCATAGCTGGTAGTCGGGTGGCATACATCCACACCCACATCACAAAAGTCCAGCCAATCAGCGCCAAAATAGGATATAACATTAAGGGCCCTCCCCAGAGCATTATTCATGAGCAGTTTTCATGAGCGTTTTTCTCATTTGCAAACCAACTCGCACAGTTTGAGCCCCTAAATCTAGTACTTGACGCTTGGACGACTCGCGAACATGCATAGGTTCTTGAAACGTTCGGGGTCGCTTGAATGGCTTGCCAAGCGCGCGGTGTCGCTTCAAACTAAACCCCAATGAGATGTTTTATGGGGAGCCGACTTATGCGTTCAACTTTGTTTTCAACCGCCTTGGCCACGATGGCGATATTGGCGTCTCCCCAACTTTCATTCGCCCAACCAGCGAGCCCCACAACCTACATCTACGCCGGTAAGCTGATCGCCGAACCGGGCAGTCCTCCTGCGACCGCTAAAACACTCATCATTCGCGACGGTAAAATTGAGGCGATTAAGGACGGTTATGTGGCACCCCAAGCGGGCGCCAAGATCGTTGATCTCAAATCCAAAACCGTGTTGCCGGGCCTAATCGACAGCCATGTGCATCTATTGTCAGAGCTGTCGCCCAGAAGTGTGCTCAATCAAGTCACCAAGGAAGAAAGCGATTTGGCGCTTGATGGGCTTGTTAATGCGCAAAAGACCTTGGCTGCTGGATTTACTACGGTGGTAGATTTAGGCGCCGATGGGCACCACACCATCTTTGCCCTGCGCGATCAATTTGCCTCGGGAAGGCTTCTGGGGCCGCGCATTTTAGCGGCCGGGGCAGCCATAAGCCCCACGGGTGGTCACGGCGATATTCATGGCTTTCGCGAAGATGTCATGCATGTGCTGGGACCACAGAGCGTGTGTAATGGTGTCGATGATTGTCGACGAGCCGTGCGTGAACAAGTCAAAGCGGGTGCTAATATCATCAAAGTGACCGCGACAGGTGGCGTGTTATCCAACACGGCCAGCGGCCTTGGCCAACAGTTTTTTGACGATGAACTCAAAGCCATTGCCGATACCGCGCATCTATTAGGCAAGAATGTCACGGCCCACGCCCATGGTAAGGAGGGCATTGAAGCGGCCTTGCGGGCCGGTTTCGATAGCATAGAGCATTCAAGCTATGCCGATGAAGCCACTTTTGCGCTCTATAAAGCCAAAAATGCATGCATGGTACCCACGGTTCTGGCCGGGGCGACAGTCACAGACATGGCGCGCGCTGGGGGAACTTTAACTGGGGCGCAGGCTGCCAAAGCGCTCACCGTCGGCCCATTGATGCTTAATATGTTGGCGCGCGCACGCAAAGCAGGAGTGTGCATCGTCTTTGGGACAGACAGTGGCGTTTCTCGGCACGGCGATAATGCGCGTGAGCTTGAATTGATGGTCGAGGCGGGCTTCACCCCGGTAGAAGCCTTGCGTAGCGCCACGGTTGGCGGCGCGGCTCATGTTGGATTATCCGATCAGATCGGCACTTTAGCGGTGGGCAAAGCCGCCGACATCATCGCGGTCTCAGGCGACCCATTGGTAAATATTAGTGCCATCCGCAAGGTCGATTTTGTGATGGCGGCTGGCCGGATTGCCAAGGACTAAGGGGTTTTGCCCGCTTAGGGATTAGCAATTGTAACCTCTTGTGGGGCTAAAAACTTCTTGCCGCGAATATGGTCGGAGATTTTTTCGGCTATCATGATGGTTGGTGCATTGGTATTGCCACCTATCAGGTTTGGCATCACCGAAGCGTCCACGATGCGCAGATTCTTGACGCCGCGAACCTTGCAATCCTTATCCACGACCGAAGCCTTATCGCTGCCCATCCGACACGTGCCGATCGGGTGGTAAATTGTCTCCGCTGTGGCTTTGATGAAGGCATCAATCTCATCGTCGGATTGAACCTCGGCTCCAGGCTTAAATTCTGGGCCACGATAGGGGGCAAGGGCAGGTTGGGCCATAATATGGCGGGCCATTTTAAGGCCTTCTCGCAAGGCACGGCGGTCTTCTTCGGCGGTCAAATAGCGCGGATCAATGACAGGGGCCGCAAATGGGTTGGCATTGGCAAGGGTGATTTCTCCCCGGCTTTCAGGTCGCAAATAACAGATATGGAGCGAGAAACCGTCTGTCATGGCTTTAATCTTCCCATGCTGTTCTACTAAGGCGTTGACGAAGTGAAATTGGAGGTCCGGGCGATCTAGGCCTTTGCGGGATTTCGCGAAACCGCCTGATTCTAGGAAGTTTTCGCGCCCCAGTCCTTCTTTGCGGAGCAAATAGGTTAGCGCCGTTAGATATTGTTTTAAGCCGCGGTTCAAAGAAAAGGCCGTTATGGGCTGGGTGCATTCTTGCAGCAATAAAACGTCCAAATGATCTTGCAGGTTTTGGCCCACATTTTGGCTATCAACTACAACTTCCACGCCTGCTTTTTGGAGACTTTGGGCGGGGCCAATACCTGAAACCATCAAGATTTGGGGCGATTGTACCGCGCCAGCGCACACCAAAACTTCCTTATTGGCATAAACGCGGGTGCGCGGCGAATTTTCATCATGGGCATATTCAGCGCCGACGCACACTTTGTCTTCGAGCAAGAGCTTGGTGGTATAAGCGTGGCTACGCACAGCCAGATTGGGTCGCCCTAACGCAGGCTTTAAATAGGCAAACGAGGCTGACCAACGCTCCCCATCCTTGATCGTCAATTGGTAAGAGCCAAAGCCCTCTTGGTCATGCCCATTAAAGTCGTCGGACTTTTTGTGGCCGGCCTGCACCGCGGCTTCAATAATAGCTTGATATAAGGGATTGGTTGATTTGCCCCACGAAACATGGAGTGGACCAGAGGTACCATGAAAATCATCCCCCCCGGTTTCGAGCGTCTCAGAACGCTTAAAGTAAGGCAGAACGTCAGAAAAACTCCAGCCCTTAAGCCCCAATTGTGCCCATTGATCATAATCACGGGCGTGGCCACGGATGTAAATCATGCCGTTGATCGAGCTCGACCCACCCCAGCCCTTGCCGCGTGGCCAATACATGGTGCGATTGTTAAGCTCGCTTTGGGCCTCTGTCATAAAGCCCCAATTATGCGCATTCTTGCCCTTGATCAGGGTGCCAACCCCGGCAGGCATCCGTACCAGCAAGGAATTGTTCCGACCACCGGCTTCCAGCAATAAGACCCGAACGCTAGGGTCTTCGGTCAATCGATTGGCCAGCACACAACCAGCACTTCCCGCGCCAACGATGATATAGTCAAAACGATCCTCGGCTGAAGCTAGTGTCATGAACTGTCTCCCGTGCTGCCTTAAGTGTCCATTTGATTTTATTTGGCGTGATCAAAGCAAGCGGGCAAGCGAAAATAACGCTTGGCTTTAGTCAGCAGTCTTTTGAGCTTGGCCAATGTGACCAAGTCGTCCACGATTGTCGTTTAGTGTTTTTTTCGGTGACCTTGCTTGCAAATACTGGCATTGGGACAATTTATCGCACCGATTTCTTGTAGAGTGCAGGGGTGTGCGTTGACATGCTTTCGCCGCTTTCCTACCTCACGGGTCGTTGTTGATAGTCAGGTGCGGTTGTCGCGCCCCATGCTTTACGTATGGACATCGTCATGCCGGGTAGTCCGGCGATCAGTCAGGCGCGGAAATTTATGCTTACGATTGTCAAGAAGTTGTTCGGCTCCTCTAACGAACGCCGCGTCAGATCCCTGTTGCATCGCGTGGAACAACGGATCAATCCGTTAGAAGGCGATATTCAAGCACTAAGCGACGATGCTTTGCGCGGAAAAACCAATGAATTTAAAGCCAAATTGGAAGCGGGGGCCAAACTCGATGATATTCTTGATGAAGCTTTTGCCGTCGTACGTGAGGCTGCCAAGCGATCGATTGGGCAACGTCATTATGATGTACAATTAGTTGGTGGCATGGTGCTTCATTCTGGTGCGATTGCTGAAATGCGTACAGGTGAGGGTAAAACCTTGGTGGCGACGGCCCCCGTCTATCTCAATGCCTTAGAGGGCAAGGGGGTTCATGTTGTCACGGTCAACGACTATTTGGCCAAGCGTGATGCACAATGGATGGGCCAAATCTACAGCTTTTTGGGGCTGCAAACGGGTGTGATTATTCCAGGCCTCGAAGATCAAGAGCGCAGAGTCAATTATGCTAAAGACATTACTTATGGCACCAATAACGAGTTTGGCTTTGATTATCTGCGCGATAACTTGAAATATAGCTTGGATGAAATGGTCCAACGAGACCATCATTTCGCCATCGTGGATGAGGTCGATTCCATCTTGATTGATGAAGCCCGCACACCCTTGATCATCTCAGGCCCAACCGATGATCGCTCTGAATTTTACCGCTCGATTGATGAACTGATTTATCTCCTAGACGATGAAGATTATGAGCATGATGAGAAACAGCGCTCAGCCGTTTATACTGAAAAGGGCTCTGAACATATTGAAGATTTGATGCGCGAGCGTGGGCTCCTTGAAGGCGCGCTCTATGAAGCGGTCAACACCACCATCGTGCACCATGCAAACCAAGCCCTACGTGCACATGTGCTCTATACGCGCGATAAAGACTATATCGTCAAAGACGATGAGGTGGTTTTGATTGATGAATTTACCGGCCGCATGATGACGGGCAGGCGCTTGTCCGAAGGGCTCCATCAAGCGATTGAAGCTAAGGAAAAGGTGCCCGTTCAGCCTGAAAATCAAACTCTCGCGTCCATCACGTTTCAAAACTACTTTCGCCTATATTCAAAGCTTGCCGGTATGACGGGGACAGCCCAAACTGAAGCGGCCGAATTTGAAGATATTTACAAGTTGCAGGTGGTTGAAATCCCAACCAATCGGCCTGTCGCCCGTGTCGACGAGTTTGACCTTATTTATCAGAATGCTACGGGTAAGCATAAGGCCATCATCCAAGACATTCGCAATACCTATGAAAAAGGTCAGCCGATTCTGGTTGGTACCGCCTCAATTGAAAAATCGGAATTGATTTCCTCACTCTTGAGCGCTGAAAACATACCCCACTCCGTGCTCAATGCACATAAGCACGCTGAAGAAGCAGAAATTGTTGCCGAAGCCGGGGTTCCAGGCGCTGTAACTATTGCAACGAATATGGCGGGCCGGGGTACGGATATTCAGTTGGGTGGCAATCTTGAAATGCGCACCGACAAAGAGCGTAAAGCCCGTGAAGCGGCTTGGGGACGGGCGATGACGCCCAGCGAAATTGCAACCCTGCAAGAAGAAATTGTGGCCGACATCGCGGTCAAAAAAGCCAAAGCGATGGAATTGGGTGGTCTTTATGTTTTAGGAACCGAGCGCCATGAAAGTCGGCGGATCGATAACCAGCTTCGTGGTCGAACGGGACGCCAAGGTGACCCGGGCAAAAGCCGCTTTTACATCTCATGTGACGACGATCTGTTGCGCATTTTTGGCGGTGAGCGGATGGCCGGTGTATTGCGCGCCCTCAAGGTAGATGAAGATGAGCCGATTGAAGAGCGCATGCTCAATAAAGCCATGGAAATCAGCCAAAAGCGCGTGGAAGCCCGCAACTTTGAAATCCGAAAAAACTTGTTGAAATATGATGACGTGATCAATGATCAACGCAAGCAAATCTTTGAAGAGCGCAAAGAATTTATGCGCACCGAAGATGTGGAAGAGACCGTCTTGCATATGCGCCATGAGGTTATCGACAGCCTATGCGAATATTATATGCCCCCAAAGCAACTTCCTGAACAATGGGATACCGAAGGGCTTGAAGTTGACGTTCAAGACCTTTTGGGCATAAAGATCCCTATTAAAGAGATGGCATCCCAAGAAGGTGTTGATGACAACGATATTCGTCAGGCCATCTTAGAGGCTTCCGATCGGGTGTGGGCTGAGAAAGTTGCCCTCATGGGTGAGCAGCAATCGCGTTACATCGAAAAGCAAGTCCTCTTGCAAACCATCGATCTAAAATGGCGGGAACATTTGGTGCAAGTGGACCATTTGCGCTCCGTCATTCATCTACGCGGCTATGGTCAGCGCGACCCACTGATTGAGTACAAAACAGATGCGTTTTCCATGTTTGAAGCCATGCGCTCTGATTTGCGTAAAGATGTGACCCGCTTTTTGATGAATGTGCAATTGATGGCCCCTGACCCCACCATGCTGTCGGGCGATTTTGGCCAATCGAACACCCACATCGAGGGTGGATTTGGAACCACGATTGGTGATGGTTTTGGCGCTAATCCAAGTTGGCTGAGCGCACCTGCGATAAGGACACAAGATCTGGTTACTTCCCCAAAGGGCCCAATGCCCAGAGCTTGGCAGTCAACTCCGCGTAATTCACCATGTCCTTGTGGATCGGGTAAGCGCTTTAAGGCCTGTCACGGCGCAATATAGGTTCGTTCAGTCGGCAATACCCAGTGCGGCTTTGATGTCGTTCCACGCAACGAGCTTAAAGTTCTGCGCGCCTTTGGCATTATGTCCGTCTTGCGCGATAAATAATCCACCTGGATAAGCGGGGCCAAAATCGCCGGTGATCAGCTCAATGCCATCGGTCTCCTCCGTTGAGCCAATAATGCCGCCGGTGATGCGAAACCGGCCTACCAATGTGTCGTCACGGGTCCGATAAACCGCATAAGCATTATCACCTTGGCTTGAGACTATCACATAGCGCGCTTGGTTTCCCACATGGGCTAAAGCCACACCTTCTGCATCGGCGACAATCTGTTTGCCGTCAGCTGGCGCGACTTTAATGGGCGTCGTGGCAGCAGTGGCGGCGGCTTGAAAGCGCCAAAGGCCAACATCCTCTTCTGCGACATAAAGCTGACCTGTCGCATCGTCGGCCACGCAGCCTTCTGATTGGGTCGCAAGCTTCATCGTGCGCACGATCTGGCCGGTGGGCACAGCCCCCCTGGTATTAAGGCTTACCTGATTGATGGTTCCATCTTTTAGGACCATAAAAGCATAAAGGCTAACAGCGTCACGGTAGAGGCAAATCCCATAGGCTTCCCCGGCACCCGCATCGACTATGCCAAGCTCAACCAGCTTAGCCGTGGTGGGGTTGAGACTGAACAAAGCCAATTTGGCTGTCTTAAGATCATTACGGTCACTGGCAACTACCAGAATGCTACTTCGACCCTGCACCATTACTTCGTCGCGTAAATCCACATTATTTACATGTCCAGCGTCGTTAAAACTTTTGATCTGGCCGTCCAAATCATAGACATAAAGGCCCGCCTTTTTGTCCGTCCCGATGATAAGGCTGGCGGTGGGCATAGATTTATTGCGCCAAATCGCTGGATCATCGGCGGCATCTTGATTGGGTGTGCCAACCGGAACCGTTTGACCGCGCGCTGCTATGTTCACGGCGGGCAGTGAGGAATTAAAGCTCGACACCATCGAGAATGGTGTCGCACAGGCGGTTAACCAGCAAGAGGCTAGCAAAACGGTCATCCAAACGCGTTGATCAAGTAGCATGGCCACCTTCAAAGGAATAAGTATTGAAACTTTTCTAGGGCACATAGATGCCAGTTTTATGACGCCCT
Organism: Candidatus Phycosocius spiralis; assembly: GCF_030158815.1. Classification (GTDB taxonomy): domain Bacteria; phylum Pseudomonadota; class Alphaproteobacteria; order Caulobacterales; family Aquidulcibacteraceae; genus Aquidulcibacter; species Aquidulcibacter spiralis. Next base: position 116,449 of record NZ_BPFZ01000006.1, read on the forward strand.
CGTCGGCGGCAAAGGCAAAGGCCGTAATGACGCTTTATAGCGCTGCCAATTGTTCACATAATGCAAAGCCGATCCCGTCAGGAATTGGGCTTCATGCTTGCTAACTTCACGCACCACTTTGCCAGGTGCCCCCATCACCAAACTATTGTCTGGGATGATCTTGCCTTCGGGGATCAGAGCTTTGGCTCCTATGATGCAATTCTTACCAATGACAGCACGATTGAGCACTACCGCCCCAATGCCGATCAAACTATTGTCTCCCACACTACAGCCGTGTAGCATCGCCAGATGGCCGACAGTGACGTAGGAACCCAATGCCAGCGGGATGCCATCATCTGTGTGCAAAATGGCGCCATCTTGAACATTGGTGTTTTCCCCAATTGTGATGACATCATTATCGCCACGCAAAACCGCGTTGAACCAGATACTTGCATTCTCCTCTAAAACACAATGGCCAACAACGCTTGCAGTGGGGGCGATCCAATAATTGCCCGATTCTGGCACTTTTGGGGACATATCGCCCAATGAAAAGGCACTCAACAGCTGTGTCACAGTTTTTCTTCCTTTGAATAAGTTTTTGCGACGTTAAATCTCTGTTTACTCTGCTAAGGTGACATCGCAATAGAGATTCGCGGCCAAGCCGAAGATGTCTTCGGGACTGACTTGCGTAAGGGGGCCTAGTGATCGCTGTCGCGACCCGATTTGGACCATATTTCTGCTCCCCAGGATTGCCAGCAGCTTTTGGGCTGGTTCTCCCCCGGGGTAGTTCTCTATGTATCTGGCTTACCCATCTCACTGTGTCCGCCGCAAGCCTTCTGGTCTGCGGCCTTTTTTTTGTTTCCATAAAGACTGTCCTTAAGGAGCAAATACATGGCTAAACGCCCAGCAGTTCGCCGTACCCGTGACCAAGTCGAGCACGCCCGCCAATGTCAACCAAATGCTTTGGGTACGCCGAAACACGGTTCTTACACACAAGAAGAATCCAATGTCCGTGCTTTGTTTGGCTGGAGCCCGACAGCAAAGGACGATGGGGCCGATCGCGAGCAAAGCTTCTTGAAAAAGGTGAAACCACGCACGGCTGGTCAAGAAAGATTCTTGGATGCCATAGATACAAATCCCCTCGTGGTGGCGATTGGTCCTGCTGGCACGGGCAAAACCTATTTGGCGATTGCAAAAGCGGTCGATGCACTTGATGCTGGACGGGTTTCGCGCATAGTGTTGTCACGACCTGCGGTTGAAGCAGGCGAATCGATCGGCTTTTTACCCGGCCACATGGAAGAAAAGCTCGCCCCCTATCTGCGCCCTTTAATGGACGCTTTGTCAGATCGTTTGAGCCCGAAGCGCTTGAAAGCGATGATGATGGAAGGGCTGATTGAAATTGCGCCCATCGGCTTTATGCGCGGGCGGACCTTGAACAATGCCTTTGTTGTGATTGATGAGGCGCAAAACTGCACTTATGGCCAGCTCAAAATGCTCTTAACCCGCCTGGGCTGGCACTCAACCATGGTGGTCACGGGCGACCCTGCGCAAACGGATTTATTGCCGGAACTTTCGGGCCTGCGCCAAATTGCCGATGCGCTTGATACGCTCAGCGATGTTGCAGTGGTGCGCCTCGCCGATGTCGATATCGTCCGCCATCCATTGGTGGCGAGCATGTTGAGCGTGCTGTAGCGGCTTAACCCAACACAATGACAAGGCCCGTCATGGATAATGCTTGGCGGGCCTTTTGTTAGCCTTCCAGATCAATGTCCAAAATGGCCATTTCAAAGATGTAGGACGTCTCGCCTTCTTCTTCATCGATATAAACGGTACCCAGGAATTCGGGGCCCAGATAGACTTCCATCGAATCCTTCACGCCCGAACGGGGCTTAAGCGCCACATCGCTTGTGCGGAACACCCGGTTCATATGCGCCTCAACGCGCTTCCATTCAGGATTGGCCATTATTTGATCTCCAGCAGTTTGACCACGGGTTTAGGGGGAAGTAGTCCAACAAGAAAGTGGGCTAAACCCGCAATTGCCCGTCGAGTACAGTCACAGCCGAACCGCGCAACAATACGCGATCTCCGATAACTTCGCAGGTCAAAGCCCCGCCACGACCCGGATAGGCTTGAAAACAGTCTATGACTGATTTGCCCAATTTGTCACAAAACAAGGGCGTAATAATGCAATGGGCGGAGCCAGTCACGGGGTCTTCGTCAATACCAGAGCCCGGTGCAAAAAAGCGGCTAACGACCTCATAATCAGCATCTGGATCGGCGAAGGCAGATACAACAAGACTGCCCCGCTCTCGAATCATATCCTTGGTGCAAATTCGTTCAATCTCGGCAAGGTTCGGCTTAAGCCCGCGTAAGACAGTCTCATTCTTCACAATGACAACGGCATAATTGCCGACCCAGGTTTCAACGATTTCTGCTCCCAAGGCTTGTGCTAAACCTTCGGGAGTCTCAATCTGGACAGGGTTGTTGGCAGGGAAATTCATTTCAAGATAGCCTTTATCCGGTGCACGCACCATCAATGGCCCACTCATGGTATCAAAGGTCAGGACAGGAACCTGAACCCCTATCTCCCTAAACAAAACATGGGCGGAGGCTAAAGTTGCGTGGCCGCATAAAGGAACTTCAAGTACGGGGGTGAACCAGCGCAATCCAAAGCGTGCCGGGTCTTTTGTTTTGAGTAAAAAGGCTGTTTCGGCCTGATTGTTTTCCATCGCCAAAGTTTGCATCCAAGCGGCATCTGGCCATACATCAAATGGCTCGACGACGCAGGCAGGGTTGCCCGTAAATGGACGTGAGGCGAACGCATCTACAAGAAACTGGCGCATATCAGTTATCCTTAAATTGAACCTCCGGCCAGCGCGCTTGAATGCTCGCCACCTTTGCATGGGTAAAATTCGTTTGGCAGCGGTTTGGATGTGGGCGTAGCACCATGGCTAAACACCTTCCATGTTAAAAGGGTTGGCGATGTTGATCTTAACATCGGCTTCTAGCTTCTAGCCCACGGCAAATCATTCATCATGAGCGGTCCAAAGCTTTGATTGCGCTCAATAAGGGGGATTGGGACTGCCAAAGCGGCCCTCATATCACAGATGGTCACGTACTTGGTTTCGAGCTCGTTCAAGGGTGTGAGATGTATAGGATAGGTGCGCTTAACATCCTTGATCACCACATCTTCGACCTTTCAAGATGTATCGAAATCGAAAAAAGTATCTCATAATCGGGGATACAATGTTCGGGATTGCAACCCGTTCACTTAATCCAAGCGGTCCTAGAAACTGCCCCAGAGACTTAACGTCAATCGGGCACTCAGCGTCGCAATTAGGGGGCAAACCCTGCATCCTTTAGGAATTGGGGCAGATGAATTCAATTAAACGGTCCTCAAAACCATCACTTAGTTCTGAACCGGCCATGCGTGGTTTAAGGGGCCATGGCCTTTGCCAAAACCTGGTGCAGTCAACATAGCTTGCAGGAGATAAGCTCGCGCGCGCTCCACCGCTTCTTCCAATTCTACGCCTTGACTGAGGTGGGCCGCGATAGCGCTGGCTAAGGTGCACCCTGTGCCATGGGTTGAGGTGGTATTCATTCTTTGGGTCTCAAAAAACACTTCGCCTTTATGGGTTGCCAACACATCGCTGAAAGTTGTGCCAGCTATATGCCCGCCTTTGACAAGGACACCAGAAGCACCAAGTCTCAATAAACGTTCTGCCGCCCGGCGTTGCCCGTTGATGCCATCGACGGATAGATCGGTTAAGCGCTCCGCCTCTGGCGCATTAGGAGTGAGGAGGGAGGCGAGCGGAATCATCAGGCTTTTGACCGCCCCAATCGCTCGCGCTTCTAATAAAGGATGGCCGCTTTTGGCGATCATAACTGGATCAATCACCCGTGGCGCCCCCTTCGTATAGGTTTGTAAGGCTTCAGCCACACCTTCGACAATCTCAACATTGCCCAACATCCCGGTCTTGACCGCATCAAGCCCCAAATCGCGGGTCACGCAGGCGATTTGATCGGTAATGATAGGAAGGGGCACGGGGTGAACATCAAACACGCCCATGGTGTTTTGCACGGTAATGGCGGTTACTGCGGTCATGGCAAAACCACCTAATGCGGTTACGGCCTTGATATCGCCTTGAATTCCAGCGCCGCCGCCACTATCGCTCCCAGCGATGATGAGAACGCGGCCTTTAGGTGAATTCGTCATCGTCCTATCCTTACTGTGTGCGCCTTTAACTGGCTCTTATAGCGTATCATCTTGCAATGCTTGATGGATTTTCAGTGCTTGGCGGGTTTGGGCTACATCATGAACCCGCAAAATTCTGGCACCTTGATCTGCGCACCATAGTGCCGCCGCTAATGAGCCTCCTAGACGCGCATCGGGGGTTGCGTCTTGATCCAATGCGCCGATAAAGCGCTTGCGTGAAGCACCCAATAAAACAGGCCTGCCCAAAGCCGCGATCCGGCCAAGATCGCGCATAAGGGTTAGATTATGCACTACGGTTTTGCCAAAGCCGATGCCTGGATCTATAATAATATGCTCAAGTTTGACCCCTGCATGCACGGCCTGCCCGATCCGACTAACCAGATAATTCAACACATCCACCGTCACATCGCGGTAACAGGGAGCCTGTTGCATGGTTTTGGGATCACCTTGAGCATGCATCAAAACCACTGGTACATCTAAAGCCACAGCTATGGCCATGCTATGCGCACTATAGGTGAGCGCTGTGACATCATTCCAACAATCGGCCCCTGCCGCAACACACGCGCGCGCAACTTCTGGCTTTCGCGTATCGATTGAGAGTGCGATGTTACTGCTTTGCCGAATAGCAGAGATCACGGGTACAACTCGGGCTAACTCTTCCTCAATCGCTACCAGATCAGCGCCTGGACGCGTACTTTCCCCGCCGACATCGAGGATATCGGCCCCATCCTCGATCAAAGTCATGGCATAAGCTAGGCAGGCGTCCAACGATTGAAACTGGCCCCCATCGGAAAAACTATCGGGTGTCACATTGATGATGCCCATGATCAATGGACCCGATTTTTGGGTGAGAGTTTGCATGAAACGATTCATACTGCACAAACTAAGCAAAACTGCGCGCCAAGGACAGGGCATAGTGTGTGAAAGGTCTTTCCTTTAAGCGGGGAGGAGGCCACATTAAGCCGATGAAACATACAGCGAATCCGCAGGCCCCACGCACCTATGGCGCGGTCAATTGGATCGGCCTACAAACTCTTTATCTGCGCGAAGTCCGACGATTCTGGAAGGTTGCGGTTCAGACAATCTTTGGCCCAGTGGTATCAACATGGCTTTTAATGGTGGTATTTGTCATGGCTTTTGGGGCCGACAAAAGGGTGATGAGCGGGATACCGTTTGCGGACTTTTTAGCCCCTGGCCTCATCATGCTATCTATCATTCAAAATGCTTTTGCCAATTCATCTTCATCGCTGATCGTTGCAAAGGTACAAAATACTGCCGTTGATTTTATAATGCCACCTTTGTCCGCCGAAGAGCTAACTGTAGGTTTTATTGCTGGAGCTACAACGCGTGGCCTCTTGGTCGCTTTGGCGATGGCGATTTCCATCATGTTGTTTGCTAATGTCCTACCCAAGCATTTGGGGTGGACGATTTATTTTGGCTTGGTTGGAGCCATCATGTTTGGTGCCTTTGGTGTATTGGGCGGCATTTGGGCTGATAAATTTGATAATTTGGCCTTTGTAACCAGTTTTGTGATCACGCCTTTGACCTTTTTATCAGGGACCTTTTACTCAATTACTGTTTTGCCTGAACCCTTTCATGCGATCTCTATGTGGAACCCGGTTTTTCATTTAATCGATGGGTTTAGATATGGCTTGACCAATCATGCCGATGCCAATGTCATGGTTAGCGCGGTTTCGACCGGGACAATCAGTTTGGTTCTCGTGGTCGTCTGTTGGTACGTGTTCAAGACGGGGTGGCGCACGCGGGCATAAGGATGTAAAAGGTCTTCGATTTTAATGGTGCACACACCATGTACACCAAACAGGGATTGCCAAGTGTGAGCGAGCCCTTTGTCGTCTGTGCCGTTAAGGCACCCCCAAATTTGGAGAATGTTCCGTGAGCGCTGCACCCTTAATGCCTGTCTATTCCCCCGCCCCAGCCGATTTCGTGCAAGGCCGTGGTGTTGATGTCTTTACGGCTGAAGGTAAACGCTATTTGGATTTTATTGCGGGCATCGCCACCAATTGTCTGGGGCATTGCCACCCAAAGCTGGTTGCGGCCATCACCGCGCAAGCCAATAAAATCTGGCACATGTCCAACATGTATCAGACCGAGCTCCAGCGCTCTCTGGCGGAAAAATATACAAAAGCCACCTTCGCGGATGTTGTGTTTTTTGCCAATTCTGGGACCGAAGCGATTGAGGCTTGCTTGAAGCTCACCCGGAAATATCATTCCGCCAATGGTCATCCAGAGAAAATCGATATTTTGAGTTTTGAAGGCGCATTTCATGGCCGCTCCTATGGTGCGATCAATGCAGCGGCCAATCCCACATATCTAGCGGGGTTTGGCCCGCCACTGCCTGGTTATCTACAACTTCCGTTTGGCGATCATGAAGCCCTTAAAGCCGCGATCACGCCAACAACCGCTGCCATCATGATTGAGCCAGTGCAAGGTGAGGGCGGTGTGCGCGCTGTCCCCACCGACTGTCTACAAGGCTTGCGCGCACTATGTGATGAGCATGGCCTGTTGTTGATATTTGATGAGGTTCAATCAGGTGCTGGGCGCACTGGCAAATTGTTTGCCCATGAATGGGCTGGCATTACCCCCGATGTGATGGCTGTGGCCAAGGGCATGGGCGGCGGTTTCCCGATGGGGGCTTGTTTAGCGACTGCGCACGCGTCCAGTGGCATGGTCAAGGGGGTTCATGGCTCTACCTTTGGCGGCAATCCCTTGGCGATGGCGGTTGGTCACGCTGTATTTGATGAGATTACTCAGCCTCAGTTTCTCGAGCATGTGAGGGATGTCGCCAACCATTTGCATCAGGGCTTGGCAGGGCTGAAAGACCGCTACCCTGATTTGGTGGTGGATGTTCGCGGCAAGGGCTTATTGGCTGGAATCAAGCTGACGATGGATCCCCTCAAAGTGCGCCAATTGTGTTTTGAGCATGGCATGCTGGTTGGTACTGCTGGCCAAAACGTCTTGCGGTTGGCCCCGCCGCTGATTGTATCGACCGAACATGTGTCAGAGGCGATTTCCATTCTCGATGCTGCCTTAGCCGCTGCACGCGAACAGCAAAAAGCTGCTGCCTAAACGGGCGCAGTAAGGACAATTTCAATGCGTCACTTTTTGGATATTGACGCCCTCAGCCCGGGGGATGTGCGCGCTATTCTGGACGAGGCCCACGCACGTAAGATAGCCCGCTCGGGTTGGCCAAAGGGGCGGGTCGATACCGATGCGCCTTTGGCGGGCCATGTGCTGGCCGCCATCTTTGAAAAAAACTCAACGCGTACAAGGGTGTCATTTGACGTAGCGATGCGCCAATTGGGTGGGCAAACTTTGGTAATGGATGCGGCGACCAGCCAAATTGGGCGTGGTGAGCCCATATCTGATACCGCCCAAGTTCTTTCACGCATGGTGGATGTGATTATGTTGCGCGCCAATAGCCATCAAAGTGTTATGGATATGGCGCGCTATGCAAATGTACCCGTCATTAATGGTCTGACCGATTTCTCCCACCCGTGTCAGATCATTGCCGATTTAATGACGATGGAAGAAGCTGGGATTACACTGAAGGGTGCACGCATCGCTTGGGTGGGAGACGGCAATAATGTCCTGACCAGTCTGATTCATGCCGGCGCAAAACTCGGTTTTAGTATAGCAGTAGCTTGCCCAGTTAGCTTTGCGCCGCACCAAAAAATCGTGGAGGCCGCGCGCGGCCAAGGTGCGCTGATTGAGTTATTCGATGATCCGGACAAAGCGGTAGCCGATGCAGATTGTGTTGTGACCGATACCTGGGTATCCATGGGCGACACCAATATTGGTGAACGCATGCAAGCGCTTGGACCTTATCAAGTCAATGAGCGCTTGATGGAAAAGGCCAAGCCAGAAGCGATTTTCCTGCACTGCATGCCCGCCCATCGCGGTGAAGAAGTGACAGGCGCGGTAATAGATGGGCCCCAAAGTCGGATTTTTGATGAAGCCGAAAACCGAATCCATGCACAAAAGGCCATCCTCACTTGGTGTTTGGCATAAAGGACAGACCCATGACTTCAGGACTGATTAAGTCTGACCCCGATGCCGACCCGATGGCCGCAGCCGAAGATATTGTCGCGGCCTTTCAGATTGATGGTGAGCCGGTTCGCGGTCGTATCGTCCGCTTAGGCCCTGCTACGGTCGATGAAATTTTACAGCGTCATGCCTACCCCGAATGTGTGGCTAAACTTTTGGGCGAGTTATTGACCCTATCGGCATTGGTTGGCGCAAGCCTAAAATTTGAAGGCAAACTGATCATACAAGTTCAAGGCGAAAACGGCCTTGAAGGCCCTATTCGCTTCATGGTGGCCGAATATCGCACCAA
>NZ_BPFZ01000006.1:130000-149808 GCF_030158815.1 Candidatus Phycosocius spiralis
AAACTGGATACCTACAAGCAGTTAGAGCCTCTTTATGGGGTGATAGCGTACCTTTTGTATAATGGGCCAACGACTTAATGTAACGAGCAAGCTTAAACCGTTAGGTGTAGGCGTAGCGAAAGCGAGTCTGAATAGGGCGTCGAGTTCGTTGTATTAGACCCGAAACGCGTTGATCTACCTATGAGCAGAGTGAAGGTCATGTAACAGTGACTGGAGGCTCGAACCGTTGAATGTTGAAAAATTCTCGGATGACTTGTTGGTAGGGGTGAAAGGCCAATCAAAACGCGTGATAGCTGGTTCTCCGCGAAAACTATTTAGGTAGTGCCTCGTATGATTACTCCAGGGGGTAGAGCACTGGATGGGCTAGGGGTCCTCACCGGATTACCAAACCCAACCAAACTCCGAATACCTGGAAGTACAGTACGGGAGACAGACGGCGGGTGCTAACGTCCGTCGTCAAGAGGGAAACAACCCTGACCCGCAGCTAAGGTCCCCAAATAATGGCTAAGTTGGAAAGGATGTGGGTTTGCTTAGACAACCAGGATGTTGGCTTAGAAGCAGCCATCATTTAAAGAAAGCGTAACAGCTCACTGGTCAAGCGAACCTGCGCCGAAGATGTAACGGGGATTAAGCCATTTACCGAAGCTCGGGGTTTCATCTTTGATGAAGCGGTAGCGGAGCGTTCCGTAAGCCTGTGAAGGTGTCTGGTAATGGACACTGGAGGTATCGGAAGTGAGAATGTTGGCATGAGTAGCGATAAAGAGGGTGAGAGACCCTCTCGCCGAAAGACCAAGGGTTCCTGCGTAAAGCTAATCTGCGCAGGGTTAGCCGACCCCTAAGGCGAGGCCGAAAGGCGTAGTCGATGGGAACCACGTTAATATTCGTGGGCCAGCTGGTGGTGACGAACGCCGAAAGTTGTCAACTCTTATCGGATTGAGTTGGCAGCCTGGGAGTTCCAGGAAATAGCCCCAGCATTAGATCGTACCCGAAACCGACACAGGTGGTCAGGTAGAGCATACCAAGGCGCTTGAGAGAACTATGGTGAAGGAACTCGGCAAATTACTCCCGTAACTTCGGAAGAAGGGAGACTCTTTCTTGGGCAACCAAGGGAGAGTGGCACAGACCAGGGGGTTGCGACTGTTTATCAAAAACACAGGGCACTGCGAAGTCGCAAGACGACGTATAGTGTCTGACGCCTGCCCAGTGCCTGAAGGTTAAGAGGAGGGGTGCAAGCTCTGAATTGAAGCCCAGGTGAACGGCGGCCGTAACTATAACGGTCCTAAGGTAGCGAAATTCCTTGTCGGGTAAGTTCCGACCTGCACGAATGGCGTAACGACTTCCCCACTGTCTCCACCATAGACTCAGCGAAATTGAAATCTCCGTGAAGATGCGGAGTTCCCGCGGCCAGACGGAAAGACCCTGTGAACCTTTACTGCAGTTTTACAGTGGCGCTATCGAACGTATGTGTAGGATAGGTCGGAGGCTTTGAAGCCGGGGCGCCAGCCTTGGTGGAGCCACCCTTGAAATACGACCCTTATTTTCGGTGGCGTCTAACCGCGGTCCCTTATCGGGATCCGGGACCCTGTATGACGGGCAGTTTGACTGGGGCGGTCGCCTCCCAAAGTGTAACGGAGGCGCGCGATGGTAGGCTCAGACCGGTCGGAAATCGGTCGTTGAGTGCAATGGCATAAGCCTGCCTGACTGCGAGACTGACGAGTCGAGCAGAGACGAAAGTCGGCCATAGTGATCCGGTGATCCTGCGTGGTAGGGTCATCGCTCAACGGATAAAAGGTACTCCGGGGATAACAGGCTGATACCGCCCAAGAGTCCATATCGACGGCGGTGTTTGGCACCTCGATGTCGGCTCATCACATCCTGGGGCTGGAGCAGGTCCCAAGGGTATGGCTGTTCGCCATTTAAAGTGGTACGTGAGCTGGGTTCAGAACGTCGTGAGACAGTTTGGTCCCTATCTACCGTGGGTGTCGAGACTTGATAGGATTTGTCCCTAGTACGAGAGGACCGGGATGAACATACCTCTGGTGGACCAGTTGTCGTGCCAACGGCACAGCTGGGTAGCTAAGTATGGACTAGATAACCGCTGAAGGCATCTAAGCGGGAAACTAACCTAAAAACGAGGTCTCATTGAGAGCCGTGATAGACCATCACGTTGATAGGCCAGGTGTGGAAGACCCGCGAGGGTTGAAGCTGACTGGTACTAATCGCTCAATCGCTTGATCCTACGATTTCATACGCAGTGAAGACTGCGCCGTTCATAAGCACATATAGTGTGAGTTCCAAATATCCGTAAGGATTTTGGCAAAACTACGCGCCAAAATTTGTGCCAATCCAGACGATGTCAGACAATCAGATACGAGTGCATTCCGCCGACCTGGTGGCTATGCCGGGGGGTCCCCACCCGATCCCATCCCGAACTCGGTCGTTAAGTCCCCCAGGGCCGATGGTACTGCGTCTTAAGGCGCGGGAGAGTAGGTCGCTGCCGGGTCTGCCGAATGCATTCAGTAACTTATTGACATAGACCTTCCTTTCCAGATGATGTCAGATCAGACTTTCTAATTGCATGTGATGCGGGGTGGAGCAGCCCCGTTTGAACCGCCAAAGGCGGGGCAAACAGATCAAAATGCCGGGCGGCTCATCTGGCACAAACTTATCGCGGGGTGGAGCAGCCCCGTTTGGACCGCCAAAGGCGGGGCAAACAGATCAAAATGCCGGGCTGCTCATCTGGCACAAACTTATCGCGGGGTGGAGCAGCCCCGTTTGGACCGCCAAAGGCGGGGCAAACAGATCAAAATGCCGGGCTGCTCATCTGGCACAAACTTATCGCGGGGTGGAGCAGCCCGGTAGCTCGTCAGGCTCATAACCTGAAGGTCGTAGGTTCAAATCCTGCCCCCGCACCCAAGTTTCAGGACGCAAGCCTCGCACCCGCGGGGCTTTTTCCATTTGGGGCATGGTAGGGTGCACCTGAAGCTTCACCGTCAATTACATGCACCATTCTATTGGCATATGTAGGGGAAATCATTCATCTTTTGGGTTAGTCTTGTCCTTGGCTAATGGATGGCTTAAAAGAGTATCAAGTTAAGGGGTAGGGTTTCAAGTGAAAAAACAGATGCATAAAGGCAAATCTATAGGCTGTTTTCTTAGAGAAGGATTGCGTCTTCTGCTTTTGTTTATAGGGGTATTGACATGTTCGACCATGCCAGCCTATCGGGCACAAGCCCAAACTCCGGCTGGTTTTGACGATTTAAGTCGCTTAGAAAGTGTCGATGTCAAAATTGAAAACCCGTCTTCAGATGAAGCGTTGAATCGTCGTTTGATCGACCGTATTCGCGTAGGGCTTGGCATTTTCAGGGGGGACGTTTTTTCGCGTTCGACCGCTGAATTCAATCTTGCGCGCGCGCGGCGGGGTAGCCCTATTGCTAAAACCTTAATTGTTGCAACGCCTGGGCCCACGGGTGGCGTTGCGATTACAATCATCGCCACAATCGAGTCTGATCAAACCCAAGCCGATGGTCGTGGGGTGTTTAACCATGGCAAGACACGCGATCTTTCAGTCCTTTATGATAAGAATGGCACTTATCTTCGTATGCGACTTGAGGGGATTGGCATGTATTATGGCAATGATAATGCTTGGTATGCCAATCCCGACCCACTCCTTGCAGGTAACCCGCTGGTGAATGGCAAACCCGCCGGCAGTGGGTATAGTAATTGGGTGGAAGGTTTCGTGCATGCAGGCCTTTATGCCATGACACCGCTTAGTGAAAATGTAAGTTTGTATGGCGGTTTGAGCGGTATATTTAGTGGCTCAAACGGGCAGGAATTATTCACCAGTAAGACGCGTGGTTATTTCGGTGTCGAGGATGCTTTTGTTGGTATTGTTGGGGGGGGTGTTTCATCGACGGGCGATCGTTTTGTTGTCAATGCATCAGCGGGCAGGCAGCGATTTGGCGTGGCGGATGGTTTTCTGATCGCAAATACGGCCTCCAATGGCGGCAAGCGGGGTGCTTTGCAATCCAATCCCCGTTGGTCAGCGGACGAACTTTTACTCCTTCAAGCCCGATACAATAATGTGAAGTTAGAGGCTTTTTCCATCGATCCTGATGAATTACCGGAAGTCGATTCAAAGACCAAAATTCATGGGATTAATCTGGAAATCCGACGTCCAAATGCAATAGATGCTGCCCTGATGTTTCTTCATATCCCGCAGTCGGAATTCAAATATTATACACCAACCGATGTTTTCAGCCGTAAAGGGCTGCAGGTTTATAATGGTCGGATAAGGTGGCAACCAAATCCGACTGGCGCGGGGCTATTCCTATCGGGCGAGGCTGCTTTGGAGCGTAATGACCATTATGACATGCGCGCTTATGCTTGGACTGCCGAGATGGGCTATAGCTTTGCCAATAGCATGACATGGACACCGACCATTTCGTATCGATATGCCGCTTTTTCAGGTGACGATCCCTCCACTCAGCGGTTTGAGCGTTTTGACCCCTTATTGTCGGGCGATAATGGAGAGCGTTGGGTTCAGGGTATCAATCACTATAAGATTTTCCAAAACAGCAATCTTTTGACCCATCGTTTTCAGCTTCGTCTGCGCCCTACCCAATCGACAGAGCTTGTTCCACAGTTTTGGTTTTTCACCGCAGATAGGACAACTAATCTTGGTGGCAATCCTGCTTTCTCGTATATCAAAGGTAGATATTTGGGTGCCGAGCCCAATCTCACTTTCAAATGGTTCATCTCGCCAAAGCTGATGTTGCAGGGGCATGTAGCAGCAACTTTTCCGAGCACCACGGCCAAGAAGACGATCGGTACGCCAACCGATCCTTGGATAAGTACGATGTTTTTCCTCAGAGCCAGCTTTTGAGCTGATCAATCAACATAAGGAGTAGATCGGTATGGAACGCAGAGATATGATTAAAGGGATGGTATTGGCAGCAGGAACCGCCACGACGCTGGCAGCAGGACAAACGTTAGCCGGGGAAAAAGCCACCTCTGGCCCATCATCGGCCACCAAGCCAAAAGGTATCGGTGTCAAGGATATTACCCCTCTTGATGCTAATTATTTCATTCCCGATCGTTTCAAAGGGAAAACCTTGGTCGTGACGGGCTGTGCGCGCGGGATGGGGGCTGCTGCGGCCATTCGTGCTGCCAAGGAAGGGGCAAATATTGTTGGCGTTGACTGGATAGAGGACTTAGGTGCCTCCGTCATAGATCAGATCAAAGCTTTTGGAGGCAAGGCCAAGTTCGTACCCGGTGATATTGCCGAGACAAGTGTATGTGAAAAAATGGTGAAAACCGCCGTCGATACCTATGGGCGCCTTGATTTGGCTCTCAATAATGCTGGGGTCATGGATGGCGTGTTTTCAGGGGAGCCGCCAAATTACGCCAAACAGCGTGAGCTGATTTTTGCCCCTATCCATCAAGCCAGTGACGCTTATTGGGATAAGGTGGTCCGCACAAACGCATCGGGGGTGTTTCGATCCTTACGTGCTGAACTCAAGCAGATGGTGGCCCAAGGTGGGGGGGGTGCCATTGTCAATGTAGGATCTATTGCGGGCATGACTGGACTTGCTGGAAATCCAGCCTATGTTGCTAGCAAGCACGCGGTCAATGGCTTGACCAAAAATGCAGCGGTCGATTATGCCCCCTATGGCATACGCATCAATTCGGTTAATATGGCTGCAACCGACACACCTATGGTTGAGCGTGCGGGTATTTTGGTTGCTGAATCTGCTAAGGCATCAACGGGCCCAGGAATGGGGCGGCTTAAGATTGATAGTCTTTTATCTTATACCGATTCCAATAAGCGTCCCGCCACAGTCGCAGAGCAGGTGTCCATGATGCTGTTTCTACTGTCTGCAGAAGCCTCAAACTTTACCGGTGGGATTTATGCCACCGATGGTGGTTGGACCGCCTATTAATCCAACCCCGATCATACCTGTTCAGAGCGCGCTTGGTCTATATGAACCAAGCGTGACCTAGCGCGATTGGTTGAAGCCCATCTCACTGCGCCGCCACGTGCACCTGCTCGGTAAGCTCGGTCACTGTGCCGCCCGCAACCAATAGTGTGCGATCCGCCCCTGCGATGGCGGCTTCGCGGTGCGCCACAAAGATGCGGGTGCACGATAGGCCCCGAAGCGCTTCAGCCACGCGTCCTTCCGTTTCGGGGTCAAGGTTGGCCGTACCCTCATCCAGAAACAAGATGGTCGGCTCGCGGTAAAGTGCGCGGGCAAGAAGCACGCGCTGTTGCTGCCCACCAGATAGGGTGGAGCCCAGATCACCGACCAAGCTCATCGTGCCCATCGGCATTTTCAAAATATCATCCAGGACGCAGGCTTGGGCTAAGCACGCCTCCACCCGCGCCATATCAAGGTCTGGATCGAAGAAGGAAACATTGTCGGCAATCGTGCCGGCGAGCAGGCGATCATCTTGTAAGACCGCGCCAATCCGGTGGCGAAAGGTGCGCACGCCAAAGTTTTTAAGGCCCACCCCTTCGACTTTGACTTCCCCTTCGGTGGGGTCAAGCAGGCCCAGCAAGACTTTCATCAAAGTGGTCTTGCCACCCCCGGATGGCCCGATGATGGCGATGAATTGCCCGGGCTCAATCGTGAAATTGACATCCTTGAGCACCAAGGGCTCATGGGTCGCATAGCGAAAGGACAATTTGTCTGCCGCCAAGCGGCCCTCAAACAAGCGGCCCTCCTGAATGGGCTCATCAACGCCTGCTTCTGGATCCTCATGCACGACGTCGGCGAGGCGCTCTAAATGTAATTCCAACGTCTTCCATTGAAAATAAAGGCCAATGAGGCCCGATAGCGCGCCCGAGAATTGCCCCGCATAGGATTGAAACGCCATCAACATGCCAAGGCTCATCGTGCCATCAATCACTTGTTTGGCCCCCAACCACCAGACGGCGACCCCTTGTAGGCCCGTAACAATTCCAAGCCCCGCGCCACCCCAGAGGCCCACGCGCTGCATGGTTACACTATTATTGACGCTGGCGGCGGTATCATTCTGCCATTGGCTGACCCGCTCACGCTCTTTGCCAAATAGCTTGAAAGTGCGTGCACCCCGCAAGGTTTCCATAAAGGTGGTGGAGGCAACAGCGCCAAGGCTGATACCCTCATCGGTTTTGCGCCGCACCCAAGGAAAAGTCACGGCTTGCACAATCAGCGGGATCAACATGGTTGCGACCACGCAGCCAAATAGAAGCGGCGAATAAAGCACCGCCATCGTGCCGCCGACCACCAGCATGATCACGTTCAAAGTCGCGCCAATTGGCACAGAGGTCAGGAAGCTTTGCACAGGGCCAAGCGAGCTAAACCGGCTCATGATGTCGCCAATATGGCGTTTCTCAAACCAAGCGACCGGCAGGCGCAGGGCGTGGCGCAATAGATTGCTTTGCATCTGAAACGAGAGTTGCGTGCCCAAATACATGCCGACAAAGCCTTGCAACAGACCAATCCCGGTTTGGATCAACAATAAGATCACCATGCCGATGCCAATCGTGGTCAAAAGATCAAGGTCACCTTTGGAGATGGCATCATCAATAATCATTTGGTTCAGCATCGGGCTGAACACGCCAATCACTTGCACCACAAGCGCTAGCGCAAATAGCTGGATCACCGGGCCTTTAAGACCCTTTAGTGTGCTCCACATGTCTGTCAGGCGAACCCGCTCAACATGCTTCTTCTTAGTAAAGGCTGGTGTGGGTGTTAGCTCTAAAGCGACACCGGTGAAGGAGCGGCCAATCTCGGCGGGTGCCACTTTTCGCACGCCGCGCGCTGGGTCATGAATGATGGCCCATACCCCACCTGCCCCCTTCCACGCCTTCTTCAGCACGACATAATGGGATAAGTTCCAATGCAGCACGCAAGGCGGCTTAAGGCTGACCAATTCTTCGACTTCCAACCGCAAGGGCCTGCCCACCATGCCCAAGCCATCCGCCATGTCCATCACGCTTTTAAGGGTGGTGCCCTTCAAACTGGCGGAGAATTTACGGCGCAGATCAGAGAGCGTGTGGCGCTGGCCGTGTGCGGCGGCCACCATGGCAAGGCAGGCGAGGCCACATTCGGCGGCTTCGGCCTGCAGCATCATGGGTAGCTTGTCGGAGTGGAACAGGCGGGTCAGCCAAGTGCGGCTATCGTCTTGGGGTGATTGGTTTAAATTTTCCCCTTGCGGATCGGCCAATACCATGCAAACTTACCCTAAATAAGCCTTCGCAGATGAATTGCTTTGTCATAATTAATTCACTTGAAGTAGCATATCTTTTTATACATCTTCAGCGGCGTTCGCAAGGGAAGTCAGTCGCATTGAGGCGGTCTGGCAGGTAAAACCGGACAGGGAGATTGGATTATGCGTGCATTAACGGTTGAGGAGTTGGAGTTTGTGAGTGGGGGAGAAGGCGGGGGCTATCATACTGTCATTGTTACTGGCTACCAGAGTGGTGGGTCTGGCTTTGGTGGTTATGGCTCGGAGAGTATGGGCGGTGACAAGGATTTAGATCCATTTCTCCCAATCGATTTTTGGCAGTCTCTTTCTGAAAACGGTGCGTATCTGTTAATGCAATTGGAAGTTGCAAGTAAGCAAAGAAATACAAACGATCTTTATGTTGTAAATACGAGAGGGTCAATCATACATACTTGGACCGATAACAAAGATGGCTCTAAATGGACTGCGATTGATGATAAAACGAACGGTCCTGGTTTCGACACTTTGAGAGTCAGTGATAGTCTTGGATTGATCACTAAAGAATTTAACCCACGTTCAGGCTTGTATGTCATAATTGAAACTAAAGTTCCCGTCATTGTCCAATAAAAGCCTTAGAAAGCAACTCTGCATTATGGTGGCTGTGACGTTAGTGGCAGCCACCAGTGGCTTAAATTCAGAGGTAAAAGGAAAATCAGCCATCGCTTCCGATTTAGCGGGTTTCGCGAGAAAATCTTTGCCACTTCAGAAGGCAGTTCAGCGAATGACGGCCTTAAAGCTCGCCGTATGCATAAGTAATGAGGTGAGTATCTCAAGAAATGGTAACTTTATAGCGATGAATACACGCGACACCTCGGCATTATCACCTCTTAAAGTAATGGTAGGAGGCGAAAGTGCTGTTGTAACTTGGCCAACGAATGAATCGGAGTTATTTTTTTGGGGTTTAAAATCTTTCAGCGCACAAGAGTATTTCGTATCTGAAGAAAAACTGCTTATCTTATCATCTGATTATAAAGCACCAAGTCTCTACCAATTTGATCCAAAAGAGAAGAATTGGCTGTTAACGCCATTGCCACCAGAGACTGAGAGTTTGAAGAGTTTTCCCGGCTTTTGGAATATAGCGGTTTCAAACTATGATCTTGATAACATAACTCGACAGCCATTGGATTTAAATTTAATTATCAATCGAATTCCTGATAGCACTAAGAGTAGATTTACACCTTCATTAGCGCTTGAAGGCTTGGTTAGTTTGAGCGTTCTTCGTGATAGTATTGTATTAATAGGGCAGGATGAGAACTTTAAGCTAAAAATGGCAAAATTTACTCCAAACACGATGGATTTTACTGATATAAGTGCCCCAATCAACCGAATGGGATTTCCTCGCTTGAGGGCGTTTGAAACAAGCGAGGGTGTGCTTGGCCTGGCTGACATTGGATTTATTGCGCTATTAAAAGGCGGTCGATTTGAAACTGTAAAAATTCCAATGTATGGACGATTCATTCAAACTCCATTCGATGCAGGGCCTGAGATTCTTTTCGGTCCAAATTCCATCCATAGTTTTTCTCAGTCAGCCCGCGATACCTCGTCCATTATCAATGCAGAGTTAGCCCGCTGGGTTTCATCAGGTTGGTACATTAAATCTGGTAGCTATGATAAAAGTTCAGGGAGAATAGCTTTACTTATGAAAGCTGGGGGGATCGATGACTCTGCTTTAGTCTTTCTGAACATCAACGGCGAATCGAGCTACATTTCCTGTACAGATCGGTCATTTGAAAAAAGCTCGAGGCCGATTTCCTTTTCGGATAAACTTGAGAAGGAACATGCTCCGGTACCAAAATATCCATTAAGTTTCATAGAAATATCAGATGAAAACGACCGCATCGGCATCTGGACCTTTCAGTCCAAGGCTAATAGCAAAGGAACGATTGTTTCAGTTCGAGGTGGACCAACGGTTTCTTTATACGGTGACCACATAAGTGATTTTGAAGCGCGGCTCTTGAATAAAGGCTTCAAAATAGTTAAAATTGAGTATTCCGGCGCGCAGCAATCCAGTTATGACCTTTTTGGTCGGTTAGCAAAGGATTTTTCGAGTTCAATTGAAACTGATGCAAAAATAGTTACCCAATACCTAAAAAGTATAAATGATCAAAAACCTATGTTTTTGTTAGCATATAGTTTCGGATCGTTACTAGGAGCCGAAATTTCTGCGCAAAACCCTCATATTTTTCGGCAAACATTTTTAGTTGCGCCTTTTAGTTCTTGGCAGCGTTTCAAAAAAGAAGATGTTGCTAATATCCCTGAAGTAATCAAGTATAGTTTGGTGAGAGATCACTTAGGGTTTGGCTCTCCGCTGAATATTGACCACAATCAGCAATTAGCATTTTCCGCAAAAATAGAGGCGATAGTGAGTAAATATTGTCAAGTTGACAATTTAAAAGTCCTTTACGGTGAGTTCGACGAGATAACACCTCCCAAAGATTGGATCAGCGGCTGTCGGAAGGAAAAAAAAACAGAAATATTTCAGCATTCCGGTCATGGCCTATCCAAAGGAATGGCTAATGTGATTGAAGCTGAAGTTGAAAAAAGCCTTTCAAAAAAGCCTTGTGCGCGAAAAGGGCCATAAGTTTAAAATGTCCAATTCTGTGCTAGATAAGCTAACCCCGAGACCCTATTCCGCCCAGCCGTCATTGAAGCCCAGCGTCGCCGCGTATATGGCAGTGTCACCTTGCATCAGCCTTCCCGGCTGGTAGGGGACTAATGCCGCAAATCAGCTAATGTGTGGTGCTGGCCATGGATGGCCGCGGTTCCCTCCGCTTAATTCAAAGGGAAGTCACTCCGCCGCGACTTGCGCCTGTTCGGTCAGCTCAGTCACTGTGCCGCCCGCAACTAACAGTGTGCGGTTCGCCCCTGCGATGGCGGCTTCGCGGTGCGCCACAAAGATGCGGGTGCACGATAGGCCCCGAAGCGCTTCAGCCACGCGTCCTTCCGTTTCGGGGTCAAGGTTGGCCGTACCCTCATCCAGAAACAAGATGGTCGGCTCGCGGTAAAGTGCGCGGGCAAGAAGCACGCGCTGTTGCTGCCCACCAGATAGGGTGGAGCCCAGATCACCGACCAAGCTCATCGTGCCCATCGGCATTTTCAAAATATCATCCAGGACGCAGGCTTGGGCTAAGCACGCCTCCACCCGCGTCATATCAAGGTCTGGATCGAAGAAGGAAACATTGTCGGCAATCGTTCCGGCGAGGAGGCGATCATCTTGTAAGACCGCGCCAATCCGGTGGCGAAAGGTGCGCACGCCAAAGTTTTTAAGGCCCACCCCTTCGACTTTGACTTCCCCTTCGGTGGGGTCAAGCAGGCCCAGCAAGACTTTCATCAAAGTGGTCTTGCCACCCCCGGATGGCCCGATGATGGCGATGAATTGACCGGGCTCAATCGTGAAATTGACATCCTTGAGCACCAAGGGCTCATGGGTCGCATAGCGAAAGGACAATTTGTCTGCCGCCAAGCGGCCCTCAAACAAGCGGCCCTCCTGAATGGGCTCATCAACGCCTGCTTCTGGATCCTCATGCACCACATCGGCGAGGCGCTCTAAATGCAATTCCAACGTCTTCCATTGAAAATAAAGGCCAATGAGGCCCGAGAGCGCACCAGAAAATTGCCCCGCATAGGATTGAAACGCCATCAACATGCCAAGGCTCATCGTGCCGTCAATCACTTGTTTGGCCCCCAACCACCAGACGGCGACCCCTTGTAGGCCCGTAACAATTCCAAGCCCCGCGCCACCCCAGAGGCCCACGCGCTGCATGGTCACGCTATTGTTGACGCTAGCGGCGGTATCATTCTGCCATTGGCTGACCCGCTCCCGCTCTTTGCCAAATAGCTTGAAAGTGCGTGCACCCCGCAAGGTTTCCATAAAGGTGGTGGAGGCAACAGCGCCAAGGCTGATACCCTCATCGGTTTTGCGCCGCACCCAAGGAAAAGTCACGGCTTGCACAATCAGCGGGATCAACATGGTTGCGACCACGCAGCCAAATAGAAGCGGCGAATAAAGCACCGCCATCGTGCCGCCAACCGCGAGCATGATGACATTCAAAGTCGCGCCAATTGGCACAGAGGTTAGGAAGCTTTGCACGGGGCCAAGCGAGCTAAACCGGCTCATGATATCGCCAATATGGCGTTTCTCAAACCACGCCACAGGCAGGCGCAGGGCATGACGCAATAAATTGCTCTGCATCTGAAACGAGAGTTGCGTGCCCAGATACATGCCGACAAAGCCTTGCAAGAGGCCAATGCCGGTCTGGATCAACAACAAGATCACCATGCCCATGCCAATGGTGGTCAGAAGGTCCATATCGCCTTTGGAGATGGCATCATCAACGATCAATTGGTTCAGCATCGGGCTGAACACGCCAATCACTTGCACGACAAGGGCCAGCAGGAAGAGCTGGATCACGGGCCCCTTAAGGCCCTTAAGCGTGCTCCAGAGATCGCTGAGGCGAACCCGCTCAACATGCTTCTTCTTGGTGAAAGCCGGCGTGGGCGTCAGTTCGAGCGCTACACCGGTAAAGGACCGGCCAATCTCGGCCGGGGCCACTTTGCGCACCCCGCGTGCTGGGTCATGAATAATCGCCCAAACCCCACCTGGCCCCTTCCACGCCTTCTTCAGCACGACATAATGGGCCAAGTTCCAGTGCAGCACGCACGGCGGCTTCAGGCTGACCAATTCATCGACTTCCAACCGTAGAGGCCTGCCCACCATGCCCAAGCCATCGGCCATGTCCATCACGCTTTTGAGGGTGGTGCCCTTCAAACTGGCGGAGAATTTACGGCGCAGATCAGAGAGCGTGTGGCGCTGGCCGTGTGCTGCGGCCACCATGGCAAGGCAGGCGAGGCCACATTCGGCGGCTTCCGCCTGCAGCATTATGGGTAGCTTGTCGGAGTGGAACAGGCGGGTCAGCCAAATGCGGCTATCGTCTTGGGGTGATTGGTTTAAATTTTCCCCTTGCGGATCGGCCAATACCATGCAAATTTACCCTAAATATATCTTCAAAGAAAAATCACACAGACGTTCTTTTCCTACTTGACATCCCCCCCCCCGGCTCTGTCAACTTCTTATGTGTCCGATGGGGAAGTCAGTCGCACTGAGGCGGTCTGGCAGGTAAAACCGGACAGGGAGATTGGATTATGCGTGCATTGACGGTTGAGGAGTTGGAGTTTGTGAGTGGGGGGGAAGAGGTGGTTGTAACTGCCAAGAGAAACCCCGTTACCCCTGGTTGGAACGTTATATATGCTGAAGATATGTATTTATTTCCATGGACACAAAGTTTTAATTCTTATCTGTCAGACTCCGGTTTCTCCGGTTTCGAGACTGTTGGGGTCGATTTCGACTTAAGCGAGCAGCAAGCTCGCCTAGCTGCCTTTCTCGCAAACACTACTAGGACTAGGAATGCCGATGGTACGGTCACTATAACATTCAAAGTTCCCGTAACAATTATCGGTAATGTGCCGTTTTACGGCGACTACACCCTAAAAGTGCAAGCCGGCGACAAGGTTACTGGGTCAGACAGTAAAGGCGGTGCCCGCGGTGGACCAAACGGCATACCGGATTTATTGGATAGTTTGATTGAGGGGCAATCAATAATTCGTTGGGGCTAAAAATGCAGAAACTAAGAGTGGCTGCAGCAGTTTTAATCGTCCTACTAGGAGGATGTAATGTGCTTTGGGGTCCTACGGGGGAAAAGGGCAACTGGCCCTTTAGTTCACCAGATTATAGGACTTATAAGCTAGAAGCGCCTGAGAGAGCCCCGCTGTATTATCCGCGTTTAGTAAGCCTTTCAAAGAGTGAGCGGGGCCTAAACTGGAGCGCACAATTTGAATATGATACCTATTCAGGCGAGGGTAGCGTCGAGTTAATTGGTAAAAAAGATGGTTTAAATATTTATGGTTTCTCAGTAAATGCTCCTCCGGATTTAGCGCCTTTAAATTCAGGCACTTCTCAAAGTCTGGGGGCAGTATTTGGTGTAATACACGAGATAAGGACTAATCTAGGTGTAACCTACCGGGCGGACTTGATGAAATGTGGTGAACGAGTTGAGGTTAAAGTCTGTGAGGCAAAAAGTTATGCAGAGGCTTGGCAAGTTTTGCGGAGTAAGGGGTTCAATTTTGTCGGAACGATGAATTATACTGAAGTGAAAGATAGAAATTAGCGGCAATGACCCTATTCCGTCCAGCCGTCATTGAAGCCCAGCGCCGCCGTGTATATGGCAGCGTCACCCTGCATCAGCCCACAAGGCTAGCGGCATTTAGTGCGGTGGCGGTGATCAGTGTGTTGATCGGAACCGCCTATCTGGCGCTGGGTCTATTTGCGAATTAGGGCCTGCCCACCATGCCCAAGCCATCCGCCATATCCATCACGCTTTTGAGCGTTGTGCCCTTCAAACTGGCGGAGAATTTACGGCGCAGATCAGAGAGCGTGTGGCGCTGGCCGTGTGCTGCGGCCACCATGGCAAGGCAGGCGAGGCCACATTCGGCGGCTTCCGCCTGCAGCATCATCGGCAGCTTGTCTGAGTGGAACAGGCGGGTCAGCCAGGTGCGGCTATCGTCTTGGGGTGATTGGTTTAAATTTTCCCCTTGCGGATCGGCCAATACCATGCAAATTTACCCTAAATATGCCTTCAAAGAAAAATCACACAGACGTTCTTTTCCTACTTGACATCTCCCCCCCCCGCTAAGTCAACTTCGTATATGTGCTATGGGGAAGTCAGTCGCACTGAGGCTGTCTGGCAGGTAAAACCGGACAGGGAGATTGAATTATGCGTACATTGACGGTTGAGGAGTTGGAGTTTGTGAGTGGGGGTGATAGACCTTGGAATCCGTACACTGACTTTAAAGCCCCAATACAATCAACAGATTATTGGCGGTATGAGCAGCTTATAAACATGGCGCTTCGGGAAGCCGGGTTAGACTATAATGGAAACCCGATCAACGGAGGGAATTCAGATGGCGGCAACCCGTCAATAGGGAGTTCGTATTCCCCGCCGTCAAGCGGCTCAAATGTCGGCGTGACAGTCGGGAACAACGGGGTTCAAGTGCAAGGCAGTACGACCACATCGGGTGGAGCAACGATAACTGGAACAATTACAGTTCCTTATGATTTAGGTCCGCCCGAAGTAAAAGTTGAAATAAAAATTCCGTTTTAGTCCGCTTAAAGTTGAGTAGATCCGAGCTAGGTCGACTTATTTCCTTAAACACTCGGTCAGCTCGGACCTGCTTTTACTTTAGAAAGTTTAGAGACCTAATTTCATAGTCTAGATTGGCAGAGAAAAATGCTTGAGAGTTTCATTCTTGCCGCAGCAGCTTTGGTAACTAGTCAAGACCATATGGCACGAACGCCTAGTCTACTAACTTATTCAAGATGTGAAACGGTTGGAAATATTCAGGTATGTTTGAACCGAAATGGCGAAATAATTACCCGTGATCTAAAAATCTGGGGTGGCTTGGCTGAATTGAGAAGACCAACTAAGCTTTCAGACGATAGAATCCAAGTTACTGATTTTAAATGCAGTTCCATCGGTAGGCCACATTGCGTTCTCCTAGCCAGATTAAGGGGTGAGCTAGGACTCAAAGCTGGTCGGGTATTAGCTTTGGATTTGTCTTCTAACACGCTACAGACATTGACGGATGGTCAATTTTGGTTTCACCTTCCATTGCCGAGTGGCATACATATTATTGACCGCGCAGGAAAATTCCCGGTTGTCTACAATTACGATCATGTCAAACGAAAGCTTGTTTATGGTTGGGAATATCCAAGTTTTAAAACCATTGCTGGTGTTCTACCTCTGGTAAACTCCTCTAGCCGCCAAACTACTTTGGTGCGATTCATAATCGATGAAGCGACAGGAACCGCGAAAATTTTTGACCAGATCGGGTCAACAAAAGAACTTGATGCCTCAAGTTTTCACTCGATTGATCTCTCCTTGCTTGGTAACCCTAGCAATCACACCGCTTATATATTCGGCTTAACTTCCCCCTTTTTACCGGGGCGTCATAAGGCCTCCGATTCAGGCTTGTTTGGCATTCGGGCATTTCCCAAGGGACGCGACACGTTCAGACTTGAGTATAAAAATTGGGAAATCGAGCTTCACGAACGTATCATTCAAAGTCGGGTACCACAAATCGACATGAACGGCGATCTGTTCTTTGTTGTGGGTTCACCAAGCGGTACTTCAGTACAATTCTTGTGCCAATCAAAATCCGGGGATTTGGAATTAAACGAGCTTTTTCCGCCCACCCTAACGGCGCGTTTAAGGATTGCCAGTTCTAATCTCCTTGAAGGTGTTCAGGTGACCCGGGAGGCACCTGGAAGGCAACTTAGCTTTCAGCATTATGAATTATTTGGGCCGGGAAATGGCTTGTCGCGACAATGCGCCAGTACAAATGTTAAACAGGGAAAGTTAACCTTAGCAAAATCAAATGAAGACGTCTCCTTGAGCCAAGTGCCGGAAACAGAAATTCTGAGGCTACCGCCAACTGCAGCAAATCAGAGCCCGCAGTCGGCGCTTATACTGAATAAGTCACATGTTGTAGCCCCGTCAGGAATCTTAATAGATGTTTACGGTGCCGTTGCATCAAGCCCCTTTTCTCCTGTTGACCAAATTGTCCCTTTCGATCCGCGGACGGATGATTTTTGGGTTGCCCAAGCCATTCTGCCGGGGGATGGCGATCTTGGGCGGGCTTTTGCAAATTCTGGCGCGACGCCCAATCGGGCTTTGACGGTTGAGGCTTTAAATGCACTTTCTGAAATTCTAATTGAAAGTTATCCTAGTCTAAAAGGTAATATTACCTTGCGAGCAATGAGTGCTGGCGCAAGTACAGCTGTTCAGGCTGTATTAGGTCGACCCGATCTTTATTCCGGTGCAATTCTGTTTGCTGGTGCATATGATTGGCGTGAAATTGCAATGAATAAAAATTTGTCGGGCTTTCATAGCGCTTATGATCAGGAGGCACTTGATCAAGTGATCACACAGGCCCCGGAATTTTGTTCAGGGGCCAAGTTTATCATTATCCATGCTGAAGACGATAGCATAGCATCCGCATCTCAAGCTCGACAGTTTGCTGATCGCTTAAGAAACAAAAACTGTTTGGTTGGTAGTGCTTTTTTCGGCAAAGGTGGTCACCAATTGTCCACACAACTTATGCCCCCAGAAGAAGAAAAAGCATTCATAAGTTTGATACTGCAACGTGGATCGCAGCCTTTATTAAAGGATATCGAACTGGCTAAAAAGCAGTCATTCCAGTCGAATTAGCGTCCCCCATGACCCTATTCCGCCCCGCCGTCATTGAAGCCCAGCGCCGTCGCGTATATGGCAGCGTGACCTTGCTCCAGCCCACAAGGCTGGCGGCATTTAGTGCGGTGGCGGTGATCAGTGTGTTGATCGGCACGGTTTATCTGGCTCTGGGTCTATTTGCGAATTAGGGCCTGCCCACCATGCCCAAGCCATCGGCCATGTCCATCACGCTTTTGAGCGGTGCCCTTCAAGCTGGCGGAGAATTTACGGCGCAGATCAGAGAGCGTGTGGCGCTGGCCTTGTGCTGCGGCTACAATGGCAAGGCAGGCGAGGCCACATTCTGCGGCTTCCGCCTGCAGCGTCATTCGTATCCATTCGCCGAGGGCCACATACCGTTGAGTTATGAACTGGGCTAGGTACTGTGCTTATGGAGACGTTACATACGATAGCAGCAGGATATGGGCGTCGGCTTGATGTTGTGGAGACGGGTCGTCGGCGTCGCTTTTCTGACGATTTCAAGCTGTCGGTTGTGGCGGAGAGTTATGCGGCTGGGGCTGTGATGACGCAGCGTGCGCGCCGATACGGGGTCCATCCAAGCCAGATCTACGTTTGGCGTGCGCAGGCTCGTGGTGATGGTGGTGGGGTTGGCCGGATTGCGGAGCCACCGGCATTTGTTCCTTTAGTCGCGACTGGCGACCAAGGTGGTTTATGTGAACCCTCGCCAGCACCGGTAAGTGCCCCACTGGTCATTGTGTTGTCAGGAACTCGGCGGGTTGGACTTGTAACGGTTTCGTTCCGGTGTGGTATCTCTTGTTAGGCCACTTTTGCTTCGAAAGCCAGTGGGCTGATGCCGCCCAAGTATGAGTGTCGGCGGCGCGGATTATAAAAGCCATTGATGTATTCAAAGATGGCTGTATGGGCTTGCTTGCGTGTGGCCCAGCGGTACCGCCAGATCGGTTCGGCTTTGATGGTCTTGAAGAATGTCTCGACGGTGGAGTTGTCGTAGCAATTCCCGGTTGCGCTCATGGACGGTTTCATTGTGTAGGCACCAAGGCGCTTCTGGTAATCACCCGAAGCGTATTGACTGCCGCGGTCGCTATGGAAGATACACCCAGGTGGGGGATTACGCAGCCGTGCAGCCATATCGAATGCCCTGATTGCGAGGTCTTTTTTCATCCGGTCACTGACTGCCCAGCCGATTACGCGGCGTGAATGAAGGTCCAGAACGACGGCCAGATAGAGCCAGCCTTCAGCTGTCCAGATATAACTGATATCGCCTGCCCATTTCTGATTGGGACCATCAGCCTGAAAGTCGCGCGCCAAGAGGTTTTCGGCATATCCATGTTTGTGATTGCTGTCAGTCGTGACTTTGTAACGGTGCGTCCGAACCGGGACGACACCATGGATACGCATCAACCGACCCACCCGCCTTTCTCCAACCTTCAAACCAATTTCCTTGAGCTCTGCCGTCATGCGAGATCGGCCATAGGTTCCAAGAGATTGGGTGTATTGGTCTTTGATATGGGCTAGCACCCGACAAGTCGCCATGCACCCGCGTGCTCATGGGCCGGTTGACCCAAGCCCGAAAGCCGCGCGCCGTGACGTCCATGACCCGGCACATCGTTTCAATGCGCCAGACATGACGCCATTTCAGGATGAACGCAAATCGCATCACTTTTGGCTCGCGAAGAAGGCAGTGGCCTTTTTTAAGATCTCCCTCTCCTCGCGCAGAACCTTGTTTTCATGACGAAGCCGTTCGTTCTCTTTCAACAAGTCAAAGTCTGTCGGCAAATTGCCCGGTGCTGACCTGATGCCCTCGCCATCATGTCTCCCTGCTAATTGGATCCACTTGCCCAGCGTCGACTTGCCAATCCCAAGATCGGCCGCCACACGCTCACGCGTCAAACCGCTGGGCAATGCCAAACGCACCGCCTCACGACGAAACTCTTCTCCGTATACCTGTGTCATGATTCTACTCCTGATTAGGTAATTTACATCTCACCACCCGGAACAAAACCGTTACATGTCCAGCCTGCGCGCTGATGCTTATATCGTGCCTTTGCGCAGGCAGAGCATGGCGTAAAGGCTGTCTTAGCGAGATCACCATGAATGATCACCCTTCTTGGGGGGGTGCGCAGACTTAGGGTCATCGGGCAGGCTTTAGATCAAGGACTTGGAATAGGTCGATAGTCCCACTGAGAGGGACATGGGTTGCTATGGGCTGCTATGTCTTGACCATGAAGTGAAGCTATCTAACCCACAAATACCAAGAAGGGTCCTTTAGGCTCAGAA
>NZ_BPFZ01000007.1 GCF_030158815.1 Candidatus Phycosocius spiralis
GATATTGATTCCATTGGCGCTCAAACACGCGGGCCAAGACCCTGCGGTATCTTCAGGCGTGTTGGTAACTTTTGTAACTGACCTTGTTGTGGCCGAGCAAATTGAAGGGGCCTGTCGACTAATTGACAACCATCGTGGCCCTACTAAGCCATTGCTCAATCAATTGGTCAGAGATGCGCGATTGGCATTAAGTGCACCAGGTGCTTTGGCACCTTGGCGAATAGCTGTTGGTGAAGCGGACAGATTTCCTGACCTTGCAGCATTTTTACGCAATGGTTTCATTGAACCAATTGAGCGCTCGATTGAAAAATTGTTTGAGCGCTCTTTGGCAGCAAAAGAAGTCAGAGGGGCCAGTGCTGCAACCTTGAGCCGATTATTTTGTGCACCTGTTGCCGCGGTTGCGATGATGCTGGCCACTTTTGGGGACGATGAAGATGCCGACTTCGATGTTGATCGCTTCTTAAGCGCTCATGTAGAAGGATTTTGGCGCGGATGGTCGGTTAGTGAGCAAGTGTTAGATAGCTGATTCTAACATAGGTTTAAGCTCTACGGCCTAATCGCCTTTCCCAATATTTAGCTAGCCTGAGGTAGCGAAAAAAGGCATAATTCATAGCTGTCATAAAGCCATAAAGGCCGCGAACGCAATGACGGCGCGTCACATAGGCTTTGAGAAAAGCCAATGGGAACTCCAGTATCAGACGTAAGGCAGAAAATGTTCGCCCCTTTTCGTCTATATCATCGGCTTGACTATCGCTATAGGCATTGAGTTTGATCAGTTCATCACCAAGGGATCGAACGGAGCGATGTTCAATCATACCCGCTAAATGATGCACGGTTGTGCCAGGTAGAATATCCACCCGATCGTGGACGGGGGAGGTATTATAACGACCGATATCGCGGTGGTAGAGCCGCACCGGACTTATGCGAAATGCCCAAGGATGGGGGTGAATTTCACCTGGAAACATTTCGATAATGTCGGTTTTGAATGCACATGGCGCTTGGTTATCCGTGCTCAGAGCCGATCGGATCGCTTCTTTCAGTTCATGCGTCACCACTTCATCGGCATCAATATTGAGCATCCAAGCATGGCGGCATTGATCTTCGCCAAATCGCTTTTGCGCTCCATAACCCGGCCAAGGATTATAAATCACCCGCGCGCCAAGGCTTTGTGCCAACTCAATCGTGCCATCGCTAGAGCCTGAATCAATCACCACAATATCGTCGGAGAGGTCGCGTACCGCTGCAATCGTTCGCTCAAGGCGATCGAATTCATTCTTGGTAATGATGAATATAGAAAGCGATGCACTCATGGCTGGACCCCTTCAGGCTGCTTAGCAGAGCTGGTGCGGACACGTCGAGATGGGGCTCGCTTCTATACTCACAGCGCTCTATATCCCGAACATGGGCGAGGATAGCGAACGTAATCGAATGTCTAGGAGGCTAACTCGGGTTGCACAAGTCGGCGTCAATATGGGCGCGGCAGCAGCCAGTTTTGGTGCGCTAAAATTATTTGGCAGCCAAGAGGGAGAGCGTGCAACCGCAATCGCGCTTCGCCAAGCTCTGGGTAAGACCCGTGGGCCGTTGATGAAGGTGGCACAAATTCTTGCCACCATTCCAGACTTTTTACCGCCTGATTACGCCCAAGAACTGGCGGCTTTGCAAGCTAATGCACCCTCCATGGGCTGGTCATTTGTTAAGCGGCGGATGCGCGGTGAACTTGGGGCTAATTGGGAAAGTCAATTTGCCCAGTTTGAGACTGAAGCGGCCCATGCAGCCTCTCTGGGTCAGGTGCATCGCGCGACGCTGCATGATGGCACACAAGTGGCTTGTAAGTTGCAATATCCAGAAATGTCTAGTGCAGTGGAATCCGATATTGGGCAATTAAAGTCACTGCTTGGCCTCTTTAAAACATTTGAACGCACCATTGATCCCACGGAAGCTGTCAATGAGGTTACCGATCGCTTGCGTGAGGAGCTCGACTATGGGCGTGAGCGTCAGCATATGCGCCTTTATGGCAATTTACTGGCAAACCAGCCTGACATCGAATGTCCGCGGCCTATAGACGCCCTCTCCACGGGTCGATTGCTGACCATGACATGGCTTAGCGGTGCACCTCTTCTGAGCTTTAAGTCTGCCCCTCAACAAGAGCGAGATCGCATCGCAACC
This sequence comes from Candidatus Phycosocius spiralis, assembly GCF_030158815.1. Lineage (GTDB taxonomy): Bacteria > Pseudomonadota > Alphaproteobacteria > Caulobacterales > Aquidulcibacteraceae > Aquidulcibacter > Aquidulcibacter spiralis. Next base: position 2,167 of record NZ_BPFZ01000007.1, read on the forward strand.
CTGTTATTCAACGCTTGGTGGATACCCATGATGCAAACCGGAGTAATTCATGGTGACCCGCATTTGGGTAATTATTCCCTAACTCCCGATGCGGCACGGCTGAATTTGCTAGATTTTGGATGTATACGGATTTTTCCAGCTCAATTTGTCTCAGGGGTTGTGCAACTCTATCGCTCCCTTGAGCGTGAAGATTTTGCAGGGACACTTGAGGCTTATGAGATTTGGGGCTTTAAAGGGCTTACACGCCCGCTGGCGGAGGCCTTGAATGTGTGGGCGCGCTTTATCTATGCACCCTTGTTGGACAATCGAAGTCGCACCGTGGCAGACGGTATTGCACCAGGGGAATACGGCCGCAGCCAAGCGTTTGAAGTACGAAACCTCTTAAAACAATATGGCCCAGTAAAACTGCCAAGGGAGTTTGTGTTCATGGACAGAGCGGCCATAGGCCTTGGGGCGGCCTTTCTGCATTTAGGGGCCAAGCTCAACTTTTATCAATTATTTCAAAACTCAATTGCAGATTATGATGAAGCCGCCTTGGCCAAACGGCAGAAAAAAGCCTTGGGTGCGGTTGGTCTTGGCTAAACAAGATGTATCCTAAATAGCCCTTTGACCTCAATGCCCGTTCCGATCCAAATGAGCCAAACAATCAGCCAAGCCTTCAACATAAGTCGGGAAAGCAGGTATCCATCCCAATTCTTGTTTTATCCTTAGGTTTGAGACGCGTTTACATTCGCTATAAAATCGCCGTCCCATCTCCGAGAGTTCAGCCTCTTCAAACGGAATTAAGGGTGGTGGTGTACGGCCTAAAAGCCGACAGGCTTCAACCACGACCTCACCAGAGGTACAAGGATGATCATCGCATACATTGTATATGCGTCCGGGATTAGGTTGGGCGCAGCTCGCCATAAGGGCTGAAACAATATCGCATTGATGCACGCGAGAAAACACCTGTCCGGGCTTGTCGATGCGCCGCGCCGTGCCGGCCAAAACTTGTTCTAATGCACTGCGCCCCGGCCCATAAATCCCTGGTAGTCGAAAGATATGAGCTTGAGGGGTTATGCTTTGCCAAGTCGTCTCCGTTTCGGCGCGGCGCTGGGCTTCGATGGACAAGGGGGTAGGGGTATCATCTTCACAAGCCCACCCACCTTGGCGGTCCCCATAAACCCCTGTGGTCGATAAATAGGCAATCCAGCTTGGGTGATACTGCTCCAAGGTGCGGGCCAAAGCGGTTATGGCTGGGTCACCATTGGGCCCAGGCGGGATAGATGCTAGAACATGTGTTGCTGCTTGGGCAGCACGTTCGAGAGCTGCGTTTAAGGTGCCGTCAAACAAGATTGGCTCAATCCCTTGAGCGGTGAGCGCTCTGGCACGTAATGTGCTGCGGCAACTGCCCTTAACAATGGCCCCTTTTTGGGCCATAGCAAGGCCAAAGGCAGTTCCAACATAACCACATCCTAGTATCAAAACGTCCATGTCACCTGCTTTGCCTCAGTTTTGCCGCTTAAACCCATCAAAAGCCAATCATAACCCTTAACATGCACACCAAAGTCATGAATTACAAACTTATACTCACTCTAACCGTGGCGTTAGCAACGCTAGCAGACCAAGCCTCCGCTGCAATAGATCCACGAGATAGCGCACGTTTAGAAGCCTGTATCACCAAAGCCGAAACCAGGCCGGAGGAGGCGCGTGAAGATGGCCTGATTTGGCGCAGTCAGGGTGGGGCTCGTTTTGCTGAACAATGTGTCGCGATAGCTCAAATCGAAGGGGGGGATATTGCCGGTGGGGCAGAACGTCTGACTGTTTTGGCTTCGGCCCCTGATGCGGGCGATAGCGATCAGCGCGTGCTGATCATGGCGCGCGCAGCCAATGCATGGCTGATGATTGAAGCCTTTACCCCGGCGATGAATGTTCTTGATGCCGCCCTTAAACTCAAACCTGGTGAGCCTGACCTCTTGATTGATCGCGCGCGGGCCAAAGCAGGGCTTGGGCAGTGGGCAGAGGCAGAGGCTGATTTGACCTTGTGCTTGTCCGTTCGCCCGCTCGATGTGCTCGCTCTTCGCTTACGGGCGGAGACTTTGCTGCAACAAGAGGCCTATGATGCTGCAGATCGTGATTTAAACCAAGCCTTGCAATTGGCCCCCAAGGACGTAGATAATTGGCTGGTACGCGGACGCATTCTTGAAGCCCGCCGTCTAGGCCGTGCCCCAGAGTGAAAAAATCACTGTACCCGAATGAGCAACCCATTCCACACTGACTTGATTGCCAAAGCAGCCCCAGCTTATTGTGAGCCAGATACCAAGCAAGGGGACATCGAGTGATACAGAGTGCGACTTCATCGTCTCAAGAGCGTCAAAATCTTAAGCTTGTGGTCGCTGCCTCCGCCGCCGGCACAGTGTTTGAATGGTATGACTTTTTTATCTTTGGTCTGTTGGCTTCCGTGATGGGGCAGCATTTTTTCACTGGCTCTCCCCCTGCTGCCCAATTTATTTTTGCACTTTTAACTTTTGGAGTAGGCTTTGCAGCACGCCCCTTGGGCGCGTTGGTGTTTGGTGCGATAGGCGATACCAAGGGGCGAAAAGGCGCATTTTTAGTTACTATTTTGATGATGGGGGCATCCACATTCGCTGTGGGCCTGCTGCCCGACTTTGACCAGATTGGCATTTGGGCACCTATCTTGTTGGTGGCCCTACGCATTGCCCAAGGCTTTGCTTTGGGCGGGGAATATGGTGGGGCCGTGATTTATGTCGCCGAACATTCCCCCGCACATCGACGCGGCTGGAATACATCTTGGGTGCAAACCTCTGCAGCGGGTGGTTTGCTTTTGGCAATCTGTGTCGTGCTCCTCACCCGAATGGCATTGGGAGAAGAGTCTTTTCAAGCCTGGGGTTGGCGCTTACCTTTTTTGTTATCGGCTTTTTTGCTGGCCATCGCCTTGTGGATAAGGCTGCAATTAGAAGAAAGTCCGATGTTCCAAACGCTCAAAGCTGAAGGTGCAGCTTCAACTGCTCCATTGTCTGAGGCTTTTGGCAATTGGGGTAATCTGAAGCTGATATTGCTTGCTTTGTTCAGTTTGATGATGGCACAAGGGGTCGTTTGGTATACCAGCTTCTTTTATGTTCAAGTTTTTTTGGAACGCCAATTAAAAGTTGATCCACAAACCATCAATGTGTGGCTCTTGACCATAACTACTCTTTCGGCAGCTCTTTATGTATTCTTTGGATGGCTTTCCGATAAAGTGGGACGCAAGCCTGTCGTTTTATTTGGTATGGCTTTGGCCGGTTTGAGCTTTTTCCCAGGGTTTCACCAATTGACCAAAGCTGCCAATCCCGATCTGGTCGCTGCCCAAACCGCAACCCCGGTGGTTGTGGTGGCCGATAAGGCGACCTGCTCAATTCAGTTCAATCCAGTTGGTAAGACCCCAGACGGTCGCGATGCCTTTTCCTCCTCTTGCGATGTGGCTAAAAGTTTTTTGACGAATGCAGGTATTTCATATGATAATCGGCAAGCTCCGGCGGGTAGCCTTGCCTATATTAGAATTGGAACGCACACCATCAAAAGTGTAGAAATCGGGAACTTAGACGCGCGAAGCCAAAAGGCTGCCAAGGACGCATTTACCAAGGAAGTGAAAGCTGCACTCAAGATTGCCAATTACCCGAACAAAGCCGATCCGGCTAAAATCAACCATGCTATGGTTATAACAATATTGATGGTGTTTGTTATCGCAGCTACAGCCCTTTATGGACCATTGGCAGCGGCATTAGTAGAATTATTTCCAACCCGAATTCGCTATACAGCCTTATCAGTGCCCTATCATGTGGGAACCGGCTTTTTTGGGGGCTTTATGCCTGCTGCTGGTGTGGCTATTGTTGCAACCAATGGCAATATGTACTCAGGACTTTGGTATCCTGTGATCATAACCGCTATTAGCATCACCATTACCTTGGTCTTGCTTCCAGAAACCAAGGACCGTGCCATCGAGTAAGTTTGAGCTATTCAAAATGCTGAAGCAGGCGCCAACTCTAAAGACTTGGTCTAGAGTTCACAAAAAGAAATTTAAAACAACTAATTCTTAGCTGTGCACGTTAATGGGTGTTAACGCCTCATTTACCATGACACCAGCACAAACACCTATTCGGGACTTTCGCCGTCACAAAAGAGCTGTTCAAACCACGCAAAGCAGTGGATGGCAATGTGGAGGGTGATTGTTTTCAAGGATTTGTTGGAGATATCACAGGGTGGATAAAGAGTAACTCAAATGAGCGGACAGACGCCATCGAGTGTGAAGGGCTTAGAACCTAAAACACGTGAGGCCGCCAAAGACCTCGCGCGGCGCGAAGGCTTGACGCTTGGCGAGCTGCTGAATCGTTTGATTGCTGACATTGAAGAACCCAAACCAGAATCCAACCCACCCTCACAAATCCTTTCACAACCGGGGCTTGAAGGGGATCGTTTGACTACTGCTTTAGAGCAATTAACCCGCCGTTTGGAAGCCAGTGGCTTAGAAGTTGGGTCAAATTCGCCAGAAGAACATGGATTTGAAGCCAAGGACACTTTACCTCCTGTTGCAATAGATGTTGGCAATAAAGCTACCCCAAGCCTTGGGGACAGCCTTGTGAAGAACACAGATGCGACGCCAGAATCGATCGGACCTCCACCCTCGCTTCCTCAGGATTTGACTGAAGCTGAACACTTTTTGGTCGATAAGATCAGTCTGGATGGGACGAAAGAGCCTGAAACGGCCCATTTGGCCTCGATGCATGCGATGGAGGCAGTTTTACACGCGCTGAAGACGCAAATGACCGCGACCGAGAACCGTGTCGGGGAAATTGAACACATCATCCAAGAGTCACTACAAACCCTTGATCGCAGTCTAGATCTGGTCACCCAGCGCTTAAGCTCCACTGAAACATTGGCTCAAGAGACCAATCGTAGATTTTTGGATGGGATGGTGGATTTATCTGCACGGATTACCTCGTTGGAATCTAATCCGGACATCAACCTACAAACGGGCGCAGGTCATTTTGAAAATCGAATAGCTCAGATCGAAAGCTTGTCGACCCAAGTAAAGGAAACCCTTGATCACACTATGGCAAAGCTTGGTGACCAAGCCGATCGAATTCAGGAATTCACCCAAGACAATGCCACCCGGATGGTCGATGCCCTGATTGAACTATCAGCCCGTATCACACAAGTAGAAGCCATTGGTACAACCGGTGATCTCAGGCTTGCCATTGAAGCTTTGGAGTCCAAATCGGCACAAATCGCATCGCAAATGAGCGAATTAAGCACACGCTTGGGCGAAAAGGATAAAGACGCAAATACGCAAAGTGAAACGGCTATTTCAAGCAAAATTGATCGACGCTTTATCGATCTTGCGCAAGCATTAGCTGATCGGTTGGACGCTACTGATAAACGAAACCAAGAGGTTTTTGAACAGTTCAACAACCGCCTGATCCACGCCAATGATGACTTGAACTTGCGTATTACGCAGCTTGAAACACACAGCCAAACTGATGCTTCGTCTGAAATTCAAGATGTGAAAACGCGGTTGGAACACCTAAGCCGATTGATCGAAACACGCCTTTCCTCGTTTGAGGACCAAAATGGATCCAGTTTGGGTCAAGCGGGTGAACGTTTGCATACACTTGCTGAAAGCTTAGGCCATAAACTTGATAGCAGCGAGATCCAGTCAACTCAAACCATGACTCTTCTCACCCAGCAAATGGATAAATGGGCTGAACGCCTCCAGGCCAATCAGGAAGGCACTTTCACTAAGCTGACAAGCCGCCTTGAAGACCATGAGGCACGAACACAAGCTTTATTGGATGAAGTCCTTGGGCGTGTGCGCCATGAGATTAAAACAGCAGAAGATCGCACACAAAGGGCGGCGATGAGTTTGGCAGCGCGCATAGAAACTGTAGAACAAGCAACAGTTGCACCTTATGCTGAAGCCATCTTGGACATTCCAAATATAGATGGAACCAGTTCTTCACTGGCGTTTGATCCTGACGCGATCAGTGCGATTGATGATTATTCATTTGAGACTGGGCCAGGCTCATTTGGATCAACCAGTTACGAAGATCCTTTCGCAACGAGGGAACCAAACTTCACCCCACCCCTTAACGCGACTAATCGTGGGAGAGTAGGTGGGTTTGGCTCCCCCTTTCCGTCGGAGGTTAGTGCGGACGGTTTATCAGATTCTCCACCAATGGATATCCAATATCTATCCGAAGAAGAAGTAAGGATTGGTGAAGACCAAGGCGATCCTACTCGGTCAGCCGATCAAGTGATTGACCTTGGACAAGAACTCATTGGCCCACCTTTGTTGGACGTTCTGGAAGAGGAGGCTGAAAGCGCGTTTATAGATTTGGATCAGGACTGGGACGACTTGGTTCCCCTTCATGATCCCGATTCATCTTCATATCATAACCCAATTTCTGTCACATCGGCAGATGAAAGCGCCCTAGAAATTGACGCACCAGTTTTAAATGCCAAAAATCGTGATGAAGAAAAGTCCGGCCCAAAGAAGGCAAAATCGGCGCAAACTCAACGCAAGACACATGCGGTTAGGGGGAATAGTGCAACTCGGCAGGCCAAGTTAAAACCCAGCATGGCACCCGTGGCTATGGCTGCCGCACTTGTCACATCGGGTGCATTTGCAGTTTATAGTCTTGTGCAAACACCCGCAGAATTAAATCAAAAGCCTGACGTCCATAATCAAGACCCAGCTGATAAGTTGTCCAATGCTGCCAACGTCGATCCGCTAAACCAAAGCGCTAGCCACTTAACGCCCGTTCCAGCCCCAATCTCAGCACAGCTTTCTGAATCCGCACTTATGTCCAAAGAGGCTAAAGAAAAACCCAGCTTCAACCCACCCTCCAAAAGTGCACAGCAAGGACTGGAAAAAGCCCAATTCAATCCGCCACCACCAAACCAAGCTACCAAAGCGCGCTTCACCCAGCCCCCGATAGAAAGGACTAAACCAGATCCAATCAACGCGCGGATCACACCAAAGGCAGAGAGAAAAAGTGCCTCACCCACCCAGTCGGTCACAAAAGCCACAATAAACCAAAATTTAGACGTAACCCTATCGTCACCGGGCCAACTTCCAGTAACTTCTCCGTCACCCCAAGTACGAACTACGCCAAGTCTTACCCAGTCATCAAGGTCATTGTTTGAGCAAGCTCTTGCCCGCGAGCAGGTGGGTGATCTAGTTGGAAGCCTTGCTTTGCTCAATCGTGCTGTTGAGGCAGGTGATATGCTTGCTATGAACCGCTTGGCCAAAAAATATGAGACAGGTGATGGTGTGGCTAAAGATTTAGGTAAAGCGCGCGTTTTGACCGAACGCGCTGCGGCACGTGGAAGCTCTGAGGCTATGCATAATTTGGGGGTCTATTATGCGCAAGGCGATGGCGTTCCCAGCGATATGGCCCGTGCCGCAGACTATTTTCACCGTGCAGCGCGTCGAGGCATTGCAGATTCTCAATTTAATTTGGGGGCCATGGCGGAGCAGGGACTAGGCGGCCCCAAATCGGATTTGCAAGCCTATTATTGGTACTCTATAGCCAGCAAAAGCGGTGATCAAGACGCCGAAGCCAAGGCCCGCGAAATCGGCAAACGCTTATCCAATGATCAAAGAGCGGCGCAAGATAAGTTAGTCGCCCAATTCCGGCCAGAAATCAGCGCCCCAGAATAAATCCAGACATGGCCGAACCCAATCTAGGCATTATCGAAGGCTATTTTGGGCCACCTTGGCGTTGGGAAGATCGTTGCGCCGTCGTTGAGCAACTCGCCCCTGTGGGCTATCGTTTTTTTCATTATGCGCCCAAAGGGGATGCATTTTTACGTCGACGCTGGCAAGAAACCCATCCTCCAGAAGAAGCTAAACAAATCGCCCATTTTGTGAGCTTTTGTCAGGAAAAATCAGTTCGCGTTGGTATTGGCCTTAGTCCTTATGAAGCCTTTAATGATTTTCATCATGGTGTAAAGCAAGACTTCGTGCGTCGAATTAAAGACCTTGCCTCTCTAGGCATAGATGACCTTGGTATTTTTTTTGACGATATGCATAGCCATTTGCCTGATTTAGCACAAAAACAAATTGAAATTATGCACTTAGCCAAAGAGAGCGCCCCAAATCTCAAGCTGGTTATGACCCCAACCTATTATTCCAATGATATGGTTTTAGACCGTGTGTTTGGGCCAAGGCCGCTTCATTATTTGGCTCAACTAGGGGCTGAACTTGATCCGGCGATTGATATGTATTGGACAGGCGAAGAAGTTTGTTCTTTGGAAATCTCACTTGGACATGTACAAGACATTGGCGCGGTGTTGGGTCGTAAGCCGCTATTATGGGATAATTACCCCGTCAATGACGGACCGCGGATGAGCGGGTTTTTACACTTACGTGGTTTTACTGGGCGTAGTGCGCGTTTGACTGATTGGACAGCAGGCCACGCGATCAATCCTGCCCTACAGCCTTATTTGACTTGTATTCCTGCTATGACGCTTGCTGATCTTTATCGTATGGGCGATGCCTATTGCTATGGAGCCAGTGGGTTGGCTGCGGCACACAAGGTGCTGGGGCCACAGCTGGCTGAGATGGTTTGCGCGGATTTGATCAGTTTCCAAGATGCTGGACTTAGTCAGCTTAGCCATCGACTGGAGGCCTTAAGCGAGCGATATCAATCTATCGACCACCCCGCCGCCCGCGAGATCGTGACTTGGCTTCAACATGGCTATGCGTGCTCGAGTGAGTTTGTCCAAACCCAATAAGTATGGCTTGGACTGGGTGATTGTGTTGGGAAAATCCGTATGGTCAGCCTTCATCTGGCTTAAAGGTTTGACAATGGATCGGTGATCAGTTGGTACAGATTACGCTTCCCATTCAGCCACTAACCCTCACCCAACCCGTCGGGAACGCCGACCACATGAAAGCCCGCATCGACATGGACAATTTCTGCTGTCGTTGAACGACCAATGTCGGAAAGCAGCCATAACGCGCACCCTGCTATCCCCTCCATGGAAGTGTCTTCCTTCATCAATGACCATTCGCGCCCAGTATTGACTAAGCCCCGACCGCCTTGAATACCTGCCAAAGCCAAGGTGCGCATTGGGCCGGCACTAATGGCGTTGACCCGTATTCCGCTGGGCCCAAGGTCGCGTGCAATATAACGGGTAGCGGCTTCAAGAGCAGCTTTGGCTACCCCCATGACATTGTAGGAGGGCAATACCCGCTCGGCCCCCAAATAGGACAAGGTAATCATGGAGCCGCCTTGGCTCATCAATGGAGCGGCACGTTTCGCGCAAGCGACCCATGAGAAAGCGGAAATATCCATCGTACGTAGAAAGTTTTCCCGCGTTGTATTTTCAACAAAAGAGCCTTTGAGTTCATTCTTGTCTGAGAAGGCGATGGCGTGCACCAAAAAGTCCAAGCCACCCCAGTGCTGGTTAATAGCAGCAAAAACGGCGTCCAAGGCTAGGTCATCGGTTACATCGCAAGGAAGGATTAAATCAGAACCAACACTTTGTGCCAAAGGTCGCATCCGCTTTTCAAGGGCTTCCCCCTGGTAGGTAAAAGCCAATTGAGCACCTTGTGCTGCCAATTGCTGGGCGATGCCCCACGCGATCGATTTTTCATTGGCAACACCCATGATCAGGCCTCGCTTCCCATTCATCAAGGTACCGTTTGGAAAAGTGGTTTGGGATGTAACGCTGCTCATGTGAGCTCCTGCCGCTGATATTGCTTAGTCCACGTGGGTGTCCACATGCTGTTTGGCGCTTCTTTGCCTTGTCTGCCCATAGGGTCAAGAGCTAAGTACGTCCTAAGTTGGGTTAAACGACCTAGTGGCGGGTGAACAGACGTTGCAACATGCCCAGCGCACCGGTCAATGCAATATCGCCTTCTTCAATCACCAACGCGATACAGATACCGTTATCAAGGGCTATTGGATGGTGCACTTGACCGGGGCGCTTGATCGACAGATCGCCTGGTCCAAAACGCTCAATGCCATCCTCAAAGGCACCGCAGACCACCAAAGTATATTCGGTGCCGGTGTGGTCATGTTGGGGTGACCCATGCCCTGGCTCAATCCGCACTAATTTGGCGCGCAGTTCACCGCCGGTTTCAAGGACCATCGATTTCATACCCGGACCAACAAAGGTCCAACCCTGATATGCCGCTGCCTCAAGGCTGACGTCACGTAAGGGTTGAGGTAAGCGCAACAATTCATGAATAGAGCGCCCGGCAGTCTGAGCTGCCTCCAGCGCTTGTGCTGTGATATCATCGAACCGATCAATTCGGGCCAGTACGCTTGATAGAAAATGCTCCGAGACTGGTTCTGGGTTTTGGCCTTCTAAAGCTGCCCCGCCTATCATATCGCCAAGATTAAATGAATAAGACCTCATGCCTTTCAAGGCCGCTTGGGTTTCAACCAGTAGACGCAATGAAGGGTCCACAGTCAGGAAGTCGTTAGAATTTGCCCCGATCATCGTCGTACCTTATTTATCCCAGTGGTCTTTTCTCGAGCTAAGCAATTGCTTGTGGCGTTTGGATTGTGTCAGCCTGTGCAGCAGCAATTAGGATAAGTGATATTGGTTGCCATTTGTTTACGTCAAGAAACTGTAGGTCTAAGCCTTAGTCTTGGCCATCAAGTTTTGATCTTAACTTTAAAAATGCCAGTCGCAGACGTGACTTGACCGTACCCAAGGGCAAACCCGTCTGTTGTGCGATTTCGCGATGGGATAGACCATCATAAAATGCTTGATGCAATAATTGTCTTTGTTCTGTTGGTAAATCAACCATGGCGGCGCGCACCAATCGATCACGTTCAGCGCCTAGCAAAGTGTGATCGGCAGCCTCTGATTCCGAGGGTTGTAACATTAGGTCATTGGGATCAAGCTCTGGCTTGGTGCTACGCCGAATGGCATCGATGCGTTTGTTGCGGGCGATACGAAACAGCCAGGTTGAGACTGACGCTTGGGTTCGGTCAAAGAGTTCGGCTTTGCGCCAAACTGTGACCATGACATCTTGGGCTAATTCCTCAGCCAATGGATTGTCCGCACCCAGCCGCATCAAATAGGCCTTCACGCGCGGCCCATAATAAGCGAACAATTCCCCATAAGCTACCTTATCCTTATGCTGAGCAACTGCTTGCATTAAATCGGCAAAGCGATCGCGTTGTGCGTCGCTTAAGAGCCCATTATTGGGTATAGTTGTGCTAGCGGCATGCTCATGCGGCATGAGCTTAGACTTAGGAGGGGGGCTATCCGAATAGGACATCAGAAAAAGCTACTTTCTTTAGGTACGCACAAGATCGCTTAGGTTTTACGTCTTGACTGAAATCAAAGATGCGACAAACCGTTTCTATGAATGGTTAGACACGCTCTAGGTTTCCTTTAGAACCAGACGTCCTCAATTGCCAATTTGAAACTGCGTGCGTAATAAGCTACGCTCAAACCTAGAAGAACAGTATATCTTTATCCGCAATCGAATAATAGCTTGGACTCCTTGTGTATAGGCGGATTGAATAAAGATAAAAGCGGTCTGGGTGCGAGGGTTCAGCTTGAAACAAGGCGTGGCGGCGTTAGCAGGTTAAACCGACACTAAAGCTTGGCCAGGCAGCAGATAGCACAACATCACATGGAGTTAAAAGTTGCGTGCGTCGCTCAAGAGGCCAATGTGACTGTAAGTCCTTACACCTGCCTGCTGCAAAGCCATGAGATTCGGGTTGTCCTCAACGCCTAATCCTATTTAATGGGGTTTTTGATGGCCAAGAAATTCCGCCCCCTTAAATGAAACCTCAAACGGCGTGCGGCGAATAACCGCCACGAGCAGATCAAGGTTGCGAGCTTGCGTTTGCGTCACTTTCCCAACCATGCGCAAGGTTATGCACTTTGTCCGTTGGTCTCAACTTTGCGCCCTCAATCCCTATCTGTGCCCTGATAACATGGTCGCTGACAACCCCATCAAGGGGCAAAGCAATGAATGATCGCATGCCAGTGTGCCTCCCAAACGCTTAGGGGCAAGGGTTTGGTGTTGTGGCGTGCAATTGTTCAACCGCTGCTTCCAGCTCAGGCGACCAAGCGACATCAAAGGCATCAATGTCATGGCGCAATTGCTCCATCGTGGTAGCACCAATAATCACCGAAGCCATGAATTCTCGCGTCGCGCAGAATTTAAGCGCCAATTGCGCCGGGGTCAGGCCATGGTCGTGTGCAAGGTTAACATAGGATTTGAGGGCCGCTTCTGCTCCAGGCCCTTCATAGCGTTGACCACGCTCAAACAATGTGCTGCGGGCACCGGGTGGGCGGGCACCGCCTAGATATTTGCCGGTGAGATAGCCTTGCGCCAGCGGCGAATAAGCCAATAGGCTGACATTTTCGCGTAGGCTGACTTCTGCCCCACCCATTTCAAAGGTACGGTTCACAAGATTATAGGCATTTTGGATCGACACAATGCGTGGCAGGCCGTTACGTTGCGCCTCATCGACAAAGCGCATAACGCCCCAAGGTGTTTCGTTGGAGACACCAATATGGCGGATCGCTCCTTTTTTGATCCACACATCTAAGGCGGCCAGCACCTCTTCAAACGAACTATAGTCGTTGGGATAATCCTTATAGCTCCAGCCGCCAAACACATTGATGCGCCGATCCGGCCAATGGATTTGATAAAGGTCGATGTAATCGGTCTGCAGACGCTTGAGGCTATTTTCGACCGCCTCGTCAATGTTGGCTTTATTGACCCTTGACCCTGCTCCAGATGCCCTAAACCAATTCATGGCTGAGCGGCCGACCACTTTGGACGCCAAGAAAACCTTGTCCCGATTGCCGCGTGCTTTAAACCAACTGCCAATAATGCGCTCGGTAAAGCCGGCCGTCTCTGGGCGCGGTGGTATGGAATAAAGCTCTGCCGTATCAATGAAATTGACACCGTGCTCGAGCGCATAATCCATCTGGGCGTGACCTTCGGCCTCTGTATTTTGCTCGCCATAAGTCATGGTGCCAAGGCAGATCAGTGGCACAGTCAAACCGGTGCGGCCAAGGGGTTTTTGGATCATGGATCGGCTCCTAAAGGGTCAGGGAGTTTAGCGGCGGGTGGGCTTAAGGCCAAAGGACTTAGCGATGAACGGGGTTAGTCGGGCAGCGATACGCTCAGCGCCGATTGAATTGGGATGGATCCCATCGCTTTGATTAAGACTTGGGACAAGGGCAACGCCCTCTAAAACAAATGGGTCAAGCGCTACGGCGTATTTGGCTGCAAGTGTGGGATAAATTGCATCAAAGCGTTTGCGATAATCAGCGCCCCAATTGCTAGGTGCCCGCATGCCCAAAAGCGCTACCTTCAGCCCACGGGCTTTCGCGCGAACCAAAATAGCTTCAATCGCGCGCTTGGCATCTTCCGGGCTGCGCCCTTGGAGCATATCGTTGGCACCAATAGCCAGGATAAGCCCATCGGTGTCACGGGGTACCGCAAAATCAAAACGCGCCAGCGCCCCAGCGCTGGTATCACCCGATAGCCCCGCATTGGCGATGCGCACCTGATAACCAGAGGCTTTTAACCGGGCTTCTAAGCGTGCCGGAAAAGCTTCGCTGCGCTTAATCCCAAAGCCAGCGGTAAGTGAATCGCCCAAGGCTACGATGCTATAGGGTCGCTGGGTAGCATTACTCGCCTGTGCGTTAATGCTTGGAACCCACAAACATGCCGCAACCCCACCTGTGACAAAGGCCCGGCGCATGCGTGATTGAGGAGTCTTTAAGAGCATGGCGCTTATTTAATCCATTCCCCCCATTGCGACAGCCCCTTTCAGGATTATGTGCAGTCTATGATCCAATCTGAAATCCTGCTTTCCCTAACCAATGTAACTTTGTCTCTGCCTGGCGTTGATGGGCCGGTTGCGATCTTAAAAGGTATTGATGGAGAAATCCGCGCGGGGGAGAGCGTTGCTATTACCGGGCGCTCTGGTTCTGGCAAGTCTAGCCTTTTGGCGGTGGCAACAGGTTTAGAGCCGGCCACATCGGGCTCGATCAAGCTCTTAGGCACTCAATTGGTTGGATTGAACGAGGATCAATTGGCCGCCGTGCGCCGGGGCCACATTGGCATTGTGTTTCAAGCCTTTCACCTATTACCCAATATGACCGCCCTAGAAAATGTCGCGATCGCCCTTGAAACGGCCGACATTGCTACAGGCAAAGCCGCCCGCGACCGCGCCGCCCATGCGCTTGATCAAGTGGGCCTCCTTCATCGGCTCAAGCATTATCCAAGCCAGCTTTCGGGTGGGGAGCAGCAGCGCGTTGCCGTCGCACGGGCCACCGTGATTGAACCCAAATTGATTTTCGCCGATGAGCCGACCGGCAATCTCGATCAAGCGGCAGGCCAATTGGTGCGCGATCTATTGTTGAGTGCCGCGCGCAGTCAAGGTGCTGCTTTGGTCTTGGTGACCCATGAAGCGAGCCTAGCCGCCGCCTGTGATCGCATTATCCATTTGGATGATGGCAAGGTGGTTTCATGACCCGCTGGCGCTATGGCGCACGCATTGCGCTGACCGAGCTACGCGGTGGCATTAAGGGCTTTCGCCTCTTTTTGGTCTGCCTGGCCATCGGGGTTGCCGCCATTGCCGCAGCGGGCAGTATGGCGCAGGCGTTTCGATCTGGACTGGATGCAGAGCAACGGCGGATATTGGGCGGTGACTTTGTGCTTGCCCTACGCCAACGTACGCCAAGCCCGCAACAGCTTGCGTTTTTTCAGGCACGAGGCACCATTTCCACCGCCATTGATAGCAATACGATGGGCGGCTCAGGGGGTGGGCGTCGCCTGATCCAATTACGCGCAGTCGATCAGACCCACCCACTGGAAGGGACGATCACTTTGGCGCCCCAAGCGCCCTTGCAAGAGCTCTTAATGAAAAAAGACGGCGTGTGGGGTGGGGTGGCTGAACAAGCTCTCCTCGACGCCTTTAAGCTCAAAGTGGGCGATACACTGGAGCTACCCTATGGCAAGGTGCAGATCCGCGCCGTCCTCCTGAAAGAGCCAGACGCCTTGGGCCGTGGCTTTGCCTTTTCGCCGCGCTTGATGATTTCAACCAAGGCTCTACAGCCCCTAAATCTCGCCCAACCCGGTGCTTTGTTTTCGTCCGCTTTGCGGGTGAAACTCACCAATCCAAGCGCCGCCGCCCAGACCAAAGCAGCCTTTGAAAAGGCCTTTCCGTTGGATGCGACAAGCCTGCGCGATAAGGCGCGCTCAGCCGAAGGGTTTGATCGCGCGCTTGACCGGATGGAGCTCTTTTTGTCCTGCGTTGGCTTTGCAGCCTTGCTCGCGGGTGGTTTGGGCGTGGCGGGGGCCGTTCGGGGGCATTTACAAACCCGGCGTAGCTCAATCGCGATCCTAAAAGCGATGGGGGCATCGGGTGGCGATGTGCGCTTGGCCTATGGCATTCAAATCCTCTGCTTGGCTTGCTTGGGGGCATTGCTGGGCGTTATCTTGGGTGGTGCCGCACCATTTCTAACGTCTTGGGTCTATGGCAGCGCTTTGCCGATCCCCATTGATCTCGCTCTTTTTCCAAAGCCTTTGGCCTCGGCCTTTGGCATTGGCCTTGTGTGCGCTTTTGCCTTTGCAGCCCTACCGCTTGGTGCCGCGCGCGCCACCCCGCCTTCTCATTTATTGCGTGGCGGCGATGACGATAGCCCATCGCCACTTCTGGAAAGAAGTGCTGCAGGCCTCGGCCTTGTGGCTTTGGTGGCTCTTTTTGCTTGGACAAGCCCTGACCCCGGCATGGCTGTACTATTGGCGATTGGGTCAGGCATCGGCTGGCTCGCCTTTTATGGTTTAGGAAAAGCCGCGCAAGTTTTGGCCCACCGGGCCCCACGTCCGGGTGGCGCGTTAGGATTAGGGCTTGCAGCCCTTGGGGGTCCAGGTTCTTTAGCCCCTACCGCAGCGCCCGCTTTAGGATTGGGCTTGGCGCTTTTGGTAGCACTTGGGCAAATCCAATCCAATTTGGTCGCCCAAGTTCGCGACACGGCACCCGCTAAAGCACCCAGTGTGGCCTATACCGAAATTCCCGATGCGAAGGCCGCGGCGTTTGATGCTTTGGTGCGCAAAACCTTGCCCGAATTGAAGGCCGAAGATTATGGCCGCACGCCGGTGATGACGATCCGGGTCATCTCCCTAAATGGGCAAGAGATTGACGTTGAAAAAGTAAAGGCCTCCGAACGCTGGTTCGTTGAGCAGGAAATCGGCGCAACATGGCAAGCGACACTCCCGGCAAGTGCCAGAATCGTTGAGGGCGATTGGTGGCCGCGAAACTGGAACGACCCCACCGATGCGCGGGTTAGCGTTGAAGTGGACGCCGCCAAAGGCATTGGCGCCAAAGTGGGCGATCGGTTGGGCATTTTAGTGTCTGGCCGCGAAGTGGAAGCGCGCATTGATAATCTGCGCAAAGTCGATTGGGGTGGGTTTGGGGCCAATTTCGCACTGGTTTTTGCCCCCGGCGCTTTTGAAGGGGCGCAGTTTCGCCATTTTGCCATTGCACGCCTGACCCCCGCCCAAGAAACCAAAATGACTGCGGCCTTAGCGCTGGATTTTCCAGCCGTTGGCATCGTGCGTGTGCGTGAAGCACTCGCGGCAGCAGGGGATTTATTCGAAAGCCTTGCCATCGCCATTCAGGCGATTGCGGCGGTGGCATTGGTCGCGGGCGCTGCCGCTGTCGCGGGCGCTTTGGCGGCGGGTAGTAGACGACGCCTTTATGAGGCCGCGATCATGAAAAGCCTTGGCGCAAGTCGGGCCCGTATTGTCGCGGCGATGGCGATTGAGCAGGCCTGCGCCGGGTTGATTGCCGCACTCATTGGCTCAGGCCTGGGCCTGGGTGCGGCCTATTTCATCGTTACTGGGGCGCTGGAGGCGCAATGGGTGTTGGACTTGAGATTGGTTGGTTCTATTGTGTTTGCTGGCGTCTGCGCGTTCGCATTGATTGGGATCGTCCTAGGGTTCGCCGCCCTTGGTCGCCCGACTTATCGGGTCTTGTCTGCCGCAGTTGAATTTGGCTAGGCTTGACCTCGATCCATTCTTTCCATCAATAGGAGTGACGAACTCAAATCCCTAAACCAGAAAACGCGCCATCCAATTGGCGAAGCGGGTGTGGGCATCACGTGCTTTACTTGCTTCATATCGAAAGGTCGGGTTGACGGAGGTTTCTTCATCAAATGAATGGGTGGCACCGGGGTAAATGTGCGTCTCAACATGGCAGCCCGTGTTGGATAAAAGCTCAGCGGCCTTAAGGGGTAGGCTAATGCCGGCGAGGCTATCATTTTGAGCCAAGATAAAGGCAGTTGGGATTGTCTTTGTCCAGCCGCGTGATAAGGTTTGTGCGCCAATCCCACACCATGGATAGACTAAAAAAGTAGTTTTTAGACCAGCAAATAGGTCATGGGGCAGAGCTTCCAAATGTGCGTGGCGGGCACATTCTTGACCCAGAGCTAACGCATCCATGATTGACCAAGCACCATGGCTCCAACCCGCTAGACCTAATCGAGCTTTATCAACCCAGTTTTGGTTGCGTGCCCAATCGAGGGAGGCAAGTACATCGCCCGCCCGCTCCCGGCCCCAAAGTCGCATGCCGCTACACACCAATAAACGGGCTTCTAGGAGAGTGATACCGCGCGGCGCAAACGAATTGACCAGTATGGAAGCCACCCCACGCGCGGCCGCAGCGGTGGCGTAATGAGGTTGTGGCCCGTTAGCATCGCCGCAGCCATGCAAATACACGACAGTAGGAAATGGCCCTGGACCTACTGGTTTCACAATACGGTAAAAAGGTGCAAAGCGTTCGGCGCGGGCTGCGAGCGTTTCAACGGGCAGCTTTCTCATGGCAGCTATCGCCCACTCTAATGACGGAAATGGCGCATGTTTGTGAATACCATAGTGATGCCTGCTTCATCGGCTGCCGCAATCACCTCATCATCGCGGATAGAGCCACCTGGTTGGATAACAGCGGTTGCACCCGCTTCAATGGCTTGGATCAAGCCATCTGCAAACGGGAAAAAGGCGTCAGATGCACAGGCCGATCCCATGGTCGCAGGCTTTGGCCACCCAGCTGTCTCTGCGGCCTCAACAGCGCGCACGGCAGCGATACGCGCGGAATCGCGCCGGTTCATTTGCCCAGCTCCAATCCCCGCTGTTACGCCCTGTTTCGCATAGACAATAGCATTGGATTTAACATGCTTGGCGACCCGGAATGCAAACAACATATCGCTGATTTCTTGAGGCGTTGGGGCGCGCTTGGTGACGATCTTTAGATCGGGCAAGGTGATGCGCCCCGTATCGCGGTTTTGCACCAAAAAGCCACCTGCCAATGTGCGCCAGGTCAAGCCCGCTTGGCTTGGGTCCGGGAGCCCGCCAGCCAGCAAAAGTCGCAAATTCTTCTTGGTTGCAAAAATAGCTTTAGCTTCTTCGTCGGCATCGGGCGCGATGACTACTTCGGTAAAAATCTTGATAATTTCTTCGGCGGCAGCGCCATCGAGTGTGCGGTTACACGCCACAATCCCGCCAAAGGCCGAAACCGGATCACACGCCAGCGCGCGCTCATAGGCTTCTTTGAGGCTTTTACCCAATGCCACACCACAGGGATTGGCGTGTTTGATAATCGCGACACCCGCCGCTTCATGGGCATCAAACTCAGCGACCAACTCATAGGCCGCATCGGTGTCATTCAAATTGTTATAGGATAATTCCTTGCCTTGCAGCTGGCGGGCGGTGGAAACGCCGGCCCGGTTCTCGGTCGTGCGGTAAAAGGCGGCGACTTGATGGGGATTCTCGCCATAGCGCAGGGTTTGGACTTTGGATCCACCAAAGGCGCGCCAGTCTGGGCTATTTTCTCCGACCTGATCGGCGTACCAGTTTGAAATCGCGGCATCATAAACGGCGGTGCGGGCATAAGCTTTAGCGGCGAGCTTTTTGCGGGTGGCCTCAGTGGTGCCGCCAAGGTCCGCCATATCGCGTAAAACCGCTTTGACATCATCAAGGTCCGTCGCAACGGCGCACCATCCAAAGTTCTTGGCACCCGCCCGGATCATCGCCGGGCCACCAATATCAATGTTCTCAACGCAGGTCTCAAAGTCCGAACCTGCCGCCAGGGTCGCTTCAAATGGATAGAGATTTACCCATAAGAGGTCGATGCCTGATATGCCATGCGCGCTCATCGCGCTTTGATGCTCTGGGTGGTCGCGCAAAGCTAGAAGCCCGCCATGTACATTGGGATGTAAGGTCTTAACCCGGCCATCCATCATTTCGGGAAAGCCCGTGATGTCAGCCACGTCCACAACCGAAAGCCCCGCAGCGGCGAGTGCTTTGCTGGTCCCGCCCGTTGAGATCAAGCGCACGCCTTGGCTTGCCAAATCCTTTGCCATCTCGATCAAGCCAGTCTTGTCCGAAACCGAAATAAGGGCAGTGCGGACAGGGCGGATCATAGACATGAGGATAGGCTCCAAACTGGGAGTAAAGGTAAGAAGTGCGCTTTATAGGGTGTGAATTGCGTGCTGGCGACCTAGCCTTAACAGCCTAAAGCTTGGCCTTATGCTTTAGGGTTTTGACTTGATCGGCAGGATTGGGTGTTTTGGGCTTATAGTGACATAGGTTGGCGATCCCACAGCGCCAGCATGCGGGCTTGCGGGCATCACAGACATAGCGCCCATGCAGGATCAACCAATGGTGCGCGCCCTGTTTATAAGCGCTTGGTGTGACGCGATCTAAAATCGCTTCCACTTGGTCAGGCGTTTTGCCCGGAGCCAGACCTGTTCGATTGCTTACCCTAAAAATATGGGTATCGACCGCGATAGTGGGTTCACCAAAGGCTTCGTTCAAAACAACATTAGCTGTCTTTCGGCCCACGCCTGGTAGGGCTGTTAATGCATCGCGGTCGCGGGGAACTTCGCCACCATGATGTTCAAGCAACAGACGAGATAGGGCTATGACATTTTTTGCCTTAATGCGCCAAAGACCGATGGTTTTGATGAAATCGGCCACTTTTTTTTCGCCCAAAGCTACCATTTTAGCCGGGGTATCAGCAGCAGCAAAGAGCCCATTGGTGGCCTTATTGACGGCAATATCGGTGGTTTGTGCTGATAGTGCGACCGCCACCAGCAAAGTATAGGGGTTAGAATAATGCAATTCGGTTTTGGGATCAGGGCGCTCTTTAGCCAATTGGGCATAAAGGGCTGCGATTGCATCGCGCTTTAGCTTTGACTTTGGGGCTTTGGCTGGGGTTTTCATGGCACCGATTTAAGCAGCGAAGTCTTTATCGTATAGTCATGATGCGCCGTGGCAATACAGCCAGAATAAAGGCGCTGTCCTTTATCGTTTTTTGCGCTAGGTTATAGGCATGAGCAGTCTGATCACAACGCTTGCGCAACCGCCTGAATTTTCCTCAGGCGATGCCATTTATATGGATGCCGTGCTGCGTCCCAACCGTTCCTTGTCCAAGCGGGGCTTCCTGATCTTTATGCTGGCTTTGATTGCGATGAGCATCTCTGTCAGCTTAGTTTTTATATCAATAGGTGCTTGGCCAATTGTTGGATTTTTTGGATTGGACGTCTTGTTGGTTTATTTGGCCTTTAAAGCCAATTTCAAGGCAGGCACGCGCGAATGCGAGACCGTCAAGGTCAGCGCTTCACAGATTGCTATTTCCAAGACTTGCCCTAAGGGGCGAGTGGGCTGGTGGCGCGTCCCGCCTAGTTTTGCGCGCGTGGTGATTGAAGAGCACAAGGCCGATGAAGCCAAAGTTGTGTTAGCCGCCGGGGGTGGGGAATTGCCTTTGGCCAATTGCCTTTCCTCGGATGAGCGACGCGCGTTTGGTGCCGCCCTTAAGGTCGCCTTGCATCAAGCGCGTAGCGAACGTTACGCGACTGAAACCTCAGTTTACCTTTAGCAGGGTGAAAGGCTGGATTATGGACTATTTGCATACGATGATCCGCGTTGGAAATTTAGACGCAGCTCTTGATTTTTTCTGCGGCGGTTTGGGATTGATCGAAGTGCGCCGAACCCAAAATGAGCAGGGGCGCTTTACTTTGGTGTTTTTAGCAACACAAGGTGATGCGGAACGCTTTAAGGCCCATGCCGAAACCTCCACACCTGGCTTGCCAGCAGGCTTTCCGATGCTGGAGCTAACCCATAATTGGGATGAAGTGACTTATGAGGGTGGTCGAAATTTTGGCCATTTGGCTTACCGCGTTGATGATATTTATACTTTATGCGCCCATCTTGCTGCCCGTGGCGTAGTGATTAACCGGCCACCCCGCGATGGCCATATGGCCTTTGTCCGCTCGCCTGATGGCATATCGGTAGAATTGCTCCAGAAAGGACAACCCCTTGCCCCGCAAGAACCTTGGGTGAGTGCACCCAATCAAGGGGTTTGGTAACAAATGCTCAAACGTCACAAGCCTTGGCAAGCTTTAAGAGCACTGATGATGATGGGTTTAGCGGGTCTGAGCGTCACCGCTTGCAGCACAGACATGCCCAAGGCCGTGGCGGAAGCGCGATATAGGTCCAATACCTCAGCCTTTATCAGCCTTAGTGACGGGGTTAGGTTGCATGTGCGCGATGAAGGCCCACGCGATGGCCCGGTCTTGATACTTGCCCATGGTTCCAACGCCTCGCTTCATACCTGGGAGCGTTGGGTAGAGGTCTTGAAGGCAAACTGGCGATTGATCAGCTTTGATTTTCCGGGCCACGGCCTAACCGGGCCATCTAAAAGTCGGCGTTATGATGGGGCAAGCTATGTGCAGGTGGTTGATGAATTGGCCCAGTATTTTGGCGTCAGCCGATTTGTTCTCGCAGGTCATTCTATGGGGGGTGGTGTGGCATGGCGCTATGCTTTAGCGCACCCCGAAAAATTATCCGGTCTCATTTTGGTAGATGCAGCAGGTTACCCAAGAGAAACGAAGGCCATACCGCTTGTGTTTCGCATCGCGCGCGCACCGATATTAGGGGAAGCCTTATCAGTGTGCACCACCAAAGGCATGATTGCGGCCAATTTGAAACAGGTTATGGTCGATGATGCTTTGGTAACGCCCCATATGGTGCAGCGTTATTATGACCTACTCATGCGCGAAGGTAACCGACAAGCGACCTTGGACAGAATGCGCGCCAAACCCAATCTGCCCGACGCTTATCAATCGATTCCAACTATTAAAGTGCCTACTTTAATTCTGTGGGGGGAGGAAGATCCATGGATCCCCCTCTCAGACGCCCGCCGCTTTGCCCGAGAGATTAAAGGCGCAAAGTTCGTAAGCTATCCAGGCATTGGCCATCTGCCGCAAGAGGAAATGCCAAAGGAAACAGCGCTGGTAGTAGGCAACTTCCTACAGCATATTGAAGCTGTCACATCACCATAAAGCCCTAAGCGTGACATTAGGGAATTAGATCTCATGCAATGTGCTGTCACCAAATGTGACAGAGATAAGGCTGGTCTTATTGGACTATGCTTTCTATTAGCGTGGAGAATGATTGACCATGTTTGACTTAAAGGACGCTTCGGCATGTGCGGCATCATTGGAATTCTGGGTCAACAAGGTGTTACGGCACGCTTAATAGAAGCGCTAAAGCGGTTAGAATATCGCGGCTATGATAGTGCTGGCGTTGCCACTTTGGTGGATGGCCTCATTGAAAGACGCCGGGCGCATGGCAAGATCAAGAACCTTGAAGATGTATTGGTCCAAAAACCTTTGGCAGGGCTAACCGGCATCGGTCATACCAGATGGGCGACCCATGGTGCGCCTACAACCCGCAATGCCCACCCCCATGCCACTACCCGCGTGGCAGTGGTGCACAACGGCATCATCGAAAATTTTCGTACTTTACGCAGCGAACTTGAGGCCGAGGGTCGTATTTTTGATTCAGAAACGGACACAGAAGTCATTACCCAATTGATCTCACTCGCTTTAGAGCTTGGGGCCAATCCAAAAGAAGCGGTCGTTGAAGCGCTTAAACGGGTACGTGGGGCTTTTGCGATTGCCTGCTTATTTGCTGGCGAAAATGATCTTCTTATCGGCGCACGGCAAGGCAGCCCCTTAGTCGTTGGTGTAGGTGAGGGTGAGATGTATTTGGGCTCGGACGGTATTGCCGTTGCGCCTTTTACCAACCGCGTCATTTATCTCGATGAAGGCGATCTTGTTGTGCTAACCCGCACCAGTCACGCGATTTATGATGCGGGTCACCAGCCTGTAACCCGTGAGGTCAAATCTGTTGCCGCAAGTGCTGCTGCGGTCGAAAAAGGCAATTATCGTCATTATATGCAAAAGGAAATTCATGAGGAGCCTGACGCTGCTGCCCGCACCATAGGTCATTATATTGATCCTTTGGAAGAAACATTAGCTTTACCCAATTGTGGTGTCGATTTTGCTGTTATTGACCAATTGTGGATCGTGGGTTGCGGCACCGCTTATCTCGCGGGTCGGGTTGGCGAATATTGGTTTGAGCAAGTGGCGGGCCTCGCCTGTGAAGTCGATATCGCCTCTGAATTTCGCTACCGCGAACCCGTAGCTGCAGGTCGGGCAGCGGCTTTATTCATCTCCCAATCTGGGGAAACCGCCGATACGCTCGAAGCACTTCGCCTTTGTAAACGTAAGGGCTGGAAGACCATCGCTGTTGTTAATGTGCCTGAAAGTTCGATTGCGCGCGAGGCTGATGCAATCCTACCGACCCTCGCCGGCCCCGAAATTGGCGTGGCTTCTACAAAGGCCTTTGTTGCGCAATTATCAGCTTTGGCCGCAATTGCAGTTGCCGCTGCACGGACGCGTCAAAAAATCGACCGCGGGGAAGAGCGCCACCTCTGCCATCTACTCATGGAAACGCCGCGCCTGATAGGTGAAGCAATAAAAGTTGAAGCCGCTATTGCCGCTGCCGCTAAAGAGTCCAGCCACGCTCGCTCCATCATCTATATTGGGCGGGGCATGTCTTATCCGATCGCACTGGAAGCTGCCTTAAAGCTGAAAGAAATCAGTTATATCCATGCTGAAGGCTATGCGGCGGGGGAGCTGAAACATGGCCCTATCGCGCTTATCGATGAAGTGACGCCGGTGTTTGCGATCGCGCCTTATGATCATTTGTTTGAAAAAACGATTTCTAACGTGCAAGAAATTGCGGCACGCAAAGGCCGTGTGACATTATTCTCTGATGCGCAAGGCATTGAAGAAGCAGGTGATGTCGCGCGCCATGTGATTGAAGCCCCCAAAGCCGATCCCTTCGTGGCACCCATCGTTTATTCACCCTTGATTCATTTGTTGGCTTACCATGTTGCCTTAGCCAAGGGCACAGACGTCGACCAGCCGCGCAATCTGGCAAAATCAGTGACCGTTGAGTGATTTGGTGTCTGAACGGATGCATCACAACGTTCCACCAATCAATTCATGAAAATGGATCGGCTTGGAACCGTCAACCAGCTCCATTGCCATCCGGTAAGCTTGATGATTGGACACGCCTAAGTCGAAAAACGGGTCTTGGTCCTACATCGGACGCCTTATTCCGTGTGTCCCCATGCACCTGAGGTGCATGGGGACATATGGATCCAACAGTATCGTCTCACGTTTCTAGATATGGTGCGTCCACCAAGCCACCCTGTAGAACAAGCACGCGCTTTGATGGGTATTCTCAGAAAAGAACAAGGGGTGTCATTTTCAATCAAGGCCAAGCACAGCGGCACAAATCGCCTCAGACGTAATGCCAAAATGCGCATAAAGCTCTTGATAGGGCCCAGAAGCGCCAAAGCCTTTCATGCCGATAAACATGCCTTGTGGCCCGATCCAACGATCCCAACCAAAACGCACAGCCGCTTCAATCGCAATCTTGGGCAGATCACCCCCCAGCACCTCATTTTGGTATTCAAAAGTTTGGGCCTCAAATAATTCAAGGCAGGGTGCTGAAACTACCCGCACCCCGATGCCGCGCTGTGCCAACTGAGTTTGTGCTTTCATAGCAAGCTCAACTTCAGAACCTGTGGCGATGAGAACCGCTTTTTCTGGGTGCTGGGCAGGGGACATGACATATGCACCCTGCGCGCTGCGATTGATGGGCGAGCCCTCACAGCGTTGGAATGAAAGCTTTTGACGAGTGAGCGATAAAACAGAAGGAGATTGCTCGGCCAAAATAGCCAATTCCCAACATTCGGCGACTTCAACAGGGTCGCAGGGACGAAATACCAACACATTGGGGATGGCACGCAAGGAGGCGAGCGTTTCAACGGGTTGGTGGGTCGGCCCGTCTTCGCCGAGACCAATACTATCGTGTGTCAATACATGAATGGTGCGTACACCCATCAATGCACCTAAACGCAATGCGGGGCGCAGATAGTCGGCAAAGACTAAAAAGGTTCCTGAATAAGGAAGGACCCCCCCATGAAGGGCCATACCGTTCATGGCAGCTGCCATGGCGTGTTCGCGCACGCCATAATGCACATAGCGCTCCTGATAAGCATTGGGACCAAAGGCCTTCATGCCAGCGACCTTGGTATTGACTGAGCCTGTCAAATCGGCAGAGCCACCCATCAGGCAATCTAATTCAGGTACCAACACTTCTAAAGCCGCGCCAGAACTTTCCCGTGTGGCAAGGCTTGGAGCGTGTTGAGCTATCTCTGCACAATGCGCTTTGATCAAGTTGCGCAATGGTACAGGGTCGATTTTGGTTTCGATTAGATCTTCAAACGCTGCGCGGTTTGGATGTTGCGCTAGGCGCTTGTGCCAAGCGGCGTGCGCTTTAGCTCCTTTTTGACCAGCCGCACGCCAAGTGGCACCAATCTCTTCTGGCACCACAAAGGGGGCGTGGGGCCAATTGAGGGCCGCCCGTGTCGCTGCTATTTCCTGCATACCCAGTGGGGATCCGTGGGTCTTTGCGGTCCCGGCTAAGTTTGGTGCACCAAATCCGATTTGGGTTCGACACGCGATTAAGCTTGGCTTCACGGAAACAATGGCTGCCGCCATCGCAGCTTCAAGGGCTTCGGGATCATGGCCGTCGACGCGCACCGCTTCCCAACCTGCGGCCTTAAAACGCAAGAGCTGATCGCCAGATTCCGCAACCGATAGTGCCCCGTCAATTGAGATCTCATTGTCGTCCCATAAGACGATAAGGCGATTGAGATTTAGATGACCGGCTAAAGAAATCGCCTCTTGGCTGATGCCCTCCATCAGATCGCCGTCGGAAGCAATCACCCAGGTGCGGTGATCGCACAGGTCAGCGCCCCAGTTTGCGCGCAGATGCGCTTCTGCCATGGCCATACCAACAGCTGTTGAAATACCCTGACCCAGTGGCCCAGTCGTCGTCTCAACGCCTTGGACATGGCCATATTCAGGATGACCCGCTGTGAGCGCGCCTATTTGCCGAAACGCCTTGAGCTGTTCGATCGTCATGGCTTCATAGCCTGTTAAATGCAGCAAAGAATAGATCAACATCGATCCATGTCCCGCCGATAAAACGAACCGATCACGGTCTGGCCAATTGGGCGCATGCGCATCAAATTTTAAGAATTTGGTAAAGAGTACAGTCGCGACATCTGCCATTCCCATGGGCATACCTGGGTGTCCAGAATTTGCAGCCTGAACGCTATCCATGGAAAGAAAGCGAATGGCATTGGCAAGGTCAGTATGGGACGGCATCTGATTTTAGCTTTCCTGCTAGAAACGCGGATTTGCTTATAGGACTCGTTCTTGGCAAACAATGGCTTGTGGCATGGGTCGCGTCGCGCCAGTGCGCTCGTGAGGGCCGTAGCCGCGCTACGTCCAGTTTTGACGTCAACATAATTCACAAGGGTCTTGTAGAAATCAGGAGATCCCTTCATGACAATTCTTGCTTATCCACAGTCCCGCCGCAATTCCAAAGCGCCAAAAGTGCCTAGCCCCGTATTAGTAGCACCGCCAACAGGGGCTTTGTTGAATGTTATCTTATCGTATGCCGACTTGTGTGAAGACATTGGTGGGGGCTTATCATTGTTGCGAGTCAGTGCACGACGCATGGCCGATGTTGTGATTGTCCAGACTTTGGGCCGTGAAGTGTCGCGCTTGAGGGAAGTTTCCATCATCTGGAATGATGAAAGCAGTGAAATTCATACCATCTTGGATGCGGCTAGCCCTCCTGGGATTGAAGAGGGGTGGTATGAGCCCCAATTTGAACTTACTGATTTCGCTTTGGCCTATCTGGCCAAGGAGATGGCCCTCGACTCCCAAGTCAAAGCGAGCTAATGATTGTAAGATTATGCAGTTCGCCTCTGCATTAACACTCAATTTGCCTTATTCTTGCCCTTGAAGGGGTAACATGCGGCCACAAACCACCTTATAGCATAAAGCATGACGACAATTGCCTTGGTCGATGACGACGAAAACATTCGTGCTTCACTTGTAATATTGTTTCAAAGTGAAGGCTATGAGGTGCGCACTTATCCCGATGGTGCCACTGCACTTCCTGCTCTTATTGCTGACCCTCCTGACATAGCGATCTTGGACATCAAAATGCCAAGGATGGACGGGGTTGAATTATTGCGCCGTGTCCGCGAAAGTTCTGATGTTCCAGTTATCTTTCTGACCTCAAAAGATGATGAGATCGATGAGGTCATTGGCTTTTCAGTCGGCGCTGACGATTTCATCCGTAAACCCTTCTCAACCCGCTTGCTTTCAGAGCGTGTCAAGGCAGTGCTGCGCCGTTCGAGACCTTTAGACTCCCCTGAAGAAGGGGATCAACCACTTGATGGTGATAAAAAGATTGTCACGCGTGGGTCGTTGACCATGGATCCAAACCGACATGCTTCCTTCTGGAAAGGTAAGCCTGTACGTCTGACTGTAACCGAATTCTTGTTGTTGCAAGCACTTGCGCACCGTCCAGGTTTTGTCAAAAGTCGCGATCAGCTTATGGATGCAGCCTATGATGACAGTGTGTATGTGGATGATCGCACGATCGATAGTCACGTAAAGCGGGTACGCAAAAAATTCCGAGAAGTCGATGGCGAGTTTGATGCCATCGAGACATTGTATGGGGTTGGGTATCGCTATAAAGAAGCCTAAACACAACGCTACAGAGTCCTTTGGCAAAACCCAAAGGCGCCATAGGCGTGGCGGGATTGCGGGCATCATCTTTATTGCAAATTTCGCCGGCATCCTCATTTTGGTGCTGGGTTCGCTTTTGTTCAATGAGTTAAGATCTGGTCTGACCAAGGCACGCATGGAAGCGCTACGCGCTCAAGGTTCCACCATTGCCAGTGTGATCGCAGAAGCGGCCATTCCACCTGACGCGTTGCCCGCATTGGATGAAATGCGTGCCCGTGCAATCTTGCGGCAATTAACGCGTGAGCCAGGCGCAAGGCTACGCTTGTTTGATCGAGAACTTAGACCAATTGCTGATAGTTCAGTCTTAGATGACACTGTCGAGGTCCGCCAACTCCCTCCCCTAGGCCCAGCAGCACCAGATGTGGTTGACGTAGCCGACCGCGCGGTCGCCAATGCTCGGGTCTTTATTCAAGGGGCCAGTGACGACCCACACAAAGCGCTCATCCGGGAAATCTCAACAGCCTTACAAGGTCAAGTCGTTCAAAGTGAACGCTTTGACGAGAATGGGCGACGGGTTGTTTCGGTCACAGTACCCATCCAGCGTATACGCGCGGTGGTTGGCGTTTTAACACTTGAAAGTAGCGATGTATCTGAAATTGTTGATGCCGAGCGTCGTGCACTTTACCCCTTCATTTTATCGGCCATATTGGTCACCGCACTTTCTGCCACCTTATTGGCGTGGTCGATTGCAGTGCCCTTACGCCGACTGGCCGCTGCCGCTGATGATGTCCGCCGTGGACGCGCACAGGCCCTGGGGGCGGACAAACTCCGCCAGCGTCCCGATGAGATTGGTGACTTAGCTGATGCCTTGGCCGCCATGACACAAACACTGCAAGATCGTATCAATGCCAATGAAAGTTTTGCTGCCGATGTGGCGCATGAGATTAAAAATCCGCTAGCGGCCATACGCAACGCCGCTGAATTATTACCGCGCGCGACAAGCGAGGAAAGTAAAGCAAAACTTGAATCCATAATCCTTTCAGATGCACGACGCGTTGATCGTCTGGTCACTGACATTGCCAATGCCTCGCGCCTAGATGCCGAACTAGCGCGTGCCAGCCAGAAAAAATTTGCAATGGCGGATATGATTGATGACATGGGTCGGGTTTATGCATCCATAGCACATGCGCACCAAGTTAAGATCATTGTTCAGCATACAGACGAAACCGATCGATTATTGGTTAGCGCCCGCGAAGAAGCCATTTCTCGTGTTCTAACAAATTTACTCGACAATGCTTTGTCCTTTTCCCCAGCCCAAGCTAACATTTATTTGCGCGGGACGCGCGAACATGAAAAGGTGTGTGTCCAAGTAGAAGATGAAGGCCCAGGTATCCCGCAAGAAGCCCTGCAAAGTGTATTCAAACGCTTTTACACCCATCGTCCAACCAGTGTCGGCGAAGAAGGCCAAGCCGCCTTTGGCAAACATTCAGG
This sequence comes from Candidatus Phycosocius spiralis, assembly GCF_030158815.1. GTDB lineage: Bacteria > Pseudomonadota > Alphaproteobacteria > Caulobacterales > Aquidulcibacteraceae > Aquidulcibacter > Aquidulcibacter spiralis. The sequence goes on from NZ_BPFZ01000007.1 coordinate 31,669, forward strand.
CTTGGGCCTTGCCATCGCCCGACAAATAGCCGAAAGTCACGGCGGGATTTTGTGGGTTGAAAATCGCACCGAGGGCCAAGGTGCCCGCTTTGTCCTTGAGTTACCAGCGGCTTAGTGGGCATCCAGTTTACGGATTTGCAGATCGTTTTGCATTCACCTTGTATCAGTTCGGGTTTAACCAATGAGGGACTGCTCTCAGCGAAGTTCAGTTGCGAGGATCTGTTTGATTGGGTGTTGTGAGCAAAATTGGCGTTTTGTTATCAATGACTTTGTCATTGAAATTGAATCGATATGTCTTTAGCAATGATTGGGCGCGAAGCCTATCTGTGGCATGAGGTCAGATCACACCATAATCACTCAAAGGGATAGGCTTTAGCGTCGACTACTGGCGCGTGCTTTGGCTAAAGTGCGCTTTGCGATTAGGCTTGGACCATCTCGGAGGTCAGCATCACCCAAGACACCCATCAGGCGTGCCTTTAAAGTTGCGATCACGCGTGGGTCACGAACTTTCAGGCCACCACGATCACGCAGATAGAAAGCATCGTTGGCGCGTTCGCCTACACTATCAATATGGGCCGAAGTGACATTGAGAGCCTCATCCTCAAACACTTGTGCCAAATCCGCCAATAGGCCTGGCCGGTCGCGTCCAGAAATCTCCACTATGGTGTCAAAAGCTGCGCCATCATTATCAATTGTGATGACAGGCTCGATGGCAAAAACTGCAACGCGATTGGTCGGTTTTTTGGGATGCAAGCTTGCATGTACCTGCGCAGAGGGCTTTCCAGTTGAAAGCGCCTCTTTCAGGTGGGCAAACAGGCGTTCAATTGTATCGGGTCTATGTTCGCCAAACGCACAGCCCGACTGATCTTGCAGCGCAAATATGTCAAAAGCAGTTCCTCCCTTAGAGGTATAGATGCGCGCATCAATCACATTTGCGCCTACCTGAGCGAAGACGGCTGTTAAAGCAGCAAAAAGGCCAGACTGATCGGGGCAATACACCAATATTTCAGTTGCACCCCGATAAGGGGCAAGGCGGCTTGCTAACCAAACGTCTGTGTTTGCTTGCAGGGCTTTGGCGATCTCGTGGCCGTGCCAGACTTGTTGCTCCGAATCAAAACCAAGCCAATATGCGTCCTCAAGATTACTGAAAAACTGGGATAAGATTGGATCGCTCAAGGCTTGGGTACGTCGTTCATCGGCTTGAGCTTTTAAATGGCGTCGAACAAATCGTTCATCAGAACGACCGCCACGTAAACTTGCCTCCGTGAGTTTATAAAGATCGCGCAGTAATTGTGCTTTCCAGTCGTTCCAAACACCTGGTCCCACGGCGCGAATGTCCGCAACGGTAAGGATCAATAATAAGCGGAGTTTTTCAAGTGTGCCAATTGTGGAGGCGAAATCGGTTACCGTCTTTGGATCACCAATATCGCGGCGCTGGGCAACCTCGCTCATGATTAAATGGTGACCAACAAGCCAAGCCACAAGCTCTGTTTCCGCTTCATCCAACCTTAAGCGTCGGCAAGCCATCGTAGCAGCTTTGGCACCTTCGATCTGTTGATCGCCTTCACCTTTACCGACATCATGGAGCAGCATAGCTAAATAAAGTGCGCGTCGATTGGCGATTTTTGGGAATAATTCGGTTGCAACTGGAAGTTCTTGATACAGGCGGGCGTTTTCAATGTCAGACAAATTGGCTATGCCGCGCAAAGTATGCTCATCAACGGTAAAATGATGATACATATTGAATTGGGTTTGCCCTACTATACGGCCAAATTCTGGTATCAGCTTGCCCAATAATCCGGCCTCATTCAGGAGACCTAGTGCGCGAGCAGGATTTTTTGGGGAAGCGATTAACTCTAGAAAGCTTGCAATGGCTTTTGGGTCTTCACGCATCTGGCGCCCCTTTGGTGCCAAGCGCGAAACCAATGCTAAGGCTCTGGGATCGATGTCCAAATCCAGTTGATCGGCCAGCTTAAATATGTCGATTAATGAGGAAAGATCGTTTTCCACATTTTGGGGGTCTGCAAAACCAATGCGGTTTCTATCTTCAACAAAGCGCGGATCGGCAAGCGGTTTGCTTTTGTTAGCGGCGACAAAAAAGCGCGATAACCGACGCGGGCTGGCTTTCTGGCGATCCAGCTCCAAACGGGCAGACAGGATGCGTGTCAAGGAACCGACTTGCTTGGTGACTAAAAAATAGCGTTTCATAAAGCGCTCAACCGCAGGGTTATCGGCCCGGTCACCATAGCCCATTCGACGCGCCATTTCAGGCTGCAAATCAAAGGTCAAACGCTCTTCGGCGCGCCCAGTCAGAAAATGCAAATGGCACCGCACCGTCCACAAGAACTCAGCAGCTTGGTTAAACTGCTTCATATCTTCGGGCGTGAAAATGCCCTTTTCGACAAATTGGCCGGTGTCATCGGTGGCGTGAATGTATTTGGCGATCCAAAAGAGCGTATGTAAATCGCGCAAGCCACCCTTACCGTCTTTGATGTTGGGTTCAACCATATAGCGGCTTTCGCCGGTTCGCCGATGTCGGTTATCGCGTTCAGCCAGCTTGGCCGCCACAAAATCAGCAGCTGTGCCTTCAAACAAGTCTTTGCGCAGGCGAACTTCTAGCTCACGGAATAAGAGACGGTCGCCGCACACAAATCGGGTTTCTAGTACTGAGGTTCGGATTGTCATATCTTCTCGCGCCGCACGCAGACATTCAGATATCGTGCGCGAGGCGTGGCCAACTTTCAGCCCCATATCCCAAAGCATATAAAGCATATATTCAATCACGCTTTCGGCCCATACCGCATCGCGGATCGGACGGACAAACATGAGATCAACGTCCGAAGAGGGTGCCATGGAATTGCGGCCATAACCGCCAGTAGCACAGACGCTTAGCCGCTCAGCTGCTGTAGGATTGCGCGCGCGTATCACATGTGTCGTCGTAAAATCATATAGGGCCGCGATCACTTGATCTTGCACGGCCGCCAGAAGATGGGAGCAATCAAGCCCTCCTGCCCCGCTTTCCAGCCTTTCTTGCGCGATCCAACGACCCCGCATGAATGCCCCTTTTAACAGCTCCAGAGCTCTGGTGCGGGTGGCCTTGTCATCGCCTAAATGATCTAAGGCGGCTGCGTTCAATTGCACACGAAGCCGATCGCCATCCACCACAGTCTCAATCGACCAGGGTTTTAACCGGTACTGCTTTGGCTTGGGTTTGGGTTGGGGTTTTGACATGTTTGATCAAGCGCATAGAAATTTTGATTTGTCGTTAGTCCGTCTAGAGCCTTAGGTAGGAAGTGGTGCCCAAAACTGCTTCAGCTTAAAGCCTGAATGTGCCCCAGTATCGGCATGAAACCAAGCGATACCTGAGGTTGGCAAATGCTCCATCAATTTGGTTTGGCCAGCCTCAACACCCCGGTCACCCTTCATCAAGCGGCGCGCCAGATCGTGCAAGCCTGGGTTATGAGCGATCAGGATTGCAGATGAATGCATGCACTGTTCTAAGGCCCTTAGATAATTGGCAGGTGAAGCCAAATAGAGCGCACGCGACATTTCGACAGGCGTTTTGGGGAAAGCTGTTGTGCACGCGTCCCAGGTTTGGCTAGCGCGCAATGCGGTTGAAACCAAAGCTAGATCAGGGAGAAAGCCTGCTGCTTTCAACCGCAAAGCTTGAGCACTGGCTTGTGCTGCTCCAAACGGCGTTAAGCCACGGCAAAAGTCATCGCGTGCTTCAAGGGGTCGAACCGCTTTGCCATGACGGAAGAGCACCAATTCTGAGAGCATTGACCAAAGTCTCCACATGAAAGGGGTTCAGTGATCGTTGCGCACCCCCGCTTTGTCAAGTTAGCGCGGACTGCAAGAAAATCAGCGCGGTTTGTCGGCGATGTCGAAATCGACCCATGCTCAAGTGTCATGCCCATGAGATCACCCTCCGCTTTCTGGCAAAGGCGATCTTGGAATAGGACAAAAGGAGCAAGTTGTATGACAGAATTAGTAGGCAAACTCAGACCACCACTTTGGCTGATGGTAGTCGCAGGGCTTGGATTGGCTTGGAACTTTTTTGGTGTATTGCAGTTTTTCACCACGCTTAATCCCAGTTTAGAAAGTCTGATGGCGCAGGGCCTGACGCCCGATCAAGCGGCCGTTATGGTGTCGATCCCGTTTTGGATGAAGCTGGCTTTTGCAATTGGGGTTTTTGGTGGCGTTTTGGGCTCAACCCTTTTGGTGTTCCAGACCCCAGTGACACGACCCATCTTGTTATTGTCACTCCTTAGCTATTGCGCGCTTTATGTGGGCGATATCACCCATGGTGTGTTTGCGGCCTTAGGGACCAGTCAAGTGATCGTCCTTACCACCGTTGTCGCCATCGCAGCAGCTTTGCTGTGGGTCGCCCACTTTTCTAACAAACAACGCCTTTTGGCCTAATCTCACCTCTCGACCAGACTTTGGGTCTGAGTCATAACTTAAAAAGGAGAACTACCATGCAATTCATGCTGATTATGAACGAAACCGAAGCCGAAAGATCCAAGCGCGACGACCCAGCTACAGCCGGGGCTTATTGGGGCGGTTGGACAGCCTTCGTTGGCGCGTTACAGCAATCTGGCATCATCATTAATGGGGATGGCCTGCAGCCACCCCATACCGCGACGACGCTGCGCATCCGCGATGGCAAAAGGGTGGTCCAGGATGGCCCATTTGCCGATACCAAAGAGCAATTAGGCGGTTACTTCATTATTGAAGTGCCGGATCTCGATGCCGCACTCGAATGGGCGGCCAAATCTCCGGCGGCCAGCGCGGGCTCGGTTGAAGTGCGCCCTGTCATGCCCCCGCGTTCTACCGCGCCTGCGGGCTAAGCATGGTCGGTGGCCGCACCCGGTCGACGGAAGTGGCGCAAGCTGCTTCAGTCGAAGCTGTTGTTGTGGCGACGGCGCGCAATTCTTATGGCCGTCTCGTAGCGCTCTTGGCGGCCCGTGATGGCGATCTGGCTGCCAGTGAAGATGCCTTATCGGAAGCATTTGCAGCGGCCCTACAAACCTGGCCCAGACGTGGCATACCGACCAATCCCGACGCTTGGCTTTTGACCACCGCGCGCAACCGCCTGATCAATACCCACCGGCATGAGGCCGTTAAGCTGCGCGGCATGGACGAGATTTTGCGAAGGATGGACGCCCCCTCTGCAACTGCGGCGCCCATCCCGGATCAACGCCTCAGTCTTTTGTTTGTGTGCGCGCACCCCGCCATTCAAGAAGATATGCGCACGCCGCTCATGCTCCAGACCATATTAGGCCTCGATGCCGCCCAGATCGCCTCTGCCTTTTTGGTCTCGCCAACGACCATGGGCCAACGGTTGGTGCGGGCCAAAGCCAAGATTAAGGCCGCGGGCATTGGCTTTAAAATTCCAGACCTCGACGCCCTACCCGGTCGCTTGGACGAAGTTTTGTCGGCGATTTATGCAGCCTTTGGGACTTCCTTTGATGCCGTCGCAGGGTCAGATGACCACAATATCTCATTGGCTGACGAGGCGATTTTTCTCGCGCGTTTGGTCGTTTCACTTTTACCGCAAGAGCCAGAGGCTTTTGGTCTCTTGGCGCTGATGCTCTATGTCGATGCGCGCAAGGGCGCGCGCTGGGGGCCTGAGGGCGAATTTGTACCCCTCAAGAATCAAGACGCAAAGCTATGGGAGCGCGCGAAGATTATCGAAGCCGAAGGATTGTTGGCGCGTGCCTCCAAGCTCAACCGCCTTGGTCGGTTTCAGATCGAAGCCGCGATCCAGTCGATCCACATTCAAGCCCCAATCACGGGTGCCACCAATTGGGCGGCGCTACGCTCCTTCCATGAACTTCTGCTGACCCATCGGCCCAGTATCGGCGCCTTTGTTAGCTATGCGGCTGTCCTACAAGCCATGGGGCAAGGGCGCGCGGCACTTGAGGTCTTGTTCAGCCTCAATACCGCCGATGTCAGCACCTATCAGCCTTATTGGGTGACCTTGGCGGCGGCCCATCGCGGGTGTCAGGAAGCGGCGGCAGCGGCGATAGCGATGGAGCGCGCGATAGGGTTGACGGAGAACACGAAGGTGCGGGCGTTTTTGTTGGGGGAGCGGGAAGGCGGGTAAGCAATCCGCTCCGTGCGGTAGGATGCATTCCAACCATGGGATGCACCATTGTCAAGCAATTCTTAAGATCGCTAATGTTTGTCCGCAGCCAAAGCACTTGGAACGGCTTCAGGCCGCACTCTGCTTGCCTTGAAGCCACCCGACAATTGTCTCTGCGCAAGATGGGGGGTCAAGGGGCGCGCCTATGGCGCGCCCCTTGACGCCCTATCTTGCGCGCTCAAACTCGACTTAAGCCTTTGCGCAGGCAGAGCATAGCGCAAAGGCTGTCTAAGTAGAATACGCTAAATCTAACCTCACAGCGAACGCGATAGTGCTGTCCTGACGAACCGCACCCTACGCCCTAATGCAGCTTAAATTTCGGTCGGATGATATGGTTGACATGGCCGATGATGATGAGGGTCAGGCCGCGCCACCAGCCGTGGATGGCGATCAGATGCATGCGGTAAAGCGACTGATAGACCATGCGGGCGACCCAGCCCTCAACACGCATACGCCCGCCAACCAAATTACCCATGAGGCTGCCCACTGTTGAAAAGCGGCTAAGCGATACCAGCGAGCCATGGTCGTGATAGACAAAATCCTGTTGTGGCTGGCCCGCTTGTGCGCGCACCAGATTATGGAAGACTTGGCTGGCCATTTGGTGGGCCGATTGCGCACGCGGCGGAATGGGGCGGTCGCGGCCGGGCAGCATGCAGGAAGCGCAATCGCCCAGCGCATAAATGCGGTCGTCGCAGGTGGTCTGTAGCGTTGGGCGAACGACGATTTGGTTGCCGCGAGTCAGCTCCAGATCGCCCAAGGTGCGAATTTCTTCAGCACCCTTTACCCCGGCAGCCCACACAATCAGATTGGCCGCAATCACGGCCCCGGTGCCGGTATGAACCTCGTTTTTGGCAAGCTTCACCACTTGGGTATTGTCGAGCACATTGACGCCCAATTTCTCCAACTCAAGCTTGGCACTTTCGGCGAGCTTCTCATCCAAAGCGGGTAATATTCGAGGGCCAGCTTCAATCAGCGATACTTCAAGCTTGGATTCATCAAACACCTCGAGGCCGTAATGGCGCAGTGCTTTGGCGGCATTATACAGTTCTGCAGCAAGCTCCACCCCTGTGGCACCGCCACCAACAATACAGATGCGCACGGCGGCCTGCGTATCGCCCGTCTGATGGGCGTGGTTGGTGCGCAGGCAGGCGTTGAGTAGTTTTTGTCTAAAGCGGTCGGCTTGCGGGCGGTCTTCGAGAAACATCGCGTGTTCGCGCACACCCGGCACGCCAAAATCGTTTGAAATCCCGCCCATTGCGAGGACCAGATAATCATAGCGAATGCTATGTCGAGCGATGATCTCCTCACCGCGTTCGTCTAATAAGGGTGCGGTGGTTATGGTGCGGGCGATCCGATCGACACTTTCAAGGCTGCCATTGAAAAACCGATAGCCCCAGCGCACGGCATGGCCGCCATAGCCCACTTCATCCAGATTGGCATCGAGCGAACCTGCCGCCACTTCGTGCAATAAGGGCTTCCAGACATGGGTCAAATTCCGGTCGATCAGGATGATGTCATGGTCTTTGCGGCCATAGCGCGAGCCGAGCAAACGAACGAGCTCTAAGCCCCCGGCGCCCCCGCCAACGACTACAATTTGTGTCTTTCTCTGACCCACCCAATTCCCCCTTAGACCGCGACATAGCGTCCATTGACCTTATCAGTGTAGCGCCTGACTACTCAAGCTTGAACGTGAGCTTCATTACGTGCGCGGGGTGTTTGCGTCATGCAGTGGCGCTTTATGTCGGTCCATTGTTGCATTTTCCCGCACAAGTCCTGATCCATCATGCAATGAGCAGTAATGCACAAAACCCACTGTGTTATTGTGAAATAGGTGGATGGTATGGGATGATTATAAAAATGGGTGGCAGCCTGATTGGTACTTCTAAACTGTCCATCACGCACATCAAAAGCAGTGCAATTATAAGCCTCGAGAATAATAATGGCGGTATAATTCAGTATGTGTACCGCCCCGGACTGAGGAATAGGCGTACCGTGGATTTGACCTTAAGCGCTGATTTTGTCACAACGCCGCACCATCCACTAACCCCCCTATGATAAATGAGACTTGAATGCAAGATCGTGCATTATTGGCTGGCGATGCCAAAGCTTGGCCGTTTGAACAAGCACGTTTACTGCTGGACCGCGTAAAGAAGACCGGCAGGCAAAGCCCAATTATCTTTGAAACCGGCTATGGCCCATCAGGCTTGCCGCATCTTGGGACATTTGGCGAAGTCGTGCGGACAACGATGGTGCGTCAGGCCTTCATTGCGCTGACCAATGGCACAATTGAAACCAAGCTGATCTGCGTCAGCGATGATATGGATGGCATGCGCAAAGTGCCTGATAATGTGCCAAACTCAGAGGCACTGGCCCTCTATCTACAAATGCCCTTAACCGATGTGCCCGACCCATTTGGCACACACGAGGGCTTTGCCCAGCATAATAATGCGCGCTTGCGCGGCTTTCTCGATAGTTTTGGCTTTGATTATGAATTCAAATCGGCGACACAGCTTTACCGCTCCGGCGCATTTGATGCGACCTTGCTGCGCGCGCTAGAACATTACGACGCCATTATGGGCGTGATGCTTCCGACTTTGGGCGAGGAACGCCGTAACACCTATAGCCCGTTTTTGCCGATCTCGCCTACCTCGGGTCGCGTGCTTTATGTGCCGTTGAAGGCTAAAGACCCCAAGGCTGGCACCATAACCTTTCGCGATGAAGACGGCACCGATGTGACCATGTCTGTGACCGGTGGGAAGGTCAAAATGCAGTGGAAACCCGACTTTGGCATGCGTTGGGCCGCTTTGGGTGTCGATTTTGAAATGTATGGCAAAGACCATCAAACCAATGGTCCGATCTATTCCAAGATTTGTCGGATATTAGGGGCTGAGCCGCCAGTTCAATATTGCTATGAGTTGTTCTTGGACCAAAATGGCGAAAAGATCAGCAAATCCAAAGGCAATGGGATTTCAGTTGAGCAATGGCTGAGCTATGCGCCTCCTGAAAGTCTTTCGCTCTATAATTATCAAAAGCCGCGGGTAGCCAAAAAGCTCTATTTTGACGTGATCCCACGTGCGGTTGACGAATACATCCAATTTCTCGATGCCTTCTGGCGCGAGGAGCCCGCCAAGCAGCTGGAAAACCCGGTTTGGCATATACATAATGGCAATCCGCCACGCCATAGTTCACCCATTAGCTTTGGCCTTTTACTCAACCTGGTCTCAGCCGCCAATGCATCAACAACAGAGGTTTTATGGGGCTTTATCAAGCGCTACGCGCCGCAAGCCACGCCCGAGACCCAACCCTTGCTCAACCAATTGGCCGGGTTTGCGATTGCCTATTACCGCGACTTTATTGAGCCCACCAAAAAGTTCCGTGCGCCATCAGACCAAGAGCGCGCAGCGATTTTAGACCTTCTAGGCCAATTGGATGCACTATCGTGCGATCAAATGGATGGGGACAGCATCCAAACCATGGTGTTTGAGGTTGGCAAATCCAACGGCTTTGAAAACCTGCGCGATTGGTTCAAAGCCCTCTATGAAGTTCTGCTTGGCCAAGAGCAAGGCCCTCGTTTTGGTGGCTTTGTGGCGCTTTTTGGGGTTAAAGAAACCATGGCACTGATCCGAGAAAGACTAGCTTTATGAGGGTACGCCTGCACATTGCAACCTATGAAGAGATAGGCGATTTGGGGCGACATGGCAGAGATGAAGCTTTTTATGGCGACACCCTTGGACGCTTGATCGGAGACATGTGAAGCCAATACTGGTTGAGGCTAACCACTTCAGCATGGGGATCGACACCCCATCGATTAATGATTGCCAATTTGAACCAGAAAAATCCCACTTTCATCCTGGTAATGAATTTCTATTTCGACCTATTTAGATGATTTAATGGTAGGTTGATCCTCATTACGTTAGGTCACCACCTAGGCCTAAGGCATTGTATCGCTGTTGCGCTTTCAATGGATTGAAATGAGCAACAAGCCCGACAATGTCAGTGCGATCCAATTACTTAACGATGGAAAATTCCTAAAGGATCCAAAAGCCCCGTTAGACTTGATTAACCTTAAACACCTTGACGCAGCAGGCTCAAACCTATTCAGCCGATTGCAAAACCGGGGAATTTGTTTCGATTTGGCTGGCAAGTCCTTGCATTATGGACCGATTAACATCGATTAAGGGCTCGACTGATTCGCCTTTTTGCATGACTTCACTGGAATAACGACTAACCCATAGGCTAAGCGAAATGATGGATGCGCGCAGAGTCTCAGGCAGGGCGTTGGTTGAAGACATGCAATCGCTGGCCATAAACGACCATACGCGACGATTCCAATCAATCGCATCCATCCGCTTACCAATTTCATAGCGGGGAAGATCTTGAATTTCGATCAGGGCCCGCGTGACTTGTCCAAACAAACGATACTCTAGCTCACGCGGCGTCTCGACCCGTTGCTGCGCTGTCTGATAGGCTCTCAAAGACATGTTTTATACCTTCTAAATTCAGCCTTGCGGCTTCGAATTCCATTAGCTTTCTGCACCGCGTGAGCGCTTTATAATACTCACCAGACATGACTTCACGCGAGATATTAACACATTCTTCCAAAACCGATGGGACACGCACTACACCCATAAATTCGGTCATACGCAATGCAAACTCATTATATTGTTCAGGTGTTTCGTGGCCTTGCAGATACATGAGCATGATCGGTAGATAGATTCTGCGGGCAGGGGTATTGGCTTCTTCGAGTTGCATTATGTCTTTTTCACGCAATACAGAGGCTTTGTTTTGAAGTAACAAAGTGGTGCGACGATCCCCATTTTGCACCACAGCACCATTTAGCACGATTTTTTCATTCGGCTTTAGGGACAGTTTCAGTGGCATTATCAGCTCCTTAGTGCCTACTGCGCTTCACGAGGAATCATCGGAACGATGTATCTAAGCGCAATTTCCTCAAACATACTAAACAAACGTGGTTAACGAATGCCTTATCACACTTTCACATGCAAGTTCATGCACCATGGATTGATTTGATCTGTTTGTCATTGGTCATATTGCTTGACCAAACCTGCCCCAACGGGCAACCAACCCATAAAGGGGTACCCTTAATTGACCGATTGGTTTACATGGATGGCATCTGCCGATGGCTGGGCGTCATTGGCGATTTTGACGTTGCTAGAAATTGTATTGGGGATCGACAATGTCATTTTTATCTCCATCGCGGCGTCAAAATTGCCAAAAGAACAACAGGTAAACGCGCGCAGAATGGGTTTGGCCCTAGCACTTTTTTTACGCATCCTGCTTTTATCGATGTTGGTATGGCTTGCCGGACTAACCAAGCCATTGTTCGCCTTGTTCGGCCATGCATTCTCTGCCCGAGATTTGATCCTGATTTTGGGCGGGGGTTACCTCCTCTACAAAGCGACGATTGAAATTGGCGAATTGGTCCGCGCCAAAAGGGTAGAAGACCATGCAGGCCCAAAGACTAAATCTTCACAAATGATGATCGTAGTCGCTCAAATTGCCGTGATTGACGTCATTTTTGCCCTTGATTCGATTGTGACTGCGATTGGGATGTCGAGCAATTTGGCGATCATGGTCACAGCCGTTGTGATCGCCATTGCGGTGATGATGTTTGCCAGTGAAACAGCCTCAGCCTTTATTGACAAATATGAGACCACAAAAATGCTGGCCCTCGCTTTTTTGTTGATTGTCGGCATGGTTCTGGTGGCCGATGGCTTTGGCCAACATATTGAACGTACCTATCTTTACGCCGCGATCGCCTTCTCGGTGCTGGTCGAAAGCCTCAACATTGTGGCGAAACAAAGAAATGCCCGCGAGGGACAGGATGGTGAGGGGATATAGAGGGTGAAAGCCATAGACGCGCATGGGACCGCGACCCCGCTTCTTCGTGAAAACGGGGGCATCATTACACACGTGTGATCATGGGTTTTGGCCAGCTCCGTGGCGGGGGTAAAGGTGGTGGCCTTGATCGGCTTTTCTGGATGATCTGAACCGCCATGGCATCGTACATGGCGTTGGGTTCTGTGCCACAGCCGGCCATCACACGGGGATGTTGAGGTGGAGCCATCAACAAGCCATGACGGCGTCGCGCCAGCGTGAAGGCCAGGCGCCGCGCCCTGTTAATCGGATCATGCAGTCGTTGTAGTTCCAGCTGTAGGAGCGGCTCTTCTGTGCAAGGCGGCGTGTCGCGCCCACGCCAGCCCCGATGGCGGCGCCCTGGCCGGCATGTCCGGAAAACGACCCCACGACGGCCCCTCGCGCAGCACCACGGGCCGCCCCCGTGGAGGTTGGCGTCGATCGTGCGGCGTTCCTCGTATAGGCCTCGCAGGATTGGCTTTTGGTCTGTGCGAGCGCCGTCTCGGCGGTGAGCAAGCAGCCAGCTGTCAGCACTACGGCCGCAAGCAAATGCTTCATGGTCCTCCCCCTCGGTTCTCCGCCCTAAGGGCGGACAAAGCACCTGTGGCCAACGCTCCAGTATGAACGAATGCCCAATATCAATCTGGAGCAGAACTTTGGCTGAAGCTTAGCGGGATAGCAAACGGTCTCGAACTGTGAGGCTATCGATATCGTCAATGTTATCGACGTGATAATGTCGAAGCCATGCGAAGGCGCTCATGCGATCCGGCTGTTTCTCCGGGTACGCCCCAAGGTCTGACCTTGCACGTAATGCCCCGATATCCGGGTTGGCGGCGGTGGGCATGGCGCCGCTTTCGACACACCTTTGCGTGATCACCGGGAACGGCGCCGCCGCCATCGCTTCAGAAGAATGCCGCGACCCGCTCGAACATCCAGTAACTGGCAATGCCGCCTATGGCGTAGGCGGGCAGCACCGCAGCCCAGCGCGGATCGGTCGGCCCGGTAACGCGGCGCACCAGCGCGGCGGCTGCGAGCAGCGCGGCCACGAACAGCAACTGCCCGATTTCGACGCCGACGTTGAAGAACAACAGGGCCAGCGGAATGCTGTTCTGCGGCAGGCCGACTTCGGCCAACGCGCCGGCAAAGCCGAGGCCATGGAGCAGGCCGAAGCTGAAGGCGATCAGCCAGGGCTTGCGGACCGCAAGGCTTGTGCGGCCCTGCTGCCGGTGCAGGATCTCCGCGGCGACGAACACGATCGACAGGGCGATGATCGCTTCGACCGGTGGCCCCGGCACCTTCAGCACGCCCAGGGTCGCCAGCGCCAGCGTGATCGAATGGGCGATGGTGAAGGCGGTGATGGTCAGCAGAAGCTTGCGCCGGCTGTCGACCAACATGACGAGGCCGGCCACGAACAGGAGGTGATCGATGCCCTGCCAGATATGCTCGATGCCGAGCAGGGTATAGCTGCTCACCACCTCCCATGGCCCCGGGCTGGCGGCGGCGGTGAACACCGGGTTGGCCGGGTTCAGCCGCTCCAGTTGCTCGGTGCCGTCGCTGCGCGCCATGCGAACCAGCACGTCGACCGGCACCAGCGCCAGGCCAGCAAAACCGATATCCCTTCCCGTCAGTCCGCCGGGTACGGCGATGCGCCAGCGCTGTACGGTCGCGCCGCGGGCATAGATGCCACTGTGGGGCGTGACGTCCCGTGTGCCCGGGGGGAACACCGGCTGCAGCTTCAGCACCTTGCTCTCGTCCAGCGCCGGCACTTTCCAGAGCACATCGTAATAGCCGCCGCCGCGCTCGATCAGTTGTAGATAGGCCGGCTTGAACTCGTCGGCGGTCGCCGGCAGGGCGAATAGCAGGGCCAGCCAGAACAGCATGGTCCTGATCACCGGCCGGCCACCTCGACTTTGTAACGCTTGCGGAGCGCCGCGTATCGTGCGGCGGCCGCAGTCTGGCGGCGATCATTCTCCCATTCGCGCTGAACCTCGGTGCGGATGACGGCGAGTGGCGGCGTTTCTGCCGGCACGCGCGCTGACAGGCGAACGAGGTGCTGGCCGTAGCCAGACGCCACCGGGCCCTGCCAGCCCCCGATCGGCATCGTCGCCAGTTCACTGGCCAGGACGCCGCCAAAGTCGCGGGCGACGCGGTCGAGCGGTTCGCCGTTGATGCGGCGCGGCAGCAGCGTTTCCGCACCCAGCCGGTCCGCGTCGCCCCCCGCATCCAAGGCGGCCCTCAACGCCGCGGCATCGGCGCCGACGGGCAGCAGGACCTGTTTGAAACTCACCACCGCAGGACGACGGAACCGGTCGGGGTGCGCCTTCAGATAGGCGGCAAGATCGGCTTCGGTTGGCGCGCTGCTGTCTTCCTCCTCGGCGATCAGTTCGTACTTCTGGCGCACCCGGCGCTTGATCACGGCGTCGTCACGGTCCAGGCCCATCACCACGCCTTCGCGATACAGGATTTCGTCGCGCACCCGCGCCTCGATGATCGCGTCGCGCTCCTGCGGCGTCGGCGGGCGGCCCCACCGCTGGCGGAACTGGTCCTGCATGGCCGCCACCTCAGCGGCGCCGACACGGATGATTTCGCCGCTGCCGCCGCCACCGCCGGGTGTAACGACGCCGTGGAGGGCGAACAGCAGCAGCCCCAGCGCCAAGAAATGCACCAGTGGCTCGCGAAGCAATCCTCGCAACGACATTGCGTCAGCCTATCGGGCTTCAGGACGGCGTGTACCAGATGGGGGAAGTGAAGGCGCGTTCCTGGTGGATGAGCTGCGCCTCGGCCGGCGCCGGCACCTTGAACCGCACCTGGTCGTACGCCGTCCAGCGCGGGGTCGGGATTTCCAGCACGCGGACATAATAGACGGCGCGCTGCTTGGGGTCGAAGCCGGGGTCCCTCCACAGTCCGACCAGTTCGGCAGCGCCGATGCTGTTGCTGTAGGTGGCAGTCTTGAGATTGACGGTGTTGCCCACCGCCGGCAGCTTGCCATTCGCGCCGGGCTTGCGGGCGCCCGCCCATTTGACCTCATAGACCTGTTCATGGGTCTGGCCCCGGGCATCGACCCAGCCCTTGATCACCTGCACCCGGTCGAGATTGGCGCCCTGCGGGTCCTTCATCGCGGCAACCAGGAAGGTAGGGGCCTTGCCGGCCGGGGCGGGCTTCAGGTCGCCGCCCATCGGCACGCCACGGGTATAGCCGGCCCTGACGAGATTGCCGAGGTCGGCGGCGGCAAAGTCATAGCCGCCAAAGAAACGTACCGTCATGCGCGGGCCGGTGGTAGCAAAGGTTTCGCGCCGCTGCATCGCGTCCCACAACGCCTCGCGCGTGTTGGCTTTGGCCCAGACGCCCATGTAGCCGGCGGCGGTCGTATCAAAGCTCAAAAACTGCTTGTTGAAGGGCCGCGTCATCCGATCGGCCGACGGCTCGATCGACGCCAGCTTGCCCCAGTAATTATTCTCCTCGGCCGCAGATAGGGCGGTGTGGGTATCGGTGCCGGCATTGGCGCCGATCTTGAACGGATTGGCACCCAGCGTGCCCTGCAGCCTGAGGCCGCTCTTCAAGGCCTCCCGCCAATATTCGGTGCGAACCATGCCGGGCTCCTTGAGCACGCCGTTCAGATTGCCCCGGTCCCACAGGTCCCAATTTGCGAATTCATCGTTCGGGCTCAGACTGGGGTGGCTTTCCGACTGACCCTTCATCTGGGTCAACTCGACCAGCGGCTCCCAACGCTGGCGCGCAGAAGCGTATTCACGCGTCATCGGCGAGCGGTCGAAGCGGGTTTCCTCGAACATCCGCCCGTTCGACAGATTGCCGTTGTGGGGGATGGCCAGCGCCTTGCCGCCGGTCTTGGCTTCATAGTCCGCCATCCACTTCCACAACCCTTCCGGATCCTGGGTCTCGAAGGACGTGAGCGGGAGCACTTGGCCGGCCTTGTCGGCCCCGTCGCGCAGGACGACATTGCGGTGCAGATTGTTCCCGTCATCGGCATTCACCGTCCACTCATAGCCGATCATTGCGGTGAACTTGCCCGGTTCGTTGTATCGGTCGGCGATCTCGATCGTCCGCTTCCAAGCGGAGACCATCCACTTGGGATCCGTCATGGCCTTTGGCAGCTGCTGGGCCACCTGCAAGTCCACCGCTTCCAGCATCACTTTGTTGCGCAGGTTCGCGTCCGAACTCTTGAGGGCGGCATTCATTCGCTTCAGGAATTCGTCGTTTCCGATCATCTCGGGATTGCCGGAACGGATTTCGCTGATGGTTCCCATCCCGTCGGAATGGTCAGTGATCACCATCCAGTCGAGCGCGCGGTTCAGCTTCGCCTTCTGCCCGCTGTTGGATGTCACTTCGTCGCCGCGCGCGAAACGGAAGGCATCCTCCGGACCGAGGATCGCGCCGTCGATGCCCGCGTCCGCCGACCAGCCGGTGTGGACATGGGTGTCGCCGAAATAGGCGCGGTCGGGATAGGCGGTATCCTTGACCTCGCCGCTGCCGGTGACCTGCTTGACTTGGCCCTCGGCAATGGCCTGAATGGTTCGACCGAAGCTGCCCAGCAGCAAGGTTGAGCCGAGCAACAGCACGGCAACGGCAGATGAAATGCGCATCCTAATTCCCTCCCGTTGGACAGGTCTACGCAACTGCAGCGCCGTCGGCATAGCCTTGCAAATAGGCTCGACCCATATGCCTCGCGATGTTCGCCGATGAACGCGACAATGGCCTTTGGAATGCCCAAGCTCACGCTGGATCGGACCTTGCCTTAAGCTTAGGAGGATAGCAATTGCTATGAAACTGTCAAGATACTGATGCCATGGGTGTTATCGGCGTGATGATGTCGAAGTCATCAAGAGGGCGCGGTGATGCTGAACTCGGCAAGGCAACTTGAAATGTGGACTTGTAACGGTTTTGTTCCGGGTGGTGAGATGTAAATCACCTAATCAGGAGTAGAATCATGACACAGGTATACGGAGAAGAGTTTCGTCGTGAGGCGGTGCGTTTGGCATTGACCAGCGGTTTGACGCGTGAGCGTGTGGCGGCCGATCTTGGGATTGGCAAGTCGACGCTGGGCAAGTGGATCCAATTAGCAGGGAGACATGATGGCGAGGGCATCAGGTCAGCACCGGGCAATTTGCCGACAGACTTTGACTTGTTGAAAGAGAACGAACGGCTTCGTCATGAAAACAAGGTTCTGCGCGAGGAGAGGGAGATCTTAAAAAAGGCCACTGCCTTCTTCGCGAGCCAAAAGTGATGCGATTTGCGTTCATCCAGAAATGGCGTCATATCTGGCGCATTGAAACGATGTGCCGGGTCATGGACGTCACGGCGCGCGGCTTTCGGGCTTGAGTCAACCGGCCCATGAGCACGCGGGTGCGTGGCGACATGCGGCTGCTAGCCCATATCAAAGACCAATACACCCAATCTCTTGGAACCTATGGCCGATCTCGCATGACGGCAGAGCTCAAGGAAATTGGTTTGAAGGTTGGAGAAAGGCGGGTGGGTCGGTTGATGCGTATCCATGGTGTCGTCCCGGTTCGGACGCACCGTTACAAAGTCACGACTGACAGCAATCACAAACATGGATATGCCGAAAACCTCTTGGCGTGCGACTTTCAGGCTGATGGTCCCAATCAGAAATGGGCAGGCGATATCAGTTATATCTGGACAGCTGAAGGCTGGCTCTATCTGGCCGTCGTTCTGGACCTTCATTCACGCCTCGTAATCGGCTGGGCAGTCAGTGACCGGATGAAAAAAGACCTCGCAATCAGGGCATTCGATATGGCTGCACGGCTGCGTAATCCCCCACCTGGGTGTATCTTCCATAGCGACCGCGGCAGTCAATACGCTTCGGGTGATTACCAGAAGCGCCTTGGTGCCTACACAATGAAACCGTCCATGAGCGCAACCGGGAATTGCTACGACAACTCCGCCGTCGAGACATTCTTCAAGACCATCAAAGCCGAACCGATCTGGCGGTACCGCTGGGCCACACGCAAGCAAGCCCATACAGCCATCTTTGAATACATCAATGGCTTTTATAATCCGCGCCGCCGACACTCATACTTGGGCGGCATCAGCCCACTGGCTTTCGAAGCAAAAGTGGCCTAACAAGAGATACCACACCGGAACGAAACCGTTACAAGTCCAGCTCCAGCCAAATGGTTCGCGCAGAGGTGCGGATGCCGGACGCAAGCCGTGTCCGGGTGACGAGACAAATACCGGCGAACTGCTCAATGCGCATCGGCGGGCCTTCACTCAGTTTGGATGTTTGCCCGCCGCGGCCGCCACGGTCTATTTGCGGCGATAGATCGTATGGCCTTCCTTGATCGTTTCCTCGACCTTGATCTGGTCGATTGTTTCTGGATCGACCGCGGTCGGATCGGCCGAAAGGATCACGAAATCGGCAAGCTTGCCGACCTTCAGCGAGCCTTTCCGGTCTTCCTCGTAATGCTGATAGGCAGGCCAGATCGTCATCGCCTTAAGGCCAGTCATAACGTCGACCCGCTGCGATGCCCCAAGGATATCGCCGCTGCGCGAACGACGCGTGACCGTGGCATCGAGCACCCGCATTGAGTCTGGGAAGGCAACCGGCGCATCGTGGTGCGTGGTGAAGATCATCTTGCGCTCGCGGACCCAGCCGGTGGGAGAGATATTGTCGGCATCGACTGGGCCGATCGTGTGATCACGGTGCCAGTCGCCCCAGTAGAAGGTGTGCATCGGGAATAACGAGGGGATCACGCCGAGCCGGTCGAAGGACGCGATCTGGTCCTTGCGCAGGAACTGGCCGTGGATCAGCACCGGCCGGCGGTCACCCTTGCCGTGGTGCTTTTCGGCCTGCCCGAGCGCGGCGATCAGCAGGTCGCTCGCCGCCTCGCCGTTGGAATGGGTCAGCAGCTGGACATTATTGGCATAGGCCCAGTCGACCGCATCGAACACCTGTTCGCGGGTGGCGGCCGGATAGCCGACATAGTCAGGCGGATATTCGCCCACGGGGGCGAAATAGGGATGATCGCGCCAGGCGGTGAAGCCTTGCGGCGAACCGTCGATGGTGAGCTTGCCGCCCCCCACGCGGAAGCGCTTGACGTAATCGGGCGAAGACTTGGCCTTGGCCATGTCGCGGTCAACCAGCACGTCGATGTAGGCGACCACGTCGATCGGCAACAGGCCCGCGCCCGCCGCTCCTTCGAGCTGAGCGATCGTGCCTGCAGTGGCGCGGCCTTCCTGAGCGGTGGTGTAGCCGAATCGAGCCCAAAGGTCGGTGCCGGACTTGACGATCCCCAGCACCGCTTCGCCGTCGAACACCGTGAACATCTTGCCCAGGCTCATGAAATGGGCGGTTTCCTCGAACACCCCGTCAGGTTCGCCATCGCTTCGCTTCCGGATGATGCCGCCTTCAGGGGAGGGCGTTTTGCGGGTGATGCCGAGCTTGGCGAGCCCGACCGAATTGGTCGCGCCGAAATGCCCGGACTGGTGGATGAGATAGATCGGGATTGTGGTCGAAATCGCGTCGAGATCGTCGCGGGTCGGGTGGCGAGCCTCGGCGAGACTGGCATTGTCGTAGCCAAAGCCGAGGATGATACCATACCGGTCGACCATCGCCTGGTTGTCCTTGATCCACTGGCGGATCACTGTGATCATGGAAGGAATGTCCTTCACATCACCATCGGGGGGAGCGAGCAGATTGGCGCTCATCGCTTGCAAACCGCCGCCGGTGACATGACCGTGGGCGTCGACAAAACCGGGTAGCAACGTTCTCCCTGCGAGGCCGATGACCTCGGTTTTGGGCCCCTTGAATTTCATCACCTCGGCGACGCTACCGACCGCGACGATCTTGCCGTCATCCTCGGCGATCGCCTCGGCGCGCATTGCCTCGTCCTCCATGGTGATGATCGGCCCGCCGGTCCAGATCCGGTCGGCGTTCTGAGCTAGCGCCGTGCTAGCGGAGGATGCCAGCAGTGCCAGTGCGGTCAAACGGAATGCGCGCATGAAATTCCCCTTACCTTTTCAATATAGTCCACCGAAAAAGGGCGAGCAAAGGCTAATTGCGTGACCGAACGACAAAACCACTTATTCAGTGTTCGGAGGTCCACAAAGCCCACAAATCATCTTGATCGTTCCCGAAGGCGCAATATCATTATCATCGCAGAAAATGGTGATCAATGATCAGCAAAAAATCGGTCTCCGTATTGCTAGAAATTGAAGACGAGATTGACGTACCCTCCGGTCCACGCCGGGACGCCGCCCGGCACTGTGTTCTCGATTCCCTCACCCGGTTCTGAGATCGTGGCTCCAGCCGATAAAAATAGATTGCGAGTGATGACTCTATTGTATTCGAGGAAAATGTCGTCTGAGACGTGAGAGGCCGTGACCCCGGCGACAACATTGGGCAGATCGCCGCCGGTCCCGAAATCGACGCGTTCGGCCTGTCCGAATTGCAACGGACTGCGCAGTTGGTTGGCGTCGATTCTGGTCAAGCGTAGCGTCAACGTGTCCTTGGGCGACGGCTGCACCCGGAAGGCTACGCCGTGCGCACGCACGTTTGAATTGATGAACACCATCGAGGACTTGGACCCGGTCGACCACGCACTGGGCGAGCCTTCGTAGAACAACGGATCGAACCGCTCGAGCCCGGGCGTGTCGGGATCGTCGCCCGAGAATGTCTGGAAGCTGTAGGTGATCGAGGGGCGCCACTTGGCTTTTGCGAAGGTATAGCCCACCTGCACCCGTCCGGCCCAGGCCGATTGATCGATCCGGTTGTTCCACTGGTAGGTACCGTCAATCGCGAAAAGCCAGTTTTCCAGCGCGCCCTTGAGTTTGCCGGTGCCCGCATAGAAATTGACCGTGTTGGTGCCGTCACGCATGGCCTTTGCTATGACCAGCCCACCTTTTCCGGCCAAAGCTTTTACCCGTTCACTCGGGCTCTCAGATAAGTCGACGCCCTTGGTCGCCTCGGTGATGACTTCGCGCGCGGTTGCGCGCTGCTTCAGGAGTCCAAGGCAAACCGTGTTCGCCAATTGTCATCCAGCGTTGTTGACGGATGACGCGATACTTTACGCAATAGGTCTTCCGGCCACTCGACGAGATCCGAAGCATGAAACCACGCAGCTCAATATCCCAAATCCGCGTGTCCCCAGTCTCCGGCGGCATCGCTGAATCGACAAATCGCTTATTGATTTTTGCCTTCAAAACGTCTTACAAAGTTAACTTCCTATGCCATATTTATGCTATCAATCGACCCCATCACGCGACACCATCATCTCAAAAATGGCGAAGTTTGGACCGATTTTCAGCTTTTTTTGCTACCAATTTGCTACCAAATGGGAAAAATTCAGTAACAAGCTGTCCCATAATATTAGAAGAAAATCTATGTGACACAATATATTATGAAAAATTGTGACAAGCCGTGAAAACGCGAAAAAACGAGGGCCTCACTGTTGGTAATGATGGGGTCGCAAGTTCAATCCTGTTTGCAGCACCAGTGTTTTCAATGGCTTATGTCTAAAAGATAATGCGTTCATCCCATCCAGTCGCCCCAGAGCTTGATTAGCCCGGTCCAATAAGGCGAACAGGGGCTCCAACTGAAGCGGCGGATTGGGCGGTAAGGGCGGCGGAATAAAGGCGCGCACCACTTCCCCACCAGCGACCGTTTCACGGTGTTGGCCCAGCCGATTTGAAGGGCTAATATCAAATGATGCGGAGGTTGGACTATTCACACACGCGTTCATAGCGAAAGTCGTTATTAAAGGAAAGCAGCTTTTACGTTATTAGGAAAGGCACATTGTAGAGATATCGAAACAACTCAATCCGACACAATGGAATGTAGATACCAAACATGCGCCACAAAGCCCGTTTGCTAACCATAATCTGGAAATTACTGCCGCCACCAAGGTTTTTTTGGTGCGTTGGCTTTATTGATGGTGTCTATGATTGAGATCGCCGCTTCTCGGCGTGCATCGCACAATTCGAGATCGGCACTTTGTTGAACCGAAAAAGCCGCCAGCGCACCAATTGTTAGACCATCCGTGCTTGGCCGCTCAGTCCTTGGGCAGGTTTTGATGGTTTCTGGCACCGTTACGCTCAGGCTGGGTGCTGGCGTTGCGCAGGCCGTCAATGCCATTACCCCAAGCAGCGGCAACATCAGGGGGTACAAACGCATCAGCCGATGGGAGCGCTTCAATTTCTTTTGTGACATACTGCACCTCATGCGTAATACGCCTTTCTGTCTGCGTCACACGGTCTATCGCTTTGGCGGTGGCTTTGCTGACCAAGGCTTCTGCCTGTGCTACCTTGGCAGCTTGTTTGGCTTTTGCGACTTGGGTTGTAAGAAACGTCATGTAGCCAGAGAGAATACATAAAGCCAAAAGCAAAAAGCCAATGAGATATGCTTTCCAATGGATCATGCGACACCGACATCTTCTAAAGCCACAGCCCTGACTTCGTTGATGCGACGGAACCACCCTTTGCCAAACGTGGCAAAAGTTCGCAGTTGCGATACAAAAGAAGCGCGCCGGGCCATGATAGCTTGAACCAAAGATCCTGAAGGAAGTGTGGTGGCCGCTTCAATCGTACGCGGTCCGATTATGCCATCGTCTTTTAGACCACAGGCAAGTTGCAGATAACGAATGGCCCGATGAACGCCGCTATTCACAGCCAAATCTAAAACCGCATAATCCACACCAACAGGCAAATTATCGCCGCGTATGGCATCCCAATACATCAATTTATAAATGGAGCTGACTTCATTGTATTTGATGTTGGCAACCGATTGAATTGGCAGCTTTGCGTTACGCCTAAACGAATCATATACCGCCTGAGTGACACCGAAATTTGTAGCCCCACCTGGGTCTTTTGGGTGATCAACAAACCCACCTTCATGCTTTAAAATGCGGGGCAAAAGCTCTAAAAATCTATTGGTTTTTTTCATGTTCATCCTCGTTCACGTTCACTTCGACGGCTCCAGCTTTCAAAGAGAATGAACTGATGCCGTCTTTAGTAAGAAACAGGGCAAGCCCAATCATGAAAATATTGGCTAAAAGCGCGATACCCAGCCATTGCACCCGCGCTTCTGCCGTCTCAATCGGCCAGCCACCGCGCCACAAAATCAACACCAACCCCACCGCCGATAAAGTCAAAGGAATAGGTGCAGCAATCCGAATACCTTCTCCAATCCAAGGCCAACCGGGAAATTTACCGGGAAATTTAAATGTATTCATGATATGACTTCCTGCATGGCTCTATCAAGCTCACCTAAAGGTGTGGCGGTGATCTTGAGTTGACCTGCCATGACCTGACTCACCACAAAGCTAAGTTCGCTTTAGGCTAGGGGGAGATTGATTGGGTTAGTCTAATCCGGCCGGAGGAAATGGTGGATAAAGTTTAAAGCAGAAAGCCGATTTTGTTTGCTGGAAGCAAGAATTTGGTGCTAACAAGCGTTTTGACCATCTTGCCTAGACCATGGTACACAAGATGACGAAATATGTAATCATGAATAAGATGAAAGTTTACACAGAATTGGCTAAGTAACTAGTGTCGAAGCCTTATTCTATCCAATTAACACGATGGCGAACAAGATGGACTGGAGAGTTTTGCAAATTGATGACAAAGGAGCTTGTGAAGCATCTAACCTAGCGACGGATGATGATTTAAAACCACTATTGTGTGGTTCGCCATGCATTTTCACTTTGATTTCCCGCCTGGTTCATAGATAAAAATTTAGAGCCTTGGAATGTTTTAGTTTGGCTGAATTCATACGACCTCTGATACCTTAAAGGGCCATCAAATGCACTGAGGTTTGTCCAATCATTTGAATTCGATATTGTTCAATTGTCTTAACCACAAATGGAAAGTAAAACTCTCATCTTCGATTTTATCCAGCCGCTTGGGTTATATGCTCAACAAGATCATATTCTTTCAACTTGCGGTACAGTGTAGAACGCCCAATGCCAAGACGACGGGCAACTTCTGTCATGTGTCCAGCGTAAAGATCAATCGCACATTCAATCAAGTCGCGCTCAATTTGCTCCAAGGTGCGCAAATGGCCGGCCGGATCAAAGATAGCAACTGAACTTGTGTGGTCTAGGGCCGCCGCTAACCCATCGCCTTTCGCGGGCATATTGGCTAGGTCTAGGCCAATTGGTGCCCCTTGAGACGTCTTGGGCGCATCATTTTCCCCGCTCTGCACTGGAAAATGAGGTAATGCCATTTGAATATGGGGAAAATCCTCTGGCTGAAGAAAATCTCCATCACTGAGAACAACCGCCCGAAACACCGCATTCTCTAATTGTCGGACATTACCTGGCCAGTCAAATTTTTGCAGCATCATCAAGGCGTGAGGTGAGATACCCAAAACGCACTTACCCTCTTCGGCATTGATCCGGGTTACAAAATGCTTCACCAAATCTTGGATATCTTCCATGCGATCACGCAGTGGCGGCACGTCGATGGGAAATACATTAAGGCGATAATAGAGATCCTCACGAAACCTCCCTTCCGCTACCAGTTTGGCCAAATCCTTATTGGTTGCAGCAATCATGCGCACATCAAGCTTGATTGGGCGCTTGGAGCCAATTGGATCAACCTCACCCTCTTGGAGAGCACGTAACAATTTCACTTGCATGTCCAATGGCAGCTCACCAACTTCATCAAGGAATAGCGTGCCCCCGGCTGCCTCTTGGAACTTACCTAAATGACGCTCATGCGCACCGGTAAAAGCCCCTTTTTCATGGCCAAACAAAATGCTTTCCACAAGGTTTTCAGGTATTGCGCCACAATTAACGGTTATGATCGGGCGTCCGGATCGCTCACTTTCGCCATGGATCGCTCGGGCAATCACTTCCTTACCCACACCACTTTCGCCCAAGATTAGCACGGGAATGTTAGATGCAGCTGCGCGTTGACCCAAGCGAATGACCTGACGCATCGCGAAAGCCCCCGCTACCATGTCAATAAAAGTGAACGTGCCTGTAGCTTTTTTCTTGAGCCGTTTGACCTCTCCAGATAATTCCCCCACTTTAAGCGCGTTGCGAATAGAAACCAATACACGCTCTGGGCTTGCAGGCTTTACAAAAAAATCTGATGCGCCAGCTTGCATCGCCTTAACAACGGTGTCGATGCCCCCTGAGGCCGTTAACACAATAATGGGCAGATCATCGCGTTTAGTTCTGATTGCAGCCAAAGCTTCCATGCCAGATACACCAGGCATGATCAAATCTAACAAGACGACATCCACGGCTGGATCCAAGGCTTGTGCGATGGCTTGTGCGCCATCCTCGGCAGAGCGCGTCGCAAACCCTTGGCGCTCAACTGCGGCCTGTAGCAAACGACGTTGCGATGGATCGTCATCGACGATCAGCACGGTCTTACTCATTCTACCCACCAATTTCTGACTATTAGATTGTTCAACTCTCGGCCTCCTAGAAATCACATTTTTATAAGCTAAGGACCAGTTCTGTCGTTGTGTCTAAGGACCGGATGTAAAGGCTGGCTTAAAATGGCACACAAGATCTTCATAAACTGCACATCCTACCCCTTGACCAAAGCCAGCCACAACGCCATGCCCACAGGGGTACACCCATCCCATTCAAACCAACATTATATAGGCCCGTTTCATGCCAGTTACCCCGCTTCCCGGTATTCTAGATATTGCCCCCTATAAGGGTGGAGAAGCCGTCATTGCCGGCATTGAAAGGCCTTGGAAACTCTCCTCTAACGAAAATCCATTGGGCTGTAGCCCTTTAGCGCAACACGCCTATCAAACTGCGGCAAAGGATTTAGCCACTTATCCAGACGGCGATCATGCCAAGTTACGTGAAGCCATTGCCCAGCTTTATGGTTTGGATCGCCACCGCATCATGTGCGGCAATGGTTCAGATGAGATTTTCCAGCTCCTGGGGCGGGCTTTTCTTGATCAAGGCGATGAAGTGGTGCAATCCGAACATGGATTTCTGGTTTATCGACTAACAGCACAGCAGGCTGGGGCGGTATGTATTTCTGCGCCTGAAACACATCTAACAGCGAATGTTGACGCTTTATTGGCCTGTGTCACCGCTAAGACAAAACTCCTTTTCTTGGCCAATCCGAATAATCCCACAGGCACCTATTTGCCCTACGCCCAGATTAAACGCCTTCACGCCGACTTGCCCGAACATGTGCTCCTTGTTCTTGATGCGGCTTATAGTGAATATGTTCTTAGCAATGATTATGCATCGGGGTTGGAGCTGGCAGGTGAGGCCAACAATGTATTGATGACGCGTACCTTTTCCAAAATCCATGGTTTGGCCGCGGCCCGTGTGGGCTGGTGTTATGGACCCCAAATTGTCATTGATGCACTCAACCGCGTGCGGGGGCCATTCAATGTAAGTGCGCCTGGCCTAGCTGCCGCAGAAGCAGCAATTTTGGACCATGCATTTTGCAATCAAAGCATCGCGTTCAATAGCCAGTGGCTGGACTGGATGAGTCGTCATATCGCAGAAATTGGTTTGGATGTTGTACCCAGTGTTGGCAATTTTATATTGGTGAAATTTCCAAGCCAAAGCTCTAAATCCGCGTCCATGGCAGACAGCTTTCTGCGTTCACGCGGGGTGATTGTCAGGCCAGTGCGTGCCTATGGGCTTGATGATTATCTGCGCATTTCTATAGGCCTTGAAACCCCCAACCGCTTGGTGGTCTCTAGTCTTGAAGAATTTATGGGCCAGCCATGAAACTTGATGCCAAGGTGAATATGGCCATCATAGGCATAGGTCTTATCGGATCCTCCTTGGCTAGAGCCGTTCATCATTATGATCTTGCTGAACGTGTTGCCCTATATGATTTGGATCCTTTAGTACGTCAGCGCGCCCAAGAGCTTGGGTTGGGGATGGTGTGTGAAACCGTGGTCCAAGCAGTTAAAGACGCCGAGCTTGTTGTCTTGTGCACCCCACCTAGTAGCATTGCAGAGATTGGAAGCCAAATTGTCGGGGCCCTAAAGCTGGGGGCCATCTTAACCGATGTTAGCTCTGTCAAAGTTGCGATGATTGATCAATTGGCACCAATCGTACCTGACCATTGTTTTTTTGTGCCAGGACATCCGATAGCAGGAGCGGAGAGGTCGGGCCCCGATGCTGGCTTTGCCAGTTTGTTTGTCAATCGTTGGGCGATTTTAACCCCGCTTAACGATAGTCGCCATGGCTATGGTGAAGCGGTGGTGCGTCTTTCACGTTTGTGGGAAGCTATGGGCGCTAAGGTCGAATTAATGGACCCTATGCGCCATGATCAGGTGCTGGCAATGACCAGCCACTTACCCCATCTGATCGCCTTTTGTTTGGTCGCGACGGCGCAGGATATGGAAACACTTACCGATAGCGAAGTGGTTAAGTATTCCGCCGGCGGATTTCGTGACTTCACAAGGATTGCCGCTTCTGACCCAACCATGTGGCGGGATGTTTTTTTATTGAACAAAGATGCGATCTTAGATCTATTGGGACGCTTTTCAGAAGATTTAACAGCCCTGCGGCGCGCAATCCGGTGGAGCGATGGGGCGACCTTGTTTTCGACATTTGAACGCGCCCGCAAAATGCGCCGAGATGTTATTGATGCCGGACAAGATGTTGATGCCCCCAATTTTGGACGCGATCGCCGCTGATTTGGTGCTGGTTTTGATCAAATGGATCCATCATGGCATTTGGAATCCTATTGCCTAGTCTTAAGCTAGGTGCCCCAAGCCTTATGGCAAAGATAGCAAAATAAACCAATCATTAACCAGTTCAGTCTTGATGTTGAAAGGTCATTCTAGCACTTTCGGGAGAAACCCGTGCAAGCCCTAGTTCACATCTTCATATTTTTGATCTACGCCATAGCGGGCATTGGACTTGGCGCTTATTCGCATTTTGTCGCTGAAGTCAGCACGGCGGTGAGTGTGTGTATGGGTGGGCTGCTATGCGTGGCTTCTGGGCTTTTTCATCTGGCTTTTGCACCACGAAGGTCGAACTTGTCTAAGGAAGAGCGGCTCGGTCTTGATCGTGAGTTACAGGCAATTAAGGACAGCCAAACGGCCACCCATCAGGAAATCGAAGCGCTAAAGACCCATGTCGTTGAAGATGCGACTACGCGCGAAGCCAAATTTACCCGCGAAGTACAACAGCTAGCTACCTTGCTCAATCATTATATTCAAGGCGGCGAGAAAAGATCCAACCCTTCTGGTCAAGACAATCCTGCCACTGCCCCCCAACGTTCAGATCAAAGCTTGCTTTCAGCGATACGCTCTGCGCTGGAAGAAAACCGGGTTGAGCTGCATTTGCAACCTATCGTGGCGCTACCTCAACGCAAAATCGTCTATTATGAGGGTTTTACACGCCTGCGCGACCCATCTGGCGCTGTTATTCTTCCAAGTGAATTCATGCGTGTTGCCGAACCATCCGGCTTGGTTGGGGAGATTGATAACATGCTTCTTTTACGCTGTGTGCAAATTGCGCGCCGTTTAATCAAGCATGATCGTCGCATGGCCATCTTTTGCAATATTTCAACCACCAGTCTGGCAGATGAGACCTTCTTTCCCCAATTCATGACGTTTTTGCGCGACAATCGAGACCTTGCAGGTTCGATAATCTTTGAACTGTCCCGTCATTCCTTTGAAAAAATTGCAATGGTGGCAGAGCGAAATATGGGCCGCTTGTTTGACTTAGGGTTCCGCTTTTCCCTTGACCGTTGTGACACGATCGATCTTGATTTGCGCAAACTAGAACGAATGGGCGTTCGCTATGTGAAAATCTCTGGCGAAAAATTAGTCCAACAATTGGTAGAAACCAAAACATTACCAGTCACTGGGCTTAATAGAGAGTTTGACCCTGCCGACGTTTCAGCAGTTTTCTCACGCTATGGTGTTGAATTAATTGCTGATCGCGTGGAATCAGAGCGTACCATTGTTGAGATCTTAGAACTTGACATTACCCACGCCCAAGGAAATTTGTTCGGCCGGCCGCGATCAAGCACAGATGTTCTCAATGCTGCAAACGAAGCACCGCGCCTTCGCATGGTGAGTTAGCCCCCTAGGCACTTGCCTAGGAGTGACCTCAAGGCAATTAAGCCTGCTTTCTGACAATGTAACGCAATCTTGCTGCTGGAATGGCTGAGGTGCCTTAGACCAAGTCTAACCGCTATTTCATTTCAGTCTAAGGATTGCGCAAGAACTGTCTGCTTGCATCAGGGCCAGTGGGCAACAAGTCAGTAAGTCACAACGGTGTTTGCTTTGCGCTTTGAAGCAAAAGCCCCTCTGCACTTGCCCCAAGACATGCGCGCCAGCCTATTGGCGCAGCTGGATCACTCCGGAGAAGATGTGTTAGACAGCTTCGCGCAAGTTTATCGAACTCAATTACATAAACACCCCGTGAAAGCAAATGCAAGATGCCCGTACCCGGCTACACAAATTGCTTGATAGCGCCAGCAAGCCGCCACCGCGCAAGAAAACCAGACCCAGCCGCGCAACCTTTAAAATGCGCTTAGACTATAAAATCTAGCACGGTAGCGTTAAACAGCTGCGTGGTAGGAGCGAGTATCAATAAAGGATGGGGCTATCTTTTACCTCGAACGTCGATACCGCCACCGATCCTGATTTATTTATAGGAGCTGGAGTTCAGAAGCTGCTGTCTTACCGCGCTCGGTCTTCAGCTCGAAACTAATTTTTTGGCCGTCATTGAGACCATTAAGCCCTGATTGCTCTACCGCACTGATGTGCACAAACACATCGCCGCCACCCCCGTCAGGTTGTATAAAGCCATAGCCTTTGGTTGCGTTAAACCACTTAACAACTCCGGTCGCCATCATGGGACCCTTTCCTTCTGTCGGGCCGCATCGCTTGCTTACAGCCACTGTGACCATGCGATATCCGGCACGGCATTCGGCATCTTAGAAGCATGGAAGGACGCCAAGATGGCCCCAATTTGGGGTAGATTCTAGGCGACGATGGTACCAGGTTCGTCGATCACAGTCTGATTAGCATAGTCAACATAATGAGACAAACTAAAAACGATCCCACTTGATCAAGTTAGTTTGAACAAGCAAATAAGCAAAGACAAACCAGATGAAACCATGTTGCAGTCTGTTTCCATATACACCCATTTTGCTTTCGTATTTGAGAAGACTAATTATCGAGGAAGCTACGAAGTTTACGCGACCTAGAAGGGTGCTTAAGCTTGCGCAACGCCTTGGCTTCGATTTGTCGGATGCGTTCGCGTGTTACACTGAACTGCTGGCCGACTTCTTCAAGCGTATGATCGGTGTTCATCCCAATGCCAAAGCGCATCCGAAGCACGCGTTCTTCGCGCGGGGTCAAACTTGCTAATACACGCGTTGTGGTCTCACGTAGATTGGACTGAATGGCAGCTTCCACTGGCAAAATCGCATTCTTATCTTCGATGAAATCGCCCAAATGGCTGTCTTCCTCATCACCGATGGGCGTTTCAAGGCTGATGGGCTCCTTAGCGATTTTCATCACCTTGCGGACTTTTTCTAGCGGCAAGCCGAGCTTTTCGGATAATTCTTCTGGCGTAGGTTCGCGGCCGATCTCATGGAGCATTTGGCGAGACGTACGCACCAACTTATTGATCGTCTCAATCATATGCACCGGGATACGAATGGTGCGCGCTTGGTCCGCAATCGAGCGGGTAATGGCTTGGCGGATCCACCAAGTGGCGTAGGTGGAGAATTTATAGCCACGGCGATATTCAAACTTATCCACTGCCTTCATCAAGCCAATATTGCCTTCTTGGATCAGGTCCAAGAATTGCAAACCTCGGTTGGTATATTTCTTCGCAATCGAGATCACCAGACGCAGATTGGCTTCTACCATTTCCTTTTTTGCTTGACGCGCCTCACGTTCGCCCTTTTGCACGGTTTGGACGATTCGTCGGAATTCATCGATGGGTACACCTGTTTCTTGCGCCAGCGCATAGATTTCAGAGCGGATTTCTTCCACACGATCGCGCTGGTCGACACCAAAACGTGTCCAGGTCTTCGATTTATCCTTGACCCTATCGGTCCAGTTAGGGTCCATCTCGTGACCTTGATACTCATGGGCAAAATCAGGGCGCGCGACGCCACAACTTTCTGCCAAACGCATCAACTTGCCTTCAAGACCGATGGAGCGTTTGTTGATCGTATAGAGTTGCTCAACAAGTGCCTCGATACGTGCATTATTGAGTTTAAGGCTTTTTAGTTCTTCGATGATGCTATTTTGCAATACGTCCATGGCGATCATGTCATCTTGGGTGATAGAGACACCACGGATACGCGCATCCAATGAGCGATCTTTGAGGGCGCGGAAAGCGTCAAAATGGGCAGCCACCGTGTCCAAAATGGTCATAATGCCTTCGCGCAATTCGCCTTCCATCGCCGACATCGAGAGAGCAGCACCCTCATCATCTTCTGCCTCTGAGCGGGCGACGCGGGCCGCACGGGCGGCGTCTTCATCCTCTTCATCTTCATTGCTGACGATGATTTCTTCTTCTTCTTCTTCCTCTTCATCAACCACAGGGGGCGCATTTTCGGCACCATAGGTTGCTTCCAAGTCGATGATTTCACGCAACAACACCCGTCCAGTTTGCAACTCATCGCGCCATACCATGATGGCTTCAAAGGTTAGCGGGCTTTCGCATAGGCCGCGGATCATCGCATCGCGACCGGCCTCGATCCTTTTGGCGATGGCGATTTCACCCTCGCGCGATAAAAGCTCAACCGCACCCATTTCGCGTAAATACATGCGGACGGGATCGTCGGTGCGATCTTGGCCTTCTTTGGTATTGCCGGTTTGTATCACGATAGCTGAACTGGACGAGGACACAGTTGTCACTTCGCCACTGTCATCTTGGCTATCATCTTCAGCTTCAATCAGATTAACGCCCATCTCACTGAGCTGGGCCATCACATCTTCAATCTGCTCAGAGGTGAAATCTTCTGAAGGCAAGATTTTATTAAGCTCATCGACTGTGACCCAGCCACGCAGCTTACCCGCCTTGATGAATTTCTTTACCGCCGCATTGTTTAAGTCCAGAAGTGGCGCATCGGGGGCCTCTGCTGATTGCGCTTCTTCAACTTTTTCTACCATGAATGTGCCGCCTCTTGGTTTCGCCATGTCGTCACATGACGCACCTAATTGCTGAAAAGGGCTTTGCTGGTTAGACATCCATCATCCAGCACGAACCCATTTTGCGCCCATCGCCGACCTCCTGCTAAGGCCCGCTTGTGGGTGCTATAAAGTGCTGCCTTAACCACAGCTATGTTGTTTGCGAACGCTCTTCGCGCCATCCATCCCATTAATCAACTGCGGGCAAATCAAGCCCGACTAAATCTGTCGCCACCCCAGAACTGTTGGCCTCTTGCGCACGTAAGGCACGACGCTCATCCACCAGTCGCTTCAGACGCGCGAATGCAGCTTCGTCGCCACCTCCCGCCGCTGAAACAGCCTCAGCAGCATCATCTGCCAATGCACGCTGAGTCTCTAACCGCTGTAAAGCCATTAGCCATGAATTTTTTGCTTCCTCGCCTCCGACGTTTGGCCGAACGTGAGGATTGATCGGGCTGGTACGTGCTTCGTCAACCAAGCGCACGCATTCGCCACGACCCAAATGTTCCAAATGGCGACGAACGCTGTCAAAATCAATAGGCGTACCCGCAAGATGCAGGTCCAAAAGGCTGTGACGCAGCACATCCAGCTCTGGATTGTCAATAAACAGTCCAGCAAAGGCTTCTTCATTGGCGTCAAGTAGCTCAGGCCGGCGCAAAGGGGCGGTTACAATGTCCACCAATGCTCGCTTCGGCCTCGAATTACCCGACTTGATCTTGAGACGCAGTTCAGAAGTTGCGGTCCCGATAGGGGCACCATCCCCCGCCTTGCCACGAAGCTTAGGAACAAAAGCTGGGCGAGCAGTCGTCGCGAAGAGTGCTTCGAGACTGCGGCGCATCTCCTCATTTAGCTCGCGCTGTAAATCGGGATCAGTCACTTGGGCGGTCAAGGCACGCAATCTTTTACGCAATCCTGCGCGCGCTTCTGCGGTCGCCAGGGGGTCGCGGTCTTGTTCGCGCTGGAACAAAAAGGTACCGAGGGAAAGCGCATGCGCCAAAACGGCCTCAACCCCAACCGCACCCTTCGACTTGATCAAATCATCTGGGTCTTGGCCTTCAGGCAAAAAACCAAACGCCAAAGTCTTTTCAGCTGAAACCAAAGGCAAAGCGCGGTCCAATGCCCGCTCTGCCGCCTTTAGGCCCGCTTTGTCGCCATCAAAGCATAAAATGGGCCGCTTACTGGCCTTCCAAATCAGGCCCAATTGATCTTCGGTTAAAGCCGTACCCAAAGGTGCCACCCCGGCAAAACCCGCGCGCTCAAGCGCGATGACATCCATATAGCCTTCCGCCACCACAATGGGCTTTTCCTTGGCAGCGACGCGGGCTTGAGCATAGCGATAGAGATTGCGGCTTTTGCTGAAAACCGGACTATCGGGGCCATTGAGATATTTGGGCTGGCCATCGGGCTCTAGGGTGCGAGCGCCAAAGGAAACCGGGCGGTCGCGGCCATCGGCAATGGTGAACATCACCCGGCCACGGAAAAAATCAAACGGCGCGCCGCCATCATCGGGGGCTTTTAATAGGCCTGCGTCCACAAGATCGGCTAAACTATGCCCGCCTTGGGTCAAACGATCCTTCAGCCACGTGCGGCTATTGGGGGCATAGCCTAAACCAAAGCGATCCCAATCGGCTTGGGATAGCCCCCGCTTGGTCAGATACTCCCTCGCTTTTGCGCCTGCTGAACTGCGCAGCGCTTGGGCAAAAGCGGCGCTGGCGGCTTCGAGCGCATGGTGAAGGCGTTTGGCTTGATCATCCTTCGCGCCAGCCTCTGGATCCCGCTCTGGTAAAGCAAGGCCTAGATCGCGCGCTAAGCTTTCCACAGCTTCAGGAAACGGCACATTCTGGGTCGCCATCACAAAGTCGATGGCATTGCCGTGCTGGCCGCAGCCAAAGCAATGATAAGTACCCTTCGCTTCGGTGGCATGAAAACTGGGTGTGGCCTCATTATGAAACGGGCAACAGGCCCACATATCGCCGCGCGCCAGATTGGATTTGCGCTTATCCCAAGACACTTTGCGCCCCACCACATCCAAAATGGAGGCGCGGTTGAGCACTTCATCGATAAAGGAACGGTCAAAACGAGACATGATGCCTAACAATGGGCCCAGATGGCTCAATCATCAAGCCCATCGCACGCGCGCGACTTTTCCTGATTGCGGCGAGACGCTATAATCAAGTTTTCATCGTCTTATTTGAATGTGACCATGCGCCCTGACCTCCTATCCATGACCACTTGGCTTATTGTGCTTGTGTGTGCCACTCCCGCTTTCGCTAAGGATCTCATCGGCACAAAATGGGTGACCGCCAATGGCAGCGGTATCATTCGGCTGGAGCCATGCGGCCCAAAACTATGCGGAAAGATCATTGGTCCTGGCCCAAAGGCCGACAAGAATGGCGCGCAAACGGACGTGAAAAATCCAAATCCGGCTTTACGGTCGCGGCCCATTGTCGGCCTAGCCATCCTGACGGGCTTTAGCGATCAGGGTAAAGGCAAGCTGACCGGTGGGCAGATTTATGACCCAATTGAGGGCAAAACCTATCGCAGTGAAGTGCGCTTAAAGCTCGATGGCAAGCTGGAAGTGAAGGGGTGCATTGGGCCGATCTGCGTCAGCCAAATCTGGACACCCCTTCCCTGACGTCCGAACCGATCGCTTAGATATGCTCGAGCATATATTCAGCGCTGGACACCTTGTATTCGGCTGGTGCCTCGACAAATAAGTGGGTGACTACGCCATTGTCGGCGACCAAGGAAAAGCGCTGTGCACGTGTACCCATGCCAAACTTGGAGGCATCCATCTCAAGGCCAATCGCTTTGGCAAAGTTACCACTACCATCAGCCAGCATGATGATGTCATCGCTCACACCTTGATCCTTTGCCCAAGCCGACAAAACAAAAACATCATTGACCGACAAACAAGCTATCGCGTCCACGCCTTTGGCAGCCAGTTCAGCAGCCTTTTCTTTATAAGACGGCAAATGCTTGGCAGAGCAGGTTGGCGTAAAAGCCCCTGGGACGGCAAATAAAGCAACTTTTTTGCCGCCAAAAATCTCAGCTGTGGTCTTGGCAGCAGGGCCGTCCTTGGTTGGGACCATGAATGTCGCTTCGGGGAGGCTTTCGCCTACTTTTAGTGTCATCTTTCTACTCCATAAAATAGCTGATAATCGCGAAGGTATCTCTAGTCCACAGGACTTCACAAACAAAGTAATATTTACCAAAATGCATGTGTTAATTTTCTTTTTGTTTGCAGTGCAGACCAAATTCTTCTAGCCTCAATCAAGGCTGGACAGATCCGCAATTTCGCAACACCATGAGCCCCATGAAAGATTATCTGGTCGGTCGATTTTTAATTGCTAGCCCTTCCATCCGGGATCGGCGCTTTAAGCGCGCTGTGATATTGATATGTGATCATGATGATACACATGCCATGGGTCTTGTGATCAACCGCGCTATGCCACAACTTACCTTACCCACCCTGTTGGACCGATTGGGGATCGATTGCGCGCTAGGACTACCGATCGCGCCGGTATTGGACGGCGGTCCTTGTCAACGAGACCGTGGTTTTGTTCTTCATAGCGATGATTGGGAAGGCGATGAAAGTACTCAAGCAATTGTACATGGTCTCAGAATGACCGCGACCCGCGACGTCTTACAAGCGATTGCCCATGGCAATAAGCCTAATCGTGCAACTTTGGTATTGGGCTATGCTGGCTGGGATGCAGGGCAATTAGAGGCGGAAATTTGCGACAATGCTTGGTTGGTTGCCGACGCCGACATTGAAGCCGTTTTTACAACCACAAATCTAGATGAAAAATGGGTCGATGCGATCAGCCGTTTAGGGTTAGAACCTTGGCAAATTTCCCAAACCGCCGGGCAGGCGTAAACCCTGTTTCTAAGTTTGGTGGTCGTGCGCCAAAATGGCGTAGAGTACGTGATCTTTCCAAGTGCCATTAATTTTTAGATAGCCCCGCGCCAAACCCTCTTCATGAAAACCTATACTTTCAAGAAGTTTGCGCGATCGGTAATTGGAGGGAATACAGGCCGCCTGGATGCGGTGCAGGCCTAATCGGCCAAAGGCATATGCGATTACAGTCTGAACGGCTGCGCGCGTGAGGCCTTGACGGGCATAGGGTTCACCCACCCAATAGCCCAGGGTACAATCTTGCGCGACACCGCGGCGAATATTGGAGATATTTACCCCACCGACCAAAATATCATCCTTAGCCCGAAATACTAAAAAAGGTGCCGCTAAGCCCAATTTCTTATCCTGGTGCCAGCCTTGCAGCCGCCATAAGTAGCAAGCGCGCGACAATTCATCAAAACGCCATTCTGGTTCCCACGGGACCAACCAAGATTGGCTCTTCTGGCGTAGATCAGCCCAAGCTTGATAGTCATTCTTAGTGGCTTCGCGCAGATATACGCCCTGCCCTTCAAGGCGAAGCCGGCTTTCAGATTGGCCTGTCAGACTTAAAAATGCCAAGGCGATGCCCCCAAATGATCTTAGCGAAAGCTTGCCGCAAAAACCTCTGCGGCGCCAAGCCCTAAAGTGGGGCCAATTGCTGCAGCGGCACCAAAGCCAGCCTGCCCACCAACGATAGCTGATGTCGCCACAGCTTGCACGTGCTCTGTTGTGACAGAACGTATACGAGACGCCACCTCGAACAAGGCCAAAGGACGACCATAAAGCAGGGTTTGACTAACCGCTACTTCACACCGGGCTGGAGGGCTTTCTGCTGCCATCATCATGCTAGCTTCTAGAATACGCAAGGCGCGCTTGAGCTCTTTTTCGCTTGGCCCCTTTTGGGCCAAATCTACCAAATGTTGGGCGCTACGGCGCGCCACTTCTTCACCAACATTAGGCGTACAGCCGGCTGATACACAGATGCGCCCGCCATCTTCATAAAGATCGCTAAAAGCTTCGACCGAATAAACGAGCCCACGTGTCTCGCGCAGGTCTTGAAAGAGGCGCGACGCCATGCCGCCGCCTAAAATCTCGCACATCACGCGCGCAGCAATAGCCTGCTGGCTACCCAGATTGGGACCGGGGAGTGAAAATGTTAAGTGAATTTGTTCAGCGTCGCGCACTTCGCTCAAAGCCTGACCGCCCAGGCTAACAGGAGCCAAAGCAGGGGCCGTAAAAGGGGCAAGGCCACCAAAGGCCTGTTCAACTTGGTCTTGGATCGCAGAAGCTTCAAACGCACCAGATACCGCGACAATCATCTGGGACGGGGCATACGTGCGCGCGCGAAAGGCTGCAATCGCAGCGTGATCAATCCCCGCCAAACTGGCTTCATCCCCTAAAATGGGTCGGCCAAGGGCATGATCGGGGAAGGCCGCTTGTTGGTGAAGGACACCACAACGGTCCTCTGGATCATCAAAAGCTTCACCGATTTCTTGCAAAATCACATGTTTTTCAAGCTCTAAATCTTCGGCGCGCAAATGGGGCTTTAACACCAAATCGGCCGTCAAACTCAAAGCAAAACCAGCATCTTCAGCTAAACAACGCGCAAAAAAGCCAGTCCGCTCATAGCCAGTTGCAGCATTGAGATAGACACCTTGACCTTCAGCGTCTTCTGCCAGTGCCCGCGCATCGCGCCCGCCAGCCCCTTTAAACACCAAATGCTCCAACAGATGAGCGCTGCCATTTTCGGCTAGGGTCTCAGCACGCGCACCGACTTTTACCCAGACCCCTACGGAGGTACTGGCCAAACCCGATATCGGATCCATGAGCAAACGCACGCCATTGGATAAGTGATGCAGGGTAGTGTCACTCATGCAGCTACACCAAGATGGCCTCGGATATAGGCTTTCACCGCTTCGATAGTGGCTGGCATATCGATGCGCACTTCTTGGCGGGCAAACAAATCGGCGCAATGGGGTGGCAAGCTGGGCACTTGGCCTAAAATCGCCTCAACCGTCTCTGGAAACTTGGCACTATGGGCAGTGGCCAACAGTACACGCGCACCCTCGCACTCACCCTGGCCATAGCGGGCGCGCCAACCTACGGCTGTATGCGGGCATAAAACTTCGCCCGTTTGTTCAAAGCAATCGGCCAAGGCCCAACGGGTTTCCTGATCATCAACGCCAAAAGCGTCATAATGGCTCCTCAAAAAGGCTTGAGCTTCGTTTGGCAAATCAAATGAGCCAATGGCACCAAACTGATCATAGAGTTGCTTAAGTAGCCCTTGCTCACGTCCTGTGGCCTCAAAAACGATGCGCTCAAAATTGCTGGCCACGGCAATGTCCATGGCAGGGCTTAAAGTCGTAATGCTGGCGGCTGACTTGGTATAAGTCCCGGTTTCAAAAGCTTGGGCAATGCCATCATTGGCATTGGTGGCGATCATGATCCGGCCAATGGGAGCACCCAGCATTTTGGCGACATAGCCTGATAAAGCATCACCAAAATTGCCCGTAGGAACGGTAAAATGTACAAGACTGCCAGCTGACAAAGCGCAAGCCGTCACGACATAATAGACGCTCTGGGCCATGATCCGGGCCCAGTTGATCGAGTTGACGGGCGAGAGGGTGACTTCCTGACTAAAGGCTTGATCGGCTAAAAGCGCTTTGACCAAGGCTTGGGCGGCATCAAAATCACCTTCGATATCGAGGGCATGCACATTGGGGGCACCCGACGCGGTCATAAAGCGGCGCTGAACTTCTGACACCCGCCCCTTTGGCATCAAGACAAAAAGGTCAACCCGATCGGTTTGTTTCAGCGCTTCGACCGCCGCCCCGCCTGTATCGCCAGAGGTCGCGCACACAATTGTCAAGCGCGCGTCGCGGCGCTCTAAAATATGGCTATAGAGCCCCGCCAAAAGCTGCATGGCAACGTCTTTAAAGGCCAAAGAAGGCCCGTGAAACAATTCTAAAAGATAGTCACCGGGGCCAATTTGTTGAACCGGCGTGATCGCAGGATTGGCCCATTGGCTGCCATAGGCTTCCTCGGTCAGACCCAAAGCATCGTCTGCACTCAAATCATCGCCCGCAAACACGGATAGGATTGCCGCAGCAGTCTCTGCATAAGGCACAAAAGCGGCATTGCGCAGTACCTGCTCAGAAAGCCTGGGCCAGCTCTGGGGCATATAGAGCCCGCCATCGGGAGCGAGCCCGGTTAAAATCGCATCAAAAAACGAAACAGAAGGAGACCCGCCACGGGTCGAGAGATAGCGCATGATCCAGCTTTATAATGAGTTGGTTTTAAAGAGAGCGACGCACAAAACGTAAGCGGCCCGTACGCAGATGCAACCCCGTATAAACCCCGATGAGCGCGAAGCCAAACCCCCACCATGTTAAAGCATAACCCAAGTGACGTTCAGGTGGGATTTGATTGGCACCCTTTGGATCGGCCCAAGGATTGGCTTGGAGCTGCCCCTTATTGAGGGGATCGACTTGGCTTATCGCGATGTAAAAGGGTGCGATATCGGCAGGCAGGTTGAGTGACCCAGCCATGGCCGCCAGATCAGGCCAAAACCACATTTGCTTGGTAGGATCATTTTCAGGGGTAAAGCTATTGGCCTTGGCCCCTTTGCGCAGCACACCGCGATACGATCTTGGACCTGCGACAACAGGGACTTTAGCCAGATCAGCTTCTGCTACAAAGCCAAGGTCAATAAAAATCCAACGGCCATTGCTTTGCATGGGCGAAAACAAGCGCCGCCCACTGACGCCATCGTGCAATGCGCGCACCCCGATCACGCGTGGATCCAAAGTTCCTTTAGCCTCCACCACTTGATACTCAAAGGGCGCGCTCGAAAAAGCAGCCTGGATTGAGACTGGCTTCGCCGCCGCGCTAACCGCCGGGGCAGCCGATTTTTCCACAAATTTGACCCATTGCCAGTGCCCCAATTGATAGAGCAGCACCAGACACAGGATGGAGATTACGGTCAAAGCCGGCATGGGCTTAAAGCCCGTTTGCCCCGATAATGGATCGGCAATTGGCTTTTGAGTGGTGGTGTTTTGCTTAGACATGGGTGTGATCAACCCTGTGGCGCCAATGCATGACAAACAGCATCGCCTTAAATGGTCGCAAAAGGGCGACGCACACCCCCGCTGTCAGGGGCAAAGCAAATAACGCCATCGCCCAGATCGGGGGATGCAGGGCAAGTTGGGCCACCAGAATAACTGGCACGCAAATCGCGCCAGCCACCAGAATCACAAACACCGCTGGCCCATCGCCACTATCTTGGCCGGAAAA
The DNA here is from genome assembly GCF_030158815.1 of Candidatus Phycosocius spiralis. GTDB lineage: Bacteria > Pseudomonadota > Alphaproteobacteria > Caulobacterales > Aquidulcibacteraceae > Aquidulcibacter > Aquidulcibacter spiralis. The sequence continues at coordinate 71,968 of NZ_BPFZ01000007.1, forward strand.
ATCAGCGCGGCAGTTGGGGCAGCTCTGCTTGATGGTCAAAAGCCCGTCAAACAAAGGTGCGCGCCCACAATTGGGGCAAAGGCTTAAAAGCCCCGCTTTCCAGAAACTCACACCCATTGGCCCACTCCTCGTCCTGCAAAGTGTGGACAAGCCACGAAAGCCTACATGACAAGGGCGGAAGACCAGCCCCCACCCACACCCCTTTGTTAAGGCGGGTCGCCCTTAGCTGAAAGCCACATAGATAAAGGCAAAAAGAAATAGCCAAACGACATCCACAAAGTGCCAATACCAAGCCGCAGCTTCAAAACCAAAATGTTGCTTGGGTGTGAAATGCCCAGCCATCAGGCGGAACAAGCAAACCGCCAAGAAGAGAGTACCGATCACCACATGTGCGCCGTGAAATCCTGTCGCCATGAAGAAAGACGAGCCATAAACACCAACGGTCTCACCGCCAAAGCCAAAATAATCTTCATGCAAAGCATGGTGATATTCAATGACTTGCAAGCCTGTAAAGCTGAGCCCCAAGAGAACCGTGATGATCAAGCCCAATTGCGCGCTCTTTCGATTACCTTCTTGCAAGGCATGGTGGGCCCAAGTGACCGTTGTACCCGAAAGCAGCAAGATCAGCGTATTCATCAAAGGCAAATGGAAGGCATCCAGGGTTTCAACCCCTTCTGGTGGCCATTTTGCCCAAGCGGTAGCAACTTCTGGAATGGTTGAAAGTGTGCGCGCTTCGTTGAAGAGACCAATGTCAAAAAACATCCAGAACCAAGCGACAAAGAACATCACTTCTGAAGCGATGAACAAAATCATGCCATAGCGCAGACCAATGCCAACAACGGGGGTATGATCGCCTTTATGGGCTTCCTTGATCACGTCACCCCACCAAGAAGCCATGCAATAAATGGTGAATAAGAAACCGCCTACCAGAATGATCGGGTCACCCTTACCCAGTAACCAATGCCATTGTTGGGCGGTCTTAAAATCGGCGATCGCCTTGGCTTGCAAGCTTGGGTCCAAGCCTTGGAAACCAGAATTGGCCACTAACCCAGCTTCCACCGCTTTCCAACCCCCAGCCATGGCGGCTCTGGCTGCTTCTTCATTGGCGAAATAACCCGAGATCAGGGATAGAGGATCATCGACAAAGCCCTTCATGAAAATGACAGCACCTATCGCCAAAATGAAAAGTGCAAGCGAAGAGACGACCGGCCATGGGCTTGGATCGACTAGGTGGTAATCATGTTTAACGGCGGCGTGACCCATGTTTTGGCCCTGTAGGTTGTCCGAACGCGAGGGGCGTTGGAATCTCAAAAAACTCTTGTCGTTTAGCGCGTTCTTGGCTGCTGAAGCAACCTCGCAGTGCGGTCTTAGCTCACAAGTATTGACACATTTCTTACATCTTGTTCTTACGGGTTTGCCACCGGGGGCGCAGTTAGATCCCCTTGGCTTGCTTGAATGGCTTTATCGCCGACGGCAAAAAAGGTGTAGGACAAGGTCACTTCGGTGACTTCATCGACATTACGGTCGGTCGCAAGCGCTGGATCGACATAGAAAATCACTGGCAATTCCATGCTTTCGCCGGGCTGCAAGGTCCGGTCTTGAAAGCAAAAGCACTCCAGCTTTTGAAAATAGGGGCCCACCTTGTGCGGGGTGACATTATAGGTCGCGACCGCGGTTACCGGGCGATCCGACTCATTCTTGACCGTGTAGAAGGCCAAGCCATTCTCACCCAATTTAAGCGAAACAACGGGCTTCTCAGGTTTGAAGCTCCAAGGCACGCCAGGGGCGACGTTGGCGTCAAAGCGCACTTGAATGGTGCGGCTCAGGACAGTGCTAGCAGCAGCGGTCGCGACTTGGGTGGTGCCGCCATAGCCCGTCACTTGGCAGAAGAGTTGGTAGAGCGGCACGGCTGCATAAGAAGCACCAAGCATCGCAAGCGGCACAAAAGCGGCGATTAGTCCAAAGCGTGTGGTTTTGGTCATCACCATAGCGATCCCCTAAAACGGCTTGTTAAGCGCATGACCTTGCAAGCGCACAATGGTCACTAAAAAGACGATGGCGACAAAGGCAAATAGACATAGCCCAATCGCCAAGCTGCGGCGGTTGCGCGCTGTTGTCTCATCAAGGGGTAGTTTTTCTTTCATCAAGGTCGCCTTAAGCGCATAGAGGAAGCGGGGGAAATCAGGGTCTGAACTAAGATTTTAGCCCAGCACCGAGTGATGCATATGAAACCCATGCTCAACAAGCAATGCGGCAAATAGCGCAGTCAGATATAAGAGCGAGAACGCAAACAAATCCCGCGCTGGGCGGTTATCAATCTGCTTATCTGAATAAAGTGCGCGGCCTTCTTCGCGCCCGTCTTGATCGCCGGCTCTGGAGCGATGGACCCGCCAAGCCAGAAGCAAAAACACTAGCCCAGTGGACAAAGAAACCCAAGCGTAAATCTGCCCGCCAAGCCCGCTATAACTCGGTAAAACACCAACTAGAACAAGGGCGATGGAATATATAAAGATTTGTAGCCGCGTTGAAGCTGCCCCCTTGGCAACCGGCATCATGGGTATGTTGGCGGAGGCATAGTCGCCCGCCTTATAGAGCGCCAAAGCCCAGGAATGGGGTGGGGTCCACAAAAAGATAATGCCGACTAAAAGCCAAGCATCCAAAGCCATATCCCCGGTTGCCGCTGCCCAAGCCACCAGCGGCGGCAAAGCCCCTGCAAGGCCACCAATCACAATATTTTGCGGGGTCGAGCGTTTGAGCCACATCGAATAAACCACCGCATAAAAGAAGATGGTGAAGGCAAGTAAGCTTGCCGCCAAATAGCCTTTGGCGGTTAGGGCCAGCAAAAGGACGGACAAAAAGCTCATCACAATGCCCATGGCCAAGGCTTCATCCTTATGCACAATGCCTGCTGGCACCGGGCGCATCCGCGTGCGCTTCATCAGGCCATCAATGTCGGCATCATACCACATATTGAGCGCGCCAGCGGCCCCTGCACCCATGGCAATCGCGAAAATCGACAAGGCCGCTAAAACGGGGTTATGCTCACCCGGCGCGCATAAATAGCCGACAATGGCGGTAAAAATCGCCAAGGACATGACGCGCGGCTTCATCAAAGCCAGATAGTCTGACCAATCGGCGATCCGCCGTTTAGGTTCTGAGCTCGTAAAGTGGTCAGCAGGTACTTCGGTCATGATGGCTTTCTACGCAACACGCCCCCGAAGTGGACTTCGGGAGCGTGTAATTTCACGGGTTTTACGCAGCAGATCAATGGTGATCTTTAGCTTCAACCTTAGGCAATTCAGAGAATTGGTGGAATGGCGGTGGGGAGGACAAGGTCCACTCCAACGTGGTGGCTGCAGGCCCCCAGGGGTTAGCTCCTGCTGGGCGACGGCGCAGAACGAACATGTCCAACAACATCACAAAGAAAATAGCCATGCCCGCGATTGTGATGAAATAGCCATAGGACGAGACCTTATTGAAGAAGGCCAAGGCTTCTGGATAATCGACATAGCGCCGTGGCATTTGTTGCAGGCCCAAGAAATGCTGTGGGAAGAAGATCAAATTCACACCGACAAACATCACCCAGAAATGCGCATTACCCAGCACTTCTGAATATTTCAGGCCACTCATCTTCGGGATCCAGTAATAGAAGCCCGCAAAGATCGCAAACACCGCACCCAAGGACAACACATAGTGGAAGTGTGCGACCACATAATAAGTGTCGTGTAAGACGGTATCCACGCCTGCGTTGGCAAGCACCACGCCCGTGACACCACCGACGGTGAACAGGAAGATAAAGCCAATCGCCCATAGCATCGGGGTTTTGAAATCCAAGGAGCCGCCCCACATGGTGGCGATCCACGAAAAGATCTTAATCCCGGTTGGTACCGCAATAATCATGGTTGCGGCCACAAAATAGGCCTTAAGGTCCACATCCATCCCGACCGTATACATGTGGTGGGCCCATACGATAAAGCCGATAAAGCCGATCGCCACCATGGCATAAGCCATCGCAAGATAGCCAAACACGGGCTTTTTGGAGAAGGTGGCGACAATGTGGCTGATGATGCCAAAGCCTGGCAGGATCAAAATATACACCTCTGGGTGACCAAAGAACCAGAACAAGTGCTGGTACATGATGGGGTCGCCACCTTGGGCCGGATCAAAGAAGCCCGTGCCAAAGTTTCGGTCTGTTAAAAGCATGGTGATCGCACCTGCCAAAACAGGCAAGGACAACAACAACAACCAAACTGTGACCAAAACCGACCATACGAACAAGGGCATTTTGTGCAAAGTTATGCCCGGTGCGCGCATGTTGAAAATGGTGGTGATGAAATTGATCGCACCCAAAATCGAGCTGATGCCTGCAATGTGAAGCGATAAGATCAACAAATCCATCGAAGGCCCATTATGGCCTGAGGTTGACAAGGGTGGATAAAGAACCCAGCCCCCGCCAAAGCCTGGATCTGCCCCTTGACCTGGCACAATCATGGAAAGCGCGCCCAAAGCAAAGGAGAAAGGCAAAAGCCAGAACGAGATGTTGTTCATCCGTGGGAAGGCCATATCGGGCGCACCAATATGTAAAGGCACAAACCAATTGCCAAAGCCGCCAATCATGGCAGGCATGACCATGAAGAAGATCATGATCAACCCATGCATGGTGACCACCACATTGTAATTGTGTGCGTTGCCCCAAGGCCCTTGGGCTGTTGGATCGCCGGTGACGCCAAAAAATTGCAGGCCGGGCTCCATCAACTCCATCCGGATCATTCCAGATAAGGCACCACCAAAAATGCCTGCGAAAATCGCAAACACCAGATACATGGTGCCAATGTCTTTGTGGTTGGTCGACAAAAGCCAACGGAGAGGATTGTAGACCGAAGGGCGGTCCGTCAAATCCGCCATCGCGGGGGCTTCAAGATGCGCAGCAGTGCTTGCCATGTTCACTATGTCCCTGAGATTTAATTGGCTTGGGCCGATATGGCCGTAGAAGGTGCATTTGCAGCAAACTGGGCCGCTGTAGGATTGGTTGCGCCAGTAGCAGCTGATTTTTGTGACGCGACCCAAGCATCAAACTCAGCTTGGGGAACGGCTTTGATTTCAATCGGCATATAAGCGTGCTTTACGCCGCAGATTTCAGAACATTGACCAAAATAGGTGCCAGGCTTTTCAACCTTGAACCAAGCTTCGTTCAAACGGCCTGGAACTGCGTCCATCTTCACACCAAAGGAAGACATCGACCACGAATGAATAACATCAGAAGCGGTAACTTGAACGCGCACGGTTTTATTGACTGGCACTATTACAGCATTATCGGTGCCCAAAAGATATGGCTTGCCAGCGGCTGTTGCCTCGTCCTTGGCCAAAATATTGGCATCAAACCCAATGCCATCATAGTCTGGATACTCATAGCTCCAATACCATTGGTGGCCGGTCACCTTTAGCGTCATGTCATATTTAGCGGGGGTTTGATCTTCTTTGTAGAGAAGCGGGAAGGAAAAAAGTGAGATACCGACCAGAATCAAAACCGGGATAAAAGTCCAAACCACTTCAATCGTGGTGTTATGGGTGAATTTTGCTGGAACAGGATTCGCGCGCTTGTTGAAGCGGATGATGCAATAGGCCAACAGCCCTGCAACAAAAACCGAAATCGCAACAATGACCGGCAACAATACCAGATTGTGGAAAAACGTAATATCGCGGGCCACTTCGGTAACAGGCGGCTGTAAACCTAAACCCTTATCAACCGGTTGATCGGCCCATGCTGCCTGCACGATTGTGGCCGCGCCCATAAGTGCAGCCAATCCCGCTGTTTGCCAACGTCGCATGTCATAACTCCCTTATTGCACCCATTCTACAGCGCGACTGATTGACGCTTAATTAGCGCGCATAGACCAAAAGTCACGCGTGATTGTGCGCACACTTTGTCGCAGGGCAAATCTATCCTTGCCTCAATCCGCCAAGCGCATAACACGCCACCCCCCTTCGGGGAAAGGTGGCCAACTCACAGGAAACAGGATTGCATTCAGTAGGGCATCTTTGGTGTGCTTGCTTGAGGCTGTGCTTGGCATTTGCATTGAGGCCAACAAGGCTTAATCTTAAAGGCCTACAAAAGGAAATCGCATGACCGATCAAGCCTTGGCACCCTTAAGCGAGCTGGCATTTGCTGCTGGCTCTGAAGCCATTTTAAAGGATGGCTTGCATCACGCGGACGATGGCGAACTCTTTTTAGAACGCGCGCGCGGGGAAAGCTTTGTTTGGGATGATGGGCGCTTAAAATCAGCAAGCTATGATTCCGATGGGGGCTTCGGACTGCGCGTCGTGGCGGGAGAGGCCGCAGGCTATGCCCACGCCAATGAAATCTCATCAGCTTCCCTGACGCGGGCATCCAAAGCGGCCAGCATCGCCAAACGCGGCCATAGCGGTACTTTGGCCCTGCCCCCGGTGCGCACCAATGCAAAACTGTATAGCGATGCTGACCCATTAGCGGCACCAGCCTTTGAAGCCAAAATCGCGACCTTGGCGCAAATTGATTATTATTTGCGCGAAAAAGACCCCCGCGTCGTACAGGTGTCGGTATCCTTGGCCGCCTCACGCAAAGAGATCGCGATTATGCGCCCAGATGGCGATATTCGCACCGATATCCGCCCCTTGGTGCGGGTCAATGTCTCGGTCACCGCAGAAAAATATGGGCGGCGCGAAACAGGTTCTGCCGGGGCAGGTGGGCGCACGGACTATAGCCAATGGATCGAAGCGGGCCATCTTAAAGCCTTAGCCGATGAAGCGTTACGCATTGCTCTGGTTAATCTAGACGCAGTCCCGGCACCTGTGGGTGAGATGGATGTGGTCTTAGGCCCAGGCTGGCCTGGTATCTTACTCCATGAAGCAGTGGGGCATGGCCTTGAAGGGGACTTTAACCGCAAAGGAACCAGTGCCTTTTCGGGCAAAATTGGCCAACGCGTCGCCTCGCCCGGCGTGACAGTGGTAGATGATGGCACATTGGCGGATCGGCGTGGTTCTTTGACCATTGATGATGAAGGCACGCCCACCCAGCGCACGGTTTTGATCGAGGATGGGATATTGGTCGGCTATCTGCAGGACCGCATGAATGCCCGCTTGATGGGCGTTGTGCCGACCGGCAATGGACGGCGCGAAAGCTATGCCCATAGCCCGATGCCGCGCATGACCAATACGATGATGGAATCAGGTGCGCTTGATCCAAACGAAATTATCACAAGCTTAAAGCGCGGCATTTACGCCACCCATTTTGGCGGTGGCTCGGTCGATATTACATCCGGCAAGTTCGTGTTTCAATGCACGGAGGCCTATTTGGTTGAAAATGGCAAGATCATCGCCCCGGTTAAAGGGGCGAGCCTGATAGGCGACGGGCCAACTTCGCTGACAAAAATCTCTATGATTGGCAATGACGCCACCCTCGACCATGGCGTGGGAACCTGCGGCAAAGCGGGCCAATCCGTCCCCGTCGGCGTTGGCCAACCGACCCTGCGCATTGGCGGCTTGACTGTGGGTGGCGCGGGGTAGGGTTTGGGTTGATTTGTGTACACAAATAAGATACACAAAATCAGATGCAGCATTTCTAATCGCCGGAGTTAATTGACTGAAGCGAACCACGCAGAACATCCAAGAACGCATCGTCTTTCAATGGGACGAAAAAAAGCGAGATCGGGTTCTCAAGGAACACAGCGTAGACTTGTTATATGCAGCCCTGATTTTTGAAGGCCCCATCCTTACAAAAATCGACAACAGAAAAGATTACGGCGAAGTGCGCTGGATAGCGATTGGTAAAGTGGAATTAGATTATTTCACACTTATCTACACGATCCGAGACGGCAAATACCGCCTGATCACGGCTTGGAGGTCAGGACGACGTGAAAGGGAACACTATGAAAGAAGCAACACTGGATGACCTCAAATCCATGCGCGCACGCGGGCAATTGTTGCATGATCCCGAAGCGCCAGACGGACCTGATCTTGGCTCGGCGTTTTGGGCAGACGCTGTTATACAAGAGCCGACACCACGTAAGTCTGTGCACCTGCGGCTCAATTCAGAAGTCTATGATTTCTTTCTTAAGCAGAGCGACGGCAAGGGCCATATCAAGAAAATGCAACAAGTCCTCAAAGCTTATGCTGATGCGCATAAGTAACGCGCATTCGGCCAATCCCTGAGATAGCCGCCCCCACCGTTTATCTCCAGCTATGAAATGACATGCCCCCAATGAACCAGATCGAAACCTATCTACTGCCGATGGCCCTATCCGTGGGCATGAAATTATTGGGCGCGATTGCGTTATGGGTGGGCGGTCGCTTTGTCATTGGCCTCCTCCAAAAGGCGGTGCGGCGCGCCTTGGTGCTGAACCCAATGGACCCCACGATCAAGATGTGGATCGGGGCGATTATCTCTATTGGGCTCAATATTTTTTTGGTTATCGCGATCCTCAATGTGTTTGGGATCGAAACCACAAGTCTGGCCGCTTTGGTGGCGGCAGCGGGCTTGGCAATTGGGGCAGCGTGGTCTGGACTATTGGCCAACTTCGCGGCTGGGGTTTTTTTGATCCTGTTTAAGCCATTTAAAGTTGGCGATGTTGTGACCGTTAATGGGATCACCGGCACCGTCCTTGAAATCGGCGTCTTTTCGACCACCCTTAATTCGACCGAGCATGTGCGAACCATCATTGGCAACAATGCGGTTTCTACCGCCATCATCCAAAACTACTCAGCCAATCCATACCGGGCAGTTGAAATGCGCGCTCAATTGCCAGCCACCCTTGAACCCGACAGCGCGATCACCTTGCTGCGCGCGACCCTTTTAGCCATACCCAATGTGTGTGCAGAGCCCGCCCCGACCCTTGAGGTGATTGAATTTAGTGAAGCAGGCCCCAAGCTGATCGTGCGGCCTTTTTGCCACCATGATCATTATTGGCAGGTGATTTATGACAGCCAAAAAGCCATTGCCAAAGCCTTTAGCCAAGCAGGCCTTCCCCAGCCCTTGATCACATTGGTGCCAAAAACCGCTTAAACGATCGCCTCATCCAATAATAAAGCGCGGGCATAGCGTACAGGCGGGGAACCAAAGCTTAAAATCCCATCATGATAGGCCTTAAGCGAGAAAGCACTGCCCTGCTTGGCTTTAGCCGCGGCGCGCGCCTCCATATGTTCACTAAAGCCGACAAAATAGGTCGACAATTGGGTTATGGACAGCTGGGCACGCCGCCACTTGCCCGCAGCTTCGCGTTCTTCTTGGAAGGCGGTCTGCGTCAGGAAAGTCATGACTTGGGCCTCACTCCACCCATCGACATGAATGGCTTGATCGATAATGGCATTGGAAATAGCGCGCAGAAGGATTTTTAATTGGGTGAGGTGGTAGAGGGGGTCGTCCGCCATAAAGCCTTCCTCTACCATCATCGTTTCCCCATAAACCGCCCAGCCTTCGACAAAGGAGCCAGAGCTTAAAACCGCGCGCAGGATTGAGGGATAGGCATTGGCATGGAAAATCTGCACATAATGGCCAGGCATGGCTTCGTGGACCGCAATATCTTGAATGGCCCGGCGATTATATTCGCGCGTGAAGGAGATCGCTTGCTCTTCACTCCACTCATCAGGGATGGGGGAGACGGCATAAAACGTGTCCAAATGCTTTTCGAGTGGGCCTGGGCTATCGCAATAAGCAACGGCAAAGCCACGCTGAAACTCTGGCATCAAAATGATGCGAACCGGTCCTTCGGGCAGCGTGATCAAATCCTTAGCAACAACAAATTCGCGCGCAATCTGGGTCGCTTTGGTCGAGGTTTCCACCAATGCATGACGCGCGGGCCGATCGGCTGCTGCGAGGTCAAGGGCGGCGCGAATGGCATTTTGGCGTTGCGCATCAGTTGGATTGGCAGGCGTTGGTGGCGCATCGGCGACCCCTTTGAGCGCCATGCATGCGGCATGGTACATCTTTGCACGCACCTCAATCACCGCCGCTTCGGCGCGGGTGCGAATGTCTTGACGGCTTAAGGGCGACAGCAAAGTATAGCGTAATTGTTGATCAAACCGCGCGGCCCCGGCACGAAACTCACCTTGTGCGGCAGGAACCAAAACCGTCTCAATCCAGCTTTGGTGGCTATCAATGGCCGCGCTAAACACCGCCATGGCCGCTTCCAAAGCCGCGCGATCTTTGCCTTCCAACGCCGACAAATTTGGTGTGATCATTTCTGAAAGGATCGATTTCAGCCCCTTGTTTTGCGCGGCATAGGTCACCGCATGGGGCATTGGCACGCGTGCTGGCACCAACGAAGCGCGGGTTTCTGCCAAAAACGCGGGTATGGCGTTCATGCGTGCCGTTGCACGGATGAGGCGGGTGGGCAAGGGCGCAAACTCACGCGCCATCAAGCTATAAATCGCCCCGCCTGCGACTTCCTGCCAAACCAGTGGGTTCCAAGCCCAGTCCTGACCAATTTCAGTGGTCCAAATCTGCGACTCCAAAGCATTTGCCAACATAGAGGCATCGACTTGATTGGCCCGTGACAACGATTCTGAGTCAATTGCTTTGAGCGCTCGAAGCGTCGTTTTGGCAAAATCGAGCGCGGCGGCGCGCCCCTTGGGGCTAAAGTCGGTCATTAAGGCATCAAAGCGGTGATCACCAATGGCAGTTGCCGCAACGGGATTAAACCGCATGGATTGGTCGAGCCAGCTCACTGCAAGTTTTGAAAAGGCTTGATCCGCAGCGCTTAGCGCGCCACCCATCGCATTGCCCACCACAATTGGAAGAGAGAAGCCACCCAGCCCGCCAACCAAACCACCCAAAAGCGTTCTGCGTGAATAAGCCATTGTGAAATCATCCCTCTACCAATCAATAGGCTTAACTTTATATGGTTTTACTAAGCTAGCCAACCTTGGCCAGCCAACCTTGCCTAGCGATTATAACGAAATCAATTGGGCGGTAACATCGCATGCTTGCCAGCCTTATTGGGATTACCGCCGCAATTGTCGTTTCGGTATTTTCCCTTTATGGCCTCCTCACTGCAAGCGGCATAGATAAACCGACCATCGGAATCGCAGGCATATTGAAGTACATCATCCATATCGCGTTCCCCAGCACGCCCCGTTGAAGAACCACACTCCCAAGATTTGTCTTTACTGTTGAACACGCAAAGGTGCATCCGTAGGGTTTGAGGACATATATTTTTGATTTTGACCAACAGAGAATTAGGTCGCCCGCATTCCTGGCCACGGGTTTGTTCTATAACTCGCAAACAATCGTTCCTGTCGGGAATTGGAAAATCTTGAACGCTTGAATCCGTTGAGCTACTGGTGGACGAAGCAGACGTGTCATGACCTGCAGTCGTTAATGTAGGGGATGATCCCGAGGCGCTGCCCATTGGTGGAGCCCCACTAACAGCACTTGGATTACCGCCATATCCAATCATTTTGTTAGCGCCGGCAATATAGGCGGCTGCTTCTGGATGACCGGCACAGCGGCCTTGGAATAAATCGCGCTGCATCAAGCCCAGTCGTGCCGATATGTCATTAACATTGCCGGACCATTTCTGGGAACTCAATTGTAGCTGGGTTGCCTCTTTGGTGCAGGCGGCGATCTTGTCACCTTGGTCATTCGGTGATGACTGCGAAGCGGCAATTGAAGTCAAAGGCACGATTGGCGAACAATCAGACGGGTTGCTCGACAGTTGGCGGCACATCTGCACGGAATTCTTGAAATATTCTTCAAATTCAGCTTTTGTGGAAGCATATATCGTCCCCAGACACGCGCGGTGCAGCTCGATCTGCTTGAGGTATGTCGAGGATAAGTGCATAAAAAACTGAGTTTCTGCGAGGGACGTGACGGCGTCTACTCCACCCATGGCCGGCGGCGTGATTGAGTTCTGGCGCAAGTAATCGTCCACCTCTTTTCTGACGCGTTCAAGGGTGGCGTCAGGCGAATCCGCGCACGCAGAATCGCCGCCAGAACCAGCGCCCGATTGAGCGCTTGAACCGGTGCTGATCTTTGGCGTTAAAGATACCTGTTGGGTGCCAAACGGTGTGAACGCAACCCCATCCTTCTTTGCTACCCAGATTCGCGCCAAACAGACTTGCATATACTGCTTAGCGAAATCTGGGTGCCCATTTTTGCGTTCTGCTTCGGTCGGAAGATCAAATTCCCCAGCTGCCGTTCTTCGGTTTAACGCCTCGGCATCGGGAGTATCCAGATTAAGATCAGCTGTATCGGTTTTGTAGCTGTAGCAAGGGTAAGACGACGTCTGACAATCGTCATCATCGTGATCATTCCCTCTGATGTACCATGCCATATCGCTGGTGCCGGCGGACAGATTGGCCTTGTCGGTCAGCTCACGGCATCTTGGTGCATAAAGCGAATTATCCCTCGCCTTGGCGCAAATTTCGTCCGCCGACTTTTGGCGGTAACGAATGTCTGCCCGATGAAATTCAGCGATCTCAGAACTGCACAATGCCAGGTCCTCGACAGTAATCCGTGGCTGTGCTTGAGGAGCGAGACCAGAAGTCATCAGCCAAGCTGAAGCAGCAAGAGCTGCACGCATTAACTTTCCGTTGCGTTTCATCGACATTTCCCTCCTGTCTCTATGGTTAAGCTGGTTTTCTATACTCTATTACGCAATGCGGCTCGCCTGCGCGGGCAAGTTTCTTGGTAAACCATAAGCCCATTTTGTAACAATCTACTCATTGTGTCATACATCAATACTCTTGTAGGAATTCTCTTGGATCTTCAGTTGTGATCAGGTTTTGTTACAAGAACGTGACTATAGTTGAGCACCTCATGTCGGGCTCCTAATATGTCAGATTTTTTTGCCAGAGATTATTTTTGCCAGAGATTTTCTGACTAAAAATTTTTGGAAATGCTAAAACCCGATTGGCATCGGTTTCCTATGACCCCTCAGGAAACAATGATCCCCCTTTTTTGCCAAGACCTATGGCATCTAATTAATGGCACCTTTAAATGGCGCCAATCATTGGGCGCTAATTCCTAGCGCTTATCATCGCGCGCCCAACTGGGAGATGGCTTAAGTTCTTTATTGATAGCGATCACAAATATGTTATTGTGTCAAGATAAATTGGGAATCTAATCCTCATTTTTCGTGCAAACGACACTTTACAAGTTTCGTGCAAACGACACCTTACAAGGTTTTAACTGGTCAGCCATGGCTGCATCTGGCACCATGATTTGGTTTGTCGCACCGTGGCGGATGAAGTTGTTTTTACAAGGTGATGTTATGATTAAAAAACTGAATAGGGCGTTTGTTTTTGCCCTTGCTTTGACGAGTGTTTTGGCAGGATGCATCAGCATAGATGTCAATGAGGCCGAAGTAAAAGCTGAAATCGCCCCCACTCCATCAAGCTTGATTGGCTCTTGGGACGTGTCTTTGTTTTCTCAAGCCAATAGTGAGCCGAGCAAAACCCAATTTGTGGTCAGCGAAGTAACGGCAGGCACGTTCAAAGGCACCTTTTATGGCAGCGAGATCCAGAATGGACGCTATATCGTCAAAGGCAATGATTTGATTTTTGCAGGGCGAACTTCTGATCAATCGGGGACCTATTGGCATTCCGGCCGGATCCGAAACAATTCCTTGATCCAAGGGCAAACCTTGTCGGACGGGCGTAACTTTCTAATGGCTTGGAGCGCGAAGCGAAACTAAGGTTCGGCATGATTGCATTACAAACTTGACTAAGTAGGTCAGTCAATCATGGTTGATGCTTTGTCTTTTAAAACTTAGCCCATCTTTGGGCTTGTAATGCTTGTAGCCTGATGACTTGAGATAGCTAAACACTGCCAAAATTCATGCAATTTAGGCGCAAGCATCGCCAAGCGAACAAAGCAAGTATGCATACTATCTTGGTTTTTGGACCAATCTTGACCGATACTGAGTTGTTTAAGCCAGTTTGGCATTCAAGTGGTTCACGATGGTGATCTGAATGAACAGTACCAAAAACTGTCAAATTCGTCGGCTTATATCCAATTCAATCAGTTAATTTAACGGGGTGATAACCACACTAACCCTTTGTATCTCTAAATCACAAGCCTCCAAAGGGCGTAAAGAAAAAGATCATCGGGAATAGATGGGGATAGATCATGGGCGCACGCTTGCGGATGAAAACGGAAGGCATTGGGTGGCTTCATCGCATAAGGCGCGATGTTCTGCTTGGCGCTGGGGTTTTGGGTGGTTCTGTCCTCAGTGTGGCGGCGATGACTTTCAACGCCCGTGACCCAAGCTGGAATGTTTCAGGTGCCAAAGAGCCCACCAATTGGTTAGGCCAACCCGGTGCAATCCTAGCCGACTTTGTGCTCCAGGTGTTGGGTATCGCACTTATTCCTGCTTTGCTGGCTTTGATCGCATTATGCCTCCTTGCGATACTCAAAGGGCCTGGTGGGGTTGCGCACATTAGATTGCGGAGTTGGCTCGCGGGCCTTGGTGTTTTTTTGTTTGCTGCGGCAGTTTCTGGCTTGCCTAATGCTCAAGGTTGGCCAATGCGCGCAGGCCTTGGGGGCCTGATTGGTGATTGGCTGTTAGATCTGCTGGCTTTGCCCTTTTCAGGGACACAAGGTGGCCAAGGATTTGGCGCGGTGTTAGCGCTTGTGGGCGCTTTGGTGTGTGGCGGGGTAGCCTTACAGCTCAAGCGGTCTGATTTTAATGCGGTGGTTGAAGCCTTATCATCCTTATGGGCTAGCCTACTGGTCGGTCTTAATACACTCGCGCGAAGCCTAACGAGCTCTAAACGCACCACAGCCCAGCAGCGAATAAACGCGCTCTCATCGCGCTTTGAACCGACAGATCCAAACGATATCGCAGCCATTGCCGCCCGCTTTGCTCCCCCAAATGCTAGATCAAGCCTTGCCCGTGATAAATGGCGCGGGCCTGAAGTCCATGGCGCAAGTTCCAAACAGGTTGGTCCTTTATCCGCAGATTTTCTCGATGAGGATATTCCAGTTGAACTCCCTAAAAGCCCTAAGCAATCACCACGTGCCATACGCGAGGCGCAAGGCGAATTGCCCATATATACTACTGGACCCAAGTTCCAGCTGCCACGCCTTGATCTATTGGCCAAGCCCAAGCCACGCGTTACCCATCATGATGAAGCGGGGCTGAAACAAAATGCCCGCCTGTTGATGACGGTTTTAAGCGATTTTGGCGTCAAAGGTGAGATATTAAACGTACGTCCGGGCCCAGTTGTGACGCTTTATGAATTAGAACCAGCAGCTGGGGTTAAATCAGCGCGCGTGATTGGGCTGGCCGATGATGTTGCGCGCTCCATGTCCGTGCAAGCATGCCGAATTGCCGTGGTTCCTGGCCGCAACGCGATTGGGATTGAGCTACCCAATGCACGGCGTGAAACGGTCTATCTGCGCGAATTGCTCTCGACCCATGATTATGAGAATGGCCGTCAAGAATTGCCTTTGGCTTTAGGCGAAACCATCGGTGGGGAACCTTCAGTTGCTGATCTTGCCCGCATGCCGCATTTATTGATTGCAGGGACCACAGGATCTGGCAAGTCGGTCGGGATCAATGCCATGATCTTGTCGCTTCTTTATAAGATGACGCCCCAACAATGCCGCTTCATCATGATTGATCCTAAGATGTTGGAGCTTTCGGTCTATGACGGCATCCCCCATCTGTTGGCCCCGGTTGTGACCGATCCCAAGAAAGCGGTCGCAGCCCTTAAATGGGCGGTGCGCGAGATGGAAGATCGCTACCGTAAAATGTCAAAGATCGGCGTGCGCAACATTGCGGGCTATAATCAACGCGCCGCCGAAGCCTTGGCCAATCAAGAAACCTTTTCACGCACGATGCAGACCGGCTGGGACCGCGAAACCGGCAAGCCGATCTATGAGACTGAGACCTTTGAGCTTGACCATATGCCCTATATCGTCGTGGTGATCGACGAGATGGCCGATTTGATGCTGGTGGCTGGCAAGGATATTGAAGGGGCCGTACAACGCTTGGCGCAAATGGCGCGCGCTGCGGGTATTCATCTCATCATGGCCACCCAACGTCCTTCGGTGGATGTCATCACCGGCACGATTAAAGCCAATTTTCCAACCCGTATCTCTTACTCGGTCACTTCCAAGATCGACAGCCGCACCATTTTGGGTGAGCAGGGCGCAGAGCAATTATTGGGTCAAGGCGATTTACTTTACATGGCCCAAGGCGGAAAAATGCGCCGCCTGCATGGCCCGTTTGTGGCCGATCAAGAGGTGGAAGAAATTGTCGCAAGCTTGAAAGCGCAAGGCGCACCGGAATATTTTGACGAAATCACGGCCGACGCCGATGAAGATGGCCCTTATGGCGATGGCGGTGAATTTGAGGGTCTGGCGGGATCAAATGATCTTTTTGACCGCGCAGTCGCCATCGTGGCGCGCGACCGTAAAGCCTCCACGTCCTATCTGCAACGGCGTCTCTCTTTGGGTTATAATCGCGCAGCAAGCCTGATTGAACGCATGGAGCAAGAAGGCATGATCAGCCAACCCAATCATGCGGGCAAACGCGAAATTCTATTGCCTGATCATGGGTGAATGCCGAAGCGGTGTTAGCCTTACATTTGCCGTAAGACCAGCCCAAGGTTCAACCATGCATAGACGATCATTACTCGTGGCAGCAGCCACTTTATTGCTGCCCCATGGCGCGCAAGCCCAAGCCATTGGTGCCGATCAACGTAGCGCGGTGATCGTGCGGCTGAGCCAATCGATCAATGCGATCACCCGTCTTTCTGGCAGGTTTCGTCAAACCAACCCGGATGGCAGCTTGGTGGCAGGCCGTTTCTGGTTACAGCGCCCGGGCAAAGTGCGGTTTGAATATGATGCGCCTTCACCCTTATTACTGATCAGCGATGGCAGCACCGTTAGCCTGCAAGACCGTAAGCTGCGCACAACCGATCGCTATCCCCTGCGCAAAACCCCGCTTTATTTTTTGCTCAAGTCCAATGTGAATTTAGAACAAGATGTGGCGTTAACAGGACTTGTGCGTCAGGGCAGCCTGTTGAAGGTGACGTTGCGCGACAAGGCACGCCAAGCCGATGGTGAATTGACCGTGATCTATGATGAGGCCAACGAGAGCTTGCGGGAATGGACCATCACCGACCGCCAAGGCCGTGTGACACAGGTGACTTTGTTAGATCCACAGTCCAAAGGCCCGATCGATGGCAGCTTATTTCAAGCCCCAGGTCCACAAAAACGATATGATCCGAAGAATTAGTGTTTTTGGGCAAAGATTATCATGTCGAAGTTTGAGGCTTCCTAAACCCAAGAGACTTAGACGCGCTTTTGGTGCCCATTGTGGCCCAAAACCGCTTAACAAGCATGACCGGGCGTTTTGTCGCGTCAAGTCCAGCTTTCCTTTGGAAAGCTGCCGCCCTAGGTCCGCTTCTTTTCTACTTAAAAGACGCGGACCTAAATTCTTAATTTTAACGCGCAACTTGGTTCTAAAGAACCAAACCCGCGTCAGGGGCGCGAAGCGGACTTGACCCGTCAAATCGCCCACAAATAATGGAGCTAGGCCTTTGGGGAAGGCAGGGCCTGCACCAAAGCCGTCCCAGACGAATTGGCTCCCTTGACGTCATCTCAATTCTTTAAAACTTACCCGCCAAATACCAAACCCGTGATTTGTTGTGATAAATGCATCACACGCAAGAATTAATTACTTTTAATCTTGCTTTTCTTTTTTATTGTGTCTATTGTATCACTCATGGACGTAAGATACTGGATCGGCGTCGTCCCCCCGCCTGCAGATCCAGTATTTGTTCAATTCGCTGGTTTAGTCTCCGGCTCAGACACGATGCCTTGTGCATACATTGTCTGAACGCCCGGTCCCTGGGACCGGGCGTTTGACGTTTGGGTATATTCGACTGGGTCTATTCGACAAGTGCCCCGATGGTGATTTGAAATGGATGGATCACTTGGCTTTCGAACAAACCAACTAAAGCATAGGGGTCTTGTTGCGCGAAAGCTTTCGCTTCTTCCAGATCGGCCACATCCACTATAAAGTGCGAGCCAATGGGCCTTCTTTCAGGATCCGATAGGATTGGTCCTGCCAATTTCACCCCTTGGCCACATCGTCTTATATAGGCTAAATGGTCGGGGCGGGTTGCGAGGCGAAGCTCCAGGGAGCTGGGCTTGTCCAAGCAGGTTACGATAAAGAGCGCCATTAATCTGTCTCATGCTTAAAGGGTCGCGATAGTAATTGACCAATGGCTTGGCCAACATCGACTTGACCAGACAAGACCGCAGCCACAGCTTCACATATCGGCATCGAAGTTTGGTAGCTGGAAGCAAGATCAAGCAAGGCAGGAGCCGTGGCCGCACCTTCAGCAACACTTTGCTTGCCTGCTAAGGCCGCTTGGAGTGAGTGGCCCTGCCCAAGTGCTAATCCGAGCGCAAAATTGCGTGAGTTGGTGCTGGAACACGTTAAAACCAGATCGCCAAGTCCACATAGTCCAGCTAAGGTTCGCGTGTCTGCCCCCATCGCCACGCCCAATCGGGTCATTTCGGCAAAGCCGCGCGTGATCAATGCAGCCCGCGCACTTTCACCTAAGCCTTTACCTTGCGCCATACCACACCCTATTGCCAACACATTTTTAACTGCTCCACCTATTTCTGCACCAATCAGATCAAGCGATAAATAAGGTCTAAAAGTTGCGATGCCGATCATGCGCACTAGATCGGCTCCGATCTTGGGATTTTGACAGGCCAATGTTACAGCTGTCGGCAAGCCAATGGCCACATCCTTGGCAAAGCTTGGCCCCGATAAAACTGCCCCACAAGCTTGGGGAAAAACATCCTCCAACACTTGAGTCATCAGCTTGTGAGTGCCTTGCTCTATTCCTTTGGAGCATAAGATTATAGGGAGATCAGGACGTACAAAGCCTTGCAATTCTATCAGAGCTTGGCGCATGAATTGCGCGGGAACCACCGCTAAAATTAGCTCGGCGTTTCTCAGATCGGCCAGAGTTCCTGTTGCGCTTATGGCCGATGATAAGCCAATATTGGGCAGAAACATCTGATTGGTTTGCGTGGAATTCACACTGGCCACCACCTCTGCCTCACGCGCCCAAAGCGTAACATCATGACCGGCTTGCGCAGCAACTTGCGCTAAAGCGGTCCCCCAAGCCCCTCCACCAACAATCCCAATCTTCGCCATTTAAGTCCCTATTTCGAAGTATATTTGACGCTGGCGTCACTTTTGTAAAAACTGAACATTTTGTTGATTGTTCATCATTTTAAGTCTAGACTATGGATATGGACGATAAAGAGCAGACCCGGCAAAAAATTTTAGCAGCTGCTGGGCGACGTTTCCAGCATTATGGCTATGCCAAGACGACTATGTCTGAGATCGCAGCTGATCTTAAAATGTCTACTGGCAATCTCTATCGATTTTTCCCTTCTAAACTTGACATTGCTGAAGCTTATGCCTTGGCCCATGAATCTGATGAAGAAGCGATGATGGCGTCTATTGGCGCTTTGCCAAAATCGGCAGCTGAGCGATTGATTGAGCATCACCGTGCACTTTTAGATTATACTTTCACCATGATTGACGAGAGCCAAAAGATTTTTGAGCTTGCCCAAGCCATTGGGCGAGAGCGGCCATCTTATGTCAATCGCAGGCTGGCGAATGAACGTGTGTATTTGTCAAGCATTTTGAAAGACGGCATTGAAGATGGTTTATTTGCGCCCAATGAAGATATCAACAGGCTTGCAGAGATGATACAATGCGCAACTATGAAGTTCCGCTATCCACAATTGCATAATTGCTTTTCTCTTGACACATTGCGACGTGAATTGGAAGGCACGATGGATCTGATCTTTAAGGGCCTGATCAAGCGCTAATTCCTCCAGAATATCGCCAGAGTATGAAAGCAGGTCTGCTGGCAACGGGCTTGACTGATAAATAATGAATAATATGCAAATCATTCATTGACAAGCATATTGTGTGCACTTATATAAAACAATAAGAAACAAAGAAACGGAACCTCTCCATGACCTCTCATGATTCTTTTCCATCTGCTTGGAGCCTAATCCTAGCCAGCCTTTGTGTGGCGGTGGTATTGACGCCAATCAGCCAATTAGCTGTTCGTGTTGCCGGCTATTAAGCCTATGCAATTCAAAGACTCTACCCCAAGATAGACGTAACCCAGTGCCGCCAGAACTCCCCCTCTGGCGGCATTTTTTTTGAATTCGACACCAAAGTGGCCGCAGGTCTGACGTTTCAAGATGCCTGCGGCTAAAATCTGTGTGACGGTCTTAAGTTAAAGAGCTAGAACCCGCCATAACGATCATGGACAAGTTCTATCCACGCTTGGCCATGCAAAAGGATGCAGCAACGCAATGTCTATGGCCTGATCGAAGGCCATATGGATAGGAAAGTGCGCCTGTTTGAGCAATCCTATTTGGCATTTATGGCTCCCCTCTCGTCCCCAACTATTCTCCATCTCGTCCCCTTGTGGGCACCTCACTATCGCCCTCTGAAAGACAATAAGCAACAATAGCATTGGCATGGCCATGTCCCATTCCGTATTGCTCCTTCAACATGGAGACAAGTTGCATGTGCTTGGCTGGGCGTGCAGCCCGCACCAGAGACTTCCATTCAGCAATGGGGCGCCCATATTGCTTCTCAATAGCGGGAAAGTAAGACGCAGGGCCTTTGATCTTAGCTTCATTCATCGCTAAGAAATATCATAAGTAAGAAATATCATAAAGTCGAAACCCTGAGTCAACGTGTTTTAAACTTTTGGGCCTTTACGACCCGTTTTAAACTTAGGTGCAGCATGGGCAGCATCGCCGTCGAGCGGCCAGCGTGAGCGCGCGTGTACGCCTAGGCCATCCGATAAACCAAGGGCCAAGCGCTCTGCCCCTGCCAAAGCGATCATAGCAGCATTATCCCCGCAATAATCCAACGCAGGGGCAAAGAAAGACCAGCCTTGTTCGTCACATAGTTCCTTTAAGCGCGCACGCACCGTTTCATTGGCCGCAACCCCGCCTGCCACAACAAACCGACCAGGCACTTCTGCTGGCAGAGGCAAAGACGCCATCGCTTGACGGGTTCGATCAACCAGCACGTCACCAATTGCAGCTTGAAAACTGGCGCACATATCATTGATGTCTTGCGCGCTTAAAGGCGAAAGGATTGCAGCCGCGCGTGCAACCGCAGTTTTGAGGCCTGCAAAAGAAAAGTCACATCCAGGGCGCCCTTTAAGTGGCCTTGGTAGGTCAAATCGCTTTGGGTCGCCCGATTGGGCCGCATGTTCAACCGCTGGTCCACCCGGATAAGCAAGGCCAAGAATCTTAGCGGTTTTGTCAAAAGCTTCGCCAACTGCATCATCAATGGTGGATCCTAAACGCTGATAATCCCCAACCCCTTTCACCGCCAATAATTGACAATGCCCACCTGAAACCAAGAGCAAGAGATAAGGGAATGGAACGTCAGCTTCCAGACGCGGTGATAAAGCGTGCCCCTCCAAATGATTGACCCCCACCATCGGCAGACCCTGTGCAAGGGCTATGGCTTTAGCCGTCAAAAGGCCAACCATGACGCCTCCGATCAGTCCAGGGCCTGCGGTTGCAGCGACACCTGTTAAATCAGTAAAGCCAAGCTGTGCTTGCTCTAAGGCTTTAAGGACGGTTTGATCCATGATCGCCACATGGGCGCGCGCAGCAATTTCAGGAACGACTCCGCCATAGGGGGCATGGGCTTCAATCTGACTGGCGATGATGCTAGAGGCAACGTACGCGTGCCCAGCCTCAAAGACCACCACCGCTGCAGCTGTTTCATCGCAACTGCTTTCTAATCCCAATATGATTTGGCGATCTTTGTATAAAACGGAGTGCGGCACGGTGATTTAACGCCTGATTACGATGGCCTTGAACCTAGGTGAACGCTCTAAGGTGACTGGTTCATGGAACTGGTTGCGCGTCTAGATAAATGATTTAGGGTCACATGCAACGCTTAACACTGGAACTTATCATGCGCATTGGTGCTCGTGGCTCTCCGCTTTCCTTGGCCCAGACAGGCCAGCTTCGTGCTCTATTGGCAGCTTCCATGGGCATAGAGGACGATCAGATTGAAGCCCGCCTACCCATCATTGCGATCACCACCACAGGGGATCGAATTCAGGATCGGCCTTTAAGCGAGGCAGGTGGGAAAGGCCTGTTCACTAAAGAGCTAGACGATGCTTTATTGGACGGGCGGATCGATTGCGCCATTCACTCACTTAAGGACGTACCCACCCAAGTCCCAGAGGGTATTGTGCTGCTGCCTGGACCAAAGCGAGAGGATCGTCGCGATGCTTTGGTTACCTTGACTGGATCGCGCCTTGAAGACTTGAAACAAGGGGCAGTGATTGGTTCTGCCAGCTTGCGCCGCGCTGCACAGCTTTTGCATGCACGCCCAGATTTGACCATTGTGAGTTTACGCGGCAACGTAGGGACACGCTTAGACAAACTCAAATCTGGTCATTGCGATGCAACCTTGTTGGCAGCAGCTGGTTTAAACCGGTTAGGTTATGACCAAACGCCCCATATATTACTGGACCCGCACATCATGCCCCCCGCTATTGGCCAAGGGGCCTTGGCGATCACGGCGCGAACTGGGGACATAACCACGGCCGCGGCCTTTGCCCAGATTGCTGACCCAATTACCGCCGTGGAAGTGGCGGCTGAACGGGCATTTCTAACGGCTTTGGATGGATCGTGCCGGACCGCTATTGGCGCTTTGGCTCAAGTGGATCATCATGGGCAGCTCAGCTTCGTGGGCGAGGCCCTGAGTGAAGACGGCAAATGCCGGTGGCGCAGCGATGGCAGCATAAAGCAGGCCAATGTGGAGCAGGCTGAAGATTTGGGACGTGAACTTGGTCTTAAAGTGAAAGCCATGGCCGGGTATGGCTTTGCTGGGGCGATGTCATGAAATGACAGTTTGTTTGATCACAAGGACACTGCCCGGAGCTAACACGACGGCACAAATGGTGCGCACCTTGGGGTTTGAACCGATCATAGTTCCCGCAGCACATATAGAATATACACCCAAAGACATTGATTTGGATGGTGTACAAGCCCTTTTAATGACCAGTGCAGCAGCAGCTCGGGCGCTGGTCATGACCCAAGCCCTTCAAGTCATTCCTCTTTATGCCGTTGGCGATGCCACCGCCCAAGCCGCAATATCGGCTGGGTTTCAAAACGTAATCTCAGCGGGGGGAGATGGCGCGAATTTAGCGGTGTTGGCCGCCGACAGACTCAATCCGCGCAACGGCGCTTTGGTGCATGTGCGTGGCCGCGAAGTCGCAGGGGATGTCACAGGGATGTTGCAGGCTTGTGGTTTTGAAGCCCGCCATCTTGAAGTCTATGTTACCCATGATCACCCCGAATTTAAACCACGCGTGACCGATTGCATTAGGTCAAAGGTGGGCTATGTCCTCATCCATTCCCCAGCGGGAGCCCGCCGGTTCTGCGCAGCTGTAACAAACCCCAAGTTAGATTTATCGGGCTGGAACGTGGTTGGAATGTCGCAAGCTTGTCTTAAATTATTGGATAATTTGAATTTTAAGTCATTTATTCGTGCTGATAGCCCCGATGATGCAGCCCTTCATGCTGCTTTGGTGCATCATTATGAACACCAAGGTCTTGAGTGAAATCCCATTGCAGAGTTTAACAAGATATGGCCGAAAACATTACTTCTACAACCTCAGCTGATTCGCCTGATAGGGTGTCAACCAAAACCGATCAATCACCTGCCACCGATCCTTTTTTGGACGCACAATTGCGTGCGGCTACCGCCCCTATTTGGAGTACAAGCCCCACCAACCAAAGTTCGACACATGTGCGGGTTAGGCGGGGCATTGGCTTTGGCACAGCCTTAAGCTTATCAATCGCCGCCAGTTTCTGTGGTGCTGGTGTGACCTTAAGCGCGTTGAGCCACCCACACTGGATGCGTGCACTTGGGCTTGATGCACTTATACCCCCCATTTTCTCGACGACGGCTAATACCAAGGTCGAATTGTCGATCGTTCAAGCGCGCCTGGTTGCCTTAGAAAATCGTGTGCAGGCCCTGACCCAATTTGAGCCCTTGCTGAGCTCAGGTGACGCTAAAGCCGAACCTCCCGAGACCGTTGATCGTGTCATCAACCAAATAAAGGGGATCGCTGGGCGGGTTACGGCCATTGAAACCCGTTTGGCTGCTTTGGATCCAACTGGGGCTGGGGGCGCGATTATTGCTGGCTTGCAAGCTGAAATCGCCAGTTTAAAAGTAATGGTTCAAGCACTCCAGACCCAAGCGGCCCTAACCCCCTCTGCCGGGGTTACATTCGCGGTTGTCAATTTGGTAGAAGCAGCAAACCGTCCAGGCCCCTTCTGGCCAGAGTTTGAAACCGTGCGCGCAGCTTTGCCAGGGGTTAGCGAAGTTGAAGCACTTGAGCCTTTTGCACGCACCGGCGTTCCAACCAGGGCATTGCTGCAAGAGCGCTTCGCGACTTTACCCGCAGCCTTAGCCGCGAGCAATCAAAAAGCTACCAAAGCAAAGGGAATTCTCGAATGGTTAAAAGCCTTGTTTGCCGATATGATCAAGGTAGAACGCGTCACGACAGCCAATGATACCAGTGCCGAGGCTAATCTTTTGCGTGCCAAAAGCAACTTGGATCAAGGCGATCTGGCAGCAGCACTTGAAGAAGTTAAAGCCATTAATCCAGCTCCTGAACTTATCGCCCAATGGATCAAAGGGGCCCAAGATCGGCTGACCCTTGAAAGTCGGCTCGCAGCGATACGCGGGGCTGTTGAGCGCGGCTCTAGGCCCCCTCAATCTGTCACCAACCCTACCAGCCCTACCAAGGGGCAATATCCCAACGTCGCAATACCTGCTAACCCACCTGCCATTCAAAAGGCCACACCATGAGAATGCTACGCCTAATCACTTTGATCGTTATGGGTTTGGCCTTGTTGGGCGGCTTTCTGTTTATAGCAGTTCAGCCTGGGGATATTATGTATTCCGATGGCGTTATGAAGACCACCATTAGCCCAGTTGTCGCTGCAGCGATCTTGTTGGTGACCACGGTCTTATTGGTTGCCTTATGGAGTCTTATCGCTTGGCTATTAGGTCTACCTGGACGCATGCGCCGCGCCAAGCAAGATAATGCGCGTAAAAAATGCCTAGAAGCACTTGGCCAATCCTTAGCCGCTTTTGAAAGTGGCGAAATCTCCGAAGCCCGCCGTCAAGCCCAAAAAGCATTAGGATTCGCCCCTGATACGCCTGTGGCCAAGTTTATAGCGGCAAAAGCAGCTGTGGTAGCAGGGGATGGTTCAGCAGGGGAGCGCCTCTATGGCGAGTTAACACAGAGTACCGGCTATCAAGTTGCAGCACGACGTGGACTGGCAGAATTAGCATTAAGACGGGGCAATATGGCCGCCGCGATTTCCCACGCAGAAACCGCACTTCAGTCTTCAAGAAAAGCACCTTGGCCGGCGGAATTTCTCTTTAGCCAAAGGGTTCAAGCAGCAGATTGGGATGGCGCGTTAGGGGCACTCGATGACGCTGAAAGACGTGGTCTCATGGGTCAAAAAACAGCTATGCGCCGTCGTAGCGTGGTCTTAACCGCTGCCGCGCAGCGTGCAGAGCGCCTGATGGACCCCGCAACCGCATTAGAATTAGCCCAACGGGCGGTCAAATATACACCGGGATTTGCACCCGCCGCCGTGATGGCTGCACGGCTTTTGTCCAGCGCCGGCAAACAATGGCAGGCCGCAGGGATTTTGGAGGCGGCCTGGGAAGCAACCCCCCATCCGGCCTTGGCCATCGCCTACCGGGACTTGAAAATACAGGAAGATGATGCGGCTCAGACCCGCTGGCTCGACGGCCTGATACGTCTTAATCCAGAGCACCGAGAAAGCCGCATTTTAGCAGTCGAGCAGGCCTTGTTGAGTCAAGATCATGGCGCGGCCATACAAGGGCTTGAGCCTTTGTTGGCAGAGAGGCCAACAACGCGGATTGTAAGTCTAAGGGCGGCGGCTGCCAAAGCTGCTGGCGACGAGGCTGGGGCGCGTGAATGGATGGCTAAGGGCGTTAACGCCCCACGTGAACCTGACTGGTCCGATCTTGACCCAGATGGAACGGCATTTACCTATGAGGATGCCGATTGGATACGTTTGATTGAATCCTATGGTGACCGTGGCGTTTTGGTGCATCCAAGATTAGAACGTTCTGATGGTGAGCGCCTTGCCGCTCCACAATTGGCCAGCTTAACCCAAAGCGCCATCCATTATCCGTACAATGACCAGCACGGTGTTCACCCCGTCGTACCTGATGATCCTGGCATTGGTTATGATGCGGGTTTAGACATGGATGATGAGGCCCAAGAAAGCCAAACGAAGAAGTCTTGGCTTAATTTTTAAGATTTATAATGCGTTCACGCCTGTTTCTCGGCATTTACCTGATCCAATTAGACAGCGGCTTGGATGGCTTCCAAACGGTCAAGCTTGCGCTGGGCCAAATCCTTCCCATAGCTATCCTTGGCGTCACGGAGGTCTTCGCGGGCATTGTGCAGGTCTCTTTCTAGAGCCTTCGTATCAAGGCTGGACAAATCAACCGCATCTTCGGCCAAAATGGTGAGACCTTGTGCGGATACATCCGCAAATCCCCCGCC
Source organism: Candidatus Phycosocius spiralis (assembly GCF_030158815.1). Lineage (GTDB taxonomy): Bacteria > Pseudomonadota > Alphaproteobacteria > Caulobacterales > Aquidulcibacteraceae > Aquidulcibacter > Aquidulcibacter spiralis. Next base: position 98,608 of record NZ_BPFZ01000007.1, read on the forward strand.
AACATAAATACGCCGCTCATCAGCCCCATCCAAAATAAGTATTGCCCCCGATTTAATGACGGTCATAAAGGGGGCATGCAGGCTCAATGCACCAAATTGACCATCCACACCAGGAACCACCACTTGGTCAACTTCACCCGAATACAAAGAGCGTTCTGGTGAAACGAGGGAAAAGTGTAGTTTGCCTTGAGAGGCCATGATTTAACTCGCCAAATCAAAATAAGTGATAAGAGTTTAGCATGACATATATGGTTTGCAAACCATGACCAGAATCTAAGCACGTTAATGCCTAGAATTAGGGCTGCTGCCAAAATGGAGTGGGCAGAAGGGTGCAGAGGGTCGCGATTAGGCGACCTCCGCCGCCATTTTTTGCGCTTTGGCGATCGCTTCATCCATATTGCCGACCATATAGAAAGCCTGCTCTGGCAGATGGTCATAATCACCATTGACCAAGCCCTTAAAGCCACGAATGGTGTCTTCCAAGGACACTAGCTTGCCAGGTGAGCCAGTAAAGACTTCAGCAACATGGAAGGGTTGAGACAAGAAACGCTCAACCTTGCGGGCACGGGAGACCACCAATTTGTCATCCTCTGATAATTCATCCATGCCCAAAATCGCAATGATATCTTGCAACGCTTTATATTGTTGCAGGATTTCTTGAACCCGTCGGGCGGTTTGATAATGCTCTTCGCCCACTATGCGGGGTTCGAGAATACGCGAGGTGGAATCCAAAGGATCTACAGCTGGATAGATGCCCTTTTCGGCGATTGAGCGGTTCAAAACAGTGGTTGCATCCAAGTGAGCAAACGAAGCTGCAGGGGCTGGGTCGGTTAAGTCGTCGGCTGGCACGTAAATAGCTTGCACCGAAGTGATGGAGCCTTTGACGGTTGAGGTGATGCGCTCTTGCAAGCCGCCCATATCGGTCGCCAAAGTTGGTTGATAGCCCACAGCTGAAGGAATACGCCCCAAAAGGGCCGAAACTTCAGAGCCTGCTTGGGTGAAACGGAAAATGTTGTCGACGAAGAACAATACATCTTTGCCTTCTTCATCGCGAAAATATTCGCACTGGGCAAGGCCAGTCAACGCAACGCGTGCGCGTGCACCAGGGGGCTCATTCATCTGACCATAAACCAAGGTGCAGCGCGAACCTTCGGAAGAACCGTTATTCTTCTTAGGGTCAACATTCACTTTAGATTCGATCATTTCATAGTACAGATCGTTGCCTTCCCGGGTCCGTTCACCCACACCTGCCAAAACAGAATAGCCACCATAGGCTTTTGCGATGTTGTTAATCAGTTCTTGGATCAAAACGGTTTTGCCAACGCCAGCACCACCAAAGAGGCCAATCTTACCACCTTTTGCATAGGGGCAGAGCAAGTCCACAACCTTGATGCCAGTGGCGAGCACTTCTGGTGCTGGCTTTTGATCGACAAAGGCAGGCGCTGCTTGATGGATCGAGCGTTTGCCTTGAGCTGAAACAATCGGACCTGCTTCATCAATCGGCTCTCCAATCACATTGATGATCCGGCCAAGGGTGGCAGGACCAACTGGAACCATGATGGGATTGCCGGTGTCAGTAACTTCTTGGCCACGTACCAAGCCTTCGGTAGCGTCCATGGCGATGGTGCGCACGGTCTTCTCGCCCAGATGTTGGGCAACTTCTAGTATAAGGCGCTTGCCATGGTTGCTGGTTTCCAAAGCGTTGAGGATGCTTGGCAATTTGCCATCAAACTCAACGTCGACAACTGCGCCGATCACTTGGGCGATCTTGCCTTTGACATGGATAGACATAATGGGCTCCTTGGTCATTTCTGGTGTATGGCTTATCGCAGGTCTGAACTGGATAAGACTAGAATTATTTGATCGTCTGTTGGTTTAAGAACCTAATGTTACGCGATTAAGGCGTTTATAGATCGCCCGTAATCTCGTGCTAAGTGTTAGATGGTCCCCTGGTCGAAGCACAGGCTGAGCAAATTGGCCCGTGCGAATATCGTGAGGAAGGCGAATTCTGCGCTTGTTACCGCGTTGATACATCAAGGTATGATACGTGCAGTCTTCAAAGAAAAAATGGGTCACTTGGCTGTAGCGTGTTTTGAGTTCGTCGCTTCTGGGTGCACCACCATGAACCAGATTGGCAACCCAAACTATGGCTTGGCCTTTTTTGATCAATCCATGGCGCGCAGAGATTTTATTGCGAGCAATTTGAGCCGCCATCGCAGGTTCATAAAGGGTTTTATAGCTTGTTTCAGGGCTTTGATTGGGCGGCGCACCAACATCATGCAAAGTGACAACAGGCCATTTGTGGCTGCCTGGAAAATACTCTAGTGGACCTGCTTCTTCATGCACATCTTCCAAAGCCAACCACACTCCACACATGAACTCAATCGGATCAGGCGTGAAGTGCATCAGATCGGAGTGGGCTGCTTGTTGGCTGCCAAATTTAAAATTCAAGGTTTGAAATGGAATCGCCCGACGACCATAATATGTTTCCAATGGCGCAATCAGTTGTGGCAAAGTGGCAAGGCTTCTAACTGCTAAGGAGCGCTGCCATAAATCTTGGATGCGTGAACCATGTGTGTAGCCAAAGGCATCCATATCCACCCTTGCTTGGTCACACAGTGCCAGAATGTCTGGATCGTGTGATAAATCGATTAAAGCAGTGCCATTAACGTCCATATTGTCAGCAAACTCTTGGTCCTGGGCAGAGGGTGCTTCAGCGACAAAAGACTGTGAGGGTAGCGCCTTTGCCATCGCTTAAACCGCCTGTGCCCCTGCAATAATTTCCGTTAATTCGGTGGTGATCATGGCTTGACGCTTACGGTTCATTTGCAAGGTCAGTTTTTTGATCAAATCGCCGGCATTGCGGGTCGCATTATCCATCGCCCCCATTTGAGCTCCATAAAAGCCAGCCGCATTTTCCAACAAAGCCCCAAGAATTTGGCTATCGAGATACCGTGGAAGCAAAGCTTCCAAAATAGCTTCTTCATCAGGCTCATAGCTATAAATCCCGCCACCCAAATCCGCTGAGACCAAGCCTTCAGGTGCAACAACAGGGATCAATTGCTGGGTTGTGGCGATCTGGCTGATCACGGATTTAAACTTGGAATAGATTAAATGGGCGACATCAAAGTCACCAGCTTGAAACCTATCAACCAATAATTGGCTAACTTGTGCGCTTTGGGTCGCCCCTAAGGAGCGTATACCCGCAAACTCAATATGGCCGATCATACGTTCACCATAGCTGCGTTTGAGCTGATCGCGTCCTTTTTTGCCAACGGTCAGTATCTTGACAGTCTTACCCTGGGCCTCGAGCGCTAAAATCGTTTCGCGGGCTTTTTTGACAATATTCGTATTAAAGCCACCGCATAGCCCACGCTCTGAGGTTGCCACCACGACCAAATGCACTTGGTCTTGACCTGAACCACGCAGCAGTTTGGGCGCGCCATCGCCTTGAACGGTGCCAGCCAAATTCGCCACAGTCGCCGCTACCCTCATGGCGTAGGGGCGCGCGGATTCGGCGGCTTCTTGCGCACGCTTGAGCTTTGCCGCCGCCACCATCTGCATGGCTTTAGTGATCTTCTGCGTTGACTTGACTGAGGTTATTCGCGTGCGAAAGTCCTTAAGGCTCGCCATGGTTTGGTTTCCTCAGCCTGTTGCTTACGCAAATGTCTTTGCAAAATCGTCAAGGGCCGCTTTGATACGCGCTTCGATATTGTCCGCTTTGATATCAAGCTTGGCTTTGATCGCGGCAGAGAGGTCTTTGTATTTGCTCCGAAGTGCGGCCTTAAGCTCAGCTTCATAGCGCTTGATGTCAGCCACAGCGACAGCGTCTAGATAGCCCTTGGTACCCGCATAGATCAAAACGACTTGATCTTCGACGGCCACTGGCGAGAACTGGTCTTGCTTGAGCATCTCGGTCAAGCGCGCACCACGTGCCAGCAAGCGCTGGGTTGAGGCATCCAAGTCCGATCCAAACTTCGCAAAGGCCGCCATTTCGCGATATTGCGCGAGCTCACCCTTAATCGGGCCAGCCACTTGCTTCATCGCCTTAACCTGAGCCGACGATCCCACGCGCGAAACCGACAGACCCACGTTCACCGCAGGACGCACGCCTTGGTAGAAAAGATCGGTTTCCAAGAAGATCTGCCCGTCGGTAATCGAAATCACGTTGGTTGGAATATAGGCCGACACGTCATTGGCTTGGGTTTCGATGATCGGCAAAGCGGTCAAGGAACCAGACCCATTGTCTTCGTTCAACTTTGCAGCGCGCTCCAGCAAGCGTGAATGCAGATAAAATACGTCGCCGGGATAGGCTTCGCGCCCTGGTGGGCGGCGCAACAACAAGGACATTTGGCGATATGCCACCGCTTGCTTGGATAAATCGTCATAGATCATCAAAGCATGCATGCCATTGTCGCGGAAATACTCACCCATGGTGCAAGCAGCGAAGGGCGCCAAGAACTGCAACGGTGCAGGCTCAGAAGCGGTTGCCGCAACTATGATGGAATATTTCAGCGCACCAGCTTCTTCTAGCGTCTTAACGAGCTGGGCGACGGTAGAGCGCTTTTGGCCGATCACGACATAGACGCAATAAAGCTTTTCGCTTTCTGGCGCGTTGTTATCATGGGCTTCGCGCTGATAGAGGATGGCGTCGATGGCGATGGCGGTCTTGCCGGTTTGGCGGTCGCCAATAATCAACTCGCGCTGGCCACGGCCAACGGGGATCAAAGCGTCAATCGACTTAATGCCGGTCTGCATCGGCTCATGCACGGATTTGCGCGGAATAATGCCCGGCGCTTTGACGTCCACTTGCTTACGCTCAGCTTCGATACCAACGAGGGGGCCCTTGCCGTCGATGGGCTCACCCAAGGGGTTGAGCACGCGGCCCAACAAGCCTTTGCCGACAGGAACAGACACAATCTCACCTAGGCGCTTAACGGTGTCGCCTTCCTTGATTGCGCGGTCTTCGCCGAAGATCACGACGCCGACATTGTCGCGCTCAAGGTTGAGGGCCATGCCCTTAATGCCGCCTGGAAACTCAACCATTTCGCCCGCTTGGACACTGTCGAGGCCATAGACGCGGGCGATCCCGTCACCAACGGACAACACGGTACCAACATCAGCAACAGCGGCTTCGGCGCCAAAGTTTTTAATCTGATCCTTCAGGATCGCGGAAATTTCTGCGGCGCGGATGTCCATGCCTCAGGCCCCCTTCATCGCAATTTTAAGTGCGTCGAGTTTAGATTTGACAGAATCGTCGAATAGCCTGGATCCAATTTTGACGACAAGGCCGCCAAGAAGTTCAGGCTTTAGCGTGGTTTCTACATCAACCGGCCCTTTAAAGGCCCGGCCAAGTGCTTCAGTCAGGTCCTTGAGTTGCTCTTCGCTCAAGGGCTCTGCAGTCGAGACTTCGGCCAAAACAGCGCCGCGTGCTTTGGCCGCTAAGCCTAAGAACGCCGCCAACATGCCACCTAAATCGCCACAGCGGCGGTTTTGAGCGGCAAGGCCGAGAAAATTGTGCGTGATCTTTTGCGCCTTTAGATTAGCCGCAATCGCGTCAAGCGCGGCGGCCTTTTGCTCAACCCCAAAGAGCGGGCTGATCATGGCGCTGCGCAGGTCCGCGCTGGTTTGCCACGCAGCTAAGAGCGCCTTAGCGTCCTTTTCAACGCCCGCCACCTTTTTGGCTTCAGTCGCCAACTCAAACAGCGCGGCACCATAGCGCTGCGCGGCCTCAGGAATGGCAATGCGATAAGATCCGCTCAAAGGGTCTACTCACGTTTAAGACACACCAAAGCTACTAGGGTAAACAAAAGCGTGTACATTAGATTAGAGGAACAAAATCAGGCGATTCGATACCATGGGTCTCGCCGCCGCTTTGTGGTGCGTGGCGTCTAGCATGGGGTCGCTGTTACCGCAACATTGGCGGCGCAGGGAGTTGCAGGGGGGTTCCAAACTTGAGACTATGTGAAACCAATCACAAAATTCCAACCAGCCATTGCGTTGGAAACAAGAACATGTTAGGAACATTTGGCAAAACCAGACCGCTAAGCTAATTGCAATTGCGTCGGTTAGCTGCGACAACTGGCCTGCTAGGGAATCATTTTTGGTGTAATGACGTGGTAATCTTGGTTGAACCAAAAGATCAGAAGTACGACCCGCGAGGTGTTGCCAATTACATCCTCGACTGTTGCGAGATGGGTGGAATTGCGATCTCTAACTTAAAACTTCAAAAGATCATGTTTTTCGTTGAAGGGTGGCATTCTGCCACCCTTGGCCGCCAGCTTATTGATGCTGACTTTGAAGCTTGGGATTATGGTCCTGTTATTTCGACGATTTATCATTCTTTTAAGAGTTGGGGCTCGGAAGCAATTGAAGGCAGGGCGAAGGCAATAAACTTAAAGGATGGTTCAACAGCTCCCGTCAAAGTTAATCTCCCTAGTGATACTGTCGACCTGATTTCGTTTATCTTGGCGAGATACGGACGGCTAGCCCCAGCTAAACTGGTAGAGCTTTCCCACGTCAAGGATGGCCCTTGGGACCAAGTCATGCGCATCGAACCTAGCGAACGTAAGACTTCACGAATTTCACAAGATGCAATCAGAGATTTTTTTAGCAAAAAGATAAGAAGCCGAACATGCTAGTTGGAAAAGACGGTAGGCTTAGTACGCCAAACGCACAACACTTGGCTGCTCAAATCGATTTAAACCCAACGCGTACTTACGATCTTATACGTCGAAGTGACAAGGAATTTCGTTCGAAGTACCGATACTTACATGCTGACCGCTTGATGGGTCCAATACTCGCTAACGACTTTACCTATGAGTTTGCGATAAAGCAAATTGCGACTTTAGCAACAGATGGCAAGTGTTGGCCCGAGGATTTGGAAGCATGTCGAAAAATGATCGACTATCGCCAACTCAAAAGAGTTACTTGGTATCAAAAGTTCCCGGCTTTGGAGTATCAACTTCCGACCGGTTTGATTATTAAAGTAAAAGTCGCGGGACTGGCAGGCTTTGAAGGTGGCGCCGCATTAGTGGCCCCTTTGTTTTGGGCAACCAAGAGCATGGAAGAGCTTCCTCTGCAATTTTGGCTCTACATTCTCACCGATACGTTCTGTAAATATGAAATGGCTTCGGTTGATATTGACATTGTGACTATGCGTAGGCCCGTGCAGTCAAGAGTGGAAAAGGAGCGAGGTGTAAAGCCAGGTCGAGTCCTTGAAATTTTTAATTCGAAAGATTTCGAGACTCTGACAAGAGAGCGATTTGTTGAAGTGTGTCGAATGTATCATAAGCAGCTAGACAAATATCTCTCTGATACGGGCCAAGGAACAGCAGGTCCTATAGACGATCTCAAAGGCGGTGCGCTTGGTGGTAGCGGCGGATTATCTTTTTAGTAATGCGCTCCGCGCATTAGGGTGCCTTCCTTTGGAACGCAGCCCTCTTGGGTTTGTTACACAAGCTTTGTTTTGAGCCCGGACGTGTTGCATTCGAAGATGAGTGCACCCTATGTTTCTGCGCTTATCCCCACCACCGCCAAGGCCGCTTCGGATCGGTTTTGGTGAACCGCATGTTCACGCAAAACCTTGTCTCTATGGTCTTTTGCTCTTTCAAAGAGGTCAAGGGTCGCTTCGCTTCTGCCCTTGACCGCCCCAATCAGACGGCCCCCGCGATAGGTTCCAGTGCAGGCGGGTCAAGGGCGAAGAGCGAAGCGTCCCTTGAGGCGACTGGGCTGACATCAGACAATTGACGGTCGGTTTTGGTGAACCATAAGGGTCACCAAAATCGTTCCAAAGCGTCTATTCTTAATAGTGCGATACAACCGCGCGTTCCAATCACCACGTTCACAGTGTCACATCATCCGGCGAAACTAAGCCCACGCCAAAGGGCGAAAAGTCTTTCGTATTGGCCGTCACGATCATCAGATCATGTGCTTTGGCGATCCCAGCGATTGCCGCATCTGCCATGCCGGGGTTGTGACCGCTTGCTAAGCCTTGATCTGATTATGGTGGATGAGTTGGGTTATCTGCCGTTTAGCACGTCTGGGGGTGCCATGTTGTTCCACTTGCTCTCAAAGCTCTACGAACAAACAAGCGTTATCATCACCACAAATCTCAGCTTCAGCGAATGGGCAGGTGTCTTCGGTGATGCCAAAATGACTCCAGCTCTACTCGATCGACTAACACACCACTGTGATATCCTCCAGACTGGCAATGACAGCTTCCGCTTCCGCGCAAGTGCCAAAACAAGCACTAATGCGCCCAAAGTCAGAAAGGAAAAACCAACCTCGTGACCCAACACCCGCAACGCGAGACATAACTTAGCCTGGGTCAACTCGATGAAAATACCGGGTCACTTCTCAGCGACAATCAACAGACTGCACGTCTCAAGCGGGCGTTGGCCAAGCGGACTAGCGGCACCTCGCCCTCCCAACCCCGCTTGATCTGAGGGCATACGTATGACCACACGCAAGCAACTCACCCTCCATCTCGATGACACCACTGCCCGCGCCCTCGACCACGAGGCCAAGCTGCGCGGTCTCACCCTCTCACGCGCCGCCAACGATGCCCTCAAGCGCGTCCTCATCCATGACCGCGCTGACGCCATCGCCGATACTATCAAAGCCCGTCTTGATCGATTGGATCAGCGGGAGCTGGCGAGGGGGCAGGACATGGCCATCCTACGCGAAACCCTCCTCGCGTTTGTCCGCATCTGGTTCACCTACGCAGGACCTCTTGAGCGCGATGACCACGATGATCATGCTGAGGCGCTGTTTGATGCGTTTCTCGATGAGGTCGCACTTGGGGTGCGGGGGTGAGGACTTTTTGTGAAGGATCGATAATCAAAATGAAAGGGCGGACCGGAGCCCGCCCTTATCTCGTGGGGGAGAACCCCTTGTTAACGGAGGGCCCCGCCGCGTTCTCGATTAGCTTCACATAAGCTATGTCCGAACTTGACATTTTGCAAGTTGAAAATCTCAAGACATTGTTGTCCTATGGTTGTGTGCTTGTTTGAGCCGTTTAGGAGATTTTCGTTGACAGGATTTGTACGATTTTCGTTTGATATGGGCACAAACTCGCTAGGTTGGGCGGTATTTCTTGGGCAATATCCAAATGGTGTGAAATCTGCGCGGATCACTGGCGTAGCTGGTGTTAGCGGCGAGCTTACGGACATTTCATCGGCTGGCGTTCGAATCTACAGCGATGGCAGAAATCCAAAGGATGGGAAGTCGTTAGCGGAGATGCGGCGCGGACCCCGCGCAGCGCGGCGGCGGCGAGATCGATTTTTACAGCGTCAGCGTGGCCTAAATCGCTTGCTTAAGATCTATGGACTGTTTCCAACTTCTGTATCTGAAGGAAAAGCGCTTGCACGTCTTGACCCCCTAAAACTTCGTGCGGAAGCCCTCGAACGAGCTCTGACGCCATATGAGCTTGGCCGCGCGATCTGGCACTTAAATCAAAGGAGGGGGTTTAAGAGCAATCGGAAGACCGACAAGGCCGATGAGAGCGGTAAGGTAAAGTCGGGACAAGCTCGCCTCAATGCTGCGCTTGAGCAAGAAGGGTTCCATACGCTAGGCCAATGGCTGTACAATCGGCGCGCACAAGGTTCTAGATTTCGCGCGACCCCAGACCCTGAGTCAAAAGCAGTCGGCAAAACTTGGTTTGAGTTTTATCCCGAGCGCGGCATGGTCGAGGATGAATTTGATATCATTTGGTCTCGACAGGCGAATTATCATCCCAGCTTAATGACTGATGTTGCACGAGACACAATTCGCAAAATGGTCTTCTTTCAACGACCGTTGAAGAAACAACAAATCGGAAAATGCACCTTCAATTCTGACGAACTTCGCGCGCCAAAAGCTTTGCCTAGTGTGGAGGCTCGAGAAATCTACGAACGACTCAATCAGTTGCGCTTTGGCTTCGGTCCGGTCCGCACTACGACTTTGGACCGTCACCAACGCGATGCATTAGCTGCCACTTTGCTCGCCGGTGACAAAGTAAGTTGGGACAAGGTCCGTCGGACTTTGAAGCTGCCTGCTGATACCCTGTTTAATCTGGAAGACACCTTAAAGGAACTGCCTTCCTCCAAAACCGCAGCTCGTATGAAAAAGCCTGATGCATTCGGGGCCAAATGGCTGAACTTCAGCCTCGCGGACCGTGATGAAATCATGTGGCGCTTTATCGACACAGAGGACGAGGCCGAGCTTGCTGCTTGGCTAGTTGAAACGCATCGATTCGAACATGAGGTGGCGAGTAAATTGGCTGCCAGCCCAACAGCTGGCCAAGACGGTTACGGCCGTCTCGGTGTTACCGCAAATCGTAAGATACTCGAACAGTTACTCGCCGACCATCTGGCCGTGTATTCCATTGCGGCAGAGCGCGCAGGGTATCATCACAGCGATTTCAGGACGGGCGAGGTTATGGACCGACTTCCCTATTACGGAGAAGTCCTTGAACGACATATTATTGATAGTGGTCCCGAATTGCGCGAGGCGGTTGCCGCATACAAGCGCGATAAGGAAAAAAACGCCAACCGAGCCGATGGAAAAGTTCATAGCCGCAAGTTTCTGGGGGCTGGCCTAGAAGAAGCAGAGACAGGCCGTGTTCCCAATCCAACAGTGCATATTGGGCTAAACCAGCTTCGACGGGTCGTTAATCGGTTGATTGAGACTTATGGACCTCCAGACGAGATCGTCTTGGAACTCGCCCGCGAACTAAAGATGAATGATGAGCAAAAGAAAAAGGCTGATGAGGAGAATCGCAAAAACAGAAAGGCTAATGAACGCAGGCGTCTCGCGATTGAAGCGCTGAAATTACCGGTAAACGGCAAAACCTTGATGCGACATCGACTTTTCGATCTTCAAATGGTCGGAGGTATTGTTCTGTGCCCTTATTCCTTGCGTGCTATCGGACTCGAACAAGCTCTGGGCGGGGGAGAGATCGATGTCGATCACATACTGCCGTTTTCGCGTTCATATGACGACGGCGTGGCTAACAAGATCCTATGTTATCGATCCGCGAACCAACAGAAGCGCAATCGAAGTCCAGCGGAGGCATTTGAAGGCAACGCAGAATGGCCATCCATTCTTGCAAATGCCCAGACACTTGGGAGAAGCCGCGCTTGGCGCTTTGCACCAGATGCCATGGACCGGTTCAAGGACATGGGTGGCTTTCTGGAGCGACAACTCAATGAAACAAAGCATTTGGCCAGAATTGCCCGCGCCTATTTGGAATGCTTGACACCAAATGTGTGGGTCGTCACAGGGCAGCTTACAGCTCTGATGAGAGGTAAGTGGGGTCTAAATGGCCTCTTGAACGACGATAATCGCAAAAATCGCAACGATCACCGCCATCATGCAATCGACGCAATTACAATCGGTTGTATTTCTCGCAGTCTGCTTAATCGCCTGTCGACCGCTACTGCGCGCGCGGAGGAAAACAATCTAGAGCGCTTATTTGACGACTTCCCAGAACCAATGGCGGACTTTCGCGCGAAAGCAAAGAAGGCCGTTGAGGCCATCATTGTGAGCCATAAGCCTGAGCATGGTAAGGGCGGTGCCCTGCATGAAGAAACGGCCTATGGGTTGAACGTGCACGAGCATGAAAAGGCGTTGGGCAATGTCGTGCTGCGGCTGCGGTTGGATGATCTAACCGTCAAAGAAGCTGAACGGGTGCGAGATCCCGCACTTCGCAAGGTTTTTTTGGCCTTGCGCCATGACGTTCAGTCGGATCAGAAAGCATTCACCAGGGCAGTGCAGGATTGGGCTCTGAAGCAGGCCAACGATTATGCAGCAGCTTTCCCAAATCGCCCGCATCGTCAACCGATGCAGCGGGTACGGATCCTAAAGCCCGAAGCAGCTTTGGTCCCTATCTATGATGCCAATCAAAGCAGCTTCACCAAGGGTCTCGTGCCGGCAGAAAATTATTGCGTGGATATCGTCAAAATGCGCGATGGCACTTGGAAGGGATTTGGTGCGACGATCTTTGAAGTGAACCGCAAAGATTGGCGTCCAATTTGGGAACGCGAGAAGCTTGGTGGGTTGTTGATGATGCGACTTCACAAGGGCGATTTGGTGGAGCTGGAGGACAGCGACGGGGTTCGGCGGGTGAAGCGGGTGGTGCGGATCGCTCCAAGCGGGGGTCGAATGTATTTGGCAACCCATTTCGAAGCGGGCAGTTTGCAAGAGAGACATGATGCACCGGACTCTGCGGATGGATTTCGATGGGATTTGGCAAGTTTCTCCAAGTTACGTGATCGCGGCGCCAGAAAGGTAAAAATAAATGAAGTGGGATCGCCGCGGTAGAATTCTGATCTTACAAAAACTCTTTCGTTCAATTCGGCACATATATTGCGTTATCCGGCCCAACCATAGGAGGTTGTGTCATGTTGGGGATACCACGCATAGTCGAAATTACCACGCCAGGCCGTCGATTGCGCCTGGATCGCGGGTTCTTGGCTGTCAATGACGGACAATCTGACATTGGCAAAATCGCTCTCGATTCGATTACTGCCTTGCTGCTGACTACTCCCGCAGTGTCAATAACTGGCCAAGCTCTTGCGGCCCTAGCAGAGCGGGGGGCGCCGGTTGTTTCGTGTGGGCCTGATTTCTGCCCATCCAGCTACCTTCTGCCAGTCTCAGGTCATCATGCACAAGGGGCTCGACTTGAGGCTCAAGCTTCTGCAAGCCTGCCTTCCAAGAAGCGTATTTGGCAACAGATTGTCCAAGCAAAACTCACAGCTCAAGCGGATGTCTTAGCTCAGCTTGGCATATCCGATATACCCGTCCGGGCTTTGGTTAAAACCGTAACTTCTGGCGATGCCACAAACCGCGAGGCGACCGGCGCCCAACGCTATTGGCCTCTGCTTTTTGGCAAAGGCTTCAGGCGCGATAGAGAAGAGCCGGGCATTAATGCCATGCTGAATTACGGCTACACCGTTCTGCGCGCAGCCACGGCACGCGCGATTGTTGCAGCCGGGCTCCACCCGTCATTGGGCGTTCAGCATAAAAGCAAAGGCAGCGGCTTACGCTTGTCTGACGACCTTATGGAACCATTCCGCCCTACTGTTGATTTGGTGGTCCATAGCTTGGTTAAACAAGGCCAATGCCAGGTCACAACAGACACTAAAGCACGTTTAGTAGGTGTATTGCTTCTAGATTTTTCAACCGTTGAAGGTGTTAGTCCACTCTCAAATGTAATTGCGCGTTCAGCTGTTCAATTGGCGCAAACCTATCTTGGTGAGAGAAAAGCGCTTTCTTTCCCGAAATCTATGGTCCCGATTTCATTTGCGAATGATAGATCAAATTTACAGGAGGATGCCGCGTGAAAGCGCTTTCGGCATATCGCATCATGTGGGTGTTGACGATTTTTGATTTACCGGTGTTGACTGCCGCGCAGCGCAAAAAGGCCAATGCATTTCGAAAATATTTGCTCGACCTTGGCTTCAACATGATGCAACTTTCGGTCTATATTCAACATGCGGCGGGCAAAGAGGCTGCTGAATCATTGGCAAGTAAGGTTGGCGAACGTGTCCCAAGAGCTGGTAAAGTCGATGTATTGTTCTTTACGGACAAACAGTACGAATCGATCAAAGTCTTCCGCGGTGTGGCCGATGTTTTGCCGCCCAAAAAACCGAATCAACTTGAACTTTTTTGAGGTTTTCTTGGCGTGTCTCTACCATTTGATGTCCGTTTTTCGGCCTTTTGGCATCAAAAAACCCTCTAAAACCAGAGGGTTTCAGAGGGTCTAAGCTAATCGAGAACGCGGCGTGTGCCAACCGCAACCACTGATCAGCGAGCCCTTAGCGCGGCCTTAAGCTAATCGAGAACGCGGCGTGTGCCAACCGCAACGATTGGGCGGCGCAAGAGCGATGGGGCAAGAAGCTAATCGAGAACGCGGCGTGTGCCAACCGCAACCGCAGCACGTTCAAGAGTGAGCACGCCGCAAAGCTAATCGAGAACGCGGCGTGTGCCAACCGCAACCAGGTTGCCGCCGAATACGCCAATGTTCTTAAAGCTAATCGAGAACGCGGCGTGTGCCAACCGCAACTTAGCCGCAGATATGGCGTCGAACAGAGTTAAGCTAATCGAGAACGCGGCGTGTGCCAACCGCAACTATATCCGCAAATGATTTTATTTTTTTTATAAGCTAATCGAGAACGCGGCGTGTGCCAACCGCAACAAGGTCAATCCAGAGTGGTTGCTTTATGGAAAGCTAATCGAGAACGCGGCGTGTGCCAACCGCAACTACTTCTTCAAACCAGATAGTTTGAAACGGAAGCTAATCGAGAACGCGGCGTGTGCCAACCGCAACACCGCCACAATCTTCGAGCGGTCAAAGGTGAAGCTAATCGAGAACGCGGCGTGTGCCAACCGCAACAAAATCAATCCAGAGTGGTTGCTTTATGGAAAGCTAATCGAGAACGCGGCGTGTGCCAACCGCAACGGGAACCATTGTCCATAACTTTCTTTATAGAAGCTAATCGAGAACGCGGCGTGTGCCAACCGCAACAATGTTAATCATTCTAAAATTGTTAGTGCAAAGCTAATCGAGAACGCGGCGTGTGCCAACCGCAATTACGATCAACTCAATATGTTCTTGATGGGAAGCTAAACGAGAGAGCGCCAGTAAGCACCTTAAAATACGACATTAAAAATGGGTCAAAACCCGCTAGATTTTGCTTTTAGTCCGCCTCTAGAAGTGTGCGTGCAAGTTTTTCCACAACTCACCTCACCCGCCAAAGCCTCCAATCCTTGCTAGCAAATTGGTAGCAAACCAAAAATAGGTATCTAATTAGACCTATTTTAAAACTTGACTTCGGCTATAAAATATTGATTTTTAAAGAAAAAACTGGTGCCGCAAACAGGATTCGAACCTGCGACCCCATCATTACGAATGATGTGCTCTACCGACTGAGCTATTGCGGCCAATCTCCAGATCTGTGGACGGGCTGTTACACCGAGGCAGTCGATTGAGCAACTCTTTGTGATGACGCTCTTGCATCCAGACTGGAGCAGGCCATCTAATGCTAAGCACCATGTACGATGGTCCAAGTCTAGGAGCTTTACCCCATGTTCGATGCGAATAAAATCTTTGCAGCCCTGCAACATGAATTGCCTAAAGCCATTCAAGCGATCAAGTCCGAAGGTCAAGCAGGGATCGATCGGATCAGGAGTGATCAGGATGCGAAAAATCTGGCACTTGGTGCAGGGGCTGCTGGGGTATTAGGCGGCATATTCCTATCTGGCGCGGCAGGCAAATTTGGCCGACAAGCCGCAACCTTGGGCGGAATTGCAGCGCTTGGCACTCTAGCCTATCAGGCCTATCAGAAGCATCATGGACGTTCGTCTCAAGGATCAACTCCGTCGGACTTGTTTCTGCCCAGCACACCGATGGCCCAAGAACTGGTTGGCAAAGCGACTTTGCGGGCCATGATTGCCGCAATGAAAGCCGACGGGCACATTGAGGCAGGAGAAAAAGCTAAATTGTTTGACCATTTGGCCAAAATAGATCTCTCAGACGCAGAGAAATCCTTCTTATTCGATGAGCTAGCCAAACCACTCGACATTCAAGAAGTGGTGCAAGATGCCACAAGCCCAGAAATGGCAGCTGAGATATATGCAGCCTCTCTGATAGCGATCAATCCAAATGGCAAAGCGGAGAAAGTCTATTTGGCCGATCTAGCGCAGCGTCTCTCATTGAACCCAGATTTGGTTGTCAAATTGCATCAGGAAGTGGTGTAAACCTGTTAAGGTCAACATAAGCTTGATATGATAAGCTGCCATGACAAAATCTATGGTGTGTGGCCATAAATATCAATCCGTATAAAGATTACTCAGGTCAAGTTTCATGATGATCTGTTTCATGAACCTTTGGGCTGCCAATCTTCTTGAACTCTTCAACTACGATTTCAATTTTAGGAGCGCGAAGGCCGATCATACAGGTTTTGGGTTAAGGCTTTGGCCAAAGCCAGTTTACCTTTTGAGGACACGAAAGTTTATAGTCATGCTAGAAAAGACGCCGCGCTATTGCTGGATCTCCCAGAGCTAAAAAGCCCGAGTTTTTAAAGGCTTTCTCAAATTGGCCATAAAGAAATAGCTTAGCATCCAATCCCAAAACTTGCCCACCAGCAGCATTGAGTACTGCATCTCCGGCGGCAATGTCCCACTCCATCGTCGGACCAAAACGGGGGTAAAGGTCGCCGTCGCCGCGTGCAATCAAGCAGAATTTTAAGGACGACCCACGCATGATGCTTGCGCCTAGGTTCAGCATTGAAAGAAATGCCTTGGTTTCGGGGTCGCCATGGGAACGCGATAATAGGACCGTTAAAGCGGCTTTCGACTTGCGAACCCGCACAAGCTGCCACGCCCCATCCGCCGATACCTGCCACGCCTTTGGGTGTTCAGATCGACAATCTCCGATCCAAGATAGGCCCGTTTCAGGCATATGCACGACGCCTAAAATCGGGCGTCGCTGGCGAATCAGTGCAACATTCACGGTGTAATCCCCACCATGATCGATAAATTCACGCGTCCCGTCCAAGGGATCTATCAGAATGAAGTCCTGATGGGGATCCTTGAGTGCCTGGGGAATTCCTTCCATTTCCTCACTTATGCATGGCCAGTCGGGCAATTGGCGCTCTAAGCCTTGTAAGAGTACAGCATTAGCAGCAAGATCGGCTTGTGTAACCGGGGAGCCATCGGGCTTAAAGTGTGCGTGAACACCTTGGGCCTTTACATCCAAAATGGCCTTACCTGCCCTGCGGCACAGCACCTCAAGTGCAAGGATGAGATCATCTTTGCTCACGTCCATGGCAAAAGGCGTTTCACAGCTTGAATCAGGGCATCAGCGGCCCCTGTCTCATAGGGTTGGGCGGGGCTATGCCCCCATACGGGGCCGGGCCAAGCGGGGTCAGATGGCTTGCGCCCAATAATATGTACATGGAATTGGCGCACGATATTGCCCAGCGCGCCAATGTTGACCTTCTCCACACCCTCAGTCGCGGAGACGATATGACTGAGCGCCATCACCTCTGCAAAAGTTTGCATGCGCGCTTGTGCATGTAAATCATGCCATTCGGTCGCTCCTGCCAACCTCGGCACACCAATCAACCAGGCATAACGCGCATCATTCATGACACGCACGTCGCAAATCGGCAGCGAAACCGCAAACAAAGTTTCGGCCTCAAGGCGCGGGTCAAGCACAAATGCCATTTAGTCAACCATGCTGGAACGAAGAGGAATGGCGGCCCAATAATCAAACTCTAATATCGCATCGGGATGATCGACCCCTGGATACGCATGGGCGGAGACATTTTTAGTGGCGATCAGGCGCAATCGCAGCGCGCCTTGCCCTTGGTTGAGCATGGCTTTGTCAAGCACTTCGCTCCACGCATAAATGGTGTCGCCAGCAAATAGGGGCTTGATGTGACGCCCACCATTGATGGCCAATATTTCTGCTGCATTAGCAAGGCCGTTAAAGGCCAAGGAACGCGCTAAGGAAATCACCACACCACCATAAATCAAGCGTTTGCCATGGCGCGATTGGGCTTGGACGAGGGCGTTAAAATGCACTTTTGCAGTATTTTGATAAAGCCTTGTGGCAAGTTGATGCTCCGCCTCCTCCACCGTCATGCCATCAATATGGTCGATGCATTCACCAATCTGGAAATCTTCAAACCCAAAGGGGGAGCCTGCCAATTGCTGGTCATAATTTTTTGACCAAG
Organism: Candidatus Phycosocius spiralis; assembly: GCF_030158815.1. Classification (GTDB taxonomy): domain Bacteria; phylum Pseudomonadota; class Alphaproteobacteria; order Caulobacterales; family Aquidulcibacteraceae; genus Aquidulcibacter; species Aquidulcibacter spiralis. Next base: position 116,331 of record NZ_BPFZ01000007.1, read on the forward strand.
CCGGTGTGGGGGTTGGTAAATCCTCTGCGGGCACATAGTCTGGCAAGTCTGGGACCACTGGCTTTGGTGCGGGTGCTGCGGGGTCGGCCTTATTGACCATCACCCACCGCACATAACTTAGGATTACCTCGCCGTGTTGATTGAGGCCCGTGGTACGGACATAGACGATGCCAGTTTTGCCATCGGTATTTTCTTTAACCCCAATCACTTCTGAAATGGCACAAAGTGTGTCGCCTGGAAAAACCGGGGCTAAAAATCGACCATAGGCATAGCCTAAATTTGCCACCGCATTAAGGCTGATATCAGGCACGGTTTTGCCAAACACTGTGTGGAAAACCAACAATGGATCAATCGGTGCGCCATCAAGGTCGCCGTCGCGGGCGAAGGCGTCTGAGCTATAAAGGGCGTAGCGCGAGCCAGTCAGGGCCGTATAAAGCGCAACATCGCCTTCGGTCAGGGTTTTGGGTGTCGCATGGCGCAACATCATGCCGACATGAAAATGCTCAAAAAATAACCCAGAATTTGATTTAGTCATGCGTGGACCTTTGAACGAGCGGTGGTTCCTTGATCTAGTAGAAGTGATCCCAACACAAGTTATTAATTCCATATTGTGCGCCCCAAACCCAATTGATGCATAGCATCTGGTATCAAACCTCCCTATAGTATGATCAGGTTTCAAGGGGATAGTCGGTGAGCACAGGTTTATTGGCACTGCTGGATGATGTTGCCGCCATAGCAAAAATTGCGGCCGCCAGTTTAGATGACGCTGCCACCCAAGCGGTCAAAGCAGGCAGTAAGGCTGCAAGTAAAGCCGCTGGCATTGTGATCGATGATGCTGCAGTGACTCCACGCTATGTCGTAGGTTTTGCAGCAGACCGTGAATTGCCAATGATCGCCAAGATTGCGTGGGGGTCTCTTAAAAACAAGCTGATCATCTTATTGCCAGGCGCTTTGCTCTTAAGCTTGTTTGCACCCTGGACCATCACGCCCCTTTTGATGCTGGGCGGGACCTATTTGTCTATGGAAGGCTTTGAAAAGGTTCATGATATCTTCCAAAAGCAACAAGGCCATGGCGATGACCATGGGGGAGAAGACGAAGAGAGCAATCTTAGCCCTATTGAATTAGAAAATGAAAAAGTAGCCAGCGCCGTGCGCACGGATTTTATCCTATCGGCTGAAATCATGGCGATCACTCTATCAACTGTCGCAACAGCGCCGATTTGGCTCCAGGGCGGCGTATTGGGGGTTGTGGGCCTGGGCATGACGGCTTTGGTGTATGGTGCGGTCGCGCTTATCGTGAAAGCCGATGATGCGGGTGTGGCAATGGCGCGGTCCAAAAGTGGGTTTATCGCCAGTGCAGGGCGTGGCTTGGTTTTGGGCATGCCAATCTTTCTAAAAGGCTTAAGTTGGCTTGGCATGGTGGCGATGTTGTGGGTGGGTGGTGGCATTTTGATCCATGGTCTCCATGAATTGGGCTATGGTGCACCCGAGGAAGCAATCCATCATGTCGCGTCTATGGTGGGAAGTGCTATTCCACCGTTAGAAGGGTTCGTGATTTGGTTGGTGAGTGCAATCATTGGGGCCATTTTCGGATTGATGGTTGGGGCCTTGGTTGCCCCCCTTGCCCATCATGTTTTGTTGCCAGCTATCGGGCATTTGCAAGCGATGCTCAAAAAGCCAACCTAGCTTTACCTAAAACGGCTTGACCCTTTGGGCTGATTGGGTCATTTGTTATAACAAATGCACCTGCCTACATCCCCTTCCCGCCATGTGCATGCTGAGGCGAGTGCGCGCAGCACATGGTATCATGCTTCTGCACCGCGCCGCTTTGCCCTTGGTGAAACGCTAAACAACACAATCAGCGCCGATGTAGTGGTGGTCGGAGCAGGTTATACTGGGATGTCGGCAGCTCTTGACCTTGCACAAGCAGGCTTAAAAGTGGTGGTTCTAGAGGCAGATGAAGTGGGCGCTGGCGCTTCGGGGCGCAATGGCGGGCTGGCTTGTTCAGGCTGGCGCCACGATCAAATCTGGTTGGAAGAGCGCATGGGTCAAGCTGATGCTAGGGCCCTTTGGACCTTAGCCGAAGATGCAAAAGCCGACCTCTTTAGTCGTATGCAGACCCTAAACATCGATGCGGATTGGATGGCAGGGCAGATTTTTGCCGCCCACACACCTCGCCTCATGCAGGCCTTGGACTATGACGCAGACCATATGGCGCGCGTCTATGGCTTTGAAGCGCCACAGCGCCTGAACCAGGAAGAAGTTGAGCATGCCTTGGGAAGTAAGGCCTATTTTGGCGGTTGGCGCGACACCAGTGCAGGCCATCTCCACCCACTCAAGCTGCTCTATGGCCTCTCAGACGCGGCCTTAGCGGAAGGCGCTACCCTTTATGAGCATAGCCTTGTGATTGAAATTGGCACCCAAGGCCTTAAGCGTTTTGCCAGAACCTCCGAGGGGAAAGTCCTTGCCAATCATGTCTTATTATGCGGTGACGGCTATATGGACGGCATTGACCAGCGTGTAGAGACGCGCGTTTTACCCATTGGCAGCTTTATTGTCGCGACTGAGCCCTTAGCTGAGGATAGCGAAATCCTGCCGAATAAAGAATCTGCGATGGATACCCGCTTTGTGGTCAATTATTGGCGCCGCACCCAAGATAATCGGATCATTTTTGGCGGTGGTGAAAAATATACGCCAAGCTGGCCAACTGATGTCGGCACGTTCGTGCGCAGGAATCTTATAAAAATTTATCCAAGCCTTGAGAGGATAAAGCTGACCCATGCTTGGGGTGGTGCTTTGGGGATTACGCCAACGCGGCTGCCCTTTTTGCATCAATTGGCACCGGGCTTGATCAGTGCTTCGGGTTATTCGGGTCAAGGGGTGGTTTTAGCGCCTTTCTTTGGGCGAATTCTGGCGGCCTGCGTTTTAGGTCAAAGTGGCTATCAAGACGTGCTTTCAAGAGTGCCTGTACCCCAATTTCCGGGGGGTCGTCTTCTACGCTGGCCTTTATTAGCGGCCGCCATGTCATGGTACGCCCTGCGAGACAAACTGCCCTAAACGCGTGTAGTCGGCCAAGGAGGCTCTAAGGTGAAGCTTTGTGATCCTAATTTAATGCGTAGCCAATGCCTGATTGATGGGATGTGGATTGGTGTTGCTGAAGAAGCCATCTTTGATCCTGCAACAGGGTTAGAAATTGGTAAAGTGCCCAATCTGGATGCCAAGGCTGCCCATGACGCTATTGCTGCCGCAAACGCCGCCTTACCAAACTGGCGCGCCAAAACCGCTCATGAGCGCAGTGCGGTTTTACGGAAGTGGTTTGATTTAATCATGGCCAATCAAGAAGACCTCGCCCACATCCTAACAGCTGAACAAGGCAAACCCTTGGCCGAAGCGCGCGGCGAGATAGCCTATGCGGCATCGTTTATTGAGTTTTACGCCGAAGAGGCCAAGCGGATTTATGGCGAGACATTGCCGTCCCCAAAAGCTGATGCCCGCATATTGGTGCTGCGCCAGCCCCTTGGTGTGGTGGCCGCGATCACGCCTTGGAATTTCCCTGCTGCTATGATTGCTCGTAAAGTTGGCCCTGCCTTGGCAGTGGGCTGCACTATGGTGTTAAAGCCCGCGCCAGAAACACCCTTTACCGCTTTGGCTTTAGCTGAATTAGGACAACGGGCCGGGATTACTGCGGGCGTGTTTAACGTGGTCACAGGCGATGCAAAAGCCATTGGCGAAGTTTGGTGTGCCAGCGAGATCGTGCGCGGCTTATCCTTCACCGGTTCAACACCCATCGGCAAGCTCCTGATGCGTCAATGCGCCGATACCGTCAAAAAGTTGGGGCTAGAGCTTGGCGGCAACGCGCCCTTTTTGGTGTTTGATGACGCTGACCTCGATGCGGCGGTAGAGGGTGCGATCGCCTCAAAGTTTCGCAATATGGGCCAAACCTGTGTGTGCGCGAATCGCCTTTATGTGCAAGCAGGTATCCATGATGCATTTGTTGAGCGACTCACCCAAAAAGTGGCGCAGATGAAATTGGGTCCGGGCACGCAAACAGGCGTCACCCAAGGTCCTTTGATTAACAAGGCGGCTTTAGCCAAGGTCGAAAGCCATGTGGCCGACGCGCTGGAAAAAGGTGCAAAATTGGTCATTGGGGGCAAGGTAGGGGCATTAGGCGGCACATTTTTTGAACCAACGGTGATCACGGGAGTGACTGCCGCCATGAAATTTGCTCAAGAAGAAACGTTTGGCCCCGTGGCACCGATCTTTGTTTTTAAAGAAGAGGCTGACGCCTTAGCCCAAGCCAATGACACGCCATTTGGCCTACAAGCCTATGTTTATACAAAAGATTTAGCACGTACCTTTCGTGTGGCAGAAGCCCTTGAAGCGGGAATCATCGGTGTGAATTCAGGCATCACATCCTCAGTGGGTGTACCATTTGGCGGTATCAAGCAAAGCGGGCTTGGACGTGAAGGATCCCACCATGGGGTTGAAGAATATTTAGAGTTAAAATACGTCTATCTGGGCGGACTGAGCTAAAGAAAACCTGTGAATAACAACACCTGCCCGTCGTAAAAATTAACCTTTGTTAACCATTATTAGCTTATACTTAATTTTTACCTTTGAAGCGAGTAGATAGGTGCAGAAAGTGCCCTTGGACTTGTCAGTTTTTTTAGCCCAATGGGGCAGCGATATCCTCACAGCGGGCGGGGCTGGATTGGTAGCGGCTTATTTTGCATTTCAGCTCGGTAAGCAAAGGCGTGTACCCCTAACAACGCCTAGAGCCAGTGCTGCGATTGCGGCTTCAGGCTCAGTCGCTTTGGTCTGGCCTGATGATGATGATGGCGCGGGATGGGGCCAACCTGAAGAAGAGGCTGACACAGCCACTCGTGCTGCGTTGGTCAAGCGTTTAGGCCTAAGCACAGACCCGTTAGACACGGCCCCCTCCACATTTGATATATTAGAGGCTTTGGCCGCAGCATCTGCCGAATTAGGCGCACGGCTTAATCGCTTACGCCAACGCGGAGAAGCGTTCACCCTGTCGGTTCTTGGCCTTGAGGTTCAAGGTAAACCCCATGGAGCCAAAGCAATTGTTTGGTTGACGCCAGGTGCACCTGCTGGAGACTTAGCGGGCGCGGAACAAGCGAGCTTTCCAGCTTGGCGTACAGACAGTCAAGGCGCGTTATTATGGGCCAATCACCCCTATCTTCAAGCGGTCGAGGCCCATGATCTGGAGGACGCCCGCGCGCGCGATTGCGCTTTGGATCGCAAGGCGCGCAAAGATGCAACCCTTGCTGCCAAAGGGCGCAGTTCGACCTCTACAAGGCCCATTACGATCAATGGCAAACGGCGGATATTACGCATCAGTTTGTTTCCCGCCCATGATGGGGCGTCTGGAGTTGCCTTTGATGTTACAGAAGAGATCGAGACACGCGACACCTTGGCCCGCGAAGCTAAGGCCCACGAAGAAACGCTCAATCATCTAACAGATGCAGTTGTGGTATTTGATTCCACCCGCAGGCTAACAACGCATAATCTTGCCTTTAGTCGATTATGGGGCCTTGAGGATGCTTGGCTGAATGAGGGGCCAAGCCATGGTGAATGGCTTGATCGGTTGCGGCAATCAGCCAAAATTGCCTCAGCACGCGATTTCGCTGCGTGGAAAGCTCAAGAACTCTCTTATTATCAAGAACCTGGCCTTATTCCTGACCAGACTTGGACCATGCCGGATGGGCGGATTTTACGGGTTGCCCGCCAGCGCCAACCCTCTGGTGGCTTGTTGATTCTCTTTGAAGATATTTCTGACAAAATGGGTTTGCAGGCGCGCTTTAAGACCTTAATTGAAGTGCAGCGCGCCACGCTAGATAAATTAGGTGAAGGGGTGGCCGTCTTTACCGCCGATGGGAAGCTTTCCTTAGCCAATAGTGCTTTCGCACGCATGTGGGGGCTTGAACAATCCTTTTTGGATGCACTGCCTGAATTTGATCTGGTTGTTGAACGCGCGATCTTGATCCACCGCGATAGCGCGTTTTGGAATGAGCTCAAGGCCCGTATCTCTGACCCCTCACCCCAATCGCGTCAAGAAAAGCAGGGTGAATTCATCTGTGTGGATGGCACGAGCCTTACTTGGCTGACACGCCCTTTGCCCGATGGGGCAACTTTGGCCGCCTTTGCCGACGTTACTGCAGCGCGCAAGGTTGAAATGGCTTTGCGCGATAAAGCAGCGGCCTTTCAAGACGCCGATCGCTTAAAAACCGAATTTGTCCGTAATGTCAGTTATCAATTGCGAACCCCTTTGACCACGATTGGTGGCTATACTGAATTATTGGTTGCCGGTGTGGGGGGCAGCTTAACCCCAGCGCAATCCGATTATCTAAGTGCCATTGGCTCGGCTTCTAGTCATTTGGGCAAATTGATCGAAAACATTCTTGATCTGGCGATGATTGATGCTGGGCAAATGTCATTGGACCTTGGCGATGTGCATGTGCGTGAGGTGCTTGAAATTACTGCTGAGATTGCACGAACCTCATCGGGCAATGATCAAGTTAAAATCCTTGTTGATTGCGATGACAACGTTGGGGTCATACGTGCCGATAACGCAAGGATCCGTCAGATCCTGTTTAATTTAGTCTCTAATGCACTGCGCTTTACTGGCAAAGGCGATACAGTGACTATGGGGGCTAGACGCTTTGAAGGTAGCGTGCGGCTATGGGTCAGTGATACGGGTCCAGGTATTGAAATCAACAGACAGGCTTCGGTGTTTGAGGGTTTTGCTGACGGGGATCGCAGAGCTGGAGTTAGTCTTGCCTTAGTCAAGCGATTTGTTGAACTCCATGGTGGCTGGGTCTCACTCGCTTCACCAACACCGCGCGGTGTCACTGTATCATGCTATCTGCCCGCAGAAGCGGCGAACCAGCATGCAGCACCTGAGCTTGATTTGATTTCGTGAGGGCTTCGGCAAGAAACCGCACCCTCAAAAGTCCAATGCGAAATTGGCGATCTCCTCGCGCAACCTATCTATACCGATCTGTTCATGCGAGGAGATGGGCAAGATTTCCGGATGCGCTGCTGGGCGCTTTTTGAGGCCTTCGCGGGTCTGTTCCACCACCCCTTCAAGCTCGCCCTTCTTCAATTTGTCGATCTTGGTCAAAATGATCTGATAAGCGAGTGCGGAAGCGTCAAGCAGGCTCATCACCTCTAAATCATTGGGCTTGAGTCCGTGGCGACTATCAATCAGTACAAAAGCCCGCTTCAAAGTGACCCGCCCACGCAAAAAATCCCGCGTAGCTTCATTCCAGCGGGCAATCTCAGTCTTGGAGGCCACCGCATGGCCATAACCCGGTAAATCGACGATGCGAATTTTATCGATTTCGTCTTTTCCAGCGATGCCAAAAAAGATCAGCTCACGGGTTCGTCCTGGCTCAGAGGATGCGCGCGCCAGGCCCTTGCGGCCAACCAATGCGTTGACAAGGCTAGACTTTCCCACGTTCGATCGCCCGGCAAAACACACTTCGGGTGCGCCTGTAGGTGGCAGGTCCGCCATAGTTTTGGCTGCCCACAAGAAGCGGGGCTCTAACCGAAATAGTCGCTCACCGCGTGGCAGTGCGTGGGCAGGGAGCATTGGCTTATAGCCCATCAGGTCACAGTCTTTTTGCCAAACTTGCCAAAAAACTCATCAATTGGATTTGACGTGCCAGAGCGCTTGGCAATCACATATTGCTGCACAATCGTGAGCAGGTTCGACCATGTGTAATAAATCACGAGGCCAGAACCAAAGCCCGCGAACACAAAGACGAAAATCCACGGCATAAGCGCAAAAATCTGGGCTTGCATCGGATCTGTCGCTGTGGGCTGCATTTTTTGCAGGAGCCAGAAAGAAATCCCATATAAAATGGGCCAAGCACCAATCGCCAAGAACGTACCGATAAGTGGCAAAGCGGTGGGGTCAAATGGCAAAAGCCCAAATAGGTTGAAAATCGTGGTTGGATCTTTCGCCGAAAGATCGGGAATCCAGCCATAAAACGGCGCGTGGCGCAGTTCCAGCGAGATCGACAAAACCTTAAACAAGGCAAAAAAGATTGGCATTTGCAGGAGGGCTGGGATACAACCCGCAACCGGATTGATCTTCTCACTCTGATAGAGCTTCATGGTCTCTTGCTGCTGGCGCTGCACATCTGCGGCAAAACGTTCTTTAATCTCAGCCATTTTGGGGGCGAGATCGCGCAACTTCGCGAAGCTCTTATAGCTGGTATAGACCAAGGGGAAGGTCACGATTTTGATCACAACCGTGACCATCAAAATAGCGATGCCAATATTATTCCCAACCAAGCCGTTAAAGAACATTAGCATGGCGTAAAATGGCTTGGTCAGAAACCAGAACATGCCCCAATCCACCGCATCTTCAAAGCGTGCTAGACCAAGCTGTGCACCCACACTGCGCAGCTCAGATACCCGCTTGGCACCTGCATACAGATAGTGAGTGTTCGAAATGGTTTGTCCGATGCCTAAGGAATCCGGTGCTGCAATAAAGCTTGTTTCAAAAACCTCTTCATTGGGCAATTGCGTGACTTTATAGGCCCCGACTAGCTTGGTCTTTTGATCAGGAATAAGCGCTGACAGCCAGAATTTATCGGTGATGCCCAGCCAGCCGCCTGTGGCGGATTGCTGCAATGCCTCCCCCTTTTCGAGCTTTTTATAGTCCATCAACTTAAGTTTGCCGTCAAATACACCCACCATCCCTTCATGATTAATGCCATTGGGGGCTTCTTTTGGCTTGGCATGGCGGCGCAAAGCCCCATATGCTTGCAAAGTCACCGGTGAGGCACCAGTATTGGTGACACGGTCGGTAATGGTGAACAAATAATCCCCATCAATCTTGATCGTGCGTTCAAACTTGAGACCTTGACCATTGTCATAGGTCAAGATGACAGGCGTGGTTGGGGTAAGGTTTTCATCGGATGCCGCTGTCCACACAGTGTTAGGGCCTGGTAAGGTGCCAGCAATTGGGTCCGTGGTCGTAAAGCCGAAAAAACCATAATAACCATCGGCCGTGCCCTGGGGGTGCAAAAGCGTGATGGCCTTGGAATCCTTCTTTATGGTTTCCCGATAGCGTCTAAGCACAAGGTCATCAAAGCGTGCACCTAAGGTGGAAATAGAGCCACTGACGCTATTGGCTTCAATGGGAATACGCTGGCTCAATGCCAGTGCTTGGGACCGATCTACAGGTGTGCTGACCCCCTTTGTTGTTTCTAAGTTTGCCGTTGGTTGGGCACCTGGTGCGGTTTGAGCTTTGGCTACCGCTTGGGCCTCGCGCTTTTGGGCCATCTCAGCCAAGCGCGCCCGCTCACGTGGGGCTTCATAAAAATATTGAAAACCCAATAGAATGGCTAGTGATATCCCAATTGCGATCGCAAGATTTTTGGTATCTGATGTAGAGGGCGGTGAAGACATAGGAGACGGGGCCATAGGGGTCCTTGCTGTCAGCTTCTAAAGTTTCGCTGTGGCTTTAAGGTGTTTCGGCGGTTGTGTGGGCAGTGGCTAATCGTGAAGATAGCTTTACGAACAAGGCTGTAAGATCGTCAAGCAAGGCGGGCCAATCTGCGGTCACACTTGCAGTGCGGGCAACAGCAACATAATCAAAACCAGGCCGACCATGAACCGATAAAAGCTGTAACATGGCAGATCTTAATCTGCGACGGGCCCGGTTACGAAGCACGGCATTACCAACTTTCTTGGAAGCAGTCAGACCAAAACGCGCTAGGGCTTGTTGGGATGGGCTATCATCACTGCGGCAAACCTGTAATGACACATAGCGCCCACTGGCTTTAGCGCCTTGCGCGACACGAAGAAACTGGGGCCGCTTGCGCAACCGATCAATCTGGAGGGCATAAAAATCGGACCCGTTGGACATGTTTCTGTCCAGTCCGCCCCTAATCCTAAGCGCTTAAGCGCTTACGACCTTTGGCACGACGACGGGCAAGGACCAGACGACCGCCCTTTGATGCCATTCGGGCACGAAAGCCATGGCGGCGTGCGCGGACGAGATTGGATGGTTGAAACGTGCGTTTCACGGCAGTTACTCCTGGCGGGCAGCCGCCCTGATCGAGATGAAATTTGAACGCGCGCTACTAGCGAGGCCAAGCCAAGAAGTCAATCGCGCCAAGCAGGTGGGCTTGAATTGTCGGGCTTTAAAACTGTTTCCTAAAGCTCAACTCGACCGAGCGCCCAACGGGTGCCAAAAGCGCCTTTTGATAGGCTTCAGGCGTATTCCCTTTTGAGTCGCGGACAATTTGGGCTGAATCGGTTAGATTATCGACCCGCAAAATCAAGCGAGAACCCTTCAAAAAAGGCGCTTTCTTTACCCATTGCGGTCGGGCTTCAAAATTCAAGAAACCACGCAGATTGACGGTGAACAGATCGTCGAAATAAAGGTCGCTCGCATTTGGCACACCGCTGGCGCTTGCGATAATCTTGCTTTCGCCCCGCCAATCGCCAAACATGCGAAAACCGATGCCCATAAAGGTCCAACCGCCTGCAAACTCTACCGAGTGGCGCCGTGCACCGCCCGCTTCGTCCACCGCTGCTCCGTCCAGCAAATCGAGCTTGGGTAGGTTTGGGGCAAGAATGATAAAGTCTTCAAGTCTAATTGTATGAAAGATAGAGACGCTCCACCGGCCAGCTTGCCCACCAGGGCCACCAACAAAACCGCCACCGGGCCCTCCACCAAAGCCGCCACCACCAAAAAAGACAAACGGGGGCGGGCCACCACGTCCGCCAAAGCCGCCTTGCCCACCTGAGGGGGGTGTCGGCGTGGCCGCTTGGTCTGTGCCAGCAGCGTCATGAGGGTGGGTGGTCTGCCTGCTTGGGGCGCTTGCTTGCCCGGGAGTGGCAGTAGCCGCTGGTGCAGGCGGCCTTGGCATACCAGAAGCCCCACCGGAGCCTCCACTGGGACCACCGGGACCGCGCCCGATCTGGGGCCCAAAGCCTTTGGAGAAAGAAAAGCCATAGCGCAAAATCGCGCTTTTAGCCGAATCATAATTGATCGGGCGCTGATCAATTCCGGTTAGAACGCCAGCACTATTGCGTTCAAAGCGGCGCGGATAAGCGGCCTCTAAGGCAGGGGTAAGGGCCGGGAAGGATGCGACAGTATCCTTACTGGTATTGAGGGCGTAGCTCAGTGTGAGGTCTAGGCCTTCTAGATTGGCGGGCGCGTAATTGACACTCAAGGTGGTGTCAGCGCGACTTTCGGCCTTCAGATTTGTGTTTCCCCCGCTGGTACGATCGACTAACACCGTCTGGCCCGTTTGGAAATCAAACACGGCATAACCTGGCGTCACCAATATAGGATTGCCCAATTGTTGAATGCTGGGTGGGGCTTGAGAAGCATCATAAGCAACCGATAGACGCACTGAAGTAATGGGCGACCAATTGACGCCCAGTCCACCACCGTCTAGCCCGCCAAAGTCTGATAGATCGGTGTAAAAGCCATTCACGCTTAAGCTTAGATCGCCAAAGCTTTCACCATAGCTTGATCGACGACTGGTGATGGGGATCGAAAAATTGGCCCGCGCGGTCGCGTCGCCCCGACTAAGATTGGTGGGGGTCGTAAGGCCATTGCGCACCGATTGGGCGTCTAGTTGGCGATCTTGATAGCCAAGGCGGAACGATCCACGGATGGGTCCAGCTGGAACGTCCATCAGGGGCCCGGTTGTGTTATAGATCGCTTCATAAACAAGAGCCGTGGAAGCGGCTGTTTGGTTTTGCGAAAATGGCGAAAAGGTCTTGGTATCGGACTTGGTTTGATCGGCAGAGCCCGTGGCCGTCCATTGCCAGCCAGACGTGGTGCCATTGAGGGTGAAAGCCGCGCGCGAATTATCGACTTTGGCGTAACGTTCAATGACAGCGTTTGCGACAGGAAGCCCAGTTGGGCTTTGAGTTAGCCCGAGTAAGCCTTGGGTTTGGTTGGCGTTAAAGCGCAGGTCAAAAGCTGCCGCCATCGACTTGCCGAAATTGTGATTATAGCTAATCCCCAGCTCTGCGGTGTTTATCTTAGGCAAGATTGTTCTAAACGCTGCACTGGTTGGGAAATCGGCGCGGCGCACGCCACGTTCGGCTTCGGTAACGCTAGTCTGGCTGGAAACTTCGCCATTAACAGATAGGCGGCCCTTAGCGCCGATATTCAATACGCCCAGTTCGATTTCTCCACGTGACTGCTCACCCTTCGCGGCTTTTCCTGCCGTCAGCTCTGAAGTGATCGCGCGAAACTTGTCTTTGAGGATGAAATTGATCACCCTCTGATCGGCTGAATAGCCATATTGGAGAGCGGTTGCTTCTGGAAAAATTTCGACACGCAAAATAGCTTCGGACGCCAGCCCTTGTACTTCGCGGAAACTGCCGATCCGACGACCATTCAGCAATATAACCGGCGGGCCACTGCCACGCCCGCGCCCCGAGCCTGCTCGCGGCCCTATAGCCGACAAGACTTCAGCGATATTGGATGCGCCAAGGGCGGTAATCTCAACCGCTTCCAATGTTGTTTCAGGTATCGCGTCACCCGGCACAGAATTTGGCCCGCGCTGCGCACGCACGATGATTTCTTCAACAGGCCGCTCTTCTTCTGGGGCAGGGGGATCGACTGGATCAACTGCTTGGGCCAAGCCGGGCGTGGACAAGGCCATAGGGAAAAGCACAGCAGCGCTGCAGAATAATGTCAAACGAAGCGACATCGGGGAGACCTAGCTTTGGCGCGTTTGGCTATTGGCCAAAACGATCGATTAATATGTAACGGACTATACGCACAGCTTCGGTATTTCCGTTGCTTTCAGAAATAACAATGTTGTGAGTCGAAGCAGTTCAACATTGCCAAAGGCAAATTTTGCTTTCTGCCTGAAGAGAAACATTGACGAAGCGGCTAGTCTCTTCCATGTCACACGGACGTAAATTGAGGTTAAACATGGCAGGTCCACAAGCACACGACCCACGGCCTTTATCGCCACATCTGCAAATCTGGCGCTGGCATGTGACGATGGCAACCTCTATCTTTCACCGGGCTTCAGGTGTCGCGCTCTATGTGGGTGCGATGATTTTGACCGCTTGGATCGTAGCTTTAGCCAGTGGGCCTGAAGCTTATGCCGGCTTTATGGGTTTATTAATGAGCCCATTGGGCCTGTTGGTGCTTTTTGGGATCACGGCTGCGGCTTGTTACCACTTGGCCAATGGCGTCAGGCATTTGGCGTGGGACGCGGGCAAAGGGTTTGCGCCCAAGGTTGCAACTGCTACTGGCTGGGCGACGATTATTGCGGGGGCTTTTGGAGCGATCGTGGTTTTTACACTCGCGTTTTTGGCATAGGGGCAGACCATGAAGTACTCTTTACGTACACCTTTGTCTCGCGCCCGCGGCCTTGGTTCGGCTAAGCATGGGGTCGGCCATTTTATCCAACAACGCGTTACAGCCATCTTCTTGGCGTTTCTATTACCTTGGTTTGGCCTGTCGATTATTTTGGCGACGGATGGCAGCTTTTTGAGCGTGCAGTCTTGGATGCGCCAGCCTTGGAACGCAGCATTTACTGCCTTTTTGATATTGACGGGCTTGTATCATATGCGCCTTGGTCTACAGGTCGTGATAGAGGATTATATCTCAGGCCCTGTGCCCCGTTCTGTTTCTCTCCTCGCCAATACGGCCATCCCCGCTATCTTAGCAATTATTGCCATGCTTTGTATCGCCAAAGTATTCGTTGGAGCTTAAGCCTATGACGGCGAACTATCCGTGGAATGACCATAGTTTTGATGTTGTTGTTGTCGGCGCGGGTGGCTCTGGTTTGCGCGCAGCTTTGGGTGCGGCACAAGAAGGTTTAAAAACGGCCTGCATATCAAAAGTCTTTCCAACCCGCTCCCACACCGTCGCTGCCCAAGGGGGTATCTCTGCCGCCCTTGGCAATATGGGTGAAGATGACTGGCGCTGGCATATGTATGACACCGTTAAGGGCTCTGACTGGCTTGGCGATCAGGACTCTATTGAATATTTGACCCGCAATGCACCAGCCGCCGTCTATGAGTTAGAGCATTGGGGCGTCCCCTTCTCCCGCACCGAGGAAGGCAAAATCTATCAGCGCGCCTTTGGCGGCATGACCCGCAATTATGGCGAAGCCCCTGTACAGCGCACCTGTGCCGCCGCCGACCGCACGGGCCACGCTATCCTGCACACACTTTATGGCAATTCCCTCAAATATGACGTTGAATTTTTCATCGAATATTTCGCGCTCGACCTCATTATGGACGACACAGGTGCCTGTATCGGAGTCACGGCTTGGGAACTGGCGACGGGTAAGTTGCACCGCTTCCGCGCCCAGCGCACGGTTCTGGCAACCGGTGGCTATGGCCGCGCTTATTTCAGCTGCACCAGTGCCCATACGTGTACCGGTGATGGTAATGCGATGGTGTTGCGTGCAGGCTTGCCGCTTCAGGACATGGAATTTGTGCAATTTCACCCCACGGGCATTTATGGTGCCGGCTGCCTCATCACCGAAGGCGCACGCGGCGAAGGTGGGTATCTGACCAATTCAGAGGGTGAGCGCTTTATGGAGCGTTATGCACCGACCGTAAAAGACCTCGCCCCACGCGATATGGTGTCACGCGCCATGACGATGGAAATTCGTGAAGGCCGCGGCGTTGGTCCGGGCAAGGATCATATCCATCTGCATCTGGACCATTTGGATCCTGCAATCTTGGCGCAACGCCTGCCTGGCATCTCAGAAAGCGCCAAAGTCTTCGCTGGGGTGGATGTTACTAAGGAGCCAATCCCAGTTCTGCCAACCGTGCATTATAATATGGGCGGTATACCTACCAATTATCATGGCGAAGTGCTCACCAAAGTCGGTGGCGACCCTGATCAAGTGGTGCGCGGCCTGATGGCAGTGGGTGAAGCGGCTTGTGTTTCGGTGCATGGCGCGAACCGTTTGGGCTCAAACTCCTTGATCGATTTGGTGGTCTTTGGTCGCGCCGTCGGCTTGCGCTGCGGGCAGACGGTGCAGTCAGGTGCCCGCCAGCCAGAAATCACCGATGCTATGACCGATAGCCATCTGGTACGTCTTGATCGCTTTCGCCAAGCTAAGGGCGGCACGCCAACGGCGGCGCTACGCTTACAGATGCAGAAGGTCATGCAGAACCATTGTGCGGTCTACCGTGAAGGGGAAACCTTGGACGAAGGCTGCAAGGAAATGGACAAAGTGTTCTCCGGCGCGCCCGATATTGGGATTACCGATCGCTCAATGATCTGGAACTCCGACCTTGCCGAAGCACTCGAATTCGACAATCTATTAAGCCAAGCCATGGTTACCATGTATGGTGCGGCCAATCGGACCGAAAGCCGGGGCGCGCATGCACGCGAGGATTATGCCAGCCGCGATGACGTCAATTGGATGAAGCACACCCTCACCTGGTATGATGAAGCCAGCGGCTCCGTCAAAATCGACTATCGCCCTGTTCATATGAACACAATGAGCAATGACGTGGCGACGATTCCCCCGAAGCTGCGGGTTTATTGATCGGCTTGGGTGATGATGGTCGGTGCTGGTAACGATTTGCCAAACTTAGTTAGGTTCGACGAATAGCTCGTTTTGTTTTCGTTTAGGAAGGCTTTGGTGCAGGCCACGCCTACCCCAAAGGCCTCATTGAGTTGTTTGAGGGCGAATTTGACAGGTCGCGCCCGAAGCTTCGCTGCGCCGGTTTGGCAGATTTCCCTAGACAGTTTTCCGGGAAATTTGGACTTGACGCGACAAAACGCCGGTCCATCATCGATAAGCGGTTTTGTGCCAGAATAGGCGCCAAAAGCGTGTCCTAAGCTTTAGTCTCCACACATTTCTCCCCTCGCCCTACCCCCGCTCATCCTTAGGCGAGCTCGTGACGATTGTGCTAGTGATCGTGGCAACATAGGGCAGGGCACCAAGGACTTCGGTGTGAAAATGCTTTTTAGCTCGTTGCGCCAAGGCTTCGACGCGCAACACTATTCGACCCTGTCGTTCATAGGAAGATGGTGGCGCTTGTGGCCCGCTCTTTGTGATCAGAAGGCTAAATTCTTCCTTTGATGGCAAGTGTTCAGACGAAGGGCACATCTTATCCATGGCCGGCTTGTTGGATGCTCTTGCCCTATCGGTAAGCGTTTAAGGGAGGCCAAATCGGCTTGCCACCTCTTCGCCAATGGCGAAAGAGGATGTCAGGCCAGGAGAATCGATGCCAAATAAGCACATTAAGCCATTCAAGCCGTGGGTTGTATGATCGAGGATTTGAAAATCCTCAAACTGGGTCAGTGCCTTACCGATTTTGGGCCTGATACCACTATAGTCAGCTTGCATCAGCCTTTCATCTATTTTCGGCCAATAGGCTTTGATCGAAGCAGCAAAAACCGATTTACGGCTTTCATCGACCCGGTAATCTAGGGTCTCCACATGTTGCACATCAGGGCCAAAACGTGCATGTCCGTTCATGTCTGGTGTTACATGGATGCCAAGACCACCAGCTGAGGGCATGGGGTAAATGAGGTGGGTAAAGGGCGTTTTGGCCCCATAGGTAAAATAATTTCCCTTTGCGAACTGGGTCACTGGGACGTGGATGGGATCCAAACCATCAACGGCAAGGCCAGCGTGTGTGGACCAAAGCCCGGCCGAGAGTATGAGCTTGGACGTGGTTAAGACAATGGGTTCTTGCCCGCCAACGCGAACTTCAAACCCATTTGGAATGGGCGTTGCCCCTAGAAACGGTGCAAAGGGAGCCAGTGAACCACCGTGGTCCTCGATCTGGCCCAACAGGGCAAGCATATAGGAATGGCTGTCAACAATCCCAGTCGAAGGAGACCAAATCGCCGCCTGGGCGACAATTTCTGGCTCCATACCTTTGATACGATCGGGTCCGATCAATTCTAAGTCAGGGATATCATTGGCATGCCCGCGAGCGCACAGTTGTTCAAGTGCTGCTAAATCACTGGATGATGGTGCCAGGATCAATTTGCCTAATGCCCGCGCCTCTATACCCCGCTTCGCACAAAATGCGTACATGGCATGCTTTCCAGCGACACATAGACGGGCTTTCAAAGATCCAGTTGGATAATACAGGCCAGCATGGATCACTTCAGAATTGCGCGACGAGGTTTCCTCTCCAAATCGGCCGTTTTTCTCCAAGACAATGACTTGGCATCCCCGTACCGCTAAAGACCGCCCAACAGCCAGCCCAACCGCACCTGCCCCAACAATGATGGCATCAACATCATTCACTCCAGCACCATCACATCAGGCGCTAATCCCAGTTCCAATCGGGCAGGACACACCAGTCCCACCAAGACCGCAATAGCCTCCGGGATTTTTGGCCAAATATTGCTGGTGATATTCTTCTGCATAGTAAAATTCTGAAGCTAGATTGACCTCGGTCGTGATGGCCCCGAAGCCTGATTTGGTCAAGGCGGCACCGTATTCGGCACACATGACCTTTGCGAGGGCCAATTCCTGTGCATCGCTTACATAAATTCCAGAACGATATTGGGTCCCAATGTCGCCTCCTTGGCGCATACCTTGAGTTGGATCATGATTCTCAAAGAATAACGCAATTAAGTGCTTGAGCCCAATCCGATTTGGGTCATAGACCACCAGAACAACTTCATTGTGGCCGGTGAGGCCAGAGCAAACTTCTTCATAGGTCGGGTTAGGTGTATAGCCAGCACTAAAGCCCACGGCCGTGCTATAAACCCCCTCTTGCTGCCAAAACATACGCTCTGCCCCCCAAAAACAGCCTAAACCAAATAGGATGGTCTTATAGGGCTCTGGCCATGGTCCTTGGAGGGAGTTACCATTCACATAATGGTGTGTTGGCACCTGCATTTTTGTTGCCCGACCGATCAAAGTTTCGTGAACGGCTGGCATTTGTAATTTCTTATTCATCGAAAATAGCATAGGTAATGCTCCGAATGTCACTACAGATATAGGTCAAAAGATACTTAACGCCAGATGGGCATTTGAGGTTACATGTCAGTCTTTACTTAATTACATGCTGCTACACCTACTGGGATGAGTATGACAGTTGAATTAGCCACATCGCGTTTGTTACCCCGTCGTTTTGGTCGCCCCACGCCGCGGCTTGAAGTGCATGAAGGCGATCTTGCACGCGCCGATATGATTTTGTCTCGTGCCAATCGGTGTGAACCCCAATCCAATGCTGCTTTGCTTGGCGATAAAAGATTATTGTTTTCATCCTCAGGCCGCAGCTTCATAAGTTATGCACCGGAGGGGGCAAATTGGCTAGCTTTTGGCGGGCCTGTTGGTTTGGCAGATGAGGCCTTAGACCTTGCACGTCACTTCATTGATCTAGCCCAACACAGTCAGAAGCAACCTTCCTTTTATGGGGTTGGACCGAGTTTTGACTCCATTGCGCAGCATTTGGGCTTAAGGAAGCTCAAAACTGGAGAGCGAGCGATACTGGATTTGACCCAGTTTTCTTTAGAAGGCAAGCAACGCCAAGTTATTCGGACCCACCGCAATCGGCACCTCAAGAACAACTTCCGGGTCTGTGTTGAAGGTCCTGGAGCCGTGCGCGCCAATCTGGGGCGTTTGCAGGTGATTTCCGATCAATGGCTTTCCCATCAAGCCGGTGGGGAAAAAGGCTTTGGGCTCGGAAGATTTGATATCCATTATATTGACCGGCTACCCTTGGCGACGGTGCGCACAGAAACGGGTAATTTAGCTGCGTTTGCCACCCTTTGGCCGACAGCTGATCAATCCCGACTGGGGGTTGATCTCATGCGTTATGGCGACGATGCACCCAATGGTGTCATGGATTTCCTATTTGCTGAACTCTTTTTATGGGCCAAAGCCCAAGGCTATCGTGAGTTTGATCTCAATACCGCCCCACTTGCGGGTGTTGAGCCTTGCATGCAATCACCTTTTTTAACCAGTGTGGGTAAGCTCATGTTTGAGCATGGTGAAAAATTATATAATTTCAAAGGGGTAAGGCGGTTTAAAAACAAATTTCACCCTCATTGGGAAGATGTTTATTTGGCCTCTCCTAAAGGTGTATCCCAATTGTCTGCCCTAGCCAAAGTGACGTGGTTGATCAATAGGCCGCGATAATTTTTAGCCATGGATTGAGTGAGCAATTTTTTGGGATTCACCATGTTAAGTTCAAGGGCTTGATCTCAACGTTATGGCCCTTGGCTACTGGTTTTGATCTCAAACTGCAAAGCTTGCAAATAGGCAATTTCAATCTTCTTTGATTTCAGCTAATGCCCCCCTGGCCCATAAGGAGTTCCGGCGCATCCGCTGGCCTTATGCCCACATCCAAAGAGTGCCCATTATGGCTGACCCTATCCAAGCAAATCGTAAAGCAGAGCTCCTCACCCATGTTATTGAGCATGTCGACATCGCGTCCTATGATGCCCGCCCGATTATCGACAGCATGAAAAAAATGTCATTCACCAGTCGCGATACTGGTCGTGCGGCTGAGATTTTCAATACAATGGTCGCAGACCAAGAAGCCTCGGTTTGGCTGACTTTGGCAGGCTCCACCAGTGCGGGTGGCTGCATGCATGTGTATCGCGACATGGTGAGATACGGCATGGTCGATGCGATTGTCGCCACCGGCGCATCCATTATCGACATGGATTTCTTTGAAGCGCTTGGCTTTAAGCATTATCAAGCCCTTGAAGTGCCCGACGATGAAACTTTGCGCAGCCTCTATATCGACCGCATTTATGACACCTATATTGATGAAGAAGAGCTACAAGCTTGCGATCATACGATCCTTGAGATCGCCGATAGCCTCGAAGCTAAGGCCTATTCATCGCGTGCCTTCATCTCGGCCATGGGCAAATGGCTCAGCGAAGGTAATGCCAAGAAGGAAGGCAGCTTGATTCAAACCGCTTATGAATGCGGTGTGCCGATCTTTTGCCCCGCATTCGTCGATAGTTCCGCAGGTTTTGGCTTGGTGAAGCATCAGGTCCAGCGCATGAAGGACAAAATGCCTTATATGGTCATCGATGCGATTGCGGATTTCCGTGAACTGACCGACATCAAGATCGCCGCTGGCCGCACAGGCCTTTTCATGGTCGGTGGCGGAGTTCCGAAGAATTTCGCGCAAGACACTGTGGTGTGTGCAGAGATTTTGGGCGTTGAAGCCGAAATGCACGCTTATGCGGTGCAGATCACAGTGGCAGATGTCCGCGACGGCGCATGTTCTTCCTCGACTTTAAAGGAGGCCTGCTCGTGGGGTAAGGTTTCTGTGGCGCTTGAGCAGATGGTGTTTGCAGAAGCCTCAACCGTGGTGCCCTTGATTGCATCGGATGCTTATCACCGTGGCCACTGGAAGGGCCGTGAGCAGCGCCGCTGGGCAAAATTGTTCGACTAAAACCCCATATGAGGCTGAACACTAGACAGGATGATGACACTGGTTTCTTCACCTTCGTCTTTGGAAGATCAGATGCTGGAGCTTGGCCAGCGTGCACGAAAGGCTGCCAAAGCCATTCGTGAGGCCAGTGCGCAAGCGCGTTCCGCAGCACTTGCGGCGATGGGCCGTCATATCCGTCAAGCCCGAACCGATATCTTGGCGGCTAACGCGCGCGATATGGTGCGCGGGCAAGCCGAAGGCCTTTCGGCATCGATGCTGGACCGCTTAAAGCTCGATCCAGATCGGGTGGAGGTTATGGCCCGGGGGGTGGAGGAAGTTGGTAGCCAAAAAGACCTCCTCGGCGAAATCATGCAAGACTGGAGGCGGCCCAATGGTTTGCATTTGCAGCGGGTGCGCATCCCCATCGGTGTGATCGGTATCATCTATGAAAGCCGCCCCAACGTGACCGCCGATGCCGGGGCTTTATGCCTGCGCGCGGGCAATTGTGCGATCCTGCGCGGTGGCTCTGATGCGATGGAAAGCTCAATCGAAATCACCAAAGCCTTGCGTCTCGGCCTTGCCAAAGCAGGTTTACCAGAGGACGCCATTCAACTGGTTGAGACCACGGACCGCGCCGGGGTCGGCGCGATGCTTACAGGCTTACAGGGTGCGATTGACATGATCATCCCGCGTGGCGGCAAAGACCTTGTTGCGCGCGTACAAGCTGAGGCACGCGTCCCGGTACTAAGCCATTTAGAGGGCATTTGTCATACCTATGTGCATGTAGGAGCCGATCCCGCCAAGGCCCTGGCCTTAGTGGTGAACGCAAAAATGCGCCGCACCGGCATATGTGGGGCTACCGAGACTTTATTGATCGACGCTGAGATCGCGCCAGACCTTTTGCCCCTTCTATGTGCGTCATTATCCGAACACGGGTGTGAAATGCGTGGCGATACCGCAGCGTGCGCCATTGTGCCGATGACCCCCGCGACCGAAGAAGATTGGCGCGCGGAGTATCTGGCCCCGATCCTATCCATTGGCGTGGTGGCGGGCCCCGATGCAGCCATGGCGCATATCGCGCGCTATGGCTCCGGCCATACCGATTGTATTGTCACCGAAGATACCGACGTGGCTGAGCGTTTCTTACGCGAAGTCGATAGTGCGATTGTGTTGGTCAACGCCTCCACCCAATTTGCCGATGGGGGGGAGTTTGGCTTTGGTGGCGAAATTGGTATCGGCACAGGGCGTCTGCATGCCCGTGGGCCGGTTGGAGCCGAAGGCCTTACAACCTACAAATATGTGGTTCGTGGCACGGGACAGGTACGACCCTAAGCTTTGGCCGTGCCATTTTTCCCCCAGCTTGTGAACAAAGCCGAATTATGTGCGGTTTGGCGCTAGCCCTTCTTGGATTGAGCTCCTATCCTAGCACGATGAATGACCTGATCGCTCTGCCTTTTGGTGCGCCGCGCGGTAATCCAATGCGCGATGTCGCGGCCCTAATCAGCGGGCAGACCCTCCTGCAAGTTGCTGGCGGTCTCTTGACCGTGTGGTTGCCGTTACAGATGCAGTCCCTGCATTTCTCAGGGTCCCAAATTGGCTTTGTGGCCTCTGCTTATGGGCTGGGCTTTCTGGCTGGCGCTTGGTTTGCACCCAATATTTTGCGCCATGTTGGGGCGATCAGAACCTATGCTGCTGCAGCATCTTTGGCATGCGTGACCACTCTATTGCTTTATGCCAGTGATGCCACCTGGGCCTGGGCGTTGAGCCGCTTGGTTGCCGGGATGGCAATTGCGATTATGTTTGCCGCCGCAGAGGGTTGGATGGCGAGCGTTATTCCCAAAGCACGGCGCGGCGATGTCACGGGCTTTTATATGCTGTGCACCAAGCTAGGCTTAGTATCAGGCCCCTTTCTTATTGGCTTTGCGCATCCAGAGCCTAATTCAGCAGGGCCGATTATGGCTGCCGCTGCCTTCTTGGCCCTCTCTTTAATTCCAATCTCCATCGCAGACACCACGCCCCCACCACAGACTACTTCGTTGCGTATGGTGCCCGCGCGTTTATTCGCTTTAGCGCCAGCGGCCTTTGTTGCTGCTTTGGGCTCTGGGCTCGTCAATGGGACGGTTCTATCTTTGGCTCCCCTTTATGCCAGCGAAAGGGGGGGTGCGCAGGCGGCTGCCAGTTTTCAAGCCGCCGCTTGGGTGGGTTCTTTGATTGTGCAATGGCATGCCGGCAAATTATCCGATCATATCGACCGGCGGATTGTTTTAGCTCTATTGATCGGTATTCCGGCAGTTATGGCTATCATCTTGGCAGGCTTTGGTAACACATTATCGCTGGGCCTCAATACGATCCTGTTTGGGATTTGGGGCGCTGGTGCTTTGTCTTATTATGGCATTGCCGTTGCCCATTTAGGCGACCGCACCCCACGCACTGAACTTGGTGCAGCAAGTGCTGGCTTGTTATTCGTCTGGGCTGGGGGCACCATTATCGGGCCTGCGATTGGTGGAATATTGGTAGAGTTTACCGGCCATGCATTATCGATTTTCTGGCAGGCTGGCGTGGTGTCCGCTTTAATGGTGCCTTGGGTGTTGTGGCGTGCCGCGCGCCGTCCAGAGGTGGCGCAAAAAGACAAAGTGGGATTTAGCCCAGTGCAGACTTTTTCAGTTTTAGGCCAAATCCTAGGCTTGGGCAAAAAGCCAGACGATGTTGAGGAAGCCCTCCCCGACAAATGAGCCTGCCCGACTTACCGCCTCAATTTCAAGCGTGGTTCGCTGGGCGAAACTGGGCTCCACGCGATCATCAATTAGAGCTTCTGCAAGTGGATCAGGCAGGCGAGCATGGCTTATTGATCGCCCCAACCGGAGCGGGCAAGACCTTAGCAGGTTTTCTACCCAGTCTGATTGAGTTGGCGCAGCGCCCCGCCGATAAGGCCTGTTTGCACACCTTATATATCTCGCCACTAAAAGCTTTGGCGGTGGATGTCGCACGCAATTTGATGACGCCGATTTCAGATATGGCGCTGGCGATCCGTGTTGAGACCCGCACAGGCGATACGCCCATAGCCAAGCGGCAACGCCAAAAATGGGACCCGCCCGATATTCTACTGACCACACCTGAACAATTGGCGCTTTTTGCCGGTATGCCAGAAGCGCCTGCTTTGTTGAGCGGTCTTAGGCGCATTATCATTGATGAGGTACATGCCTTGGCGCCCTCAAAGCGCGGTGATCTGTTGGCGCTGGGCCTTTCGGCTTTAACCCGCTTTGCGCCACATGCCCGGCGCACGGGTTTATCTGCCACAGTGGCGGATGAAGCAGCCCTTGCCCAGTGGCTCGCCCCCCAGACCAAAGGGCGAATAAGTTTAGCCCGAATCGTCAAAGGCCCAAAACGCACCACGCCTGACATTTCCATATTGCTTTCGGGCGAGCATATTCCTTGGGCAGGCCACACAGGGCGCCATGCAATGGCGGAAGTTTATCAGGCGATTGAACAGGCCCGCATGGCTTTGATCTTCGTCAATACGCGGTTTCAAGCTGAATTGGCCTTTCAGGAGCTTTGGAAGCTCAATGATGCCAATTTGCCCATTGCTTTGCATCATGGATCCTTGGATGTGGGTCAAAGGCGCAAGGTGGAAACCGCCATGGCCCACGGCCGTTTGCGCGCTATTGTGTGCACCTCCACCCTCGATCTGGGGATTGATTGGGGTGATGTTGACCTTGTGATCCAGATGGGCGCCCCCAAAGGTTCATCGCGCTTGATCCAGCGTATTGGCCGCTCCAACCACCGCTTAGATGAAGCCTCCAAGGCCTTGTTGGTCCCTACCAATCGGTTTGAGATGCTGGAATGTTTAGCCGCCCAAGAAGCCGTCACCGCCCATCACATCGATGGGCCAGTGCCACGACAGGGAGCGATCGATATTTTGGCCCAGCATATCATGGGGTGCGCGGTGGGCGCTTCCTTTAAGCCTGAGGCTTTGTTTGAAGAAATCACACGCGCAGCGCCCTATCAGGTATTGAGTTATCACGCGTTTGAACGGGTATTGGGCTTTGTTAAAGATGGTGGATATGCCCTTAAAAGCTATGACCGTTTTGCACGCTTGATTCCAGATGGCCAAGGCGGATTAAAATGCCGCAATCGCGATATTGCGCGGGCTTGGCGCATGAATATTGGCTCCATCGTGGCCGAACCGATTTTGAAAGTCCGCCAAGTCGCCAATAACCGCTCCCGTCGCCCCGGCACACCCTCTGGCAGCACGGCTCATATTGGAGGGCGTGTGGTGGGGGAAATTGAGGAATATTTTGTTGATGGTTTAGCGCCCGGCGACACCTTTTTGTTTGCAGGGGAAGTCTGGCGTTTTGAAGGCGTTAGCGGGGTTGAGTGCTTGGTCACCAAAGCCCATGACCAAGCGCCCAAAATTCCGTCCTGGGCTGGCGGCAAATTTCCTTTATCGACCTTTTTGGCCCAGCGCGTGCGCGCCATCATCGCTGATCCAAAGCAATGGCAGGCTCTCCATCCTCAGCTACGCGAATGGCTTAGCTTTCAAAGTTACTCATCGGTAATACCCCAAGAGGGGGAAATATTGGTGGAGACATTTCCGCGCGGCAATCGCTTTCACTTGGCCTGCTATCCTTTTGAGGGCCGCTTGGCGCACCAAACCCTTGGCATGCTTTTAACCAGACGGCTGGAGCGATTAGGCTGTGAGCCCTTGGGCTTTGTCGCTAATGATTATGCTGTCTCCATCTGGGGGCATAAAAACATGGCCGATGTGGTGATGGATGAATTGTTTGACCAAGATATGCTAGGCGATGATCTAGAAGAATGGTTGCAAGAAAGCGTGTTGATGAAGCGCACTTTTCGAACTTGTGCGGTGATCGCTGGCTTGATTGACCAAAATCAGCTGGGCAAGACCAAAACGGGCCGCCAAGTCACATTCTCAGCCGACTTGATTTATGACGTTCTGCGTCAGCACCAGCCCGATCATGTACTTTTAGAGGCGGCACGTCAGGAGGCAGGTGAAGGCTTATTGGATATTCGCCGCCTCTCAGAATGTCTTGCCCGCGCACAAGGCCAAATTGTGCATAAAAGACTGACCCGCATATCGCCATTTGCTGTGCCTTTGATGTTAGAGATTGGCAAAGTGCCCGTCAATGGACAGGCTTTGGAAACGATTCTTGAAGAAGCTGCTGGGGATAGTTTGTTGCGCGAGGCCATGGAATCTTAGGCCGATCGGCTAAATCAGGCTTGCTCAAACTTTCGGGCTAAAGCCTCTAACCGGATGGTCGCTTGATCTAAGGCCGCAATTGCGGCGGGATCTTGGTTTGCTTGTTGGATATTGGCACGCATATCGGTTAAGCGGGCAACTTCGGCTTCAGCTCTATCCAAGCGAATTTTGAGTTCGTTTAATTCGTCAGAAACAATCAGTGCACCCATCAAAAACAACCGCTGATCGCCAATCTGCCCAACCGAGCCCGCCAGTCTTTTGACGTGCTCGTCAAAATAGCGCGCCAGCCGCAAAACATGGTCTTCTTGGCCTTCATCACAGCCAATGGCATAGCGTCGTGAGTTAATTTCGATCTGAACCTTGGCCAACACAATGCTCCCATTCTGATTGGCGCGTATTGGCTACCTAGGCCAAAATGCTAACCAGCGTCGAAATGCCCCCGGCCCCTAAGCCGATGACGGTCAAAACAACAGAAGTAATCGTAAAAGAGGGGCCCATTTTCATGCCAAGGCCTGCCGCAATCGAAAAGGCCCCACATCCCAGAACCGACTGCAACCAAGGCACTTGCGCGCCCCAGATCAAAGCCATGCAAGCGATCATGGCTGAAATCAGAACACAGCCCCATTGGGTTGCAATCAAAAAAGACTGATACATTCCTGATTGTGCTGAAATATCCATTTTACCGTGGGTGTAATCATTCTTGTGGCTGGCCATGTGTCAACTCCGTTTGCTTTTCATACCCGCGCGCTGGGGCTTTAGGCAAGATGGCGTTGCCAGCCCGAGCCTATTGCATATCGGCATCCAATTAAGGATCGACTGCAAAGTTAGACTGAATTGTCAAAAGACTGTCACATACCCAGTTTGGCACTGGGCAAGCCTAGATCAAGAATGACTTTCCCCACAGCTATCCTTTGTATAAGTCACAGCCTTAAGGCATCGGGCAGGTTCGCGGCGGAGCGGTCAAGGCAGCTTAAGTAGGGCGTGTTGTGCTACCAGTTAAGAGGGGCACTGGATTGACCGGCTTGGTGGCATAGCGGACTTGAAAATGCAGGCGGGGCGAAGATGCGCGCCCGGTTTGGCCGACTTGACCAATGATTTGTCCTTCCGTGACTGTCTGACCTTCTCGAACATTAACCGAATTGGCAAAGGCATAAGCGGTCATATAATCGCGAGAATGCCGGATCAGCACCAACCAACCATATCCCGCTAATTGATTACCGACATAAACTACCATACCAGGGCCTGCGGCACGAAACGGGGTACCCGATGGGGCTTCAATCTCAATTCCATCCACCACGCGCAAGTCCTTTTTGGTTCCAAATGTTTCCAATATTTTACCGCGGATGGGCCAGCTGAAAGTGGGTTTACTTCCAGAAAGTGCGGCAACTTGATCCTGCGTTTGGCTCTTGGTTTGGTTTGGGCGTGGACCAGTTTTGGGGGGCGCAGTATCGGCCAGGGACTTTTGCATAGTCATGGGTGGTGAGCTTGATGGTATGGATGCTATTTCCCCCTTAGGTGCTTTTGTCGTATCGCCTTTCGTATCGGGGCTTTTGGCCCCAGATTTTGGTAATGGAACTGGCCTTTGTGCCCGGATTTGGCCTGCCACGGCACCACTAACAGCGTGACCAGCAGCAAGTTCAGCCGTCAATAAGGTAACAAGATCTTGAGGTTCTAGCCCGGTGAGTTGATCTCGCACCAAGGCTGGCAATATAATCTTATCTCCCACGTTGACCCGAACCGGGCGCTCCAGCTGGTTAAACACCGCTAAGGAATGTTCATCGATGCGATATCTTTTGGCAATGGCAGTGAAAGTCTCATTCTTTGCTACGACATGAACCTTTAAGGGTGGCAAACGTAAGATTTGTCCGGGTTCAAGGGTAAAAGGTGGTCGCAACTGGTTGACCCGTATCAAACCGATCAGCGGGGAGCGAGTTCGCTCAGCAATGGCATAAAGGGTCTCACCTCTGCCAACCCGAGTCTGCGTAGCCGGACGACTTGGGTCAAAGTCAGTGAGGCCAGGTGCAGGTTGGCTCATCGCAGGTGCACCATTGCCGAAAACAAGGGCGATGCTTACCAAAAGGGGTGGAAGATAATGCATAGCTTAACCTGCCACGACATGGTTAAGCACTGGTTTCATCCGCGTTCAATCGCCCTTATGCGTCGCGGGCTACCCCAGGCAGCAAAGGCACGAAGCGAACATCCATCAAGGCCTCTTCTTCAAATACACCATCCTTGCGCAAGCGATAACGCAATAATTCCTGCACTCCACCAGGTCCTACCGGTGCGACTAAGATTCCCGCCGGTGCCAATTGAGCTAATAATGCATCGGGACGGTGGGGAGTTGCGCAGGTGAATATGATGCGATCAAACGGAGCTTGATCGGGCCACCCAAGCGCACCATCGCTGCATTTTGAGATAATATTGGTTAGCTTGAGAGCCTCATGACGGCTTTGGGCATGTCGAAGTAAAGTGCGATAGCGCTCAAGCGTATAAACACGCCGGGCAAGCTTCGATAAGATAGCCGTTTGATAGCCAGAGCCAGTGCCGATCTCCAACACTTTTTCGCGGCCGGACAGTTCTAAAGCTGCGCTCATAAATCCAACCACAAAGGGCTGGCTGATGGTTTGCCCACATTCAATCGGTAAAGCAGCGTCTTCCCACGCCCTGTCCTCAAAGCCTGCGGACATAAAGACCTCACGCGGGATGGTCTCCATGGCATCAAGCACCAATGGATCTATGACACCCGCCTTTCTGAGCGCCAATACAATCCCCATGCGTGCGTCTACAGAATTCATCTTGAGAATACGCCTTTTAACTTGGCCAAAGTGGTTGGGTCGGTCATATCAATCTGTAAAGGGGTAACCGAAATGCGCTTTTCATCAATAGCTAAAAGATCAGAGCCAAGGGGTGGACGTGAAGGCTTGGTGCGATAGCCTATCCAAAAATAATCATTGCCTCTTAAATCATGACGACGATCAATATGGTGAATGGTTTCATCGCGAAATCCTTGATAGGTGGCTTCGATAGCTGTGACTTCTTCTGGTTCACAATCTGGAAAATTGACGTTCATCACCACCCCATCCCGCCACTGGGTAGCCAATAGTTGTTTGAGAACCGCGCCGCCATGGGCTAATGCGGTGTGCCACGGGATGTCTTTTCCGGCCCGGACATTCATAGCTTGCGATAATGCGATAGCGGGGATGCCCATCTGCATGCCTTGCACGGCCGCAGCAATTGTGCCCGAAACACTTGTATCTTCGGCTATATTCTGCCCACGGTTGACCCCAGATAGGATAAGATCGGGCTTACATCCGACAATGAGTTCATCAACACCCAATAAGATACAATCGCTGGGCGTTCCTGAACAGGCAAAGCGCCGCTCTCCAAGTGCACGCACCCGAACCGGTTCTGTTAAGGTTAAAGCCCGTGAGGCACCAGAACGTTCTATTTCGGGCGCGACCACCCAAATGTCGGAGCTAAGCATTGCTGCCAATTGCTCTAATATCACCAGGCCCGGAGCATGAATGCCGTCGTCGTTTGAAATCAATATGCGCACACCCGGTCCTCACCTATGCCCGTTCGCAATCGGCCAAAATCATAGTCCCAAAATCATAGTTCCGAAATCATTGGTCCATACAGGGGTAATGATACAGGGGTAACATGTCGAATTTGGATTCGCGAGTGCCTTATACTGTGCCGAAATTTTGAAACACAATGCGAT
>NZ_BPFZ01000008.1 GCF_030158815.1 Candidatus Phycosocius spiralis
CAGTCATCGAATATGATGCACCACCTGTCAGGGTCAGACCGTCTAAGGGGGTACGCAACACATAATCGAACTCAACCCCTTGCGAAACGTCCTTAGGCTTGGTGGGGTTGAGTGCAGTTTTACTTTTAGGTGCTTGTGCGTCGTCGCAAAATCGCGGTGTCAGCTTGTGGCCATTTGGCTCAAGCAAAGACAAAAGTGCGGTTGCTGAAAACGATGAGCGCATTTCGGTACTTGGCTTAGAAGAGACCCTCACCAAGGATCCATCTTTGGAGAATGTGGCGATTGTCGTTCCGCCACCCCAGAGGATGACGGCTTGGTCAAGTCCGGGGGGCATGCCCAATAATGCCCCACAAAATGTAGCGGGTAACGGCCCTTTAAAAGTGGTTTTGCGTAAAAAGGTCGGGCAAGGTGCAGGTAAGCGCGGTGCGATTACGGCTGGGCCGATTATTGCGGATGGGCGGCTTTATGTGTTTGATGCAAAAAGCACGGTCTATGCTGTTAACCCAAGCACTGGACGCGAAATATGGCGTAAATCCTTGGTACCGCCGCGGACGGGTCGGGGTAGCTTTTTTAGATCTGCTGCTTCTTCTGCCATTGGCGGAGGCATTGCATGGGAGAATGGCACGGTTTATGCGGCAACAGGCTTTGGCAATCTAATCGCTCTCAATGGGCAAACGGGTCAAGAAATTTGGCGCATGGATGCAGGCTCTCCCATCCATGCCTCGCCACTGAGTGGTGGTGGACGGGTCTTTGTTACCAACAATGATAGTGAGTTGTTTGCGGTCGATGCTGTTACAGGGAAAGTACAATGGACCCAATCGGCCATTTCAGAGCCTGCGCGCATATTGTCCAGCCCTAGCCCTGCTTTAGTTGGAGAGACTATCGTAGCGCCCTTTGCCTCCGGGGAAGTGATTGCCTATCTGTCCGCTAATGGTCGCCGATTATGGGCCGATGCCCTCACACGCGCGGGTTCATCCAATTCACTTTCCACCATCAATGACATTGCAGGTCGTCCGGTTGTGGCGGGCGGGATTGTGTTTGCAGCCAGCCAGTCTGGTACCTTTGCCGCCATCGAGTTACGTACGGGGACGCGTGTTTGGGAAAAACCGATAGCGTCCGTACAAACCCCTTGGGTTGCAGGTGAGTTTGTTTATGTGGTCTCAACCACTGGGGAATTGGTGGCTATGAATGTCAAAAACGGTGGTGTGAAATGGACGCGCCAATTGGCCAGCTATCGCAATGAAAAAAAGAAAAAAAATCTGATTTCTTGGAGCGGGCCTGTGATGGTTGAGGGTCGCCTTGTACTAGCATCTTCATTGGGTCGGATCGAAGTTATCAAGCCAGAAGATGGCGCAACATTGTTTCAGCGCGATGTGAAATCGCCTATTTTTGCCCCATCAGCCATAGCAGACGGGACCATCTATTATTATACACAAGATGGTTATGTTGTGGCAGTCAGATAGTCCGTGACAGAGCCGATCAAAATTGCGGTTGTCGGTCGTCCTAATGTTGGTAAATCGACTTTGTTTAACCGTTTGGCGGGGCGTAAGTTGGCCATTGTTGACGACACGCCGGGTGTTACGCGCGATCGCCGTGAAGCCAGCGGCCGTCTAGGCGATTTGGATCTCATCTTGATTGATACCGCAGGTTTTGAAACAGCAGCGGATGAAAGCTTGGAAGCCCGCATGCGGCTCCAGACTGAAGCGGGCATCCAAGAATCAGATTTGTGTTTGTTTTTGATGGATGCCCGCGCAGGTGTGACCCCGATTGATGAGGTTTTTGCTGATATTTTGCGCCGTTCAGGCAAACCCGTCATTCTTGCGGCCAATAAAGCAGAGGGGCAATGCGGTGACACTGGGATCTTAGAGGCCTATGCCTTGGGATTGGGGGAGCCAATACCTATTTCGGGTGAGCATGGGGAGGGGATGTCCGATCTTTTTTCTGCGATCGTCACTATCATGGGGGATCGGGCCGCCGGTCCGTCGCTTGATGCGTTTGATGGGCGGGCTCAGAAAATAAAAAATACTCAAATCAATGAATTTATTGAGGAAAATAGTGAGCATGGTGAATGTGGTATATTAAAGCCACTAAGCTCTGAACTGACAGTACCGCTGCGCATTGCTGTCATTGGGCGACCCAATGCTGGAAAATCAACCCTCGTTAATGCCTTGATCGGCGAAGAGCGTTTACTCACTGGCCCTGAGGCGGGGATCACGCGCGATTCAATTGGTGTAGATTGGGTCTGGGATGGTAGGCCCGTTCGATTAGTAGATACAGCAGGGATGCGGCGAAAAACCAAGATTCAAGAAAGGCTCGAATCCCTATCGGTTGCCGATACCTTGCGCGCCATCCGTTTTGCCGAAATCTGCCTTTTGGTAATGGATGCCGAAGAAGCTTTTGAAAAGCAGGATCTGCAAATCGCAGATTTAGTTGCGCGTGAAGGTCGCGGTCTGATCTACGTCCTCGCCAAATGGGATCGCATAAAAGACACTCAAGCGCGGTTGGCGCTTTTGCAGGAACGCGCTGACAAAGTGCTGCCTCAAACACGTGGTGCACCTTTGATTCCGATTTCATCGCTTTCTGGCCGTGGTCTTGATCAAATCATGCCTTTGGTTATTGAGGTGCATGAAGATTGGAACGCACGGGTTAAAACCCGCGATCTTAATGATTGGCTGCGTGAAGTCGTGACCAAGCAACCCCCGCCTGCTGTGGAAGGTCGTCGGGTAAAGCCGCGTTATATCGCCCAGATTAAAGCGAGACCGCCGACTTTTGTTTTGTTGGCCAGCCGTGCAGAGCAATTACCTGACACCTATGTGCGCTATTTGGTGAATGGCATTCGTAAAGCCTTTGATATGCCCGCTGTCCCTATACGCTTTATGGTTCGCGCACCCAAAAATCCCTATGCTGGAGTTGAAAGCGGGCGGCCCAAAGTGTCGCACAAAACCCGGGGGGGGGTGGCACAACTCGAACAATCCGGCGGAGGGGCACCAAAAGCGGGCGCTAATTCAAAGTCCACCAAACCAAATAGTGCACGTTTTACGCCCAAGTCTCGTATCGCAAGAGCGGGAAAAAGACTTGGCAAGAATGCATCAAGGGTTAACAAAAAGCCACGATAGAATTGGAATCATTGTATTTTATGTTCTAGTTGACTACCGGCTTTGTTAGATATTCTAGGGTTGGCATTACCACCCTTAAAGCGGGCTTAAAGGCGCAATACATATTACTGCCATGATGGTGACCTATCCATGTGCAGCGGTGATCAAGGCCTGCGTTTCCCTTTGCCGCGCAGGTGTCAGAAGCATTATTGCTGGTCTTGCAATCGCTCACTTCATAACCGCCGTTGCGGCCTACCCTAAAGCAGGTAAAGCAAGCTCGCTTATCTTGTAGCTGGATGGTTGTTTCTTTTCACCTTCACGCTCTATGTTAGCCCCATTTTTGAAGGGCCAGCCATTGAGAAGTTTTAACCAAGTCCAGATTATGGCCACTGTGTCATATCAGGTGCGTTCATGATGGTTCAGGCGAATTGATACTATACCATTGGCTGCTTTGATGGAATTTATTTGGTTTACAAAGATGATGACTTGTGTTGCTTAGGGGAAAAAGTAGGTTGCGCGATAATCTTTATGCGCCCATGCATTGTCTTTCATTGCTACGGGCGAACGCTCACACGAAGTCTGAGGGTGGCATGGATGATGCGGGCCTGCTAAGCTTGGTTGCCTAGCTTCATCTGTGCTAAAATGCATTCAAGAACCATCCATTGCCACCAAAGTGATCTAAAGATTAAAGCTGGATTGTGCCGTTTTGACTTTCATTAGTCACCGCGTTACGCGACATGCAGGAATTCTGGTAGGAAAGGTCCGCGAACTCAAGCACTGGTCTAACCTGAGTTAGCTTGCCCATCTTGCCAAGCTCTGAAATGGGCGGTTTCACGAAAATGCACAATTGTTCCGGTTTGGGTGTGCGCCTCACTCATCAATTCTAGAATCATACTTGAGAGGTGCTCGGGTCTGGGAAGGGTGGATTGGTCCTCACCTGGAAAGGCATTTTTGCGCATGAGGGTGGCAACCGGGCCGGGGTTAAGGATGCTGACCACCACATGCTTAAATGCAATCTCATCGGCCCAGCATTTGGCCATGGTTTCCACACCCGCCTTCGTCGCCGCATATAGCCCCCAATGGGCGCGCGGATGATGGGCGACACCGGAGGTAAAGAAGATCACGCGCGCTCTGTGTGCTTGGATCAGTAAGGGCTCCATAGACCGGATGAGTCGCCAGCTCGCTGTAAGATTGGTCGCGATCATATGTTCTCCCATACGCGGTGTGGCATGTGCGACGGGGGTCAATTCACCCAAATGGGCCGCAGCATGAATGAGGCCATCCAAGCGGCCAAAGCGCTGAAACAAAGCGCCACCCAAGCGGTCAATGGCGTCGTAATCGGTTAGATCCATCGGGACAATCGTCGCAGGCAACCCCTGGAAGCTTCGGATTTCATCATCTAGGGTTTCCAACGCTTTTTGTGCCCGCCCTGTTGCAACCACCTGCATGCCTGCCCGCGCGCAAGCAAGCGCTGCTGCCTTACCAATACCACGACTAGCCCCGGTGATCAGGACGACTTTTTCCTGCTTCATATCGTTTAACTTTACCTTGACTTAAGCATCCACCAGAAAAGAGAGTTGGTGATCTTTGTCCGATTGTGCGCGGTCCAAATCAATTAAGCGCGTTGGATAATCGCCCGTGAAAAGATGATCAGAATAGCGCGGCATGTGCGGATCACGCTTTTCTTCACCTAAGGCCCAATAGAGTCCGTCAACCGATAAAAAACCCAACGAATCAACCCCTAAAATTTTGGTCATATCCAATACACTCATTTGCCCGGCTATGAGTTGATCCCGATCAGGCATGTCGATGCCGTAAAAGTCAGGCCATTGAATGGCGGGGGAGGCAGAGCGAAGATGAACCTCACGGGCCCCAGCATCTCGGACCATTTGCACGATTTTGCGCGACGTTGTGCCCCGTACGATGGAATCATCGACCAAAACCACCCGTTTGCCATACAAAACACCGCGATTGGCCGAATGCTTGCGCCTGACGCCTAGGGTGCGGATCAATTGGGTGGGCTCAATAAAGGTTCGCCCCACATAATGGTTGCGGATAATGCCCAGTTCATAAGGTATGCCCGAAGCTTCAGTATAGCCAAGTGCAGCGGGTACTCCCGAATCAGGCACGGGGACCACAACATCAGCCTCGATTTGAGTTTCTTGTGCTAAGCGTATCCCCATGCGTTTACGGACATCATAAACGGACTTGCCGCCAACTATGGAATCTGGACGCGAAAAATAGACAAATTCAAACACGCATGGACGCGAAGGTTGATCGACAAATGGTTTCAGACTTTCGACCCCATCTTCAGAGCAAATAACCACTTCACCATGACCGATTTCGCGCACAAAGGTTGCGCCAATCATATCCAATGCACAGGTTTCTGAAGCCAGAACTGGACAGCCGTTGAGATCACCCAATACCAAAGGACGTATACCTAACGGATCGCGGACCCCAATTAAAGTTTTATTGGTCAAAGCAACTAGCGCATAAGCGCCTTCAATCTGATGCAAGGCCTCAACAAAGCGATCCATCATACGAGGAGCCCGCGAACGTGCGATAAGATGCAAAATGACTTCAGTATCAGAGGTCGATTGGAAAATCGCACCATCTTCAACCAATTGTTCGCGGAGTTTACGGGCATTGGTGAGATTGCCATTATGCGCAACACCTATACCCCCCCCAGACAGATCAGCAAACAAAGGCTGGACATTGCGCATGATCGTCCCGCCTTGGGTAGCATAGCGAACATGCCCAATGGCATGCTTGCCGGGCAATCGAGTCATCAGGTCAGGCCCTGTAAAATGGTCACCTACCAGACCCATGTGACGCTCATGGTGGAACAAAGCGCCGTCAAACGTGACAATGCCACAGCCTTCCTGACCCCGATGCTGCAGCGCGTGCAGCCCTAGGGCGGTCAAGACCGCAGCTTCACCATTTCCGACAATGCCAAACACCCCGCACTCTTCGCGTAAGCGATCCTCATCGGGGTCAAACCAAGCTGTGATTTCGTCCAAATCTGGTGGAATTTGCATCGGGGCGGGAACGGTCATTTTTCGCTTTCCCTCTCAGATCTGGTGGTGGGGGTGGCTGAGTGCACTCTAGACCCGCTGTCTGGGGTCTTTTGAGCCTTAAAGGGCCCGCCGTCTATGGATGAATCCATCGTTTCTGCTCTATCCCTTTGTTGGGTCTGCGCAAGCCCTTCACCAGCTGCGGCTGCACCTCTGGCCATGTCGGTAGCGGCTTGACCAGCTTGAGGGGCTAAATGCTTGAGCGCATCGGCAGTGAGCATAACCATGGGGTAAAATCGGGCTTCCAGAAAGGCTTTTGGCATCATGCTCGGCGGTGCAATGCTGGTCACAATCAGGCAAGCTACACCAACCAGTGCAAATCCGCGCGCTACCCCAAACAAAAGACCTGCTGTGCGGTCCAAAATACCCAAAGGTTCTGAATCATGAATCCATTCATGGATGCGCCCTGTTGCCAA
This sequence comes from Candidatus Phycosocius spiralis, assembly GCF_030158815.1. Classification (GTDB taxonomy): domain Bacteria; phylum Pseudomonadota; class Alphaproteobacteria; order Caulobacterales; family Aquidulcibacteraceae; genus Aquidulcibacter; species Aquidulcibacter spiralis. Next base: position 6,586 of record NZ_BPFZ01000008.1, read on the forward strand.
GCGCACAGCGATATAAACAAGGATAAAAATTCCACCCACATTGATCGCATCGGCCAACCATCCAGTTGTAATCAGGGTGCGCAAGGGTCCACGAAACAAAGGAAATCCCCATAAAACAGCTAAGACAGCAACAAACATAGCGGCCATGGATAAAGCCTCACGTACAAAGCCGCGCGCGAATGCCAATAGTGCTGAGATCGCCACAATCGCTAAAATGGCGATGTCAAATCCATTCATACAATACTCCTGATGAGGTTATTGCCCTTGTATTTGGACTTGGCCTGTTATGGAAGTCACAAGGTCGGCAGCGGTTGCGATCACGTGTTGGGCCATTCCAAATTGCCCTGACACGAGTCGGGTGACTTGAGTTGATTTACTTGCTGTCATCCCCGTAGCGCCTGCCCGGGGAAGATAGACTTTGTTAAAGCCCAGCTTCAGGGCTTCCTTAAGGCGTGCCTCTGCGCGAGTAACGGGACGTACATCGCCTGATAAAGCTATTTCGCCAAACACCACGCATTCCTCAGGCAAAGCGATGTCAAAAAGTGCAGAGATTAGGGCCGCTGCAACGGCTAAATCGGCTGCAGGTTCGGTAATCCTTAAACCGCCTGCAACATTGAGATAAACATCGCGTCCGCCAAAAGCAATGCCACAACGTGTTTCTAAGACCGCCAGGATCATGGCCAAGCGGGTGGCGTCCCACCCAACGACTGCCCGCCGTGGTGCCCCAAAAGCCGTGGGGGCAGCGAGGGCTTGAATTTCCACCAATAAAGGGCGTGTGCCTTCAATACCTGCAAACACCACACTACCCGGACGAGAGTGTCCACGATTGTCTAAGAAAAGCTGGCTGGGATTGCTAACCTCGCGTAGGCCTGTATCGCCCATTTCAAACACGCCGATTTCGTCAGTTGGTCCAAATCGATTCTTCAGGCCGCGCAGGATACGAAAATGGTGTCCACGTTCACCTTCAAATTGCAGCACCCCATCAACCAAATGCTCAACCACGCGCGGCCCAGCGATTTGGCCATCCTTGGTGACATGGCCGACCAAGATAATGATGGTGCCCGCTTTTTTAGCAAAGCTCACCAATTCATGCGCGCAGGCGCGAACTTGTGCAACCGTACCTGGCGCAGCAGTTAATGTGTCGGTCCAGACTGTTTGGATCGAATCGATAATCACCAAGTGCGGTTTTTCGCGTTTGAGGCCGTCTAAAATGGTTTCTAAATGGGTTTCGGCAGCCAATTGAACCGAGGCTTTTTCCAGTCCCATCCGTTTTGCACGTTCTTGAATCTGGGCGACGGCTTCTTCTCCGGAGACATAGACTGATTTTACATCCAAGAGCGCTGCCCCAGCCACAGCCTGAAGTAACAAAGTCGACTTACCGATTCCAGGGTCCCCTCCAACCAAAATGGAGGAAGCTGCAACCAAACCACCCCCACATACCCGGTCAAACTCTCCGATACCAGTGGCTAAACGTGGCGGGGTGCTTTCCACCCCGTCCATGGTTTGAAAAGTCAAGCCCAATCCTTTGCCCAAGCCTTTTCCACGCGCCCGCATGCCAGGGCTTGAAGGATTTGGACCCGCGTGGGCTTCTTCGACAATCGTATTCCACGCGCTACAGGCTTCGCATCGACCCAACCAGCGGGCGTGTGTTGTTCCACACGACTGACAGACAAAGAGGGATTGTACTTTAGCCATGCTAGCGGGCTACCTTGTTATGAAGCTTTTGCCAATCAACTTTGGCTATAGGTGCGCTCAAATCGATCCCCCAAACGGGTCAAGATTTCATAAGAAAGCGTATCAAGGGCTTGGGCTTGAGCATCTAAGGGGGCGTCGCGGCCTAAAAACTGTGCCATCGCACCAATTTTCGCGCCTGATCCTGCCCCAGTGACATCTAAGCTGATCAAATCCATCGAGACCCGCCCTAAAATCGGGCACACCGCACCCGCCACGATGGCAAAGCCACGGTTCGAGCCTGATCGTAAATAGCCATCGCCATAACCTAATCCGATTGTAGCAACGATCCGACGACGATCGGCTTGCCAAGTTGCCCCATAGCCAATTGTATCTCCAGGTCCAACGCTGCGAAGTTGCAGGATGGGCGATTCAAGCGTCACCACAGGTTCCAAGGCGACGCTATGCCTATCAAACGGGGAACCACCATAAAGTCCAATACCGGGGCGAACCATGTCCAAGCAATACTGACTACCCATTAAGGTACCCCCTGACGCTGCTAAGGATAAGGGGGCTTCGGGCATTTGGGTAGCCAAGGTCAAAAAGGCCTTGCGCTGCATATCATTTTTGGGGTGATCAGGATCGGACGCACAAGCAAGATGGCTCATGATCACGGCAATTTGGATTGACTTTAACGGCCCAAGGGCTTGATCCAGCTCCTCTTCGCTCAAACCCAATCGGTTCATACCAGTATCAAGATGTACACCAGCTGGGCAACATAAACCACGCTTCTGCCACAGGGTGATCTGTTCAAGACTATTGAGAACAGGCGTTAGGTCGTGTTCTAGAAATAACTCACATTCTTGGGGTGCCACACCATTGAGTACAAAAATAAGGGCTTTTGGCCCCAAAACTTGGCGGGCTTGATACCCTTCCAATCCGTGCGCGACAAAAAATGTCTCACACCCAGCTTCGGCCAAGGCCGTGGCCACAGGCTTCATACCTAAACCATAAGCATTGGCCTTAATGACCGCTGCACACTGCGCACCATGAGCTTGGCCTGCAAAAAAACTCCAATTGCTGGTCAACGCCCCCAAATCAATGCGTAATTGGCTTTGATAATTCCCCAAGCTCACAAGCGCATCAATCCAAGCTCTCGAAGCGGCCGCTTGAGTCTAAATTGGTGAATTTGGTTAGCTCAGCTTGGAAGCCTAGGCGTATTTTGCCAATCGGGCCATGGCGTTGCTTGCCAATGATAATTTCAGCAATATTGCGCATTTCACTGACTTCTTCTTGCCATTGAAAATGCTCAGTGGTGCCGGGCTTTGGTTCCTGACGCTCTAAATAATAGGCATGGCGGTATACAAACATTACGACGTCTGAGTCTTGCTCAATCGATCCTGATTCACGCAGATCTGCCAATTGAGGCCGTTTGTCTTCGCGGTTTTCAACTTGGCGCGACAATTGCGACAGCGCGATGACGGGCACTTGTAATTCTTTGGCGAGTGCTTTGAGCCCTTGCGTAATTTCGCTGACTTCTTGCACCCGATTTTCAGATCGGCGCGATGAGCTGCCTGTGGTCACCAATTGCAAATAATCAACCACAATAAGATCAAGGCCATGCTGGCGTTGCAACCTTCGGGCCCGAGCCGCCAAAGCGGCAATCGACAAGCCACCTGTGTCATCGATATAAAGTGGTAAGCTTTGTAAATCGATCGCGGCCTCACGCAGTTTCGCGTATTCTTGCTTATTAAGATCGCCGCGCCGCATGCGGTCTGACCCAATACCAGTATAATCGGCCAAAAGTCGCATAGTCAGTTGCTCAGCCGACATTTCCAAGGAATAAAAAGCCACCACAGCGCCATCGACGGTGGTATACGACCCATTGGGTTTGGCTTCGCGCCGAAAGCGCTTGGCGGCATTGAAGGCGATATTGGTGGCTAAGGCAGTTTTGCCCATGGATGGACGACCGGCCAGGATCAGAAGGTCAGATTTGTGTAAACCACCCAACATCCGGTCAATTTCATGTAATCCGGTGGGCACACCGATCAATTTGCCGTCGCGCTTAAAAGCAGCTGCGGTGATATCGATGGTGGCAGCTAAAGACGCGGCAAAGCTTTTAAATCCTTGATTCAATTGCCCAGTTTCAGCGAGGTTATAGAGCTTTTTTTCAGTCGCTTCGATCAGGCCAGCCCCGCCCTCCATGCCATCTTCATGCTCACTGGCTTCGGCCATCATTTCTGAGCCTATCCGGATCAAATCGCGTCGAATGGCCAGGTCAAAGATCAATTTCGCATAATCGGTCGCAGCAGCGGGGTCTGCGGCTGCATCCACTAAAGTCGCAAGATAAGCGGCACCGCCAATGTCTTTGAGTGCCCCATCTTGGGAGAATTTGGCATGCAATGTAATGCCATCTGCGAGTGTGCCTTTTTGGATCATGCGTGAAATTGTGTCATAGATGCGACCATGAACCGGATCGTAAAAATGCACGGGCTTAAGCATATCCCCGATGCGGCTGGTGACTTGGTTGTCAACCAAAATTGCCCCAATCAAGGCCTGTTCGGCATCAAGATTATGAGGTGCCGGGCGCAAACTGCGGGTAGGATCAATTGGGGATAAATTACCATCAGCCATAAGCCACTCTCTCAGGTGTCACGGCACGAATCACCCGTGCGACGCAGAACGAGGCTAGAACATCCCCAGATGATTTTCATCTGTGGATAGATTGTAGATGCTTCTGCTACGTCCTATGTTGTCATGACATACTGGCAATCGGCTGTGGATCTTGGCTCAAATCTTCTCTATCTTCGAGCAAAGCCATGATCGCCATGGTCAGGCTGGTTGGGGTAAATGGCTTGGCGAGATGGGAATCAGCACCGGCCGCTAAGGCCTGGTCGCGGTGCTGGCGCATGGCGTTGGCTGTTACCATGATGATCGGAGTAGGGTAGAGATTATGCTCACGTTCATGAGATCGGATTGCTTGTGTTGCGGTTAAGCCATCCATCACGGGCATTTGCATATCCATGAGGATGATATCATATCCACCAGATTTGAAACTATCGAATGCAATCTGACCATTTTCACAGATTGTGACTTGTGCGCCCAGTGGTTCAAGAATGAGTTGGATTACTTTTTGATTGGTTGGATGATCTTCTGCAACTAGAATTTGGAGTGGGGTTTCGGCCATTGGGTGGGGGGTGGGAACATTAGTGGTGATCTCATTATTTGGATGGGTCACTTTGTTTGAAGCAGGTTCTTCCGCAGCGGGCAATGGGATACTCACGGTAAAGCTAGAACCAACGCCTGGAGTCGAAGCCCATTGGAGGCCACCACCCATCGTTTCAATCAGACCACGACATATTGCCAAGCCCAGTCCAGTCCCGCCAAAACGTCTTGAAATCGAAGTATCAGCCTGTACGAAACGATTAAATAATTTTTCGCCGGTTTCTTGATCAAATCCAATCCCGGTATCGCTGACTTTGATTTCAAGGAGGTTGTTAATTTTTGACCAATTGACCCTGATTTCTATGCCCCCTTTTTCTGTGAATTTGACAGCATTGGAACTCAAATTAGCGATCACTTGCTTGATCCGGGTTGCGTCACCATAGAACCAACCCTTCACTTCTTCCCCATAAATAACTGAAAAACTTAGATTTTTTTCTGCGGCATAGGTTTGAAACAACATCGCAGAAGCATCAAGCTCATTGCGTAAATCAAATACGCTTTTTTCAAGCGCGATTTTGCCTGCTTCAATCTTAGTGAAATCTAAAATATCCGATAACAAGCTTGTCAATGTCTGGCCTGAGGCATCGATCAGATTGACCATTTCACGTTGCTTTGGATCTAACTGCGTTGCAGCCAAAGCATGAGCTATACCAAGAACCCCATTTAGGGGTGTACGTAACTCATGGCTCATATTGGCCAAAAAGTCTGTCTTTGCTCGATTGGCGAAATTCGCTTCAGTTGCAAGATCTTGCACCCGCAAGCGTTCTTCCTCAACAATACCCAATAATTCAATGGCATGCCAGCGAAGATTCATTTGCTTTTCAACCGACCTATAGAGCAAGCTGGCAGCAGCGAAGCTTGTTGAAACGGCAGTTGCACCAGAAAAACTGTTGGTTACAATGTTTCCAGGGGGGCCGGCAATTGTCACAAATATCGCGTTAAATGCGACCAAAGCCAATGTTATGCCGACAAATCGAAGATCAGGTCCAAGAATGGCTGAACCAAAAGCGACCATCAAAAGATAGACAAATTGGCTTGGATCTTGAACCAGAAACGCATGGCTCACCACATTGGTCATTACAATTGCATTAATCAATACAACACTTAACCCAAGCGTATGAAGCTCATTGACTTGGGCTAAAATGTTGAAGCGAAGATAATAGATCAAAGCCGCCGAAATTGCTGCAATGATTGCCATAATGGTGGCCTCATTACCCTTCAACACAGCTAAATGTGCAAAGATCATGAGTGTGTAATACACGATTAAAACAAAAGAGTATCCACGTGCAATGGGTGAATAAATCGCGATACGTTCCGATGTTTTGGTGAAAGTGGTTGGCGATTGGTACAAGGACATGGTCTTTTTATACAACAAGTGTCTTAAAGTCTTGTTATTGGGGCATTGTTGTTTCGAAATTTAGGATTGGCACATAAAAGGCCTTGAGAACTCTTTCTCAAGGCCTTTGAGCAACCAAATAACAGACCAATAAAGCTTGACGCCTCAATTTGACGATCAGGGCTCATAACCATCTAATTGGACGGCATTTTCTGCAATCTCAGCCGCTTGTTCGGCAGCGGCAAGACGGTCTTCGTCAAATTGGGAATTGATGACATTTTCGCCCTTAGCTTGGCGTTCTGCTTCATCGGGTGTACGAGCCACATTGACGAAGACTTCGACTTCTACTTCGGGGTGCAGGCGGATTTTGATACCTTGAAATCCTATGGTTTTGATCGGTGCATCCAACTGCACTTGGTTGCGCCCAATGGTAAAGCCCGCTGCAGCTGCAGCTTCTGCAATGTCACGAGCTGCAACTGAGCCATATAATTGGCCACTTTCGCCCGCTGCGCGGATCAAAAGGAATATCTGGCCTGTCAGCGTTTTAGCAGCAGATTCCGCAGCACTGCGTGCTTCTGCATTACGTGTTTCTAAGGTTACGCGTTGCAGTTCAAACAATTTCTTGTTGGCTTCTGTTGCACGAAGAGCCTTTTTTTGCGGCAACAAAAAATTACGCGCATAACCAGGCTTAACAGATACAATGTCGCCAATACCGCCTAAGCGGCCAACGCGTTCGAGCAGGATAATGTCCATGTCGGCGTCTCCTTAGACGACGTGATAAGGGAGAAGGGCCAATACCCGCGCACGTTTGATCGCCTTGGCGAGCTCACGTTGCTTCTTTTGGCTGACGGCGGTGATGCGCGATGGTACGATTTTGCCCTTTTCAGATAAATAACGTTGCAAGAGCTTCACGTCTTTAAAGTCAATCTTTGGCGGTTGATCGCCAGAGAAAGGGCAAACCTTACGGCGGCGCGCAAATGGGCGGCGCGAAGGTAGGTTTGAGATGGTGAATTTAGAGGTCATCATCAGTATTCCATCTCGTTGGATTCGGCGCGTGCGCGCTGTTTCTTCTCATCGCGCTCACGCCGGGCTAGAATGGGCGAAGGGCTTTCGTCAAGCTCATCAACCGCAATGGTCATATAAAGCATGACATTTTCATTGATGCGTTGCAGACGCTCCATCTCATGAACGGCCGGTGCAGGTGCATCGATATTGATCAAAGAATAATGACCCTTACGGGTTTTATTGATGCGGTATGCGAGATTGCGCAAACCCCAATATTCAACCTTACCAACTTTTCCACCCTTTTGTGTGATCAAGGTGGTGACGCCCTCAACCAGTTCATCGACTTGTTGGGGCGAGATATCTGGTCGAGAAATTATGATATGTTCGTAGAACGGCATGAGTACCTAATTCCGATAAAAGCACCCCATAGCGATTGCGGCAAATGGCTCAGCGGGGACCAAGCCACCTGATGGTTCCGCGTCGCAGTTCCCCCCTATCAATCGGCTGGTGAGCCACAAGGAGTTCGCTCATGCGGGCGGACCGCAATCAGTGAAGCGGCGCGTAAAGCACTTATCTGTGGAAAAGGGAAGGGGTGGGGTGCAGTTTGGGTGGCTTTGATGGAGCGTTCATTTTAGCGTGTCACTATGCCTTATACACTTTTTTACTCTCCTTCTACTGCCAGTTTTGTCATTCACTGGCTGCTCATTCACCTTGGTGTTCCGTTTGAAACCGTGCTGGTTGATTTTGAAAAAGGCGCGCAAAAGGGAGCCGATTATCTGGCCCTTAATCCAGCAGGCAGGGTGCCAACCCTGATGGTGGATGGCAAACCCTATAGCGAATGCACTGCTTTGACGATGTTATTGGCAGAGCGTCATCCAGACGCTTATCTTTCTCCGGCACCCACAGCACCAGAACGTGCTAATTACCTCATGTGGATGGTGCTTTTGGCGAATGGCTTATTGCCGCCATTTCGCGATTGGTTTTACGCGGATCGGGATAGTGGTGCTTTAGATCCTCAAGCTTTAAAAGAATTTGTGCGCCCTCGTATCGAAGCCATGTTTAATAGGCTAGATGCGCAGTTGAATGATGGACGACCCTATCTCATCGGGGCAAAATTGACGGCGGTGGACTTTCTGGCCACTATGTTGATGCGTTGGTCTCGCAACATGCCAAAACCCGCAACAACATGGACTTTCATTGCCCCATACGTGCAACGTATGCGTGCCTTGGATAGTTTTTTGGAAGTGAACCGCCGCGAAGGGCTGGTGGATTGGTTGAACCCTTAATGTGTTTCAGCCATCTTTGTTTCCACCCTATTAGGGTCAGGTCAAGCCTTTCTCATGCTTCCTTTTTTGGCTCTATTGGGCTAGTCTTGGGGCATTCATCTGTTCTTGTTGATACCTGGTCCTGATAATTCTTGGCCCCAGTCTAATATCATTTGCATAGCATGACTTTAAAGCAATAGTAAAACATACTAATTCCTAGTGTTGGGTTGAATAATAATTAAGCTAAATTATAAAATTAAGAAAGATATTTAAGCATGGCATGGATGTGGTTTGAATTTTTACTTGTTGTGGCTTTATTAGAACTGACACCAGGGCCCAATATGGCGTGGCTAGCAACTTTGACACTTGATCGAGGCAAGTCCGTCGGCTTGCAGGCAGTTTTGGGTATTTCCCTTGGTTTTTGTCTCTATTTGGCTGCTGCTTTAGCTGGTCTGGGTGTTCTGATGGCCAGTAATCCACGATTATTGGCTGTTTTGAGGTGGTTGGGTGTTATGTTTCTCTTCTACATGGCGATAGAGCCTTGGTGGGAGCGCGCCAAACAACATGAGCAGGTAGGCACCTCCGCTGGTGCCAAACGTTCGCTAGAAGCTGGACGTTATATAATACAAGGTCTTACCCTTAATATATTCAACCCAAAGGTCGCCCTTTTTTATGTGACTTTGCTGCCCCGTTTTGTGGTGGAAGAGCGCGGCCTAGTTTGGGCGCAGAGTTTGTGGTTAGGCCTCATCCATATTGGGGTTGCTACAGGGGTGCATGTGGCCATCGTCCTTGCCGCTGGTCGTCTCCGCCCATGGTTAGGAGAAGGGCGCAGAGGTACTGAATTGAAGATTTTTTTCACCGTAGCGCTGGTACTGATTGCGGTTTGGCTGGCTTGGGATGGACTAGGTGGCCAGTTTTAGCCCTAACCATGCCCCACTTGCTTTGCGCAGTTTACAGGGCTAACGCGAAACCATGCTGATTTTTCAATTTCCTGGCCAAGGTAGCCAAAGTGTTGGCATGGGTGTAGCCCTTGCCGACGCTTTTCCGGTCGCAAAGCAAGTCTTTGCTCAAATTGATGATGCGCTTGAATTAAAGCTTTCCGCCTTGATGGCGTATGGCCCGATTGAAACGCTCACTTTGACTGAAAATGCGCAACCCGCATTGATGGCCGTCAGTATGGCGGTTGTAGAGGTCTTACGTGCAGAGTTTGGAGTGGGGGTTGAGCGCGCTTCTTTTGTTGCTGGCCATTCCTTGGGTGAGTATAGTGCCCTTACAGCAGCGGGCGCTTTTACGATTGGTGATGCGGCCCGCTTGTTGCGCTTGCGCGGTCAGGCGATGCAGCGCGCGGTTGCCCCGGGTCTTGGGGCCATGGCGTCTCTGATTGGCCCTAAGGTTGATTTAGATCTCGCCGAGGCCATAGCGGCCGAAGGAGCCAAAGTTGACGTTTGTGTTGTCGCAAATGACAATAATGCTGGCAATATCGTGATCTCTGGCACCAAAGCTGGGGTAGACGCTGCCATTGCCGCAGCCAAGGACATGGGGGCTCGCGCCATCCCTTTAGCAGTTTCAGCTCCCTTCCATTGCCCCTTGATGGGACCTGCTGGTGAAGAAATGGCTGCTGCATTGGCACAGACCAAGATATTGCCACCCCGTGTGCCCGTGATCTCCAATGTAACAGTTGAGCCAACCCAAGATCCAGTAATGATCGCCAAACTGTTGGTAGAACAAGTAACTGGGCGGGTGCGCTGGCGTGAAACGATCGGGTGGCTCGTAAGCCAAGGTGCCACTCAATTTATTGAATTGGGCGCAGGCAGTGTCTTAACCGGCATGTCCAAACGGATCGCGCCTGAGGCGTCCTCCATCGCCCTTTCGGGTGTTGATGAAATTGCAGCTTTTGCGGCTTCCTTGCCATAAGCGAATAAGGAAAACTCGATGTTTGATTTAACTGGTAACAAAGCACTTGTGACGGGTGCTACAGGTGGAATTGGTGGAGCGATTGCACGCGCATTGCATGGGGCCGGCGCTCATGTGGCGTTGTCGGGTACGCGTCAAGATGCACTCGATAAGTTAAGTGCGCAATTGCCCACTAGTATCGCCTTGGCATGCGATTTATCCAACCCTGAACAAACCGATGGATTGGTGATACGCGCCGAACAGGCCCTTGGCGGCTTGGATATTCTGGTTGCCAATGCTGGCATCACCAAGGACGGCCTACTCTTACGCATGAAGGATGAGGATTTTGAACGCGTCCTTGACGTCAATCTTGGCTCCTACTTTCGCCTCGCGCGAGCAGCCGCCAAAGGCATGATGAAACAGCGTATGGGTCGGATTATTGGGATCACCTCGGTTGTCGGGGTAACGGGAAATTCAGGCCAGGCCAATTATGCAGCTTCCAAAGCCGGCATGATCGGCTTTACTAAATCCATCGCGCAAGAGCTTGCCTCACGCGGTATTACGGTCAATTGCATTGCACCGGGTTTTATTGTGTCGCCGATGACTGATGCGCTCCATGACACCCAAAAAGAGGCGATTACCAAGTCAATTCCTGCGGCGCGACTCGGTCACCCTGATGACATTGCCGCCGCAGTTGTCTATCTTGCATCCGACCAAGCCAGTTATGTTACAGGGCAGACTTTGCATGTGAATGGCGGTATGGCGATGATTTAGGTGATGCTTTGGCGCTAGCGGCCCAATAGCAAAGATGCTAATTCGATAAGCTTCCGTTGAGCTATTGTGGCGAAACGGTAATTATAACAACGCCGAAGCGACTTCGGCAGGACCCGAGGACCTAATATGTCTGACGTTTTCGACCGCGTAAAAAAAATCGTCATTGAGCACTTGGACGCTGATGCGGACAAAGTTGTTGAAAATGCGAGTTTCATTGATGATTTGGGTGCAGACAGCCTCGATACAGTGGAACTCGTTATGGCTTTTGAAGAAGAATTTGGCGTTGAAATCCCAGATGATGCCGCCGAAAAAATCCAAACAGTCGGTGACGCGGTGAAGTTCATCTCTGCCAACGCTGGCTGATCAGAACATGCGTCGCGTTGTCGTGACGGGCATCGGCCTCGTTACCCCAATTGGGGTCGGGGCCGAATTCGTTTGGAAGAGTTTGCTGGCGGGGAAATCCGGGGCAGGCACCATCAGTGCATTTGACGCATCCGATCTACCCGTACGTTATGCTTGTGAAGTCCCCTGGACCACGGGACGCGGGGGAGGTGGTGAGGCGATACCAGGGTCGTTTGATCCTGAAATCGCTATGTCGTCGCGAGAGCGTCGTCGGGTGGATGAGTTTATCCTCTATGGGGTCGCAGCCGCCAATGAGGCTATTGAAGATTCTGGTTGGGTCGCACAAACCGAACAACAACAAGAACGCACTGGGGTTATGATTGGCGCAGGCATTGGTGGGTTGTCCACCATCGCAGAAACTGCCCTATTGTTGGAAAAAGAGGGCTACCGAAAAGTCAGTCCGTTCTTTGTGCCATCGGCCCTGATTAATCTCACCTCCGGCCATGTATCGATTAAACATGGTTTTCGCGGACCTAACCATTCTGTGGTGACAGCATGTGCGACTGGTGCACATGCGATTGGTGATGCGGCGCGTATCATCAAATATGGCGATGCTGATGTGATGGTCGCGGGGGGGTGTGAAGCTGCGGTGTGTAAAATTGGTATTGCCGGTTTTGCTGCTGCGCGTGCATTGTCTAACGGATTTAATGACGATCCAATGTCGGCTTCGCGCCCTTATGATAAAGACCGTGATGGGTTTGTCCTGGGTGAAGGTGCTGGCATAGTGGTGCTGGAAGACTATCAACATGCCAAGGCGCGTGGTGCCAAAATTTATGCCGAGATTGCAGGCTATGGTATGTCAGGTGACGCCTATCACATTACGGCACCGGCGGAGGACGGCAATGGTGGTTTCCGTGCCATGCGCTCAGCCATCAAAGACGCAGGCCTGACAACTTCAGACATTGGTTATGTCAACGCGCATGGTACTTCGACGCCGTTGGGGGATGAGATTGAACTGCGCGCAGTAGAGCGGTTGTTTGGCGATGATGCAGCCTACCTCACTTTATCATCAACCAAATCCGCCATCGGCCATTTGTTAGGGGCTGCCGGTAGTGTTGAGGCGATTTTTTCAATCCTAGCCCTACGCGATCAAATCGTACCGCCAACCTTAAACCTGCATACGCCATCGGTTGAAACCAAGATCGATCTGGTACCCCTGGTAGCTAAGGAACTTACATTTAAAGCTGCCTTATCCAATTCATTTGGCTTTGGTGGCACCAACGCGGCACTTGTTATGAAAGCGGTCTGATGGCGGGCCATGTCGCCAAACCCCGGACGAAGCAAGCAGCCAAAGATCAAGCGGCTAAAGCAAAATCACGGCGTAAGTTGATCCATTTTGGGGTAGCTTTTGTTGTTCTCGTAACCACGATTTGGGCTATGGTCTTTCTATTAGGGCCAGGACCCAATTCAGACACGGGTGAAACGCGGTATTTTATGGTTGAAGATGGCGATGTAATGAGCCGGATCGGGGGGCGCCTAAAAGAAGAAGGGCTTGTTAACTCTGCTGTGGGTTTTCGACTTGCAGTTCTGTTGAGTGGCACTTCTGGTACCCTCAAAACTGGTGAATATGAAATCCCGTCAAGGGCAACTCCGGGTCAAATTGTCAAAATCCTTATCCGGGGTGAAGGCGTTAAGCGGATGATTGTGTTTCCAGAAGGATGGAGCGTGAACCAAATCTATACGCGGCTTAATGCCAATCCTTATCTGACAGGTGAGCTGCCCCCCCCGCCACCTGAAGGAAGTCTGAACCCCAGCACCTATCCGTTTCAACGTGGGGATAGCCGTGCCAGCCTCGTTAAACAAATGCAGGCAAGCCATAAAACATTGCTGGATGCCCTGTGGCTACAACGGGCCCCAGACTTGCCATTTAATAATAAAAATGAAGCCTTAATACTTGCTTCTATTGTAGAAAAAGAAACAGGGCTTACTGAGGAGAGACCCCGGGTTGCTGCCGTCTTTGTCAATCGATTACGGGCTGGAATGAAGCTGCAATCTGATCCCACTATTATTTATGGCATCACCAAAGGCGCGCCTTTGGGACGAAAAATCTTTAAAAGCGATCTCGAAAATCCCCATGCATGGAATACTTATGTGATCTCTGGTCTGCCCCCGACGCCGATTGCCAATCCTGGCAAGGATGCGATCAAGGCTGTGTTAAATCCCCCCAAAACGCGAGAATTGTTTTTTGTTGCCGATGGTACAGGTGGACATGCATTTGCTGAAACCTATGGGGAGCACCAAAAAAATGTTGCGCGCTGGCGGGCATGGCGCGCATACCAAGAAAGCAATAAGGCCATTACCCAAGGGGGCAAGTGAGTCATGGTGAGGCCTCCCTCCCTATTAAGCATGACTGGCTTTGGACGTGCTGAGGGTCAAGTGGGAGATATGACCTGGGTTTGGGAAGCACGCAGTGTCAATGGCCGTAATCTCGACATAAAGCATAAACTTCCGCCAGGCCACGATGGTTTTGAACCCCGAATACGGGAAGCGTGCACCAAGAGATTTAAGCGTGGCTCTCTTCAGGTGTCTTTAAGCGTTAAACGCAATACCGTGAACCAAAATCCCAGTGTTCGGATTAATCTGGATATGATTGACTTTTACTTGGCCGAAGGAAGTGCACTGATCGCGGCTGGCCAAGTGTTGCCGCCACGTTTGGACGGCTTGTTGCATCTTCGTGGCGTCCTTGAAGCGGCGGATACATGTGAAGCTGTTGAGGTTAAAGCAAGCCGTGACGCAGCCATTCTAGAGGGTTTAGAAGCTGCCTTGGATCAGCTTTTAGCCGAAAGGCAACGCGAAGGAGATGGGCTTTTTGATGTTTTTACCCAAAATTTCTCTCGGATTGATGAGTTAATTCGCCAAGCAGACACCGCAGCGGAGGCCCAAGTTTTGGCCATTCGTGACCGGGTGCACAAGCGCGCTGTAGAATTGTTGGGCGAAGTACCATTTGATCCCCAGCGCCTAGCCCAAGAAGCAGCAGCTTTAGCGCTCAAATCTGATGTGCGTGAGGAATTAGACCGCTTGGCTGCGCACCTGACTTCGGCACGTACTCTGTTAAACCATGGCGGGGATATCGGGCGAAAACTTGATTTTCTGGCGCAAGAATTTCATCGTGAATCAAATACCTTAACCACTAAAGCTGCCACCATTGCGCTGACCAACATCGGGCTAGAGCTCAAAGCACTCGTGGATCAATTGAAAGAGCAAGCCGCCAATGTCGAATGATGTGAATGAACCTCACCGCCGTGGTCTTATGCTAGCATTGGTCAGCCCTTCTGGGGCTGGTAAAACCACCTTGTCGCGCCGACTGGTGGACGAGGATCCCAATATTACTTTGTCGGTTTCTTGGACCACAAGGTCGCCACGTCCGGGCGAAGTAGATGGCATTCACTATCATTTTGTCGATAAGGATCAATTTCGTACCCACCGGGCCCACGATGGCTTTTTAGAATGGGCTGAAGTTCATGACCATTATTATGGCAGCCCCAGGGATAGTGCGTTTGCTCAATTGCGATCGGGCCACGATTTGATGTTTGATGTCGATTGGCAAGGTGCGCTGCAATTGCGTACCTCGGCCCCCGGGGATGTGGTTAAAGTCTTCATATTGCCGCCCAATATGGCTGAGCTTAAGCGGCGCTTAATCCTACGTGGACAAGATAGCCCCGCAGTGATCAAAAAGCGGATGACCAATGCTTATGGGGAAATCAGTCGTTGGGAAAACTTTGATTATGTCTTGGTGAATGATGACTTAGATCTAAGTTATGCGCGCTTAAAAACCATCCTCGAAGCAGAGCGGATGCGCCGAACTAGACAGCCCTGGCTTGGTGTCTTTGTACAGAGTCTGTTGCGTGAAGATACGTGAGCGCCGGCATACCTATTTGGCTGCCCCTTCATCGTTTGCTTTTTAGGGAGGTGCATTCAGGGCAAAAATTCTGAAACACTATGTAACTCCGCACATACAATATCTGAGCATTGGTACGGGGAAGATTGGATGTCACGGCACCCATTTCGCACGTCGGGGGATGGCGAAGTTGACATCAAATGATACGCAAAGCATCTTTCATTGGCAATCATGGAGGTGCATCGAAGCTTCAGGTCTTCCTGTGCACTCTACTGGTGCGGCCCGTAACTGTGTTATACTTCTTTTTGATTGACTGACGTGTATTGCGAAGGTATAATTTTCAATTTTTGGTTGTAATCTCGGTATGCTTTCCTAGCAAGCCTTCCACCCCTCATATGAAGGTTGGCATCAACCGAGGGAGTGTGGACAACAAAGTGGGGATAGCTGATGAGGCGTTTAGCTCTATTTTTTTTGTTATCAATTAGTTTTGAGGCACCAGCAGCTAGTGCCCAAAATGTTGAGGCACGGAAAAATGGAATTATCACTAACTACGTAACGAAGGGCAGTTTAGAGGCAACTAGAAATATTGGTTGCATTAAGATTGCTAAAGCCAAAAGCGATTTTACACCACCAGATCTCCTTAAAGGTATGATTGCGTGCGTGCGGCGAAATGATTATGAGACTGCTGGCTATTTATACTATCTCGCACGCATTTATGCGGCGTTTGATTCCCTTCGCGTTTCTGATGTATCGGCTAGACAGGCAGGGACTGTCTTGTTGATCCAAACCTATGAAGAGTTGCAAGAAGATCAAAAGACACGACTTTCCGAAATGCTAGATAAAATCATGGGAACGCCGGAGCTTGAAAAGAGGCTTTGCGGTGATCTTCAGAAAGTTGGTATGCCAACTTACCATCCCAAGTATATGATTTTACACGGAATGGGCGCTTTTTTTGGCGCCTCTGCTGAAGGGGGTTTAGTTGAGGACTTCGATGGCGCGAGTAACTGGAAGCAACTACTTGGAAGTCTCAAGGACTGTCCTGGTTAAACGACTAGTATAGACTTCGTCGCTTTGTTTTAGGCATACATTAAGATAGCATTGAAATGGTCTTGAAAGAGGGGTCTCTTCCCTTCATGCTCCCCCACCCACGAAAATCCTGAAAGTCCCCACCTTTACTGGAGTCCCTCCCAACCAAAATTGGGTTACCTTGAGATTCTGCTGCTCGCTGAACAGGCTTAGAGCTGCTCCAAGCGCACCCCGTGGACGCGTCTAATCCACTTGCAGCAGCTCCAAGGTCTCACGCGCGATCCGGTCGCGCACCCGTTCACGGTCCTCCTGTAACATGCCCCCAAGCAGCACGCTATCGGCTAACCACCAAAGAAAGGAGATTGGTAAGCCTATTACGCTACAGGTCAACACCACCATGGCTAGTCCAGACTTTCCCCGCCCGACATAAAAGCGGTGGGCTCCAAGCCAGCCAAGAAAGAACCACATAACATAAGCTTGAAAGGGCGATTTGGTCTCTTCATCGACGCGTAAATCGATTGCGATCATTTCTGCTTCGGTGATTTCCACGATCCTTGGCTCCTAAGAAGCTAAATGAATTTAGCGCGGACGTCGTGCCTTACAAGCGCGAATGGTCACACCGGGGGGAAGCACTGTTCCTTCATCACCGCATGCATCCTCCAATTGACGGGTTGTTAGGCCAAGAGCGGAAGCAAAATTGGCACCAGAAAGGTTGGCACCCGTAAAATCTGCGCCACCAAATCGGGTGCGACTGGCGCGGGCTTCGCGCAAAACAGTGCCGGTCAAATCAGCGCGCGATAGATCAGCCCCTTCAAACGTTGTGCGGACCATGGTCGCGCCGGTAAAATCAGCATTTACAAAGCTTACCCCCATCAACATCGCCCCGCTCAAGTTTGCGCCGCTGAAATCAGGGTTGGTGCCGCGCGTGCCTACAAATTTTGCCCCAACAAAATTAGCACCAATAAGCTCAGCATTAGAGACATCAGCCCCGCCAAAATCTGCACCGCCAAAATTGGCCCCTGCCGCCTCAATCGAACGCATACCCGCGCCAACAAAACTAGCACCACGAAAAGTTGAGCCATTCATTTCCGCACGGCTCAAATCGCCGCGATCAAAGCGGGATCCTGCAAAATTTCCTGCGGTCATTTCGGCGCTACGCAAAACTGACCCTGTGAAGTTAGCGCCGGCAAAATTACCAGTTGACATACGGGCATTCTCCATCCGTCGATCGGAGAGATCACAGCCCGTACAAAGGCCAGAAAACCGTCCGGCAAAGGTAACTGTGTTTGGCTTGCCCCGCTGGTCCCACGCCAATGCCAAAACCGGCTGGGCAATTGGGGTTAGTACAAAAGCCAATAATAAAGATAATGCTCTTGAAGTCATGGGTCTAGTTTAAGCAAGTTGCAGGAATTATCCACTTAAATGGTTGTAACAATCATGTCACAGATACCTATATACCACATTACCCTTTGAACAGGCGAATTTTCTTAACTTTACGATAGAAATCTACCTAATGACCATCCATTCTAACTTAATCATGGGCCAACCCCGGTCTCTGATTGTTTGAGGCCCACCCAACCGCATGCATCACAGGCATAGCCATTCGGGCGATTGATCAGGGTAAAGTGCCCACAATCTGGACAAGGATCGCCTTCATACTGGGGCCCTATTTGGCTTGAGGTGGCCAATGGTGATGACACACCAACCGTACCTTCCGATGAGGATGAGCCTCTACGTCTAACCCGCTCTGCAGGGCTTGGTAAACGCACCAAATTATCAATAAAGCTGCCGCGTGCGAAGCCTTTAGAAATAAAGCGCACAGGATCATGGGGATCATGATCAAGGCAACTCAAGTCTCCTAAGCTGGGATTTCCTGTGTCTGTTATATCTTCGTCACTATGCGTGTCACCTACGATGGCTAGGTCGTCACGTCCAAGATAGGAAACCGCTAATTCGCGGAACAAATAATCGAGAATAGATGTCGCACGTGTGATGGAATCATTGCCCTCAACCTCGCCAGCAGGTTCAAACCTTGTACCAACAAAGGCATCGACGAATTCTTCAAGTGGGACGCCATATTGCAGGCCGATGGAGGTTGCGATGGCGAAATTATTCATCAAGGAGCGAAATGCTGCCCCTTCTTTATGCATATCAATAAAAATCTCACCAATTTCACCATCATCAAACTCACCAGTATGTAAATAGACTTTGTGGCCCCCAACTGATGCCTTTTGGATATAACCTTTGCGACGATCGGGCAGACGACGCCTGGCTGTGGGCTGGGGGATCAAACGTTCCACCACGCGCTCAACTTGAACTTCAACGCGTTCGGATTTCACATCTTCTGGTATATTTTCAAATGCGCTCAACGCGTAAATTGGGGCATCAAATCTTGCTTGTTTGAAATCTAAACGAAAGCCGGCAAAGCCAATCAGGCCCAGATGTTTTGCAAGCTCTGCTGCGACTTCCCGACCATTTTCTTGGCGCAGGAGACAAAGGTTTAAGCGGATATGTCGACGCACATGCCCTTCTTGAGCAGCGGCGAGGCGAATGATGTCTTCGCGCTTGACCTCTGTAAACACTTCTCGATCGCCTAAGGGCTCCCAATGTTCCATCTGTCCTAAGGCCCAATGTTGCGCGCTAGCAATGTCTTGTGATGTAAATCCCAAGGCAGTGAGCACATCAAAACCTGGCCGTAAAACTGCATCTAATGTGCATCCACACCATCGAGCCGTCTCTTCAGGACCCAAAATCCAAGGCGTGATGGCTGCACGTAAAGAGCGCGCACCAATCAAGGCTTCAGAAATCGCATGAAGACCTGCTTCATCAACACCCCGCGATGCCAAGGCTTCAAACGAAACACCAGGGGCTTGAGCCAAAGTCCTTGTACCTAATAAATGCTTGGCAATTTGGGCAGTGTCGCGGCCTAGGGTTTCAAGGCCCCGCTTCACATTGGGACGAAGTGCAAATGTAGTCTCCTCCCCGCCACAAGCTGTTTCAAAGGTTGGGCTTGATATAGGTTCAAGACCGCCCGCATCCGCTCCCAATAAGCTCAAGATCGTGGGCTGATCAACTGGGCGTAAATTGGTTACAAAACGGCCAGCAAACCTCTCATTATCTTGCAGGTTTGCTCGGTATAAACCTTCGCATGCCCGTTCAGCACCACGTGAGAGGGCACTTAACGCTGATTTGATCAACTCATGCCCTTCAAGGCTGCCATAGGCTTGCCCTCTCGCCATAATCAGGCCAGCACCATCACAATAGCCCAATTCACCAATACGGTCTTTCGCCCATTCCTGCGCGCTTTTTTTGCTTGGGAATGCACTGACAAGTCCTAAACAATCCAGTGCAAGCCGCCATGCGGCTGCAACTGTCTCTAAATCTCTAAACTGCATGTCTTGATAGAATGCAGAAAGGCAAAAGGTGACCATTGGACCACCAAAGGGCTGGGCAATAGTGTCGAAATCAAACTTGCAACCTGTTCTTGCAGCCTGCAATAGAAGATCACCATCCAAGTTTTCCCCCACAGGCAATAAAATGGTTGCAGGCCTTAAGGCTGGCGCGTCGTTAAAATCGACCTGCACGGGGTCCCCGAAATAGCCGTGCTTGGCATCGGCGATCGCTTCACCGATTGCCCCAGCAGGAACACCAACCCGAAAGGCTGCAGCGATGGCGCGTCCTAAAACTGGATTTTCGTGTGGATCGTCATGGCCAACCCCCTGCGCGCGACCAACTGCTGCACGCACACCCGATAAAGCATCGTTCATATGCTGTCTGCCGACCGTCAGCGCCGATGCATCAAACTGGCGCTGCCGACGATGACATATACTATCTTGCGCATCACAATAGGCGATCACATCCTCTTGGCTATGTTCGCTAAGCCAAGGTGATGCAACCCCATGATCCTTGTAAGATCCAACATGGGTGTTAGAGACATAGAAACTTTGGTTGTGTTGATGTGAATGCGTTTGGGTTCCGAGTAAACCGCGAAAATAAGACGGGTCCAATGCGACTTGTCTGGCAAGCAAACTATTGGCTAATAAAGCTTCAAAACTTGTGCGCGCTTGCGTATCGAGCAACAGACCAGCTGCCCAAGCCAAATTACCAATCCGACCCGCCACTTCAATGATTGCATCCCTGATAGAGCTATGATCGCTCAAACCCATCACTTCGCCAAAGGCTAGTACATGATCCAGGGTCCAACTGGGTGGAGCAAATAAGTGGCCAACCTCTAAGCCTGCTTCCCGCAGCATATCAGCATGGGATGCAAGACAAGCATGGTTGAAAAATCGCGAATCAAAGGTCAAAGTTGCACCCTAGCGAATCAGAAACTCAATCATCGGCTGGAATAGGCTGACCGACTAGTCCTGAAACCAAAAATTCTGCACCCAAAAGCTTTTTCTTTGGCCTGCCGCTTTCACTTGAAGGAATGGGCTTAGGAGGGCATAGTCAGATCATCATTGAACGGTCCGATTTACATCTGGTCGGCCAAGTAGGTCTATGCTTGACGTGCCTTTATCTTACTGGGCGGAGCTGGGCAGGCCTTGAAAAGGAATAGCGGTGTTTGCAAAAGTTTTTACATGGTGGAATGGTGCAACGCTTGGTACCCTTTATGATATTGCAAAGCGGGCTGATTTGATCGGGGAAGACGATCAGGGCAATCGCTATTTTGAAGAGCGTAAAGCGACTTTAGAGGGGCGCAAAAGGCGCTATGTGATCTATAAGGGCTATGCTGAACCCTCTCGTGTACCCGTGGAATGGCATGGTTGGTTGCATCATACGTTTGAGCATCCCCCAACTGTGGAGCCTTTTTTACTCAAGTCATGGGAAAAATCCCATCTGCCCAATTTAACCGGTACCGTTTTTGCTTATCGTCCAAAAGGCAGCTTAGGAGCTCTAGCGCGACGGGCTAGAGCTTCAAGCGATTATGAGGCGTGGTCGCCAAAGTGATGGAAGCTGTTAAACGCACGGGGGCGTTAATCGGTGGCTCGATACTGATTGCCTTGGTTGGCGGTGGGGTTATTGCCAGGCAAGCAAATCCGGAGACTTCTAATGTTCGCTCTGCCAGCGGTGCGCAATCAGGGGGTGATCCCCAAAAACCTGAACCCACATCCCCCATTGCACCGCCTGTTTCCACGGGGGGTATCGACCCTGAATTAGGGCCAGTTGGGGAACCTGAAGCAGCCGATCTACCACCGGCGATGCGCCAAAATGGGGGTGGTGGTTGGCTCAGTCCAACCGATGAAATGCGCGCACGTATCCGCCGCGAGGCCAAGGAACGGGCGGCAGAAGAACAGCGCGCTCTATCAAGTAGCGGATATGTGATGCCCCGATTGGTTGGGCCTACGATCCCCTTTGTTCCTCTGGAATTATTATTTCCACCTGAAAGCGTTGAACAGGGCCCAAAGCCGGTAAGGGAACTTCGTGGAACAAGCATAGTTTTGGGTGCTTTAGATCGCGAAAAGGGAACCAATGTTCGCCTTAAGGTCTCGGTTGGAAGTCAGGTTACATATGGTTCGCTGCGTATGCGGGTGATGGCGTGTTATACCTCACACCCCGAAGACAGGTTGGAATCATGGGCCTATGTTGAAGTGACCGATATTGGACCGCAAAAGCTGAACCAATTGGCGGTATTACCACAAAGAAATAGTCGTTCAAACAGGGACGCTAATGCCCTACGCGTTATTCGTAAAGGGTGGATCATCGCCTCAAGTCCTGCTGTGACGCCTATTGATCATCCAACTTACGATATGTGGTTGGTTGCTTGTGATGGGGCAGAACTACCCCCAGCAAGTGCGCTTCAATCCGCATCAGACATAACTCCCCCACGCTCACAGGCCAAACAGGCTGCGGCTCAAGATGAGGCCCTTCGTTCTTCGGTAGAGGCGCAGGTTCAAGATAAAGGTGCGATAAATCAAGGTGACAGTCCCTTGCCACTGGATGAACCTGTCTTAGATGCTGCCCCATCCCCGTTACCATCAAATCAGGTGCAGGAAAAGTCGACGCGCAATTAATGGCGTCTTTTAGCAAGATTTGATAGTCGGCGCGCGCCACTTCTGTTGCACCAAATTGTTTGAGATGTTGTGTTAGAAATTGTGTGTCGAGCAGTCTAAACCCACCGCTGATCAAATGGCCAAGTAAATGAACAAGGGCTATTTTACTGGCATCGCGCGCACGTGTGAACATGCTTTCGCCAAAAAAGGCCGCCCCAAGTCTGACCCCATAAAGCCCGCCTACCAGCTGATCGCCCAGCCAAGTTTCTACGCTAACGCCATGTCCACGCCGGTATAAGCCATCATAAAGCTCAAGAATCGGCTGATTAATCCATGTCTCTTCGCGCGATTCTTGTGGTGCTGCGCAATTCTCCACGACCTTGCGAAATGCACGATTGATCGTCACGCGATAGGGTTCGTTGCGCACACTCCGTTTGAGGCGACGGGGGATGTGGATATTCTCAAACGCTAAGATCCCACGTTGCTCTGGATCGACAAGGAAAAGGCGTGGATCATCACGCCCATCAGCCATCGGAAAAATCCCGCGTGCATAACATGCCAAAAGCTCTTCGGGGCCAAAGCCCATGCTCATGCAGGCTTATCCTCCCCATGCTCATTGAGCCATTGTTCAAGCCAATGGATGTTATAATTACCATCGATAATGTCGCGCTCTTGCACCAAGCGCAAAAACAAGGGGATAGTGGTTTTAACCCCGCCTATCACCATTTCGGCTAAAGAGCGCCGCAGACGCATTAAGCACTCGTTCCGGTTGCGGCCATGGACAATAAGCTTGCCGATCAGACTGTCGTAATAAGGAGGGATTTTATAGCCCGTATAAATAGCCGAATCCAATCGAACTCCAAGGCCACCAGGCGCGTGGAAGTCGGTAATGGTGCCAGGTGAAGGTACAAAGCTAACAGGATCTTCGGCATTAACCCGGCATTCAATTGCGACGCCCTCAAAAATCACTTCGTCTTGGGTAAAGGATAAGGGCATACCCGCGGCAATACGGATCTGTTCGCGTACCAAATCCACGCCCGTGATCATTTCGGTGACAGGATGCTCAACTTGCAGGCGCGTATTCATTTCAATGAAGTAGAATTGACCATCCTCATATAAAAACTCAATGGTACCAACGCCCAGATAACCCAGCGCCTTAATGGCCTTAACAACCACATCGCCTATTTGGCTGCGCTCTCTTGCATTGAGTGCTGGGGAGGGGGCCTCTTCCCAGACTTTCTGGTGACGGCGCTGGAGTGAGCAATCGCGTTCGCCTAAATGGACAACATTGCCATATTCATCTGCAATTACTTGAATTTCAATATGGCGAGGTTGGCCTAAGTATTTTTCAAGATAGACCGTATCATCGCCAAATGCGTTCTTGGCTTCGCTGCGCGCTGTGGATAAAGCAACGGACAACTCTTCCTTGCTATGGGCCACTTTCATGCCACGCCCGCCGCCGCCAGCCGAAGCTTTAACCAAGACGGGATAGCCAATTTCTTGAGCAATTGCTAAAGCCGTCACATCATCATTAATGCCGCCATCCGAGCCTGGAACCACAGGAATACCAGCAGCCTTCACTGCAGTTTTGGCAGCAATTTTATCGCCCATCATCCGTATATGTTCAGCGCGCGGCCCGATGAATACAAGCCCGTGCGCGTTGATTATTTCTGCAAACTTAGCATTTTCGGACAAGAATCCATAACCTGGGTGAATGGCTTGCGCGCCAGTGATTTCGCATGCAGCGATCAAAGCTGGGATATTAAGATAAGATTTCGCGGCAGCAGGAGGACCCAAGCAAACGCTTTCGTCGGCGAGGCGAACATGCATGGCATCTGCATCGGCTGTGGAATGGACGGCGACCGTGTTAATGCCCATCTCTTTGCAAGCGCGATGGATCCGCAGGGCAATTTCACCCCGATTGGCAATGAGAACTTTATCAAACACCTGTGTGTTACCCCCTTATTCGATCACGCAGAGTGCTTCACCATATTCAACGGGTTGGGCATCATGTACCAAGATAGCAGTAACAATGCCGGCACATGGGGCTAAAACAGGGTTCATGGTTTTCATCGCTTCGATAATGAATAATTGTTGACCTTCCTTCACACTATCACCAACCGTGACAAAGGCAGACGCACCAGGCTCTGGCTGGGTATAGACGGTACCGACCATGGGCGAAGGGACCGCACCTTGATGTTTGTTTAAACCGGTGCTTGACGCAGTGGCGGGTGCAGACAGGTGGGGCGAGGGTGGTATTTGGGTCACGCTGGGCTGCTTTGCCACCGGTACAGGGAGTTGGATTGGTTGAGGTGCAGGAACTATGGGCGTAACATTGGCTTGGCGGACAACGCGCACGCGTACCCCTTGGTTTTCGACTTCGATCTCGCTCAGATCCGTATCGCGTAGAATGCGCGCAAGGTCCTTGACCAATTTGGTGTCAAATCCTGATTGCGTCATGCATGTCTCCTTGTGACCAGTGTGCGCGCTGTGATGAAAAAGGCGCTAGGCATCATCTTTTGTGGGTAAGTTTGATATGAAGTGCTTCTATTCCAAGTAGATAAGAGTGCAGGCCGAATCCAGCAATCGTTCCAGTGGCAGCCATTCCAACATAGCTTTGATGGCGAAAAGATTCCCTGCGTAGGGGATTAGAAAGATGAATTTCAACCACGGGAATTATGATCGATTTCAGGCAATCATAGAGCGCAATGGAGCTATGGGTCAAACCGCCAGCATTTAACAAGATACCAGATGCTTGCACGCGGCCTTCTTGTAGCCAGTCGATCAAAACGCCTTCATGATTGGTTTGTCGGAAAACGAATGTACGAGATAATTGAGCTATTTTCTCAGCACAAGCGGCCTCAATATCGGTCAATGTGTCAGTTCCGTAGATTTCAGGTTCACGGCTACCTGATAGGTTCAGATTAGGCCCATTGAGCACGAAGATCGGTTTTTCCATGCCGCAGATGTAGCCCCGCTTCCATCAAAGGGGAAGGTGGCCCTGCTGAATTGGTTGCATGAGCACATTCATTTCCTGCATCGCGATCTTGATCATCAGGGCTAAGGCCGCCCATATCGGGGATGAAACGAGGGTTTGATGAAAATCTTTTTTAACGGCGAAGAAATGCATGTGGAGGACGGCGTGACACTAACCGACTTGGTTGCGGGCTTGATCGTTGACACGCGCGGGGTGGCCATAGAGCGCAATTTAGCCATCGTCATGAAGTCGAAGTGGGACCAAACCATTTTAGCCGACGGCGACCGGCTTGAATGTGTGCAATTTGTTGGCGGAGGATTTTGAGCATGGGCGAGCCTACAAGCACTTTAGCCCTAGATGATAGCTGGCAAGTTGCCGGAAGGCGTTTTTCATCACGATTGATCATCGGGACTGGCAAATACAAGGATTATGCGCAAAATGCAGCGGCTGCAGAGGCTGCAGGGGCCGAAATAGTCACCGTTGCCCTTCGCCGTATCAATCTGTCCGATCCCACCCAACCGCGCCTAACTGACTTTATAGACCCCAAACGCTACACATTTTTGCCCAATACTGCCGGGTGCTTCACCGCAGAAGACGCGCTTCGTACATTGCGCTTGGCACGAGAAGCAGGTGGTTGGAGCTTAGTCAAGCTTGAAGTCCTTTCGGATCAAAAGACCCTATATCCTGATATGATCGAAACCTTGGCCGCTACTCAGGTCTTGGTGAAAGAGGGTTTTGATGTTATGGTTTATTGTTCGGACGATCCTGTTTTCGCGCGGCGTTTAGAAGATGCAGGGGCTTGCGCGATTATGCCTTTGGGTGCGCCCATTGGCTCAGGTCTTGGCATACAAAACCCCGTCAATATCAGACTGATCGTGGAAGCCGCCCGTGTGCCTGTTTTGGTGGATGCAGGGGTTGGCACAGCCTCAGACGCCGCTGTGGCGATGGAGTTGGGTTGTGATGGTGTTTTGATGAACACAGCCATCGCCGAAGCCAAAAACCCTGTGCGCATGGCGCGCGCGATGAAATATGCCGTTCAAGCCGGGCGCGACGCCTACCTGGCTGGGCGCATGGGTAAAAAGCGCTATGCCGACCCTTCAAGCCCCTTGGCCGGGCTGATTTAATCGCTCTGTATCAACGTCTTGACGCTTGTGCGTAACCCCCTTACGCCCACAATATCACCGGGGAGCCCTGCAAGCAGGGGCTGAGAGGCTGCATATGACCCAAGGGTTGTTGCGCAGCGACCCGCATAACCTGCTCCGGATCATGCCGGCGAAGGGAGGGGATTTATGTTGATTGCATTAACATGGTTGAGTGCTGCTTATGCTAATTCGATTTCAGCTGTGCCCGTAGGTGGTCTTCCAAATCCTGCTGAAATCATTGTGGTGCGAGGGCGTAAAGAGCGGGAATTTTCAGCACCCGCGTCTGTGGTAACGTTAAACCCAGCTTCGCGAGCGACGTTGGATGAAGTTGCCGATGCAGTTCCAGGCGTGTGGATGGTCAATGATCAAGATCCCGGCACCAATATTCTCTCGATACGCGGTGCGACCACCGATCGGCTGCAACAGGCCTCAGTCGCCGTGGTGTTAGATGGTGTGGCTTTAGCTGATACAGAGCTTTTTACGCCAAGGCTTTATGATTTAAGCGGCATCGAAGTTCTCAAAGGGCCGCAAGGGGCGCTCTTTGGTAAAAATGCGGCTGGTGGTGTGATTGGTGTTAGCACGCAGATGAGCGGCCCTTCTTATGTCACCACGCGTGTGGGTAACGGCGGTTTAAAAGAGCTTGAGCTGGCAAAGGAGATCAATTTGGCGTCTGGTTGGGCCTTGCGTGGTTCGGGCCTGTGGTCTTCAGCAGATGGCTGGATCAAGAATAGCACACTGGACAAAATCGTCGATCAAGTCGAAACCAAGAGCGCGCGGCTGCGTCTGACTGGGTCGGCATATGGATGGGATTTTGACTTTAAATTTCAATGGCTTGAAGAAGAAGGTGGGGCCGCATGGGCCAGTTCCAATAATGTGACGGGTAAAGCTGGCGGGCGACTATCGGGTGCAATTCTGATCAATCCGATCGGCGATTACCCAGGCTCATCCAAGCGGCGTTGGGGGCATGGTTTTATCAAGGCCAGCCGCCCGCTTTGGGGTGGAACGCTGTCGGGATTGGTGGCGCGGGACTCCTATGCCAAGCGCTTTGATGAGGAGCTGGATTATCGTCCTGGTGCATTAACTTTTTTTGGATTTCCAGCCTTCCCGAACGGCATTCAGCCCATCCGCCAGCCCATCGATATTCGTGCCACCACCTCCCAAATCCGCTGGGTTTCGCAAGATGATACCCGCCTCACGCATCAATGGGGTGCTTTTGTCCAAGAGACAGGCAAGAATCGCACCGATGACTTTGGCCCCTTATTGTTTGGCGTACCAGCCCCGCGTTATTTGACCCATGCCTTGCAAACCTCGGTTTTTGGCGGCGTCGGTTATGCGGCAACCCCTAACATCAAGCTGGAAGTGCAGGGTCGCTTTGACCAAGATGAGCGTACCCAGATCATTCTCGCTTCTGTTGGCGGCCCACAAATCGAGCGGCGTCAGGAGACGTTTGAGCACTTCCAACCCCGCCTAACCGCGCAATGGCTCAAAGGCGATAGCAATGCCTTTGTGACCTACGGCGAAGCCTTTCGCCCGGGCGGCTTCAATCCAAGCCCTGCCGCTAATTCCATCTGGCAAGCGACCTATCGGCCCGAAATCACGACTTCTCTGGAAGCGGGTTTAAAACGGAGATTTGGGCCTTGGGCCAGTCGTCTTGAGCTGGCTGCTTTTTCTAACGAAGTTGAGCATTATCAAAATTATACGTTCATCGACAACCAATCGGTGACGCTTAATGTCGATACAGTAACCGTGCGTGGCTTTGAGGCTAGTTTAAATGTCCAACCGATGCGGGGGCTTGATCTGGGCACGTCTTACGCTTTGGCCGAAACTAAGATTAAGCGCTTTATCGCGACCGACCCTTTGCTTGGCTCACCCGCAATCCGTGATTATAGCGGCAAGGCCATTCCCAATACGCCCCGCGATACGGGCAAGATCTGGGGGCACTATGGCCATCAATTGGGAGAGAGCTTTGTGTCCGCGCGGCTAGACTTAAACTATGCCGGCAAAACCTTTTATGAGATCGACAATGTGCTTTATTCGCCAGCGCGCTGGTGGTCTGATTTCACAGCGACGGCACAATGGGCTAGCTGGACGCTTTGGGTAAATGTGCAAAACCTCACCGATGAACGTTGGGCGATTTCGGCTTTTGGTCAGGGTATGACTGGCCTATTAGCGGGGCTTGGACCTGATGGCCCGTTTGATACGTTTACAATCAATCGTGGCCGCAAACTGAACATTAGCTTGCGCAAGGAGTATTAAGCCATGGCCTTCACCAACCAGCTTTGGCGAGATGCAGCCCAGCTACGGCGTGCGATCCATGCCCATCCTTTCAATAAAGAGCTTGCGGCAGGTACGCTTAGCCGCGATGCTTTTGCCCATTATATGATCCAAGATAGTCTCTATTTGCAGGGCTATGCGCGTGTTCTGGCATTGGGGGCAGCCAAGGCACCAGCGGCCGATGAGATTTTGGAGTTTTCAAAAGCGGCGGAAGTCGCCATTTTGGTGGAGCGCGCCCTCCATGCTGGCTATCTTACCCAATTTGGCATTGATGCTCGGGAGGCAGAGGCGGCCAACCCGACGCCAGCGTGTGAAGCCTATGTTAATTTCATGCTCGCCACAGCGATAACAGACAGTTTTTCGGTTTTGGCGGCTGCCATCCTGCCCTGCTTTTGGCTCTATTTAGATGTCGGGCGGGCGATAGGGGCCAAAAGCAAGCCTGGTAATTTCTATCAAGCCTGGATAAACACTTACGCGGACGAAAGCTTTGCTGCGGCCACACAGCGGATGAAAGACATCGTTGACTTAGCGGCCAAACGGGCAGGCCCCAAAGAGCAAGCAAGCATGAAAGCCGCATTTTTGCGTTGCGCCCAGTATGAATGGATGTTTTGGGACAGCGCGTATCATAGAAGGGGTTGGCCGATTTAGGCTTCAAACCTAACCCACATACGAATTGACTTTACCGTAATGTGTCACTTCAAATCCTTGGAACCAAGCCTATTTTATGTGACATTTTAGGTGAAACTATTCAGAACCATACCGGTTAACCAATTGATTGTGAGAATCGCCGCAAAAGTGAGCGTTCTGACTTGATGTAGGCGCACGACTGAGCATAAGAGCTCAAAGAGGTATTCAAGCGATGGGTTTATTTAGCAGTATTCAACGTGAATTGACTTATATATCCACTTTGCGGCGAACCAATGAATGGATCAAGGATTTATCACCCGAAAGTACCACTTTGCTACCTGACCATTGGGAATCAATCTGCGATCAAAACAATCCCAGACCTGCAATTATTTTTGAGGGAAAAACTTGGACTTATGGCCAATTAGATGGTCGCGCTAATCTTTACGCCCATTGGGCTATCTCCATAGGCCTCAAGACAGGTGATGTTGTGGCTTTGTTCATGCAAAATCGGCCAGATTATTTGGCGGCATGGTATGGGTTGGCTAAGGTGGGTGTGATTGTCGCACTCATTAATCACAATTTACAAGGCCCTTCCTTGTTACATTGTATCACCATCGCTAAATCAAAAGCGGCGATTATTGGTTTTGAATTAGCCGATCTTTGGGCCAGTGTAGACGGACAATTGCCGGATGTATCTATTTGGTCGTCTGGCGGCGTCTTGCCTCATTCCAATGATTTGGATCGGGCCTTGAATGCGCAAAGTAACAAGCGCCCCTCTCGGGCCTATCGTGAAATGCTGTTGGCAAAAGATCCATGTCTTTATGTTTATACCTCAGGTACGACTGGCAATCCCAAGGCGGCGTGCCTATCGCATGCACGAACACAAGCCCTGTCGCGCTCGTTCATTGCAGCTACGAAATCAGGCCCGAATGATCGAGTTTATTGTCCGTTGCCAATCTATCACGCAACTGGGGGCATTTGTGCAGTAGGTTTAGCCTTCAATACAGGTGCGACTTTACTCTTGCGACGCAGGTTTTCAGCGACCCAGTTTTGGGATGATATCGTGGATCAAGAGTGTACCATTTTTGCTTATATTGGTGAAATGTTTCGCTATTTGGTCAGCGCACCAATTCATCCAAAGGAGCGCTCTCATAAACTCAAATCCTGCTTCGGTAATGGGTTACGCCAAGACGTGTGGGCTCGCGCCCAGGAACGTTTCAAAATTCCATTAATTGTTGAGTTTTATGGCTCAACAGAAGGCAATGTTGGGATGGCCAATATAGATGGCAAATTAGGTGCTGTTGGCCGCATACCTTCCTATCTAAAAAAGAAATTCAATGTTGAGCTTGTGCGTTTTGATTTTGAACATGAAAAGCCTTTACGAAACGAGGATGGATTTTGCGAACGCTGTGGTGTGGATGAAGTTGGTGAAGCTATTGGAAGAATTGATGATGATAATATTCGTGCCCGCTTTGATGGCTATGCCAATGATCGGGCAGGGTCGGATAAAAAACTGCTGCGCGATGTGTTTGAATATGGCGATTTGTGGTTTCGGACCGGTGACCTCTTGCGCCAAGACAAATTGGGATATTTCTATTTTGTGGACCGGATAGGTGACACATATCGTTGGAAATCTGAAAATGTCTCAACCAATGAAGTTGGTGAGGTGCTTTGTATGTTTCCTGGCATCGACCAAGCAAACGTCTATGGGGTGGATGTGCCCCACACCGATGGCCGGGCAGGCATGGCTGTGATTCTTGCCTCAGAATTGTTAGATTTAGAAGCACTATCCACTTATGTGCGATCGGAATTACCTGGTTTTGCTGTACCGGTTTTTTTACGGTTCCAACCAGAAATGGATATTACAGGTACGTTCAAGTACCGAAAACTCGAGCTTGTGAATGAGGGCTTTAATCCGTCTCAAATCCACGATCCAATCGTATGGATGAACCCGGACACCCAGCTTTATGAGCCTCTGACAGCTCAAGTATACGACGCCATA
Organism: Candidatus Phycosocius spiralis; assembly: GCF_030158815.1. Classification (GTDB taxonomy): domain Bacteria; phylum Pseudomonadota; class Alphaproteobacteria; order Caulobacterales; family Aquidulcibacteraceae; genus Aquidulcibacter; species Aquidulcibacter spiralis. Next base: position 38,036 of record NZ_BPFZ01000008.1, read on the forward strand.
CAATCGGGGCACATACGCTTTTAGGACCTATCATGATGAAGAGGCAGGATGTTTATTCTAACGACCCTAATGCGTACGTGAGCATGTCCATCGCTGTGAACTTCGAGAAGTTGATACCACCCAACCCAAAACAGCTCTAATCACATTGGCCTTTCAAGGATAAAAATAGGTCCATCATCTCTTGGCCTACAAGCCAACTTGCCTTGACGCTATACTTGCAATCAAAAGGCGTGAGTTTGTTTCAGCTTGTGAAAAAGGGGGGGATACTTGAGCGCACTCCTTTTTGACCCCAAGCACAGATTAAGGCATGTGCTTGCTTCACCTGAATGACAGCCCAATGCTCTAGTAAGCCTAAGTCATTGTGCTCGTGAATGAATCTGGTTACTCTTGGTCAAGGATGAAGCTAAGTCAGTTCCAAACATCCTGACACAAAATGATGAGTTATAAGGTAAAAGGAAATATTGACTTTTTGTGTTTAGGTTCTGCTAATGTCCGACCAGCAAGTTTGCCTCTCAAATCATGCCGATCTAAAAGACTTAGATCCAAGTGTATTAGCTGCGGCCAACATTAACCCTAAAACGGGACTTGCTACAGACTATCTCAATGTTTTCAATGAAGCAGTTATGTTGTTTGGGCTTTTGGCAGAAATGCCAGATATGCTTGAAGAATTGAAGAATTGGGAACCTCTATCCTACGAGGAACATTTTGCGCGGTCGGGATTTATGGCCAAGGATCTTGCCATAGTGTCCTATTTGCGGTGTGATCCTACCATCAAAGCTGGGTTCGATGCCTTAAGCACAGATTTGGGCCATATGGTGCAAGAGGCGATTGCACAGGCCGAAATCGCAATCACTCAGGGTGAGGATATAGTCGATTTTATTGCGATAACCAGTGGTAGTTTACGATCGCAAATCATGTTGCTTGATCGAATGGTTCACGGCGGAGATCCAGGTGGGGCGCAAGACGATATAGACGCATTGTTTAGCTGAAAGGATTAAGCGGCTTCTTGTTCGGCTACCGCTAGGCGGGGCAGCGAAACAATCACCATGGTCCCAACCCCGACTTCGGAGGCAATGGATAAAGAGCCACCGTGCAATTCTGCAAATGAACGAGATAAGGCTAGACCTAATCCGCTGCCTTGATTGGAACGTGCATGTTCATTTTCAACTTGCTCAAATGGGCGCGTTAAACGGGGCAAATCTTCTTGGTTGATGCCCACGCCATTATCAATCACTCTGATGATCACTTCATCTAAATTGTTCTTGATCTGCACCAATATCTTGCCATTGGGTGCTGTAAATTTGATGGCATTGGTGAGCAAATTGATCATGATTTGCTTGATCGCCCGTGCATCACCTATCATTTCCCCATCCTCATTGAGTTCGGTGACGAGGGAGATACGCTTTTCTTCTGCCCGACCGCGCACAAGCCGGATCGCCTGCTCAATGCTTTCATGGAGATCCATCGGCTTGGGGTAAATTTTGAACTTGCCCGCTTCAACCTTTGCCATATCCAGTACATCATTGATCAGTTCGAGTAAGTGTTTGCCACTGTTGAGAATATCAGTTGCATAAGTCAAATAGCGTCGATCCCCCAGTGGCCCATAAAGCTGCTGCACCATGATTTCTGAAAATCCATTAATGGCATTGAGCGGAGTGCGCAATTCGTGGCTCATATTGGCCAAAAACCCGCTTTTGGCATTGGATGCCTCTTCGGCGCGTTGGCGTTCAATATTGTATTTTTCAGCCAGTTCTGAAGCTTTATGTTCAGAGCGCTCCAATTCAACGACCACAGAGCGCATTTGGCGTTCTGAACGGCGAATATTTTCTTCGATTTCTTTGAGTGGGGTGATATCAATACCTATGGACACCAACCCACCATCAAAGGTTTCACGCTCTACAAGTTGAATCCAAACACCATTATCAAGTTCGATTTCTTGGGCTAATTCATCATAGCGATCTGGACGTTGTGATTTGACACATTTTGCCGCCGCCGCAGAGACCTGATGATAGCTGGCACCTTGTTGTAAAACCGCGGCACTCAATCCGAATGTTTTTGCAAATCCATCATTCCATAAAACCAATCTTCGCTCTTTTGACCACAGAGCAAAAGGCCCAGAAATAGAACTAATTGTATCGTTTAGTCTACGCTCGGTTTGTATCAGTCTTTCTTCGGTTCTGCGCGCGTCTGAGACGTCGATTGAGACCCCAATGGCACGAGTCAACGCCGGGTTTTGTCGATCCTTGACTGCACGCCCGCGGAGTTGGACATGCTTGACCCCTTTGGCCCACTTAACTTGGAGGACAACATCTAGCACACCTTTTTGAGCCGATGCAGCAAGGGCAGCACGCAAGCAAGCTTGATCTTTGCTATCGAGGGCGTTGAAGATCGATTGGGCGGCAAACCGCCCCGCACCTGGTAACCCAAAGATGTGGGCGAGACGCTTGGAAAGAAATACTTGATCGTGCGTGATGTCCCAATCCCAAACGCCGCAGCGCGCCCCTTCGATTGCCACGCGCAGCCGTTGTTCAACTTCACGTAATTGGCTGCGGTTTGTTGCAAACCTTAAAGCTTGTCTTTGGGTTATGATCCAGATACCAGCCCCAGCAATCACTGGCCCAAGGAATAAAAGTCCAAACAAAATGGCACTTCGCAATATCGCCAAATCCATGGGACCACGATCACGGGCAACATAAGAAATCATCCCGCTTTGGGAGGAGGCAATTCCTAAAATAATGGATTGCCCATCTAAATCTTGGCCGAAAAGTGCAAGACTCGAGCCCTTGGGCGGAAGGTGCTTGATTCCAAATGCACTGGCTGTGAGTTTTGTCTGCGGCGATTTAAACATCGGTTGAACGCGCAGGAGGGCACCTGTAGAATTCCCAATCCCAATACGGCTGCCAAGTCCAAATACTTCAAGATTGGGTAAGGTGACAAAGGCCGCAATAGTACCACCATCTGCTGTTTTGACCGCTATAGCATTCACAGAGGCTGAGGCCTCGCTGGCAAGGGCTCCACGCCACGAGTCTTGCTTGGTTAATGGCGATACTGTCGCTAAAGCACCAATATCACCTGAAGCCGCCGTGCCTTGCGCAATCAATGCCCCAGAGGCATCAAATCCAGCAATGGCTTGTATTCCTGGTGCTGCCGCTGCCGTCTCTATCGCTTTCATCACGCCTAATTGCTGCACAGCATTTAGACTTGCTTGGGCAATGCTGGTTGAAGTATCCAACCTTTCCAAAATCAGTTTAGCTTCTAGAGCTGCATTTTGCTTGGCTTGGTTTCGGATCGCGTCATAGTCGCGCTTAGCCAATAACAAGACTAAAGCCGCAAAAATCCCACATAGGCATAAACAGATGACCGTAGGCCATTGCTGATCTATTACATGGTTTTTTGCATGCTTAGCGACCATTGTGGTTTCCGAATCAGGATGGGCGAATTTCGACACCAAAAACGGTAAAGGAATTATTAACGACACGTCTAGCTCTGGATGTGACCTTCTTGTCGAACCTCAACAATATTCCGCAGCACGTACATAAAAAGGAGGCTAAGCTGATTACTAGAGTCGATATCAGTTGATGGGATGGTAAAAGCCAATCGCACCTATAAAGATTGCCACAACTTGATCATGCATCATTGGAAGGTCTAGAAGCTTGGATCCATGCCTCATGACCGCTCCCCTTAAGCCGTGGGACACATCACCCATCGATCGCAACCCTTCGATCGCATGGGTCAGTGGACAGATTGGGTGAAGTGCCTGTTTCTAAGTTCAAAGGTCGGGGAGTGCATTTTTTATCCTTTCTGGCACAAACTGGTCATGAATGATGACCGGGCGTTTTGCAGCTTTAGTCTGCCACCATTAGGGTTAACACCTATGGGGTAGCCAAGGTCTCAATCCTATGCGTCCCAATGATGATAAGCTTTGATCATAATCTTTGGCCATCGGGTTTACACCAAAGGCCGCATGGGATCCCACAATCGGTTCTATCGGCCGCCATCGTTTTGGCGATACGATTAAGTTTCCAAAGATTTTTTGAATGCGCGCATCTGAATACACGAGGCCATCAAATCACCCAAGAATGGATAGAATGAGCCAGAACTTCCCTACAAACCATTTGGTTCAAGCGGTAAGGCCGCTGATGATTTTGGTAAGGATTTCACGCGTATTGGCAGAGAGGCTGTTGTTGGCGAGCAATCCTTCAATCGTCCTAAAGGCTGCTAATCGACGCGCCTCATCCACACGGACACATGAGTCAAAAAATGTTGCCAATCGGGCTGCTAGGGCGCTGTTGAGCCGATCAACATCGCTGATTAGGGTGCCCATAAGAGCGTAGCCTTCGCCGTCATCGCGGTGGAATGCCGCTGGATTGCCCTGTGCAAAAGCGCCACCCAATGCCCGTACTCGGTTTGGGTTGGTTAAGGTAAAAAGTGGGTCGCTACGCAGCGTAGCATAGGTAGTCAGCGGATCCCCACACAGCGCCATGGCTTGAACACGAAACCATTTATCCATGACCAAAGCATTGTCCTGATAGTGATTTCTGAAAGCATTGAGGGCAGCATCATAACGAGGACCACCAAACTGGGATAAGGCAGAAAGAGCGGCCATTGTATCGGTCATATTGCGTGCAGCTGCGAATAGATTGGCTGCGCGCAATGCGGCACGGTCAGTGCCGGTCGCACTTAATAGGTCAAGACAAGCTGCCATGAGGGCGCGTCGACCAGCCGCAGCTGCACCGGTCGAAAATTCTTGTGCAGGATCATATGTCGCAAAGCAGGCGCTTAACGGGCCATCGAGTTGTTGGGCTATGACTGAGCGTACATAAACGCGCGCCGCCACCAAATTGCTTGGGTTACAATTGGCTTGCAGCTGCATCAAGTCAGGCACTTCGGGAAGGCGTAGCAATAAAGCAGCGAAGGCTGGATCGCGGCCAGCTTCACCTAGCGAACCTTGAAAAACGCGATGAAGATCATCGGGAATCTCTGGCTCTTCCCCCTTGGCCAGTGCGCGCGAGACCAACAACAAGCTTGATCGAAAAATCGTTTGTGCCGATTCCCAGCGTACAAAAGGATCGGTATCACAGGCTGCAAGGAGCGCCAAATCGGCACTCGTTTGGTCAGCACGCAAACGGACAGGGGCTGAAAAGCCACGCAAATAAGAGGCTACAGGTTGCCGACTGGCCCCTTCAAATTCTATAACCAAGCGATCACTTGCCATCGGAATCAGCCATTCATCTGCAGCTGCCTCTGTACCAGCAAGGGTCAAGCGCAGCATCGCACCATTGTGATCAAAAAAGGCGAGCTTAATTGGAATCGGCACCCAAGATTTGGTGGTCTGACCAGGCGTATCGGGGGTGGCTTGGCGGAAAAACAGGCGAAGGCGCTGGGTCCCTTCGTCAAAACTGGAGCTAACCGTCAGGAGGGGAGTGCCTGCTTGATCATACCAGCGCTCGATACCTGTGAGGGGATTGTCGGAAGCCATACGCATGGCATGGAGCCAATCTTCAATCGTAGCAGCGGTGCCATCGTAATCGTCAAAATACAAGTTTAACCCGTCTTTAAAGGCTTGTTCGCCAATTAAAGTCTGGATAATTCGGACAATTTCCGCCCCTTTTTCGTAAATTGTTGTGGTATAGAAGTTTTCGATCTTAACATAGCTGCTTGGACGAACGGGGTGAGCTAGTGGGCCTGAATCTTCGGAAAATTGCCGACCACGCAACGCTTTTGAATCTTGGATACGCTTAACAGCACGTGAGCGTTGATCGGCCGAAAATTCCTGATCACGAAACACCGTCAAGCCCTCTTTAAGCGAGAGTTGAAACCAATCGCGACAGGTGACGCGGTTACCTGACCAATTGTGAAAATATTCATGCGCCACAACTGCTTCAATGGCTTCATAGTCTGTATCTGTGGCCGTCGTTTCATCGGCGAGCACTAATGCAGAGTTAAAAATGTTTAGGCCTTTGTTTTCCATGGCACCAAAGTTAAAATCGGCTACGGCCACTATATTAAACACATCGAGATCATATTCGCGGTCGAAAGTCTTTTCGTCCCATGCCATCGCTCGTTTAAGAGCATCCATGGCATAGCTGGCACGAGGAGAAACACCGTGGTCTACATAAATGCACAAACTGACTTCGCGCCCTGATCGGGTGGTAAAATGGTCGGTCCATGTGTCAAAGCTTCCCGCCACCAGTGCGAATAAGTAGGATGGTTTGGGATAGGGGTCGTCCCAGGATGCCCAATGCCGACCATCCCCATATTGACCTATGGCCACACAATTCCCATTCGATAAAAGGGTTGGAAATTGATCTTGTGGGGCTTCAATCCGTACATGGAAACGGCTCATCACGTCGGGTCGATCCGGCCAGAAGGTGATGTGTCGAAACCCTTCGGCTTCGCACTGGGTACAAAAACGTCCCGCAGATATGTAAAGGCCCGACAAAGCCGTGTTGGCCGCCGGATTAATCGCAACTTTGGTTTCAAGTTTGAAGGCGTCAGGAACCATTGGAATGATTAATCCGACCTCGTCCAAATGATAGTCATTGGGGTCAAGCTTCTGACCGTTTAGGGATAATTCCAATAGCTCTAGACCCACACCATCAAGCTGAAATGGCGCTTCTTTTGCTCCATCATATACGCGCCGCTCAACCGTCATCATAGTGGTAACCACCGTATGCTCTTGGTTCAAATCAAAAACCAAGGAAACGTGGGTGATGGTGAATGGAAAGGGGCAATAGTCCATAAGTTGGACGGCGATTTGAGAAATAGTGCGCATCACCACGGCTTAGCCCCAAATAAGGCCCCTTGTCTAAGCCTTTTGTGGATTGAAATAACAAGCCATGATCTACAATGGGTTAGTCTCTTACGCTAAGTGTTCAGAATTGGACTTTGTGGGCCCAATCAAAAGTCAACATCTAAGCAAATCTCATTAGAAGAGTGGGATTAGCGAACAGGATTGAAGCAAGAATTGCCTATGTTCCATTTGCATGAGTTCAATGATCGAAAAAACTATGGTTCAAGGCTCCGTTTACAATCGAAACAAATCCATTTTATGTTTTAGTTACGGCGGCGGTTTGTCCAAAGAGGGCTTTGGCAGCTTCTTTGATGTCAGCTTGAGATTGTTGTTGTGCTGGTTTGCGCAACATCTCACCCACACCAAGGCCAGCTTTAACGCACGGGCGCGCATCGATACGATCAAACCAGACCAGCAGATTTGGAAACTCTGATAAATCTTGACCAAATAACTTAGCCCCGCGTATCCAAGGATAACAGGCCATATCGGCAATCGAATAATCCCCTGCCAAATAGTCATTGTGCTGGAGTTGACGCTCCATCACACCATATAACCGGTTGACTTCATTGGTATAGCGGGTTTGACCATATTCAATCAGTTTGGGGTCATCGACAAGATTGGGTGCATACAGTCGGAAGTGACTGGCTTGGCCTGACATAGGCCCAAGGCCTGCCATTTGCCACATCAACCATTCGTCTATTTTAACGCGGGCGCGCTCATCTTGTGGGTAATACTGGCCTGTCTTACGACCCAGGTACATTAGGATAGCTCCACTTTCAAATACCGAAATGGGCTTTCCATCAGGCCCCTCAGGATCGATGATCGCTGGCATACGATTATTTGGGCTGATGGCCAAAAAACCTGGCTCAAACTGCTCGCCTTTACCGATGTTAACCGGCTTCATTTCATAAGGAAGGCCCATTTCTTCAAGCGCTATGGAGATTTTCCAGCCATTAGGGGTAGGCCAGTAGTAAAGTTCAATCGGTCTTGGATTTGGCGTGGTCATGCTTGTTTCCTATGTACTGCTAGGCACGCGCCCTAGATATGCTTAAGTCGGGTGTGATCAGCTTAAAGGCAAGTATAAAAATCATATAGGCTGAAATTGAACCTTTAATGGATTGACTCAAAGTCTAGGTTTAACTTCTTCATCTTTAAACTGGAAAACGGTTTCAAATGGGACCCCTAAGACGCGGGCGATCCTAAACGCAAGTTCCAAAGAAGGCGCATATTTCTCAGCTTCTACCGCGACAATGGTTTGACGGGTGGCCCCAACCAGGCTTGCAAATTCTTGTTGAGTCAAACCATGTTGTGTCCGCAACATACGAAGTTGATTGAGCACACGGCCTTTTCCAACATTCATGTGGACAACAGGCTCAACAGGAGGATAAAAAATTGCTTAACCCCATGACAAAGAAACAAGATCGACATCAATACAAAAAATAGAGTTGGAAGGTGCTGCACGTCTAAAGTCGTAATGATCGGGTGCGAAAATGTGGCTTGCCATAAGATTTGCCATATCAATACGTTTATCCCGCAAAAGCCAGAAACCAGCGCCAAACGTTCGGCACGGGCGATGATGGCCTCGTCTCTATCGTCTTCCAATTCGCCCCGTTTGCGCTGCCAAGCACTCCAGGCACCCACACTTACTTCCCCCATCATTCCAAAACCTAGGACAATAATCCATGTACTCCAAAGGTGCTGTGCGCTCTGATCAGGTATGGTCCAAGCATCGGCCAAATTCACACTAAGGTAGCTATATATTAACGCACTAACTAACAGCGAAGCCATTGCCTTTTTTTCGGTTAACGTCATGCCCTAGATCCTTTATGTTCTTTTGAAGCGCCTTAAATTGACAAAGATGTTTTACATTTCGACAGGTAGGGTCCGGATCGCGTAAAGTCAAATATTTTTTACATTTTATGAATTGTACATTGCCTAAGGATGCGAGTTTGCACTCTCGACTTGAGGTTTGAGTTCGCCTCTCTTAAAACCAAAGTCACCTTGGAGTCCCATGTGTCAAATTCCGTGATCAACCCTGTATCAATGAAGCTTTATAAAGAAGATTTTGCAGGATTCTCTCAAGAATTGGGTAGCTGGTTTGTGGGATTTGGTTTTGCCATTGTCTCCGATCATGGTGTCGAAAAATCCATAATTGACCATGCATTAGATCAGGCAAAGGCTTTTTTTGCTCTACCCCTTGAGACCAAAGCCAGATACACTGTCAAAGGCGGGAGTGGTCAGCGCGGTTATACCGGCCTTGGTGTTGAGACCGCCAAGGATCACACATTTGCTGACTTGAAAGAGTTCTGGCACCATGGCCGCACTTTACCCGACGGACATAGGTATAACGCCATGATGCCAGCCAATGTCGCTATGCCTGAAATTCCGGGTTTTGATGCAAGCCAACAAGCCATGTTTGAGGCTTTTGATGCTCTAGGCAAACAGATTTTGCGCGCCATTGCCATGTTTTTGGCTTTACCTATCGATTATTTTGACGAAAAAGTGGCGCTAGGCAATTCGGTTTTACGCACCCTCCATTATCCTGCACTAGAAGCTGGCGTAACACCTGGCGCTATTCGGGCTGGCGCGCACGGGGACATCAACGTCATCACTTTGTTGTTAGGTGCGCAAGAACCAGGACTTCAATTGCTGGATAAGGAGGGAAACTGGCAGTCTGTTACAGCACCTGAAGGCTGCGTGGTCATCAATATTGGCGATATGTTGGCGCGCCTGACCAATGATCTGTTACCTTCAACCATTCATCGGGTTATCAACCCAATGCCCGAACGAGCGGGAATTGCCCGCTATTCAGCGCCATTTTTCTTGCATTTTTCGCCTGATGTATTGATTAAAACTTTGCCGATGAATGGACCTCCCAATTATAAACCCATTCGTGCACAAGATTTCTTAGAAGAGCGCTTACGCGAAATAAAACTCGCTTGAGATATATGCTTAAAAACCAGATCTGGGTGAATTCATTCAATAATAACTACCTGCCATTTTTAAAATTGTCGTGCAACTTTGCACAAGGGATACCATAAAGTGTGGCTAAATTGTTTTGACTGTATTGCAGGTTGAAACAGCGCGGTCTAATCCTATTATGATCGGTTTAGGAAAGTCTTGACACAAAAGTTCGGACACAAACAGCTAAACGTGCCATAAACTTAATTTAAACCATAAATAATCTTAGGGAAACATGCATGCGTTCAATCTCTTTTTTCACAACCGGTAAGGTCGGTTTGCTAACTTCTGTTTGTCTTGTGGCTTTGAGTGCCACATCTCTAGCGCATGCTCAATCTGCCGCTGAGCCCGAAGAGGAGAGTGATGTCATTATCGTTACGGCAACCAAGCGTGAAACCACCCTACAATCAATTCCTGTAGCCGTTTCTGTTACTTCGGCTGATACCATCAATCAGGCGCAAGTTCGCGATTTGAACGATTTGCAGACTTTGGTCCCTTCTTTGCGGGTCAATACCAATCAAACCTCTTCCAACGCAACCTTCATCATCCGGGGCTTTGGCAACGGCGCAAACAACGCAGGTATTGAGCCTTCGGTGGCAATCTTTATAGATGGGGTCTATCGCTCTCGTGCAGCTGCTGGAATTGGCGATTTGCCGAATGTGCAGCGTGTGGAGGTGTTGCGCGGTCCACAATCCACTTTGTTTGGTAAAAATGCATCTGCAGGTGTGATCTCGATTATCACGCGTGAGCCCAAATTTGAATATGGCGGCAGTGCTGAAGTCAGCTATGGTAATTTCAATGCATTAGTTGCCAAGGCCGATATTACAGGTCCGATAGGGGATATAGCTGCAGGCGCTTTGGCGTTTGGCATCAATAAACGCGATGGTTTTGTTAGAAATTTAGCGATCAATAAAAAGATAAATGATCGTGATCGTTATTTTGTGCGTGGCGATCTTTTGATCAATCCAATTGATGAACTCAAAGTCCGTGCAATTGTTGATTATGACCATTTAAACGAGTTGTGCTGCGCAGTCGCTAACGTGAAAGACGGTTTTACTGGTGATTACATCCGTGCCATTGGTGGCAAGATTGCTTCCAACAACCGGTTTGGGGATAAGGTATATTCCGACATAGCCCCAATCAACAAAATCTCAAACCAGGGGGCCTCATTACAAATCGATTATGATTTCGGTTTATGGCAATTCACATCCATCTCAGCGCTTCGTCAGTCAAAAAACTTTTCAGATGGGGATATTGATTTTACAAGTGCCGCCTTAGCAAGCGCCTATAATGATTTTAAAATCGATACCTTGACCCAAGAGTTCCGATTAGCTTCCGACTATGACGGCCCACTTAATTTCTTGCTTGGTGGTTATTATTTCAATGAGAAAATTGATCAAAAACAAGGTGTTGTTTATCAAAAAGACTTCCGCGCCTATACGAATGCGCTAACAGGTGGCGCTACATCTGCTTTGGCATTGATTGAACGGGCTTTAGGCTTGCCCGTTGGTACCACTTTCCAAAAACAGGGAACGGGCACTTCAGAAACGATGGGTATGAAGAATGATGCAACATCGATTTTTGGTACCATTGATTATCATTTGACCGAAAGTCTGACCTTGACTGCCGGATTCAATTATACCGACGACATCAAAAAGGCTCGGATCAATATAGTGAGCACGGATAGTTTTTCTGCCCTTGATCTCAATGCATTTGGTGCTGGTTATTTGACCAATCTTTTGACCCCACTTATTGGACCTGTAAATGCCAATGCCGTGGCGGTTAAGGTGGCAGGAGTTCGGTGTCCAGCAGAACAACCTAAGGGCTTGCCGATTTGTAATCCGTTTTTGGGCTTGTCGGTTCTCCAATTTCAGCCCCCGTTCTTGAATATTCCAAATGCCGTGGAGTCTGGGAAAACCCATGATTCTAAGACCACATATTCCTTTCGTCTGGCTTGGGAAATCAACGACACCTTTAATGCTTATGCGAGCTATGCGACCGGCTTTAAAGCGTCTTCCTTCAATTTGTCGCGTGATTCTCGTCCATTTGCGGCAGATTTTATTCCAGGTAATCCAATCTTGAACCCTCCACCCTCTAAAATTCGTAGCGCTGGTTTGGCTTTAATCAATCTCAACACAGGCACCCGTTATGCCGGCCCCGAAGAAGCCACGGTGTCTGAAATTGGCCTTAAGGCCCGCTTCCCTGATGGTGCCTTTAACCTGACCTTGTTTGATCAGAAAATAGACGGTTTCCAGTCTAATATTTTTGTTGGTACTGGATTCCAATTGGCCAATGCTGGTTCCCAATCCTCCAAAGGGGTTGAATTGGACGCGACTTATAGGCCGATTACGCCTTTGACCTTGACCTTTGCGACTACCTATTTAGATCCTAAATATGATTCCTTTAAACAAAGTGCTTTTGGTGATTTGTCTGGAGTCAAGCCTGCCGGGATTGCAAAATTGACCTTAAATGCATCGGCCTCTTATGTTGTGACTTTAGGCAATGATCAAAGTTTGACTTTCCGTACGGATGTTTATTATCAAGACAAGACCCAAATCTTGGATGGTTTAGAAGGTAGTCGGGCTGCAGCAATCCCCTATACCAATGAAATCAACACATGGAATGGTGGAATCATTTATAGCCTCAACAATGGCTGGGAACTAACCGCTTGGGGCCGTAACCTTAACAATGATCGCTATTTGACGACGATTTTCCCAAGTGTAGCTCAAGCTGATTCTGTGTCAGGCTATCCAAGCCAGCCACGCACCTTTGGTGTTTCGGCCAAATATAACTGGTAAGATTTTCCCTTCCCACTCTCATCGAGGCCCCCGCCATGGTTGGGGGCCTTGACCATCTCAAGCCAATTAGCCCAAAGCCATTTAGAGCAGAGAAAGTCTTGACCTTTTTCTCAGAGTGAGGTCTAAGCGCCGCCTCAGTTTCACCCATACCCAGTGCGGGCATAGTGCGGGAGAATAATTATGGCCAAACCGGCCTCCATCAAAATCCGTCTCAACTCCTCAGCGGGCACGGGCTTCTTTTATGTTACCAAGAAGAATGCACGCACAAAGACCGAAAAACTGCGCATGAATAAGTATGATCCAGTCGTACGTAAACATGTTGAGTTTGTTGAAGGCAAAATTAAGTAGCTCTTTTTTTATGAGAGTTCAGTCTTATGGCGCGCTTTGGGTATCCGAAGCGCGCTATTACTTTTGGTCGTACCTTCTTTGCATTATTACCCATCACCACCTTAGTCAGACTGAAACGGTTAACCAAATCGAACACACTCATTTTGGAACCTCGCCACTTGTGTGGATGTTGGCAGCGAGGCGATCTGCGGATTAAATCCCAACCCCTAACACCAGACTTCAGTCTCCAAGCTTCCGATTCAATGGCCTTCGTGAGAAAGTGATATTACGTGACGATTGATCTCTAAATCGCTAACTATGACCTATGAACCAAAATCAGATCTTCACCATGGCTGCTGCCGACGTCTGGACCGCAACCCAGTCTGATGGGCCCGCACTGGCCATGTTTTGCCAGTTAAACCCAGAGTATGATCTGTTTTTGACCGGGGAGATGCCGAAGGTGGCCTTATGGGTTGAGGAATTTTTGACAAGCCAGCCGCCTGCCCTTTTTCACTGGACCCAAACCCATAAATTGATCGCACGCACCCACCAACACCCAGACACCATCGCCGCAGTGTTGGACGTGACAGAGGACATGATCGCACCTGGCGTGGGACATATCAGCCTGTTTCAAGTGGCGACAGCTTTGCAAGGCTCAGGTTTTGCCCATGTCCTCTATCAAGCCTTGGAGGATTGGCTGGCCAGTCGCGGCATGGATGTTTTGCGTTTAGGCGTCCTTGAAGGTAATCCCCGCGGTATGGCGTTTTGGACGCGCCAAGGCTATTTAAAAACCCGAGAACGGGTCGGCACCGCGCCCAGCGGTAAGACCCATCAAAGCTATGTCATGTATAAGCCGCTCAAACCACTCACCTTAGACGCTTATCGGCAACGCGTGCCGCGCGACGATCCAAAGAGCCCGTGATCAATGATCTTTGATGAAACCCTGCGAGCAATGTGTATAATTCCCAGTGAGGAGACACATCATGCGCACAAATATCGAAATTGACGACGAATTGATGGCCGCCGCTATGGTTGAGGGTGGTTTTTCGACCGAGCAAGAAGCTGTAGAGTCCCCGTTGCGCGAAATGCTGGATCGGCTCAAGCGATGGCGAGGGTTAAGGGCGTTGCGCGGGAAAGTGGAATGGATTGGTGACTTAGACGCGATGCGGCGTGATCCGCCCAAATCGCCATGGTCTTAGTCGATACCAGTGTTCTGATTGATTATTTCAAGGCAGCGGATACCAAAGAGACCGCGCTTCTGGATGCGCTTTTAGACGCTGGCGTTTCGATTTTGATTGGCGATTTGGTTTTGATGGAGCTTCTCCAAGGTGTGCGTAGCGATGAGCAGGTCAGGTTGGTGCTTCAAGAATTGAGTGTCTACCCCACGATTACGATTGGCGGTCCAGAATGCACTATCCAAGCCGCACACCATAATCGGCAATTGCGCGGAATTGGGATCACGCCGCGCAAATGCATCGATACTCTCATTGCAACCCGCTGCATTTTAGAGGATATACCGCTACATTTTAGCGATCGCGACTTTGAGCCTTTTGTGCAGCATTTGGGGTTGGCGCGCGCCACACTTTCTTAAGGGCAAGCCCCTTAAATCCGCAGGTAAAACTATTGATCCTTGCGCCATCTTGGCCCACAAGCATTAGGTGATTCGGGCTTCAAATCAGGCGTAGTACAGGCTAAGATCTAACCCATGGCAGACGGCACCCAAACCCTCGATACCAATCCTTCCGCCGACCTGTTGCCAGGCGAGACCGCCATGCGCAATTTCAACATCAATTTCGGACCCCAACACCCCGCAGCGCACGGCGTTTTGCGCTTGGTCTTGGAGCTAGATGGCGAAATCGTGGAGCGGGTAGACCCCCATATCGGCCTGTTGCATCGGGGTACTGAAAAGCTGATCGAATATAAGACCTATCTTCAAGCCTTGCCCTATTTTGACCGGCTTGATTATGTTGCACCGATGAACCAAGAACACGCGTGGTGTTTGGCGATTGAGCGCTTGGCCAAGATTGACGTGCCGCGCCGCGCGCAATTCATCCGGGTAATTTTCTCTGAAATAGGCCGCATTTTATCGCATCTTCTCAATGTCACCACCCAAGCCATGGATGTGGGCGCGCTGACCCCGCCTCTGTGGGGCTTTGAAGAGCGCGAGAAGCTGATGGGGTTTTATGAGCGTGCGTCGGGCTCACGCATGCATGCGGCTTTTTTCCGCCCCGGTGGTGTACACCAAGACCTGCCCGACGCTTTGGTGGCCGATATCTATGCGTGGTGCGACCCGTTTTTAAAATTGTGCGATGATATCGAGACTTTGTTGACCGATAATCGCATCTTTAAGCAACGCAATGTCGATATTGGGGTCGTCGATCAAAAGACGATTTTGGACTGGGGCTTTTCGGGCGTGATGGTCCGTGGCTCAGGCATCCCTTGGGATTTGCGCCGCAGCCAGCCCTATGAAGTCTATTCGGAACTGAAGTTCAAAGTGCCAGTGGGCAAGAATGGTGATTGCTATGACCGCTATTTGTGCCGCATGGATGAGATGCGCGAAAGTGCTAGCATTATCAAGCAATGTATTGAGATGATGCCCAAGGGCCCCGTTTTGGCCGAGAACACCAAAGTGACCCCGCCGCGCCGTGCCGATATGAAAGGCTCGATGGAAGCTTTGATCCACCACTTCAAGCTTTATACCGAAGGTTTCCATGTGCCTGCGGGTGAGGTTTATGCGGCGGTGGAAGCACCCAAGGGTGAGTTTGGCGTCTATCTGGTCGCCGATGGTACCAATAAGCCATACCGCGCCAAAATCCGCGCCCCGGGCTTTGCCCATTTGGCGGCGATGAGCCATTTGAATAAGGGCCATATGCTGGCCGACGTGTCTGCGATCTTGGGCTCACTCGATATCGTGTTTGGCGAGGTGGATCGGTGATGGCGGAGGAAGAGAAAACCTCGTCAGACTGGCTTTCAATGTTTGACGATCTGACTGGTTTACCCAGGGCGCGTCTAGCGGTTTTTGTCTTTATGCTGTTGTCGGCCATTGCCTTTCTCAGCTCAGTCGCTCTTGCTTTATCCGCCTACGATTTAGCTTTGACATATTTCCCAAGCTTAGGGACAGTTCTGAGTGTAACTCGATTTGGTGCAACCTTCAAAGCAGATCTTGGTGGACTGATCTTGACAGCGCTTGTCTGTTTTTTCTGCGTTCAAACCATACCAGTCATCGGCAAGATTGCAGTCTGGGTTGGCGGCAAAACGAAGATAGTCTCGAAATGACTGCGATCGTTGACAAAAATTACGCCGCCTATGCCGCCAATGACCTTGAAGGCATATTGGCGACTTTGGCCGAGGATTATACGGTTTTGCCATTTGGTGGCGCGCCTTGGGTGACCAGTCGTGAGGGTGCGCGCAAAATCTATGCCCGCCATTTAGTCGATTATCCGATGGCCCGTACGCAAGTTCTGGGCCGGATTGACTTGGGAAAGGTTACGATCAAGCGGGAGCATTCTGAGCCAGCCGAGGGCTCAAAAGCCCCGACCGTTGATGTTATGATGATCTATACCGTTCGCGATGGCTTGATTGCCCGCTGCGAGTCCATCACCCGCGCGGGCGATGAGGAGGCAGCTGTCGGCGTCATTGCCGCACAGCTTGATGCCTATAATGTCCAAGACCTTGATGCCCATGTGGCCTGCTTCGCCGAAGATGTGGTAATTGCAGACTTGAACGGCGCGGAAAATTTGCATGGCATTACTGATTATCGTGCGCGCTATCAAGGTGTGTTTGAGCAATTTCCCGCCAATCACGCGCATTTGGACCAACGCCTGGCGTGCGGCAATGTGGTTGTCGATCATGAGCGTGTGCGCCGCAGCCCAGATAGCGAACCGTTTGAAGTCTTGGCGATTTACACCGTGCGCGATGGAAAGATCGCGCGTGTGGACTTTGTGAAATGATGGACTTGGTCGCAAAGATGGCTGTACTGTTGACTATATCGATTGTTGTATTGGTCGCCAGTTTTCTGCCCCCGTTTAACAACCGCTTCAAACGACTGAAAGGGTATTTCAAGAGCGGTGACGTCGCATTGAAACGTATATTGTATCTTGAGGGCGTGCTCTCCAGCCTTGCTATCGGCGTTGCCTTCTTTGGATTGGCAGCGGCGCAAGCACTTAACAATTCGATATGGTCTTGGGTAGTCGGCTTCACATGCCTCTTTTTGTCAGCAGGTTTATTGGCACTCCGGTACACTGGCCCGCTCTATAAGCTCTTTGCTGAGCTAGAGGATGCTGAAACCAGCGCAAAGAGGTCAAATAAAATTCACTCTTCTAATCAAGGCAGTTAATCATGGCCACACGTCGCCTCGCACCCCCTGAAGTTCAACCCAAGTCGTTTGACTGGTCGGCTGATAGCGCCGAAAAGGTCGCGTTTTGGATGGGCAAGTACCCAGAAGCCCGCAAGCAATCTGCCGTTATCCCGCTTTTATGGCTGGCGCAAAAGCAAGAAGGTTGGGTGAGTGAGCCTGCATTACGTAAGATCGCGCTTGACCTTCGAATGGCCTATATCCGCGTCTATGAAGTTGCGACATTTTACACGATGTTCCACCTCTCGCCCGTAGGCAAACACCATCTCCAAGTTTGTGGCACGACGCCTTGTATGTTGCGCGGCTCTGGTGATTTGATTGAAGTGTGTAAGAGCCGGATTGGCCCCCACCACCATGTGACAGCGGATGGCTTGTTCTCGTGGGAGGAAATGGAATGCATGGGTGCCTGCGCCAACGCCCCTATCGTCGCCATCCATGATTATTATCATGAGGATTTGACTGCCCAGAGCTTCACCGCCCTTATCGATGACCTTGCCGCTGGCAAAGATGTAACCCCAGGTTCTGCCACCGGCCGCATAACCAGCGCACCTGATGGCGGCCCCAATGTCCTAAATGATGAGACCTTGTTTGATGGGCGTTTGGCCAAAAAGATCAAATTGCCCAATCTTCCGCACAAGGCTTGAACCCTCGGGGCGGGCTCTAGTGGCCCGGTCGCCTATTTTCTTGATCCAGCGCCTGTAATTGCATTTGGCAGGCTGGATGAAGCCTTGTAGAAGTCTATGATCGAACGACCCCGTTTAGCTGATCGAGTGTATTATGATTGACGATAAAGACCGCATCTTCCTCAATCTCTATGGCCGCAATGATTGGCGCTTGGAGGGGGCGAAAAAGCGTGGTGCGTGGAATGCGACCAAGGATATGATCGACGCGGGGCGCGATTGGATCATTCAACAGGTCAAGGATTCGGGGTTGCGCGGGCGCGGTGGCGCTGGCTTCCCTACCGGCCTTAAATGGTCCTTCATGCCCAAGGAAGTCAAAGATCGGCCCCATTATCTGGTGGTTAATGCCGACGAGTCAGAGCCTGGAACTTGTAAAGACCGCGACATGATGCGCCACGATCCCCACTTGTTGATCGAAGGCTGCTTGATCGCTTCTTATGCCATGCAGGCGCACACGGCCTATATCTATATTCGCGGCGAATATGTGTTGGAGCGTGAGCATTTAGAAACGGCGATCAAAGAAGCTTATGAAGCCAAACTGATTGGCAAAAATAACGTCCATGGCTGGGACTTTGACCTCTACGTCCACCACGGTGCCGGCGCTTATATTTGTGGCGAAGAAACCGCCCTTCTTGAAAGTCTTGAAGGCAAAAAGGGCCAACCCCGCCTCAAGCCGCCATTCCCCGCAAATACCGGGCTTTATGGCTGCCCGACGACTGTCAATAATGTCGAGTCGATTGCGGTTGTGCCCACGATTTTGCGGCGCGGCGCCCAGTGGTTTGCTGGATTTGGTCGTCCAAATAATACGGGCACCAAGGTTTTTTGCGTATCTGGCCATGTAAATAATCCGTGCAATATCGAAGATGCGATGTCGATCCCGCTCAAATATTTGCTAGAAACCCATTGCGGTGGCGTGCGCGGCGGTTGGTCGAACTTGAAAGCGGTGATCCCCGGTGGCTCTTCGGTGCGGATGATCACCCAAGAAATGGCCGAAGATGCGCTTATGGATTTTGACAGCTTGTCGGCTTTGCAGTCTGGGCTTGGTACTGCGGGCGTGATCGTGATGGACAAATCCACCGATCTGATCAAAGCCATCGCACGGCTTGCTTATTTTTATAAGCACGAAAGCTGTGGCCAATGTACGCCGTGCCGCGAAGGTACTGGTTGGATGTGGCGGGTGCTTGAACGCATGGCTGTTGGCCAGGCAGAGCACCGTGAGATTGATCTGTTATTAGATGTTGCAAGCCAAGTAGAAGGCCACACCATTTGTGCACTAGGTGATGCAGCCGCATGGCCAGTCCAAGGCCTGATTTGGCGCTTCCGGGGTGAGATTGAAGAGCGAATTGACCGTTATCGCTTGGGCAAGCCCCATGTGATGGGTGCCGCTATTGCTGCCGAGTAAGGCGGGATTCTAGGCTAAAGGGGGCTGCTGAACTAAACCCAAGGTTAGCGTTTGCCAAAGTGGGATGGTGACCAAAGCCAAAAGAGTTGTGAGCGTCACAATGCCTGCCATTAAGGGGGCATCGCCATCCAATTCTCGCGCAAGAACGTATGATGCTGGCGTACTGTGCATTGTCGCCGCACCAACGACTAAGACGCTAGCAAAGGGGTTGAGGCCAAAAACGCTGATCACACCCAACATGATCAAGGGTGCCATGACGAGCTTATACGCCGTACTAAGCGCGAGCGGTTGTGGGCGGTTTTTGAGTCCATCTAACCGCAGCGCTGCGACTACACTGATCAATGCGATTGGCATCGCTGCATGCCCAACCCGATCAAGGGCTGGTGCCAAGGGCCAGATGAACTTTGAAAATCGGATCAGATTAGCGGCTAGGTAAATGATACTGGCTAACACAAGCCGGTTACGGATCGCTTAAACGTACCCGCGACCTAGGGTGGGTAGGATATCTTTATCAGCCCATTTGGCCAACACAAACACACGCATCACAATCATCACAATCATCACAATCACAAGGGTCACAATGGGACCATAGGCAAGAACCACAAGTGCCAGTCCTTGCGCGCCATAAAGGGCTGAGGCGGACGCCAGCACAATAAAGCCATTCCAGCGAACACTGCTTTGAAACACGCTGGTAAATGCGGGGCCGTCGTCTTTGAGCCAGACGCGCAAACTCAAACCTCAAAGGCCTGCCAATACAAAACCGATTATAAGACAGAATAAGAATTGGCTGGTATCTGGGCCTGAAAAATCAGCACCCACAATGGTTGGAAACAAAAAGGCTGGATACAGTAAGGTATAGCCAAAGGAATTTACCGACACCCAAGCGCTTGGCTATACAGCCCAAGCCAATCACTAAAACACCGGCAAAATGGTTTTGAGCTTGGAGTTATGAAGATGCACCATAGAGGTCAGTGGTCTTGAGACGGTCCAAAAGTCCTTGCAGAATAAAAGCCGCTGCAGCAGCATCCACCGCTTTTGCACGTTTAGCGCGCGTCATATCCGCCGCAACCATCTGACGCTGAACCGCCGCTGTCGAAAGACGTTCGTCCCACATTAAAACGGGTACATCGCGAATGACCACTAAATTGCGGGCGAATGCTCGCGCCGATTGTGCGGATGGGCCGTGTGAACCATCCATATTGAGGGGGTGGCCAATAACCAAGCCACAAGCACCACGATCATCATAGAGGTCAAAGATCGCTTTTGCATCGGTTGCCATTTTAGCGCGGCGCAACCCCATTGCAGGGCTTGCAATTAGACGCGTCAGATCCGATACCGCCACCCCAATTGTGTTAGTGCCAGGATCGAGACCAATCAACGGACCTTTTTCAGGTATAGCGGCCAGAAAACAATCATAAGCTAGGATCGACATGTTCCGCCATGCATCATGGAATGCAACAAATACTCTATGGAATCAAGTGGAATACGGTTCAAGTCTTAAAGCCTTCGATGGCCCGGGTCAGAAGATCTGAGGCAGTCTCATTCAGGTTGAGGCTGGCATAAGATATGCTTAAGCTCACTTGCACAGGGTGATCGTGGTTCAAACCTGTGTGATCGGTTTGTACGTCAAAGGCCGTACATTCTAGAACAGCAGCGATCCTTGTAGCTGCGATGGTGGCGGCTTCCATGTCCGAGCTCGGAAAGGCCACGCCAAAGGTGCACCCATCCAGACGGGCTGCAATATCTTCCGTACGCACCAAACGCGCGAGCATCGAGCCAGCCTGAGCGATAAGACGCTCCATCGCTTGATCCGAAATGAGCATGTCGTCATGGGCTTTGACCGCCACTTGCGCCACACAGACCGATAAAGGGCGGTCCGTTTCATGTGCTCTCCGGGTTAGGCTTTCTAAATGGTCTGAAAAAAAAGCCGATGAATATAAGCCAGTGCTGGCTTCTATGGCGGCGGGGGAACGTGCGGCTGCAAAGGCAAGATTAAGCGCATCGCGGCTGCGTTTCTCATCAATATAGGTAAGCAAGCGATCACAGGCAGCCACATCATTATCGCCTGCAACCCCATAGTCAGTGGCCCCAAGTTCAATCGCTTCATCTGGGTTATCAAAATCGGGTGAACCCAAAATGAGGCAGGGTAAGTGGAACATACGGGCATTGCGCCGCATTGCCGCACAAAAACTCAATGCAAGTTGACGATCATCTCCAGCTAAGATCACGACTGCATCAAACTCACTATCATGGAGATAATCAAAAGCTGTAAAAGAGGTGAATGCCGCGACATGCTCCGCTCCTAACTCAACCAACACCGCCGAGAATCGTAACAAATCCGGTCCAGGTTGTCCAAAAAGTAAGATACGGGGAATAGTCTTCGCGCTGATCACAGGGGGTAGAGCAGACCCACCGAAGCGGGCTAAGGTATTAAATCGCAGTTTAGCTTCATCAGCCATTACTGCGATGCGTAAAGTTGAACCCAGTCGGGCGGATAAAGCATGGGGGGTGGCCGTAGCGTCTAAAACGCCGTCAAAAGCTTGAGTCTCAAAGTCTGATGATCCATCGCTCCATGCCATAAACAAGCCAGCTCGCGGGCCAAGGGCAGACTTTAAGGATCGAACCAAATCACCTGCGCGTGCGCCATGATCCCCACGTGTATCAATGACTATAGCGGCAGTCTGGCGACGTTCCATATCATCGCCGGCAATAGCAAAGCCGGCTTGTGCCAGCGCTAAACTTGCATCTTCGTCTGCTAATACCAGAATATTTGGCTTTGCCATAAAATACCTTAATGATGATGAGTGCCCAAAATAAGTGCCCAGAATAGGTAAACACAATAAGCCTGCATAGGGTTTAACAAGCTTTTTCGTCTGTACACTACTATAAAGGGAAAAGGAATTGACTTTCACCCCACCTTTCTTGCGAACCTCATTTCGCCATGATTGAGAAACCCGTCGTGATTACCTGCACTGCTTCTGGTACGGGCGCACATTTTGCCTAACTTTTGGCAGAGTTTGATGCCACTATATAAGTTGTGCGCGCAATAAAACTGATGCGATCTTAAGTGCCAGTGATGGTCGGAGATTAAGATGATTGGCGCAATCCTGCGCTAAAATTGGCAAGACTGGTTGCGTGTGGGATAGCTTGGGCATTATGCATCAGGTGTCATGACCGAATCCTTAACTCCAAAGGTGCAACAGCACGAAACGGCGTGCTCGCGTGCTTTAGCGGCAGGCAAAGCGCCTAGCTTTCAGGATATCATCCTAACCCTGTCTGATTATTGGGCTCGGCAGGGTTGCGTGATTCTTCAGCCCTATGACACCGAAGTGGGGGCAGGCACCTTGCACCCGGCCACGACGTTGCGCGCTTTAGGTCCAAAGGAATGGCGCGCCGCTTATGTGCAACCATCGCGGCGCCCAAAAGATGGGCGCTATGGGCAAAACCCCAATCGCTTGGGCCATTATTATCAATATCAAGTCATCTTGAAGCCAAACCCGCCCAATCTTCAGGAGCTTTATCTCTATTCGCTTTATGAAATCGGCATCGATCCCACTTTGCATGATATCCGATTTGTGGAGGATGATTGGGAAAATCCAACCGTTGGGGCGTGGGGCTTGGGCTGGGAGATTTGGTGCGACGGGATGGAAGTGTCCCAATTCACTTATTTCCAACAAGTCGGCGGGCTCGATTGTAAGCCCGTGTCTGGTGAGCTGACCTATGGATTAGAACGTTTGGCCATGTATGTGCAGGGCGTACAAAACGTCTATGACCTTGATTTTAATGGTCAAGGTGTGAGCTATGGCGATGTGTTTTTGGAAAATGAGCGCCAGCAATCGGTGTTTAACTTTGAAGAATCCGATCCCGCGATGCTCAAGCGCTGGTTTGAAGATGCAGAGCGGATGTGTACGCATCTGCGCGAAAAGAATTTAGCCTTGCCCGCCTTTGACTGGGCACTCAAATGCTCCCATTTATTCAATCTCTTGGATGCGCGCGGCGTGGTGTCCCCTACCGAGCGGCAAAGCTATATCGCCCGTGTGCGCGAGCAAGCTAAGGGTTGCGCGGTTTTGTGGGCGCAGAGCCAATCGCCTGCGCAGGAAGTGGCCCACTAGTCATGCCCCAATTCCTGCTCGAGCTTTTCAGTGAAGAAATCCCCGCCCGTATGCAAAAGCGCGCGGCTGAGGATTTGAAGAAATTATTGATGGACGCTTTGTCCAAAGCGGGCTTTTTGCCCACCGATATGGCCAGCTTTAGCGCGCCGCGCCGCTTGGTCGCGGTGGTGGAGGGCTTGCCCGTTCGCACTGCCGATGTGCGCGAAGAGCGTAAAGGCCCAAAGCTTGATGCGCCGCTGCCCGCGATTGAAGGCTTTGTACGCGCGGCAGGTCTAACCAATATCAGCGAAGCACGTGTGGTGTCTGACCCCAAAAAGGGCGATTATTACGTTGCTGACCTTGTTAAGCTTGGCCGCGCGACCGCTGAAGCCTTGACTGAGATTATACCTGATCTGATCCGCAATTTTCCTTGGCCTAAAAGCATGCGCTGGGGCGAGGGTAGCTTGCGTTGGGTGCGGCCGTTGCACCGCATTTTAGCGGTGTTTGATGGCGAAGTGGTTCCTTGTGCAATTGATGGCATTGTGGCCGATCGGATCAGCGAAGGCCATCGCTTTCATGGTACGGGCCCCTTTGCGGTCAAGAATTTTGAGGATTATCAAGACCAGCTCGCCAAAGCCCATGTGGTCTTGGACCGTGAGCACCGCAAAGCTTTGATCAAGGCCGAAGCCCAAACCCTGTGCCAAGCGCGTAATCTTGAGCTGATTGAGGATGAAGTCCTGCTGGAAGAAGTATGCGGCTTGGTGGATGAGCCCCATGTAATCTTGGGCGATATGGACCCATCCTTTTTGGATTTGCCACCTGAAGTTATTCGGCTGACGCTGCGGGTCAATCAAAAATACTTCGTAGTTCGCGACCCCAAAACGGGTGGTCTTGCACCGCATTTCATTGTGGTCTCCAACGTAAAAGCAACCGATGGCGGCAAGCTGATTGCGCTGGGTAATGCGCGCGTTCTTGCCGCGCGGCTCAATGACGCGCGCTATTTCTGGGACTTGGACCGAAAAGTGAGCTTAGAGAGCCGTGTTCCGAAGCTCGACACCTTGGTGTTCCATGAGAAGCTGGGCAGTGTCGGCGATAAAGTGCGCCGCATGATCGAACTCGCTGGCGAAATCGCGCCTTTGGTGGGCGCGGATGTGGCGCAGGCCCAGCATGCGGCCTTACTAGCGAAAGCTGACCTCACAACCGAAATGGTCGGCGAATTCCCTGAACTTCAAGGGGTGATGGGGCGGTATTATCAGCTAAATGAGATTGTCCTCTCCCGTCCTACGGGGGAGGGGGACCCTGCGCAGCAGGGTGGAGGGGGAACGCCCCCCTCAGTCGGCTCCGTCGACAGCTCCCCCGCGCCGCAGGGGAGCACAAACAACCAAGTCATCGCCGACGCCATCCGCGATCATTACAAGCCGGTAGGCCCATCCGACAGCGTCCCGTCAGAGCCCGTCGCCATAGCAGTGGCCTTGGCCGATAAGCTTGACAGCTTGACCGGCTTCTTTGCCATTGGGGAAAAGCCAACTGGTTCTGGCGATCCTTACGCCCTGCGGCGTGCGGCACTGGGGGTGATACGGATTTTGCGTGATCGTTGCATCCACTTTCAACTCACCCATTGGGTGCCTAACCATAGTTTGTTTGACTTTATCCTCGAACGCCTCCGCGTAGCCCTTCGCGACGAGGGTTTTGCTCCCGATGTGCTCGAAGCCGCTTTTGCTATTCCAGATGATGATATCGTGCGAATCGTTGCCCGCGTCGCGGCACTCGCCAAGGTGTTGAAGACTGAAGACGGGGCTAATCTCGTTGCTGGCCTCAAACGCGGGGCCAATATCTTACGCGCGGAAGAGAAAAAGGCCGAATGGTCAAAGGATGTAGCGGTCGATGCAGCGTTGTTGGCGGCTGAGGCAGAGCAGGGGCTTTATCAGGGCTTAGAAGTCGCCAAAGCGGCGGTAACCAAAGCGCTTGGCGCTGATGATTATGATGCGGCGATGGTGGCGCTTGCGAATTTGCGCCAACCCGTGGATGCTTTTTTTGACACCGTGCTAATCAATGATCCTAACCCAGCCATCAGGCTCAATCGGCTTGCTCTATTGGTTGATTTGCAAAATACGAGCGAACAAATCGCTGATTTTTCAAAGCTTGCGGGCTGATTTTTGGCTGTAGGCGCCACGCTGTGGCTGGCGTGCCACGCCGTTCATGAAACCCCCGTTAAGCACAAGTCCACGGCTTGATACTTGACTTGTCTTGCTTAGAAGGGCCCAAGCACACAGCACAGCTGAACACCTTCATGTCAGGGACCTATGGAATGAATAAACTGGTTTATAGTTTCGGAGCAGGCCAGGCAGATGGCGATGCCAGCTTAAAAAATCTGTTGGGCGGCAAAGGTGCAAATCTTGCCGAAATGAATAAAATTGGGTTGCCTGTTCCACCGGGCTTTACGATCACTACAGAAGTTTGCACAGCCTTTTATGCTTTAGGGCAAAAATACCCAGAGGGCTTAGCCGACCAAGTCCGCGTTGCTTTGGCCCAAATTGAGCAAAGTGTCGGCAGAGGATTTGGCGACGAAGCAAATCCACTATTGGTCTCTGTCCGCTCTGGTGCGCGCGCCTCCATGCCGGGCATGATGGACACAGTTTTAAACCTTGGTCTCAATGATGTGACGGTTGAGGGTCTCGCCACCCAATCGGGTAACCGCCGCTTTGCCTTCGATAGCTACCGCCGCTTCATTCAAATGTATTCCCATGTGGTGTTGGAACTTGATCACCACATGTTTGAGGACATTTTGGAGAGCTACAAAGAAGTCCATGACTTCACCATCGATACCGACTTGGAAGCGGGCGATTGGGAAGCCATTGTGCGTGCCTATCAAGATGGGGTTGTTGCCGCATATGGCAAGCCCTTCCCACAAGACGTAAATGATCAGCTTTGGGGTGCGATTGGGGCGGTGTTTCGCTCTTGGAAGAATGATCGTGCGCATTTTTACCGCAAAATGCATGATATTCCTGAAAGCTGGGGTACGGCTGTCAATGTGCAAGCCATGGTATTTGGCAATATGGGCGAAACCTCGGCCACGGGCGTGGCGTTTACCCGCAATCCTTCGACCGGTGAGCGCTTGTTTTACGGCGAGTATCTGATCAATGCACAGGGTGAAGACGTGGTTGCGGGCATCCGTACGCCCAAATCCATCACCAAGGTGCAACGTGAATCCATGGGGGAAGGCGGCCTTTCTTTGCAAGAAGCGCTTCCCGACGTATTCAATCAGCTGGTGGAAGTCTATGGCCAATTGGAAGGCCATTACCGTGATATGCAAGACATTGAATTCACGGTGGAGCGCGGCAAGTTATGGATGCTGCAAACCCGTAATGGCAAACGCACAGCGAAGGCGGCGCTTAAAATCGCCGTCGATATGGTGGATGAAGGCCTGATTACCCAAGACGAAGCCATCATGCGCGTCGATCCCATGGCCCTTGACCAATTGTTGCACCCCACGATTGCCCCGGGGGCCGTGCGTGATTTGATTGCGTCGGGCTTGCCTGCCTCGCCCGGTGCTGCGGTCGGCGAAGTTGTGTTTGATCCCGATGAAGCTGAGCTCATGGCAAAAGCCGGAAAGTCGGTCATTTTGGTGCGCGAAGAAACAAGTCCTGAGGATATCCACGGCATGCACGCCAGCCGCGCGATTGTGACGTCTCGTGGTGGTATGACCAGTCATGCGGCTGTTGTGGCGCGCGGCATGGGTCGTCCTTGCGTTTCAGGGGCAGGTGATATTCGCATTGATGAAGCTGCAGGGCATTTTAAGGCCCGTGGTCGGGTGATTAGAAAAGGCGAGCTGATTTCGGTTGATGGCTCAAAAGGCGAAGTGCTGTTTGGCGCGGTTGAGATGGAGCAACCGGAATTATCTGGCGATTTTGCAGCCTTAATGGTGTGGGCCGATCAGGTGCGCCGCTTAAAAGTACGCGCCAACGCCGAAACGCCCTTGGACGTACGCACCGCGCGCGAATTTGGCGCGGAAGGCATTGGTTTATGTCGGACGGAGCATATGTTTTTTGATGCCAACCGGATTGCCGCTGTACGCGAAATGATCTTATCAGAAACAACGCAGGGCCGGGTTTCGGCCTTGGCCAAGATTTTACCGATGCAACGGCAAGATTTTGTCGAGATTTTCACCATCATGGTGGGTCTACCTTGCACCATCCGCCTGCTGGACCCACCTTTGCATGAATTCTTGCCCCATTCCTTGGAGGATGTGGAGGCTGTGGCGGCTGCAACGGGGCTGGATAAAGCGAAACTTTTAGAGCGGGCCAAGGAACTGCACGAAGTAAACCCCATGTTGGGTCATCGTGGTTGCCGGCTTGGCATTACATTTCCTGAAATTTATGACATGCAGGCGCGCGCGATATTTGAAGCCGCCATCCAAGTCGCCAAAGCCAGTGGTCAAGCTCCAGTACCTGAAATCATGATCCCGCTTATTGCCACGGAAAAAGAGCTGCAAATTCTCAAGGATCGGGTTGATGCTATCGGGCGCGAAGTGATGGCAAAAGTAGGCGTCACCATCGCTTACCAAGTGGGAACCATGATTGAGCTGCCACGCGCAGCGCTAAAAGCCGACGAAATTGCCCGCCAAGCAGATTTTTTCTCTTTTGGCACCAATGATCTCACACAAACTACGTTGGGCATCAGCCGAGATGATTCCAGCCGCTTTATGGGCGCTTATGTCGAGCAAGGGATTTTTGAAAAAGATCCATTTGTGACGCTGGATCAAAGCGGAGTTGGCGATCTTATCAAGATCGCACGCGACCGGGGCCAGGCCACCAATCCTAATCTAAAACTTGGCATTTGCGGCGAACATGGCGGGGATCCTGCCTCGATCCATTTCTGCGAGAAATCGGGTTTAGATTATGTGTCCTGCTCGCCCTACCGCGTCCCCATTGCCCGTCTAGCCGCAGCGCAAGCGGCTTTGAGTAGTTAGGTACGACCCATGGAAGTGCGCACGTTCAGCTTGGAAGCAGGCTTATCGCGGCCTGAAGGGGGGTTCTGAAAGCTTTCCCCAGCGATCACCCCAATCTGTTCTATGATATGAGTGAATGGATTAGGTTTTAAACGATAGCTATAGACGTCTAACCTATTTCTTGCTTTACCAGACATACAAGCACGACAATTCAGACGAGTGGAGGAATGAATGGTTAATAAGATCGAAGCGGGTGAAGCTTTGGAAAGCCAATCATCTTTGTCTGAGAATGAAGCTCATGCCGGTTTGGTCGAGCCACAACGACGCGGGATCGTGCAATCAGCCCTTGTTATCCTGTGCGGCTATTGCGTTTTATCATCAAATTCGGCCAAAGCGCTGACCTTCGATGATGATGATGGCTTTCGCATTGGTGGTTCACCTAATCAGCGATGGCGCATGATCGGCCAGATGCAGGCGCAGCGTACATTGGATCGAGACGCGCTTTATGTGCGGGCAGATCGCGCTTATAGTGCCATTCGGATCAGGGTTTTGAATGCACCGATGGAGTTTTTTAACGTGCAGATCCATTTTCGCAACGGAGGCTCGCGAGAGATCAATGTACGTCAATGGATTGAACGGGGTGGTGCGACACGCATCATCAACCTGCCTGGTGAAAAGCGATTAATCAGCCGAATTGTCTTTTGGTACAAGACCCCACCTCTTGCCGGCCAAAGATCAATGGTACAGGTATGGGCGCGCACTTGATATCAACTGGCCAAACTTGCTGATCTTAGATTGCTAGTTCAATTTCTGGTCTATCCCTTTCAGACTTCCGTCTTGGACTAGGACTGAGTTGGCTTTTTTCGAACAGATCCATTGAGGTGTTGGTTTGGCCTACATGGGCTCTGCGCGTATATAATAATACATAAGGTCTGGGACATTGTGGTGGTGCGCAGTTTGGACGCAAACGCTTCGCACTAAAGACTGACAAATTTTGACTGGTCCTTCGCCCCCGAACCTGTATGAGGTCACTCTGCCAAGCAAGACCACAACCATAGCGGCCACAGTCAAAAAGCTTCGGAAAAAATGTTTGCAACAGTCTTTGAGCGTTCAGCCTCAACACAAAGCAGTCGAGGGCAAGAGAACCAAGCCTATACCAATGGCCCAAGGGACCTTGCAACTGGCTCTAATTGGTCGCCATGGCTACACAGCTAGGGAGACCAAGGACATTTTGATGCATTTTTCAAAACAACAGAAAATCAAGTCTGAATAGAAAGGGCCAGTTCAAAAAAGATTGCTTACTCAATTTCAATTCTTTCATGATCAAAACTGGGGCTGTAAAGTGCGGCAACAGAGTTCGCTCGACAGGCACGGCAGCGGGCTTGATTCAAATAGCCCTTATCGGTGATTTCGCCCACTTCTAAACTAGGCGGAGTGGACAAGAGGATGAGTTTTGTCACCCGGCGGGTTTGGGGTTGGCCTTTTCCCGCATCAATCATAGCTTTTTTGGCGCTAGATCGGACAGTGGCATGCCAAATCAAACTCGGAAGATCATCCTCTAGGCCTGATAAGGCGCGGGCTTTATCAAGATTGACAAATGCTAAGGCCGAAACTTCTTTTTGCCCTTCACCACAGATGACAACATCGCTGAACAGACCTTTGGAGGCTTGCACCAAAGCAGGCCTGACCAAGCCTGCAGGGACAAAGCTGCCATTGGCCAATTTAAACTCTTCCGACAAGCGCCCGTCAAAGACCAGGCCCAAATGGGGCTGAAGCGGGTCTACAAAGGCCAAAGCATCGCCAAGCTTGTAAAATGCTTCCTCGTCAAAGACGTCCTTGGTTTTGTCCGGCGCATTCAAATAGCCTGGTGTGATACCGGGGCCGCGCACGCGGGCTTCCCATTTTGTGCCATGGGGTACCAATTTAAGCTCTAACCCCGGCACAGGCAAACCGACCAAGCCCATCACATCATTGGGCCAATGGACATTACAGACAGTGGGTGCAGTTTCAGTTGCACCATAACCTGCGGCGAGCGTAATTTCTTCGCCCGTGATCCTTAGTGCCACTTCTTGCAAACGCCGGTAGACATCTTGGGTCAGCGCCGCGCCGCCATATTGCATGATCACCAATCGCGAGAATAAGGCGCTTGCAAGTTCTTCATCGCGCTCAAGAGCACTGGCCAATAGCGACCAGCCCAAAGGAACGGTGAGGTGATAATTGGGCTTAACATGCTTGATGGTGGCGATACTGGCGTCCAGACCTTGCGCGGTCGGCGTTCCCGGATCAATCCACAAACTGCCGCCAGCGTGAAGGAGCATATGCAAAACCGCATTGCCGCCTAAAGAATGGCTCCATGGCAAGTGATTGGCCATCATAATCCCATCTGGCCAAATCTGAGCTTCAAGGTCGGGGTCAAAGGTTGAGCGTATCTGGGCGGCATTCATCGCCAGATTTTGGTGCGTAACGGTGACGGCTTTGGGGGTGCCGGTAGAGCCAGAAGTTAGAAGGTATTTGCACGCATCTTGGGGGTCTAAATCCTGCCAAGCTGGGGCGTCGTCTGGATCACCAAACAATTTGTCTAAACTCAATTCATCATAGGTGCCAAATCCATCGCCGGGGGAGAGGACCCGCACGCCTATTTCTTCGGCCCAAAGGGCTGGTGTGGCAAAGTGATGACTCTCCATAAAGACAGCCTGCGCACCCAGTGTTTGAAGCGCTTCATGCAAGCGGCGTGGATCGCGGGCTTTGATAGCATAGGCTGGGGTAATAGGGGCGATCGCAAGGCCAGCCAAGGGGGCTGCATAGGTCAGAAGGGCGTGGCTTATAGAATTGCCTGATGCGACAGCGATAACGCTGCCACGCGGGAAAGTGCTATAGAGTCCGGCGGCTAAGGCGCTAACCATCCGCCAACCGTCCCTAAAGTTTAATGTTCGCCAAGCGCCACCCTCAAAGCCTGCTAGCCATACCCTTTGGGGCTGATGATCCGCCCAATGGGCCAAAGGTTCAACGACATTGGCAAAGGCCGGTCGCAAGGGATGGGGGTTGGTTAGAATGAGGCTTCCATCAGCGCGGCGGAGGCAATTCACACGGGCCGAAGTCACATAAGGGGCAAGACGCATGGGTAGAGATTAAACCAGTCTATTCCGCTTTGCACAGGGGATAGACTGCATCGATTTCTAATTGCTAGCTTTGGACAGCCTATTTTTCGGAGGTTTTAGCGGGCTTTACATGACCCTCACGCAGTGGCCTTATCGCGAATGGGCGGTTCATGTCTTTTCGTGACACCCAGCCACCATTGGGTTCGAGCCATTTGGGAGCGCTACGACTTTGGCGTGTGAAAGTTTTTTTGGGTTCTGGGATGATGACCATAAAAGAGCGCGTATCAGGGGAATGCTCAAACTGGCGTTGATAAAATTGTTTGGCAGGGCTAGGTTCGCTGTTTGGCGTCAAATCCACCTCAACGGTTGGGATTGAAGCTGCGTTGAAAACCCCAGATACTAAAAGTGTAAAGATCAACATGGCGGCTACGTTCCCCAGCATGGGTTGCATTGAGGAATTAATAAACAGCGCTGTTAAAAAGGTCGAGTGAAACTCTTGTAACATTCGCTTGCCGAAGTGCGATTGCACCTAAGGGCTTAATCTAGCCCACTTTGCGCACAAAAACCGATCCCGCCGAATAACCCGCTCCGAAAGAGCAGATCAGGCCCGTGTCACCGGATTTTAAATCGTCGCAATTCTTGTGAAAAGCAATGATGGAGCCAGCGGATGATGTGTTGGCATAAGTATCAAGCACGGTTGGGCTTTCATCCTCGCTGGCTTCGTGACTCAAGACTTTGCCTGCGATAAGGCGGTTCATATTGGCATTGGCCTGATGTAGCCATAGGCGGCGCAAATCGGTGGCTTCAAGACCTAGAGATTCCATATGCTCAAGGATCAAGGCCGCAACCATGGGTACCACTTCTTTGAACACTTTACGTCCCTCTTGGACAAAGAGCTTATCTTTCGCCCCAATACCTTCTGGGGCAGTATGGTTTAAAAACCCGAAATTATTGCGTATATTGTTGGAAAATTGGGTTTTGAGTTTGGTCCCCAAAATCTCCCAATGGGGTTGATTTGCGACCCTATCTTCGGCCTCGATCAATACGGCGGTGCCAACATCACCAAAGATGAAGTGACTATCGCGATCCTTGAAGTTTAAATGCCCAGAACAAATCTCAGGGTTAACCACCAAGACACTGCTGGCATGACCAGCGCGGACAAAATCGGCCGCTGTCTGAATACCAAAGGTTGCTGAGGAGCAGGCGACATTCATATCAAAGGCAAAGCCTTCAGGGTTGCAGCCCAAGGCTGCTTGGACTTCAATCGCTATTGCTGGATAGGCGCGCTGCATGTTTGAGGCGGCACAAATAACCGCATCGACTTGGGCTGGATCGCGACCTGCCTGCTCCAGCGCCTGACGGGCCGCCCGTACTGCCAATTCTGCGAGGATGGAGAGTTCATCGTTGGGTCGTTCTGGAATACGCGGTGCCATGATGGCGGGATCCAAAATGCCGGCCTTATCCACGACAAAGCGCGCCTTGATGCCTGATGCTTTCTCAATGAATTCGACCGAGGAGGGAGTCAGCGCCAGAACTTCGCCCGCTTCAATGGCACCGGCATGCTCAGCGTTATAGAGTTCAACATAAAGGTTGAAGCTTGCGACCAATTCTTCATTGGTGATCGAATGTGGCGGCGTATAAAGACCAGTGGCGGAGATAACAGGTGTATAGTGGGCTCTCACCAGCATATTCCCTTGAAGATATAAGTATACCGCTCTGCTTTAAGAGCGAATACTTTGGCTTTCTTAGACCGTGCGGCTTTGTCCGTCGAGGCTGGGCGGCAGACCAAGTGTAATTGCACCCTTTAGGCGCACTCTTGAGTTAAACTAATGGGAAGCTGTGTTAGCCATAGCTCAAACTGTGTTAAATGGAGAAAAATATGGATATTTTTGGGGATGATCGCTCGGGCAATTGCTTGAAAGTCCGCTGGGCTGCGCAGCATTTGAACTTGTCCTATCGGTGGCATGAGGTCTTGGCGCTTACGGGCGCTACGGCCACGCCGGAGTTTTTGTCCCTCAATCCTCTTGGTCAGGTCCCCGTGGTCCGTTTCAAGGATGGCCGCACGCTCGCCCAGTCCAATGCCATCATCCTTTATCTGGCCGAAGGGTCGCCCCTGATACCGGCAGACGCCTTTGACCGGGCTAAAATGTATGAGTGGATGTTTTGGGAGCAATATAGCCATGAGCCCATCATTGCGGTCCGGCGGGCAAAAGTGCATTTATTGGGGCAGACTGAAGATGCAATTGACCCAAATCTTCTGCCGCGAGGAGAAGTGATTCTTGGGCAAATGGACGCGCATTTGCATGGCAGGGACTGGTTTGTAGGCAAGGCCTTCTCTTTGGCTGATTTGGCGCTTTTGCCCTATACGCGATTTTCCCATCAAGGCGGGTTTGAAATTGGACGTTTTCGCGATGTTCTTGCCTGGATCGCGCGATGTGAGGCGTTGTTGGAATTGCCACCACTGTGAGCCCTTACCGCTGCGAAAACTTGTCATCATGGCTTTGTCCCGCTAACCCTATACCCCAGCTCTCACGCGACCCGCAGCGTGATAAATCCTTGGAACCCATCCATGCAAGACATTCTTGAAGCCCTGAAAGCCAAGCGCGACATGGCCTATGCCGGGGGCGGGCAAAAACGCGTTGATGCCCAACATGGCAAGGGTAAACTCACCGCACGCGAACGCATTGAAATCCTGCTCGATGAAGGCAGTTTTGAAGAGTTTGACATGTTTGTTGAGCATCGCTGCGCCGAGTTTGGGATGGAAAACCAAAAAATTCCAGGCGATGGCGTGGTTACAGGTCAAGGCACGATCAATGGCCGCTTGGTTTATGTTTTTTCAAAAGATTTTACCGTTTTTGGCGGTTCCTTATCTTTGACCCACGCTGGGAAAATCGTCAAAGTTCAACAAATGGCCGCGCGCAATGGCGCACCCGTGATTGGCTTATTTGATGCTGGTGGGGCGCGGATCCAAGAAGGTGTTGATTCACTCGCTGGCTATGCCGACATTTTTATGGAGAATGTGCTCTCTTCTGGTGTGATCCCCCAAATCAGTGTGATCATGGGACCATGTGCGGGAGGCGATGTTTATTCGCCTGCTTTGACCGACTTCATCTTCATGGTGAAGGATACGAGCTATATGTTCGTAACAGGGCCTGATGTGGTCCGCACCGTGACTAATGAAGTGGTCACCGCCGAAGAATTAGGCGGGGCGAGTGTTCATAGCACCAAGTCTGGCGTGATTGACGGCAGCTTTGACAATGATTTTGACACCTTATTTCAGATGCGCCGACTGATTGATTTTCTGCCTCTGTCCAATCGGGAAAAGCCTCCGGTGCGTCCAACTGGTGATGATGCTGAGCGGGTGGATATGAGCCTTGATAGCTTGGTGCCTGCCAATCCTAACAAGCCTTATGATATGAAGGAATTAATCGAAAAAGTTGTCGATGAGGGCGATTATTTCGAGATTGGCCGTGATTTTGGCAAAAATATCATCACTGCTTTCGCCCGAATGGAAGGCTCAACCATTGGCGTGGTCGCCAATCAACCCACCAGTCTGGCCGGGGTGTTAGATAGTGACGCTAGCCGTAAAGCCGCGCGCTTTGTGCGCTTTTGTGATTGTTTCAACATTCCGATTATGACTTTTGTTGACGTGCCAGGCTTCATGCCTGGCACCAAGCAGGAATATGGCGGCCTGATTAAGCATGGGGCCAAGCTGTTGTTTGCCTTTGCAGAAGCCACTGTTCCCAAAGTCACGGTCATAACGCGTAAAGCCTATGGCGGGGCCTATGATGTGATGAGCTCCAAGCATTTACGCGGCGACATCAATTATGCGTGGCCAACCGCAGAGATTGCAGTGATGGGGGCAAAAGGGGCGGTTGAGATCATCTTCCGCGCCGACATGAAAGACCCAGAAGCGATTGCCGCCAGAACGGCTGAATATCAAGACCGCTTTGCCAATCCGTTTGTGGCAGCTCAACGCGGCTATATTGACGATGTGATCATGCCGCACTCCACGCGTCGGCGCATCGCCAAGGCGCTTCGTGCCCTCAAGCACAAGAAGCTAGAAAACCCGTGGAAGAAGCACGACAATATCCCGCTATAGCCGCACTGGCCTTACATCAGAGCTTCAATTAGGATTGGTGCATTGGCGCTGATCGCGCGCTCCAGGGCCTGATCAAAGGCTTCGGCGGTATCGCAAGAAACCGCTTCAACCCCTTGTCCTTGCGCTAATTTTACCCAATCAAGATTTGGTTGATCGATGGATAGCATTGCGCGAGCTATGGGACCAGGCTGACCAGCACCAGTTCGGCCCATCTCAATGTTCAAGATGCGATAGGAGTGATTGGCAAAAATCACCGTTACAATTGGTAGGCTTTCACGGGCCATGGTCCATAGAGCTTGCAACGTATACATGCCCGCACCATCACCACTGAGTGCGATGACTTTACGCTCTGGGCTAGCGATTGCCGCACCAATTGCCAAGGGAAGGCCTTGCCCTATCGCGCCACCTGTTAAAAACAACCAATCATGGGGCGCACTGGTTTGGGTTGCCATAAAATGGGGCAGGCCAGCGGTAACCGCATCATCTGAGATAATGGCATGATCCGGCATATGACGCGCCAAGGAGGCCGCACAGCTATAGGGCGTGATTTTTCCGACTGGCTTGGGCAGGATGGTGCGGGTTGGATGTTTTGGGACTTCGGGCGCGTTTAGCGCATCGGCAAGGGCGGCGATGGCTTCGGATGTATCCTCATGACGTTTGGACAGGGTTAGAGTTGTGCAACACTCGGGCACTAAAATGCTAGGCTTACCGGGATAGGCAAAAAACGCGCAGGGCACATCGGTGCCTGCCAAGATCATCAGGTCAACGCCTTCTAAATCCGCCATGGCGGCCTCAGCGAAATAGGCCATGCGATCAGGTGCAAATCGGCCTGCACCGCGCGAAAGCCTACCGACAAAGGTATCGCACAAGATACGCACACCCGCCGCCTTCAGCCGGGCCATTTGGTTCAAGGCGGCTTCATCATAAAGGGCCGGGCCATTGACCAGCAGAACGGGTTTGATCGCGAGTTGGATGGCATCGGCCACCGCCTCAATTTGGGCCGGGTCCACTAACGCGATTTGGGCGATAGGTTTGGGGGCAGCATCGGATTTAGCAGGCGCTTCACTCCACGCGCTGTCTGCCGGCAGGATAAGCGTAACAGGCCCACCCGGCGGGCCTATGGCGTGTTCAAAGGCAGTGGTGGCCAGGCTACCAGCATCGCGCGCGGCCTCAACCACACCAACCCAAGTCGAATTGGGTTTAACGAGCGTTTCAATGTCAGACGAAAGGGGCGCATCTAAGCTACGGTGATAGGTGGCATGATCGCCAACCACATGGATCATAGGCGAAAACGCGCGTCGGCCATTATGGATATTGGCCGCGCCATTGGCATAGCCTGGCCCCAAATGCAGCAAGGTCATCGCCGGAAGGCCTGCCATACGCGCAAAACCGTCACTGGCCCCAGTGGCCACCCCTTCAAACAAACAAAGCAACGAACGGATGCGCGGTTCACGGTCGAGCGCCTGAACCAAATGCATTTCACTGGTACCGGGGTTCGCAAAACAAGCGCGCACGCCATAATCGGCTAATGTGGAGACTAAGAGATCGGCACCGGTTGGACTGGGATTAAGATCGGTCATGCTGGGGGTCTCTGCCTTGTCTTTTGTCCTCATTGCCCGACGGCGCGGTCGCTGTCACGGTGACAAAACAGATGGCATACAGGGATTAAGCACTTTTTGGGCTGACAACGCGTTCGTTGCGCGCCAATGTAGTAGCATGACCCAGATTAGCCGCATCACACTCGCCCGTTTCATCTCAGGAAAACCAAGCCCAGAAGATTTTCGCCTGGAGCATGTCGATCCCCCAGCTTTGAAGGAGGGCCAGTTTCGGGTCGCCAATCGCTTTGTCTCGGCCGATCCTGGAACGCGTTCGCGCTTATCGGGCAGTGATTCCTATGCGGGCGCTTTAAAAATCGGCGATCCAATTGACGGATTTGGGGTGGGCCATGTGATGGAAAGCCTGCATCCGGATTATCCAGTAGGCCAATTGGTGACTTTAGGCTCTGGCTGGGCCAACCAAGCCATTTCAAATGGTCGCGGCTATTGCGCCAAATTGCCCGATTTAGATGTGCCGCTATCGGCGTGGATTGGGGTGTTGGGCGTGCCCGGCATGACCGCATGGTTTGGCCTCACCCGCATTGGCCAGATCAAAGCAGGCGACCGGGTTCTTGTAACCTCTGCTGCGGGGCCCGTTGGGGCAACGGCGGGGCAATTGGCAAGAGCGTGGGGCGCGTCCCAAGTGGTGGGCGTGGCCAGTGCTGGCGCGAAATCTGATTGGCTCAAAAGCGAAGCGGGCTTTGATGCGGTAATTGACTATAACTCCCCCCATTTTTTGGAAGAATTGGCGCAGGCGATGCCCGAGGGGGTCGATATATTGTTTGATAATGTTGGCAATGCGATGATCAATTCGATCCTCCGCCTTATGCGCCCCTTTGGCCGCATCGTAGTATCGGGTCAGGTGGCCGATTATTCGGTGCCCTTATCGCAGCGCCCTGGCATCACAAATACGGATCGTTTTATCACCCATAGGCTTAAGATGGAGGGGCTGGTGGTGTTTGATGATTTACGCGCCTTTCCCGCCGCCCAAGCAGAAGCCGCTGCTATGCTGCAATCAGGCCAGTTGAAGCTGAAAGAAGTCATCAGTGATGGGGTAGAAAGCCTACCCGCTGCCTTTTGTGCCTTGTTTCAACCTGGCGCAGAATTTGGGCGTCGGCTGGCACGGCTATAAGCGGAAGGACGCAAGAGCGCATGGAGTTTAATGACTATAGCCGCATCGAATTTGCCTATAATCAAGGCTATGGCCCGCGCGTGCTGGTCGTTAAAATCGCTGGCACCAATCGGGTCAATGGCGTTGATGAAGCCATGCATGAGGATTTGGCGCGGGTATTCACCGATTGCCAGCGCGACCCCGATAGTGATTTGATCGTCCTGACCGGAAAAGGCGATGTGTTTTGCGCCGGGGGCGACTTTGACTGGTTTGAAGAGCAAATCAAAAACCCGGCCAGCTTTCGCGCGATTGCCCCTGATGCCAAGCGCATCGTGTTGTCTTTACTTGAACTTGAAAAGCCCATGATCTGTCGGCTCAATGGTGCCGCCGCCGGCCTTGGCGCGACGATTGCTTTGATGTGCGACGTTATCATTGCCGAGGACAATGCCAAGATTGGCGATCCCCATGTCAAAGTCGGCTTGGTGGCAGGTGATGGAGGTGCCGTGATTTGGCCGGCGTTAATCGGCATGGCGCGCGCTAAAGAAATGTTGCTAACCGGGGATATGATCAGTGGGGCAGAAGCTGCGCGCATCGGCTTGATCAATCATGCTGTACCGCGCGAAGGGCTCGACGCCAAAGTCGCCGAGCTGGCAGCAAAAATCTTGTCCAATCCACGTTGGGCGGTGCGCTGGACCAAGGTTGTCATGAACCAACAGCTGCGCCAAACCGCCAATCTGACCATGGATGCGGCCATTGCCTACGAGACCATGTCGAATATGACACAAGATCGCGCCGAAGCCGTGGCAGCGTTTAAGGAAAAGCGGCCTATGAACTTATCGGGGGAATAGTATGGCAGAAAGCTTTACCCCTGAACCCGATCACATCACCGAATTGCGCCATCAATTGCGCCGATTTGTCGAAGCCAAAGCCCCGCGTGAGAAGCGTCACCTTTGGGACAAGACCCACACGTGGCCGCGTGACGTTTTTGCCGAACTGGCCGCTATGGGCATATGTGGTTTGACGGTGGACGAGGCTTATGGCGGGCTTGGTCAGGATGTTTATGCGGCCATAGCCGTCATTGAAGAATTATGCCGGGCAGGGGCGTTTCTAGCTGGACCCTTCATCCATTGCGCCTTTTATGGCGGCATGAATTTGTCTGAAAACGGCACTGATGCTCAAAAAGCGGCCTATTTGCCCGCTTTGGCCAAGGGTGAGCTGATGTTCTGCTATGGCCTATCTGAACCCGACGTGGGCGGCGATTTATCGGCCGTCACTACGCGCGGTGTGATTGAGGGCGATGAGGTTGTGATCAATGGGGCCAAGCGCTGGTGCACGGGTGCCGATTTTGCCGATTACATCTATTGCCTAATCCGCACAGAAAGCGAAGAGAAGCGCAAGAACCTTGCCTTTGTCTTAATCCCGAAAAACACGCCGGGTGTGACATTGCAACCCATTGAGCACGTCAATCTACGCTATACGCTTTCCAGCGACGTCTATTTTGATAATGCTCGCATCTCCGTGTCCAACATTGTGGGCGGGCTTGAAAAATGGGGTAAGGGCTGGGGCATGCTGGCTGGCCGCGCGCTCGACGTGGAAAAACTTGAAATCACCGCTGTCACTTTTGGCATCGCACAAGCCGCCGTCGAAGAAGCCTGGACATACGCGCAAGAGCGGGTGCAGTTTGGCAAGGTCATCTCTGGTCATCAGGCCATTCGCCACGCTTTGGTGGAGGCGCGCACCAAACTCGAAGCTTGCCGCCATATGCTCTATCATGCCGCGTGGCTGGCCAGTGAAAACCGACGCTTCGCCATTGAATCGAGCATGGCCAAGCTATTTGTTGCCGATACAGCAGCTGAAATCGCCCTGATCTGCCAGCGGGTACTGGGTGCCTATGCCCTCTCCGACGCCTTCGACATGGAACGCCACGTTCGCGATCTTCTCGGTATGCGCATTGTTGGCGGGTCGAGCGATATGCAGAAAAATAATTTGGCTGGGTTGTGGGGGATGAAGGGGTAAGATGGGAGATACAACCCCGTACCCGGGTTTTGAAGGCCAAGATTTATGTGTCTGGGACGGCCTTTGGTGCAGGCCTTGCCTACCTCAAAGGCCTAACTCAATTGTTCGTGGGCGATTTTGACGGGTCAAGTCCGCTTCGCGCCGCGCAGCGGCAGATTTCCCCAGATGATTTTTCGGGGAAATCTGGACTTGACGCGACAAAACGCCCGGTCACGCTTGTAAAGCGGTTTTGTGCCAAATTAGGCACCAAAAGCGCTTCTAAGTCTCTTTTGACCTTTATAAAAAGGCAACATTCAAGTCGAGGGTAAAGTAATCAGCCCGGCTTCGTTCTTCGAACTACGCCGCGGCAGCCTTCGCTCTTCGCCCTCCGGCTCGCCGAGCCGTAGCTCGAAGAGCGAAGGCTGGTGGGTTATAATCGCTTCTTAGCGAACGCCCTGCCTGAAGCGGTTTTCAGATATTTCTCAAAAGCCCAAGCTTTGGCTTCGTCGTTGAAAGCAAAATAGGATTTTATCTGCCACGGTCTGAATTTGGCAGTGTGTGTCACTTCGCCCGCATTATGCTTGGAGAGACGAGCCTTAAGGTCGGCGGTTATTCCAGTATAATGTTGTTGGCCGTCCAGACTCTCGAGGATGTAAACATATTTCACATTCAACTCCATGCTTGAAAAAGGTAAATCCCTTAAGCGTCTAGATGAGCCCGGCTTCGTTCTTCGAACTACGCCGCGGCAGCCTTCGCTCTTCGCCCTCCGGCTCGCCGAGCCGTAGCTCGAAGAGCGAAGGCTGGTGGGTCGTGTAGGACTCGAACCTACAACCAGACCGTTATGAGCGGCCGGCTCTAACCATTGAGCTAACGACCCGTGCCATGGCTAACCATCTGCGGGAGGCGGGAGATAGCGGTTTTTGCTGTTGGGCAAAAGCTTTGTTGGCAGATGGACACAGATTGGTCGTTTTTGTGCCTAGATTTATCTGGAATCCCAATCGATACTCACCTAAAACACGAGAAGCTGAGAAGGGTAGAGGAGATGAAAATGCGCCAATTAGTTCGCCAATCCATATTATTGGCCTTTGGATTTGCCTTATTGGGTTGGATGCCCATGAGGGCCAACGCACAAGCTCCACAAGTTATGCCCCCGCCGCCAATGATGCATCCTTTGTCAATGGTCCCACCCCCTACCAGCACAATTTTGAGCTTTAGTGTTAGCGCGGAACAGAAAAAAGCGCCCGATATGGCTACCTTAAGCGCGGGTGTGGTGACTTTGGCCAAAACGGCAAAAGCTGCCATGGCCGACAATGCCCAGAAAATGGCAGCGGCCTTGAATGCTTTGAAGGCCGCAGGCTTGACAGACAAGGATATTCAGACATCGGGTATCCAACTTTATCCCCAATATGAAACGGTTCCCAGTACAAGGCCACGTATCATTGGGTATCAGGTATCCAATCAAGTCGTGATTAAAGTGCGCAATCTTGATCAAATTGGGCCAGTTTTGGATACGCTTATCGGCCTTGGCATCAATGAGATATCTGGGCCAAATTTTGGCCTTGAAAATGCGGAATCAGTCCTCAACCTTGCACGGGGTGAAGCGATGGCCACAGCGTTTCGCCGTGCTGATCTCTATGCCAAGGCTGCAGGTTTACGCGTAAAAAGGATTGTTACCATCCAAGAAGAAGGTGGCGGCATAACACCGATTGGGGTGACCAAAGTCATGTCGCGGGCGGCTTTTGCAGATTCAAGTCCAGTAACTCCGGTTGCACCAGGCGAAGTAAGCCAATCGATTGAACTCACGGTGCAAATTGAGCTCGAGAAGTAATCGCGTTCACCGCAATGATACTTAGGTCACGATCACAAGCACGCTAGAATAAGTGATTGGGTTCACCGCTTGATTAGCGTGCTTAGTCGCTATAATCGGTGCCTATGATGAATATGGATCTGGTCGCAGCTAATTTGCTTTCCCCGGCCGTTATTTGTTTTGCGCTTGGGGTTTTTGCTGCGTGGGTGAAGAGTGATTTGCGTGTACCCCCACAGGTGCATGAGACGATTTCGATGTACCTCTTGTTTTCGATAGGCCTGAAGGGGGGGATTGCGCTTGATCATTCGGCAGATGCCTCGATGCTTGGGCCTTTGATGGCGACGATCTTTATGGGCCTGCTGACACCAGTTTTGGCCTTCTTTTGTGCCCGCAATCTGGGCCGCCAAAGCATAGTGGATTCGGGGGCGATGGCCGCTCATTTTGGCTCTGTCAGTGCGGTGACCTTTATGGCGGCTCTCAATTTTGCGACCTTGAGTGGCATTAAATTTGAAGGCTATTTGACGGCTCTTTTGATCGTCCTTGAGGTGCCGGGCATTATCATTGGCATCATTTTGGCGCGTACCATGTCTGAAAACCGCGCCATCAGTGTCAGTCACGTACTGCGCGAGGCGATCACCAGCAAAAGCGTGATGTTGATGGGCGGGGGGCTCTTGGTTGGTATGTTGACCGATGCCAAGGGGATTGAAGCGGTTTCAACCGTTTTTATCACGCCTTTCCAGGGTGTTTTGGCATTCTTCTTATTGGAATTAGGGGTTGTAGCCCTCACGCGGTTGCGCGAGTCGCAAGCTCCTGTGCCCTTCATGTTGGCTTTTGGTATCACCATGCCGATCTTATTTGGCGCGATTGGCTTGATGGTGGGTCATTTTGCTGGCTTGTCTGTGGGTGGTACCGCGATTTTTGCAACCATGGCCGCCAGCGCATCTTATATTGCGGCCCCTGCAGCGGTGCGCATGGCGATGCCCGAAGCCAATGAAGGGCTTTACTTAACGACCGCCATCTCCATCACTTTACCCTTTAACATCATTGTCGGGATCCCAGCCTATTTTGCGGTCTCTGTCATGATTGGGGGCTGGCCGACGATGGCGAGCTTACTGCCTTAAGCGACTGGCTTTGCCGAACTCGCGTCCGCCCGTACCCAGCCGCGCTGCGCATTATAAAGATCAAGGCCGCCGGTCGCGATATCAAAGCGTGCACCTTCCAAGGTTAAGATGCCATCTTTGACTTTTTGAGCGACGAAGGGAAAGCTCATCAAATTAGCTAAAGAAAGCTCCACACAGGCGCGTTCACATGGTTCTATCTCATCGGTCCCAAGGGCCACGACACAAGGGACGAGTATGTCAATCCATTGATTGACAAAGCGCATATTCTGACTGTCCTGACTGGCTTTGCTGCCCCATCGACCTCGCTCAATCGCTGCTTTTACACCCCCACAACGGGCGTGACCCATCACAAGAATGGTCTGCACACCCAAAGCCTGAACCCCAAACTCAATGGCAGCCGAAGTGCCGTGGAGGCCTTCGCCTTGCTCACATGGGGGCACCAAGGCTGCGACATTACGCACCACGAATAATTCCCCCGGTGCGACATCGAAAATCTGACTGGGATCAGCGCGCGAGTCAGAGCAGGCGATCACCAATAAGCGCGGGGTTTGGCCATCGGCGAGTTGCTCATACAATTCACGTTGGTGGGGCCAGGCGTCCCGACGAAAACGGCTATAGCCCTCTAAAAGTCTATCCATCCCCCACCCATAGC
Organism: Candidatus Phycosocius spiralis; assembly: GCF_030158815.1. GTDB lineage: Bacteria > Pseudomonadota > Alphaproteobacteria > Caulobacterales > Aquidulcibacteraceae > Aquidulcibacter > Aquidulcibacter spiralis. Next base: position 81,871 of record NZ_BPFZ01000008.1, read on the forward strand.
CGCTAAAGTCCCGCGTGGGAAAGGCTCAATCGACAGCCTTCACGTGCATGATCGCACCTTCGACCCCAGTGACCACGACAATAGCCCCTTCCTTCGGGCTGGATTGATCATCGGTTTTCGCCGCCCATTCGGTATCGCCAATGCGCACACGGCCCTCGCCGCCCACAAATGGGGTAACGCTGACTGCCGTTTGGCCTAGATGGCGTAGGATCGGTAAATTGAGGCCAGGACTTTGGGATGGGGTCACCATCGGACTAAAAAAGCGCCGACCGAGTACCATTGTTGACATCGCTAGACAGGCAAAAGCCACCAATTGAAAGGCGATGCCGAGCTCTGGAAAAATGGCGGTGAGGGCCGCCGTGAGGGCTGCCGCTGCTGCCATCCATAATAGATAGGCCGTGCCGGTTAGAAGCTCAACGGCCAATAAAATCGCCCCCAAGGCCAACCACGACAAAGGTCCAAAACCCGGCCAAGCTGCAATGAAACTATCCATCCTTTAGCCTTTCGTAATTGGAACACTGCTAAGGGGCGCATTTTGTTTTTGGGTTGCGGTACCAGACATAGTGAGCTGCTTAACCCCCTCAATCGCTGACGCAATCGCGCTAAGCTCTGTTGGGACAATCACTGTGCGCTGCTGGGGCGAAGAGGCGAGCTTGGCGAATGCTTCAACATAGGATTGGCCTAAGAAATAATTGAGCGCGTTGACGTCGCCCGCTGCAATCGCTTCTGACACCATACGCGTCGCGGTGGCTTCGGCTTGGGCGGCGCGCTCGCGCCCTTCAGCATCGCGGAACGCGGACTCCTTTCGGCCCTCCGCTTCCAGAATAACGGCCTGCTTATGGCCTTCAGCACGCAAAATAGCGGCAGCTTTTTCGCCTTCGGCTTGTGTGATCTCAGCGCGGCGTTCCCGCTCAGCCTTCATCTGTTTAGCCATGGCCTCATTGAGATCGGAAGGGGGGGACAAGTCCTTGATTTCAATACGAACTACTTTAACCCCCCAAGGATTTGTTGCTGAATCAATGGTTTGCAAAAGCCGCGCATTGATGGTGTCACGCTGGGAAAGCACTTCATCCAACTCCATCGAGCCGATGACAGTGCGCAAGTTGGTCAAGGAAAGATTGGTGATCGCCAGACGCAAGTCTTCAACCTCATAAGCAGCCTTTGCTGCATCATAAACTTGGGTAAACACAACTGCGTCGCAGCGTACCATAACGTTGTCACGTGTGATCACTTCTTGGCGCGGCACATCCAAGACGCTTTCCATCATCGACAATTTCTGGCCAATCTGATCCATAATGGGGGTAATGAAATGAATGCCAGGGCTCAGTGTTCGGGTATAGCGGCCGAAGCGCTCCAGTGTGTATTGTCGGCCTTGCGGGACGATTTTCACAAATGTGGTAATAAATACAATGGCCATGATGACCAAGGCTGCGGCGAAAATCAAAAATTCCATGCTTCACTCTCCCCAAAGTCGAAGCCCAGCTTAAAGGCTATACTGCAAATTGCACGTCACAGAGAGGTGAACAAGCCGCATAAGATGCAATAGCTCAATTGCAACCAAAGACATGCCTCACACCCCAACGTGATACATATGTGGATGGGACAAAGCGATTTAAAGCACGGGCCGCTTTTTTGTGGATAAAATCGGGGATTATCTGTGGATAAGTTGCAAGCTTTGGAATTTACATAATTATTTATTGAATCAAATATCAAAATAATCCTTGTCAAATTCCAAATGCGGAGTAATCTCTTTTACACGATAGCGAGTAGAGAAGGATAATTAGCAAGGCGACAGAAGAAGAAAACGCCTTTCACGAGGTGGGGTCAACAGAGTCTAATTCTAATTATTACTTCGATAAGTTCGGTGAAAACTGTTTCTTTTACTTGGCAATCGTCGCGCTCAACTTGTTGAGGGCAAGCCGCTTGGGGTAACCCGGGCGGCTTTTGCGTTTAAATTTTTTATTCTGGGTTTAAATTAGGCGACCCGGTACGACCGGGCTCAAAGTTCATTGCTTGCTTATGTACTGGGCAATGATCGGGCTTGTAACACCCGTGCTGCAAAAGCCTGTCAATGAATGGCCAGAAGATACGCAAACCAGTTGACGTGGCAGGCGTGCGCGGGCAATTGGATTCAATGCGTCGCGATCGGATGATGTTGGCGCAAGCTTATGAAGTGACTGCGGGAGAGACGATCCCACACGACCGCGCCGAAGGAGCAACCGCCCCGGAAACTCTCAGGCAAAAGGACCGCAGCCACACCAAGATGCTGGAGAGTGTTGAGCCTATCGCTCAACCGCCGAAGGAGCAGGCCCTGCCACGATAGCGTGACAGTGTGAAAACTCTCAGGCTTTAGACAGCTGGGGCGCAAACAAAGGCCAATCCTTTTGGCTTGCGCGGACCTGTCGGAGCTTTTGAATGCAAGATGCGTCACCCTTATTGACCACCCCATTAAGCCATATCTGGCAAAAGATGGGTGCGCGCATGGTGGCGTTCGCCGGCTATTTCATGCCCGTCCAGTTCATTGAAGGGGTGATGAAAGAGCATGTGTGGACGCGCAATAATTGCGGGTTGTTCGATGTTTCTCACATGGGTCCGGCTTTTTTAAGTTTAGCCGATGAGACCATAACGGGTGAGCGCGCGCATCTGGCCATTTCGGCTTTGGTTGAAGCACTTGTGCCTTGCGATGTGGCGGGCCTTGCGCCTGGTCAATTGCGCTATACCACTTTATTGAACGACGATGGCGGGGTCTTAGATGACCTCTTTGTCGGACGCCCAGCAGACCCGGCGCGTCAAGGCAGCCTCTATTTTGTCGTCAATGCAGGGTCAAAGGAGCAAGACTTTAAACGCCTTGTCGATGCCACGCTCGGGAAAGCCACATTGCACAGGCTCGACAATGACGCTTTGATCGCCGTGCAGGGTCCAAAGGCAATTGAGGTGATCGATATCCTTGGTGCAGGCCCGAAAAATCTGGGCTTTATGGAATTGATGGAAAGCAATAGCCCGTTTGGTCCGGTTGTGGTGTCGCGCTCGGGCTACACGGGCGAGGATGGCTTTGAGGTATTGGTTTCTGCCTGTAAAGCTGAAGCTTTTGTTACGGCCCTTTTGGCTAACCAGCATGTGAAAGCAATCGGCCTTGGTGCGCGCGATAGTTTGCGCTTGGAAGCAGGTCTTTGCCTCTATGGCCATGATCTCGATGAAACCATCAGTCCGATTGAAGCGGGTCTTGCTTGGACCATTCAAAAGCGACGCCGCGAGCAGGGAAGTTTTCCAGGTTCCGCCCGCATTCTTTCAGAATTATCTCATAAACCCAGCCGAAAGCGCGTTGGCCTTGTTCCCCGTGATAAAGCCCCAGCCCGCGATGGGACACCGATCCATAACCTTTCAGGAAGACAAGTTGGACATGTTACTTCGGGCGGATTTGGCCCAACCGTCGGCAGCCCAATTGCTATGGGCTATGTTGAGATTGGCTCCAGCACAATAGGCACGGAGCTTGACCTGATTGTGCGCGATCAGCCGCGTCGCTGGACCGTGACCGCACTGCCCTTTGTTCCCCATAAATATTATCGGAAAGGCTGAAAAATGACCACCAAATATACCAAAGATCATGAATGGGTGCGCGTTGAAGGAAATATTGCAACCTGTGGCATAACAGCCTATGCGGCGGAGCAATTGGGTGATGTGGTGTTTGTGGAATTACCAAAAATCGGGCGTATCGTCTCTCAAGGCGATGAAATCGCCGTGGTTGAGAGTGTGAAGGCAGCATCTGATGTCTATGCCCCAGTTTCAGGGGAAGTCTTTGATGTAAATGAGGCTTTGGTCGAGGCTCCAGAAGGTGTCAATGAAGCGGCCGAAACATCTGGTTGGTTTACCAAGCTCAAACTAACCGATCCTGGCGAAGTCGATGAAATGATGGATCGCGCAGCCTATGATCAATACATAGCAGGCTTATGATCTGATGTTTGTAGCTGCGCATGTTCCATTGGTTGTAAGTAAGAACTTAGAAAGAGCCACCTATGAGCGGAACGAAAATGTCGTGCACACAAATCCGTTTCATGAAGCGGTTCCCGGTGCAGGTAGGCATTGTGTGGCAGTGTTTCGTGATCCCGATGCTGATATCAGCCCTTCGCCTTATTCAACCAAGCACGTCCATGGCGAAGTCGTGCCGACTTGGGCCTATCTGGAAGCAGAAGTACGGGGGTTTTTGAACCTTAAAACCGATCCAAAAGCCATGCTCGCCTATTTCGAACCGGCTACCAGGGACATGGAGGCAGCTTCCCCAACACCTTGGTCCATAGATGATGCGCCGATAGATAACATCTACTGGCTAGAGTGTGGCTTCATTGGTTTGAACCTACGAGTTTCCATTGTGACAGCCAAACGCAAAATCAACCAAGACAAGTCACTGGCGGACGATCTTTCTGTATTGGCGGGATATGCTGCCTCATCGCAAACGTCCCACCAGCTCCTATTCCTTGAAACGCCAAAAGAAAGTCAGAAGCCCTGATGCGCTATTTACCACATTCCACCCAAGATCGTGAACAGATGCTGGCAAAGGTCGGTGTTAGTTCGGTTGAGGATTTGTTTGTTGATGTACCAGAACTGGCTCGCCTGGACGGGCCCATTCATGGTCTTCCTTTGGCGCAAGGTGAGCTTGAGGTAGAGCGTTGGATGCAAGAATTATCCGACGCCAGTATCTCTGCGGGCAGTGTGCCGTTCTTTTGCGGAGCAGGGGCCTATCGCCACCATGTTCCGGCCACGGTGGATCATCTGATCCAGCGTTCAGAGTTTTTGACCACTTATACGCCCTATCAGCCAGAGATGGCGCAAGGCACCGTTCAAACCTTGTTTGAGTTTCAAAGCCAGGTTGCAGGTCTATTGGCCTGTGATGTCGCCAATGCTTCCATGTATGACGGCTCTACCGCCTGTGCCGAAGCAGTTGTCATGGCCGCGCGGGTGACCAAGCGAACCAAAATTGTGTTTTCTGGTGGTTTGCACCCCCATTACCGCCGTGCGGCGCGCACCTTGGCCAAGCATTCGGGCCTAGAAATTGCCGGCCTGCCGATTGCGGTCAATGATGAGGCGGCGGTCCTTCAAAGCGTGGATGACACAACCGCCTGTGTCGTGGTGCAATGCCCGAACGTGTTTGGCACTTTGACCGACTTTACGGAGCTTGCAAAAGCGGTTCAGGCCAAGGGCGCTTTGCTGATAGCGGTGTTTACGGAGGCTGTTGCGTTTGGTCTGATTAAGCCACCGGGCGAAATGGGTGCCGATATTGTAGTTGGTGAAGGCCAGTCGATTGGAAACAGCCTTAACTTTGGCGGGCCTTACGTTGGCTTATTTGCGACCAAAGAAAAATACATGCGCCAAATGCCCGGTCGATTGGCTGGTGAGACCGTGGATGCCGACGGTAATCGTGGCTTTGTTTTGACCCTATCAACGCGTGAGCAGCACATCCGCCGCGACAAGGCGACCAGCAATATTTGTACCAATTCAGGTCTTTGTGCGCTGGCCTTCACCATCCACATGACTCTTTTGGGCGATAAGGGCCTGAAGCATTTGGCACAATTGAACCATGAAGCTGCTTGCGAAACAGCGGACGCGGTTTCGTCGATCAAGGGTGTTGAGTTGGTGAGCCCAAATTTCTTCAATGAATTTGCTGTGCGCTTGCCCAGTAATGCTGCGCAGGCGGTTGAGGCTATGGCTGCGCAGAATGTGTTGGGCGGCGTGCCTTATTCTCGTCTGCGCCCGGAACCTGGCTTCGACAATATGCTGCTGATCGCAGCGACCGAGACCACTACGGCAAAGGACATTGCAACCCTTACCGATACGCTCAAGAAGGTAATATAGTCATGGCTATGAATAATGTTGGCCGTCCCTCAGCCCCAATTGCTCATGAGGCCGCAGCCCCAACCACTTTTTCTGGTGCGCGCGGGCTATTGCAGCCGACGTCATTGATCTTTGAAACAGGTTCGATTGAGCGAACAGGCGTTGATTTGCCGCCCACCAAGGGCCTAAAGGCACGTTTGAGCGGATTGGCGCGCCAGACCTCTACAGGTAATCCTGGCTTGTCGGAGCCAGAAGCCATGCGCCATTATGTTCGCCTGAGCCAGCGCAATTATGCCATTGATCTTGGTATGTTTCCCTTGGGATCTTGCACCATGAAGCACAATGCGCGCTTAAACGAAAAAATGGCGCGCTTACCAGGCTTTGCAGATGTCCATCCACTTCAGCCTGTTTCAACCGTGCAGGGGGCATTAGGCGTGATGGAGCAATTATCCCATTGGTTGATCACCTTAACTGGGATGAAGGGCGTGGCCTTGTCCCCCAAGGCCGGGGCACATGGCGAATTATGCGGGATGTTGGCAATCCATGCTGCCTTGGACGCCGCAGGCCAAAGCCATCGTCGCCGGGTATTGGTTCCTGAAAGCGCGCATGGCACCAATCCAGCTACGGCCGTGCAATGCGGCTTTGTCGTTGATGAGATTAAAGCTGCCAAGGATGGCCGGGTAGATCTAGATGATCTTAAAACCAAGCTGGGTGAGGATGTGGCCGGCATTATGCTGACCAATCCCAATACTTGTGGCTTGTTTGAGCGCGATATTCGTACCATTGCCGATCTGATCCATGGCAGTGGGGGGTATTTTTATTGTGACGGCGCGAATTTTAACGCAATTGCTGGGCGTGTACGTCCAGGCGACCTCGGCGTTGATGCGATGCATATTAATTTGCACAAGACCTTTTCGACGCCTCATGGCGGCGGTGGACCAGGTTCTGGCCCCACCGTGCTTTCTGACGCCTTAGCGCCATTCGCGCCCGTGCCCTATGTCATTAAATTGGCAGACGGCAAGCTTGACTTGGTCGAGCATGAAGACGATAGCGACGGCCAGCCCTTTGGCCGCATGGTCGCTTTTCATGGCCAAATGGGCATGTATAGCCGCGCACTCACCTATATGTTGAGTCATGGGGCGGACGGCATCAAGCAAGCTTCGGAAGATGCGGTTTTAAACGCCAATTATGTGCAAGCCTGCCTTAAAGACCATATGAGTGTGGCCTTTGACGGGGTGTGTATGCATGAAGCCTTGTTTGACGATGCATGGCTTGAGGGAACTGGCGTCTCAACCCTCGATTTTGCCAAAGCGATGATTGATGAAGGCTATCACCCCATGACCATGTATTTTCCACTTGTTGTGCATGGGGCGATGCTGATTGAGCCGACAGAAAGCGAAAGCAAGGCGAGCTTAGATGCCTTCATTGCCTCAATGTCAGGCCTTGCCCTAGCCGCCAAGTCTGGCGATACGGCGCGCTTTACTGGCGCACCCTATCATGCACCGGTTAAAAGGTTGGATGAAACGCGCGCTGCGCGTAAGCCGATCTTAAAATGGGCAGCACCGATTACCCCGGCACAGATTGCGGCCGAATAGATCAGATGACACGACATGGGGCACTACGCACCGCGCTATACCAATCAATAATGGATTTATCTCAATTGAACTTCGCTTCAATCGTGGCAATCCCGTTTGCAACCAAGGTTTCACCAGCCTTGCCCTTTAAGCTGGATTTCATGACGGTTTCTGCTACTTTGATTGCCGCTAGAGAAGCGGCAGAGCGAACTTCGCTCAGAGCGGCCTGTTCGGCGCGCGCTATGCGTTCTTCTGCTTGCTTGGCACGTGCCTTGATCGTCTTGTCCAAAGCTGCTTCAGCTTCTGCCTTCAAGCGCACCGCATCTTCTTCTGCTTTGGCGATGATGGCAGCTGCATTCTTAGCCGCTTGGGCCTGTTGGGCCTGATAGGATTGATAGAGAGCTTGGGCTTCTTCGCGCAGGCGCTTGGCTTCGGCCAATTCTTTTGAGATTTTGGCTGATTGATCGTCCAATGCCTTGGTCAACATGCTAGGGACCTTGAGATAAATCATGCCACCAATGAAGGTTGCAAATCCAAGGGCGGCGACGAGGGTCGCATCAAATTCAACTGCCATTATGGTGTCCCTGTGACGGACTTAACCGCCGTGTCGAGCGCCTTGGCACTTGGCTTGATCCCGGAAACGCGTTCCACGATCGCACCTGCCAATTCACCGATAGTTTCGTTGACGCTTGCCAAGGCCGCATCGCGAGACGCCTGGATCTTCTCTTCAGCTTTGGCGACTTTGATATTGGCCTTTTTGGTGGCAGCAGCCTCAGCTTTCGCTGCGGCTGCTTCTTGGGCTTGGCGGGCGGCTTCAACTGTTTTACGGGCCTGCGCCCGGGCCTCGGCCTGGGCCTTGTCAGCTTCAAGGCGTGCAAGTTGAGCAGCAGCGGTCTGGTCTGCAGCCGCTTTTAGATCACCTTCAATGGCGTTTTTGCGCGCCGCCAAGGTTTTGGCGATGCGTGGGATGACTAAAGCCGCCAGCACCACATAGAGCGCGCCAAAGGCAAGCCAGAACCAAAAGATCTGGGAAGAAAAAAGGCTCGCATCAAACGGTGGGAAACCACCGCTTGCATGTTTGCCTGCTTGACCTACTGCTTCAACTGTCTGAGTTTCGCCAGCCATCGTCAAACCACTCCGGGTTGTGGAAGAAGTTCAGATGAATAATCCGATCAGACCACAAACAACAATAGGATCGCGATCAATAACGAAAAAATTCCGAGCGCTTCGGTCACGGCAAAACCAAAAATCAAATTACCAAACTGTCCTTGTGCAGCTGACGGGTTGCGCATTGCGCCTTCCAAAAAGCTGCCGAAGATGTTGCCAACGCCGATTGCGGCACCCAACATACCCAAGCAAGCTAAACCTGCACCAATGTATTTTGCGGCTTCTGCGTCCATGATGAATTCTCCTGAAAGGTAAGGGACGAAACGAAATGATGGATCAGTGATCGGCTGCGTGCAGCGCGTCATTGAGGTAGATACAGGTCAACATCGTAAAGACATAGGCCTGTAGAAATGCAACGAGGGTTTCTAGCGCATAGAGGGCAACTGTCATCACAAAAGGCAATATGGCCCCGATGGCACCAATCGCACCGGTTTCAGCCATCATTGGCACAAAACCTGCGAATACCTTGACCAAAATGTGACCGGCCAAGATATTCGCCCAAAGACGCACAGCGTGCGATAGCGGACGCGAGAAAAACGAGATGATCTCAATCGGGGTCACAATCAGATAAAGTGGCCACGGAATACCCGAGGGAACAAACAGCTTTAAAAAGCCCAAGCCATTTTTAGCAAATCCCACGATGATCACCGTGAAAAACACCAATAAAGCCATCATAGCTGTGACGATGATCTGACTGGTTGGTGTAAAATGATAGGCAAAAAGCCCAACCATATTTACCGTAAAGATGAATAAAAACAAACTTAAAACCAGCGGAAAAAACTTCTTAACGCCATCAGCCCCGGCTGAGCTGTAAAGCATATTATAGACAAAGCCATAGGCGGTCTCGCCCAAGGTTTGCATACGACCGGGCACTAAGGCCGCTTTAGCAGAACTGGCCAACATAAAGGCCGCAGGGATAGCCGCACCAAGCAACAGGAACAGGCTGGCATTGGTAAACGATACATCATAGCCGCCAATTTCCATGGGGATCATAGGGGCGATATGGAACTGGTGCATCGGATCGCTGGCCACGCCACTTGTCTCCTGCTTCACACGTCTTCATCTAGGTCGTCCTTCAAGCCGGATGCTTGGGGATCAACATGATGGGCCTTTGTCATTTGACGAGAGGCCCGTATTAAATTCAAGGTTCCGGTAACAAAGCCAAGCGCCAGACCAATGATAAGGGCCCAAGGCGAAGTCTTTATCCCGTAATCGATACCATATCCCAAAAGCCCACCAACCAGGATTGCCGAGGCAAATTCTGATGCCAGCCGAAGCCCTAAAGACATAGCAGAGCGGTCCATGTTGACCTCAGGTACCAATCGCTGCCGCTCCTGATCTAAAGCGGCCAAACGCTTGGCCAACTCATCAAGGGCTTCAGAGCCATGAGGGTGTCTTGGGTCAGCCATGAACCAGCCGTTCGCGCAAGCAGGGATGCGAAACTGCCTCCTTCTCGACGCGGGCGGAAACTAGAGGTGCCCTCGTGCCAAGTCAACCCAAGTTGATGTGCATCTATGAAGCTGTTTTTGATGATGATTTGGTAGTTTTCGCAGTGTCATGATCCTAAATTGAGGATTGGTATCGATCCCATTGCGCCCCTTAGAGCCTTTCATGGGCTTGGTGTCGCTTATTGAGCGCTGTAACCTCCAATTCTATAAAGCCTAGAATATAACTCTTATCTCGGTTGAGAAAGTTTAGAACCCCTGGCTAGGATGGATAGTGATCAAACAAGTTTGAACGATCTTGGAAACAGGCATCTAGAATGCGACCCCCTTTGAAACAATGTTGATCGTAAGAAGAACATTTGACCCTATTGCGCGCCAATTAACGCCTCAGCGCGTCTTAAGTCTACGCTTACCAGTTGGGATACCCCACGTTCTGCCATCGTTACCCCAAACAAACGGTCCATGCGCGCCATCGTAATTGGGTGATGGGTGATCACAATAAAACGGGTTTGGGTGCGTTGACGCATTTCTTCTAGCAATCGGCAATAGCGATCTACATTGGAATCATCCAAAGGCGCATCCACCTCGTCAAGCACGCAAATTGGGGCAGGGTTGGACAAGAATACAGCAAAAATCAGTGCTGAAGCTGTCAGCGCTTGCTCACCCCCGCTCATTAGGGTCAAACTTTGCAATTTTTTGCCAGGTGGGCAGGCATAGACTTCAAGGCCACCGCCCAAAGGATCGTCACTTTGGGTTAAGCTTAAATGCGCGGTGCCACCATCAAACAGCGCTTCAAACAGGACTTGGAAATGTGATTGGACCGCTTCAAATGCTGTGGCTAGGCGCTCTTTTCCCTCTAGGTTGATCTGATCAACGCCATCGCGTAGCTTCGCAATGGCTGAAGTTAAATCTTGCTTATCAGCGATCAAGGCAGACATTCTGGCATCTTGCTCTTGCGCCTCTTCGTCCGCCCGCAGATTGACACCGCCCAAAGCATCGCGGTCATAGTGGAGCTTTGCCAACCGCGCTTCGGTTGCATCGATACCTATGGTCTCAAACATATCGCCCATTGCGGCACGGGCGCGTTTTTCACATTCATTCGGATCGATTTGTAAGGTCCGGCGGATTTCATCGCCCAATTCTTTCAGACGCTCAATAGCGGTTTCGGTGCGAATGACCGCGGCAGCGCGCGCTTCTCGACAAATCGACAAAGCGTTTTGGGCTTGACGATCCAGTTCCCGTAGCGATTTAATGGTAGCTTCTGATTGAGCTAAGGCGTCATCTGCTTTAGATTTTCGTGCTTGGGCAGCGGGCAATTGCCTTAAAAGCTCAGCTTGGCGCTTTTCGACCTCAAAAGGGGTTCGCGCGGCAGCTTCTTCGCGCGCAAGTGCTTGAGCTTTAGCATTGTCGAGGGCGGTCAAACGGTCTTGTGCTGCTGCTAACCGAGAAGTCCAAGACTGTAAATCGCGTTTCAGATTTTGTTCGAGGCTTGAGCGGGCTTGGTTTTGCGCTAATAGCTGGTTGAGATCATGATTGGCTTGATTGACTTTAGCCCGGGCAGCCAGCTCCTGATGTTGCACAGCATCTACGTCGTGGCTTTCACCCTCTTGCGGCAAGGCGGCTAGAAGCTCTTCGGCCACTGTGCGTAACATTTGGGCTTGCTCTAATTCTATTCGTGCGGCGCTGCATCGGGCTTGGGCTTGCTCCACACCTGCCATAGCGCGAGCCAATTCAGCTTCCAATCGAGTAACACGTTCGCGGGCTTGAGACACCGCCGCATAGGCGCGCGGCGCTTCCACGCGGGCTTGGCGCGCCAAAGCACGCAAATGGTCGGCCTGGGCATGCGCTTCTGCGGCAGCTTTCGCAGCGGCTTGCGCTTGTTCTTGTAGTGTTGGAAGTTGCCTTTGAAGCGCTTCCAATCTAGTGCGTTGCTCCAATTCTCCGGCAGCGGAGGCGACAGCGTCTTTTCGGCGGACAAAACCGTCCCACCGCCGCATATCGCCTGCCATGGTCACAACCCGGCCACCCGTTGGTAAATTTAAGTCCTCCTCAAAACTAATGTCATCAACTAAGCCTGTGGCTTGTAGGCGCGCGCGCAAAGCTTCGGGGATCGCCTCTATCCCTTCGTCGAGGGGGCGAATAGGGGCCGGCCAGTTAAAACTTCGCACGGTTTGACCCAGCCAAGCGGCGGGTGCCTTGGGATCTAAGGCTGCTTGTAATTCATCGCCAAATGCCGCAGCGACGGCGCGTTCATAACCCGCTTTTGGTCGTACGTCATGGAGAACTTTTGCCCAACTTTGTGTCATTGACTTTGGGGCTGTGGCGTTTAGGGCCTTGATTTCAGCGAGCACTAGATCAAGCTGGTTTTGGGCCAAACGTGCCGTTTCGCGCCGCTCATTCTCAATCACACCACCAGCTTCGGCTTCTTTCTCGCTTTGATCCGCTTGAGCGCCAGCATCTTGGGCTGCCTGGGCGATGGCTTGGGCTTCGTGGCGGGCAATCGTGAGTTGACCAGTATCTGGTAGCGCGCGGTTTTGTCGGTCTAATTCTTCTTGTGCCAGGGCCAAAGCCGCCAAGCGTCTTTGTTCTTGTCCCTTGGCATCCTCACACGCTTTGATTTGCGCAGTGCGTTCAGCAACAGCTTGTGCCCGTTGAGAGATTGTTTCGGTTAGCGCCAATTGCGCTGCCTCAAACTGGGTGCTGGCCTCTGTGGCCACCCTTTGTGCTGCGTGTATAGCCTGTTCGAGTGCGCTGGGATCTGGTAATTGTGCGAGTGTCTCTTGAGTTTGGGCGATATTTTGCTTGGCGTCTTCAAATAAAGCCTGCTCACGCGATTTGTCCGCATCGATGCGTTCAATGTCACTTTTGGCTAAGCGAAGCGCCTCTTTGGCGACCTGTAAATCGCGCTCACAGGCAATGTTTTGACCATCCAGTCGGCGTAACACAGCTTCTGCAATGGCCTGCTCTTCGCGCAATTGATGGATGTTGTGGTCAGAATTCTCTGCAGCTTGCGCCGCTTCATTGGCCCGCAAGGTGGCGTCTGCCAGTTCTTGCTCGGCTGTGAATTGTGTGGCTTGGGCTTCTTCAAAGGCGGTTTGGGATTCGCGTAAACGCTGGGCAAACAAAAAACTCTCAAGGGTGCGGATTTCTTCAGCAATCGCACGGTATTTTTCAGCTTGCCTGCTTTGTCGGCGCAAGGACGTCAATTGGTCCTGCATCGCTTGGATCACATCGTCCAAGCGTTCTAGATTAGCTTGCGCGCTGCGTAGCTTCAGTTCAGCCTCATGGCGACGCGTGTACAGACCCGAAATGCCCGCAGCCTCTTCCAAAATCCGTCGCCGATTTTCGGGTTTGGCATTGATCAGTTCGCTCACTTGGTTTTGCCGCACTAGGGCAGGAGAGTTAGCCCCTGTTGAAGCATCGGCGAACAATAATTGTACGTCGCGGGCGCGCACTTCCTTGCCATTGATCTTAAAGGTAGAGCCTGCCGCACGGCGCAACCGTCTTGATACTTCCAATATGGGATCAAGGTTAAAGGGAGCAGGTGCGCGACCCTCGCGATTGTCCAAGGTAATGAGAACTTCTGCTATGTCGCGGGCTGGTCGTTTGTCGGTCCCTGCAAAGATGACATCGTCCATTTCACCGCCGCGTAAAGCACGCGCAGAAGTCGCACCCATGACCCAGCGTAGGGATTCTAATATATTAGATTTCCCACAGCCATTGGGGCCAACTATGCCCGTTAAACCCGGTTCAATTTTGAGATGCACAGGGTCAACAAAGGATTTGAACCCCGTTACGCGCAAATCGGTAACCTTCATCTCTTTTTGCCTTTGATGGGCTTAGCGGAGGAAGTGCCAATCGCCAAAAGCGCCCGATCAATGGCGGTGCTGAGTGTGGCGACATCGTAAGGAAAATCTAGCTTGGTTCGGCCTTTGGCGGACTCAAGGAAAAGCGTAGGTGTACCGGTAAGACCGATTTCTTGGCCTTGTTCCACATGCACCATAATCCATTTTTTTACGGCTTCATCTTTTAAGCAGGCTTCTGATTGCGCGAAGCTGAGCCCACCGAAGTCTTCGCTTATTGCAAACACGGTCGCCTTGGCACCCGTTTCCCCTTGTGCCGCGGCAAAAATTTCGTTCTGGCGGCGAAAAAAGGCATCTGCCAGTTTGTAATAGGCTCTTGGACCCGAACAGCGGGTTAGAGCGTGTAGTGCAAGGGATAAGGGCATGGGAGCGGTTGGGAAGGGTCGGAACACATAGCGTAGTCGACCCGTGTCGATATAGTTTGCTTTGATGCTTGGCAGAACCTCATTGTTAAGCTGCGCGCAATGCCCGCAAGTCAAGGAACCGTATTCGATCAAGCTAACCCTGGCAGTTGGTGATCCTAAGCTCCAGTCTGAATTCATGGACTTAGATATGGTTTGTGTGGCTTGCGCCAGTGTTGTCTCAGATGCGTTACCCGCCATGACAGGGCAAGAAAGCACAATCATCACAAAACTGATCTGACATAGAAGCCAGCCAGCCCAAGGCCGCGCATGAGATGAATGATGATCAACTATGCGCGGGGAGAGAGCCAAGTTGGGCACAATCGTCAATTGAATTGCCTTTATTTCGCCTTCGCGAGTGCACCATCTAGAGCTTTGCCAACATCCTCTGCTGTGATTTCCCGCCCGATTGGGGCCTCAAACATCACACCATTGATGAAAAGGGTTGGTGTACCAGTCACACCTGCTGCAATGCCGCCATCACGCACTTCAACAAGGGTCTTAAGCTGTTCTTCGTTTTTCATACAGGCGTCAAACTGACTTTCATTCATGCCAAAGGACAAAGCAACATTGAGGAAGGCTTGTTTAGCTCCTGTTGGTCCTTGTGCCTGAGACACTAAATCGCCTTGTTGGCGCATCAAAGTATCAATCACTTGATTGCGCTTCTCCCCACCTGCACAGCGTGCGATTAAGTGACCAGCCATCGCTAGTTCAATGGGTGGGGTTGGAAACTCACGAAACACATAACGAACTTTGCCCGGCGCGATATAGTTTTCCTTAATGGTTGGCAGAACATTTAGATGGAAGTTCGCACAATGTGGGCAGGTGATGGAAGCATATTCAATCATCACAACTTTGGCGTCTTTGGATCCAATTGGAAAATCGGTGGCAGTTTCAAATGTGCTGGCGGCTTTACCACCCTCATTGTTGGCCGTGGGTCCACAGGCACTGGCCAATAGAAGGGTACCAAGGACTAGGATTTTGGATATTAGGCCTTGGCTTGGAAACTGATAAGACATTCTGCGTTCTCCTAAAGGGCATTCGTTCTATGGTTAGTCGATATCTGAAGTGGCCTGTGCCAAACGCGATAAGGCTGCTTTCAAGCTTGGTTGGGTGACTTGATCAAGCTGCTCATCCAGTTTTCGCTGCGCACTGGCATCTAATGGTCGCATTGTACGCAGAGGTGCTGAATGATTGGTCGATTTGAGAGGGGCGCGCACCAAGGTCAATTTTTTTATCCTACCCCCACCAGCTAAACGGACCAAGCCAATGATTTCTGCGCTTCGCATCGTTAACAAGGGTGCGGCAGCGGGGGCGACTTTTAAAACCAAGGTCTCCCCCTTGATCTTTTCGGGTTGGCAAATACTGGCCAATGTCTCACCTACAATCTCGCCCCAGCGTTGTTGAAGGTTGCAGACACTCAAG
Organism: Candidatus Phycosocius spiralis; assembly: GCF_030158815.1. Taxonomy (GTDB): domain Bacteria; phylum Pseudomonadota; class Alphaproteobacteria; order Caulobacterales; family Aquidulcibacteraceae; genus Aquidulcibacter; species Aquidulcibacter spiralis. The sequence goes on from NZ_BPFZ01000008.1 coordinate 97,572, forward strand.
CCTGCTTTACGCTCTTCAAGGGGAATAAGCGTTGTCATGAGCTTGGCCAAGGGCGTTGGGCCACTCCTAACGGGTTTGCCGCGACGCTGGCTCAGCCACGTTGTTGCTGCAGCTTCGATCTGGGGATCAAAACGTTCGTCTTCGAGCTGGTTGGGCGGGTCATTGGCCATTGAGAGTGTTTAGTCCATCGCCTTTGTTTGCGCGAGCACTTGATGTATACCCACAAATAACTCTAACGCCCATGGCGTATGGCACATTATAAGTCCAAAAAGATCACACAATTGCGAGAGCAATTACTGGCTTGGTATGACCGATCGGCGCGCGATTTACCGTGGCGCCTACCACCGGCGCAGGGCTTGAAGGGGCAGCGTCCTGATCCATATGCCGTTTGGCTCTCTGAAATCATGTTGCAGCAAACAGGTGTTGCGACAGTAAAAACTTATTATGTCGCCTTTATCAACCGCTTTCCAACGGTTCAGGATCTGGCGAAGGCCCCATTGGATGACGTCTTGGCACTTTGGGCTGGTCTTGGCTATTATCGTCGCGCGCACCATCTTCATGCGGCGGCAAAAGACATCCTAGCCCGTGGGGGGGTTCCAACCCAACCGCAAACCTTACAAAAGATTCAAGGAATCGGACCTTACACAGCAGCTGCTATTGCTGCCATAGCCTTTGATCAACCTGTAGTTCCCGTCGATGGCAATGTAGAGCGGGTTTTGTCACGTTTATGGCTGATTGAAGCCATCTTGCCTGCTGCAAAGCCCATCTTTTGGCATGAGGCACAAGCTTGGATGAGCACCCATAGGCCTGGCGATTTTGCTCAAGCACTGATGGACCTGGGTGCGACCATTTGTACCCCGCGCACGCCAGCGTGCAACTTATGTCCGTGGCAGTCATCATGTGGTGCATCCAAACAAAGTCGGCAGGGAGAGTTTCCCAAAAAACAAGTTAACAAGAAAAAGCCTACGCGCTATGGTACTTCCTGGGTCCATATTGATCCTGATGGTGTCTTGGTCACCAAACGGGCACACTCAGGTTTGTTGGGGGGGATGTTGGAAGTGCCCAGCACCTCTTGGGGTGATGATCCATCTTCTGATCCGTGTTTGGGTCCAGTTGATTTACCCAAGGGTGTAACTTGGCTGGATGGGGGATATATCGATCATGTTTTTACCCATTTTGCCTTACGTGTGCGTGTTTTTTCCGCTTATAGTCCAAAGAGCTTGCCAGTGGTGGGTTATCAGCGCCTTGGATTGGACGCATTGGCTGGTGCTGCCTTACCAAGCTTGATGCACAAAATCATTGTTGCGGGGCGCAGCATCCTAGCGGCGCAATCGATTGGATTGGATCAAGTTTAGCTTATCACTACGAGCAACAAACAATCAGAGGGAGGCTGGATTAGGCTGCCATACGCGCGCGCATTTCACGCCGCAACGTATCAATGGGAACCAGGCCCGCGTCAGTGCGCAAATGCCAATATGTCCATCCATTACAAGCAGGAGCTCGTTGAATCTGGGCGCCCACACGATGAATGGAGCCCACCATTTCTCCAGCCATGATGGAGCCATCGGCGCGCACACGCGCTGCCACGTCGCCGCGTGGTGAGTAGATCGCATCCCCTGCACGTAACAGCCCTTGCTCAACAATGGTCCCAAAAGGCACGCGCACTTCTTCTTTCTTGGATTTCATTCCTTCCAAATGGTCGCGATGCCCAGGCTCAACGTTCGCGATGCGCTGCTCTGCCGCCGTAGCATAGCCTTTATCGCGCTCCATCCCAATCCAGCGTCGACCAAGCGCTTTAGCAACCGCCCCCGTGGTGCCTGAACCAAAGAAGGGGTCAAGCACCAGGTCACCAGGCTTACTGGCTGCCATCAAAATACGGTGTAATAAGGCTTCTGGTTTTTGGGTCGGGTGGATTTTCTTGCCGGCGCTATCTTTGAGGCGTTCACCGCCGGAACAGATTGGAATGGACCAATCTGAGCGCATTTGTAAATCATCATTGAGAACTTTCAGCGCGTCATAGTTAAAGGTATAGCGCTTTTGATCCGCTGATTTTGTTGCCCAGATCATGGTTTCATGTGCATTTTGGAACCTTGTACCCTTAAAGTTAGGCATCGGATTAGTTTTGCGCCAAATCACATCATTTAAAATCCAAAAGCCCAAGTCTTGAAGCGTCGCACCAACCCTGAAAATGTTGTGATAAGAACCAATAACCCAGATGGTTCCCGTCGACGATAAGCAGCGTCGCGCTGCAGCAAGCCAGGCCTTGGTAAAAACATCATAGGCTGCAAAGTCGGCGAATTTATCCCAATCATCATTCACGCCTGCAACCTTTGACTGGTCAGGCCGCATGAGGTCCCCACCAAGCTGAAGGTTATAGGGGGGGTCTGCAAAAATCAGATCAACAGACCCTTCGGGCAAAGACTTCATCAGCTCAATGCAATCACCGATCAAAATGCGGTTGTTAAAATTGGATGACATAACTCGCCCCTAAATTTGCAGAGGCAGTTGAATCCATGTGGGTTAATAAAGGATTCACGAAACGAATCGGGGTATCAATTTTTCTGCATTAGGGCTGTAGAATCTGTTTAATATGTTTCATTAAAGCCCTTGAGCGGCTTAATGCTTAAGCGGTGCAGCTTGCAGGGGCCGAGCCGGTCGAGGGCTGTGCGGTGGGCCTTGGTGCCATAGCCTTTATGGTCGCCAAAGCCGTAGCCAGGATAGATGCTATCGGCTTTCGCCATTATGCGATCGCGCGTAACCTTTGCGAGGATGGACGCGGCTGCAATTGAGAGAGACAAGCCATCCCCGCCGATGATGCATTGGGTCGGGCAGGGCAGGTTAGGTGCCCGATTGCCATCGATAAGGGCGAGATTTGGGGAGGAGTGTAAGGCCACCACGGCTTGCGCCATGGCCTTATGTGTCGCGGCGAGAATATTAATGGCGTCAATTTCATCGGCCTCAACGATCCCAATCCTAAAATCGATCGCTTGGTCGAGGATTGGTTGATAGAGCGCTTCGCGCTTTAATGTGCTTAATTGCTTGGAATCGCCGATGCCCTTAGGGATGCGTTTGGGGTCCAAGATCACTGCAGCCGCCACAACCGGGCCTGCCCATGGGCCACGCCCAGCTTCATCGACCCCGCAAATGCTGGTTTGGGGGATGTTGAGGCGCTTGGCATGAAATGCCTCATGCGAAAAATCTGGTTGGGAAGCGTTTGACATTACTGCATAAGTAAGCGGGATTCGCTGGAATAATCTCATGTGCGACAGAACTTCCCTCTTTCATATCTGGGGTGGCTTGTTAAAGTCGGTCCATTCATAAGGTGAGAAGATGAGCAGTAAGATTGAGCCAAGCCAGTTTGATGCCTATTCAAAGGCAGAAACCGATGAGCCGTTTTTCACGCTTTTAGCACGCGATCCCATTGCGCCATCCCTGGTTGAGGCTTGGGCCTATCTGCGCTCTGGCCAGATCGGGGCAGCTGAAATCGCCTTTAAACAAGCCGTGGACGCTGCCACCCACATTGACCCGCAAATGCCGGGTGAAGCGCAAATTCGCTCGGCCTTCGAGGTTGCAGAAGCATGCCGCTTGTGGGCGCGTTCCAAAATGGTGTCAGGACGCCGATAAATCATGACTTCTGCCCCAAATGCGGCGGCTGAGCTGCAAAGAGGGCTGCTGAAGCGACTGATTTTACTCGCAGCACCCGTTGCTGGCTCCAATGTGCTGGTGATGCTGATGGGACTAGTAGACACCATTTTGGTGGGCCGTCATTCGGCAACCGAATTGGCAGAGCTCGCTTTAGCTTGGAGCTTGAATGGTACCGCCCTTGTGGCAACGATTGGCCTCTTGGTCGGCGTGCAGGTTTTAGCGGCCCGCCGGCACGGCGAAAATCGATATCAAGCCATCGGTTTAATTTGGCGGCGCGGCATTGTGACGGCACTGGTGGTTGGGTTTCTTTTGGCAATCATGCTTCATTTTGGCGCCCTATGGACGCTAACCCATTTGGGCCAGCAAGAAGCGCTTGCGAAAGGAGCGGCCAGTTGTACAGCGATTTTGGGCCTGAGCCTTCTTCCCAATGCGATTTATCTGACCTGCTCCAAGACTTTGGAGGCTCTATCGCGGCCACGGGTGGCTTTGTTGTTGATGGTGGGTGCCAATGTCGTCAATCTGGTTTTAGGTTTAAAGCTTGTGCCCATGATGGGGGCCGATGGCGCGGCTTGGGCGACGTTAGGGGCGCGGGTGTTTTTAGCCATAGGCGCTACCATCTGGCTCCTGAATATGGGGGATTCTGATCAGTTTGGATTTTTGAACTTTTCAACCAAAGCCCAACCCGGCGAAGCACGCGAACAGGTTTCGATTGGAATGGCGGCCGCTGGCAGCGGTATTTTGGAGGCTGGCTCCTTCAACATTTTGACCATCATCGCTGGTATCGCGGGCGTTGTACAAGTGGGTGCCTTTACGGTTGTACTCAATATGATGTCGATTGGGTTTATGCCCGCGATGGGCATTGCTTCGGCCACTGCAGTGATTGTGTCCAATGTGCGCGGTGCTGGCGACTTGGCCGGGGCAAAGAAGGTTGCTTGGATGGGGTTGGGGCTATCTGGGGCCTATGCTACCTTGTTTGCGATCGTCACCTTGGTTTGGGCTACCCCGATCGCCAGCGCCTTTACAAAGGATCCGGTCTTTTTGACCTATACGGCTGGCCTGGTTGCATTGGTCTGGTTAATGGCTGTGCCTGATTTTCTCCAAGTTGTTGCGGCCCAAGCGCTGCGCGCACTTGGACGGCCTTGGTTTCCGACATTCAGCCATTTAGTCTCTTATGTGTTGGTGATGGCACCGCTTGGCTGGTTTTTCTGCCTCATTCTTGGACGGGGCGCTCTAGGCTTGGTTGAAGCCATTGCGGTAGCCAGTTTAGCGTCTGCAGGTATTTTACTGCTTAGATTGGCCAATATGGGTAGCATCGGGTCTCTTCAAGTCCCACCGTCATCTTTATCTAGGACAAAGACCAATTAAGCACGATTAGGGGCTTGTCTCGCCACAATTTTGTGATGAAAGTACATGCATGTAAGGCTTGAAGACATGACGGGAGGCAAGGGTGCGTAGCTTTGAAACCAAGCCCATACGTAAAGTGGGTGCCACTGTCTTTTTAGGCCTTTTGGGGTCATTGGTCGCATTGCTGCCTATCGTGTTTTTTACCTTTTGGAACCAGGGTGCAGCCCTTCATTGGTCGGTGTATGAAGGAGCATCAATCCTCGCTGGCGTGGTCATTGGCTGGGTTTTGCGTCGCTGACCAAGCTTGGTTTTGTTCAGATCCCGTTTTCATCTTTTGGCAGTCATAAGGGGGAATGCTTCCTCCCTACGCAAACGCTTTCAGTTTAATCAGGTTTAGCCAAATGGGGTATCGCAATGCTCATGAAGGCTGGTACATCCTCACCAAAGGCCAAAACGTTTTGCTCATCATCTTCGCGTCGATAGCGAGTGCGACCACCGCGGTTTGGCCTAAGTTCGCGGTTGGTGTCACTGTTTGGCTGTGCGTAGAGCCGGTGGTTCGATCCCAATGACGTATGTCTGCTTACTCCTAAGAGTTCGAGACTACGATCTGGATTGATTTCTTCGCCAAGATCGATAATGGCCAAAGGATCGGTCAGGTGTGATTGCACGCGCGATTCTGGGTTGGTACGGCGCAGATTGCGCCGATTTTTAGCGCGCTCTTTTTGAGTGCTTTCAAATGGGGTATCGTTCAGTGTCGGGGCTGGATCAAGCTCAGCTGGTGCGGCTTGTTTATGATTTCGCGTTTTTTTGGCGCGACTGGGCTTAGCTTTTGTAGGACTTGGCTCTTGCATGTTTTCATCGGGCAAGCCGTCGAGTTCAGCAAAATCAATCTTGGATTTGATCAAGTTTTGTACGCCATCGAGCGCCTTTGTATCGCCAGGGGTGACAATCATGAAGGCTTCGCCTGAGCGCCCCGCGCGCCCGGTGCGCCCAATGCGATGCACATAGTCTTCAGCGTGACGTGGCACATCAAAGTTAAATACATGGCTGACAGCTGGTATATCAAGGCCACGCGCAGCCACATCGGAAGCCACAAGGATTTGAAGCTCATTGTTGCGAAACCGCTCCAAGGTCGCCATGCGTTGACTTTGTTGCAAGTCGCCATGGATGGGTGCTGCATCAAAGCCATAAACTTTCAAAGATTTAGCCACGATATCAACATCGGTTTTGCGGTTACAAAACACAATTGAATTTTTCATGGTCGGCAAAGCCGATTGAATAGCCGCGCGCAACACGATTCGCTTGGTTTTAGGGTCTGACGATGGGCTTTTAAGCAGGCGTTGGGTAATGGTGGCCGCAGCTTGGGATTGACGCGCCACTTCTACCTTGACCGGGGCTTGCAGGAATTGCTCGGTTAAGCGCTTGATTTCAGGTGGCATAGTGGCCGAGAAAAACAATGTTTGCCGCGTAAATGGCGTGAGCTTCACGATCCGCTCAATATCAGGGATGAACCCCATGTCGAGCATGCGGTCGGCCTCATCAATGACCAGCATATTGACACCGGTCAGCAATAATTTGCCGCGCTCAAAATGATCCAGCAGGCGCCCTGGTGTCGCGATCAGAACATCAACGCCCTTAGTCAAAAGCACATCTTGATCACCAAAGGAGACCCCGCCAATCAAAAGCGCCATGGTGAGCTTATGGTTCTTGCCATATTTTCGAAAGTTCTCAGCGACTTGATCTGCTAATTCGCGTGTCGGCTCTAGGATCAAAGTGCGCGGCATACGTGCCCGCGCCCGGCCTTGGGCCAAACGCTCAATCATCGGCAGTACAAAGGAGGCCGTCTTGCCTGTGCCGGTTTGGGCAATGCCTAAGACATCACGCCCAGCGAGGACTTGGGGTATGGCCTTCCACTGTATAGGAGTTGGTTTGGTATAGCCGGATTCCGCGATGGCGGAGAGAAGGGGTGGCGCAAAGCCCAAATCGGCGAAGGTTACATCATTTGGCGTTACACCAATCGGGCCGGTGTCACCGGTCCCGTTCGTATCGGTCATTCATTTGTCTCACTAAGTTTAACGGCGCGGCGCCTAACTTGGCGCGACTTACCCATCATCCCCCTGGATGAAATATTCCAATCTTTAAGTGGGGCGAACTGGTGCCAAAGTCAATGAAGGACGCGGGGACGCTGGCGGGGAAACGCGTCTGATAGGTGATCGCTCAGAACCTTTTTGGTTTCGGGCGGGCGTGCCATGGGATTGGTTTGCGCTTGTCGAGTTTGCGATCTCGCCATCGACGTACAATGGAAATATCTGACATTGGATCATCAGGATTCCCAGTCAGCTCAAAGCGCCAAGAATAAAATGCTCCTTCAATTTCGGATAGCGACTTATCGAAATTTTCGAGACGGTGGCGTTGAAATCGACAAAAGACAAACAAGATAGAAATAGCACCCTTAACTTTCGCCAACATACTTGCAATTTGGAGCCAATAGTGGCGAATATTTGCCTCGATATCGCCTGCTTCAACTACCCGTTAAAAAGTCTAACTTGAAGCAATTGCATGTTTTTAAACAACTTTGCAAATTGCGCTCGTTTGAAGGGTTCGTTATGTAATTGAATGTTAGCTAGGGCGACCAAGGTAGAAGTTGGCCATCCCGACCATGAAATGCGATCAGGCGGTTTTTGGTGTTCGAGAAAACTATAATCTCCTTTGCAAAATCTTCTATTGCTCAATAAAATTGCTTAACTCAAATTGCGCCAAAGTTCCTACTTTATCCAACCCACGGATACGCTGATCTAAGATGCTTTCCGTAGTTTGGGCTGTTTGGTTTCAGAGTAGAAACGCCCCCACACTGGCGGCTCCGACTGCCAGCACGCCAGAATAGAGTGTTTGCCACTTATCTAAATGTTCAGAGAAGTTCATGGCCACCCTTGTACGCCTGAAATAGAGTTATTTTCAATTAATGTACTACTAAAAGTCAGGGTCCCTATAGTTTGCGAGCGAGATGTTCGTCCCAAGCCGTTGATCTTGAGGCGGTCACCTTCTCCCTCTGGGAGCGGGGCGGGGGTGAGGGGCTTGGGTGCAGGCGCATGACCCAAAGCGCTTTGAAGCGCGCCATGGAAAAATCGCCATAGCATCGTCTAAGCTTGGAATGTGATCGGCGCCCTCACCCCAACCCCACTCCCAGCAGGAGAGGGGAAATCCTCCATCCGGCCTTTCAGGTGACCTCTATGTCGGGCAGACGGAGATGCACGCGCACAGCAAAAGATGTACCAGCAAACTTCCCCCCTGCCGCCAAGTGTCTTAACAAAGGGACATGCAAAACACCCATCCCACCCCCGAAGAACTAATCCGCGCTTTGTCCACCTTGTTGGATGTTGAGACGCTAGACACAGACCTATATCGAGGGCCACGCAAAGGTGGAGGCAGTGGGCGTGTGTTTGGTGGACAAGTAATTGCGCAAGCTTTGATGGCGGCAAGCAAATCGACCGAGCTTGACCGTATACCCCACTCACTGCACGCCTATTTCATGCGCCCAGGCAGTGAAGATTTCCCGGTGGTCTACCGCGTCATGCGCGATTATGATGGTGGCAGCTTCTCCACTAGGCGGGTGATCGCTCAGCAACTAGGGGTTCCCATCCTGAATATGGCGGCTTCCTTTCATAAGCTGGAGCCAGGGCTTTCGCATCAAGACACCATGCCTGACATACCTGATCCGGACGATTTGCCATCTGATTATTCCTTGCGGCAAAAAGCTATTGATCTGGTTCCAGAAAAATACCACGAGTTCTTTTTAGCTCCACGTCCAATTGAGTTTCGTTCTCCAGAGCCTCTAGCATGGCTCAAGGGCGAGAAATTGCCACCTGTGCAAAATGCCTGGTTTCGGGCGGTGGCACCGATTGGTGAAGATCCCCAGTTACACCGTGCGATCTTGGCCTATGCGACCGATATGCAGCTTTTGGGCACGTGCGCGCGCCCGCATGGCTTGAGCTGGATGCGCGGCGAACTCATGACCGCAAGCTTGGACCATGCCGTCTGGCTTCATGATGAGTTTCGCGCCGACGAATGGCTACTTTATAGCACCGATAGCCCGTGGGCCGGGCGCGGGCGGGGAATGAACCGGGGTAAGATTTTCACCCGCGACGGCCGCTTGGTCGCCAGTGTTGCCCAAGAAGGCTTGATCCGTGTCATGAGGGCTAAAGGGGGTGCCTGATGCGCCCTGAATGCCTGTTTGCTTTGTTTACGCCCCTCTCAAGCCTTACGGGCGTGGGGCCTAAGATTGCTCCCTTGGCAGCCAAAGCGGCGGGCGGGGAGATGGTGCGCGATCTCGCTTTTCATCTGCCCTCGGGCTTAGTTGATCGACGCTATCGCCCGACGATCGGGGAAGCCGAGATCGGGCGACTATGTACGATTGAAGCGCGCGTAGAGCGCCATCAAGCGGGGGGTGCCGGGCGGCCCTATAAGGTTCAGCTTTCTGACGACACGGGTTTTTTGACGCTTTTGTTTTTTAAGCCCAACACGCGATATCTAACTGAGCGCTTGCCCGAAGGGGCCATACGCGTGGTTTCTGGCGAAATCAGCGAGCGCTTTGGCGAGCGGCAAATGATCCATCCATCGCGGATCTTAAACCCCGAAGATCCCGACCTCGCCATCGTGTTTGAACCCATTTACCGCAGCGTCGCGGGCTTAGCACACCGCACCTTGGCACGGATTTGCGCGGGTGCCGCACAAAAGGCACAAGGCTTGCCCGAATGGCTCGACCCCAACTTGCTTGCCCGCGAAGACTGGTTGGACTTTGGTGGCGCACTTGAGCGCGCCCATGCACCCCAGGGGGAGGAAGATATATCGCCCTGCGCCCCGGCCCGGCGTCGCTTGGCGTATGATGAGTTATTTGCCCGTCAAGTGGCGCTCCAACTATCGGGTGCAGCGCGGCGGCGCACACCGGGTCGTGCGATTGTACCCAGTCATATTTACACCGATGCTTTGCTCAAGGCCTTACCCTATCAGCCGACCAGGGCGCAGCTGCGGGCATTTGAAGAGATCGGCACCGATATGGCGGCCTCAACGCCGATGTTGCGCTTACTGCAAGGCGATGTCGGGTCGGGCAAGACCTTGGTTGCAGCCTGGTCGATGGCGCGCACCGCAGAGGCGGGGATGCAGTCGGCTTTGATGGCACCGACTGAGATTTTGGCGCGCCAGCATTATCAAGGCTTAGCACCCCTGATGGCCCAAATTGGCCTGCGACTGGAAATCCTGACCGGCAAGGATAAGGTCGCCCATAAGCGCACTGTGCTAGAAGGTTTGGCCAATGGCTCCATCCACGCAATATGCGGCACCCAAGCCCTGTTTCAACAAGGCGTCGCATTTCATGAATTAGGTCTTGTGGTGGTGGATGAACAGCATCGCTTTGGCGTCGCGGACCGTCGCCGCTTGATTGATAAAGGCTTTGCGCCCCATGTTTTGGCGATGAGTGCGACCCCGATCCCGCGCACTCTGGCAATGGCGGTCTATGGTGATTTAGATGTCAGCCGTTTAGACGAGAAGCCACCGGGCCGTGCGCCCATAAAGACGGTGGCTTTGTCGCTAGAGCGCTTCGATGAAGTGGTGGAGGCCGCGCGCCGGGCCATTGAAAAGGATGACCGGGTGTTTTGGGTCTGCCCTTTGGTGGAGGAGAGCGAAAAGCTGGATGTTTCCGCTGCCACCGAACGATTTGGTGATCTTTCTGCCCACTTTGGCCATAGTGTGCGCCTGATCCATGGCCGAATGAGTGTGAGCGAAAAAGATGCAGCGATGGATGATTTCCGCTCTGGCCTCGCAAAAATTCTTGTCGCCACCACCGTGATTGAAGTGGGTGTCGATGTGCCTGAAGCCAGCGTTATGGTGATTGAGCATGCCGAGCGCTTTGGTCTGGCCCAATTACATCAATTGCGTGGACGGGTCGGGCGCGGCGATAAGACCGGCCATTGCTTATTGCTTTATGCCAATCCCTTAACCGATTTAGGTGCGCGCCGGATCGCTAAATTGCGTGAGACCGAGGATGGATTTGCCATTGCGGAGGAGGATTTTAAGCTGCGCGGCGGCGGCGATCTCTTGGGCTTGCGGCAATCAGGTATCCCAGCGTTTAAGTTGGCCGATGCTGCCTTGCATGCCGATCTTTTGGCGATTGCCCAGCGCGATGCGCGGGTTTTGGTTGAGGCTGATCCGGGCCTGATAAGCCCGCGCGGTAAGGCCACCCGTGTGGCGCTCCATCTCTTTGACCAAGTGGACCCTGAGGTGTTTTTGGGTACGGGGTGAGGGTTAAACTAAGCTCCTAAGGCCTTTACCAGCGCTTCTACCGCGATCAGATCAAGCCGTCTGGCTTGCGCGACTTTTTCTTCGTCAGGATCTTTGCCCCAACGTTGTGCCTGCCAATCTTCTTCAATTCGGATGGCCTTGAAAGCATCTTCGCCGCTCAATTGGCCATGCACCAAGGCTAAAGCAACAATCGCAGACCCCGCCAAGCCATTGGCAAAGGCTAAAGCGGTCAGGCGTAAATCATCCAAGGCTCGTGCCGCGCGCGCCACGCGTTCTAGCGCTAATGGGGATTGGTGAATGGCCAAAGCACTTGTGGTGGTCACAAGTTCAACCTCAAAATGCTGCTTTGCCCAATCGAGTAGCGGGTCCCAAGCTGCCGCTTGGGCTTGGATCAAACTATCAGGCGTGGGTGCGCGGTAGCAGACAAGATCGGTGCCAGCATGCTTGACCACTTGATCCACCATGGCGTCGCGCGATGTTGCGCCATGATCTAGCGCGACATTGATAAGGCGGGTCACAGGCATGCTGGCCGGATCGATGCTATCGCCTTGCATCGCCCATTCTGATGCGACCAATCGGGCCGCGTTCGCGTTGGGCAAGATCAGGTGATTTTTCGCGGGCGTTTTGGGGATGCGGCCATCAAGAGTGACGGCAAAACCCATCGCATGGGAGGCGACGCTGGCTTCTTTATAAAAGCGTTTCGGCCCGATGACCCCATTCATGCATCTACTCGAAAATGCTCAAAGGGGTCGCGCCCCTCAAAAATCTCAAACCCTAAAGCGTCAAAGGCCTTGACCATATGGGGCGGCAGATCGGCCGTGACGCTGAGGATCCCGCCTTTGGGATGGGGAATGCGGATCGCGCGGGCATGCAGGTGCAATTGTTCGCTAAGCCCACCAATCGGCTCACGGTCGCAGGTATATTTAGGGTCGCCCGCAATGGCATAGCCCATTTCGGCCATATGAAAGCGCAGTTGATGGGTGCGCCCAGTGATCGGCTTCAGCGCGACCCACGAAGCTTTGGTCCCAGCGTTTGAGATCACATGATAGTCGGTAATGGCAAAAACCGCACCTGGTTCACCATGGGGCGCGCGGCGCATCAATTCGTGATCGGGGTTTTTGGAGCTGCCCGCTTTAATCATCCAGCCGCGCACCTCGCCGGACAAGGGGTGGGGCGTACCCAAGCACACGGCCCAATAGACTTTGGTGGTTTTGCGTCCGGCAAAAGCCTTGGACAAAAAAGCGGTCGCGGCAGGATTGCGTCCAAACACCAAAACGCCGGAGGTATCCTTGTCCAAACGGTGGCAGAGCCGTGGCTTGCCATGATCGTCGGTGCTGAAAATCTCCATCATCTTATCAAGGTGCTGGGTGGTGCCCGTACCACCTTGAACGGCGATGCCTGGTGGCTTGTTGAGCACGATGACATCCCCATCTTCATGGATCACCATATCACGCAGCCATTGTTCATCCTCTGGCTTTAAGCGAACGCGAATGATCCCATCATCTTTTTTCTCGGGGATCACAATCTCTTGGGGCACATGGACGTCCATGCCGGGGCTGAGGCGATCGCCAGCCTTTTTGGCACGTGTGCCATCAATGCGGATCTGGCCTTTGCGGATCATTTGCTCGATCCGACCTTGGGTCAGCGTGGTAAATTTACGGCGCAAGAACCGATCTAGGCGCACTTGCCCATCGGTTTCGCGAACGGGGAGGGTAATGGGGGAACTCATTTGACGGTCTTAGCCGTTCAGGCGGGCAAGTACTATGCCTGCAAACAGAGCGCCCACCGATAGACCAACCGAAGTCAGGCTATAAAGGCCAGCATGGAGCCAATTCCCAGCCTCAATCATGTGCGCGCTTTCAAAAGAAAAGGCCGAAAAGGTCGTAAAGCCGCCTAAAATGCCTGTGGCTAAGAAGAGCCGCCAATTCTCCGCCGATGGGGTAATCATGCCATTTTTCAGTACAAAACCCATAACCACACCCATGGCAAAGCTGCCTATGATATTCACACCGAAAGTCGCCCAAGGCCAATCTGATCCTAGCTGGCGGCTCACAACATGGCCAAAAGTCCAGCGCGCCAATGCGCCCAATCCACCTCCCAAAAAAACCAAAAGAGCTTGTACCATGCCCCCTTTATGCAAGCTTGCTTAGGCTTTGCACAAGCCCCTGTTCTAAATCCAGTCCCAGATGCTGGGCCATCTCGATCAAATCAGAAGGCGGCGCGACACTTAAATGCATAGGGGCGCCCGTATCAGGGTGCGTGAAATCAAGCGCAAAAGCGTGCAACATCAAACGCGGACAAGGCTTCCCGCCAGCCACCATCAGGCCGCCATATTTTGTATCGCCTAAAATAGCATGGCCAAACGCTGCCATATGCACCCGGATCTGGTGCATGCGCCCTGTGTGGGGAGCCGCTTCAATCAGGCTAGCGGCCACGCTTTTCGCCAATACGCGATAGTCGGTCCGGGCAGCTTGGGGGTCTTGATCATTTTCACGGGCAGGGCGCATTAGGTCCAAACCGCCCGAATTGATCTTCACAAGCGGCAGCGCGATTTCGCCCCTCGTCTCAGCGACCTCCCCCGCGACCAGAGCCAGATAGCGCTTTGAAAGGCTGCGGCTTGCAAATTGAGCGGACAGATGCGCCGCAGCCGGGCTGGTTTTCGCAACAATCAGGAGGCCAGAAGTTTCGCGGTCCAGCCGATGCACTAGTTTTGGTCGGTGCCCTTTACGGTTGGCAAAAGCGCCCAATAAAAAATCAAAGTCGATAGCGATGCCCGACCCACCTTGAACCGCAAGGCCCGATGGCTTGTTGAAAGCCAAAAGGGCGCTGTCTTCATAGATCAAAAGGGATCTGATCCAATTTTGGTGTTGTGGGGTTAGCTGTCGCGGTGGTTTGCGCGCGCGCCGCTGGCGGACTGGTTTGGCCATCTTGGGTGTAGTGTGACCTACTGATTTATCTTGGTTTTGACTAAGAGTATCGATAGTCAAAGCGCTTGGTTATGGAGTGATGAGGGGTTAAGTGCGGCAAGGCAAGGTTTATTATGGCACTTTATGGCACCGATAAAGCAAGTATCAAGACAAAATGAACATCACAACGCCAGCAACCGCAATACCAACAATTATGCCAGCCGCAATTTCCAATCGGGTGTGGCCCATGCGTTCGCGCAGTGCCTGATAGTCAGATGCCCCCGCCGCTAACTTGTTGATGGCTACCGCATGCTTGCCCACCTTCCGGCGCAGGCTATTGGCATCCAGCATCACAATAAACGCCAGTGTAATCGCGAAACCGAAGGCGGGGTGTCAGACCCACACCTTGAGCGTGCTCTGCCACCTGATCCGGGCCATTTATTCGGAGGATCTGTTCGCCTTTCTTTCTGGTTTGTGGTTGGTGGTCAAGGCCCGCTGAGTGGAGTTTTTGCTTAGCTCAGGCTAGGCGGGTCTGGATCGTCTGGCGCGGGCGTCGGCAATGGACGAGAACAACTCTTCGTTGAGGCATTCATCACGAAAACGCCCGTTAAAACTTCGACAAAGGCGTTTTGGGTGGGTTTGCCCGGCGCGAAATAGTGCCACTCGACACCGCGCTCGCCTTGACCTGAGCCCCGATGGTCCCTCGTTCTTTATGAGAGTCCTGTTTGTTGATACCGCCAAGTTTGCTGTTTGGGAAGCGCACCGAGAGCGATGCTTACAAATTGCGAGAACCAATGGCGCGTAGCGGGCGCAGGCCCGCCGATTCCACTGTGGGGCCGCACATTTTTGAAGTCGTGTCGCCAAAGACTGAGGGCCCGTTTTGCATGGCCCAAGCTGTCGAACACTTCTTCGTTCAACAACTTGTCGCGGAGCTTGCCGTTGAAGCTCGGGGCCAAAGCCATTCTGTTGAGGCTTGCCTGGGGCGATGTAATGCCTGCTGACGCCCGAACATTTTGCCACTTCAGCATGGCGCGAGACACAAACTCTGTCCCGCCCGCCTTGGTCTTCAGACCAATGGTGGAGTTAAGGAGCTGGGTCATTGGGACCAGTCAATTAAAAATGCAGCATATCGCTTAACTAAATCGATTTTCGTCCGATTACTACAATGCAGGGTCGTATGGACGAGGATGCGTGCCTGCAGGAGCGACTGGCATGGTAAACATATTCACTGGATTGGGTGCTGGATTTGAGCGTGGTTCGGGCGCGTCCTTGGGCGGACTTGGGATGTTTGGGACTGCTTCTCAAGGTCGAAGTGGAGATCAAGTTAGCCTTAATGCCGCCAACGGAAATTTGCTCATTTCAAGGCAGGATGAGTTTTTAATAGGTCGCGGGCCTGATGGGGTCATAAGTCGTACATACAATAGTAGGGGCGCTTTAGACGAGAATGGCGACCAATGGCGTATGGGCACTGATCGGAGGCTGTATGGCCTTACCGGGGCGATAAATCAAATAGGAAGCACAATTAAACGCGTATCCGCAGACGGTACGGAGATCACCTATACTTATGAACGCAGACAGGGAGGTGGGCTTGCTTACTGGGCAACCGATGGCTCAGGTGCCCATGATAAAATCCTTAATTATGGGAAACTTTGGGTTTGGACCGATGGTACCAGCCAACTTCGAGAAGTCTATAATCCTTTTGGGTCAGAGTGGCGAATTGCAAGACAATTAGACACCGATGGTAATTCACTCACCTTCACTTATTCAGGCACAAAATTAAGCAGGATTACAACTGACAATGGGGAATATATTGAATATAAATGGTCAGGTAACAACATTATCCAACTCACAACAGGCTATAGAGACCTTTATCATGGAGGTGCCAAATTTCTAACTCGTGTGCGCTATGGCTATGACAGTTCCAATCGCCTTAGCACCGTGACCGTTGATCTAACGCCAGAAGACAATAGCATCAGCGATGGCAAGACCTATGTCACGACCTATCAATATTATGGTGCATCAAGGTTGATCAGTTCAATCGGACAGACAGATGGATCTTCTATTCAGTTTAGCTATGACAATCAAAATCGCGTTATACAGATCACTCAGTTGGTTAATGCGCAAGGTGAAAGGCGTATTACCAATATCGCCTATAGTGCTGGGCGTACCGACATCACCGATCCACGTAACAATGTTACAAGTTTGTTTACCGATGCTGCCGGGCAATTGACAAGAATCACAACCCCCCCGGCCCAACTTGGTTCGGCATCACAGTCTGTTTTGTTTGAATATGACCGCGATGGCAATGTCACCCGTGTCATCGATACAGCTGGAGGTGTCACCCAGTATCAATATGATAGCCTAGGCAATGTGGTCCGATTGATCGATCCCACGGGCAGGGTCACGGAACGTGTTTATAATAGCAAGAATAGTTTAGTTGTAGAGACTACAACTGGGTCCACAGGTACAGGACCAACCGCCACCCTGACCACGCGCTATGTCTATGATGGGGAAAATCATCTGGTCTATACCGTCAGTGCGCAAGGACGGGTAACTCGGTATAACTATAATGCGGATGGAACAAAGAGTGTTGAGGCTGCCTTCCTCAACGCCCTTTATCCTGTGGGCACAGACCTCCTAACTGAGGCACAGATGAATGCATGGTGGTCTAGTGTCAATGCTGCCGGTAGTGGAGATTGGGCTGGGAGTTCGGTTACAACTTACAATTATGACGCGCGCGGCAATAGTTTTTTGACCACTCGATATGGTGATGGGAATCTTTTAAACGAGGGCTCTACTCAGAAATACGCTTATTTTGATCAAAGTGGTCAGATGCGCTTCCGGCGAAACGTCGGCGAAAACTGGGAGTATTTTTATTATGATGGTCTTGGTCGGCTGGTAGCTAGCCAAGATCAAGCTAATGCGACAACTTCTATTGTTTATAATGATGCTGCAACCCAGACCATTGTATCGACTGCATCAGGTTATGTGACTACCAAAACTTTTAATAAAGCTGGCGAATTGATTGCCGAGACGGGTGCCGGCTCTTACACAACTAGCGGCACGTCAGAACTTAAATATGATCGTAATGGTCAGCTGCGGTCCATGAAAGATGCGTCAGATCGTACGACCTATTTCTTATATGACAAATTGGGTCGCAAGATTGCTGATATTAATCAAGATGGACAGGTTACAGAGTATCGCTATGATGCGGCTGGGCGCGTGGCTGCTACGGTTCAATACGATCAGCCTACCGCGGTTACGGCTGAGATTAAAGATCCCAATGCGGAAGTAGATTTTAAAGCTATCATACCAAGAATGAATCCTTGGTGGATTGGGGTTGATACGTGGAAGTGGCAAATTTATGATTCCGCTGGGCGAATTACGCAAACGATTTTAGGTGACGGTTCTACAACAACCTATAGCTATGATGGTGCAGGCCGTTTGGTTTCGACAATTGAATATTACAATAGGTTGAGCCAATCCCAAATTGATAGTTTTAAACTTAATCTGCCTACCTCGGTTGTTGTGCCGCCCTCTGACACACTAGGCGGTACTACACGTGATCGTATAACCCGCAGCTTTTATGATGGCGATGGATTGCTGATAGGTACCCTTAATGGCGATGGCGGGCTGACGCGCTTTGAATATGATGCGAAGGGTCGTAAGGTTAGCGAGACTAGATTTATAGCTTTAACCACTGCGGACCTGCGGGCATCAGGAAGTTTTGATGCGTTAAGTGCCAGTATTGTAGCTAACTCAAGCCGTGATTTAACCACACGTTTTGTCTATAATGGCCTTGATCAATTGCGCTTCACCATTGATGGTTTGGGAAGGGTTACAGAGACACGTTATTTTGATGGTGCGGACACTTCGTCCGCCTTTAAGGGCCCAAGGCGAACGATTGAATATTCAAACACTATTGGCCCATTAAGCACCTATAGTGTGGCAACTGTTAAAGCAGCCATTGCTGATCAAGTGAATAGCAACACGCATCGTTCGACATGGCTTGCCTATGATGAACAAGGACGCTTGGGCTATAGTGTAGATGCAAGCGGTGCGCTCACAGGCTATAAATATGACATTGAAGGCAGGATCATAGAGACTAGGCAATATGCGATATTGATGTCTATGGCCTCCATGGGCTCATCCAATGTTTGGAAAGCCAATATTGACAATTGGGTAGCAGCCAATGGCGCAAATCATCGTGTTGACAAAAACTTTTATGCAAGTCGTGGAGAAGTCCGCTTCACCATGGATGGGGAGGGTTTTGTCACACAATTTGACTATGATGCTGAAGGCAGGGTGGTGGCCAAAAGGCGCTATGCCAATGCGCTCGATGTGAATGCAAGCTGGACCATTGTGTCACTTGATATGGCCAATAAGGGCTCAGCAAGTGTTACAACTTATGATTATGATGCCCGCGGCACAATGATATTACTCAAGGACCCTAACGGGACTTGGAAATATTTTGCTAACCATGCCAACGGCAAACAGGCTTGGGATATAGTCGCCCCAAGACAAGTAGGGGAGCGGCGCATAGCTTATGCTTATGATCAGGCAGGACGTCTGGTGAGAGAGCTTTTACCCACTAGCGAGCTGGATAATTCTAGCAAGATAGGATCTGACTATTCCTCAAAGATTTCCTCTAATGAAAGTGTCTACTCCAAAAATAATGCGTATCGGATGATGCTTACTACCCAAGGGGAAATACAAATCTATCATTGGGCTGAATTGATATGGTCAAACGGCTTTCGCGATACCGCTCCTGACTCAACCTATACGCTTGAAGCGCAAAATGATGGCAATCTTGTCGTCTATCGCCATCAAGCTGGGCAAGCGCGTGTAGGTATTTGGTCAACGGGTACATCTGATTTACTCAATAACAGTAAAGCATTGCCATACCCTATTAAAGAGCCAGACCCTATTCCTAAGCAAAGGGGGCCTAGTAATTTTCTCGATTACCGTGAAACAGGGCCATACCCTATTAAAGAGCCAGACCCTATTCCTAAGCAAAGGGAGCCTATTAAGCCAAAGGGGCCATCTTTTTTTACTATGCAAGATGATGGCAATTTCTGCCTCTATCGTGGAACGCCATCGGATAATCGTGGGGGGATATGGTCTACCAGAACAACCAATAAGATTGGCTCTTCTGACGACGGAAGGGGTATAGTCAAGTCTTACACCTATGATGGTCTTGGCCAACTTACATCGGTTCAAGATGCCGATAATTATTCCACCCGATTTGAATATGATCAGGCTGGACGGGTCATTCGAAAGACCGATGCTGATGGCGGTGTAACACGCTATCAATATGATGCCGCTGGGCAACAAATTCGTACCCTCGATGGGCGTGGCAATGAGCGTTATGATTATTTTGATGCGACTGGTAAAATCGTTCTCAGTATAGATGAAGAAGGTTATGCGACCCGTACAACCTACAACGGATTTGGTGAGGTGGCTAGCGTTACACGCTACATGACCAAAGTTACTGGTCCGCTTAGCCTGGATGTTCAGCCAAATGTGTCAGCCTCAAGCAATGATAGCATCACGACTTACACTTATGATAAGCTTGGTCGCGTAACCAGGGTTACCGATGCCTTGGGTGGATATGAAGAATATACGTACAATCATTTGGGTCAAAAGATCGCCAGCCGCAATAAGTTGGGTGGGGTTACACTTTATGGCTATGACAAGCGCGGCCTTCTAATCAGCGAGCAAAAACCGATTTCGAATCTTAATGGTCAAACCATTATCAATCGGTTTGAATACGATGCGCGAGGCAATAAAACCAAAGTCATTGAAGCTTCTGGTCTGGCTGAGCAGCGCATCACCATATATCAATATGACGCTGCCGATCGCTTAATCCAAAAAATATCTGAAGCCCGCCAGGTCGTCGGGTATGGAACAGGTGGCGTAACCACACAGACCCCCGTTGAAAGCTATTTTTATGATCGACGGGGGAATATGATTGAGAAGCGTACAGCCGATGGTGCGCGCTATTTATACTGGTACGATAAACTTGACCGTGTGACCCATAGCTTGTCACCTATGGGAACATTGACACAGAATTTTTATGATCGTCGCAACAATGTGACTGAAACGCGTGTGTATGCGGTCCCGGTGACTTTGCCAAGCAGCGCCTTAGCCTATCCCCCAACTGGTTCAGGCGGTTACCGGGTAACCCAATATTCTTATGATGCCTTAGGTCGTAAGACTGAGATGCGCATACCAAACGTGACTACGGCAGTTTTGGATGGTGCCTTACGTGTCACTACACGCACCTTGACCACAAGTTATCTTTACGATGCGATGGGCAATATAACCCGCACACATGACGCTGATGGCGGCTTGATTCATAGTTATTATGATAAGCTGGGGCGCAAAACATCAGAAGTGAATCAAGAGCACTTTCGGACGGATTGGACCTATGACGCCAATGGTAATGTGACACAAGAAATCCGTTATGCCAATCACATATCGACAGCGCCAATTCCGGGTGCGGCAGTACCTGAATGTGCCCTATCGGACGAGGACCGTATCACAACCTTTGGTTATGATCAGCTTGGCCGGCGGCGTTGGTTGCAACGGGCGAATGTTCAAGTTCATGATGGCAATGCCAATGGTGGGGCAGGAGGGTCGAATAAGTCGGTCTCTTCAACGATTTACTATGACTATAATGGTCTCAACCAAGTTGTACGTAAAACAGAAGCCACTGGGGATTGGGTTGAAAACACCTATGACTTAGGTGGCCAGTTAGTAAGGCAAACTAAGAGTGGTTTTGTCGATTATCTAGGTAATGCTGTCAATCCTAAAGTTGAATATTCTTATGATGGTTTGGGAAACTTAAGGGTCTCTTGGCAAATTGGCTTTGGTGACTACCCAACACGAGTAGTTACTAACTTTGTCTATGGCGTAGGCGGGCTTTTAGAATCATCAACCGACGCATCAGGCTTTGTCAGAACCTATCGATACGACATCGCTGGGCGTCTGACACGGGAAGAATATGCGCGCATCAGCAGTTGGGGCAATTACAGCTACGAAGGCATCGGAACAGAATATGACCGTGAAGGCCGTGTGGTCGCCAAGGGCATCGTCATGAACCCAAACAATGCCGGCGCATGGACGCGTGGCGAGGGTGGTTCCAATGATACTCTCCAGATGACATACAATGCCTATGGCGAGGTCTTGTCAAAGTCGATCAATGGCGTTGGGTTCGAGTTTAATGAATATGATAGAGCCGGGCGGGTCTGGCGCAGCAATCGGGGGGATGGGGTTTGGCGCTATAGTCTCTATAATGGGACGGGCCAACAAACGGTGTCATTAGCCAGTGAAGGCACTAATTTATTGGATTATTCTCTTGAGGGTCTGATGAATCTCTGGGGAATGGATCGCGATGGGATACGCACAAACTTTGTTGATGGGGTGACAGCGACCATTACGCGCTATGATTGGCGCGGCCAGATGGTAGAAGTCATTGAGCCACAACGCGAATTGAATGCCAATACACGGGTCACCTTAACCACAAAGCGCGGGTATAATGCTTTCGGCGAAGTTGCTTGGGAGGAAAATGCAGGGGGCAATCGCATTGATTATGCCTATAACACCATGGGCCGCCAGATTAGGATCGTGAGCCCTTGGGTAAATGCCACCAATGAAGCAGGCGAAGCATCCCCACAACGCCCAACAGAACATCGCTATTATGATTTTTCAGGTCGTTTGGTTGCCACTAGAGACGCAAATGGCAATCTTACCCGAACGACTTTATTGGGTAGCACAGGCTATGATGGCAGCCAAGCACAGGTCTTGCGCATCGATAATCCCGATGGTTCTTATTCTGAAAATAAGTATAATGTGCATGGTGATTTGATGGTTAGCATTGGTGCCATGTCGGCTGGTGGTCAGCAAGGCTATGTGACCAATTATACTTATGACAACATGGGCAGAAAGCTATCGGCGGCTTATTCTGGCGGGTTAATCGACTTTTATATTTATGACGGCCTTGGCCAATTGATCAAGAAGGTTAATAGTGCCTATGGGCATCCTGGCACTGAATTTATTGATTACGATCAACAAGGCCGTGTCATTTACAGGCTTGGCGCTGCCCAGGATGTAACTACGATAAGCTATGTTCACAGTAATGTTATGACAAGTGGAATGAGCACATTTGGCGGCTGGAGCAAAACCACGACTTACGCCAATGGTAGAACGACAAGAGAATATAGCGACATCTATAATCGTACGACTATGATCGAAGATATGGGCTCGAACACCTCTTGGAATCATTACGACTTGGCTGGTCGTTTGGTGGCTCAGACGAGTAATGCGGCAGGCAGCACCGATCTCAATTTCACTTGGTATAATACAGGTAAATTGGCCAGTCAGTACAATGTCTCAGGTTCATTGGAGTCTGATTCCATCACCACACGTGTGACCAGCTATGGCTATGATCGTGTCGGTAATCTCACCCAAGAACAAGATCGAAAACATGGCCGATATAAAGTATATGGAAGAGGGGATCCCGATCCTGGTAATAAATATCGAAGAATTCCAAGAGAAGAAAGAGAACTTACATGGAATTGGGTCAGTTTTGACAATGTACTCACGAACCAAACCGCAGCCTATGATGGTTTGGGGCGGATCACAAATTGGCAGCAATCAGACACTTATTCATCGCTTCCTGGTGGCATTACCGAATGGCACTATGACCCCAATGGCAATATCCGCAGGGTATCTTCAACCTTCCCTAGACTTGGTGATAATGGATATGTTGTCTCACATAATTCCAACACGGACTGGTTTAAGTATGATTCTATGAACCGCGTGACCCTTGATCGGGGCGATCTCATCAATGGTCAGATTATGCGCGGTGATCAAGGTTCAACGATTGCCTATAATGGCCGCGGCGAACGCATATACACCATTCGCGGTCAGGAAAGTGTTCAATTACCGCCACCGCCACCGCCTCCACCACCACCACCACCGGTTGTGAGCCCACCACCACCGCCTCCACCACCACCACCACCGCCACCACCGGTTGTGAGATCACCACCGCCACCGCCTCGGAACAAAGGCGGCATCGGCGGCGGCGGCCGAGAGGACCTCTTATCCAATGTCGTCAGAATGCCGAGTGTTGAAAATCCTCGGAACAACGGCGGCATCGGCGGCGGCCGAGTGAAACTCTCATCCAATGTCGTCAGCATGGCGAATGTTGTGAATAATGTGAACCAAACTAACTTTGCCAATTTCGGTGGGTATTGGGGCTTCACCTCCACCGTTGGACGTGATGATTATGAGTATGACGCCGCTGGTCGTCTGTCTAAGGTTTATAGTAAGAGTGTTGCCTATGGCTCGGCCGATCCCACTGAACGGGGTGGGGTGATTGCTCAGTTTGCATATGATGGCCTGGGCCGTTTGACCCGTCAGATCGATTATACAGCCCCTGGTGGCGACCAAGTGGCGCAGGACCGGATCTTGCAATATGATTGGTCAAGTCGGGTGACCCGTGAGAGCACGCGTGTGCGTCAAAATGATTACCAGAATAATGGATTTTTTGTCGATACCCATGTTGACACCACCTATGATGCGATTGGCACGGTTTTATCCTTGACGACGCAGACGTATCGCTTCGATAATGCTAATTTTTATATCGGCCGATTTGACAGGGATACGGGTCCGCCTCGGGGAACCAGTAGCTATACCACCACCAGCTATGCGTATAATTGGTATCGGGGTGCGGTTCAAACCAGCATCAGCCAGCAAGAAAATGGTGCCACCCGCACGACGACCTTCAGCTACAACATTGTGGCGGGCCAAGCGGTGATGACCAGCGCTTATATCAATGACGGGCGGCCCCGCAGTGTGACGTTTGACACCGATATTTCGGGCCAAGTGATCCGTCGCAGTGAAGCGGACGGTAATTATAACACGGGCGATCCCGTGACGAGGTGGTATCGCTTTGGTGGTCGTCAGATGGGGATGGTGACCAATAATAGTAGCGCGCAAGGTGGGAC
>NZ_BPFZ01000009.1 GCF_030158815.1 Candidatus Phycosocius spiralis
AAATGGCCTTGATAATAGACGTCACAGCGGCTGGGGTCGTAGTCGGCCATCACATGATCGGAGATCTTGATGATCTCATGATATGCGAAAACGCAGGGGATTTTGCCCGCTCCTTTGATATTTTGTTCTCGAAGACTTTGATGCAAGTTACGTCCAAGCTAACTTCTGTGCGTCTTCTTCGCGTCCAAGTTCGATAAGCGAAACTGCATGTGAGGAGATGACCATTGGAAGCGGGGGTTACGTCCTGATCAATCCAGGTAAACCTGTTATTGTAGACGTTGATGTAGAAGGAGACGGTAAACTAACTGAAATCAATATTCCGGTTTCAATTGTAGATTTACCACGTGCGAAACGTGAAACCACATCGTTTGAATTCCGCTTTGAACGTCCTTGGGATGGGAAGTGGCAATTACAGGGGTCTTATGTTTGGTCTAGGTCTTATGGAAATTATGAAGGCGGCGTCAAATCTGACAATGGCCAAAATGATACAGGCCTTACACAAGATTTTGACGAACCAGGCTGGATGGACGGCTCAACAGGATTGTTACCCAACAACAGAACCCATGCATTTAAACTGTTCGGCTCGTATGCGATTAAGAACAATTTGATTGCTGGCGCGAATTTGCGGGTTGTATCGGGTCGCCCCTATGGTTGTATTGGTACCTACCCTAAGGACGACGGACGGGCATCACTGACCGGTGTGTCTGCATGGTATTGTAACTTAACCGGGAAAGACGATGGCGCAAAGCTCACACCTCGCGGTAGCCAGTTTACAGGCGCATGGACAAGTAATTTAGACCTATCCCTGGCTTATAAACTTGAATTTACGAAGTTTGGCCAATCTACATTGCGATTGGATATCTTTAACGTTTTGAATAGTCAAAGAGCGGTTGATTATAATGAGATCGGCAATGAGGCTGATGGTAAGCCTAATTTGTTTTATCGTGTGCCAACTCAATACCAAGCGCCCCGCTCGGTTCGTTTAGGCTTCTCATACGAATTCTAATCTTACTGACACTTATGGAATAACATGCGGGCTCTAACATTCGTTGGAGCCCGCATTTGTTAGGCCAAGGATCAGGCGTTGAAACACTCCCCTGCAATCGATCGCGCGTAGCTCTTGGCGATGGGTGGCAGGCTCCCTATAGCTTTGATAGGACACCAGTAAGCTCTTAATTGAGGTGATTGGACGGAATGCATGGCCAGCCTTAATGATATTCGTACAGCCTTTTTGGACTTCTTTAGATCCAAGGGCCATCAAATCATGGCCTCAAGCCCCTTGGTGCCGCAAAATGACCCTACCTTGATGTTCACCAATGCCGGCATGGTGCAGTTCAAGAATGTATTTACTGGTGCCCAAACCCCGCCTGAGCCGCCGCGCGCAGTGACCAGCCAAAAGTGCGTGCGCGCTGGGGGCAAGCATAATGACCTTGATAATGTGGGCTATACTGCCCGCCACCACACATTTTTTGAAATGCTGGGCAATTTCTCCTTTGGCGATTATTTCAAAGCAGAAGCCATCAGCCATGCTTGGGAACTCCTAACCCGGGTCTTTGGGATAGATGCGGCCAAGTTGATCGTCACCGTCTATCACACCGATGAAGAGGCGCGAGGCTTGTGGCGCAAGATCGCGGGGCTCAGCGATGATCGGATTATCTCCATTCCAACCAACGATAATTTCTGGTCGATGGGCGATACCGGGCCTTGCGGGCCGTGTAGTGAGATTTTCTATGACCATGGCGAGCATATTTGGGGCGGCGTGCCTGGAAGTGCAGAAGAGGACGGCGACCGCTGGATTGAAATCTGGAACTTGGTATTTATGCAGTTTGAGCGCCACGCCGATGGCAGCCAAACAAGCCTCCCCAAGCCTAGTATTGACACCGGCATGGGGTTGGAGCGTGTATCAGCCGTGCTGCAAGGTGTGCATGACAATTATGACATTGACTTATTTCGAACCCTCATCGCGGCCTCTGAAAGCCTAACGGGCGTTAAAGCTGAAGGCGATCAACGCGCCAGCCATCGGGTGATTGCTGACCATATTCGGGCCTCAAGCTTTTTGATCGCCGATGGGGTAACGCCATCGAACGAAGGGCGCGGCTATGTGCTTCGGCGCATCATGCGCCGCGCGATGCGCCATGCCCATATGTTGGGGGCCAGTGAGCCGTTGTTGCACCGTTTGGCCCCGGTGCTGATCCAAGAAATGGGCGGCGCTTATAGCGAATTGCGCCGCGCAGAGGCCTTTATCACCTCAACACTGGAACAAGAAGAAGTGCGCTTCCGCCGCACCCTTGGCCGTGGCCTGTCCTTGTTGGACGAAGAAAGTGCGGCTTTATCGCAAGGCCAAGAATTGTCGGGTCAAGCGGCTTTTCAGCTTTATGACACCTATGGCTTTCCCGTTGACCTCACCCAAGACGTGCTACGCGCCCGTGGTATCGGCGTCGATATGGCAGGCTTTCACGCTGCGATGGACGAACAAAAAGCCCTTGCCCGTGCCGCTTGGTCGGGCAGCGGCGCGGCAGGCACCGATGCAGTATGGCTCAGCCTCAAGGATCAATATGGCGGCAGCGAATTTTTAGGCTATGGCCAAGATGAAGCCAGCGGACAGGTACTGGCTATCGTTGTGGATGGGGCCGAGATTGGCGAATTAAGTGCGGGTCAAGAAGGCGAACTTGTGTTCAACCAAACCCCATTTTACGCCGAAAGCGGCGGTCAGGCAGGCGATAAGGGTAAGATCCAGTTTGATACCGGGGCCATCTTTGAGGTTTATGATACCCAAAAACGCGCCGGGACGATCCATGGCCATAAGGGTCGTTTGATCCAAGGGCATATTAAGGTCGGGGATGCTGCAAGCCTTACAATTGATCTCGACCGCCGCACGGCCATTCGCGCCAACCATAGCGCCACCCATCTATTACATGCCGCCCTGCAAAATGTGCTGGGTCCCCATGTCACCCAAAAAGGCTCGCTGGTTGAGGCGGAACGACTTCGCTTTGACTTTGCGCATGGCTGCGGGCTCACCCGCAGCGAAATCGATGCGATAGAAGCCGAGGTCAATGCTGTCATCCGTCAAAACACCAAAGCAACCACCCGCTTAATGACGCCAGATGAGGCGATTGAAGAAGGGGCGATGGCTTTATTTGGCGAAAAATATGGTGATGAGGTGCGGGTCCTAGCGATGGGGCGCAAACTCAATCAGACGCCTAAATCCTATTCAGTGGAGCTGTGTGGCGGCACGCACGTTAGCCGCACAGGCGATATTGGCAGTTTCGTTATCGTCTCAGAAGGTGCCGTTGCGGCTGGGGTGCGCAGGATTGAAGCAGCAACGGGTCAAGCCGCCCTTGATCACCTCAAAGGTGAAGCCGCGATTGCGCGTGCGGCAGCCGAACCTCTCAAAGCCCAATTGCCCGATCTGCCTGCGCGGATTGAAGCACTTATGGGTGAGCGTAAACGGCTTGAAAAAGAGCTGACCGATGCGAAACAAAAGCTCGCCTTGGGTGGCAGTGGGGATGGCGCGAAAGCTGTTGAAGAGATCAATGGGATCAAGCTTGATGCGCGCATTTTAGACGGCATTGGTGCCAAGGATTTGCGCCCGATGGTGAATGAAGCCATCCAAAAACTGGGTCAAGGTGTCGTGGCCTATATCGCCTGCGCCGACGGTAAAGCCGCCATTGCAGTGGCCAGCACCATCGCTAGCGTCAGTGCAGTTGATCTGGTTAAGGCTGGCGTCTTTGCCATGGGCGGCCAAGGCGGCGGCGGTAGACCCGACTTTGCCCAAGGTGGCGCACCCACCGATGCGCAGGCAGCGGCAGGATTAGAAGCGGTAATGCAGGCAATGGCTTAGATGAAAGCGCTCAGCTATCTCATCCTGATCCCAACCGATCCCATTTATGTGCCGACCGAAGAGCAAGCCGAAACCGGGGCCGACGCGCTAGAGGCATTGATGCCAGCGGCCGAAGAAGTCACCTATGACATGTTTGACGACGTGCGCTTCATTGATGGTGGGCAAGCGTTCGAGGCAATCACCTGCCCATTATGCGGTAAGGATGCGCAGGCATGGTGGCATAATGCGATGGATAAAGCGGCAGAAGCCGAGTTTGAAGAGCTTGAGTGCACCGCCACGTGCTGTGGTGGCCAAACCAGTTTGAACGCGCTGATCTATCAACCCGCCGCGGCGTTTACGCGTTTTACTCTGGTTGCTACCAATGCGGGGGTTGGCGGCCTAAACGAGACGGATTTGACCGCCATTGGTGTGCCGCTTGGGTGTAAGCTTCGCGTGGTGACGCAGAGCATTTAGCAGCCATTGCACATGGTTTTTTGTTTTTTGCGAGGGCACACTCTTGCACTGCGAACCCTTCATGCGCATGTTCAAAATATGACCGACGAACACACCACCACCGCCCGCGACCATGAAACCACCCCTGCCCGCTTTGCGAGCTTTGAGGAGTTTTATCCGTTTTACATTTCTGAGCATCAAAATGTGATCAGCCGCCGCCTTCATATCGTTGGCACGGCTCTCGTTTGTTTATGTTTGCTCAATGTGGTACTTTGGGGCGTTGTGGGTGGCTTTCAATATTTGATCGCCGCACCCATCGTCGGCTATGGTTTTGCATGGGTTGGTCACTTCTTTTTTGAGAAGAATAAGCCTGCCACTTTCACTTATCCAGTTTGGAGCTTAATGGGTGATTTTCGCATGTTCGGCGAGACTATTATGGGCAAGCGTCCGTTTTAAGCCAAGCATGCATCGCTGTGGAGCAGTTGCCCCCTCGCCATCAGGGGGGATCAAGCCTAATTGAGTGGTATGCTGATACTTCTTTCCCCAGCTAAGAAACTAGACTTTAGCCCTGCCCCGATAGAGCTTTCGGCAACAAAGCCGCGCTTGACCGCCGATATTGCCGCTTTGGCCAAGGTCACCAAAAAGCTGAAGCGAAACCAAATTGTGAAACTGATGCATCTATCGGACAATCTGGCAGAGCTTAATTATCAGCGGTTTCAGGCATTTGATCCAGCCTTGGACGGGCCAGATGTGCTGCAAGGCGTGTTGGCCTTTAATGGCGATGTCTATCAAGGTCTGCGCGCCCGCGATTTGAGCTGCAATGATTTGGCCTGGGCGCAGGAGCATGTGCGCATACTCTCAGGGTTATACGGGATTTTGCGGCCACTCGATGTGATTGCCCCCTATCGACTGGAAATGGGCACACGCCTTAAAACCAGGCGTGGCGAGAGCCTTTATGCATTTTGGGGAGACCGTTTGGCCAAAGCGCTCAATGGCGATCTTAAGGAGCAAAGCAACCCCATCGTCCTCAATCTGGCTTCGACAGAATATTTCAGCGCCATCGCAACCAAGGCCCTCAAAGCGCGCGTAATTACGGGAGTTTTCAAAGAGATCAAGCATGGCCAAGCCCGTACCTTAAGCTTCTACGCTAAGCATGCGCGCGGGGCGATGGCGCGGTTTTGCATTGAAAACCGCATTGACGACCCTGAAGCCATCAAAGCCTTTAATATTGATGGCTATCGTTTTGATGCGGCGGCTTCCAAAATGGACACTTGGGTGTTTTCCCGCCCACAACCACCCGGCAAGATAGGCTGATCCCATGATCAAACCCGCCCTGAATATCGCGCTCCAAGGCGGTGGCTCGCATGGCGCTTTTGCGTGGGGGATTTTGGATGGCCTACTAGAAGAAGGCCGCTTTGAGATTGCGGCCATCACCGCAACCAGTGCCGGGGCGATGAATGGCGTCATCTGTGCGGAGGGTTGGCGCACGGGCGGACGAGAGGGTGCGCGCACAGCACTTGAAACCTTCTGGCTTAAAATCAGCCAAGCACGGGGCCCCTTTAGCCCGGTTAGCATGAATGCCATCGCCAAAGCGCTTGACCCATTTGGCGTATTTCGTGCTGCCCGCTTTCAATGGTTTGACGCTTTAACCAGCGTCGCAAGCCCCTATGAGTTTAATCCTTGGAACTTTAATCCCCTGCGCGATACTTTGTTGGAATGCGTGGATTTTGATGCACTGGTTCAAGACGCGCCGTTCCAATTATTCGTTGCCGCCACCAATGTGAAAAGCGGGCGTGCGAAAGTCTTTAAAACCGGGGAGCTTTGCGTCGATGCCATCTTGGCGTCGGCTTGCCTGCCCTATCTATTCCAAGCGGTGGAAGTAAACGGAGAATCCTATTGGGATGGTGGCTATATGGCCAATCCTGCACTTTGGCCGCTCTTTTACGAGGAGAGTTTGCCCAATGACGTTCTTTTATGCGCGCTTAACCCACAGACTTTAGAGAGCGTCCCCAAGACCAGTGCGGCTATCATGGACCGCCTCAATGAAATTACTTTCAATGCGAGCCTGATTGCAGAGCTGCGGGCCGTTGCCTTCGTGCAAAAGCTGCTAAGGGACGAGGTCGTAGCGGACCAACTCAAAGACCGATACCGGGCCATCAAAGTACATGCGATCAAAGCCGATGAGGCCTTAAGTGGCCTGGGTGCGGCCAGTAAATTCAATACCGATTGGGACTTTTTGCTCGACCTGAAGAATAAAGGGCGGGCGGCTTGGCAGGCTTGGTCAAGCGAGAACGGCGATGCTGTTGGCCACCATAGCACAGTTGATTTAACCAAGGATTTCTTAGACCGCTGATAGAAGCTCATTATCCAAGGGTACCAGACAGTTGGGGTCATCATGGGCGACCTTATTGACATGATCGCTGACCTGATAAGCGACCATGAAATCCGCCGGCGGTGGCGCGATCAGGCTTTGTAATGTAGAGGCCGGCGTATCATGGGCCAACCAATCGCGCCAATCGGGCTGTTGGACCACCACTGGAAAACGATCATGGAGCGGGCGAAAGCTGTCGTCGGCGGCGGTTGTAACAATCGCCATCGAGATCAGAATTTCTCCACCCTCAAGGCTTGCCGCCTCCCAAAGCCCCGCGAACGCAACGGGTTCCTTTGAAGGCTGCGCAATAAAATGGGGCGTGCGCAGCTTGCCATCGCGCTTCCACTCATAAAAACCATCCGCCGGGATCAGGCATCGCTTGCGTGCGAAGGCACCCCGAAACGCAGGTTTGTCGGCGACGGTCTCACCGCGCGCATTAAACAATGGGCCTGTTGGGGGATCCTTGGCCATCCAAGCGGGCCTTAAGCCCCAGCGTGCCATGATGATTCGTGTGTCACCCGCTTTACCGATCGCCACCATCGGCGCGAATTGGCTCGGGGCAACATTATAACGTGGGGCAAGATTGGGCCGATCAAGGGAGCCATACATATTAGCCATGGCTTCGGCGGGTAAGGTAATGGCGTATCGTCCACACATGCTTCCATGCTAGCATAAAGCCATGATGAAAAAAGCCACTCCCAGCCCGGTCCCTTCTCCGATTCCTGCGGTCGGCATTGTTTGTTTTGATGACGAAGGTCGGGTCCTGTTGATCAAACGCAGCAAACCACCGCGCCAGAATGAATGGTCCATTCCTGGTGGCAAGATTGAATGGGGCGAAAAAGCAATCGACGCCGCGCACCGTGAGCTGTTCGAGGAAACGGGCATTGTCGCAGATATCTTTGGCTTGATTGATGTGGTGGACGCGATTTTTTCATGCCGAACAAGTGGGCTGATTCATGGTCACTATGTGTTGATTGACTATGTTGCCAACTATACGCGGGGCACGTTGCAAGCAGGCGACGACGCGTGTGAGGTTTGCTTTGTCGCGATGGATGATTTGGATCGGTTCAATCTATGGCCGCAGACACGTGCCATCATTGATAAGGCTTGTGTTCAATGGTGCCAGACAGCCAAATTGGCTTAGGGCTGGCGTTTACACACCTGATCACGCGGGCGATCACCCGATAGCCGCCAGACAAATTGATGATATCCCAAGGGCTTTTCAAACTTGTAGTGTTTCTCAAACCAGCTATCGAAGAGCGGATCCTCACGCAGATAGGTCAAGGTGTTGAAACTGACAGGACGATTGGAAAACACACGACCAGATTCTTCAATCACCACATCGGGCGGACGGCATGTAAGGTCGGCGATATATTCGCGGCGTACCCGGTCTAATTCCTGGCGCCGCAGCATTTCTGCATTCAAATCCTTTTGTGGTACTTCAAGGCCAACCAACATCCACATGCCATAATGACGCGAAATGATCGGGCGATATAATATGCGAAGAATGTAAAAGGCATGCTCTGGCGAGATCGACAAGACCGAAATCCGGCTGTCTTCTGGCTCATGCATCACAAATGTGCGCAAAGTCGGATAGACCGGCTGCCCCTTGGTGAGGAGAACACGTTTGATCGGCTTATAAATAGCCTGATGAGAAAGAATAGCCAGACCAAGGCCCGCAACCGCAGCAATCAACCAACGTTTGTCGGCAAGAAACTTGGCACCAATGCTGGCCACAATCACGACGGAAATCCCTTGAGCAGCCAATAAATGATAGCGCCAGCCCTTAAGCTGTAGCCAAATCGCCAGCACCATAGCAGCCAGAGTCACTAAAAGACCCAAGATTAAAACGCGTCGATCACGCGCCACCAGAACTACCAAGAAAGCTACCAGTGCAAAATCGGTTTTCTGGAAGATAAACCCAAGGCGATGGCTAGGCGATAATTGCATGACCGGCCCGAAATTCGTATAAGCCAGCATGACTAAAGGCACAATCCGTGTGAAAAAGTCTTGGGCAAATAGGACTAAGGCCAGGGTGTAAAGCACGGCGCAGGCCGCTAAACCCAATGTCTCAAATCGGATCGGGCGATAATTACGCCCCATGCGCAGCCCCATAAAGCCTTCAATCAGAACAGGTACCAACACAAAAAAATGTTTGAGCGCAAAGCCATAAGCGCTAAAAGCCAGAGTAATTAATAATGCGGGCGTTGAAACCCTGTGCCCCTCGATACGCGCTGCCGCTAAAGCCGTCCATAATAGTGATGCCACCAAAAACGCATGCTCGCGCTGGCCGGTCTCACCCAAGGGTAAAAGGACATAAGACAAAGCAATAGAAAGCAGAATGACCTGACGCTGGCCCAAATCGACACTATCACGGGTCAGGTTGTTAAAGGCCCATAATGCCCCACCCGCTAGAAAGATAACCCCGATCGCCAAGACGTTATAGGCGGGCACATGCAGGAGTTCGCCAACATAATGCCACGGCAAAGCGGCCCAAAACCACAAGGGCGGATTGATCTCAATCACATCTTGATAAATGACTTTTCCAAGCGCCACTTGCTCCGCGACATAAAGCCGCCAAACGATATCCCCGGTTGGCGTAAGGTTGAGCATTGCCCATAAGCCAATGGCCAATATCCCCGCCAAACACATACCAAAAAGCGTCGTCCAGAACGGCCTGGTCCAAAACCTTGGTCTAGTATCAACTAAGATCGAGGTGGCAATGTTCATCAAGAGCTTCATTTCCGGGGTGGATTTCAAGGTACGCAAGCACTTCACCTAGCAGTTCTTGTGCATTGCTCATACGTGTGGTGCTGCGCTAGCGTACAATGGATGCAAAATAAAGGGTCAATTACCCCAAACGTACAATCAAATCGTCCATCTAATTGCAGCAGCAACTGCGATGTCTGCCCCTTTGACCATACTGTTTTGCTAAACAATCTGCAAAATTACGCGCCAGTTCGCACACTTTAGGAATTAAAGGACATGGAACGTTCAGCCTATACTGAAATGGCTGCCATTGACGAAAACCATTGGTGGTATCGGGCACGGCGCAGCATTGTGGCGGACGTCATTCAAAAAAATATCGTAAAGGGTCACCCCTTATCGATTGGTGAGATTGGCTGTGGCACGGGCTCAAACTTGCCGACATTACGCCACTTTGGTGACCTAATTGCGGTGGAGCCTGACGCGCAAGCACGCGCAATTGCCGCCAATCGCTGTGACACAAAAGTCCTTGCAGGCAGACTTCCAGATGACTTGCCACTTGGTCCTAACAGCCTAGATTTGGCCGTCATGCTCGATGTGCTTGAACATATTGAAGATGATGTGGCGGCACTCAAGGCAGTCCTACAAACTTTAAAGCCACAGGGTAAATTGTTGTTGACGGTTCCAGCCTTACCCTCGCTCTGGAGCCCCCATGATGAAGAACATCATCATAAAAGGCGTTATACGGCCTCCAGTCTTAGTCTAGTTCTAGGGCAAGCTGGTCTACGAATTGAGATGAAAAGCTATTTCAATACTTTATTGTTACCCATGATTGCGGGCATTCGGTGGCTAAAAAACCTAACCGGAAGCAAAAGTGTGGATACGGGTATTCCCGCCCCATGGCTCAATGGCCTTCTAGAAGCGATTTTTGCCTTTGAGCGCTATTTAATCGGTACACTGCCAATGCCACTGGGCGTGTCTTTGATTGTGATTGCGCGCGCGGATTAGGGGTAAAACCCGCACAATTTTGGTGCCGGCCGCTTATCTTTCAAGCGCCAAACCGGAAATGGCCCAGACTGGGCCCCTTGTTGATAAAACTCATCCAGCCATGCCTTCAGTTGAAGGTCTTGCGTCATGAAAGCCATAGCATCAAAAAGCTTGCGCTGGGGATTTCGATAAAAGCCCACTTCGCCAATGATGAGATCGGGCGAGCTGCACATGAGATCCGCCACAAATTCGCTGCGAACGCGCTTAAGCTCTTCTTGACGCATGGCTTCTAGGTGCGGATTTTGGCGCGGCGTTAGCAAAGCGGGCAGCATCCACATTGAATAATGACGTGACCCATAAGGTCGGCCGGCACGCGCTAAGGGATAAAATGTTCGTTCCGGCGCGGTTGAAAGTATCATAATTCTGTTATCTTTTGGTTGTTGGGCGATGAGGACCTTCAGTGCAGGTTCAATCCATTGGCCCTCATTTTTGACGGAAGCTAGTGCGGGTTGGACAATGGCAGTCCACACCAGAGGCGCTAATGCCAAAGGTGGTAAGACCCTTGCTAAACGGCCTGATCGCTGGCTCTCCCCATCGGGACAACACATCAAGCTAAGAACCATGATGGATAAGCCATTGGCCGCGATAAAATGATAGCGCCACCCCTTTTGCTGTAGCCATACAATCACACAACAAGTCAAGCTGGCCAGAAGGAGAGCGCTGGCCATGGTGCGTCGCTCCTTCACGCAAACAAACGCTATAATAGGGAGTATAATGAAGCTGCATTGGGCTATTAATTTTAGCAGGCGTTCTTGCGGAGTAAAAGCATTCCAAGGACCAAACCCGTAATAACTCAACTGGACTAGGTTCAATACACGGGTCAGAAATTCCGGTGCTAGCTTGAAGACCAAGCCAGCATAGAGGCAGGCGCACCCCAGTAAGACCACATTTTCAGGCCGCCATGGTCGCCAGATACGCCTTTGATGCCAAAGAAGCCATGCTTCCAACACCACAGGGATCAGGATAAAATAATGCTTTAGGGCAAATCCGTAAGCACAGAAAAAGCCTGTTAAACATGCAATAGGAAAGCTAATCGGATGCTTTTCTGCCCGTGCAGAGATCAGGGCAACCCAAAGGCCACTGGCTAGAAGCAACGATTGCTCCCGTTGGCCCAAATCCCCCATACTCATCAGGCATAAGCCAGCAATATAAGCAACTGTGACCCAACGGGCACTGCCCCCATCCAAAGTCTTGCGGGCAAGATGTATGAATAAGAAGGAAGCACCCACGATCCCCCAATTATGGAAGATAGCCAACGCCAAAGTGCTCGATAAAGGCGTAATCTGCGCCACAAAGGCGGCTGGCAGTGCCGCCCAAAACCACAAAGGCGGATTGACTT
Source organism: Candidatus Phycosocius spiralis (assembly GCF_030158815.1). GTDB lineage: Bacteria > Pseudomonadota > Alphaproteobacteria > Caulobacterales > Aquidulcibacteraceae > Aquidulcibacter > Aquidulcibacter spiralis. Next base: position 11,737 of record NZ_BPFZ01000009.1, read on the forward strand.
CTATGATATCACGATAGAGTTTCTGGCCCGCTAAAATCGCTTCCCCAATATGAAGACGCCATAGAATGTCGGGGCCTGGGGGTAAGACGATAGAAGCGGCAATACCTAGACCAAATATACATAAGCCCACAATAATTGGACCGGCTATACCTTGTGTAACATTAATCATCTGTGTCTGATTTATTGGCATTTGTTTCACCGGCAAAGACCCAAAAATTGAAGAATAAAAAATTGGTACCAGCAATAATAATCATCACGATGACCGAAACTAAGACGTCGGGTAGGTTATAGAGTTTTCGATTGGCCTGACTAATCGCTGCAGCGATTAAAAATCCAACGCCCACGGCAATCAAATAGCGCCATAAAGTGCCGGAATTGTGGAGTCGGTGGCCAAAAGTAAACTTGCCATGCGCGCTGTATTGCACCAGCAAAGCAGCACCATAGGCCAGATTTGAGCTTAAAAAGCGTACCAAACCAACGTAAACAAATGCGTTATAAACAAGGATATAAACCAAGGACGTCACACCACCAGCGATGACGTAGCGCACAAAAACAATGGCGCGCTGGTGCCATTCAGCCGCGGTCATGAAAACCAAAATGGCGCTTGATCAGATAAAGCGGGCGCTCTTTGGAGGCCATATAAATGCGCCCGACATATTCGCCAATCATACCCAAAACCATTAATTGTACACCGCCCATAAACATGACGGCAATGAATAACATGGTCCACCCACTGACCCATCGATCGGTAAAGAGGCGGTTAATCAATGCATAAAAGATGCCAAAATTGGCCAGCACTAAAATCAGGAGACCTAACAGAATAACAACGCGCAAGGGCACTAGAGAAAAAGACAACATACCGTCAAGTGCAAACAAAATCATTTTCCGTAGCGGATATTTGCTTTCCCCCGCTGCGCGGGCTTCACGACGATACGGGAGCCCAATTTGACGAAAACCTACCCAACTGACCATGCCACGTAAAAACCGATCCCGTTCCGGCATGGATTTGATGGCATCCACAACTTGGCGGTCCATCAAGCGAAAGTCACCGACATCAAGGGGAATATCCACATCAGAAAGCCGGTTCAGACCCCGATAAAAAGCCTGTGCTGTAGCGAGTTTAAATGCGCTTTCGCCATCACGGTCTGTACGCTGACCATACACAACATCATACCCACTTCGCCACAATGTAACCATATCTGCAATCAATTCGGGGGGGTCTTGTAAATCCGCGTCAATGAGGACGACACAATCTCCATTTGCCAAATCTATCCCCGCCGACACAGCCGGCTGATGGCCGAAATTACGCGACAGCATCACCACTTTGACCGCAGGATCAGCTTGGCTTAGGTCAATCAATTTTGAGGCCGTGGAATCCTTACTGCCATCATCCACATATATGATTTCATATGCCGCCAGATCATGTTGAGCCATGCCTTTAAGAACTTGGCTAAGTCGAGCATGGGAAATATTAATCACTGCTTCTTCGTTAAAGCACGGCACCACCACGCTAAGCCTGATTTTAGCGTTCCGGCGTGGTTCAAGGATTTGGGTGGTTTGAGTATCTGTGTGCAACATCAAATTTGTCTTAGCCTGTCGTGCCTCTAAGCACAAACAAGTATGCACCCACTAAGAAAGTTGGCGTCTATCAAGCGCGACTGACAAGTCACAATAGTATATCTAATCGTTGTGAAATTATACGTATGTTATTAGAGATACTTAATGAACAATGCTTACCCTCCCCTCAATGCCCTGCGCGCTTTTGAGGCAGCAGCGCGCAGACTCTCATTCACGAAAGCTGCCGAAGATCTTGATGTAACACCAGGGGCCATCAGCCAGCAGGTCAAGATTTTAGAAGATTTTGTCGGCCAGCCCCTTTTTCGCCGTCTGGGCCGCGCGGTTGAATTAACTGACGCTGCGCGCGTTTCCATGCCTTTACTGCGCGAGGCGTTTGAGCGGATCGACGATGCTGTGCGCCAAATGCGTTTACCATTACGGCGAGAGAGGGTATCGGTATCCGCTGCCCCTTCCTTTGCATCCAAGTGGCTGGTGCCGCGCATTGATCGGTTTCAAGCAGCTAATCCAGACGTTCAAGTCTGGGTAGCCGCGGATATGAACCTTGTTGACTTTGCCTATGCCGATGTCGATTTAGCCGTCCGTTATGGCCCTGGATATTATGAAGGTGTGACCTCTGAAATGCTGATGGGGGAAGAAGTGCTGCCGGTTTGTAGCCCGGCACTTTTAGAAGGCGGACGACCCCTTAAATCCCCGCAAGACCTTGTTGGCCACACCTTGCTGCATGATGTGAGCCCAGATAATGATCCTTCTTGCCCCGATTGGTCAATGTGGCTGGCCGCGCGCGGCATTGCGCGCGCCGATGGCAATCAAGGTTTGCGGTTTAACCAATCTGCTATGGTCATTGATGCTGCAGCTTCCGGGCGTGGGATCGCTTTGGCCAAGCGTGCGATTGCGGCTGCCGACCTTCAATCCGGGCGTCTGGTCGCCCCATTTGCCGGTGAAGGAGATAAGGTTGGCTTTGCTTATTGGCTTGTTCGCCCCAAGGGGCGTACCATGACCCCTGCGTTGAAGTCTTTTTTGGACTGGATCAAATCGGAAGCCACTGGAGACGATTGGGTCATCTAGTGATTGAGGCTTTGCCTCGGATGTCGGTCTAGTCTATCTGGCCGCCATGACAGATCTTGCATCCTCACCCCGCCATAGTGCACAAACCTGCCAGACTATGGCCGATGTCCGCTTTGAAATTGACCGCATAGACCGTCAACTGGTGGCCCTTTTGGCTGAACGCCAAAGCTTCATGGACGCTGCTGCCCGCATCAAGGGCAATCGAAACTTGATCCGTGACGAAGCGCGCATAGCTGACGTGATTGCCAAGGTTGAAATCAGTGCTCAGGCTGCGGGCCTGTCCATGGCGATTGCAGAACCGGTTTGGCGCACCTTAATGGATCGGTGCATCGCTTATGAGTTCAGAGCCTTTGATAAAAACCAAGTTCCAGCGGATCCAACAGGAAACTAAACTGGCTTACGCGCAGTTTGCTTACTTTAAGACGCCAGAGCGATTTGGTGCTCAATCACGGCAATGGCCCCCATTACCTCCTGCATCTGAATGGTCATGGCTTCATAAAAGGCGCGCTTTTGATCGCGGCTTAATGGAGCATCGCGACTTGCGGCCTCCGCCTGCGCGCACACCTCCCCCAAAGCCCATGCGCCAATACCGCGCGCTGCACCTTTGAGCGAATGGGCGGTATCACTCCAATCCTCCTGCGCCACATCTGGTTGAAGTGATTGACTCCATAATGCCATTTGCTGGCGGAAAAGCCCCAGAACTTCAAGAGTAAGTGCCTGGTCGCCACCAGTCATGCGATCGAGATGCGCACGATCAATGACAGGCCCATGTTCATACTTGTGCGGGTTCATACTCATGGGTTCTTGTTACCAGATCGAAATGAAAGGCGCATCTACAAACTAAGCAATCATAACAAATCAAAGATGAAGGCATTGTTCATCCCTGTTTCAGCTAAGCTTTGGCAAAATCGCCTTTGGGGCAACGAGCAAGGAAGTTCTGACATGCGACTTTTTTTTCCCGCAATGGTGCTTGGCACCCTCATCACCTGCACGACATCGGCTTTTGCGCAAACGGTGATCTATAAGACTTCACCACCCACGCCTCACTATGTAGGCGGTCGTGGGGATAGTTATTTTGGGCCACATGGTTATTGGCGGACATGGGATCAAAGTTGGGGTGATCCGGTCCGATATGCCCACCAATGGGGCTTTGATGAATATCATCCAAGGCGTGGATGGCGCCGCGAGCGCGACTGGTATGCCCACCCATCTGATTGGCGCGGTTGGGGTGGCTGGAACTGGTCATTTGAACTGCGCGGCGGCAGGGACCGCTGGGACGGGTATGACCGTCGCCATTACCGCCGCGACCGTGATGGCCCCCGCTATATCGCCTGCTATCGCCAATTTGGTCACGACTGGGTGCGTGGCCGCATGGCGCAAGTCAGCTTTAAGGTCTGCACCGACCGGCATGGAAGCAGCTATGAACAACCTGGCACACGACGGTTTGAAGCCTGGCTGTGGTAGTTAGGCAAGGCGACGGCGGACACAGGGTGGCGCTCATGCAGACAATAATGTTAAAGGACTTGAACCCTGCCCACTTTTAGGCCATACGCCCCAGCCTTGCTTATGCCGTAAGGATCGCGAGTTTGACTTTCACCCGTCACACCCGCCCGAAATGGCAAAGCCGGTCGGGTGATTAGCTCAGTTGGTAGAGCAGCTGACTCTTAATCAGCGGGTCGCAGGTTCGATCCCTGCATCACCCACCAAGTTTTTGCGGGCATGGGCGGTATCATAGTTTAGGTCGCTCGGAGCCTACCGCTTAACCTGCCCACCCCTTTTTGCTCCAAGCGCATGCAGCGCGGCGCAATAATTCCCAATCGGCCCAAGTTTGTTGGCTATCGCATTCAGCCTTAGATTGACAGAATATCTAGCTTCCTAAATATTGTCGCGCGTTAATCTCAATTGGATTTCGTTGATTGAAGGGCCACAATAATGCGACTGAAAGTAAAGCCTTCGATGATTGCGGCCATTGGCGCCTTGTTAAGCTTAAGCGGAACGGCATTCGCTCAGCAGACCGAAATTGTTACCGAGAATAGAACGCTAGAACTTGTTGCTTCTTCCGATCAAGGCATCGCGGCCTATAAAGCAGGCGATTACAAACGGGCCTTAAGTATTTTTGAGCCGTTGGGCCAAGCCGGAGATGCTCGGGCTCAAAATATGCTTGGTATGATGTACCGTTTTGGGAGAGGAGTAGAGCGCGATGGCGCAACCGCCGTCGACTGGTTTCAAAAAGCTGCGGAGCAAGGTTACGCCGAGGCACAATATCAGCTTGGATTTATGTATTCCAAGGCTCGTGGTGTGAAGCGAAGCGACGTTGAAGGTGCCGCTTGGTTCCTCAAGGCCGCTAACCAAGGGCATATTGATGCTCAGGTGGAGCTAGCCCTCCTGTATCAAAATGGACGCGGTGTCCCTCTTGACATTGCCGTGGCACTTTTTTGGTATCAAAAAGCTGCAGCACAAGGGCATTTGCTGGCACACCGCCAAATCGCAAGAATTTATCTTGAAGGCTTTGGCGTTCCAAAGGACGACGCATTGTATGCAAATTGGTTGGAAAAGGCGGCTGCGCTGGGGGATCCAGACGCTCAAACGTACCTCGCATGGAGCTATTTAGATGGTGTTGGAGGGAGGAAAGACTTTAGCAGTGTGGAAAGCTGGCTGCGAAAAGCAGCTGGAAAAAACTATCCCCCAGCGCAACAAGCTTTGGGATATATGTACCGATATGGCAAAGGGGTCCAAAAGGACTTTTTAACCGCCGCAAGCTGGTACACAAAAGCTGCTGACCAAGGCTTTGCCCCTGCTCAACATGGCCTTGGTGAACTTTACGAGAAGGGCGAAGGGGTTCCGCTCGACGATGTTGTGGCACTGAACTGGATTCGGAAAGCGGCAGATCAAGGGGATAGAGCGGCGAAGGCAAACCTAAGAAAACGGAGTGCCGTGGTTTCTGGTTCGAGGGGCGCCTTATCCATAAGCCGAAAGCGTTTCTGGGCTGAAGCAGGAGAAGCGAAAGCGCAATATGATCTTGGGTATTTGTACTTTGACGGAGATGGTCTGCCTCAGGACTTTATGGCGGCCGCATCTTGGTTTCGAAAGGCCGCTGAACAAGGGCACAAAGGCGCTCAGCTCAACCTCGGCAATATGTACCGATTGGGGCTTGGGTTGCCAAAAGATTACGCCAGTGCGGCCAGTTGGTACCTAAAGGCTGCCGAACGCGGGGATGCTGACGCTCAAAACAATCTCGGCAGCCTTTATTCCATTGAAGACAGCTCCATTCAGGATTATTCAACCGCTTTAAGTTGGTTCGAAAAAGCAGCCAAAAAAGGCCATTGGGCAGCAAATATCAATATTGGGCTAATGTATTCAAAAGGTCAAGGTGTACCAAAAGATGATTCAATTGCTTTTAGTTGGTACCTAAAGGCTGCCGAACGCTGGTCTTGGACTGCCCAAATAATTGTTGCAAATAGCTATGCATCTGGAAAAGGTGTGAAACAAGACTTTGCGACTGCGTTCAAGTGGTATGAAAGAGCAGCAAAACAAGACGTCGACTCCCAGTTTTTACTGGGACAGTGGTACGAAATAGGCCGCGGGAAAGAAAAGAGTGAAATAAATGCCTTTACATTCTACAAATTGGCCGCAGAAAAAGGCCACCCTGGTGCACAACTTGCGATTGGATCTATGTTATCTGACGGTCGAGGCATGACGCAAGACTTCATTGAAGCTTATAAATGGATTGAGATCAGTGGCAATTGTATGTGTGCCGAGAGTAAGCAAGCTAAAGATCAGCTCGCAGCGGAAATGACCGTCGCCCAAATAGCGGAAGCCCAAAGACTAGCACGCGAATGGCAGAATAAATGAGGGCAGTAAGGACGGCAGACAGTCGCTTTCCAAGAGAATGGTTTTATTCAGAGATAAAATTCTCGGCATATCGTCTATACAACCACAGTAATCGACCAGCATCCACGCCATGGCGGAATTGCCCTTCCACTGAAGCTATCACACCCCACCCACCCCCAATGTAAATCAATTTGCTTGGCCACGCTTGGTGAGGCATGTTGGGGCGATGTAGGGGCCGGATGGCACCAAGCGTTGACGAAGTTCTGAAGTTGCTGCGGGTTGGGCACGAAACAATGAGTAATAAGTCACATAAGGATGCTTCTGAGTTGGGGCCAAAAGATAAGTCAGAGCATATACACAAAGTCACTCAATCTATGGAGGCTCCTGCACCTGCCACAAAGACTGCCAAGGCTATGCATGCCGACAACCAAACAGAGGTAGAAGCCACGGCTCAGAAAAAATCAGTGCCGTCCCTATCGACATCCGTTGAACTCTCTCAAGCCTCAGGCGGGGATCTAGCGGCGCGCTCAGATAGCGACCTAGACAGCACTGAACCAATGCAAGCGGCTGAAGCCAAAATGGCGTGGCAGACGGCTGCGGAAGAACCAGATGGCAATGTTTCGATCAAAAAACGGCCAGCATACAAATCGACACCAACCTTGCTTTTTAGTTCTATTGGTTTAGCTATGATTTGGGTGGCCGGGGTTGGTCACTATATCGTTCAGAACATCAACACGCTTAAGACTGATGAAGCGACGATGCTTGTCAGTTTTGCTGTCTTACTTTTTGGACCGGTATTTGCGCTGCTTTCTGGCCTATTGGGGGAAAGTTTAGCTAAGTCACAACGCGAGTCTAAATTATTGTTGACTGCAGTGAGGCGCTTGTTACATCCCAATCATGTTGCTGAGGGTGCCATTCGATCCACGGCGCAAGCTGTACAAGGTGAAATTGGCCGTCTTGAAGCAGCACTCGACCAGGTTGAAGAACGTCTTGCCCAAATTGAAACCCATGTTGACCAGCGTACGAAAGCCTTAAACCAAGCCGGAGAAATTGCCCGCCACAGCGCACAAAGCCTTGTCGTAACAATGGAACAAGAACGCGATCACCTAAAGCAGGTGTTGGCTTCTTGGTCAGAAATAACCACACTTGCGGCCACCACAACCGCCCAAGCTACGGTGGATTTAGATCAACGTGCCGCGCGATTGACCGAAGTGGCACAAAGCTTGGCTGTCCAATCCAGTCAAGTATCGGAATTAGCAGCTGGGTCGGCTGAACGCCTAGACCTTGCTGCCGGGCGGGCTACGAGTGCGATTGCGGATTTAGATAGTGCCGCGATGCGGGGCGAGGCTGCCCTAACACGCGCGCATGATCTCATGTTTCTTGCCCGCATGCGTGCGGACGAAGCTATCACAAGTTTGGAAACTGCGGTGCAATCTCTCAATCAAGCCGCCACCGGGGCGAGCCAGTCTGCCCGCGAGGCATCCGCTACCATTGTCGGGCAGGCAAAAGAAACACGCGACCTGTCGCTCGCCACCCTTGATGATGTCCGCACCACTGCAGAAGCCAATGCGCGCGCCGTAGTGGAAGCGCTTCGTGCTGAAGCCGCGGCTGCCCGCCTTGCAGGGGAAGAAACCCTAAAAAGCTTAAAGGCAAGTGGTGAGGTCATGCGTGAAACAGCCGAAGAAGCGCGCGAAAGGGCAAGCCAGCAAGTGATAGAAAACCAGCAAAGACTTGAACAGGCACGCCAAACGGCCTTTGATGTTGGTCACGCTGCAGATGAATTCCTTGAATCTCGGGTGAAAGAAGCTCAGGCCTTGATTGAACAATCATCTGGCCTGTTGGATCAAACCGGTGTCCGTATCCAAGAGCGCTTTAGTGCTCTGGCGGCTGCTTGTGCCGATCAAGCACGTTCGGTTGAAGATGTGTTGGATGCCATGGATCGGCGGCTTGATCAATTACCACTTGAAGCTGAAGCGCGGGCGCATGCAATTGAAACCGCTTTGAATGAAACGCTAGCCCGCCTCAATGCAGCTGGACGAAAGGCAGCCGACGAAACAGCAGCTTTGGACGAGGCTTTCCAAGTGCGTTTGCGCGATTCCTATGCTGCCTTAGCCGAAGTGGTTCATCGCCTTGGCGGGCTTTCCAGTGTTATGGCTCCTATCGGCCTTGGGGGTGCACAATCCGCATCTACGCTCACTGCAATGCAAACTGCCCCATCTGTGCCCCCACAACCAGAGGTTTCGCCTCCAAATCCAATGGGTTCTAGTTCACTGGGTTCTAGTCCTACCGACACCCACATTTCAACACCCAATACCTATAGGCCCCCTGACGGTTTGAACGCTGGTACACCTTCATTAAGGGGACGTTTGGCGATTTCCAGCCCAATCCCCTTAGAAGAGGATCCATTTGCAGAGCTACAGACGGATCGAAACGCGGCAGCCAATTCTGGTAGAAAGGGGAATTGGAGTTGGAAACAAGTCCTATCAACCCTCGACTCTAAAGATGGATCAACAGAAACATCCATGGTTTCAGCTTTAGTGAGCGATCTAGGCCTTGACCTATCCCTTAACGAGACGGCACTAGAAGAGCTCAATGGATTAGCAAGCCGATCCCGCGATCAAGCACGTCGTGCCGTTCGAAATATCATCCCAACCAAAGTCCTCGCGATGCGTCACCGCCTCTCCTCCGATACAGATTTACGAGGCGCCATTGTGCGATTTGTTGAGGCCCGTCGCGAAGCCGCCTCTAGAGGGCGGCTTAGAGATCACGAAGCCCGTCTCTATTTTACCGCAGATGCGGCCCTTGAAGCCTGATCGGCCTTGATGGCTTCAAGTGACCAGTTCATGGTCTTTAAAGCAAAGTCCCTAGTGGCCAGTTCAAGCGCACGTGCAGGTTGGGTGACATTGCCGCGGGGCGCAATTGCTTCGCCAACGATAACCCTGGAAGCAATTGGTTTACCGCTATAAGCGTCGATCAGACGGGCTGAAGCCTCAATCCGTGCTACACCTTTTTTACGTCCTTGGGGTTCAGTGACTTGAAAATCACTAACGTCAAAATGAACTTCATAGTCAGGGCGGGCTATTGTGACCGCACGAACCGCCGACACAAAAGCTCCAGCACGGTCAAAGGTTTCGAGCACGACGTTTTGGATCGATATTGCCGAAGATGCAGAAAACTTTAATCCTTCAACATAAGCGTAAGTCTTATCCTCCCGCATCACCGCAATGCCATTCCCATCTAAAACCGTTGGCAGGTTTGGCAGGCCAATTCCAATGCTAAAGGGGCTTTGCTGAGCCAAGCGGACCGTATTTGGATCCGCGCGCATGGCAACTACCAATGGGGCTTTTGCGGGTTTTGGCAGTAAAGTGATACATCCTGCCACAGGGATTAAGACCAACATAACCGCCAGAATCAAACCAAGTCGTTGAGGGTGCATTATTGTTTCCATTTCACTGTCGCAGGAGGTGGGCGATTAACCAATTCCATTGGATTGCGATTGATCTGCTGACCAAGTGCATCAAAAGTCATCGCTGTATTGCGAATTTCCTGCGATGCCCTGCTCAAATCAGGCAAGGTTTGTTCGGCACCCGTTTTGAAAAAATGATCAATCGAGACCACGGCACGGTTTGTATTCTCGGCCACAGCTCCAAATTGGTTGGTCGCGATACGCATAGCAATGGCGGTATCATTAAACTCTTTCATGGTAGCCTGCGCTTGGGTTAGGGATTCCATGGTTTTAGCTAATGTCAGTTCCGCGCCCCCAGACAAAGAATTGGCATCCTCATTGAGACCTTCAACTAAAAGACGGCTCGCACGGATTAAGCCATGAGACTCATCACTTAAAGTCTTGGATTGAACAATTAGGTTTTTTCCTAATACATCATAAGTGACTGCTACCTTTAAACTTTGGTCTGAGAATTTTCTCGCTGTGCGAGCCAAAACAATTGCTTCCTGATTGGTCTGACGAAATGCTTCAGCGGCGAGGCTCGCTTCCTTTAAGATATTGGTAAAATTGTCCATGTTTTCAGCGCTTAAAAGCTTATTTAGGCGCGTGACGGCTTCAAGGGAGGATGAAAGTATACTTTCCCCATCCTGTAACACACGATCTAATTGGCCACGTTGGCTACGAATAATTGGCGGGTTTTGACCGATGCGTGGATACAGGCGTTTTGCGCCATCTGAACCTGCCAGAATTTGGATATAGGCAGATCCGGTTAATCCAGAAGGTTCCAATTGGGCTATCGAATCAGTCTTGACCGGCGTCGCACTTTGAACGCGTATCCTTGCCACCACGTCCTTGGGGTTTTTCACACTGAGATTTAATGCCGTGACTTCACCAACTTTGATCCCATTAAACCTAACTTCGCCGCCGACTTCCAATCCTCGGACTGGACCTTCAAAAATGACTTCAAAATGGGATTCTTGTTTATCAATCCCTGAATTGCTCATCCAGAGGGTAAAAAAGATCGCGGAGAAAAGCGCTAATATGGTGAACAATCCGATCATCACATAATTGGCACGTGTTTCCATCTCACCCTCCAACCAATCCCAATGCGGCACGCCCGCGCGGCCCACCAAAATACTCAGCCAACCAACCCGTGGCGTGTTGGCGTAAATAATCTAAAGGCCCGATAGCTATAACTCTGCCTTCTGCCAATGCTGCAACACGATCGCACGCGTCGCGCAAGGTATCTAAATCATGCGTAATGAGGAAAATTGTTAGCCCTAAAGTCTCTTTAAGTTCATTAACCAGTTCATCAAACCGACCAGCCGTGATAGGGTCAAGACCGGCTGTAGGCTCATCCAGAAACAAAATATCTGGATCAAGGGCGATTGCGCGCGCTAAGGCTGCGCGTTTGCGCATCCCACCAGATAATTCTGAGGGCAATTTATGGGCAGAGGATAAAGGCAGACCCGCCATTAAAATCTTCAAATCAGCAATCTCGGACGCTAAACTCTTGGGCAAGTTTGTATGTTCGCTGATCGGAACCAACACATTTTCATGCACGGTTAAGTTTGAAAATAAAGCGCCATCTTGAAACATAACGCCCCATTTTGAATCGAGTGCTTGGCGCTGGCCTGCATCACCCGACCAGACATTATAGCCAAGGACATGGACTTGGCCTTCAGAAGGCTGGCGTAACCCGATAATGCCCCGCATCAAGACCGATTTTCCAGTACCCGAACCACCGACAATACCGATGGTTTCACCCCGCATTACGTCCAGATCCAAATTTTCATGAATGGTAACTTTGCCAAAGCGATTGGCAATACCCCGCAAACGGATCGCGATTTGATCCTCCGGCAAATCCAGAATGGGGGTGAGGGCATGCGCCGGGTTCATATCCCTAATTCCATATAGATTAATGCAAAAACCGCCTCGACCACAATGACCATAAAAAGAGCTTGCACCACCGAAGCGGTGGTGCGCTGACCAAGTGAAATGACATTATTGGCCACATTTAGTCCTTGGCGACAGCCAATGATAGCGATGATAATGGCAAACACTGGTGCTTTAGCCATGCCAGCCCAAAATTGATCTACACCGACATTATTGGTTAGGCGTGTGAAGAATAAAGTCAGACTAAGGTCCAAAGTGAGTACCGTGACCAATGCCCCGCCAGCTATCCCCGCAAGCATCGCTAAAAACGTCAAGATCGGGAACATCACTAAAAGGGCAATGACCCTTGGTACCACCAGCATATCCATAGGATTCATTCCCAAGATACGTAACGCATCTATTTCTTGAGTCATTTTCATGGATCCAATTTGGGCGGTAAAGGAAGAATCTGACCTTCCAGCCAATATGATCGCAGTGATCAAGACGCCAAATTCTCGCAAAACTGCAAAACCAACCAATTCGATCGTGAAAATCGATGCCCCAAAATCTTGCAAAATCGTTTTGCCTAAAAAAGCAAGAACCGATCCGATAAAAAAAGATAAGGTCATGACGATTGGTACTGCGTTAACACCAGCACTTTCTGCTACCGCAAACGTCGGCAACCATCGAACACTACTTGGATTTAAAATGGCGCGCCAACAGGCCACAATGGTTTCGCCTAAAAAACCTAAAGTATCGACCATTTCATCATAAATCTGAACGACACTGCGGCCAATGTGCTCCAAAAATTGGTGAACAGATGAAGTGATGCGGGTTTCAACATTTCTTCCCTGCGTGTGTTTGCGGACTTCGCCCAACATACGCCCTGCTACTGGGTGATCACCAATTAAAATGGCAGGACTTTCTAGCGAAGAGGCTAATGCCTTTTCGATGGCATAGGCACCGGCTGTATCGAGATCTTTTAACTGCGCAACATCTACAATAGCCGGGCGATGTGCATTTAGCCCACGAACAACGCGCAATCGCGCATCCAACGCACCAATTGTATGAATGGTCCAATCACCAGACACCCGCAGGACGGGCCCCTTACTGCTCGTAACGATCGAAAATTGGGCCTCTAAGGGTGACAATGAATGGCCTTCCTCATTTGTCAGCCGACAACAGCATAGTTGGTTGAAACATGAATGGCCTGTTTATCCCAGAGTTCCAATGCAAAATAGGGGGGGCATGCCTCTTATTTCATCAGATTGTTTCGACCTATATCATGCCCGCCTAGCATTATGGATCAACGGTTTTATGTGACTTCTAGACGTGCATGTCACCTACTGCTTGACCTGCTTCAACGTGATTAGACCGTAAAATCGAAACGATAGTTGGATCGTGGATGGAATGTCTGTTAAGCAGATGTTGATCAAGCAAGTAGAAGCAAGATGCAGTTTCATATCACTCAAGAGGTATGGCCCTTAAAAGGGGTGTTTCGCATAGCACGCGGTGCGCGAACCCAAGCCGAAGTCGTCACTGTTACCTTGTCGGCGCATGGATATGTCGGGCGCGGTGAATGCGTACCCTATGCCCACTATCAAGAAGATTGCAACACCGTGATTGCGCAACTAGAGGCTGTTCGCCCCCTAGTTGAGTTAGGGATTGATCGAACTAGGTGTCAGGAAATCTTACCAGCCGGGGCAGCGCGAAATGCACTTGATTGCGCGTTGTGGGACTTGGAAGCCAAGACATCGGACCAGCCAGTTTGGGCTTTAGCAGGCTTACCTGAACCCAAGCCTGTCATCACTGCTTTGACCATTTCACTTGATACCCCCGAAGCTATGGCACGGGCGGCACAATTTGCCCACCTTTGGCCGGTACTGAAAGTCAAATTGGGTGGGGAGCATGACCTAGAGTGTGTACGCCAAATTGCCAGCGCCCGTCCCGATGCCCGATTGATTGTCGATGCTAACGAAGGCATGAGCGCGCAAACCTTGCCAAAGCTCTTAGCTCAAGCGCGCAAGCTGAACATCGACCTAGTTGAACAACCCTTTGGCGTTAAAAAAGATAAAAAATTGGGGCAATTGGCTGCCCCTATTGCAATCTGCGCCGACGAGAGTTTTCATACCAGTGCCGATATCGAGCACTTGGTGCAAAACTACGATGCTGTGAATGTCAAATTGGATAAAGCGGGAGGCTTCACAGAAGCCCTCGCCTCGATCAAAGCTGCACGTGCCGCTGGTTTGCGGGTGATGATGGGATGTATGGTTGGTACAAGCCTTGTCACAGCGCCAGCTGTCCTTTTGGCCCAACTGGCCGATTGGGTTGATTTGGATGGCCCCATATTGTTGGAGCTCGATCGTGAACCCAGCTTAGTGTATGAAGGTCCTTTTGTTCATCCCCCCCTTAAAGCCTTATGGGGATGAAGGCTTGGTATGATCACCCTAACGTGGCTTGAATGACTTATTGGACAGACCTTACTCCGATTAGTACATATTTTTCGGCTACTTATCTGGAAGCGCGCGAAAAATTTTTAATGGTGGCGCAAAGCCACAATGCAAAGATTGAGCGACATATCCTCCCCCACGCGCGAGGGCCTGGAGGGCTTGAACTTTCACTCGATTGCGCTATCCTTGGGCCAGATCAACCCAGCGCGGCCATCGTTATCATTTCAGGCACCCATGGTCCTGAAGGATATTGTGGGTCTGGGGTACAGTTCGGACTAATGGCGAGTGGCTGGGCGCAAACTTGGGCCAACAACATAAGGCTGGTCTTCATTCATGCTCATAACCCTTTTGGCTTTGCCTGGGATAGTCGGTTCAACGAAGACAATATCGACCTGAACCGAAACTACTTACCAGATTTTTCAAAAGATTTGCCGGCAAACCCCATCTACGATTTGTTGGCGAACTGGGCAGCTCCTCGTCAACGCGATGCAGGCACGCTTACACAAAGCCATGTGAAGCTATTGGAGTTTGGTCGTGAGCATGGTCTCGACTTATTGCAGGCAGCTCTAACTGGGGGGCAGTATAGCCATCCCAAGGGCCTTTATTTTGGGGGATTTGCACCTAGTTGGTCCAATCGTACCTTGCATGAGTTAATCGCGCGTCATTGTGTAGGACTGGATTGTGTTGTCACCTTAGATTTACACACAGGCCTTGGGTCTTATGGGCATGGCGAACTCATCACGCAGGCGAGTTTTTCCTGCGATCATTATCGTCGCCAGCGCGACATTTGGGGTGATCAAATACGCTCAACCAAGGACATAGATTCAGTTTCGTCCGATCTTTCAGGCACGCTGGATGGAGCAATCTTGGCAGCACTAGAGCCAACATGGACGGTGTGTGTAGCCCTTGAATTTGGTACCTTGGATGCCTTTAGTGTCTTTACAGCAACGCAAGCCTCGAGCTGGTTGCATTGCTATGGCAACCCAGAAGGACCAGAGGCCGCTGAAATTCGACAAGCCAGCCGCGCAGCCTTTTACCCAGAGGAGGAAAGCTGGAAAGAGATGGTCTGGGCCCGCAGCTTAGACGTGATCGGCCGCGCTGCTGACTATTTAGGAAAATCTGCGACCTAGTGGCCTCTTTTCAGACTTGGCCGAGCAAAGCCCAAAAGGGTGAGCAAAGTAACCAGTCCAGCCAGTGCCCAAAAGACCCCACTCCAATAACCACCTGCCCCAAACCGATCATAAAATGTTCCAGCCGCCATGCTTGAAACGCCCATCATAGGTGACATGATCAAAGAAGAACCCAATTGTTGACCACTTGGTCGTGATTCAACCGCAATCTCATCCTCGATCAGGTGCATGAAGCCCATATGGGTTGCAGCAAAAGATAAAGCGTGCAGTCCTTGGACTATAAAGGTGATCACCAAACCTGGGCTTAGCGCTAAGACACTCCATCGCACCACACTGGCGCAACCACCCCACAGAATCAGGGCTTCGGGCTTAAAATGGTTCAGGCGCCCTGCCAGCAATGCAAAAAAGCCAATCTCCATAATCACGCCTGTGGCCCAAAGGCCACCAACTTGGGTGCCCGAAAATCCTTGTTCAAGCCAAAGCTTACTTGAAAAGCCATAGTAAAAAGCGTGGGCAGCTTGGATGCAGCTTGCGGCAATGATGGCGAGCAAAAATCGCTTGCGTTTTAACAAGCCAAAATTTTCCATCAGCCGTGTTGTCATAGGGCGAACATTGGGCTTCTGAATAGGTTCTGGCGTGAGCCAACATGCACTCGCAACCGTTAGAATGCATGCAATTGCAAACCAGATGTAAACAGCGGGAACGCCGAAAGCTTGAATGACCGCCCCGGCCCCAAGATTAGCTGTAACAAACGCCGCCGAAGCGGCGGCACGCGCGCGGGCATATGGCCAACGGTAAGAGTGGGCGGTAACACGCATAATGCCCGCCTCCCCAAAGGGAAATAGGCATTGAAACATAACCCCCGCCAGAAAGCACGCCAGCGCCACAGGCCAGAAGACACCCAGAAATGGTAAACTGAGATAGCCAAGAGCGGTTGCCGCTGAAAAAACAATCAAAGGCGTGCGTCGATCGGACCGCCCTTCCGCCCAGGCCGCAGCCAATGGACCAACCAGAATGCGGCCAAAACTGGATGAAGCGAGTATGACCCCAATTTGCGCGCCGGTTAGGCCCTTTGTTGTCGCAAGCCAAACTGGCAGATAAGGTAAAATTGCCCCCAACGAGACATGCGCCAGCATCATAAAAAGGGTCATACGCGCGATCAACGGCATGGTACGGGCATAGGGTGCTATGCCCATAAACGGCAAGGTCAAAGCGCACCTTATCGCTCATGCAACAAAGTGCGCTCTCAAGGCTTACTTACTTTTCAATTCCGCCACCAAGCGATCGGCTTTATAGATCTTACGCAAGGCTTCTGTGATGGAGGCGGTGGTCACAGAGACCGTGCGGTTTAACCGCCCGTCATAGGCATAATTGCCACCCAGCGAGTGAATATTGCCATCAAAGACCGCCCCAACGACGCGCCCTTGCTTATCGATCAAAGGCGAGCCAGAATTACCGCCAATAATATCATTGGTGCTCACAATATTGAACGGGGTTGATTGATCCAAACTTGACTTTGCGGCAAGCCAAGATGGGGCGGCAACGTATGGAAATTCACCTGAAGCGCGCTCAAAATAACCCCCTATAGTGGTCGTCGCGGGTACGGTAACGCCCGCATAGTTCCAGCCCTTCACGACGCCATAGGATAGACGCAAGGTAAAGGTCGCATCGGGATAGACATTGGTACCGTAAATAGCAAAGCGCGCTTTGGCGATTTTTTCGGCTGCCTGAGAAATCGGTCCATTCACCTCTTGGTTCATTTTAACATTGATCGCCCGTGCATCGGTTTCAGCGCGACGCGCCAAGACAATCAAAGGATCAGTGGAGGCATCAATGGCAGCTTTCCCGCCTTTGATCAAAGCTTCACGAGCGGCCTTATCTGTCAGCTTCGTGCCAGCAATCGCGCGTGCAGCCAGCCCTTCAGGGCTCTCAGCACCCAACAAGCGCTTGATCGAAGGATTATCAGCGGTCAGATATTCGCGCGCTTTAGAAAGCCACAATTCTAGGCCTATAACCTCCATGTCCTTATAGATGGGGGTTTCGGTTAGAAGCTGCTTCTCGGTTTGTCCTATCGCCGCGTCAGAAAAGCCGGGCAATCTTTCAGCTAATGGCTTAGCACGTTCATTGGCGATGCGCACCAATTGCCGGGCAGCACCATAGAGTCCTGAAATTGAACCCGCACGCGCTTCCAAAAACTCATGCTCCAAGAAAAGATCTTGCTGCTTGGTCAAAGCGGCATCAATCTCTGCCCAGGGATCGCCAATTGTGGCCAATAGTTTTGGATTGGCGCGAACTTTAGCTTTCAGATTGGCTTCTTCCTTTTCTTTGATTGCGAAAAAATGGGGGTCCATTAGGGCGCGCTGCTGGCCATATTGGGCTTTAAAACTATTTTCAACACCAAAGAGGGTTTCCTCGGCACTACGCTTGGCCTCGTCATTTTTGGTGCGATATTCGATCAAACGCCCACGCAATTCTGAGCGGACCAATTGGCGGGTAAGGAGGCGATAGTCGCGCTCGAACTTCAATTGGCTGGTGGTCCGCAAACGCTCGGTTGAGCCGGGGTTGCCCGCCACAAAGACCACTTCGCCATCTTTTGGCGTTTCTGTCGTCCAGGTCAAATGGGTTGGTGTGGATACAGGCTTGCCGTTCTCATAGGCGCGTAAAAAGGCACTATCGAGATTATAGCGGGGGAAATTGAAATTGTCGGGGTCACCGCCAAAAAAGCCCATCACGTTTTCGGGCGAGAACACCAAACGGACGTCCTTATAGATCCGATATTTATATAATTTATATTGCCCACCTCGAAACAAAGAGATCATGTCGCAGCGAAACAAGTCTTTGTCTGCATCTTTACAAGCTTCTTCTTCCAACTTCGTGATGGCTACACTACGAATTTGGGCGACTTTAGAAGCCTCAACGCCTTTCGTTGCGGCTTTCACTTGCGCAGTCTTATCGGTGATGGAGACAAGCACTTCAGCTTCCATTCCAGGGCAGACCTTTTCGTCTGTCAAAGTGGCCGCTAAGAACCCTTTCAAACCATAATCTCTTTCCGCGCTAGATAAATCTGCGACGCACGAAGAGGCGCAATGCCAATTGGTCAAAATTAGACCCGTATCAGAAACCAAGCTTGCCGAGCAGCCAACCGAAAGCCGAACCGCTGATTGTTGAACCTTGGTCAACCAAGCTTGATCTGGTGCAAAGCCATAGGTCGATTTCATTTTCGCCGCTGGGAAAGCGTCAAATGTCCACATGCCTTCGTCCGCACGGGCCCCACTGCTGAGAAGTAAAGCGCTTAGGCTTGCTGCAAGTAAAAACTTAGAATTCATCGACTTAAATCCTTTATTGGCCTGTCACACCATGCGCCAAGGCATCTAAAATCCTAGCGTGGCGTCTTGGCAGACAAAAGGGGATTAACAGGATAATGTCTAACAATTTGCAGATCAGGTATAAATCAAGCGTAAATCAAGCCATGCCACTTTCCCTTGACGCCCGCGTAAGCTGTAGGCAAGGCAACTTTATAATTCAATGCCAACAACTATAATACTCAGGAGAGATGGGGATGTCAGATATTCGCTTTGATGGCCAAGTTGCCATTGTGACTGGTGCCGGTGGTGGTCTGGGCAAGCAGCATGCTCTAGAGCTTGCGCGGCGCGGGGCCAAAGTTGTGGTCAATGATCTTGGCGGCGCGATGGATGGTACCGGGGGCAATTCGGCGGCGGCACAAGCCGTTGTCGCTGAGATTGAAGCCTTTGGCGGAGAGGCCATCGCCAATGGAGCCTCTGTTACCGACGATGCGGGTGTCGCCAATATGGTCGCCCAAGTCATGGAAAAGTGGGGGCGGATTGATGTATTGATCGCCAACGCTGGCATTTTACGCGACAAAAGCTTCTCCAAAATGGAGATCGCCGATTTTGAAGTGGTGATGAATGTGCATCTGATGGGCACAGTAAAGCCCGTCAAAGCTATCTGGGAAATCATGAAGGCCCAAAACTATGGCCGCATTGTTGTGACCACTTCATCGAGCGGCATGTACGGCAATTTTGGCCAAACCAATTATGGTGCCGCGAAACTAGCGCTTTATGGCTTCATGAATACTCTCAAACTGGAAGGCGCGAAACACAACATCAAGGTCAATGCGATCAGCCCGGTTGCAGCAACACGCATGACAGAAAACCTGATGCCGCCCGCCATGCTTGAATTGTTGAAACCAGAATACGTGACCCCTGGGGTGATGTTTCTGGTCAGCGAAGATGCACCGACCGGCACTGTGCTTTCTGCGGGGGCAGGCGTATTTGCTGTCGCCAAAATCTATGAAACAGACGGCATTTGTCTAAAGACCGACGGCATTACAGCCGAAGAAGTGCGTGACAATTGGGATCGGATTTGTGATCCAGCTGGCCACGAAGCCTATGAGCAAGGTGGCGGTCAGACTGGAAAATTCATGCGCAAACTAGCGGGCGGCTAAGCCCGCGCATTTGCCTTCTTTAGCTTTTGCATGCTTGGCCCTGTGCAAACCCAATCTCGACCTAAAAAATCGCAGGGCCTCGCATAATCTTGGGCGGATGCGCCAGAAAATGTCCAATTTTACCACCCAGTGCCGCCATATGCTCGGTCTTGGCATGTGCATCGAAAGCAGCTTGATCTGCGTAAAGTTCCAACATGAAATAGTCATCTTCAGCTAGAGCACTTTTGCACAATTGATAAACCGTGGCACCAGGCTCTGTGGCTTTTACCTTGGTCACAAACTCTGTCATCAAGGCCTCAAATTCTGCCTGTTTCCCGGGCTGAATGGTAAAATGGGCGTAAATTCCGATCATGCTATCTCTCCATTGTGATGGTTGCGTTAGCTCTCGACTTGGTTCGAGTGAGGGGCAGCTAGAACAAGGTGCATTATTTGCTACAGGCCTTCATAAAGACCGGTAACACATTGGCGGAATGGCCAGACACACTTTGATAGACAACCTCACCCGACATTAAGGTCAAATCACTTGCCGCTAGAATAGTTGCAGCAACTCCGGAACGATCTAAACCAATCTGGCCTTCAACTAGCTTGCGGTCACTCGCCCGCATACCGCCTTGGCGACGCACTTGTTCAAACCTGATTTGGCCGCCAGAAGTTTTAAGTATCAAATCTGGATTTGGTTTAGGATTAGCAAACACATGCGCGCGTAAAGTCACCTCGCCATTGCCATCGCACCAAAGCACCAAATCAGGTGCCGCTCCTGGCCGGGCCAAAAAGACAGCTGCACCGCCTTGTTGCTCTACCAAACGCCAGCTCAAGGTTCCACCACTTCTACCTCGGTCACGTGGATCTTGATAGGCATCGCCTAGGTCGCAAGCGCCTAGCGCGGCAAGCCCAAGCCAGCAAACAAGTTGCTTCATTGGCCGGTGAAGCATGGCGTTCGCTTTTCAAGAACAGCTGCCACCCCTTCTGCATGGTCGCTGGTATGATGCATTAAACCTTGCGAAGCCGCCGATAATTCCATGATGGTCTCAAATTGAGCACTTTGTCCCTGCCGCATCAGGGCCTTGGTCACCCGCAAAGCATGCACGGGTTGGTTGGCGATTTTTTGAGCTATGCTGCGCGCTTCGTCCATCAAGGCTTCAGGTGATACCACGCGGGTAACAAAGCCCCATTCGCGTGCGGTCTCTGCATCAATCACCTCTCCGGTAAACAAAAGCTCACACGCCCTGCTCCAGCCAATAATGCGTGGTGTCAGCCATGCGCCGCCATCACCTGGGATCAAGCCAAGTTTCAAGAAAGTGACGCCAAATTTTGCTGTTTCACTCGCTATTCGGATATCTCCCATGCAAGCAACATCACACCCAAGCCCGATCGCAGGGCCATTCACTGCACTGATTAAGGGTACTTCAAGGTTCCATAAGGCTTTAATGATTTTATGGATATTGCCACGATAGGATTCGCGAATTTCAGCTGGACTGCCTGCAAAAGCACCGCTTCGTTCCTTCATCGCTTTAACATCGCCACCAGCAGAAAACGCCCTGCCCTCACCGGTCAGGATCGCAACTTTGATGGCACGATCGGCATTGATAACGCCACACAAACCTGAAATCACATCGCCGTCGCCAACTTGGCCCAATGCATTCAAGGTATCAGGACGCGTGATCGTAATGGTGGCAATTGCCCCATTTTTTTCCAATTTAGCTACTGCCATACCAAAACTCCAATCTTATCAAACAAAAGCAAAGTGATCGTAGCCAGAAGGCTAATATTTTTCCTTAGTTTTTATATTTATAATGTAATGTCAAAAAAGATCATGCTCCCATAAAATAAACGATTCTTTAGTTTTATTCATATCCAATAAGAGTGGATACCAATTGCTCGAGGAATACTATGTTTCTGTACTTTACCAGACATGCACCAGTTGCCCAAAAAATCAAAATCTCCTTTGGAATTCTCATTGTTATGGTAACTGTCGCCCTTGGCTTCCTTGCTTTGGAAGCCAAGAATATGCAAAGTCAAGTCAACAATTATCTGATGATTGCCAACGAGTCGATGGTCGTAAGCAAGGCTGCTGAGCAATTCCAAACAATGCGCATCCACGCCTTAAAATTTGAAGCAAATTCCAACATCGATGAGCTTAAAAAGGTCCGACAACTCAAGATAGAAGTCATCGACGCATTGAAAAAAGCCCGTCAATTGACAACCAGCTCTAAAAGGAAAGCTCTCATTACGACTATGATTGATTTAACCAATCAATATGTGGCTGTTGCAGAACGTATCAAGATTGATGTCAAGGCCGTTGCACTACGTAACCAGATAGGTCCAAAACTTGGCGATGTGAGTGAGGCCCTCCTGAACCAAACCGAAGCAGAACAAAATCGAATTGGTTCTTTATTGAGTGAAAAACTGGTAGAGACAGTCAATCATTCCATCATTATGATTGTTGTCAATCTGATTGTTGGTGGTGCGATGGCTTTATTCCTCTCCAATATCATTGCCAACCCATTTGCGCGAACAACTGAGCTGATGGAAGAAGTTGCCAAAGGCAAGATTGACACGAGTGTCGATGATCTAGACCGGCGCGATGATGTGGGTAGGCTTCGTAAAGCCCTGCAAGTTTTTGTTGCGAATGCTCGAGAGATGCGTCGCCTTGAGATGACTAATCAAGAGCAACAGAAAGCAACAGAGGCCGAAAAACGTGAACTTATGCTTGAGTTGGCCAATAATTTTGATGCCTCTGTCGCACAAGTCGTTGACACGGTGACTGCAGCGGCAACCGAACTTGAAACCACCTCAGAAACATTAAGCAGGACAGCGCAAGAAACTTCCACCCACTCCAATGCAGTTGCACGCACCGCAGATACTTCAGCCGCCAATGTTCAGACAGTTGCATCTGCGTCAGAAGAAATGTCGGCATCGATTTCTGAAATTGCAAACCAAGTTCAAATGGCTGCACAGATCGCCCGTGAAGCGGAACGAAAAGCATCAGAAACCAATGCGACTGTGATTGCTTTGTCCGAGGCGGCCGGAAAAATTGGTGAAGTTGTCAGCTTGATCTCAGATATTGCGAGCCAAACCAATTTGTTGGCTCTTAACGCCACCATTGAAGCGGCCCGCGCAGGTGAAGCAGGCAAGGGCTTTGCTGTGGTTGCGTCCGAAGTTAAAAGCTTGGCAGAACAGACGGCCAAAGCAACCGAAGAAATTAGTTCCCAAATCAATGGTGTTCAAAATGCTACCCAATTGGCCGTTGGTGCGATCGACAGTATTTCAAGCACGATTGTAGAAATCAACGAAATCTCGGCAACCATTTCTACTTCGGTGGAACAGCAAATGATTGCTGTACGCGAAATCACTCAAAACACGTCCGATGTGGCTGCTGCAACTTCAGAAGTTAGCCAAGCTATTGGCCTGGTTCAGCAAGGCTCCACAGAAACAGGCGCTGCAGCCGAACAAAGCCTCGCCGCAGCTCGTGAATTGGGGGTGCAAGCCGTTAATCTAAAGCGCGCGGTGGTAAGCTTTCTAGATCAGGTGAGGGCAGCTTAAGCACGATCGAAGTAAGTAGCCAATGATGGGCCCAGATCATGGCGTTAGCACCTCAAACGGTTGATCATTATCATGGAGGACAAAACCACTGGCAAGGTATAAATGATCGGTGAAAAAATGGGAATTGGCTAGGGTGTAAGGATCTAAATTGGTGTGTTGTCAGGCTTGGGGATTTGAGGCAATGTTACATCAAAGGCAATGGTTAAACGCTCGCCTGTTTGAAATGGCTTGGTGGCGTGCCATTGGGTTGATGGGAACAAAACCAAACGCCCGGGCTTTGGCTCTATATGTGTATAAGCTGGCAAACTAAGGTTCAAATTGGGTGGTGGTGCCCCCAATTCCAGCCAACCAGCAGGCGGTGAACCAAGATTTTCGGTGCTGGGCAGATCGACATAAAATGCTGAGCTAATAACGCCTTGTGGGTGGGTGTGGGTTGAGTGAAATCCTTTAGACATCAGCCAGACCGACCAGCTGCCCGCAAATGCAATGGGTCCGCGCGCACACCCCAACAAAGGGTGACCGAGCTCTTGTGGCGGCAAAGCGTCAAGATAGCCCTTAACCGCTGTCGTAATCCGACCGCGAATGACTTGAATGGCTGGGTCATGGTGGAACAGGATTTGGCCATCGGTTTGGGTGCCGCCATGCACCGATTGTTCCAGATAGGGTGATTTTGCCTTATGAAGGTCGCGTAAAACCTGCGCTAAGTTTGCAAGGTCATCGGGCATGAGTGCGATTTCAATAGTCTTGATCAGCTGAGATCCCCGGTCAAGCCAGTGGGCCTTGGGATCGTCATTCAAGCGCCAGATCAAGCTCAAATAGGGCAGAAACAAGGATTGAGTTTGGCTTTGAAGATGGCGATTCGCAAAAAAAGCTGCCCGCTCAATCTCACCCCGCCTTAAGAAGTAACGCACCCGGCATAGATCAAAGCCCGGATCATGCCAATGATCATAACCCACAAACAAATCACGGGATAAATCGGGTTTGGACTGCTCAAGTTCAATTTGGCTTGCCAGAAACAATCGCGACATGATCAGGCCCTGGGTTTCACCCATGCGGGCCTTTGCAAGGTCCAAAATTTCGCGAGCTTTGTCCCAATTCTTGGCCAAGGCCATCAGTTGAAACCACGCTAAATGCAGCCCCATGTTAGTGGGTTGGCGGGCGCAGGCATTAGCGTAATTGGCGCCAATGGGATGGCCGCAAATGGTTCGGATTTTGGACAATAAAGCATGGCCAGCTAACCAGTCGGGGTGGCGGATCAGATTTTCTTCCACCAAGCCGATTGCGCGATCGGTTTGCCCCTCTTGAACCAGGGCCGCAGCGTGGTTGTGGGAGATCTGTAAGTTCGACGGATCAAGTCGCGCCGCTTTCTCAAATAGGCCAGCTGCTGGCCTGCCGGTCTCAAATGCCAATTGTGCATGGCCAAAGGCGGTTACGGGATCTTGGGGCAATAAGGCTGCAGCCTTTTGGATCCAGCCAAAGGCTTCTTCTGTTTCTTGGCGTTCCCGGCAACCAAAAGCGCGTTGGCGTAACCCAAGCCCATCTTGCATCTAAGAAACCGCTTCGGCTTTGCAATGCTGATCGATAAAGCTTTGATGGGTCGGCGCGCGCTCTGCCTCATGGGTCATGGCGGCGCGCAACTTGCCAAGATATGCGGCGGCGTCGACGGTGCGGTAATGGATCAAGGGGTCTTGGCTTTCTGGCCAATTGCCCTGCCCTAAATGAACCGCGAGCCAACTGGGTTGCCCAAACAGATCCATATCGCGCGCAATATGGCGGCCAAAGCGCTTAAAATGATCAATCTTAAACTGAACGCTGTCTGGGATCGACATGGCCGCACAATAGCGCCAAAGGGCCGCATCATCGCGCGTGGTTAGCTTGTAATGCAGGATGATGAAATCGCGGATGCGCTCAAACTCCGTACTGGCTATCCGATTGTATTCATCGCGCACCAGAGGGTCGAAATCCTTAGTCGGGAACAGCGCCAATAGCTTGGAAATCCCTGCTTGGATAAGATGTAGGCTGGTTGATTCCAACGGTTCCAAAAATCCACTGGATAAGCCTATAGCAACGACATTCTTGTTCCAGAATAGTTTGCGTTGCCCGGTTACAAACGAAAGTCGATTGGCCTTGGCTAAGGGTTCGCCGTCCAAAGAAGCGCGCAAGGTGGCTTCGGCTTCATCGTCGGAGATAAACTGGCTGCAATAGACATAGCCATTGCCGGTGCGATGCTGCAGCGGAATGCGCCATTGCCAACCAGCCGCCTGAGCGGTGGAACGGGTATAAGGGGTAAAATCTCCAGCCTTGGTGCACGCCATCGCAACCGCGCGATCACAGGGCAGCCAATGGGACCAATCTTCATACCCAGTTTTTAAAGCATCTTCGATCAATAGCCCGCGAAAGCCCGAACAATCGATGAAGAGATCGCCACCAAAGCTGCGCCCATCTTCAAGGGCAACTTGGGTAATACATCCTGTCTCACCATCTTGATCCACTTTGGCGATCTTGCCTTCCACCCGCTCCACCCCGCGTGCTTCGCTATAGGCGCGCAGGAATTTGGCATAGAGCCCAGCGTCAAAATGATAAGCATAGTCAAAAGTTGAAAGCACGCTACGCGGGTCCTGGCTTGGGCGCATGAACTTTCCAGCACGCGCTAAAGCCCAAGCCATGGAATGCGCATCAAAGCTTGCGGTTTCGCCTTCCTGTTTGGCTTTCAGCCAATGTTGATGCAAGCCGACAATATCAAAGGCGCGACCGTGGGGACCAAAAGGGTGGAAGTAACGCCCACCAAGCTTGCCCCAATTCACAAACTCAATGCCAAGTTTGAAGCTGCCTTGGGTGGCGCGCACAAAGTCGCGTTCATCAATCCCCAGCATCTCATTAAAGGTTCGGATTGGCGGAATGGTCGCCTCACCCACACCGACTGTGCCAATTTGTTCCGACTCGATGAGTGTAAGCTTGCAGCGGGTTTGGAGCGCATTGCACAAGGCAGCTGCCGTCATCCAGCCAGCCGATCCGCCCCCGACAATAACAATTGATGAGATGAGACGATCTTGCGCAATGATCATGTAGCTTTGTCCCTATACCGTTTATAAGCTCATATCATAAAGGCCGACCGCGGTTGCGATCGGCCTGACTGATCTCTTAATATCCAAGCAGAGAGCAAGAAGTCTAACCGTCAATGGTTAGAAAGTATAGCGGATGGCCGCTGTGACTGTACGCCCCAAAGCAGGATTACCGCTGATCACATTGGGGATAACAGAAGTATCAGCAACACCACCATTTCCACGTAAGTCAAACGTGTCAAAAAGATTATAAGCTTGCAGACTTAGCTCCAAATTATTGACCAGAGTGACTTTAGCAATCGCGTTAAAGATCGCCGCACCTGGATATTCGCGCCCTGCATCATCGATGGCAGCTGTTTGTCCAGTTGTGCTGATGCCTAGGGAAGCACGCTCACCAAAATCATAATTGGCAGACAAAGTATAGCTTAGATCCGCAATCCCAGGTGCACGACTAAATGGCGTTGGTTTACCGTTGCTATCGGCCCCTGAACGTTTTGCATTCGAATAGGTGGCATTACCAATCAAAGACAGGGGGCCACGTCTATAGGTGGAATAAAACTCTGCCCCGCTTGATTCATAGCGTGCATCAATAATACAACCACCAGCCCCACCCGGGCAACGCGTGGCGGTCAATTCATAGGTGCTTTGCTTAAAATCCCCTTTGAGTAAGGTTACTTCTAAGGTGTAGCGACCGTCAAACACTGCACCACGGTTTTTGACCCCCAGCTCGGATTGATTGACAAAATCAACCGAAGCCGTGCGGCCTGCTTGGTTTAAACTTCCATCGGGGTTGATCTTGCCGCTAACGGTTTGACGATCGCCATTAAAACGCCCACCTTTTGAAGTGCGGGCAAAAAGACTAGTGTCCGTGTTTAACTTATACAACCCGCCGAAAGACCAAGATGTATAAGTGCGGCTATAGTCCAGGGTTTCACGGTTACCATTGGCGGTTATGGCGGCGATTTGCACACCATTATTAGTGACCAAAAATTCCTTCCCACCCGCGATGGCATAACCAGAGGCATTAATGGTTTCAAAACGCACGCTTCCGTCTAAACCGAATTTCTCGCTATCAAGATCAAGGGCGATGTAAGGTGCGGTATTGGTATAGGACAAATCATAGTCGCGGGCGCAGCATTCACCCCAATTATTATTGTAGCCTGAGATACCATCTTGGGTCAGTTTGTTGCCAGCGGCATCATAGAGATCAAGCTGAGCGGGATTTTTGCCACTTACTTCACGCAAAGATTTGTTCACATGCCAATCCATGGCAATGTTTTGGTCCATATAGAAATAACCGGCCCGCGCAGTGACTCGGCCCAATTGGGTGTCAAATTTTCCCGAAACAGTTAAATCATTAGCAAAACTGCCAATATCGCGAATATTGGTTCGCACATTGACGTTGTTGTCGACATAACGACCAGTAAAAACCTGACCTGATTTGGGGCCATTGGCATAGCGTATGGATGCAACTTTAGCGTCTTCAAGGCCCGGTCTTGCAATGACAGACCCAATGACGCCAGAAGCCAAGCTTAGATTAAAGAACGGAGACGCAAAACCACCACTCATCTGAGTCCAGCGCATATTGTTGTCCACACTAACCATGTCCGAAAATGCGTATCGGAACTGTGCACCCAAGGAATTAGCCTTAGTGGTTATGCCGTCCATTTTCACGCGTTCTAAAACGCCTTCACGGTTAAGAATCTGGAAGCTCTGGTTATAAATCGAATAATTAGAGCCTTTGCGGCCATCAAAACCTGGGAAGGCCTTAACATTTTTGACGCTGAGACCATTGATGGTCGCAATTGCCGGTGAACCCGTATAATTGGGTTCTTGGGTGTTTGCTGTTTTAAACAAGACACGTAAATAGCCTTTACCACCATCTAATTCCTTGGTGATATTGCCTTTGATTTGATAACTTTGGCTGACATCATAGCCTGCTTTCAGCGGCCCCCGGCCATTTTTCACAAATCCACCGACATGAAAACGAGTCGTATCGTTGATGGGGCCACCATAGCGGAAATCCAATTTGGTTTCTTTAAAGCCAAGGCCTTGACTCAATTGAACAAACCCACCTTCTTGTAGGCCAGTATGGCTGATATAATTGATGACGGCACCGGGTGCTTGGGAAGCATAAGTAGAAGCCGACCCGCCCCGTACACCTTCTACACTAGCGACTGTAGCATCAAACTTGGTCCAATAATCATTGTTCCCAAACTGAATGTCGCCAAACAAAACCGTTGGTAATCCATCTTCTTGGATTTGTACGAATGGCGAGCCGCCGGTCGCAACAGGCAAGCCACGTACAGCTATATTAGCATTACCACCAGGGCCCGCAGTACCCGCAACTTGAATTCCAGGGATCATTCGCAATAATTCTGATTCAGAACTAGGTAGGAAATCTGAAATCACAGAAGCATTGACCGATGTCACCGACACTGAACTGTTGAGCTGGGTTTTATCGCGTCCAGAAGCTGTAACAACAATCACATCTAAGCCTTGAGGTGGATCGTCCGTTGCCGCGACAGGTGCTGCTGGATCGGGTGCAGCCGGTTGTTGCGCAAAAGCAGGGGCATAAACCGCCATAGCGGACCCCAGTGCGAGCGCAGACACATAGGATTTAAGTTCAATGGCCTTCATTTGTTTCCCCTCAATGATCTTAGTGCGATCTCATTTAAGTTCGCTTGGTGAGAAACTAGCAAAGACGCAATCGATTGCAACACTTTTATGCAATCCTTTGCAGTCAAATTTATGCATATTTCATGATTTTACGATGAAATATATGGGATCAATGATTTGCTATTAGACAGAAGAAAGGAGAAAAGATTGCACGAAATGCAATCGATTGTTGAACTGGATCAATTCCAAGTCTAGAAGCCGAATATGGAGATTTTCGTTCACTCATCGGCGCAATACCCTTTAGAATCATCGCGAAATGTGACAAGCAACGTTTGGCGAAACCATGATGTGCGGGGTATTTTTGATCATCCTCTGCCTTGTCCGCGGGTATTTGAAGCACAAGATATTTGGCACTTTGATCCCAGTCAGACCTTGTGGGACATTTGGGGTGTGCAGACCGATGCAGGTGATTTGGCGCAGGTCGATGGGGCTAGTTTATGGGTAATGTTATGCGCCCCGCGTGCGCAGGACCCCGATATGCGTCATACCTGTGCGCGCTTGCGGCTTTTGATGCGGCGTGATCGGGTTTGGCATGACTGCGGGAATTTACTTCCCGATGGTTTTTCGCCGGGTAGCCGGGAATGGTCTGGCTCCACCCGACTTGATCTAAAAACCAATGTTATGACACTTTGGTTCACCGCTTCTGGCCGGCGTGGCGAAGAGGTTTGTAGCTTTGAGCAGCGATTATTTCATGCCCAGGCCGATTTAGTCTTCACCCGCAATGTCCCAGTTACAAGGAATTGGCGCG
Source organism: Candidatus Phycosocius spiralis (assembly GCF_030158815.1). Lineage (GTDB taxonomy): Bacteria > Pseudomonadota > Alphaproteobacteria > Caulobacterales > Aquidulcibacteraceae > Aquidulcibacter > Aquidulcibacter spiralis. The sequence goes on from NZ_BPFZ01000009.1 coordinate 41,608, forward strand.
ATCTTACCCAAAGTGTCATCAATACGGGTCAACTTTATACCGATGTTGCTCGAACGCCTGGCATTCCAGGACGGATCAAAGGCTTTCGCGATCCTTATTGGTTTCGTGACCCTGCTAATGGTCAAGGCTATCTTTTGTTCACCGCGTCCAAGCCTGAACATCAATCCACTTCGCATTATGATGGCGTAATCGGTATAGCGCAGGCCTCAGATAGATATGGGCTGAAACCTTTTGAGCTTATGCCAGCCTTAATTGACGCAGACGGCCTCACCAATGAGTTAGAGCGGCCACATGTTTTTGTCTATCATGGTCTTTATTATTTGTTCTGGTCCACACAAAAACAAGTGTTCAATCCAAGTGGCGTTCAAGGCCCGACCGGCCTTTATGGTATGGTGGCCCCCAGCCTTTTTGGCCCCTATCAACCCCTCAACGGCACAGGATTGGTTCTAGCCAATCCTTCAGAGGAGCCACTTCAAGCCTATGCGTGGCAGGTTCTCCCATCACTCGAAGTAGTTAGTTTTGTTGATTATTGGGGTCTAAAGGGCCGCGATCCACGGGCTGACCATGTTTTAAAGGCGCGCCAATTTGGGGGGTCGATTGCCCCATCTTCTTACCTTGAGTTGCACGGGGCAAAAACGCGTATTGTATCGACTGGCTCTTAAACGTGAAGGGGCCAATTGAATGGCACAATTTCTGTTCGCTTGCCACATGCAAGCTGTCATGGTTCAAGATTGCCCATGAACCAGTCAATCCGCATTAAAAATATCGGCGATCTTGCTAAACTTGCGGGAGTATCCACCGCAACTGTTTCGCGCGCTTTATCTAACAGTAGCCTGATCAGCATCGACACGCGCAACCGTATCCAGACGCTCGCCAAACAATATGAGTTTCAGCCCAGCGTTGTTGCTCGTAATCTTCGCATGCAAAAAACCGGTGCCATAGGTGTGGTAATCCATGTCGGCCATGAACGCAATCAACACGTGTCTGACCCCTTTTTCATGGCGCTTTTGGGGCATTTGGCAGACGGATTAACCGAGCGCGGCTTTGATTTATTGCTGTCACGTGTGATACCTGAAAATGCAGAATGGCTTGAACGCATGATCGATAGCGGGCGCTGTGACGGCTTGATCATTATTGGCCAGTCCGACCAGTCAGCTGTGTTAGACAAAGTGGCTGCGACCTATCACCCTTTAGTCGTTTGGGGTGGATATAAGCCTGGTCAAGTGCATTGCTCGATTGGTTCCGATAACTTTCTGGGTGGGAAGTTGGCTGGGCAGCATTTGCTCGACCGGGGTTGTCGCAATTTAGCTTTTTTTGGCGATCCCCGTGCGATGGAAATTGGCCAAAGGCTGGAAGGATTCCGCGCAGCACTAGAGCCTATGGGTCTTGCACATCAGCTACAAGTGGTGCCGACCCACCTCACTGCGGATGGCCAAGATTCAGAGATCACCGCTTGGCTTGAAAATGGCGCCAAGCCTGATGGCATTTTTGCAGCCTCAGATGTGATGGCGATGAATGCCTTGCGCGCTCTATCCGAACAAGGCCTAATTGTTCCCGATCAAGTTAGAGTTGTGGGCTATGATGATTTGCCCTTAGCCCAGCAATTGGTGCCACGCCTGACCACCATCCGACAAGATATTGCGGCGGGTGCTCATTATTTGATCGATTGCCTGATCAAGCGCATAGGAGACCAAGAAACAGCCTCCATCGTCATGAAGCCCGAATTGATTGTGCGCATGTCAAGCTGAACCCATTAAGCAACAAAGATTTTGGGGGATTTATCGCGCACCCAAAACACCGCAACAGCTGCGCAAATCATCAAAATCCCAGACATAGTTATGACATTGCGCGCGTCGCCACCCATCAAAGGCTTATAGTAAAACGGTAAGGTGGCCGCGATTAACAACATGGGGATTACGATCATCATGTTAAAAATGCCCATATAAACCCCGGTCCGCTCTGGGGGAATTGCGTTAGCGAGGATGATGTAAGGGTTGCCCATGATGCTGGCCCAGCCAAGACCAACCCCGATGGCTGGAATAAACAATAATGCTTTATGGGTGATATGGGGAATGGCCAGCATACCAAGTCCTGCCAAGATTAAACAAACTGCATGCATGGTAGCCGCACCAAATCGACGGGTGAAGGGCACGATGGCAAATGCTGCTAAAAACGCGATACCATTATAAAAGCCACCAATCTCGCCATTGGTCACTACTGCCATACGAAATCCGGTCGATGTGGGATCCGATGTGCCATAGACAGAGCGGCTAATCGCATAGACGATATAGCCCCAATAAGCAGCCATACCATACCATTGAAACAAGCTCATCACTGCAAGTTTTCTCATCGCAAGTGGCATTTCCAAAATCGCGTGCCAAATCTCCATCAATGTTGCCTTCACCGTTAAGGGCTTACTAGAGATTAATTGAATTTGCGCTTGCGTCAGTGGTAATTCACGTACCCGTAATACTGACCATAGGATGGTTGTGAGTGACAAAACAGCACCGATCGTAAAAGCGACTTTGGTCACATGGGGGATATTGCGCGAATCCACATCATCAATACTAAAACCCAAAAGATTAATCATGATGGAGGGTGACAGATAAGCGAGCATTTGGGCAAGCCCCGTAAATGCGCTTTGGGACAAGAAGCCGAACTGACGCTGATCGGGTGCCAAACGATCACTAACATAGGCGCGGTAAGGCTCCATCGTGATGTTATTGCCAGCATCCAATATCCATAGGAGCGATACCGCCATCACAATGCTGGAGCTAAGCGGCATAAAGAACAGGCCAAAGGAGCACATAATGGCCCCGACAATAAAATAAGGTGTGCGCCGACCCCAACGCGAAGCTGTCCGATCACTCATCGCTCCTACAATCGGCTGAATGATCAATCCGGTGAGTGGCCCGGCTAATTGTAACAACGGTAAGGAAGCTTCATCCGCTCCCAAATAACTATAGATTGGGCCCATATTGCCCTGTTGCAAGCCAAAGCTGAATTGTAGTCCCAAAAAGCCTAAATTCATTTCTGCAATGCGCCATAGCGACAAACGCGGTTGGAGACTCGTGGACATCTTTTCCTCCCAAGGCCACATCGATGCTATGACCCCTTTGTGTAGCCATATCACCCATCTCCTTGAACGGAGCGGCTCATTGAATTTATCCATATCGCAATCGATTGCACCCGCCAAGAGGCTGTGGTGGGCATGCAAGTTAGAAGGTTACATGATCAGCATGGCCTTCGCCATGATAGATCGGGAGTATATCATCATGGCGAGGATCAATACCAATCAGGGGGATGTATCTTGAAAGAAAAAAGCATTAAAATGAATGGGATAAGCTGACTTCAAGCCTATCGCGACCATCAATCAACACTTAGCTAGTGCAACTTTGGATTTGCATAGCAAATCCCAGCACTTTTAATGATGGGCGACTTTATGGACTTCTTAGAAGTCCATGTCGCCACTGGGATTTGCATAGCAAATCCCAGAATAAATAATGGTCATTTGCATAGCAAATCCCAGAATAAATAATGGTCATTTGCATAGCAAATCCCAGCACTTTTAATGATGGGCGACTTTATGGACTTCTTAGAAGTCCATGTCGCCCATGCCACCCATACCACCTGGCATGCCCCCTGGAGCACCGCCTGGGGAAGGTTTTTTAGGTGCTTCAGCGATGGTAGCTTCGGTGGTGATTAACAATGAGGCAACCGAAGCGGCATCTTGCAATGCAGTGCGGACAACTTTGACGGGGTCAATGATGCCGGTTGCGATCATGTCAACATATTCTTCGGTCTGGGCGTTGAAGCCGTAGGAAACCGAAGCGTTTTCAAGGATTTTCGCAACAACGATTGAACCTTCAACGCCAGCATTTTCGACGATCTGACGGATCGGGCTTTGCAGCGCCCGGCGAACAATGTTCACGCCAGCTTCTTCGTCATCATTGATGCCTTTGACCTTAATAGCCTTGGAAGCGCGCAACAAAGCACAACCGCCGCCAGCAACTATGCCTTCTTCAACCGCAGCACGGGTTGCGTTCAATGCATCATCGACGCGATCCTTGCGCTCTTTGACTTCAACTTCAGTCGCACCGCCAACCTTGATCACAGCAACCCCGCCAGCCAATTTGGCCAAACGCTCTTGCAGCTTTTCACGGTCATAGTCAGACGTGGTTTCTTCAACCTGACGCTTGATTTGTGCGATGCGGCCTTCGATGTCGGCCTTTTCACCAATGCCATCAACGATGGTGGTGTTTTCTTTGGTGATATTGACCTTCTTGGCCCGGCCCAACATTTCGATGGTGACGGTTTCAAGTTTGATGCCCAAGTCTTCAGAGATCACTTGGCCACCGGTCAAAATGGCGATGTCTTCCAACATAGCTTTGCGGCGATCACCGAAACCTGGTGCCTTCACAGCCGCAACCTTCAAGCCACCACGGAGTTTATTAACCACCAAAGTCGCCAAGGCTTCGCCTTCAACGTCTTCTGCAATGATCAATAATGGGCGACCCGATTGGACGACAGCTTCAAGCACTGGCAACATAGGTTGCAAGCTTGACAGCTTTTTTTCGTGGATCAAGATTAAGGGATCGTCGAGAGCAACTTCCATTTTATCGGCATTAGTGATGAAGTAAGGCGAAAGATATCCACGGTCAAACTGCATCCCTTCTACGACGTCTAGTTCAGACTCAAGGCTTTTTGCTTCTTCAACGGTGATGACGCCTTCGTTGCCGACCTTGCTCATGGCCTCTGCGATCATCTTGCCGATGTCTGCTTCACCATTTGCGGAGATGGTGCCGACTTGTTCGATTTCAGCGTTGGAAGAGACTTTTTTGGCCGAGGCTTTCAATGCGGTGACAACTTCGGTCACGGCCTTATCGATGCCACGCTTGAGGTCCATGGGGTTGCGTCCAGAGGATACAGCCTTCATACCTTCGCGCACGATGGCTTGGGCCAGAACGGTTGCGGTTGTGGTGCCGTCGCCGGCAGTGTCATTGGTTTTGGACGCAACTTCACGCAGCATTTGCGCGCCCATATTCTGGAACTTATCTTCCAGCTCGATTTCTTTGGCGACTGAAACACCGTCCTTAGTTGTACGGGGTGCGCCAAAGGACTTTTCAATCACCACGTTACGGCCTTTTGGGCCTAGGGTGACTTTTACGGCGTTTGCCAGGATATCAACGCCCTGAAGCATACGGTCGCGTGCATCAGAACCAAACAATACAATTTTTGCAGCCATGATTGGTGCCTTTCAAAGTTTAAAGTGGAGGAAGAATTAGGATTCAAGAATGCCCATGACGTCGCTTTCCTTCATGATAAGAAGGTCGTCGCCATCGATCTTCACTTCCGTGCCAGACCATTTACCAAACAAGATTTTGTCGCCAACCTTTAGGTCCATGGCGATACGATCGCCATCTTCATCGCGGGCACCGGGTCCTACAGCGATGATTTCACCTTCTTGCGGCTTTTCTTTAGCGGTATCTGGAATGATGATCCCGCCTTTGGATTTGGTTTCTTCTTCAACGCGCTTTACCAGCACGCGGTCGCCAAGCGGACGAAATGCCATTTGACTTGCTCCCTTAGAGAATTGTCAGGTTAAATTGAGTGTATAGATGCCTGAGGGTAACCGAGATTTAGCACTCACTATCCTCGACTGCTAACACGACATGGAGGTAGGCACCCAAGTTGGGTGTGTCAACAGGCAGCTGCGAAAAAAGATCAGATTCATGATTATGGTCAACAAGATTAAGAGAAAGACGATGACATAACCTCTCCTACATTCTATGGGACCACCATGACCGAAACACCCCTCACCCTTGTTAAAGCCTGGACTAAAGCGCGTAAGCGACTGGAACATGCGGGCATTGATATGCCGGTGATTGATGCACGGATTTTATTGTTGGCAGCAACAGGTTTGGATCGGGCGACCTTGATCAGCGAACCCCATTTAACCTTGACCGAAAATTCTGCGGCGACTTTTGAAACCTATGTCGCACGGCGGGCGGCGCGTGAACCCGCCGCCCATATTATAGGCAAGAAAGGATTTTGGACCCTAGACTTGCATAGCGACCGTCGTGCCTTGGTACCACGTCCAGAAACCGAAGTCATTGTCGATATGGTATTAAAGACCTTTGTCATGGACGAGCCGAAGCGGGTACTTGATCTTGGGGTTGGTGCGGGCACGATTATAATGTCACTATTGGTTGAACGCCCGGCATGGTCAGGGGTGGGCATAGATGTATGCCCAGATGCGTTGAGCCTGGCACATGAAAATGCTGCATCCTTGGGTTTGCTAAACCGGCTTAGCTTGCAAGTGGGTCATTGGCATCAGGGGATTGAAGAACGCTTCGATTGTGTTGTCTCTAACCCGCCCTATATCCCCAGTGCAGACCTTGCAACACTTGAAGATGAAGTAAGATTATATGATCCAAGAATGGCACTTGATGGTGGGGCTGATGGCTTAGACCCTTATCGAACTTTGTTTTCTGCTCTACCCAGTCTCTTAAAGCCCAACGGCATTTTTGCCTTTGAATTTGGGATGAATCAAAGCGACCCTGTGTTAGCGATGGCGCGTACCACACAAGGATTAGGGAATATATCAATCATCAAAGACCTTTCCAACATCGACCGGGTCATTATGGGCACTTGGCATCCCACCTGATTTTGAGGGGGTTGAAGCCGGTTTCGAGACACAATTATGCACAATGATGATGAACATTACATACAAGCTCTTTTCAAATGCTTCTAATCAAGCTATTGAAGATTCGTTCAAGATGCGTCCCGGAGGGGGGCTGCATTTGATAACGACACATCATCAACTCTTTTTCAATTCTTTGTGTAGTGCTCATTATGTACCCATATGCCTGCATTGGGGCCCAGCATCATTCTTAGATCTTTGATTTAGAGTTTGATCATGTGTTTACAGTTGATCGGCTAAGCATAAAATCCAAAGTTGGATGTGTTTGCGAAATACTGTTTGGGGTTGTTTGTGCGCAGTCCATGTACAATGTTCACAATCCATGCCCCCATTTTAAACCCTTGCGCGCCAAGCTTTCATTGAAAGCGGTCGCGCAGACGCCATGAAACTGGCTTGCAAGCTTGCTCATGGCATTAATTGGCCAAACAAAAGCCAGGAAACATACAGGGCTTGCATGATGAAGCGGCAACGCACCCGGGGACGTAATCCCGGACAAAAACCACAAAACAATAATCCAAATCGCGCTTATGAGTCGAACGGCCCAGATATCAAGGTTCGAGGCTCGGCACAGACTGTCTTTGAAAAATACCAACAACTCTCCCGCGACGCCAATAGCGCTGGCGACCGGGTTCTTGGTGAAAATTATCAGCAACATGCTGAGCATTATTTCCGCGTATTGCGCGCCATGCAGCCCACCTTTGTGCCACGTTCTGAAATGATGATTGCAGGCTATGATGATGATTTAGACGATGGAGATGAGAGTGGTGAAACAGCTGAAGGCACTGAGAATGAAGCCAATGAGGCTGATGATAGCCCTTCTACGCGAGACTTTAACCCAAACCGCCAGCAACGCGACAACCGGCTAGAGGGGCGTGGCGAAACCCGTCAAGATGGCGAGGAGGATCGATTTAGCCGCCGCCGCCGCAGACGGCGTGACCGCTTTGGCAATGACATACCCTATAACTCTAATGCCGGTAATGGCATCGGCGATGATGTCCAGCATGATGTCCAACGCATCCCTCGGATTGAGCAACGCTCAGACAATCGTGCTGACAACCGAAGTGGTAACCGATATGATTCTCGCACAGATGTGCGCGAGGTCGGTCAAGATAGCGTTCGTGAAGGGCGGTTTGAGAAGCAAGGTGACAAGCGTGGTTATGATGATACGCTCACGCCTATTCACTCTCAGGAGGTCTATTCACTGCCCGTCCGATCCACACCTAACGAATTTGATGGCCAGGCCAGCTATAGTGAACCTGATGAAATCATCAAAACGCCTCAAGACGCATCAGCCCGCACACGCCGGCCACGTCCCCCACGTGCACCCCGCGAAGCACGTAAAGCCAATGAAGAAGATCAAGGCTTTGGTTCTGAACTACCGGCCTTTTTGTCAACTCCCGTTCCAACACCGGGCGGGGAATAGGGCGTTCAAGTAAAAGGAGCGCGCAGCCAAGCTGCACTTATCAATATCGGTGCGTGCCTCGTGGTCCGCGCTCATGCCTTGCTTCATTTTGTGGGCTGAAAATCGAATAAGCCTTTGCGCAAGCATAGTGCGGCGCATAGGCGCGCCGAAAACGGACCTCGTTGGTACCGTTGGGGGCGAACACGATGCATTCCCTATCGAGCGCACCCTACGCGTTATTTGTAGCTCACGTGCCAGATCTCATGACTTGAGGTGTTTAGGCTCCGATTGGCTGCATAGGCCTTCCTAACCGCCGCCCATGCTTTGTCACTTTCTTGCAACTCACAAACATCCGCGTCACCATTTTCACCACAATAAGCCCACTCTACTTCAATCAAACGCGGTCGACCTAGACGATCTGTTTCGAGGCTGCGTGCTAGCCCGTACACCGCCGATTTTACGCCTCAGGGTGGGTCGTTTGAAGCCTTTGGGGCGTTTTGCATCTCTTTGCTTTGGAAAAATGGGTGGATAAGTGCAAACCCAAGTCCATCAGAAGCTACTCGCCGAAAATAAATCCTACCTTTCGCCGGCTTTTGGCCCGAAGTATGGGCGACTAGGGGATGACCCGCCACAACAAAACCGCGACTTATCTCAGCATAATCGGCTTTTTTGATTTCATCAGCTAATAGAAAAAGCGGATTCCCCGAGGTCACAACGATGCGCGATGCATCGCCAAATGGCCATTCTGAAGTCTTTGGCGGTGGCCCGGTCACAATGTTACAGGCAGCAACATAGATCATAGCAAAAAATCCAAAGAGAATTTTTGGCTTCATCCTTATTTGCCCCAAGTTATTTGGGTCGTGCCTTTAAGAAATGCGTCAAAGAGATCAGGAATACCGTTAGGGCCGCCACATGCTCACGCGTCAAACCGCTGTTCAATGCCAAACGCACCGCCTCATATCGAACCTCTTCTCCTTATACCTGTGTCATGGTTCTACTCCTGATTAGGTGCTTTACATCTCACCCCACCGGAACGAAACCGTTACAAGTCCAGAACTCGATCAATACCCTGACTGAGCTGTCCCCGGATGATCGCCTGTTTCCCTTCAACAACGGCTTAGCATGGTACCGATGGGATGCACTGCGAGAACGTATGAAAGAGATCGGGACACCTATTGATGATGTCGTGCTGCACTCACTGCGCCACACCTGCCTGACCCGTCTGGCTAAGCGCCTACCGATACAGATTGTCAGCAAGTGGGCCGGACATGCGGACTTCTCGATCACCGCCCGTGTTTACTCCCACCTTTCTGTTGATGATCTGCTTGGAGGTCTCGATGTTTTGAATAACAGTAGTGCTGACATCCAATCTTCCACCAATACGGCGTTATCTGTGACTGGATAGTCACACTCTGATCCAGTTAATACCTAGTTTCTATACGAAAATAATGGCGGAGGAGGAGGGATTCGAACCCTCGATAGGCTTGCACCTATAACGGTTTTCGAGACCGCCGCATTCGACCACTCTGCCACCCCTCCGGTGCGCGCTTAGGATTGCTCAAAACCCCAAGTCAAGGGCGCGGGTTTAAGCACCATTCGACCTGCTGACAAGATGGGGTGTGCAGGGGGCTGGTGGTTATTGTCTCATTGGTGCACATGTTAAATGATGACCTACGATCATGGCCCCAGCCTCGCCCCCGATACCTCGCCTGTGGTACCTGGTATGGCGACGCGCGCTATACCAACCCCCAGCACTGTAGCCCCCATTGCCGCTTTCGACGTCGATGGCACACTGACTTGGGCTGATTCCTTTAGTTTATTTTTGCGCTTCGTGGCTGGGCGTTGGGGTTTTTTGTTAAAGATGGCACGTTTAGTGCCAGACTTTGTAGCCTATAGTTTTGGGATGATGCCACGTGCTGGTCTGAAAGAAAAAATCATCCATGCTTTTTTAGGCGGCATGAAGGCCGCCCATTATCACCACTTATGCGCCGATTTTGCGCGCTTTATCTATCCCCTGATCGCGCGACCCGACGCTTTGGCGCGGCTGCGGGCGCATCAGGGCATTCATGACCAGGTGGTGTTGGTATCAGCTTCGTTGCAAGATTATCTTGCCTGCTGGGCCGCTGACTTAGGCGTGCCTGCAGTCTTGGCAACGCGGGTGGAGGTGGTGGCGGGCCTGTTAACTGGCAGGCTTGATGGCCCCAATTGTTGGGGCCCGCAAAAACTGGTGGCCATTCAAGGTGCTTATGGACAAACGTTTTTAGCGGCGGCATATGGCGATACGCGCGGGGATAAAGAAATGCTAGAAGGTGCGCAAAATCAAGGTTATCGGATATTTCAGGAGCGGCCTCGCAACTATCAATCGCAAATTTTAAGCCTGTATTTGGGCAATCAGATAGAGCGATGGCGGGCCAATCAGGGCTGAACATCTATTTGGTTGGAAATTGGGGATGGTGTTAGATGGGCGATAAGCCGGTGTCGATTTGGTGCGTATCAGATGGTCGCGCCGGGATAGAACGCCAAACCATCGCTGTCGCCGATGCCATGAGCGAGCTTAAGCCTGTTGATATGAAAGTCGTGCGCCTAGAGCCCCGCGGGCTTCAACTTGGCCTGCCCCCCACTTTATGGCCCTTGCCACGGGCTGCCCTGCCCGTTGAACAAAGGCAACATCTCAAAGCGCCTTGGCCCGATGTTTGGATTGGTAATGGCAGGCGCTCTATCCCCTATTCCTTGCGCGCCAAAAAATGGAGTGGAGGGCAGACATTGGTGGTTCAACTGCAAAATCCGCGCGTTAATCCTGCCCGATTTGATGTCGTCGCCCCGCCTTTGCACGATCATGTTCGCGGTCCTAATGTGGTTTCAACCCTAGGCGCACCAGTCTGGTATACGCAACACCAAATCAGGCATGCACTATTGGCCACCCAACAAGAAGATAAGGACGAACGATTGCCTGTGCTTGTGATACTCGGCGGTTCGTCCAAACATCACACCTTCACCCTCGATCGCGCCCATAGGATCGTGGCCGATTTACAGCCTCTTCTCGCTCAAAATCTCCGGCTCATGATGACCACATCGCGGCGGACGCCACAGCCGGTTGAAGCGGTATTCCGTGCATTTGCTAGCAATAGTGGATTTGAATTTTTTGCCGATGAAACCCGCGATGGCCCAAACCCCTATTTGGCTTGGTTGGCCCAAGCTCGCATCGCGTTGGTAAGCGAAGATTCTACCAATATGATGACCGATGCCGCCTTTTTTGGGTTGCCCATTTATCTGATTAGATTAGATGGCGGCGATGCTAAATTCACCCGCTTACATGATGGATTGATCAAGCATGGAGCTGCACGCTGGTTTGAAGGACATTTGGCAAGCTGGACTTATAGGCCTGTGCGGGACGCCATGGTGATTGCTGAAGCTATTGTGGCTAAGCTGAAGGATTAAAGCACCGGAGAAGGAAGCCTACCACTGCAGCAATTGTGCGCCCAACAAAGCACCAGGTGCTGATGCAACGCCATTTGCGGCCCCATTAATGGATTATTCCTTGATTTTAACCAGCTCAATGGCGATGCGTTGCTTGTTGGTAAGTGTCGTGAGAAGCCGCACAATATCGCGTGCGGGGAAGCCTGCTTCCCCAATTGAGGCAGAAAAAGCTTGTTCGAAATCCAAGCGGTACTTCTAAACCGCGTTTGGCTGTTCTGCGCCATCGGTCAATCATGCGATAGCGGGCAATGGCATAGACCCAAGCCATTAAGGGTTGCCTCTGATCATACATGGCCCGTTGGTATAAATCGCGGTTAAGGACTCCCGCACCAAATATTCACCATCTTCTTCCGCGCACCTTTGCACCAAAAAGGCCCGTAAACGTGGGGCTAACGCAGCTAAAAGCGCACGCGTGGCTAATGGGCTGCCCTTTGTGGGCTTGCTATCCATACCTCTAACCGATGCTCATCTATGACCATACGGTCCTCGTTCATCGGTTTTCGCGGCCGCACTATGGTTGTTTACATCAAGGTCAAAGCTTTTCCCACAGGTTTACAGATCACAGGCTTGTACTTTTCCAGTTTAATGCCACCTTATAATGATGAATTTGATGATCCGCCGTGCCGAACATACAGATGCGCCCGCGATCGCGCAGCTGCAGCAACTTACATGGCGGGAAGCTTATGCGGGTATACTCCCCGCTCCAGTTCTTGATGGCTTAGCTTTGCCGAGATTGTTGCGCAATTGGCGCACGGAACTCATGCGCCAAGATGTGGATTTAGATTATGGATTATTTGTCGCCGAAAGTGAGGATGGTCAAGCCTTAGGCTATGCTGCATGTGGTGCGACAGAGGGGCATGAAAGTACAATTCTGGGCGATGGTGAAATCCATCAGATCTATGTGAAAGCATCCCACCAAGGCCGTGGCCTCGGGCGTGCATTTATGCTGGCGTGTTCACGTTGGCTGGTGATGCGTGGTTTGTTCAGTGGTGGCTTATGGGTTGTTAAAGGTAATGAGAAAGCACGCGCGTTTTATGATCTAGTCGGGGGCCAATATGCTGGGGCTAAACGCGATCGCTTTCAGGGCTGGCAAATCCCAGTGGTCGCCTATTCATGGCCAGATTTGTACGAATTGGCCGGTATTGAATCAGAAGTGCCAAGCTGGCTTTAAAGCCATTTACCCAGGCGGGCGAGTGAATAAATGACCACTGAGGAAGCAATCATCAAAGCCGTAGCCCAATAAGGTGCCGACGGGTCAGCAAACACGCTCATATGCTGAAAATTCATGCCAAAAAACGAGGCCAGCAAGGTCGGCGGCGCAAATAGGAGTGTGACAATCGCCATGACCTTCAAAATCTCATTCTGCCGTGCATTCACCAAGCCCAAAGTAGCATCTAAGAAGAAGGTGAGATCATTGGTGAGTGCCTCGCCTTGACGTTGCAGAGTTTCAATGTCGGTGGCCAATAAATGAAGACGATCCTTGGGCATCGACCACGGCCCTCCATGCGCAATTGCAAACCGGATTAAGCGTGACATGCTAGACAAGGAGTCGCGTGACTGACTGGCCCCTGCCCCCAATTGTCCAAGACGTTTAAGGATAACTTCGACCCGAATGCTACGACGTCCAACTAAGATACGTAGATTGAGCGCTTCTAATTCCTGTGCGCTGGCACTTAGAAAGTCTGCGACCCGCTCCACAAGGCTTTCAAGCAAAGCCAGCAGCACATCAGGCCCGGTTTCCACATCGCTTAAATCCGCCGACGCACGCCCAGCATTGGCTTCAAAAGCACGTAAAGCGCAATTTCGTACAGTAATGAGTGCGGATTTTGTGACAAAAAAGCTAACAATTTCGCGCTTATGCCGGATGCCTAAGCTTTTGCTCGCCATGTCATCAATCGCTGTGGGCTTGACGCGAGCAACCACGGTGGAATGAAGAACCAAGACTTGGTTATCGATGTAAAATCGCGCCGATTCTTCTATGGCAGAGCGCTCGCTATCGGTTGGGACATCAATGCCAAAAACCTGCTCAACCAAGGCTTCTTCATATTGGTTGGGTTGGACCAAATCAATCCACAATACATCATCCCCACCAATTTGCTCAGGCAAAGCCTGGCTTAACTCAACCGGTGCAGAGGAAGACTTTGTAAAAAAGGTAAGGCTCATTGGGTGGGTATTAACCCAGTTTCAGCATTTGCCAATCCATCAAAGCACAATCACCCTAACCTGTCATTTTTTTGACCTGTGTGCGCTTGGTCACAGCATGCTCAAGTGAATCAACAACTTGATTAGATAGCCTCATGTCGCGACCGGCAATGTCGATCAATTGCTTGACGGCAAAACCATGCATTTCCACAATATCATCTTCGAGATTGCCCTGTGCGCTGGCCAACGCCACATATTTAAGCAAGGAATTGGCCGCCCGCTGCAATAAGCCGTCGCGCATCTCAATGTTCTGCACCGTTATTGGGGCAGTGATTTGGGTGATTTGGCTGTCCAAAGAGTCCATGCTTGCGCTTACTAGCTCATCACTGTGCATCGCCTCATCCTCGCTGGGGCCCCATGGGCGTTCCTTGACATCAAAATCAGTCAAATCAAGGTTTTGGAGGTCAATGTCAGGGGCATGGTCTGACCGTCTACGCTTTTGATGCACCAACATAGGATCGATTTTGCGCCTGCGACATGGGCCAATATAGGTGTCTGAAACAATAAATTCGCGGTGCATATTCAAGACAGCATCCAAACGCTCTGCCACGCCTATTGTGGTAAAGGGTTTTGCCAGAAACTCGTCAATACCTGCATCACGGGCAGCAACCAAACAATTTTTTGTTCCAAAACTTGTGATCATGATAATCGGAATGGCGGCATTGAAACGTGGCATCCTCGCACGTGCTTCAGAACGGATCCTTTCGGCCAAGGCAATGCCAGACATGCCTGGCATCCGAAAATCGGTGATGAGGATATCAATATGCTCTGATTCAAGGCGCTGTAAGGCACGATCCGCCCGATCAGCTGTTGTCAAATCAAAAAGGCCTAAGCCATTTAAAATACTGGTTAGAATTATCCGAATATGGCTGTGATCATCCACCAGCAAAATGCGCTTGTTGGTAAAATCCTGGGACCGTGATTGGGTAATTTTACGTATGGACGACATCGCTCACCTAACCATGATGGCGGAAGTTTAACCTAAATTGAATAAAAATCTGTTTATCTGGTTTAAGTCAATTAAGCCATCATGCCAGCTTTTTGAGCAAAATGATAAGCGGCTTCTGCCAGCGGGCGAACACGGTCAATATGATCTTGTGCATGGACACTTGCAGCCGTCCCGTCGCGGACCCGCCCGACAATGCCTTGAATAATCCCAGCCAAGCGAAACATGTTATAGGCAAAATACCAATCGATATTCTCAATTTTGGCACGCCCTGTTCCCTCACAATAAAGCGCGCTATAGCGTTCAATCGATGGGATACCCATAGCCTCCAAATTGAGCCCAGCGAGGCCAGAACGCTGGCCCGATGGCATCACCCAATTCATGAGATGATAGGTGAAATCCCCTAAAGGATCGCCAAGTGTGGATAATTCCCAATCTAATACAGCTAAGACTTGCGGGTCGCTTGGGTGTAAGATCAAATTATCAAGGCGATAATCGCCATGCACAATACTGGTGGTTTCACCTTCTGGGATGGATTTGGGCAGCCATTCAATTAAGGCATCCATCTGTGCTATTTTGGTGGTCTCAGATAATTGATACTGGCTGGTCCAACGGCTGATTTGGCGTGAAAAATAAGAGCCGCTTTTGCCAAAATCTTCAAGCCCAATCGCTTTGTAATCAGTGGTATGGAGCGCTGCGAGCGTTGCAATCTTAGCCTCATAAATCGCTGTGCGTTCGCCAGGTGTACTGGCAGGCAACGACCCGTCCCATAAAATCCGACCTTCAACACAATCCATCACATAAAACATTGTGCCAATCACGCCTTCATCCAAACAAAGCCCATACGGCTTGGCGACTGGAAAGCCGGTAGGGTAGAGGGCAGAGATCACCTTATATTCTCGATCGACAGCATGGGCGGAGGGAAGAAGTTTTCCTGGCGGCTTACGACGCAACACATATTTCTGGCGCGGTGTTTTAAGCTGATAGGTCGGGTTGGATTGTCCGCCTTTAAATTGGACGATCTCCAATGGACCCTCAAAGCAGTCGATATTGGCCTGCATCCAAGCCGTTAGTGCGGGCGTATCGAGTTGGTATCGGGGATCAACAGGCTTGGTACCGCTATAAAGATAGGCTTCAGCTCCTTGCATAATGAAGGTTCCCACCTGGCCAAATGTGTTTGTTGGTGCTGGCTTAACCGAATTTAGGATGTCAATAAAGCTGGATTATCAGACTTCCGGTTCAACTCCCGCCAGCCAATGTCGCGACGGTAAAACCCAATTGGCCAATCAATAGCATCAACAATCTCATAGGCCGTTTCAAGTGCTTTTTGAAGGGTTGCTCCCGTTCCCACCGCATTGAGTACCCGACCGCCCGCAGCACGTAAAGTTCCATCGCCGTCGCGGGTCGTGCCAGCATGCAACACATAGCCTTGCTCACCCCATTGGTTTGCTGCTTCCTCGCCAATACTGGAACCTGTTTGGGGATGATCAGGATAGCCTTGCGCAGCGAGTACGACAACAGCAGCACTCTGATCGTTTAGGTGAAAAGTGGGTGCTTGATCTAATTCACCCCGCGCACAGGCCATAAGCACAGAGGCAAGATCGCCTTCAAACCGCGCCAACAAAGCCTGACATTCAGGATCGCCAAAGCGCGCATTATATTCAACCAGCTTTGGCCCTTGCGGGGTTAACATCAAACCCGCGTATAAAACCCCACAAAATGGCATGCCTAACGTGTTCATGGCCCGCAAAGTCGGATCAATAAAGCGTTCCATAATATCGTCAACAAAAACAGGTGTTACCAAGCTTGTGGGAGAATAAGCGCCCATACCGCCGGTATTGGGTCCCTTTTCACCGTCATAGGCGCGCTTATGATCTTGAGCGGAACCAAAATAGCGGCTCGTTTTGCCGTCACATAAGGCAAAAAACGAAACTTCTTCCCCCACCATATGCTCTTCAATAACAACTTGAGAACCCGCACCGCCAAAGCGACCGCCAAACAGATCAGCAATGGTCTGTTCCGCCTCCTGTAAGTCTGTTGTAATGACAACGCCCTTGCCTGCCGCCAAGCCATCCGCCTTGATCACAAAAGGGCCTGAGCGGGTGCGCAAATACGCCACAGCTTTGTCTTTGTCCTCAAAGATTGTATAGGCAGCGCTAGGAATATCATTGGCTTGACACAAGGCCTTGGTAAAAGCTTTGGAGCTTTCGAGTTGAGCGGCACCCTGGGTTGGGCCAAAACAGGCAATTCCAGCTTGTTGCAAATTATCTGCTAATCCTGCTGCCAATGCCACCTCCGGCCCAACCACCACCAAATCAATGTGTTCAGCCACTGCGTAGTTCACTAAGCTTGCCACATCATCGCTTGCAATTGGGGCCAATGCCGCTAAGGTTCCTATACCTGGGTTACCGGGTGCTACAACCAGAAAGCTGACCTTGGGGCTATCTTTCAGCACTTTTGCCAATGCATGTTCGCGCCCACCCGATCCAACCACCATCACACGCATTTGACTTCCACTATCTTTGGCACCTGAGCAATAGCAGGTGCGTCGCTCCTAAATGACTCTAGCCGCTCTAGGCAGTCATCGACTTTGCGTCAAGCAACACAGGCCAAGTTTCGCCTTTAAACGGTCTTGAATAATTCCTAAATGCTTTCATTGTCTCAGATAGGGTGGAGTACAGATAGTTAGATCGCGCAAATCAGAGTAAGTATGTTGACCATTACAATCTAAAGACAAGACAGCATGACCAGACATTATGACTTGGCACGCAGTGAGGGACGGTTTTGACTACGACCGATCTGGGCCCCATCACGATAACAGACATCGGGGATGCAAGACCCCCTGTTTGGACTTTTAGTGCGGTTTTAACGGCACATATTTTTGTGTCTGCCCTCATTTTACACTACACAAGCCCCATCACCATTCCTAAGTTCGCAGACCGAATCGATATCGTTACCTTGGAAGACGTGGTGCCTCTGTTACCCCACATAAACCCAGAAGTTCCCCCAAACACGGCCCCGATTATGCCCAAGCCAGATGCGGTGGTAGTGCCAGAGGCCGCTGCACCAGTGAACCACAATACCAGCCCCACCCAGCCATCAATCGCGAAACAACCGCACATAGCCGAACCCACTCGATCCAATGTAATCCGTGTCCCCGATGTCGATTCTAACCAACAACCGACCCCCGTTCCCAAATCCGTGACACCGCTCAAAAGCCCATTGCCTGGAACCACCCCAATTTTACCTAAAGATCTACCGCCAACAGACCAAGCCATTGCGCCCTTACCCGCTAAACGCCCTAACGATCAACCCAGCCCAATGTTGCGCGAACCTCCACCTGCCTCACTCCAAATTCAGGGTAAGAATTCCACCCCAAACGCAACTCCTGCTTTACCCAAGGCAGCCGAGGTCACAATGACTAACCCCATCCAACGAGAAGTCGCTAAATCATCATCTCCATCAGAGACACCCAAACCGCAACTGGCCCTGCCCAAGGTGCAAGTCCCCCGCATTCCTCAATTGGATAGACGCCAACCAGAATCAGCCATAGCCACCCCCACCGCTGAAGGAGAAAAGATCGCCCCCACCGGTGCTATTGGGGAGGGACAAAAGGTAAATGGGACTACAGGTGCAACAATCACCCAAGGTATGCCTAACCAAGGGGCTGATACAGCTTTAACCGGGGGAGGCGGGGGATCTTTACCACGCCGTCTCGGCGGTGCTGGCGTGACTGGCATTTTCCCATCCAGTCAAAATAACGACATTTTAAGCCGCATGGCACGCAGTGGTGAATGCGCACGGATCAATCGTCCACGCGATGCCAAATGCCCTGACTGGAAACCATTGGAGGCCACCTCGACACGACCAAACAAATCTTACAGCATCGCCGTGCCAAAAGATGCAGCACCTGGACGCTATGAAATTGGTACCAACCCCTTGCCTCTATGCGCAAAAGGCACACCCCAAGCACAATTTGGACTTTCTTGCCTGCCCAGCATGGAAGGCCCTGGCATTCCCAAACCTTGATTCCTGCACACCTCAACCAAGAATGAAAAGAACAAGGGGTTATCCGGCTGCTTGTGCATCCACACCGCGTTCACGCTTAGCCCGTAATCGGGCCAAAGCACTTGCGTAGGCCTTTGCGGAAGCCACCAAAGTATCCGCATCGGCCGAACGCGCTGTCACCATTCGCCCATGCTCACTCAAACGGACAGACACTTCGGCTTGGGCGTCGGTGCCTTCGGTGACAGCATGCACCTGATAGAGATCAAGCGTGGCATGATGGGGTACGAGCGCGGAGATTGCGTTAAAAACTGCATCGACTGGCCCATTGCCGCGCTGGGTTGTCCAAACAGGTTTGCCATCAATTTCAAGATCAATTTCGGCAGTTTGGGGGCCATCTGTTCCTGCCACAACGCGTAGTCGAACAACCTTAATAGTTTCATCCAAATGGGCGGCAGCATCATCGACCAATGCAATGATATCATCGTCATAGACATGTTTTTTGCGGTCTGCCAGAGCTTTAAATCGTCCAAACGCATCTTGGAACGCATTGTCTGACAACTCATAGCCTAAATCGTGCAGTTTATCCTTAAAGGCGTGGCGGCCAGAATGCTTGCCCATCACAAGATTGGTCGAACCTTGACCGACATCTTCGGGGCGCATGATTTCATAGGTTTGCGCGTGCTTCAGCATACCATCCTGATGGATACCGCTTTCATGGGCAAAGGCATTTTTACCCACAATCGCTTTGTTATATTGCACGGGAAAGCCCGTGATACGACTGACCATTTTGGAAGCCATCAACAGGCGTGTCGCGTCAACTCGGCTGCTATAGGGCATGCCATCGCCCCGCACCCTTAAAGCCATGACAATTTCTTCAAGCGCCGCATTGCCTGCCCGTTCACCCAAACCATTGATTGCACACTCAATCTGGCGTGCACCACCTTGAACTGCTGCTAATGAATTGGCCACGGCCAATCCCAAGTCATTATGGCAATGGGCCGAAAAAATCACTTGATCGGCGCCTGGTACGCGGGCAATGACATCGGCGAAAAGCGCGCCATACTCGTTGGGAAAAGAATAACCGACCGTGTCGGGCAGATTAATGGTGGTTGCCCCAGCGCGGATCGCGATTTCAACCGCGCGCAGCAAAAACTCGCGCTCGGTCCTCGTGGCATCCTCTGCCGACCATTCGACGTCATCGGTGTGATTGCGCGCCAGTGAAACAGAAGCGTGAATGGCTTCAAGAACGGCTTGAGGTTCCATCTGAAGCTTGTGCTTCATATGGATGGGTGAGGTTGAAATGAAGGTGTGAATGCGTTGACGTGGTGCCGGTTTAATGGCCTCAGCACAGCGTTCAATGTCTGTAGTTCCTGCCCGCGATAACCCGCACACCACACTCGATTTGACGGTTTTGGCGATCGCATGCACCGCCTCAAAGTCGCCCTGACTGGCAATTGGAAAGCCTGCTTCGATTACGTCAACACGCATATCTTCAAGCACTTTAGCAAGCTCGATTTTTTCATTGTGGGTCATGGAGGCACCAGGCGATTGCTCGCCATCGCGCATGGTGGTGTCAAAAATACAGATAGCTTGGGTCATGATTATAAATGGCCTGATTTGGTAAAAAATAAAAGATTGAGCTCACTGGCTCGGCCCTGTGTAGCTCATTTTACCCCTAGGTTCCGACCCAAAACCAATTAGCCTAAGAACCCGTGCGCGCCTAAGGGCATTAAAGCAGACCTAGAAATTCTGACCAAAAACACAGCTTACTAGCTAAATCACCCAAACTGATAGGCCCGATAAAGCATAAAATGCTGAGATATTCGCAAAATAGGGATAAATCATGCCCATAAAGTTGCAATTATCCCAAGCAGTGGAATTATAGACCACATCAAGCTTCTAATCAAGGCTTTGGCGTATCTACTTTGGCTTGTCCCCGCAAAAGCATGGGGCGCAAGATGGCAATTACCACAAGATAAACCAGCGTGGCTGCGACAAAAAACCAAAGCGCGCCTTGGTTTTGCCCTTTCATGACTTCGCCCAACCCATGCGCGCCAAAGGCAACGAGGCATATTTTCGGCAAGATACCAAGGCCCGTCCCCCCGATGAACGATGCTAAGGAGACCTTGGCGGCACCCAGCGCCATATTGCACAGAATAAACGGGCCGGAGGGAACAAAGCGTATAATCAAACTTGCCCAAAAACCGTTCCTTCCAATAAAGCTGACCGCCCGGCCACCACGTCCACCCGTCAGCTTAGATAAGGCGGATGCCCCTCCAGCCCGACCCAGTAAAAAGCCGACTTGGGCGGAAACCAAGGTCGCAACCCAACTCACCACAATACCTTCAGTTGGGCCAAATACGGCCACCGTAGCTGCAATCAAAACGACTTGAGGGGCACCGATAAATGCCAAGGCGGTAAAAGTCGCAGTCACTGCCCCCAAGGCCCACCAAGCATGACGTAACCCCCTTAAGAAGTGGGCAATCCCACTTTGGTCAAGATCAATGAATACCATGCCAATGGTCACAACAATGCCAGCAAGGCTAAACAAAAAAACAGCGACCCAAACCGCTCGAGCAGCGGTCGAATCCATCTGGGTAAAAAAAAGGTAGAGGCGCTTTAGCCATAATGGCATCGCATTAACCCCGATCGCGCATCAAGCGGCCCTGCTCACGCTTCCATTCGCGCTCTTTGGTAGTGTCGCGCTTATCATGATCCTTTTTCCCCTTGGCTAGGGCTAACTCTAATTTTACCAAGCCCCGCTCATTGAAATACAGCTTTAATGGAACAATGGTGCGGCCTTCACGGTTGACAGCGGCATATAATTGATTGACCTCACGCGCACGCAGCAATAACTTTCGTTTGCGCCGGGGCTCGTGGTTAAAGCGCGATGCGGGTCCATATTCTGGCACATAGGAATTGATTAGCCAGACCTCATTGTTTTCAGGACTGGCATAACTTTCCCCAATATTGGCGCGCCCTAAACGCAGGCTTTTAACCTCGGTCCCAGTTAATACCAGACCCGCTTCATAGGTATGCTCAATATAATAATCAAAGCGGGCACGTTTATTGTCTGCAATCAACTTACGAATTTGAACTGGGCCCATGGCCTAATTACCCCTCAGCGCCCCAGAAGCGATCATGGCGGTCTGAACCGCTCCACGTGTCGCAGTATTTGGAGGAACCAGCGGCAATCGCACATCTTCAGCGCACAGGTCTATGATCGACAAAGCAAATTTGGCAGGACCAGGATTGGGCTCTAAAAACAATGCGCGCTGTAAGGGGTCAAGTTGTTGATTTAGCGCACGCGCTTGTGTCATTTTCTCAGCGGCCATTAAATCTTGGAGCTGCGCACATTCTTTAGGCATGATGTTAGCAAGAACCGACACGCATCCCACTGCGCCATAAGCGGCAAAAGCAAGTGCTAAATGATCATCACCGGCAAAAATCGAAAATGGCTTGTGGATCCGCGCAAGGTGCAAAACGGTCCGCGAAGGGTCTCCGGCACTGTCTTTGAGCGCTACAATATTGGGATGTTTTGCAATCTCCGCCATAGTGTCGGGTACGATATCTACATTGGTGCGGCCTGGTATATTATACACCATGATTGGCAGATCGACCGCATTGGCCAAGGTGTTGAAATGGGCAATCAGCCCAGCTTGGCTGGGCTTGTTATAGTAAGGCGCAACAACCAAAGCTCCATCTGCACCCGCCTTTTTAGCCATTTCCATGTGACGAATAGCAGCCTTTGTGTCGTTGGATCCACATCCCACTACCACGGGAACCCGCCCATTGGCTGCCTCGATGGCTAAGTCAAATAAATGCCAATGTTCCCCATCATCAAGTGTCGCACTTTCCCCAGTTGTACCAACCGGAATAATGCCGTGCACACCGTTTTCAATCTGGCGCTCAATCAAGGTTTGGAACGTGAGGTCATCAATTTTGTCATCTTTGAAGGGCGTGACGAGAGCTGTATAAACGCCTTTGAAAACCGTCATACGATGTGTGGCCTAGTTGAAGTTGATAGAGTGGCCCACCCTTTGTCTGACGCAATGCCCATCGATGCAAGAGGCATAGACAGGACACTTTCAAATTCAGGTATAACCGCGTAGCTGCTATTGTTCGCATGTTTTTTCACACATATGACTAGGTGAGCTGACAGATGCTCGCTATGAAGGCACTTAGATTGTGACGATTTAACCAAGCGGTTAACACCACCTGACGATTCTCAACTCCTATTCAACTCACATTACCCTCACTCACATCATTTTGACCCGTCGTCACCGGAGTTTTGTATGAACCTGTCTTATAAGCGTAGTTTTATCATGATACGCTGGATGATCGGAATCATGCTTAGCGGCATAGGTGTGCCGTTTGTGGCATTGGCGCAAGTCAATGACCCTCTTGGAACAAGTTCGGCCCCACCCTTAGACCAAGCTACTCCATCACGTGGACCTGCTCAACCCATCCCAGTTTCAACCCCTGTTGCAATAATCCCCAGCCAAGCCGGACAGGCCTTAAAGGATGGTTTAAACAGTGCAGCGCGCGGGGATTGGGATAGGGTTCGCGCCATCATGAACCAGACCCCCGATGCCCGTGTGCGTGCCATGCTGCTCTGGCGCTTGGCAACGTCAGACACCAATGCAGCAAGTTTTGATGAATTACGCCAAGCACTTGACCAATTACGCTTTTTTCCCCAACGCCAAGCCATCCGGATCCGTGCGGAACAAAGTTTGGCGTTCACCAATTTATCAGTGCAAGTGAAGCGTGCTTTCTTGCAGCGCCAAGAACAAGGCCTCGAGATGAATGGCCCGATATCTGGGGAAGGAAAGCTCGAATTGGCCTCAGCTTTATTTACTTTGGGCCAAACCCAAGAAGCCAAGCGGTGGCTCTCTGATGGCTGGCGAAATCATCGCTTGGATCGTGCCAGCCAAGCCGCATTTTTAGAGCGACTGGGCAATGAACTTACCCCCCAAGACCATGATGCCCGTGTCGATTTCTTGTTATGGGCTGACAGGGTCACCCAGTCCAAGCCGCTGTGGCCATTGATGAGTGATAATGGACGCAAAACCGTTGAGCGTCGATTGGGCATTGCATCTGGTGAGACTGTGACTTTATCGGGTACCATGCTCGATGATCGTGGCATCTTGTATCAACGCGTCCGCGCCCTACGTTTGGCCAATCGCCGTTCAGAAGCTTTGGCACTCCTAACCCAGATTGATTCAACCGGTGTTCCTGAACCAGGCCAAGATCTCATTTGGGCAGAGCGGCGCAATCTTCTCAATGAGGCTATTGTAACCAAGGATTGGCAGGCAGCTTATCGGATTGCATCTACCCATGGCTATACGCGCGGTGAGCGTTTTGCAGATGGGGAATTCGTTGCAGGTTGGATAGCGTTAAGATTCTTAAACCAACCCAAAACGGCCATGGTTCATTTTACCCGCCTCGATGCAGCCGTGCGGACCCCAGTGTCCAAAGCGCGCGCCAATTATTGGTTGGGTCGAACCGAAGAAGTCATGGGACAATCTGATGCTGCGCAACGTCGTTACCGCACCGCCGCCCTCTATCCAACTTACTATTATGGTCAGTTAGCAGCGATACGATTAGCCGATCTTTTGAGTCAAACGGCGCTATTGACTTTACCCCCAGAAAAGCGTGCAACCCCCCAAGACCGTGCCCGTTTGCAAGCGCGCCCGATGATGGCCATTATCAACCTCTTATCGGAAATTGGAGAAAGCCAGTATTTCCGCCAATTTGCTTCTGCCTTAGACGACGAGCTTGAAACGGAGGGGGAGCATCAAGCGCTTTCGGAATATGCCAGAGCTCAAGATGAACCAGCCCTTGCTGTTCGGGTGGCCAAGGCTGGCCTCAACCGAGGCATACTGGCCACTGAGGCTGCTTTTCCACTGATGCCGGTGCCAAGGCTAGTTGGCTATGGCCAGATTGAGGATGCATTTACCTTGGCAATCACCCGCCAAGAAAGTGAGTTTAATAGCCGTGCTGTATCGCAAGCCAACGCGCGTGGTCTAATGCAATTCCTACCAGCTACAGCAGCCAATCAAGCGCGAAAAATGGGGTTAGAGCATAATACTGCATGGCTGATCACACGACCCAGCCATAATGTCACCTTGGGTTCGGCACACCTTTATGACCTTGTGAACAATTTTTCAGGCTCTTATGTTATGGCAGCTGCCGCCTATAATGCCGGGCCAGGCCGCCCGCGCCAATGGGTCCAAACCTATGGCGAATTACGCGAAACCGATCTTGAAACCGCCATTGATTGGGTAGAGAAAATCCCCTTTGCTGAAACCCGCAATTATGTTCAGCGCGTTTTGGAAAACATCCAAGTTTATCGTGCTCGCCTCAATGGTGGTTCGGCTTTGATTGGCTTGGCCGATGATTTGCGGCGCGGTAAACGACCCCAACCTACGTTCATTGTGAGCATTGCCCCTAATGCCCATAAATCTGGGGCGATGGTCCCCGAAGATCATCCCTCTGGCGCAAACCCGGTTAATGGTGAAGTATCGAACGAAAATCCAGCGCCAGCCCCGCCCAATCAACCCAATTGACACTTTAGCATCCATGCGATGAGATCACCCTTATTTTAAATACGATTGGCTCAATCAGGCATGAGGTTAAGCTGTCGTCTTCATACTACCTACGCACAACTGTAATAATATAACATTTATGCTTCGCTTTTGGAGACTAAGGCGCTAAAGCTACAATGAGGACAATTAATCGTCGATGCCGTAGCGCAAGAACGGCCGGCTTGTCCAAGTCCTGATTGTTAGGAAATGCACCATGAGCCTTATCATCCATGATCTGTCGATCGGTTATCCCAAGCGTCTTGTCATGGCCGGTGTATGCGCGCGGGTAGAAGCTGGATCCGCCATAGCACTAATTGGGCAAAATGGCACAGGCAAATCAACTTTATTGAAAACACTTGCCGGGGAAATACCGGCTTTGGCAGGCTCCTATAGTTGGAATGCAGAAACGCCTGCCCATCGTGGTATCGCATGGCTGTCCCAGTCCCCAAGCCTTAAGCGCGAAGCCCCGATCAGCGTGCTGACTTTAGTCGGTACGGGTCTTTGGGCCCGTTTGGGTCTATTTGGGCGACCTTGTCGACATGACCGGGACCTTATCGACCACGCCTTGGAACAGGTTGGCCTCTTTGATATGCGCCACCTTCAGGTCAAAGAATTATCGGGTGGGCTGTTGCAACGGGCGCTCTTTGCCCGTGTGGCGGTGCAAGATTGTGGTCTTATACTATTAGACGAGCCTTTTTCAGGTGTGGATCAAGCCTCTTGTTCAAAATTGCTTGATCTGATCTCTTCTTGGGTGAGCGAAGGACGCACTGTGATAGCCGCACTTCATGACCTCGATAGTGCGCGCCAGTTTCCGCAATGGTGGGAATTGTCCAAGTTTGGTGCTTTTATGCGTCGCGCCGAGGAAAAACCACACACCAGCATCTCGCAGCTTTCCTGGGCCACCCATGAGGTACCCTTGTCGTGATCGGCATGGTTTCGCCCTTTATGGAATATGAGTTTATGGCACGCGCAGCATTGGGTGGATGTGTCTTGGCTGTGGCTGGTGCCCCACTTGGTGTTTTTTTGATCTTACGCAGGATGAGTTTAGTGGGCGACGCTGTTGGGCATGCCGTCTTGCCAGGTGCAGCAGGTGCTGCCTTGCTGACCGGTGGCAGTACCGTCTTAATGACGCTTGGAGCTGCTTTAACTGGGCTTTTGGTCTTTGTAACCGCAGGATTTGCCAGCCGCGCGTTACGTCTGCCTGAAGATGCTGGCTTTGCTGTGTTTTATCTTGCCGCTTTAGCCAGTGGTGTGATGCTGGCCAGCGCTGGGGGTGGGAGTGTCGATTTGGACAGGCTTTTGTTTGGGGCAGCTTTAGGCCTTGATGACACAGCGCTGTTGTTAGCTTTTCTGGCCGCTGGGGCAAGTTTAGTGATAATAGGTATCTTATTTCGACCCTTATTACTCGATACGCTCGACCCACAATTCTTGCGCACCTCAGGCGGCCCCAAATGGGCGGGACCCTTGGCTCAAGCTGCTTTTTTTGGTCTGTTAGCGCTGACCACGGTGGCATCTTTTCACGCGCTTGGCGCATTGATGAGCATTGGCCTTACAATTTTACCAGCGATTGGCGCACGCTTTTGGGCCAAAGGCGTGGTTACGATGATGGTCTATGCCTGTGGTTTAGGTTGGCTTGGTGTGATCATGGGTTTGTTAACCTCCTTTTACGCAGATGCGCCTGCAGGAGCTGCCATTGTTGCAAGCTTGGTCGCGATAGTCATTCTTTCCAGCCTCATTGGACCGGTTAATTCGGTCGTGAGCCGCCATTTGCGTCAGGTTTCCCTTGTTGCCTAATCGGAGGTCGGTATTCGGATGGGGGGTTGGCGCGGTACTGGCGGGCGGCTGTCAAGACAAACACAAACCAAAGGTAGTTTCATCTACAAATGTCCCTAAGGTTTTGGCGAGTTTTTCGATTCTTGCCGATGTTGCTCAAACCCTTGCGGGCAACATGGCCCAGGTTAAACCCTTGATCGGCATCGGCCAAGCCGCCCATGATTTTGACCCAAAGCCCAGCGATTTAGCGGATTTGTCAGATTATAGTTTAATCATTCAAGTTGGCTTTGGCCTCGAAGAATGGCTTGATCGCTTACCTCAGAGTACGGGCTTCAAAGGGTCGATCATTCAGGTTTCGCGCGGCATTGAGCCAATAGGTGACACTGCGGCTACGCGCGACCCTCATACATGGCAGAGCTTTGCAAACCTTAGTCATTTTGCGCATGTTATCGTTGGTACTTATCAGCGCTTATGGCCATTTTTTCATGATGTGTTTGCTCGGAACCTTTTGACCTATCAAGCCAATATTGAGCGCGCCCGACTTAAAGCCAGCATGCTTTTGGCACCCATTACCCGAAAACCGCACCTGATTTTGGTACCTCACAACTCGTTTGCCTATCTTGCGCGTGAATTCGGCTTGACGATCATGGGTATCTCGACCCTGCATCATGGAAGCCAACCATCCGCTTTGGAGCTTGCGCACTTAATTCAAAAGGTGAAGGCAAGTCCAATGGCAGCCTGCTTTGTTGAAACCGATGCAGACGCACGCATTATGGCCCAGATCGTGCAAGAAAGCGGCGCACGGTTCGGCGGTCGCCTTTATAGTGATACCTTGTCGTCACCTTCGGGTCCTGCTTCGACGGCTTTGCGTCTTTTGAGTTCTAATGTGGAAACGCTGGCAAGAGCTCTTAAAGACCCGGATCAAAAGTAGCCACGTCAAATACCTGATCCATACTATCGGCTGGATTTTCACAACAGGGTCCACCAACCGGACGGGCCGGTACGCCAGCGACGGTGCAACCATCGGCTACATCGTGGAGCACAACCGAACCTGAGGCTATACGTGCACCACTCCCCACTTTGATATTGCCCAAAATTTTAGCGCCCGCTCCAATCAAAACGCCAGCACCAATTTTGGGATGTCTATCACCACCTTCTTTGCCCGTACCGCCCAAGGTCACATTGTGCAACATAGATACGTTGTCACCAACCACTGCCGTCTCACCAATAACGATGCCGGTAGCATGGTCCATAAAAATCCCCTCACCCAAACGGGCAGCAGGGTGAATATCGACTTGTATCAGTTCGGCGACACGGCTTTGCAGGTGCAGTGCCATCATCTCACGCCCAGACTTCCACAGATGATGGGCAACTCGATAGGCTTGAAGCGCCATAAAACCCTTATAATACAGAAAGGGCTGAACATAAGTGCGACAGGCAGGGTCGCGCATTTTGATCACACGCACATCGGCCACAGCGCTTCGCACGATCGAGGGATCAGCGACAAAAGCCTGCGCACATACTTCGCGCATTTGTAGGCTATTCATATCCGCACCGCCCAGTTTTTGTGCCAATAGGTAGGACAAAGCATCATCAAAGCTCGTGTGGTTTAAGATCGTGGCATTGAGCAAGCTGGCCAATAAGGGTTCTTCAGCTGCGGCAGTCGCCGCCTCTATTCGCAAATTCGTCCAAATGCTCGACAAGGTCGTGGCCAAACCACCTACCAGCTCTAAGCTAATGTTTGACATTATTCCTCTCCTATCCGATCAGGGTTGAAATCGGACCTGCCCAGCAAAGCATGACTTAACATCTTACTTTCTAACTCAGATGGCAATTGGTGAGTAGTGGCTAAATAATAGGCCCGATAGATGGTCGCAACCGTCATGGCATCGCGAATTTGGCCCAGTGCCACCTCTGCCAGCAGATCAAGGAAATGAACCCGCTTAGTTTTGAGCACTTCTGTGCATTCAGGCACTGCTTGGCCTTTGCTTAATCCATAAGCGATATAGCAGGTAGCCACTTCATCGCTGACCGAATTAGACAGATCCATCTCAAGAATTTTAACAAGGGTTTGGGCAATTAATCCGGTTTCTTCGTGCAGTTCACGCCTTGCACCGGCCTCAAGATCTTCTTCATAAGTCACGCCACCTTCAGGCATTTCCCAAGACCATGCTTTAAGTGGACGACGATATTGACCAACGAGCCAGACACAGCCATCCTTGTCAATGGGCAGCACACCTACCGCGCGATGGACAAAGTGCACGATACCATAAATGCCGGGGCTGCCGTCCGGACGCAAAACTTCTTGATGCTCAACCTTAATCCAC
Source organism: Candidatus Phycosocius spiralis (assembly GCF_030158815.1). GTDB lineage: Bacteria > Pseudomonadota > Alphaproteobacteria > Caulobacterales > Aquidulcibacteraceae > Aquidulcibacter > Aquidulcibacter spiralis. The sequence continues at coordinate 71,033 of NZ_BPFZ01000009.1, forward strand.
CCGTTTTGATAGGCAGTCTGGCTAGATAAAGTCACAAATGGATCGTGTTCAGTTACGGCTTCGTTCACAGGCAAATCTCATGATGGTGATTGTGTCGTTAGGCGATGTAAAGGCGTTCACAATGACTTATAGGCACAATGTCTTATAGGATTTTGTTATGACCGTCACACCCAGCGAATTGCCGCCCCACCCAAAAGAACATGACGACTTAGCGTTGCCAGTTGCCGATCGTGCATTCCTGACCCGCTTGGCTTTGCGCCGGTCGAGCAAAGTCATCCATTTAGCAGATCCCGGACCCGATAAAACAACCCTAGAAGCCATTTTGCAGATAGGTGCGCGTGTTCCTGATCATGGCAAGCTTGGGCCGTGGCGGTTTATCGTGCTAACTGGCACGCACCGCGAAAGTCTTGGGCAAAAGCTGGCAGATTTGCTGGAAAGCCGTAGCAAAGACCCTGAACCGGCCCAACTTGCTGCTGAACGAGCCCGGTTCTTGCGTGCACCCTTGGTGATTGGCGTGGTCAGCGCACCAGTTGAAAGCAGCAAAGTGCCACGATGGGAGCAGGTCCTCTCAGCGGGTGCGGTATGTTACAATGTGCTTCTGACGGCCAATGGTTTCGGATTTTCAGGTTGTTGGCTCAGTGAGTGGATTTGCTATGATGGCGCAGCCTTAGCGCTTTTAGGTTTAGCATCTTCTGAACAATTGGCTGGATTTATCTATCTTGGTACCCCTACCCAGCCCCTAAGGGAAAGAGCGCGCCCTGAGATTGGTCCACGGGTGACATTTTGGCAGCCTTAAGGGCGCTCGACGCTCTCCTGCAAGCTCTTTAGAGGGGTGGTGGGTCGTTACTTGTTGCCGGTTTTGTCTCAACTGGGGATTTGGGTCGCAAGGGTGGTTCAATTGGGGCTTGGGTTTCAAATAGTTTTCGCAAGAAACCCGGTGCTAAAGCGGAAATCGGATTGGCGCGCACTTTAGGGTTACCCAAACTCCCCTGGGCACTGAATGTTAAGCCAACAAGGCCCTCATCCTGCCCTCCTCCCAATAAACCCCCAATCAAAGGCACATAACCCAAGCCACGATTGAGACCCCCTGGGGTGGCGACACCGCGAATATCCATTTGCCCCTGTTCAAAATCAACATAGCCTTGCGCCTTGACTGTATAGGCACTGCTATCGGCTTTGCCATCACGCAACGAAAGAACCCCGCCATTGACCTGCATGGGTAGACGAACAAGGTCGAACAAGATCGGAGATTGATTTGACCGCAACAACGATATATCCTTGACTTGAAAAGACAAAAGGCCTTCGCTTTTAGCCCCAACAATCGGTAATTCTCCTTCGATAACACCCATACCACCCTGCAAAGGGGCCCCAGGATACAATAAGCGGGCAAAAAATCCGACGTCGGATAAGGTCCCAGAAATTGTTACCCGGCCATCGGTAAGAGGTAAGAATTCAATCTGAGTAGGTCCGGCGGGGGTGCTCCCACGCAAGCGCAGCGCCCGCCAGCCGAACTGGTCACGAGCCATTGCAACCTCTAAATCGTCTAAGGCGCTAACGGTGCCCGTAGCCACCCGCTTAAAATTGGCCGTCATAGTCATGGGTTGCTTGAGTAAATTGACCGCCTTCTCTGTTACATCACGCCTCAGCACAAAAGGACTTAAATCAAGATAATCACCCACAAGATTGAGGGTAAGACTGCCGTCCCTGTGTGAGAGTTTAAAGCCAAAATCGGCTACATCCTCGATTTTTATCTGGGAAAAGTCCGCCAATTTAAGGTCCATTTGGTCAGAAAATTCCAATTGCCCCCGCACAAAAGCGCTTTTGGTTTCAAATTCTAAGCCATCAACTTGCCAACCAAAACCTGTTTGGCCCAGGATTTGAGCTTTGATTTGACCTGGTTCACCCACAGGCTTTGACCAGCCTGAGTTTGGCAACACCATCCTAGCAGCCTGAACATCGGCCAGCACATCTGCTTTGATCACAGTGCTGGTTTGGGTATGTAGATCGAGGGACACTTTAACCGGGCCGGTTGCATAGGCCGCCACATCCACCCCAATCTGATTGAGGCTCGCTAAATCCACCATCCCAGTGGCTACCAAATGTGACCCATCTGCCACCGGATTTTCAATGCCAGCCATAGGTGAAGGTGGAAGATGGTTCCGCCAAACAAATTCAAAGGGATTCCCCGCGACATGGGCTTGCCCATTCACCTTGATCCGGCTGCCTACAACATCCAGATCTACTTCCCCTTGATTGGCCTCAAGGCCAGCAAAGACATTTTTGAGGCTAGCTTGTTCAAAATGCCCACTTGCACGCACCATAATCGTTTCGGGATTAATATACTTTGACAATGGCAAACCTAAATCAAGCACAACTTCTCCCACACCAGCCAAGCGCGCGGCATCTATTTTGGCTTTGGACAAAATGTGTAACGGCTCACGGTCAATTTCCTGGGCCATGGTCGCTACAGACCCCGAGACCACGGCATGAACAACAGCTAAAGCATCCTTGGGTTGAAACTGGGGAATAGAGAAATACCCTTGCTTCAACTCTAAAGGGCCTAACTTGCCCTGGGCAACATCGAAGCGAAAACTCGTACCGGTCAAGCGCGCGCGCCCAGATACATCGGTCAAAGCGGTCATGCCTGGTAAATAATCAACTGTGCCATCGCGCACATCAAAGTTCAAGGCAATCATGTCTGGGCCACCAATTTGGCCTTGCAAAAGACCCGGCGGAATTCGCAAGGTGAGCTGGTCAGTCGTGGCGATACCAGTGCGGATCACTTGTGCGATCGCCGATCGAACATCACTCAAAAAACCTCGCGGCCAAGCCGCTAGCAAAGTGTCAACAGTGATTTGCCCACCAAACTGGGCGTTAAGAAAAACTTTTGCCGAGCCGCGTGGCGCCTGGGCAACTTCGCCATTTCCGACAACAACAATGCCTTGATGACGCAATTGTGCATCCCTAAACACCACTCTAGAATGATCTATATCACCTTCAAAGCGCAGATCCGTAGCAACAAACGGACGTGGAATTTGACTTGGATTGATCAAGCTTAAGTTCGAAGTTTGAACCAAGACGTCTTTGAAACCTTGTTTCGATAATGTTCCCGCGGCGCGAATAGGGCCAGTTACAGCGCTAAATACAGGGGAAACTAAACTTAAAGCATCGGCGGTCATTGCGTAAAAATTTAAGAACCCGTCTCCAGTGCTTCGTCCAGAAATAGTGAGTTTAGATCCAGATAGTCCTAATCCACGACCAATTTTTCGCCGGGTACCCATGGTATCAATCAGGATTTTAAGTGAGGTTTGCATTGGTGTGCCAAGGCCGATCAGGCTAGCTGACAGACCGCGCGCTTCGATCTGCGGCCAAACCATCCCCCGCCCAAACAATGTAAGATTGGCAAGGGAGGCACTGCCTTGCCAATCTCCTCCAAGTCCTGGCTTAGCAAAATCCATTGCCAATTGATCCGCTTTGCCCAATGGCCCACGGCCATCGGATAAGGCAAGACCTGTCGCACGGACACTCCCCTTGACCATCCCTCCTGCGAAGAATTCATCTATTCCAGATGTCCCTTTCTGCGCTGATCTACCCTGAGACGATAGGCTTAGACGTGCATTCATAAGGGTGACAGCACGTGTATCTGGGCTTGATACACCAAGGGTTTGAGCGCTGAGTTGGAGGTTTTGTAATCTTGCCTGTGATGATATGGTTAAGCTACCTTTGACTTGGCTGCCCATCAGACCCCCTATTGCCCTATCTTGAATGGCAAAAGAACGGGCATTGAGATCGATGCGGCGCGAATTGCCTTGCAATGGAAACAGTACCGCTCGAAGATTGTCGCCGCGCATTTGACGGCCTAAAACCGAAGCCTGCTCTAAGCGAATAATCCCATCCCTAGCATACCAGGAAAATCGACCTTCGGCTCGATTAAGCCAAAAGCCACCCACTTGACCTGCCCCCATTTGCGCCTGACCAGCAACGCTAATGATGGTCCCATTGGGTGACAAATGACCTAAAATGTGTCCGCCAATCGGGCTGGTCCAAGTGACCAATTGTTCAAACTGAGTTGGGCGAAGGCTTTGGGGAATTTGGCTAAATTGAAAATGCTGCACCTGGGCGACCATACTGAGGGTGCCTTGGGGGTCTGGTGGCACGGCCAAACCAAGATTAATGCTGGAGGGCGTGTTAACCACCCGGCCTGAAGCTTGGAAGGTGATGATGCCAATCTCATTGCGATGAAAGCCAGCCTGCGCGCCTTCCAGCACCAATTGCTCACCACTATCTGGATCAATCACTTGCAATCGCGCATTGCGAAGAACGACTTGCGCTACCCGTCCAGCTTGGCCCGTTGGATCAAGGGCTTTGCGTGTGGTTTGGATGATCCGCGCCAGCCCGCCTTGGTGATCTTTGAAACGCGGTAGCGCCAACACCTCTTGCGCAGTGCCAAAACCAAATGCAATTCGGCCTTGTTGATCAACGACCAAAACCGCCTCGACACTCGATAATTTGGCTTGCTTCACAACAGCGCGCCCTGCCAAGAGCGAGGGCGCATCCAAAGCCAGATCAATCTGACCGAGCCTTAAAGGTGAAGTTCGTTGATCGGTCCGCGCAGTGATTTGCCCGGCCAGAACCACAAAATCGTGTTCAATCGGATCCCAACCTAAACGCAAGGAGCCAATCGTAGTTTTGCCACCAACTAAACGCCCCAACGCCTCTTCAGCAATCGGGGTTGCAAGCGCAATCGAGACCGTACCGATCGAGAGACGCCACGCGAGATAGCCAGCACATAATCCCCCCATAGCGATTATCAAAGCAGCACCTTCAAGCAACAATCGCGTATGGCGCATTTGCTTGAGTGTTCGCCTCTTCCCCTTACCACCGCGCTTGCGCCCAGATTGGCGGCTGCTAGAAACGGCATTCTCGCCTGGATCAGGCAGCCTGTTGGGTTGCTTTTGGCGCAAACGGATTGGAACTAAAACCATGAGTGAGCTTGAGATTGGCCAATTGGCCCCAGATTTTGAATTGCCAACCGATAGTGGGACAAAGGTGACTTTGTCTGGATTGAAGGGAAAGTGGGTTGTTGTGTATTTTTATCCAAAAGCTGACACCTCAGGCTGTACAAACCAAGCCATTGCTTTCACACAACATCTGGAAAAGTTTGCGCAAAGTGGTTGTGAAGTCATCGGAATTTCCAAAGATACAATAGAAAGCCATAAGAAGTTCAAGGCAAAATATGACCTCGGAGTAACTTTGGCATCAGATTTTGGCACCACAATCAGCGAAACTTATGGGGTTTGGGTCGAAAAAAGCATGTATGGCCGAAATTACTTGGGTTTGGAACGCACAAGTTTCCTCATTGATCCAAACCAATATATTGCACATATCTGGAGAAAGGTAAAAGTCCAAGGTCATGTTGAGGCCGTGCTCACAGCTGTCAAGGCACTAAAGTCTTAATGCAATTTCAGCTTCTAAAATGGGTGCAATGCCCTTCCAATAGCTTATATCTAGGCAACTGTGATTCACTCCATTGGAATGCTCGCCTAGACAGACTTTGCATGATACGCCAACAACAATTGGGGTTGCGCCATAGCCCTGCTCAGGTATCAAAGGGGTATGAGCACCTTTATAGGAATGACGACAATGGCTTTTTGGCAAGCAAAGACAAAGGAAGATTATCCTGATATGGAAACAAATTCGCTACCATCCATGCGCATGGAAACTCCTGCAACTTCTGTAATGGTCCCAGCCTCAAAGCCTACTGGGTCTGTGATCGCCGTGGGTACTTCAATTCATGGTCCTATCCAGTCATCGTGCGATATCCATATTGACGGTCTCGTGGTTGGAGATGTGCGGTGTGAAAGTTTGGTTGTCGGCAAAAATGGCGAAATTAAAGGGAATGTATGGAGCGAAATTGCTACGATCCGAGGGAAAATATCTGGGAATGTGAATGCAAGAATGATCCAATTGGCCACGGCAGGCTCGATCGACGGTGATTTGACCCACGCTGTATTGATTATTGAAGAAGGTGGTCAATTTGTAGGTCGTTCCATACGTTCTGCTGATCCATTGGCCAGTGATACGGGTAAAGCTGCATTTCAAGATGCCAATTCAGGCCAAAGGGCAATTGCCAAACCTGGCAAACCACAAGCAGGCAAATATGAATCAACCCCTGCACCTGTTTCTACTGACACCAGCCGAACCGATACCCCACAATCCAGATTGGCAGATGCGCTAGGCGATTCCTTTGATGCGAATGCTTAAAGTGGCGCACTGACTACGACAAAGCGGGCACACAATTTACCGGTACGCACTGCTTCAGCACGTGCTTTCCACGTAACGATAGAATGTAATGCAAAGCTGGCTGCAAGGTTCTCGCCAGCCTTTTTGAGCTCGGCCTGGCGGCTTTCAAAATCTTGCAGGGTAACATTTAAGCAGGAACTGATCGCGGCTAAGAAATACGCATCACAATCAATTACAGAATTGATTGTTAATCCAGCAGCGGAGGCAGCGGATTTAAAAATATCCACCGGGGTAAAGAGTCTTTTTTCAATTCCATGTGCCAAATCAATTGCCACTTCGCCATCGTTAGAAAAAAGATCCAACCAAATACCTTGCGCGCCTGGCTTGAGCAGCCGCAATAACGTAAATGCACCAGCCTCGACGCGGGCCACTTGTCCGCCCTTATAGAACATGATCGCAGCATCGGCTTGGCCTTCAAGCAGGGAACTAAATTGTCCATCATAGGCCAAGGATACACAATTCTTATGACAATGACTTGCTTTGATAGTGGCTTCCGACAAGGATTTAATGATCGGATCTGCCTCATAATTGGTTAGTTTAACATCAAATTTTTCCAGTAGTGTCCGCCCAATGTCTCCAGCACCAGCTCCAATTAGGGCCACTTGTGCACCTTGATTTACCCCAAGTGCAACTGCCAATTGACTGGTTAAAGCCAAGGAGGTTGGAAAATTGCGGCCAGATCCCCAGATCAATGCGCTGGCTGTGGCATAGAGATTTTTGTGCTGCAAACTTAGCTTTGTGGCAGCTTCATGTTCCTTGATTTTCGATTCTTTCGTTTGAGATGGGCTATGAGGTGTGCCATGCCACCAAGCCAAAAGCCGGTTCCAAATTGGACCTAAGGCGCGAAAATTTAGGGCTGGATGCCCATCTATTGGTAATGAAATTTTTGTATCCATAGAGGCGAACTAACAAAGTCGATCTAATGGAGCCCTTAAGGCTTAGTCTGCATTTTAAATAATATGCGAATGGATCATGATTGATCAGACGTTAAAAATTAGGAATAAAATCAATGATAAAGTGAGGCACATTTTATCTTTAATTGACCGCCTTGGCCTTAACGAATGCTTGTAAAACAGATTTTACTTCATTGACCCATCTATAGTGCTTCATTGTGTTGACACGCCATCGATTTCCCCGGAGCCCCCAAACGATAGACCCCTTTAAAGCCATTGGGGTCAACGATTTTGCCTTTGCAGTAGATGCTGATTTGACCCTTCCGCGCTAAATGAATTGCAGCCTGACGTACTGAAGGAAGATGCCTACGCCAGCCGTCTTGATCCTCACCAACATAGACAGCGCGCGCCGCTTGGGTTGGGTCAATGGTTCGACCAGGTTTGGCAGCAGCGATAAGGGCTAAAATGGCGGTTTCTTCAGGACTCATAGCCGTTATCCTTTGGCTGCTTTAATCATCTCACGCGCGATCACAATTTGTTGAATTTGGCTGGTGCCTTCATAAATACGGAAGATACGGACATCGCGATACAAGCGCTCTATCCCGTAATCAACAACATAACCTGCGCCCCCTAAAATCTGCACGGCTCGATCAGCGACCCTGCCCACCATTTCTGAGGCATAATATTTGGCGGCAGCAGCCTCCAAAGTGATAGATTGGTCCCCATCTTTCAACCGGGCCGCGTCCAAAATCATAGCTTTAGCGGCATAGGCTTCGGTCTTAGAATCCGCCAACATGGCTTGAATCAATTGGTGCTCACAAATCGGCTTGCCAAATTGCTGGCGTTTAAGCGCGTAATTCAAGCTATCGGAAATCAGACGTTCTGCTAACCCGACGCAGACCGAAGCAATATGGAGACGTCCACGGTCCAGCACCTGCATCGCGAGCTTAAAACCCGCGCCTTCTTCACCCAAGCGATTTTCAACTGGCACTTTGACAGCATCGAAATACACGTCACAAATATGCGCCCCTTGTTGACCCATTTTCTTTTCGGGTTTGCCAACTGAGAGGCCAGGGCTATCCCGCTCAACCAAGAAGGCTGTCACCCCTTTAGCACCCTTCACATCGGCGTCTGTGCGGGCCATGACGGTAAAGAGCCCTGCTCTATCGGCATTGGTGATATAGCGCTTTGAGCCCGTCAACACATAATGATCGCCTACACGCTGCGCGCGGGTTTGTACGGCTGCTGAATCCGAACCCGCTTCAGCCTCCGTCAGGCAAAAACTGGTCACAAGTTCCCCTGAAGCGATCTGGGGCAGATATTTTTGTTTTTGGGCCTCGCTTCCAAATAGAATAAGGCCTTGGGAACCAATACCAACATTAGTACCAAAACAGGAGCTAAACGCAGGGCTGGTGCGGCCAAACTCAAACGCCACCAAGCATTCTACCTCCATCGTCAAATCAAGTCCGCCGTATTTAATGGGAACTGTTAATCCAAACAGACCAAGCTCTTTCATCTGGTTGATTATGGCTTCAGGGACCGCATCATCCTCTCCAACCTGTGCTTCAATCGGGCGTAGCTTTTCTTCTACGAAACGCGCAATGACGCTGATCAATTCTTGGGTGATTTCACGATCATAGGCCACTTGTGTCTCCATGAGCAGATATTCTTGTTTTCTTTGCCAAGCACTTTAAGACCCAATCACACCCGCTGACGAGCCCATTGTGAAAGTCGATAGCATATGAGTGAAAATACTCCATCCAAGCCAAGTCTTGTGCACGAAGGCCCGTTTGCCGGCTGGTCAACCTGGGGCAATGGATCTGATCCGTTTGAGACACTGACCGGGCCATTTTATATGAAGTCATTGGGTGAAGGCCGCTATCAATGCGCCTTCATGCCCACCGATCAGCATTGTAATGGCATGGGCAATATCCATGGTGGGGCATTGATGACCTTTGCCGACTTCGCTTTGTTCGCACACGCATATGATTATATGGAGTCAGGTCCTTGCGTGACGATGCATTTTGAGAGCCAGTTTGTAGGGGCGGCAAAGCCCGACACTTTGATTGAATCAAGCGGTGATATCGTGCGCGCTACCCGCACCATGTTGTTCCTGCGCGGCACACTTAGCCAAGCCGGAAAACCAATCTTAGCCTACTCGGCCATCCTAAAACGCATAGGCTTGTAAGAATCAGCCGCATTATTTCATGGCAGGTCGGCCACATTCGTGGGTAAAATGTGGCCGTAATCAGACAAAAACCGTCACCATTTAGCGGAAGTTCATGTGACGAACATTCTTTGGCCTTAATGTGTATCTTATTGATCACATGATGGTTTTGCATTCAATACATGACATAATATTTAGTTGCAGCCCACATTTTGACCTCCTATCTATAACCTGTCTAAGGGCACTCCTCCCCATCCAGCGACCGAAACAGCGGTACTGAACGAGAGCTCCAAGATCAAATAGGGTAGTTTCTAGGCCATTTCGGTTTAGCGAATTTGCTCGCAACAATTAGATAGGAATGTCAATCATGCGTTTTGTTACTCTCGCAATCTTAGCTACCACCACTTTAGCCAGCGCGCCTAGCTTCGCGCAGTCAAACACCTATATCACAGCCGGTTATGATCATCTCCATACCAAAAAGACCGATACTGGAACCCTCAATGGAAGGGTTGGTTATCAATTCTCGCCAAACATCGGTCTTGAAGGTGAAGGTGGCATCGGCATTAAAGAAGATAAAGTCAATGGTGTTAAAGTGCGTACACGTGGCACCTTGGGAGCCTTCGGAGTAGCCAGTATCCCTGTTGGAGATAGTCTGTCGATCTTTGGCCGTGCCGGTTATGTGCACAGATGGACAGAAGCTAAAGGCGATGCCAGTCTATTAAAAAAACAGGGCTATAAGTCCAAGGATGACGATGGTTCATTTGCGATCGGGGTAGGTGGCCAATATATGTTGGACGATTCCAATGGCGTGCGTTTGGACTATACACGCTACACCAAGGATAAGGGTGCAGACGGCATTACTGCAAGCTATGTCCGCAAGTTCTAAGACTTGGCGACCGCTTTGAATTGAACGGATTAGGCCTTCCCAGTTTCTGGGAAGGCCTTTTTCTACGGCAATGGCTTGACGCCATTACGGGCGATCACACGTTTGGTCTCGGCCATGTCATCAACCCTTTTGGCGATGGCGTAAAGCTTGGGTGCGTGGGCTTGATACCAATCCGAGCGTGGACGCCAGTGGATCAAGACCCAGATATAAAGATCGAGTGCGCTAAAAGTCTCACCCAAAAACCATGGATGGCTAACTTGTTGCTCCAGCTCCAGCATTAGGCGCTTGCGGTGCTGATCGGTACGGGTGCGCAGCGACCCTTCACTGTCTTGATCAGCCCATTTTTGCGGATAATCGCCATATGTAAAGGTGGGATAGATTGCGGCGTTTATCACCATCAGCCAGCGCCAAAACTGGGGACGTAGGTCAGTATCGAGGCTGGGCACCAAGCCCAAATCAGGACGGGAATCATGAATAGTAAGCACAAAGGCGGCGGTCTCGGTCAACACTTGGCCATTTGGAAAAACCAATGTTGGCACTTGCCCAAGTGGATTGGCAGCGTGCAAGCCGTCGCTTTCTAAACCATGATCACCCCAATCTACAGTCTCGATCTGACAGCGCACATCTGCAAGGCATAAAACAATTTCTGCCAGCATAGATCCACCGCCATTACCAACAAATAGGATCGGGTCATTTGCCTTGATCGTCGCCATGATTTAGCCACCGCCCCCAAATTGCAGCTTCCAAGCCGCGACTTGATCGTCTTCAATCTTGGCAAACAATAGCTCTGGTACTTGGATCTGAAGACCATGGGGCAAGGCATCAAGTAGGCCAGCATCATCGGCCTTTGGCCACATCCGTTTGCTTTCAGGCACGCCAAGACCATCAAGGATCCGTGCGGCAGCTTCTGGCACAAAAGGCCCAGCCAAAATAGCAAATAAAGCGACCAGATTTAGGCCTGTGCGCACGCCTAATGCCGCCAAAGTAAAATCGGTTTTGATTGCCGTCCACGGTGCAGCCATTTGCAGATACTCATTACCCAGCGCCCATAAGGCGCGGGTTTCTGCTGCGGCTTTACGAAACTCCATCTCGTCGTGGTAAGCGGTGATGGCCGCGATCTTGACCGAAACATCCGCCCATAACTTCGCTTCTGCTTCCCCGGCCACGCCTTGTGCTGGCACTTGGCCGTCAAATTTTGCGTCGGTAAATTTCAAAATGCGGTTCACAAAATTACCCAAAACATTAGCAAGATCAGAATTGACCGTTGCCTGAAAGCCCTCCAAGGTAAAGGCGGCATCTGAACTTTCTGGCGCATTGGCCATCAAATACCAGCGCCAGTAATCACCGCTTAAAAGCTCTAAGGCTTGGTCCATAAAGATACCGCGTTTTTGGCTGGTAGAGAATTTCCCGCCATACCATGTCACCCAATTAAAGGCTTTCAGCCGATCAACCAACTTCCAAGGCTCACCCGATCCTAAGATCGTGACGGGGAAGGAAACCGTATGAAAGGCGACATTATCCTTGCCCATAAATTGCACATAGGACACATCCTTGGCCCCACCATCCGTGCGCCACCAGCGTTTCCAGTCGCCACCAGTCGCGTCCGCCCATTCTTGCGTGGCGGCGATATATTCAATCGGGGCGTCAAACCACACGTAAAACACTTTGTTTTCAAAGCCCGGCCGGACCTTGCCATCTTTCAGGACCGGAACCCCCCAAACAAGATCACGCGTGATCGCGCGGTCCTGCAATCCCTCGTCTAACCATTTATAAGCGATAGAGCGGGCCAGATGGGGCCAATCTTGGGCTTGATCGACCCAGGCGCGGATTTTTTCCGCCATTAAGGGTTGGCGCAGGAATAAATGTGCGGTGTCGCGCACTTCAATATTGGTCGAGCCTGATATTTTAGAGCGCGGATGGAGCAATTGGGTAGGGTCGAGCAGCGTGCCGCAATTATCGCATTGGTCGCCGCGCGCATCAACATAGCCGCATTTAGGGCACGTACCTTCCACATAGCGATCAGGTAAAAAGCGTGCATCATCCACACAATAGACTTGCGCGGTCACCCGCTCTTCTAACAGACCATTGTCCTCCAGCATTTGGGCGAAATGCTGGGTTAAAGCGTAATTTTGCGGGCTGGAAGAGCGGCCAAACCAATCAAAGGAAAGATGAAACCCAGTCCCTGCTTGACGCTGGATATCATGTTGAAGCTGACAATAGTCGCGCACCGACATGCCAGCCTCACGCGCCGCAAGCTCTGCCGGGGTGCCGTGCTCATCGGTGGCACACACAAACAGGACTTCATGGCCTTGCAAACGGCGAAACCGCGCATGCACATCGGCCGGCAACATCGAACCCGCCAAATTGCCAAGGTGCTTGATACCATTGATATAGGGAAGTGCAGAAGTAATCAGATAACGGGCCATAACAAGTGTGTAAGCGATTTGTGCGCGCCATCCAAGGCTTGGATGGCATAGAGTGCTCACAAAAAAAGGGATCGGCGGGGCCGATCCCAGTTTGGGCATCGCTAGGGACGTTGGAGGCGTAGGGTGCAACGATGCCGGTACGACTAGTGCCTGTCAGAGGCTGCCATGCCTAAAAGGCCAGAAGCGACGATGGTAAGCCAAAGTGCTGCGATAAGATTGATCATTGTTTTGTTCCTTAATGTAGGTTCCGGGGAGGTGGAGAGAGAATGCTAGGTGTGCTTAGACGCGGTCAGAAGCCGCCATGCTGGCGATGCCAGCGCCTAAAAGACTGAGCCATACGGTTGCGATTAAAGTGATCATTGTTTTGTTCCTCAATGTGGGTTCCGGGGAGGTGGAGAGAGAATGCTAGGTGTGCTTAGGCGCGGTCAGAAGCCGCCATGCTGGCGATGCCAGCGCCTAGAAGGCAGAGCCATGCGGTTGCGATTAAAGTGATCATGTTGGTTTCTCCTGTTGGTCTGTGTTTGTTAAATTCGTGCTGCACTGATGTAGTGCATGGGTGTATTACTACTATAGCACACCATATGTGTCAAACACTTTTTTTCAACTTTGTGCAGAAATTTGCAGATTTGCGTTTTTAAGGCAAAAAAGGCATGAAACGGCCATGCAGACTGACACGCTCGATAGGCGATTTTGCGTCGCGCCCATGATGGAATGGACAGATCGGCATTGCCGGGCGTTTCACCGCGTGTTGAGTAAAGGCGCGCTTCTATATACTGAGATGGTCACAGCCGAAGCACTCATCCATGGTGACCGCGCCCGTTTGATTGGCTTTGACGCAAGCGAACATCCCGTCGCGCTCCAAATCGGTGGCTCAGACCCCGCTAAACTGGCGGAGGCGACCAAAATCGGCACGGATTTTGGCTATGATGAGATTAATCTCAACGTCGGTTGCCCCTCTGACCGGGTGCAATCGGGCCGCTTTGGCGCGTGCCTAATGCGCGAGCCGGAGTTGGTAGCAGAATGCGTCACCGCCATGCAGGCCGCAACGCATTTGCCGGTGACAGTAAAAAACCGCCTCGGCGTCGATGATCAAGACCCAGAAGTGAGCTTATTTGGTTTTGTCGAGACGGTTGCAAAAGCTGGCGTCACCGTCTTTGTTGTGCATGCGCGCAAGGCGATCCTCAAAGGTCTCTCGCCAAAGGATAATCGCGAAATTCCGCCCCTGAACTATGATTTGGTGCACAGTTTAAAGGCCTCACACCCGCACCTTACCATGATCTTGAATGGCGGGATTGGAAGTATTGAGCAGGCAAAACGCGCAGTCACGGGTCTTGATGGGGTCATGCTGGGTCGCGCCGCCTATCATGACCCTGCCTTATTGGGCCATGTCGATGATGAGATTTTGGGCCACGATACCGCGATTGTTACGCCCGAAGAAGCTTACCGCGCTTTTCGACCCTATGTGGTGCGACGCTTGGGTGAAGGCGTGCCACTACACGCGATCACCCGTCATATGCTGGGCTTGTTTGCGGGCAGACCTGGCGCGCGCCTATTTCGGCGCCATCTGGGTGAGACCAGCCGCGCGGGGGCCGGGATTGAAGTCTATGATGAGGCACTGGCCTTGATCGAGCGCGAAGCAAGTCGCTTTGCGAGCCGTGGGCAGATCGCTGCTTAGGGGCTACCGCTTTATCGAGTGGCTCGCCGATACCAAGGTATCCTAGAGCCTGTATCGACCTCTTCACCTTCCTCGCCAAAAGCCAAAACATGGCCTTGCTCAGCCCGCAATTCGAGAACCCAGCGCACCCGTTCGATGACAGCGGCACCATGACTGCTAATTGCAAACACAATATAAAAGCCGACAAGCTCCGCAATATGGCTGTCTTGAAACCGCGTGTGATTGATCATGCTGGTAACCATGTAGACCATGAAGCTAATCAAGATTAGCATCGACACCACCAAAAGCGCCCTGCTCAACCGAGTCCGCCGTTGGGGAATACCACTTTGATAAGTTGGATTACGCAAGTCGTCGCGGTCACCAAGTGGCGTCCCGATGAAAATTACGAGGAAATTGGCGAGAATCAGCAAGATGGGGCCAAATGGCGCGTGGGAAAAGTAATTGAACGAAGAACCCTCCAAAGAGCTGTCGATCCCCCGGCCAGGCAGAATCTGAAAAATAATCCCGACAGCGATTGATACAGTAAGCATGCGATAGGCGCGCTGACCCAACTCTGCGATGGCGCACGTTATCCTTGTCTCCACATCGGGTGCTATGGGTCGCTTGTCGGTTCAAAACCATATTTTTTGGGGACTAGGCTGTTGGCTTACAGTTTCGGTCATATGGCCTCGCTAGGAAGTCTGCGCTAGGTACGGCTTTGGGGGCAGTTGGTCGAATGGGATAGGCCATCTTCGAAGTAGACGCCCTCAACCTAGCCCCCTACATCCACCCTTGAATAGACTTAGAGGCTAGTGCCAATCACTCAATCTGGCAACCTAGGATTTAGCGGAGATTTAAGATTATCTTCTAAACCAATTGATCGACCCGCGCGGCAACAATATCGACCAGATCGCCCATAATCTCGGTGATCTTAAAGTCCTTGGGCGTATAGACAGCCGCGACGCCAAATTGCTTGAGCGCGCGGGCATCTTCTGGCGGAATGATACCGCCCACCACCACGGGCACATGTGCTAGCCCTGCTGCCCGCATCCGCGCCACCACATCGCGCACAAGGTCTAGATGCGATCCAGACAGGATAGAAAGACCGACCGCATGGGCACGCTTTTCTACTGCACGTGCAACAATTTCTTCGGGCGTCATGCGGATGCCTTCATAGGTCACATCCATGCCCACAGCGCGGGCGCGTGTCGCGATTTGTTCGGCCCCGTTTGAGTGGCCATCAAGGCCCGGCTTCCCAACCAAAAAGGCCAATTTGCGGCCTAGTTTTTCGCTGATCGTATCAACCTTTTTGGACACGGCTTCGATATCTTCGCCCTCGATGTTCACAAGCAGCGAAACCCCCGTTGGCGCGCGATATTCCCCGTAAATACTGCGCAATAATGTGCCCCACTCCCCAGTGGTGACACCGGCTTTGGCACACGCGATGGACGGCTCCATGATGTTGCGGTTTTCCCGCGCTGCGGTTTCCAAGGCCGCAAGAACCGCCGCAACGGCAGTAGGGTCGCGGGTGGCGCGCCACGCATTTAATCGTTTGATCTGATCGGCCTCCACCATCGGGTCTACGGTCTGGATCGCACCCTCCCCAGCGGATAAAGGTGATTGTTCTGTATCGGTCCAGCGATTGACGCCAACCACAGTTTGGCTGCCTTGTTCGATGCCAAGCAAGCGGTCACGATTGGCCTGCACCAAACTTTCTTTCATATAAGGCACCGCAGCAACTGCCCCGCCCAGAGCCTCGATCTTAGCCAGCTCTGCCTTAGCGCCGGCCACCAATTCAGCGACCTTTTTTTCCACCACGTGCGAGCCTGCAAACAAATCCTCATATTCGAGAAGATCGGTTTCATAGGCTAGAATTTGTTGAAGCCTAAGGCTCCATTGCTGATCCCATGGGCGGGGAAGGCCTAAGGCCTCATTCCACGCAGGCAATTGCACGGCACGCGCACGGGCGTCCTTGCTCATGGTCACAGCCAATGTTTCAAGGAGAATGCGATAGACGTTATTCTCAGGCTGGGGTTCGGTTAGGCCCAAGGAATTGACCTGCACGCCATAGCGAAAGCGGCGCATAGCAGGATCGGTGACACCATATCGATCCTGGCAAATCTCGTCCCATAAGACGTTAAACGCGCGCATCTTGCACAGCTCCGTCACAAAACGAATGCCGGCGTTCACAAAAAAGCTGATCCGGCCCACCACGGCTGGGAAATCATCGGGGATGACTTGCCCTTGCGCTTTAACTTCATCGAGCACGGCAATGGCGGTGGCGAGCGCAAAGGCCAATTCCTGATCGGGCGTCGCACCTGCTTCTTGCAAATGATACGAGCACACATTCATCGGGTTAAACTTAGGCGTTTCCTGCAAGCACCAGGCAATCGTGTCAGCAGTCAGTTTCAAGCTGGGTGCAGGGGGAAACACATAGGTCCCGCGTGAGAGATATTCCTTGATCAAATCGTTTTGCGTGGTGCCTTGCAGCTTCTTGCGGTCGGCCCCCTGCTCATCCGCCAAAGCGACATAAAGCGCCAGTAGCCAAGGAGCAGGCGCATTGATCGTCATGCTGGTATTCATGGTTTCAAGCGGTATACCCGAAAACAAGGTACGCATGTCTCCCAAATGGCTAATCGGCACACCCACTTTGCCGACTTCACCCTTGGCCAGCACATGGTCCACCTCATAGGCCGTCTGGGTCGGCAAATCGAACGCAACCGACAGGCCCGTCTGCCCTGCGGCAAGGTTAGCGCGATAGAGCGCGTTGGACTTCTGCGCCGTCGAATGGCCACCATAGGTACGAAAAATCCATGGTTTATCGGGGGTGTGTTGAAAGGGCTGGTCGGTCATTGGCGCGTCCTTGTGCAAAGGCGAGATGGCATAGGCACCGGGCAAGTTGCAAGGGGAACTTCTTGAGGCTAGGGAAGGGAACAAGAAAAAGCCGTCAGAACTCGATTATTCAGGCTGTCACCTTGCAGATCAATGGGCGTTGAAAACTGAATTTTCTGGACAGATTGAATAATTATAGCTATGTCTGGATTAAGTCTGGATTGAATTATGGCCTCCCAAGTCGCTGCGTTTGACGCAAAGCAAAAGCTGTCTGAACTCTTAAACCGCGCGCATGGCGGCGAGACGATTGTCATTACGCGTCATGGCGTGCCCTATGCTAAATTGGTACCCATTGAAGCGCCTGCCGATCGCCAAGAAGCCAAGCACCACTTGTTGGAGCGGTTGCGTACTCAGGCGAGTTTAAATCTGCCACCTGTGCCGCGTGAATGGCTTTACGAGCGCGATTCTATCTAATCAGGCGTTTTAGTCCTAAGCATAGACAATCTCCCCGTATTGAATCATCAACCCTTTAACCGTGGCTGGAATGTCGCGCTTGCAAGCGATCCTTGGATAAGCCTATCTTTGCACAAGCGCTGGAGGCCCAAACCTTGAACCCTACCCTCTCGATCCACCCCTGGTCACCAGATCTAGCTGGCGCATTCCACGACATCAATATGCAATGGATTGAGGCGATGTTTGGGTTGGTGGCAACCGATCGTCTGGTGCTGGAAAACCCCCAATCCATGATCATCGACAAGGGCGGGGATATTTTATTTGTCTCCGTTGAAGGGCTTGGGATCGTTGGGGCTTGTGCTTTGCTGCCCGCTAAAGACCTTGGCACATTTGAATTGGCCAAAATGGGCGTCTTAGACAGTGCGCGCGGGCAAAAGGCCGGGGAGTTCTTGCTGGCGGCTGTCCTTGAGCGCGCGCGAAAGATGAAGATTGAAACCTTGTTCCTTCTGACCAACAAAAAATGCGAAGCCGCGATCCATCTTTATGAGAAGCTAGGTTTTGTGCACGACCCCGATATCATGGCCCGCTATGGCTGCAATTATGAGCGCTGCGATGTCGCGATGCGTTATAGTGTGTAGGCCTGACCTTTTTGGGTTGTCGCAAACCTTCATAAACGGCCCAGTTAGAACGGCCTTTCTAGACTAGGTCAGAAGAAACTTGACAATTTATGCTGCAGTGCAGCACATACCTGTCCCATCACACACCTAGTTTACGGCTAAAATTGAATGTTTTTACCTTCAAAGTGTCGTGAATTAAAAATATATTGCGTAAATGGCCGTAACCTTTAAATCAGGTCGGTTGGTAAGGAGCATTCGGGATGCCGACAATAGACCCAGCAGCACCACAAGTTTCAGCTGAGCCCCTGCTCGATCTGTATCCCGTCGGCCAAATCCCTCCTGCCTTTCATGTACCCAAAACCATGTGGGGGTGGGCGATCCGCAAAGAGCGCCACGGCCGTCCGCTAAAGGCTATGCAACTGGAAGTCTTGCCCACACCTGAAATTGATAATGACGAAGTGCTCCTGTTGGTGATGGCCGCTGGCGTCAACTATAACGGGGTTTGGGCTGGGCTTGGTGAACCAGTCAGCGTACTGGATGGCTATGACCAAGATTACGCCGTTGTCGGCTCTGATGCGGCGGGGATCGTGTGGGCCGTCGGTAAAAATGTTAAGCGCTGGAAGCCCGGTGATGAGGTCGTTGTCCATTGCAATCAAGACGATGGCGACGATGAAGAATGCAATGGCGGCGACCCGATGTTCTCGAGCAGCCAGCGCATCTGGGGCTATGAGACACCAGATGGGGCCTTTGCCCAATTTGCCCGCGTCCAGTCCCGCCAACTGATGACACGGCCCAAGCATTTAACGTGGGAAGAAAGTGCTTGCTATACCCTGACATTAGCCACTGCCTATCGCATGTTGTTTGGTCATCGCCCTCATGTGCTTAAACCCGGTCAGAATGTATTAGTGTGGGGGGCCTCAGGCGGGCTTGGCGTATTTGCGACCCAATTGTGCGCGGTTTCAGGAGCCAATGCTATTGGCGTGATTTCAGATGAGGGCAAGCGCGACTTTGTGATGTCGATGGGCGCTAAAGCTGTCCTCAACCGCAAGGATTTTGATTGCTGGGGCCAATTGCCGCTCGTCAATGGGCCTGAATTCAATTCCTACATGAAGGAAAGCCGTAAGTTCGGAAAAGCTATTTGGGCGGTAACGGGCAATAAGGACGTCGACATCGTCTTCGAACATCCTGGCGAAAGCACATTCCCAGTATCCGTCTTTGTAACCAAGCGCGGCGGCATGGTCGTTATTTGCGCCGGGACCACAGGGTTTAACTTAACCATGGATGCCCGTTTTTTATGGATGCGGCAAAAACGCGTTCAAGGTAGTCATTTTGCTAACCTCCAACAAGCCAGTGCGGCCAACCAATTGGTAATAGAGCGACGAATTGACCCATGTATGTCCGAAGTCTTTGCTTGGGAGGATATTCCCTTAGCCCACGAAAAAATGCTCGATAACTTACATCTCCCTGGTAATATGGCGGTTTTAGTATGCTCACCCTGCCCTGGGCTTAGAACGTTTGAGGACGTTATCGAGGCATCCCGATCAGTTTAGACGTGGGAAATAAAATTTTATCTTGCAGTAAGCCAAATTTAAGTTACATTCTTTTAAAAACAAACATTTTCGGGTCCATTGCCGGTTAATTAAGATGACACAGCTCAACACTAACCCACCATTAAAGCAGATTGGCATTCGTAAGTTACATCATTCATTAGGCGCTGAAGTATCAGGCGTTAACCTTGCTGCACCTATGGGCGGGGAAATATTCTCATATCTGTGTGAAGCCTTGCTCAAGCACAAGGTATTAGTATTTCGTGAGCAACAGTTGAATACTGAGCAGCAAATCACATTTGCCCGGCGTTTTGGACCCTTAGATGTTCATCCAACCCGTGAAGTCGATGAAGTTAATCCTCACATCACGCGCGTTACCAAACAGGTTAAAACCCTTAACCAATACATAGAATTGAATTCAGATATGACTTGGCGTGAACGCCCACCCATGGGATCGGTCATGCGGGTCGTTGCAGGACCTGTTACGGGCAGCGTTGGCCAGTTTATAAATATGGAAGCTGCCTATGACGCGCTAAGTGATGCCAAAAAAGACTTCACCTGCTCCTTAAGATCCAAGCATGATCTATTACATGCCCTCCCTGACTTAAGTGTGCGTGACTCCTTACAGTTAAAATCTAAGTTTCCGGTGCAAACCCACCCATTGATCCGGACGCATCCAGAAACACGCAACCGAATTTTATTCATCCATAAGGCCTACACCATCGGGGTTGTTGGCATGTCACCGCAATCGAGTAAGTGGCTTTTGAACTCTTTGTTTGATACCCTCTTCAAGCCCGAGCACATTTTTAGCTTTCATTGGACACCTGGAACAGTTGTTTTGTGGGACAATCGCTCATGCCAATATCATGAAGATGCCAAGTCAGTTGCACCAGATCACGTGATGGAGCGTGTATCTATCACTGGAGATCGGCCATTTTTCGATCCACAAATTGCCAACACAGCGATACAAAATGGGGAGAATGGAGACATTTTGGGGTTTAAAATCGAACCTCTTGACCCCAAACCCATGTATAAGCAACCAAGTAAATCAAACGCTGCTTAACGCTCCACTGACTTGGGAATTAACCTTGATTGGGACCTTCTGAAAATATCTGCGCGGTTTCTTGTGGCGTCAACACGACAAATGACCCGACAGCAAGTGTTGTCGGCAACATTAAATCACCAATTTGATCGCGGTGTAGGCTCACCACATGATTGCCTATAGCGGCAAACATCCTTCTAACTTGATGATAGCGTCCCTCAAAAAGGGTCAAAACTGCCGTACGCTCGGAAGTGACAACCAAATGGGCAGGTAACAAGGGTTTGTCTTCGCCCTCCAACATCATGGTTCCAGATGCAAATAGGGGAGCCTCTTGTCCTGACAAGGATCGATCCAAACCAACAACATAGCGCTTCGGAATATGGTGTTTTGGCGAGATAATTTTATGGAGTAGCTCACCATCATCGGTCATCAAAATCAGTCCAGATGTATCTTTGTCCAAGCGGCCTATGGTAGACACAACAGGTTCGCGCGCGCGCCAGCGTTCGGGTAATAGGTCATAAATCAACTTACCTGCTTCTTTATGGGAACAAGTATAACCTAAGGGCTTGTGCACCATCAAAACCATCCCTGGCAAAGGATCGATGGCATTGCCCCGAAGCAATAGACGCTTGGGTAAATCATCGCTCAAAGCAAGTTTGACAGCCCCTTCCTCGAGCGTGATCCCATCCAACACCACCCAGCCAGCCTTCACCATCAACGCAATTTCACGGCGCGAGCCATAACCCATATTGGCCAATAACCGATCGAGCCGCATGGATTTAGGTCTAGTGCTCACAATATCGCCTGATAGACTTTATAACCCAAAGCTTCGCGACATAGGGTAACTGACTTAAAATGAGCTCGTAACACAGCCTCATAAGGAAGATGACGGTTGGCGGTTAGCCATAAACATCCCCCAGGTCTCAACGCATCCGCGGCGCGCTCAATCATCCTTATGCCAATGCTGATATCTTCTTTGCCCGAAAAATGAAAAGGGGGGTTCATGACTATTGAGTCCAGATGGTTGACCCCCGCCCCCTCTTGACACAAATCCACCCAGACAGCTGAGAAACGTGGATCGGTGATATTTGCCACAGCAGCCTTTATCGCACGCCGATCACGGTCAAATCCTGTCACAGCACTCACCCCTGCATGGGTGAGAACAGCCTTAGACAATACACCAGAGCCACAACCAAAGTCACCAATCCGTCCAACCAGCTGCGGCAACACAGTCAATAGGCAGGCGGTTCCAATATCTAATCGATCCCAACTGAACAAACCAGGTTGACTGAGTAAGCCAAGATCAGTCACCAGCCTTAATTCGCCCGCACTAATCGCTTCCTCTATACCATAGAGAACTTGTGGACGAGGTGCTGTAGTCATGCGGTGGTGCCGCTTAGGCTGATCTCGAACCAAAACACCAAAGCTGGCCAATTCCTTTGCCAGTCGCGTGCCGCCCTTATCTTTAGGGGCAAAAATACAAATGGGTGCGCCGATTTTCAAAGCCCGTAACGCGAGGGCCATCTCATGGCGGCGTTCGACTGTATTTGCAGGTGCCCACATGATAAGGCCGTCATAAGTTTCGTGCTGGAGCGCTTCAAGTGGTACTGAGCCTGGCCAAAAAGGGGAAACCTGTAGGCCATCAAGAGGGAGCGTCACTAAATCGGTTGGAATATCGCCATAGATAATCGTCCTACTCATGATTTCGTTCCGATCTGCCATGCCTGTCGTGTTAAGCTTAGATCGGCATGCGCATGATTTCCTGATAGGCTTGGATAGCCTGATCGCGGAAAGCCAGCATGGTCTCCATTTGCACTTCGGCAGCGGCTACGGCCGTGACCACATCAATCATTTCAGCCTTGCCGGTTGCGGCTTGAGCCCCTTGGATCTCCGCTGCCTTGGTTGCATCAACTGTGGCCGCCACTTGTTTGGCCAACATAGCTGAAAAATTAAAATCCGTATCGGCGACCGCAGGGCCCGAGGTGAGTATGCCCGTTGGTGGTGCAGCACCATAGGCCTTGGCGGCTAAAAGAGCGGCTGAATTCATAGTTCAGGTTTCTCCTGATCAAAACGAAAGGGATTTATCGACGCAATACGTCGATGGTTCTCGACATCATGGCCCGCGCACTTTCGACAACATTCAAATTGGCTTCATAAGCACGCTGCGCCTCACGCATATCCAAGGTTTCGATCAACGTATTCACATTAGGCATTTTGACATAGCCTTCAGCATTGGCACCTGGATGGGTTGGGTCATACCGCAAGCGATAGTCAGAATTATCTGGGATTACTTTGGTCATTTTGACTTCGGTTAGCCCCTTTTCACGGTTCAAAACCTGACCAAAAACAGGTACCTTACGCCGATAAGGGTTATCGGCTGGATTGGGTGCAGTATTATTGGCATTAGCGATGTTCTCAGCAATTACCTTCATCCGTGCCGTTTGTGCACGAAGTCCAGAGGCAGCAACATTTAGCGCATCATACATATCAGCCATGGTCTAACTCCCTATTGCGGTTTGCGGGCCGCCAAACGCATCAATTGCAAACCTTTTTGATAAAGGCCCATAGCAGCATCATAACTCATTCGCGTGTCGGCAACTTTAATCATTTGTTCTTCCAAAACAACTGAATTGCCATCGAGCGTTGTTTCACTGTCGGGTGAGCGAATGATTTTTCCAGCGCTGGGAGCTGGTGGCCCGCCATCCATATGGTTGGCATTTGTTTCTTTCATCCTGACCAGTTCCAAAGGTGCTGCTCCGGGAACGCCACGGCGAGCTTGGGGCATTTGACGTTCAACAGCATCGACAAACAACCGATTATTGAGGTCTTTGGCAACAAATTTTGGCGTAGACGCATTGGCAACATTGTAGGCCAATACTTTTTGGCGCTCATTTAAGAACCCCAGTCGCTCCTTTAGAACAGCAAAAAAAGGTGTATTGGCGATACTCATTGACAGATCCTAGCGATTCTTTGCACCAGTATGATTGGCGTGATTATGGTTAAGTACTGATTAAGAAAACCATCGCACCCACATTGCATAGATCCAGCAACCCCATCGATACGCCGTAAAACAGGGAAAATAGAGGATTATGAACTTCTTCGACCTTATTCGTGCCCTTGCCGCTTTATCTTTAACTTTGGGTTTGTTGCTTGGTGCTGCATGGCTTGCCCGCCGTTATGGCCTGATGCAGGGGCAGTTACCTAACTCTGGAAAAGGGCGACTGAAATTAGTTGAGCAGCTCTGGCTAGATGCGGGAAGGACTCGTGCCATTGTCCTGCGATGTGATGATCAAGAGCATTTGGTGATCATCTCCCCAACTGGGGCGACCGTACAGAGCATAGCACCGATTAACCAAGATCCAGCCACAATTGCGGATCAGACATAAGATTAGGCAGCAGCCCATGAAGAAAACCACCCCACTTAAAGCACGTAGTCCATGCGAGCTGAACAAGATACTCAAGCGCTGGGCCATCATCCTAATCAGCGCTATGGCAGCTTCCATGGTGGGTGTAGCTACGGCTATGGCTCAGACAGTCAATCTAGATCTTGGTAACGGAACCGGCTTGACCGAACGTGTGGTTCAAACAATCGCGCTGATCACAGTTTTATCTCTAGCCCCATCCATCGTGATCATGACCACAAGTTTTGTGCGTATTGTGGTGGTGTTATCTTTATTGCGCACGGCCATAGGCCTCCAACAGGCCCCCCCCAATGCTGTTATGGTCTCCCTAGCCATATTTCTAACCGCCTTTGTGATGCAGCCTACCTTTGAGCGGGCTTGGAAGGAGGGGATTGGCCCGATGACGAAACAAGAGCTCACCTTACAACAGGCTTGGCCAAAATCCACAGAACCACTCAAGCAATTCATGCTCGCCCAAACGCGCGAAAAGGATTTGGGCCTTTTTATTCGACTGGCCCGCATCCCTACACCACCAACCCCACAAGCCTTGCCATTAAGGGTGGTGACACCCGCTTTTATGATCTCAGAATTACGACGTGCGTTTGAAATAGGATTTTTGCTGTTTGTGCCATTTTTAGTGATTGATTTGGTGGTGGCCTCGCTCTTGATGGCGATGGGGATGATGATGTTGCCGCCGGTTGTTGTTTCGCTACCTTTTAAACTGATTTTCTTTGTGCTTGTTGATGGCTGGCGGTTGGTAGCTGAAAGCTTGGTTCAAAGCTTTAGAGCTGTGCCACCGATTTAAGCTTGGCCACGTGTTGTTGATCTGACCAATCTAGCGCATCGAGACTTGATTTGGGGACGCCCGATTTTGGGATGCTTGGTTAGAGGAAAATTGATCGGGGGGAGGGTCACGTGGTGCATCAAGAGTTGGACGCGAGTTGGCTCTTTTGGGTGTGGCTTTAGGTTGATTTTGAATGGGGGGCCGAGTGACTGGGCGTGTTGCACCTGCCTCTGGATTAAGCGGTGGTGGGATTTTAGTTATGGGTGCTGAGCGTCGTTGCAAGGGCGGCATGAGGGGTGCGGGAGGTTTTGCCGCTTCAGGGTTAGGCTTTGGCCGCAAACCCTCTGGCAAGACTGCTAATAGGGTTGATGCTAGTTTACCCGTTGGATTACCATCTGATACACCATTGGCGTTTTCAGCCATAATGGCTTGATTTTCTATCGGTGCCTCAATGTCATTGAGCCGGGTGCGTAAACGACGCATTAAACCGTCATAGGGCGAACCACTGGTCACTGAATTCACTGCTGCCACAAGGGTAGCATTGGACGGTATAGCCGTATCGGTCAATACTTTGAAGGCTTCGGCATTGGCACTTTTAGCCATGGCAGGTCCATAAGTGCGCGCCAATTCTCGATTATTAGCCGTCTCACGCGCCATGGCTTGGGTAACAGCCACCCGCAACACTTCACCGGCATCTTCTGGGCTAAGTCGCGGTTGAACCGGGGGCAAAGTAGCCCGCGCATTAGCAGCCGCATTCGGCCAGTCTTTGGCACGCATATAAATCTCGGTGCGTAAACGGGCAGCGTCGCGGGATCCATCAAATTCAATGGTTTCAAGTGCATGATCGCGTCGACCGAGCTCTGCTAAACTTGCCGCTTCGATCAAACGACGTTGCTGATTAAGGGCTTCTGGCAATAAAGCCACACGGCTATTCCAGATGGCACGAAGCGCATCTTCAGGCCGACGGTCCATCATGTAAATCGCGGCTAAATCTGTAGAAACTTGCGCTTTTGCAAACCCTTCCAATCTTTTATCTACTTGATGTTGTAATAATTGAGTGGCTTGGGGCAAAAGATCGAGCGCGACCAAACGTTCAGCTAAGCCACGCACCATCCGATCGCCGTCTGGTCCGATAGGTGCGAGATTTCTGAAATCATAAAATAGCGCAAGCGCCTGAATAGGATCCATTCCATCTGCCCCACCTTCCAAGAACAATTGCTTAAACTGATCGGCAAGTTCTATACGTAAACGCCGCGCAGCTGGAAGTTCTGGGCGCAATGTCATCGCGCTGGCCATGGTAGAAAGGCCGGATCTAACATCACCAACTTGAATATAAAGCGAACCTAGCAGTCGTAACACGTCTATTTCCAAATCATCCCCGCGCCAAGCAAATCGCAATCCATCCAAGATACGGATAGCCTCTATTGGATTGATTTTGCCGGTACTCAATCCTAAATTGACCTTCTCATAACTTGCCCGCGCGGCTATTTCTGGATCGGGTGCTGCTGCTAATTTGGTCAAAGCAAATAAGGCTTCATCGCTACGACCTAACCTCGCCATCGAACGGGCCGCTAATAAAGCAGCCTGCAATTGTGTGACTGGCTCTTGAGCATCACTTTGGGCAGCACTTGCTGCGATATTGGCTAAAGAAAAGTCGCCTAAATCCATCGCTGCTTCGCCATTGGCGATCGCGAAACGTGCGCGATAATCAGGTTCGAACAAACGTAATGCAGGTTCACCACGTTCAAAGCGTAGCCGCGCCTCACCTAAATTCCCATTTTGATAGGCAGCCAGTCCAGCCCATAATTGCGATGATGGATCATTACCCAATTTAGGGTCACTCAGTTTGGTAAAGGCATCTTTGCTGTTTCCCGTCATCAATGTTGCGATACCCTCAAGCGCGATGAGGTCAGGAAATTCTGACGCGACCGGAACATCGTCGCGCACTTGGCGTATAATCCCAGCCGCTTCTGGCCCCATGTCCCAACCAAGATAAAATCGTGCAAGATCCAAACGTGCCGCCATCGCCATACCTGTGCCACCTAGCTCTGCAGCGGCTTTACGGCGTAACTTACTGAGATTAGGAATAAAATCGGCTTTTGCACCTTGTTTCCAAGATTTAAAATTGACAAAACCCGGCGGAGTGACAGGATTTTCGGTCACATTATCTTCGTCGGACAATCCAGATAAGGCCATGCCTTGTGGACGCACCAACACAAACCCATCCACAGATCGGCGCAACTCAAAATCTTCGGTGCGCGGAATGACAGCCAAGCCTTGGTAAGTCTCCGGTAATGTGGCCTCCAAGAATGAACGTTGGGCTTGTAATGCGCTAACAGGGCCGAGGGATAGCCCTAACAATAAAGTATCTCCCACCCCAGGGTCGGTCATAACACCTGTAGCCGCACCATCGGGTACAATGGCCTTGACCCGAGAGGTCCCATCGAGCGCACGCTCACGATCGATTACGATGTTACGGGCGACACTAGATCGTTCAGGCGATAATGTGATGCGCCACTTGTTGCCCATCGCGCTTGGTATGGCGTTGACTTCGGGTGGGGCAACAATGCGAACCCCCGATACCCCATTCCCACGAAGTGTTTCAATCCGACTTAGATATTTCCCACTCGCAACCCGGCCAATATCTACATTGGCTGCCGTGGCAAACATAGCATAGATCGAATCTCCACGACGAAAGATAACCGATGCGGCGGGTGCTTGAAAATCAAATTCGAGCTGGAGGCCAGAAGCAATCATAGCACTGCTCATCTTGATCCGACCTGAAGGCGCAGGATCAGGACGCTGAGTAAGGGCAGCTTGTTCATTTAACGTCGATTGCGTGGCTGGATTGGATCCTTGCTCACTTGTCTTAGCAGCATTTTCCTTCGCCTCTGCCTTTTTGGCTTCCGCTTTTGCACGCACAGCAGCAGCTTGCTGTTTAAAGCCCGTGACGGCGTCACTATTGGCCCCTGCCGGTAAGATATCAATAACGATGGCATTGCCATCACGATTATGACGCACCACACTGCCAGGTTTGACATCGAGTACCAAAGAAGTGTCTGTTGCAGAATTGTAACGTGCCGCATCCAGCACCCCTTCTGGGGGCTGATTTCGTAAAGAGGCAATGTCAAACGCAAAAAGCCCAGGCAGTGCTATCGCCAGCCTATCGCCGCTACGCGAATAGCCATAATTGGGTAAAGGTGATTGCGAACCCTGACGCGTCAAGCGCAATCTCGTAAATTCCTTAGACGGTAGTATTTCAACCAATACGCGTGGAGCCCCAATTGGAGCTGGACTATTAATCATCTTTTTGGGCTGAACATCGCGATCTGGGCTTAGCTCTTCTTGTCCCTGATCGTCATTGTTTTGTTCAGATATGCCTTGGTAAGGTGGCGGATCAGGTGCATCTGCCAAGACAAAATCGAATGCTTGGATATTTGAAAAACGGCTTTGAACAACCCTTGTGCCTTGTAACAAAACCATACGAATGGTGCGTTTATCGGCGCTTAAGGCTGCGGAAGCTAAAAAATCAGGTGCACCTCTTACAAATTGGATTGGATCAGCCTCGACGGGTCGTGGTAAACGAATGAACGCTAAACCATTATTGGGCGGCGCGTTGGCGCTGGCACTTAGATTGGTTCCTGCAGGCCACTCAATTAACAAGCGTGCATAGGTTGGATTTTGAGTTGCAGATAATGTGACCCCAGCCAGACCTTTAACCGGTGGGGCTTTAGCAGCTGCAGGTGGGTTTGCTTGCCCATAGGCAAAGGGTGGCGCTGCCAGCGCGACGCACAAGATATAAGCAAGTAATTGACGCAGCTTGGCCATCTGGTCTCTAAATCAAAAATAGCTATGTGCTGAACCCAAGAAGCTCAGCCGTATCATCACCCTACTTATCAAGCATGGCGGTTAAATTGATCTTACCAAATAAAGGGTGTTGTCACTTATTTAATGTAAATGTCAGACTACTTCAACTTAGTGTGCGTTCATGTGCATCACGCGCCTTTATCAAATGCATCATTTTACCAATTAAAGCTATAAAATATTGATTTATATGATATATATTTCAAACTGCACCAGATAAATGAATACGCAGTTCACGCCAAGCCCCGTTTGTCTTGCGACATAAAGGTGAAAAGGGATCATTTGAGACACAAATTGGGCAGGTGAGCGCTCATAACCGCTATTTTGGGGCGGCCGGTGTTTGTCCAGATGCTGCTTTTGCTGCTGCTTGCGGTGTCCTAGGGGCATTGGGTGCTTTGGTCACAGGTGAACGCGGGGGGGTTGGACCCGCTCCAGCTGGTGTTGAACCTTGAGCAGCGGATGGACTGGTAGCTTGCTGGGAAGCAGGCGCAGGTGACGGTCCCGCTTTAGGTTGTGGAGTTAATGCAGCTTGTTGCCCAACCGCATTGGCGGGTGGCGCATTGGCGGGTGGCGCATTGGCGGGTGGCGCATTGGCTGCGGCTGCACCCGTCTGTGCTGGAAGTGTTTTAGCCGCAGGCAGTTGTGCAGGGGCATTATTGGCAGTCAGAGGTAAGACTGGGGGATTTAACTCTGCTAGGCGGCTTGTCACTTCACGGGCACGTTCAGGCGACATTTTAGCCAAGATGAGCGAAAGGGATTGCTCCTTCATTTTTTGAGCAATTTTCAGCAGAACCTCAATATCGAGACCCTCCCATACCCTACCAGCCTCTTTTGGTTTCATCTTCTCATAAACGCGGACTAGACCCGCAATACGCTGGGCTTCCAATTCATCGACTTGGCCCAATAACTTTTGAATACCGGCTTCAACTTCTTTGAGCGATGCCAGTTTATCTTGAATTTTTGCGTCCGCATTGGTTAACAGATTTTCACGGGTGATGAGTTCACGTTCTCGCGTATCAAGCGCCTGCCGGCGTTCTTGCAAGGCTTGCAACAAACGATACTCAGCCGCACTAATACCCGCTTCCTTGGCTAAATCGACAGGCAAACACATAGGCGGCCCCACTTTTTGGCCAGGGGGTGAGGAACCAGCCTGTGCAGCAGGTACTTGAGCTGTCCCAACCTCCTTTGTAGCTTCGCCCTGAGCAAGCGCATTGGTAGCATCAAGAACAACACGCCCAACCTGAACAGCTCCAACGATGCCCAGCGCCAACGCCAGACCCGTTAATGGCCTTATGTTAAAACTCATCTCAATCCGCCCCATTTTTCAGAGGTTGGGCGATCCCGGCGCTTCAGGCGAAATTCATCATCCAATGGATCGTCATTCCAGCGTAAATCGTGCTGGGCTTCACGGTCTACCCTTGAAGGAGCAGACTTACCCTCTAAGGCACGCGCGGTTGAGGATAGGAATTTCAAGGTGTCAGCTGCTGCGCGCGCCTCTTGAATGCCGCGCTCTAAATGCGTTTGGGCCTCCTGTGAACTCGCTTTAAGTGTGGCCACGGAGGCTTCAGCGCGCCCCACTGCCAAAGCCAATTCTTTAGCAGCTGCTGCCACACCATCCTTGCCTTCCCGCAAGGCTGTGATTTTTCGGTCCAAACGGATGCATAAAAGAGCCACCACCAACATAGCAATCGCCAGAATGATTTGGGCGGCGGGGATAAAATAGGCGCTCATTGACTTAATAATTCCAATCTAGCAGAGTTTGATAAAGGGGCATCCAAGCTTAAAGCAATAGCGCGCCCCAACTTACCCATCCGCCCTTTGGTTAAGGGAATTTGTCCACAACGTAATTCTACGCTTCCATCAGGTGGCTGATTTAAAAACACTGTTTCACCAACCTTCAAGTTTAACAAACGACCCAATGGAACAGGCAGTTCATCCAACACAGCCTCAACCTGCATATCAGTTGACCATAATTCGGTCGCCAAGTGACCTTCCCAAATATTATCGCGGCCAAATTTCTCACCCATAAATTGTTGGATTAACATTTTACGGATTGGTTCCAGCGTTGCATAAGGTAGCAAAAGCTCTACCCGGCCACCCCGATCTTCCATATCGATCCGCATCTTGATCATGATTGCCGCGTTGGCAGGCCGGGCAATTGCGGCAAAACGAGGATTGGTTTCAATACGGTCCAGGGAAAAATTCACTTGCTTTAGCGGCTCAAATGCCGATTGCATGTCTTGTAGAATTACTTCGACCATCCTAGTCACCAACATACGTTCAATGGTCGTATAGGGACGCCCTTCAATACGCATAGCTGTGGTACCGCGCCGCCCACCTAATAGCACATCGACAATGGAATAAATCAAATTGGAATCTACGGTCATCAAACCATAATTGTCCAATTGTTCCGCCCGAAATACGGCTAAAATTGCCGGCAGTGGGATGGAGTTAAGATAATCACCAAATCGGATAGAGGAAATATGATCCAACGATACTTCGACATTATCAGAGGTAAAATTCCGCAAACTAGTCGTCATCAATCGCACCAAGCGGTCGAAGACGATTTCCAACATCGGCAGGCGCTCATAGGAAACCAACGCGGAATTAATGATACCGCGAATGCCGTTTTTCTCGTTTCCTTCTTCGTCGCCTAAATCAAAGCCGAGGAGGGAATCGATTTCATCTTGGTTGAGAACCCGCTCGGCTCCAATGGCCATGGCTGAGAGTTTTGCCTGTCTCATTGCCGACCATAGCCTCCCACCCGCTGCTTCGGCTTCCCAAGCCGCAGCCATGGCATCTTGATCGACTTCATCCGCCATTACTGAACCAACATTTCTTCAATTAACACATCATCGACTTGTGCTGGGGCAACCGCAAGATTAACGCGTTTGAGCAATTCCAGTTGCAGCCGCGAATAGCCCGCTGACCCGGCGATATCTTCGGCCCGCAACTCCCGCAAAAAGCCGGTAAATTGATCTAGAATCCGCGGCAATAGCGGCCTGATTGTTTCAGCGGTTTCGGTATCTTTAGTTTGCAAAGTTAGACGCAGCTTTAAATAGACCGGACGGGCATCGGAGGTCACAATGTTGACGATAACATCTGGAACGGTCATAAAGCCCTCGCCATTGGGGCCCTCTGAGATTTTGATGCCACCTTCTTGTTTGGGCTGTCCCTCCTTACCTTTTTCCCCGCCCTTTGCCTCGGCCCCCTTTTTTTCTTCCTTGTTCTCTTTGGCTTTATCCTTAGTCTTTTCGGGGGATTCCGCGGTGGCGGGTTTATTAAAGAGCAAGAAATAAGCGGCAGCACCGCCACCCAAGAGAACAACAACTGGAAGAACGATGAATAAAATCAATTGCTTGCCAGCAAGCTTCTTTTTCCCGCTTCCTTCGGCATCTGCTGCCACATCGTCCTTTTTGTCCGCCTCATCTGCCATTTGTATCTCGCCATTTTGCGTGCAAAGCCCGACTCACGGGTCTTATATCATGTAATTGTCTTAAGTGCTTAAGCCAATCATGGTTAATGAAATGTCACCAAATTAGAGGAAGGCGGCAAAATCTGCCCAGACTAAGCCCATTAGCTGGCTAACAAGCTATTCTTTCGCGGCAATTCTTACCTATCTTTCGATTTGTCATTATTAAACATCTGTATTTCAAAATATTTTATTCTGGCCCGTCCTTTGCATCACAGGTGCAAGCTCAGAACAATCGGCACTAAAATGTACCTCGAGCACCCCAGAAGGTAGACAAAAGAGATGGATAATACACTTCTCATAACCCTATCCGCCCAAAATGCGATCCGGCGGCAAATGGATGTAGCTGCCAATAATATGGCGAACGTAACAACGGCTGGTTTTAAATCTGAGGCGGTGTTGTTTGAGCCGGTTATTCGCCGCCCTGCTTCGATCAAGGAGCGACCTAGAACCATTGAATTTGTGCGCGACTATACAATTGCCCGTGACTTTCGCCCGGGTAGCTTACAGCGCACCGATAATCCGCTTGATTTCGCTGTGGCTGGTGAAGGATATTTTACGGTTCAAACCGGCCAAGGCCTAGCCTATACGCGCGATGGACGCTTTCAAATCAACCCCGAAGGCACGATCGTCACAGGTGATGGGCGCCCTGTTTTAGATAATTTAGGTCAGCCGATTGTTTTAAATGTTGCAGCAGGATCGCCTACCGTCGGCAAGAATGGGACAATTACACAAAATGGCGTGCCCGTTGGTCAGTTTGGTATTGCCCGCTTTGATCGCCCAGGCGCATTAGACAAGATTGGTGATAATTTGTGGCGACCAAACAATGAGGTTGCCCAAGTCGCTGCTGACCCACAAATCGTACAAGGCATGATTGAAGGGTCCAATGTCGTTGCAGTAACCGAGCTAACACGCATCATGGAAATAAGTCGCGCCTTTGAAAGCGTGACGCGACTGCAAAAACAAGCCGAAGAATTACGTGGACGGGCGATTGACCGCCTAGCCCGTGTTCAATCCTAAATAATATGAGGAACTAAACCTATGCGTTCGATGAATATTGCAGCAACTGGTATGTTGGCTCAACAATTAAACGTAGAAGTCATATCCAACAATATTGCCAATATGAATACCACAGGCTTCAAGCGCCAGCGCGCAGAATTTCAAGATTTGATCTATCAAAATTTAGAGCGTCCAGGTGCAACCACCTCAGATTCTGGTACCATTGACCCAACAGGGGTCCAAGTTGGCTATGGCGTTAAAACTGGCTCTGTCTATCGTATCGCCGAGCAAGGAAGTTTGTCCCGCACGGACAACAAATTTGACTTAGCCATCAATGGGCGCGGTTATTTTCAAGTGTTATTGCCAGATGGCAGAACGGCTTACACAAGAGCTGGCAATTTTTCTTCATCACCAACTGGGCAAATTGTTACGGGCGACGGCCTGATTGTGCAGCCCGAAATTCAGATTCCTGAAGGCGCACTTGATTTTTCCGTCTCACCCTCAGGTCAGGTCCAAGCGGTTCTATCTGGGCAAACGGCACCCCAAGATGTCGGTCAATTGACCCTTGCGACTTTTGTGAACCCAGCAGGTCTTGAAGCCTTAGGCGATAATTTGCTCGTTGAAACAGCAGCTTCAGGCCCTGCAACTGTGGGCAATCCTAATGTCGCGGGACTGGGATCGATCAATCAAAGCTATGTGGAAGCGTCCAACGTCAATCCGGTGTTTGAGATTTCCGCTCTGATCATTGCCCAACGTGCCTATGAGATGAATTCAAAGGTCATCAATGCGACCGATGAAATGATGCAAGCTACTTCACAAGTCCTGAGATAGGAATGATTGAATGCGGTTGAAAACCCCAAAATCCATGCTTTCCAAGCTGCTGAGCAACGCCCTCCTCCTCATGATGGGATGGGCCAACATCGGTTCGGCGGTTCAAGCCCAAATCATCACTCCAAGCTTGAGGCATGGGGAACCAGAATTAAGATTAAAGCCCATGCCTCAAGCAAGTGGATCCTATATCACTTTTGGTGATGTATTTGAGCATGCAGGGGCACTGACAAACCAGAATCTTGCCCGTGCCCCAATTGCAGGTCAAACTGTGGTTTTTGGTGTTGGGCCGATGCAAGCGCGCATTCGCGCCTCTGGAGCGGTCTGGTCGAACACAGAAGGCGTGCGCCAGATCGTAGTCTCAAACGCTACCCCTGTCGGTGAAGCCAATACCAACTCATCCAATCCAGGTTATCAAACCGTTGCCGCACCAAAAGATACACGCCCGCAGCCAAAAGTGATTG
Organism: Candidatus Phycosocius spiralis; assembly: GCF_030158815.1. Classification (GTDB taxonomy): domain Bacteria; phylum Pseudomonadota; class Alphaproteobacteria; order Caulobacterales; family Aquidulcibacteraceae; genus Aquidulcibacter; species Aquidulcibacter spiralis. Next base: position 105,665 of record NZ_BPFZ01000009.1, read on the forward strand.
CCGCCCTGGGGCGTGCTATAGCGCGGGGTGAGGAAATACGTGCTGAGGATATAGTTTGGCTCGATGCACCAAGTCTTGCACCCCGCGATGCGCTTGAGGATGCTGATTTTCTCATTGGGAAAACGGCTAGACGGGAATTGAATGCCCATATGCCATTGCGCGCCATCGATGTCATTGAAAAACCAGCTATCAGACGCAATGAAACTGTCACTTTGGTCTATGAAGCTTCTGGTATAAAATTATCTTTGCGGGGTCGCGCGTTGTCTGATGCGCCCCTTGGCGCAACCGTTCGGGTCGTCAATCCTCAATCTAAAAAAATCCTTGATGCTATCGTCGAAGGCCCCGGAACAGCGCGCGTTGTGATGAGCCAAGTTTCAGCCCAATTCGTCAACAGGAATGGAACCAACTAATGCAAAAGTTGACTATGATCTTATGTGCGGGCCTATGTGTAACCGGATGTGCCTCTACGCTTGCAGAAGTAAGTCAAGTGGGCAAACCCCCTGAAGTCAGCCCTATCTATAACCCTGCCTATAGTACAACGGGTCGGCGGCAAGTCGTGATGCCGATGCCAACCGCGCAAGGGCAAATTGCCGCATCCAACTCCCTATGGAAAGCTGGATCACGGCAGTTTTTCAACGATCCACGCGCTTCCAATACGGGAGATATTCTAACCGTTTTGATCCAGATCAATGACCAAGCCCAAGTCAATAATTCTACGGGAAGGACGCGTTCATCAACTTTGGATTCAGGGGTCACCAATTTTCTCGGCTTGGAGCAATTGCCTGGTAAACTCCTACCACAAGGTTTTACACCCAACACAGCTGTTGGCGTATCGTCAGGTGGCACATTTGCCGGACAAGGCCAAGTGGCCCGCAACGAAGTTGTGACTATGACGGTTGCGGCGATCGTTACCCAAGTCTTACCAAATGGCAATTTGGTGGTCGCAGGGCGCCAAGAAGTTCGTATCAACAATGAATTACGCGAACTTTTGGTTTCAGGTATCGTACGCCCACAAGACATTACTTCGGCCAACCAAGTACGTCACACCCAAATGGCAGAGGCGCGCATCTCTTATGGCGGGCGTGGCCAGATCAGCGCCTATCAGCAGCCCCCCAAAGGCCATCAGATCATGGAAGCCATCAATCCGTTTTAGCAACATGGGCCAGCAAGCCTTGGCCGGAGCAGGAAAAAGAGCGCAGCACGGTTGCAGTCTATGGATCCAAGAAACGCTTCTAGTTTAATGTGATGGCCTTTTACATTCTCTATAAAGGTTACACAGACCAGATAACCTTCAAAGCTTCACCAAACATGAACTCTTTGACTTTAAGGTATATTGTCATCATCAACGACGACACTTCCAGACATGATGTCCCATCAACTACCCATTAGTATTGGATCGTTTCATCGTCTGATTGAGTGGACTGATTCTCGATCCTTGCAGGAGTCTAGCTGGCAAACTGGCATTCCTCAGCATGATCGTCCATCCATAGCGACATTTAAGCGATGTTAGAACAACAACAAAGCCGGGCGCGTCTT
>NZ_BPFZ01000010.1 GCF_030158815.1 Candidatus Phycosocius spiralis
ATGTAGAAGGAAATTTTTTACTGAACATTTAATCAATTCAAAGACACAATCCTTAAGGTTTGGATCAGTTGATATTCTTGGTGGGGATACACACATTAACATTCCAATGATAAACTAAAAATTGGATGGGAAATCAAGCTACTCGTTACGATACAATAATGGGTTCTTGGCTAACTTGATAAACTTCAACTCAAAAGTCCGTTTCACCGTACCCACTCTTACTTTGGACTGAAAACATTGACAGAGCACAATCACCTTTGTCCAGATCGGCCTCAGTTTCAGATAGAAGTTCTTAAACATTTGGCATCGAAGTCGCGTCGGATTGACGATACCACACGTTCGCGCCGTGTTCTTGCTGCGGTCCTAGATGAGTGGGCACAATTTGGTATAACCCAAGCTCAAGTGTCGAGAATTGCCAAGCGGGCAGGTGTTTCAACAGCAACCCTTTATCGCTTATTCCCAGACCGATGCGCACTTTTTCGACAAGCAATTCAATTCGGGCATGATATTCTCTTTGAAGTCCTCACCGATTGTCCAGCACACCCCAATCCTATCCGCCAATTGGTGGAAATGGTGACCCGCCACGGCGAAATCATGAATGAACATTACGTCCAGCAATTGTTCATTAGCCAAATTCTGTTGCTTCTCAATACCGAAATGTTGGAGGTGACGCGTGATTTGCTGGTTACATCTCAACAAAGGGTCAAGAATTATTGGTATGACGTCTTAAGTGATTTGATTAAAAGGGATTTGATTCAAGGTACTAGCCTTGAAGACCTGCGCTTGCGCTTGATTGGAACGATTCAAGCCAAAACCTTGGGCTGGTTCCTTCAAGGGCATACTCGCAACGCCCCTAATCAAGGATGGCGGCGTGAGGCAAAGTTCATGGTCCAGAACTTCTTCAAGCTTTATGCCACCAAAAAATTTGTGGTCAGTGCAGCACGCTTTAACTGGGAATGGGAGCTTAAAGAGTGTGGCCACAGTGATGATTATTTTAAGACCCTTCCTGGACAAGCGATTAAGGGTACCGACGCGTTGGAGGTCAATTACTCTTTAATGGGCATGATGGACCCCCACCTAATGGACACCCAATGTGTTGACGATTTTTTTCACCGCGAAATCACAAATTTGTTGGTTAAAAAGGGCAATCGCTTAGATGTCACCCACCGCAAAGTCCGCATCATCGCTGCTTGCTTAGATGAATCTTTGACCCATGGTCACCATGCACTCTCGATTCCAGCCGTGGCCCGACGGGCCGGGGTTTCAACGGCGACTTTGTATAAATTATTTCCTGACGACAAAACCTTATACGATGAAAGCTATGCTTTGGGACAGAGATTATATCTCTGTTGGCTCTCTGAGGATATTGCCCATCCAAACCCGATGTATCGACTTTCCGCACTCTTGGCACGTCGCATCGAAACTTTTACCAGACCCAGCGCCTTGAGGGGGGTATCTGCGCTCATGTGCGCAAATGCTTCGCGAAGCGATCGGTTGGCAGCCCATGTTGCACGTTCTGATGGGCAATGCGAAAAGCAATGGCGTCAGCATTTTGAGAGGTTAAAGAGTGAAGGTTATATCACAGGTGAAGTCGGATGGCCAATGTTCCAAGCTTGGTGGGGACCAGTCGAATGCAAATCCTATTATAAGCTTTTCACCACAGGCGAACTCCCAACGCCGCGTAACTCATGGTTTGAAGAATGTTGGCGATGTTTGGATGACTTTATGGCGATTTACGCCACCCCCCATTTCCATGCCACGCGCAAGAAGCTGAATTGGGACGCCGATTTGATCGCTTATCACACAGATGAAAGTGCTGACATAGCTGCTTGTGGATAGTTCTTGATGCCCTATCAGGGAATAGACTTAACCAATCTGGCCAGCCAAACGTTTGGCCGCCCGATCATGTCCAATCAAAACAAATAGATTATTCATCTCTGGCCCGTGGTCTAGGCCGGTTAGGGCCTTACGCAAGGGCATGAATAGGGATTTACCCTTTGCCCCAGTTTTCAGTTTAACAGCTTCGATAAAGCTTGACCATGAGGTTTCATCAAAGGGGCCTGACGGCAATAAGCGCAACGCCGTTTCGGCAAACGCCAAATCCTCAATATGAGGCTCAATCGGACCTTCGACCACTTTAGCCCAAGTTAAAACATCGTCAAATCGGGTCAGATTACCCCGAACTGCCAGCCAGAAAGCTTCCCCAAGATCACAACCAAGCGCAGCTAGACGATGCTTTATGCTGGTGTAGCTCGACATCTGTAAGAGTTGCGCATCTATACGCTTCACATCTTGGGGATCAAACCGTGCAGGTGCACGGCCAATCTTTGAACAATCAAACCCTGCCACCAACGCATCTAAGCTTTCAACCGCTTCCACCGGGTCTGAAGTGCCAATACGCGCCATCAGAGATAAAACCGCTAAGGGTGCCACCCCTTGATCTCGCAAACTTTCCACCGAAAGTGAACCAATACGCTTGGAAAGCGTTTCCCCATCCGCACCTACTAATAATGGGAAATGCCCAAACTCTGGCCGTAATCCCCCAGTTAAAGCCTCAAAAATTTCCGCTTGTGCCCCTGTATTGGTTACATGATCTTCCCCACGGATGACATGGGTAACCCCAAGATCCACATCATCGACTACTGAGGGAAGTGTATAGAGATAAGCCCCATCCTCGCGGATCAGAATTGGATCTGACATTGAGCTAGTATCCACGGTTTGGGAACCGCGGATCAAATCCTGCCAAGCGACGCGCTTACCTGAGAGCTTAAACCGCCAATGGGGCTTTCGGCCTTGTTTTTCAAACTCAGCGCGCTCGGCTTGGCTCTGAGATAAGGCCGCCCGGTCATAAATGGGTGGGAATTTGCGCGATAGCGCGATCTTGCGTTTACGGTCGAGTTCCTCCTCAGTTTCATAACAAGGATATAATAATCCAGCTGCGATCAGTTTGTCGCGGGCTTGATCATAAATCCCATAACGCTCTGACTGGCGTGCCAGCTCATCCCAGTTCAAGCCAAGCCAAGTCAGATCGGTGAAAATCCCGTTTTCATAAGCCTTTGTGGAGCGCGCAGTATCGGTGTCATCGATGCGCAGCAAAAAAGACCCGCCCTTTTGGCGCGCAAATAACCAATTGCGCAGTGCGGTAATCACATTACCAACATGAAGTTTACCGGTTGGAGACGGCGCAAATCTAACTTTCATTCTGTTATCCTGTTCACTTCGACTTAGCAGCCAAGCACCCAAGACGCGAGGGGTAAATGTGTACCCAGTTACACTTTCAGCCCGCGATAAAAATTTCAGTTTCCTATAGACGCCATGGCAGAACAGAGTTAGAACATTTTAACTTTGTTCGTGTAGCGTTCACGTGCCATCACAGAAATTCTGACGTTTGACGTCCAGTGACTGGAAAGTGAAAGGGGAAATGAACGGGGCTGATGAAAAGGGAAATTGAATGAGGAAATTGATATGCTAACCTCTAAACAGCGCGAACTGTTATTATATATTCATGAAAGACTGAAGGAAACGGGAGTTTCTCCTTCCTTTGATGAAATGAAAGATGCACTCGATTTGGCGTCCAAGTCTGGCATTCATCGCCTGATCACTGCCTTGGAGGAACGCGGGTTTTTGCGCCGTCTTGCCCATCGCGCCCGCGCACTTGAAGTGCTCAAATTACCAGACAGTGCCACCACCGCTGCCCCACCTAAAGGCAGGCAGCCGTTTTTACCCCAAGTGGTAGGTACACCATCTCCTCGGTCCGAAGCGAAAGAGCCGACGCGCGCGGCCAATGATATCCCAGTGTTAGGCCGGATCGCAGCTGGGGTTCCTATTGCCGCGATTCAATATGAAATTGATCGGATTGCAGCCCCTGATCGTCTCGATCCTACCTTGCATTTTGCCCTCGAAGTGAAGGGCGACTCGATGATAGATGCTGGCATTTTAGAAGGCGATTTTGTAATCATTCGCCGCAGCCCAGATGCCCAATCGGGTGAAATTGTTGTGGCTTTGGTCGATGAAGAAGAAGCAACCCTCAAACGCTTGCGGCGCAGGGGTCAATCTATCGCGCTTGAAGCGGCCAATCCGCGCTATGAAACCCGCATTTTCGGGCCCGACCGCATCAAGGTCCAAGGTGTGCTTGCGGGTCTCTATCGGCGTTATTGAGTTTATTGTCTCATTGATTCACGCACAAGTTTAGGGCCTGGGATCATGTCTTTATCTTGTTGGGATGATAAGATTTAAGCATGGCATTAAGTCCCGCGTGCAGGGATTTACAAGCTAAGGGACATGCTCCCCGTTCACGGGGGGCTAACGCGATAGGCAACTGAGGGAGAATAGGGGTGCAAAGCTCAGCACGAAACCTCTAGGCTCCTTATTCATCGCTTTGCAGCAAAAAGTGGCCGTGCAATGCAGCGATTGGGTCTGCTCGGTCAAACTGCCAGGCTTCGACACGCACATTGGCGATCCTGCGGCCTAATTTGGTTACATGGGCGCGGGCATAAGTAGGGTTGGGCTTGCCAGAGCGCAAATAATCAATCGATATATCAATAATTTTGGGTACCTTTTTAGCATTGTGCACTAAAAAAATCTGCGCCACGGCGGTGAGTTCCATTAAGGCACCAACAACGCCCCCATGAAGTGCTGGCAGTAAAGGGTTACCAATTAGACTGTCCTTGAAAGGCAGAATAACTGTGAGTTCATCCCCTTTGAGTTCAACTTCCACACCAAGGAATTTGGCATAGGGTACAGCTTCAAAGAGAGCGCGTAGGGCTGTTTGATCACTATGTGTAGGGGCTGATGATGGATTGCTCATGATGCAGGCTTCTGATTATGTCCCTTATGGCCAGAAGTCCCCATGATAAAGGTGGCCTGGGCTGCGGCCACGGGGTCCTTCTCTTCTGGACTATCAAAGGCAAAGGCGCGGACAAATGCGATGGTTTTGCTCATGTGGTAACAATGCGCATGTGCTCGCAGGGTTGCCCCCTTTTTGGCTGGACGCATATAATCTATGCGCAAATCCAAGGTTGCAGCAGCCGTTGGCTCGCTTAGGGCTGCAAATGCTGCTACCCCGCAGGTGTTATCCAACAAAGTTGTGACCACTCCCGATGCAATTACCCCAGTTTCAAGATCGCCTACAAGCTCTTCGCGCCAATCAACTTCTACCACAGCGCGGGCCTCTTCAATCGAGACCACAACCAACCCCAAAGCCTGTGCTTGAGGGGTGCCCGCCATCAACATCGCGCCATTAGAAGCCAGTTGTTTCCATAAAGGGGTTTTATCGTCCATGGTTTCTTCATAGGCAGATGTACAGGATTTGAAAACGTGGCATTACAGGGCAATGCCCCGCCTCTTGGAGTAATTGAAATGATTCCAGTAAGCCACCCACTATCTGAACGTGCAGCTTTGTTTGTGAGGCTTTGGGTTGGTCTCATCATCGGTCTGATAGTTGCTTTTTTGGTGGATGACAAAGGCTTGAAGATTTCAGAGTCTGTATTGTCGGCAGACTGGCAGGATGTCTTGGCACAGTGTTTAGTGCTGGTTGCCTTTATAATCTGTGCGGGCGCAAGCGTGATGCGTCGGGTAAGTCTTGCTATCTGGACAGCCTTGTCTGCAGCTTTGCTGCTCCTCATACTCTGGCATATACGGATTTATTCGGGTGATCGTAATTCCAGCGAATTGCAATTCATCCTGATTGTGCTGGCCCTTGTCTTCATTGCCAATGAATTGGTGTCCAGTGCCGATCAGGCCCGCAAGCCCTTTGCGCCTTATGAGCTTTATTTCGATGAGGCTTGGAAGCGTGGCGCGCAATTGATTTTGGCCATTGGATTTACCCTCTTATTCTGGGGCATTTTGTGGATGGGTGCCGCCCTCTTGGGCTTTATCGGCTTCAATTGGCTCGAAGAATTATTGAAGAATGTGTTTTTCGCCTTCCCGGTCACAGGGCTCGCCTTTGCCAGCGCGGTACATTTGGGTGATATCCAACCCAAGCTTTTAGTCAATGTTCGTGGTCTCGCTTTGGGCGTTTTGGCTTGGTTATTACCGGTCATTACATTGATCGGGACGATCTTTGGCATCAGTCTGGCGTTTAGTGGCTTGCAGCCCTTGTGGGATACCAAGGCGGCAACGGTCACGCTTTTGGGGGCGTGCATCGGCTTTGTTCTCTTGATCAATGCGGCTTTTCAACAAGACGAAACGGACCACAAGGTGCACGTGGTCTTAAAGTGGAGCGTGAAGCTCGCCGCCCTCCTGCTCTTAGTATTCGCCATGTTGGCCGCTTGGAGCCTTGGGCTACGGATCAACCAATATGGCCTCACGATTGATCGCACCTTTGCTGGTATGGTCGTGGTCATCGCTCTGGCGTATGGCATTGGCTATAGCACCGCGGTCTTTTGGCGCGGGCCATGGATGGAGCTTCTAAAGCCGCTCAATATCGGCTTGGCGGTGTTCAAATGCATCGTCTTCATCGCCATACTAACCCCACTTGCCGCGCCAGCCCGCTTGAGTGTGGACAATCAAGTTAAGCGATTGACGTCAGGCGTCACTAAACCTGATACGTTTGATTGGGGGTTCTTGCGTTATGACACCGGCACGTATGGCACAAAGGCAATCGACCAGCTGATCCAATCGCCTAATGCAACCATTGCCAAAATGGCAGCTCATGCAAAAGCAGAGAAAATGGATGTCCGGCACGCCCTTTTTGGCGACAATGACTTATCGCAGGCACAGCGCCCTGATTTGTCCAAGCTGGAGGTTGTATTACCTAAGGGTGCGGCTTTGCCAGCCAGTTTTGTGGCGGAGAATTTCAACAAAGAGGTGGAGGACTTCGTACCGGATTGCCTTGTCAGGAAACCAAAGGATGATCCATGGACCTGCAAGGCCGCGATGCTCGACTTGGATGGCGATGCCCAACCAGAAGTCCTGATCATGACACCTTCTGGAGACGTTACCGCCTTCAAGCAATGGAGGAACAAATGGGTTCTTATTCGCGGCAATGTCGACCCAAGCCAAAAACTTGCGACCGAAAGTTTCAAGAAAGCTGACATACGTGTCGTCAACCCACTTTTCAAGGATGTGATGATTGGCGAAACACGGGTTCAATTTTTGGCAAAACATCGTTCGCCAGATATCATCTTAGATGCGAATCCTCCCCCGCCAACCGCACCCAAGGCCCAATCTAAAAAACCTGCAGCACAAGCCCCTTCAAAGCCATAGCTAACAGCTTTATGCACGGGCTAAAGCAGTAAGGAGAGGTACAAGATGAGCACGCGCACCGAAACCGATACTTTTGGACCCATTAAGGTGGCTTCTGACCGCTATTGGGGTGCGCAAGCGCAGCGCTCATTGGACAATTTCAAGATTGGCTGGGAAAAGCAGCCTTTATCGATCGTCAAAGCGCTTGGCATCGTCAAGCGCGCGTCGGCGCAAGCCAATATGAAGCTGGGCAAGCTGGATCAAAGTCTGGGCGGCGTCATCGTTCAAGCGGCTCAAGAGGTGATTGACGGCAAGCTGAATGAGCATTTTCCCTTGGTGGTTTGGCAAACGGGCTCTGGCACTCAGTCCAATATGAATGCCAATGAAGTCATCTCCAACCGCGCTATTGAAATGATGGGTGGCGAGATGGGCACAAAAAAGCCCGTTCACCCCAATGACCATGTCAATATGAGCCAAAGCTCCAACGACACGTTCCCGACCGCGATGCATATTGCTTGCGCAGTTGAGGTCACCCACCACCTTCTGCCTGCCCTCACCCATTTGCACACCGCCTTGGATGCCAAAGCCAAGAACTGGGCGCATATCATCAAGATCGGCCGCACCCACACCCAAGATGCAACCCCGGTCACGCTTGGCCAGGAGTTTTCAGGCTATGCCAAGCAGATTGAAAATGGCATTGCGCGCATCAAGCTGACACTGCCAGCTTTGATGGAATTGGCCCAAGGCGGTACTGCCGTCGGCACGGGTCTTGCCTCCCCCATCGGCTTTGCAGAGGCGGTGGCGCAAGAGATTGCGGACCTAACAGGCCTGCCCTTTACCAGCGCGCCTAATAAGTTTGAAGCGCTCGCTGCCCATGACGCCATGGTCTTTACCCATGGCGCGATCACCACCGTGGCGATGAGCTGTTTTAAGATCGCCAATGATATTCGCTTCTTAGGCTCTGGCCCGCGCGCGGGCTTGGGAGAGCTCGCTTTGCCCGAAAATGAACCCGGAAGCTCCATCATGCCCGGCAAGGTCAACCCGACCCAGTGCGAAGCCTTAACCCAAGTGTGCGCGCATATTCTGGGCAATAATGCCGCCATCGCTTTTGCAGGCAGCCAAGGCCATTTTGAACTCAATGTGTTCAACCCGATGATGGCCTATAATTTTCTCCAATCGGTCCAACTTTTGGGCGACGCGGCGGTCAGCTTTACGGATAATTGCGTGGTGGGGATTGAGCCACGCCTCGATAATATCGCGATGGGCCTCGCCAATTCCTTGATGCTGGTCACCCCGCTCAAAGAAAAATACGGCTATGACCTCGCCGCCAAAGTCGCCAAGACCGCGCATAAGAACGGCACCACCCTGCGCGAAGAAGCTATCGCTTTGGGCATCAGTGGCGAAGACTTTGACGCCATCGTGCGGCCTGAATTAATGATTGGGCCGGGTTGAGGAGATTTTGATGGACAAATTGTACATCGCATGAGAGTTTATGCGCATGACACATGCGCATAAAAATCTCAAACGCCAAGCCGTCAATGTAAGCCTTCCTGCCGAATTAGTTCACAATGCGCGGCGCTTAAGTGTGAACATTTCAGCGGTGGCGGAAGCAGCTTTAGCCAAAACGGTGCAAGATGTTGAGTTTCAAGCGTGGAGTTCGGCCAATAAAGGCGGCTTTGAAGCGCTCAATGAGCTAATTGAGCACGAGGGCCTTCCGCTCAAACGGCTACGTCTTTTCTAATCATGAAGAGATTTGAGATTTGGAAACTTGCTGCGGTCGATCAAATAGAGCAGCTCGTCGTCGTTCTTCAATCAGAGCGGGTTGATCAAATTAGAAGTATCATTGTCGCACCGCTTCGGCCCGCCCAGGCTAATCTCGAGATCGAAAAACTTATGCCGCAGATCGCCGTCTTGGGAAAACCTTATGTCGTCTTAACGCCCTTGCTAAGTGCGGTTGACCGCCGGGAACTTGTTGAAAAAATCGACCATGCGGGCGCGTTTGACTATGAAATTATGGCCGCACTGGATCGCTTGTTCACCGGCCTCTAACCCTAAACCCACGCCTCCACCAATTCCTTCAAGATATCCAAGGGCACAAAGCCGCTACCCAGCACGATGACGTGGAATGTCTTGATGTCACAGCGGTTACCCAGACGGCGCTGGGCTTCGGCGCGCAGGCGTAAAATCTCCATCTGGCCAATCATATAGGCTGTGGCTTGGCCAGGCATAACACTATAGCGGTTGATGTCGCCGGTGGCACTTTCAAGATCGCCTGGCTGATTGGCCAAGATGTAATTGATCGCCTGCTCCTTCGGCCAGCGCTTGGCATGTAGGCCCGTATCGACCACCACACGAATGTCGCGGCGCAGCTTTAGGACTTGTCGGCCATATTCTAGTCAAAATAGCTTTCAAACAAAGCGTTGAGTGGCGCAGAAGCCTCTTGCGCCGATGCTGGTAAAGCAATGCCGCCATGACCAAGGGTGGCAGATCCAGTGGCTAAACGCGTACGGCGAGAAATCATGATGGAAGCCTTTCTTTGGGTCGAAGCTATAAGTCTGACAGGGCAGCGCGCAGGGCCATTAAATCCAATGGTAATTCGCTTTGAAAGCTCATCCGCTCACTGGTGGCTGGGTGGGTAAAGGCCAGCATTTCGGCGTGGAGCGCTTGGCGCTTCAACTGCGCCGTCTCTGGCAAAGCCGATTGGAGCGCGCGGGCGGCTTTGGTATCGCCATAGACCTGATCGCCAATCAAGGGCACACCAAGATGGGCCATGTGGACGCGGATTTGATGGGTGCGTCCGCTTTCTAGGACGCAGATCATTTCCGTAGCTGCGGCTCCTGCGTTTCCCTGCAAGCCAATACCAAATCGGGTTACGATTTCATAATTGGTCGCGGCGGTCTTTCCGGCCTTGGCTGTTTCAGGCACCACCGCCATGCGCTTGCGGTCGCGTGGGTCACGCGCTAGCCGCGCGTCAATGCGGCCTGTTTTGCCCCAAGGGGATTTGGGCTGGCCAACGCCAAAGGCCCTGTAACGCCGTGCAATCGTACGATCTTGAAACTGGCGTCCCAAGGAAGACAGCGCAAACTCGCTTTTGCAGACGACCATAACCCCGGACGTATCCATATCCAAGCGGTGCACAATGCCAGGCCGCCCCGTCGCACCTACATGTTTTAGGCTTTCCCCCGCATGCCAAAGCACCGCATTGACCAAGGTTCCCGTCCAATTCCCCGGTGCGGGATGCACCGACAGGCCCGCTGGCTTATCGACCACTAGAACGTGAGCATCTTCATAGAGGATCGACAGGGGGATGTTTTCGGGCTGGGGTTCTGCGGGTTCTGGCGGAGGAACCAATAGACGATAATGCGCCCCTGCCTTCACTTTCGCAGAAACGTTTAATTCCTTGACCCCATCGCGGTAGACGCGCGCCGCCTCAATCAGATGCTTCAAACGCGAGCGGGACAAGGCTGGAAATTGCTCGGACAGGAATTTGTCCAACCGCTCCCCGGCGGCCTCTTGGGGAACCACTACATCGTGGTGATGTGCACCAAGGGTTAAGGCCTCGCCGTCATCTAATTCGCCTAAGTCTTCCTCATCCATGGCCGGGAAAGCTATGGCGCACGAAAATCAAGCGTCGTCCAACCAGCAAACCAGATTGTCACGGAATAGGCCGCAACGTTCTGGCGCACACTGGCTTTATCGACATTGGCCATAATATCATCCGGTGTGTGATGGATCTGGAAATAGCGGCTCGCATCTTGGTTGAGGTCCATGACCGGTACACCCAGAGGCGCTAAAGGGCCAATGTCTGAGTGGCCTGTTGCTCTGCCCGCGCCGCGCTCGATGCCTAAGGGTGCGAGGGTTGTCGCAATCGCGTCTTGGATCGGTGCAGCCGCCGGACCAAAGCCAAACTCGGCTTGATAGATTTTACCATCCCCTGAATCGGATTCCGCCGCAAACACATAGCTTGCGGCTTTTTCTTTCAGGTTTTGGGCGTGATAATTGCCACCCAAAAGACCCACTTCTTCGGCGCCATACCAGATCACGCGAATCGAGCGCTTAGGCGGGCCAGCAACGTCAATCGCGGTCAAAACCGCGGCAGTCACAATGCCACAACCAATACCATCATCAAGTGCCCCCGTACCCAAATCCCAGGAATCCAAATGGCAGCCCAAAACCACATATTCATCTGGGCGCTCGGTTCCGCGAATATCTGCGATCACATTGCCGGACAGGGCTTCGGGAACTTGGGCCGTCTCAATGTTCATGTGCACGCGCGTTGGGCCTTTGGCAAGGATGGCAGCTAATTGGGTGGCATCCGCATTGGCAAGGATCAGAACCGGCAGATTGCCTTGTTCCCCGCGCCGCCCCTGCCCGACATGAACTTCGCGCTGAGATGTGCCAGCCGAGCGTACAAGACAGCCAATGGCACCTTTTTCAGAAGCCACCAGCGCACAATTGCGCCGCTTTTCAACCGCCACACCATAGCCGCTACCATCCTTGGTCACGGGCATGATATCATCAACAAAGGCGATTTTCCCAGCCAACATATGTGGGCTGGCGGCGCGTAGTGCGGCCATATTGTCAAAGCGTATGACTTCGCCTTCTATGCCGCCAACTGGGGTAGACGGGCTGCCACCTGGGGCATGAACTTCCAACCTTTGTGCGTGTGGTCCTAAAATTTGCGCCGATTCAGACACCCTCGACCAAGCGGTCATTGTAAAGGGCTCAACGCGAACGTTCTTAAAGCCCTCTTTGGTAAGCCGCTCCACCGCCCAAGCCCGCGCGCGCGCTTCTGCCTCTGTCCCAGCTAAACGAGGCCCAATGTCGGTTGTAAGATCGGCGGTGATGGTCATAGCGCGCTCATCCTTCATCGCGGCGGCGATTAAGGCTTTAGCGGGCGGAACGGGAATTACAGGCTTGGCTAAAGCGAGCGCGGGGAGCGCAAGACTTAAAGAGATCAAGGCAATCATTTTATCGGTGCGCATCACTACCCCATATCGCGATCATTAGGCCACTTAGGCCTGACCCCAACATGGATGCAAGATTTTTTCCAGCGAGCAGTTCACTGCGCTTGAAAAGCTAGTTCAAAGCGATTGCCTGACGGTTCAGGCCGGGCTTGAGGATGAAGCGCGTTGATTCTGGCTTAGGCGGTCCAAGATTGGCTTTGGCATTATTAGAAAAGGCATAAGGCTCACTTGGGATCCCGATCAGATTGGTGTCAAGCTTTTGATTGCCATTGGTATCGCGAAACGCCCGCACGTAGCACACCTCCCCCGCCAGACGATCTGGGAATTTCAGCGTGACTTGCGGCCCCAATACGGGTTCAACTAGCCCAATGGGCGCGCTTTTGTTGCCCCTATCTTCACAAACCAATTGCGCAAAAACGCGCCCTTTTTGTTGGGAAAAGCCGCTAAAAATAAATTCAACACGTGCAGGTTCAGGGGCTGGGTTGGCCCATACTACAGGCACAAATACCAAAGAGGCTAGAAGGGAAATCCTAGAGAGAGGTACGAAAAAAGAACGCATGACCATATCCTTGAACAATCATTGGACGACAAAGGGTTTCCGGCCAATCCATTAGCCAAACAAAAATGCATACATGGTCCGTCCGGGAATAAATGTAAAAGCGCCTGCGATACAAAGTCCCCAATAAAGCCCGCGCATGGTCTTAAGATGGTTCTCGATATTGCCTTGGCGCGCATACCAAATGGCGCGTGGCAGGCTGATCATCGTCCAGATCGACAAAATATGGATCAAACCGAACTGGCCCAGCATGGGGGCAAAGCTCTTGATAAAAAAGCTCGACAATGCGGTGGTCACCATAGCGACGGCCCAAACCCGCCCCATCGCCTTATGGCCCGGCGTGCCCTTTGGCCCATAAAGAACGATACCGCCTAGAAGAAGCGCACTGGTCGCGCCGGTTATATGGACCATAGTGACCCAAGGCAGGCGGGCAAACACGCTAAAATCGGGCGCTTTGATCGCATAGCTTTGGCTGAAAATCCAAGCCCAGACACCGGGGCCAAAAAAAGAAAGCGCGACGATGACGACCCCGATACCAAAGGCTGGACCGACAAATGGGTGGATGAGCTGAATGAGCCGTGCCCAAGGCGCTGGCGAAGAACCTGCGGATGGGGTGGTTTGGGTGTCAGAAAATTGGGTCACGTATTGGGTCTCCAAGGCTTGTTTTGCCTGATGTAGTCAGGGCTTGGCGGTTGGCGTAGGATGTCGTTAGAACCATCATTCCTTGGACGCACGCCTCATTACGTGGAGAAACTGGCTTTATGCGCGAACCACCAAGCCGCGCCATTGACGACGCGCCAATCACCAGCGGATCGCCGTTTTCACTCAGTTTTGAGACTGTGCGCGGCTATGGAATTGCCGGTGCCTTAGCCTGTGTACTGGCAGTTTCAGGTGCGTTTGAGACAAGCGAGTTGCCGCTTTGGATGCGCTTTGCCTATTGGGTGCCGGTGATGATGGCCGGGGCAGTGATTGGCGGTTTGATCAGCTGGAAACTGATCGCCATTGAGCGGTGGGCGCGCTCCCCATTTTTAACGTGGGCAGTTTTGAGTGTTTTAGTGGCCATCCCCATGACCCTAGTGGTGTGGGCCATTACGGGCATGGCATTTCAAGGCTCCTTAAAGCTGCAACGCCTGCCTAATTTCATTGTGCCCGTAACCCTGATTTCAGCCTTTATGGCCGGCGTTATCAGCTTCACCCATCAAGCCCCGCGGGAAACCCATGCAAGATCTGACCACGCCGATGGCCCTATTAACACCAATTCCGTCCGCTTTTTGGAGCGCCTACCCATGGCGCTGCGCGGTGCCACACTTTATGCGGTGTCGAGTGAAGATCATTATCTGCGCATCCATAGCTCACGCGGGAGTGATTTGATCTTGATGCGCCTCAGCGATGCGATTTTAGAGCTTGAAGGAATTGAAGGCGCGCAAGTGCATCGCTCTTGGTGGGTTGCGCGAAATGCCATCACCAGCGTTGAGCGCAGCGACGGTAGAGCCACCTTCACCCTACCCAACGGCATCCAAGCCCCCGTCAGCCGCACCTATGCAAAGGCCCTGCGCGAGATGGGTTGGTATTAGGGGTGGCGCTTATGCCGCTAAAGGATAGGCCTTGACCAAGAAGGATACCGGGATGCCCCATTTGGCGGAAATCGTGCGGATCATCGACAGGCTAAGGGCGCGCTTGCGGTTGAGTGTTTCACTTGCGCGGCTGGGTGAGCCCAAAATCGCTGCTAAATCAGACTGCTGATAGCCGTTCAAATCCATGTGTGCGATCAAAGCTTCAATCGGATCAAGGGGTAAAGTCGGCCAAACTTGAGCTTCATAGGCTTGCACAAGGATCGCCAAAGCTTCCAATTCATCGCCCTCTGGCGTGCCATAGCTCGCCGCCCACAACGCGTCAATGCGCGCCAAGGCTTGCTCATAATCGGCTTTGGTTCGTACAGGCCTTAACACAGCACCCTGGGTCATCATTTCAACCTCAAAACTGCGACACCGTCGCCGCATCAATCTTATCATAAGCGGCGTGGGTGCCGACGAAATTCACAAACGCGATCCCACAGGACCAATTAAACGCCATAATCACCAAAAACTGGCCACCTGCCACTTCAAACCGAAACCGATCCCCCGTGACTTGCTTGGCTTTGGACACTTGGGCCACCACATCCGCAAGGCTTTGCCAATGCGCGGCCTCCACCAAACCGATTAAATAGTGCAAACTGGAACGCGCATTTGGATGCGCCATCCCAATTTCCAACAATGACTTTCGTGCGATCAATCGCATGGATACCCACTATTCCCAAATTGGGAAATTTGTCAAGCCGGATGCGGAGATTTGTAGGACCTGCATATCTTAGTTACACAACAGTGAGCTGGACCAAGGGTGCATACATGGCCCTGCCCGACTTCCTTATGACATAGATCAAAGTAACAAGGTTGCATTCCAGCCATGGAATGCACCACGTTGCGACCACACGCCTAAGCTTGGTAGACAAGCCCATAGTCGTTGCATTCTCAACCGAAACGCGTTGTACCGATAGGAGTAGGCTTCGACTAAAAATTGTTTCCGATGAGCAGTTCAAGTGGAATGAAGGCGCACTTTAACCGGCGATCAAAGACGGATAAATAAAAGCAAGCGTGAATCGGCCGATAAAAATAAGTGTAAGCAAAGGGAACATCCATTTAACAAAGATTTTTTCTGGGGTTAAAATATTGTGTTCTCGGTCTTCACCGTTTTGTTCTGCTGCGATAATATACTTAAGTGCTCTGGGACGGTGAATAAACAACACATAGAGATATATAAGCACCATAGGAGGTAAATGGCTTAGAGTGGCTGGTTCTGGTTCCCCTACCGATATGCTAAGAAGTAAGAAAAAAGGACTTAGGAGAGAAATAATTATGTAAATTACAGGTACTGTAATAAACATGAAGGTCTTTTGCTCAAACATCTTCATAAAAGTCCCCCTCCATTCCTTAAGAACTTTTTAAATCTATTGAACGAAACAACGAAGGTTTTATACTAGCGTAAAGATCCTAAGGATAAGAATCTCATCCGTCAATCCGGGTTCACCAATAATAACCACGGGAAGCGCCCACGCCAATAAGACCAACCACTCCGATCGTCGACATACGCGCGGCCTCTGTCGCAACAAACAATCGGGCAAACTGCGCGACTGTCATGCCTGCTTTGATTTGTGGAATTATAATCGAGACATTGTAACCTACGGCTGCTGTAAGGGCACAAGCCCACTCGAATTCTTCTCGACTGGACCCATCGCCATCCAAATCTCGACCTTGCATGGCTTCCCAAACTGCAATGGCAGCCTTTTGGAAATCAATTCTTTCTATTCGTTGACCGTTTTGGTTTAATGGAACCCACGTTTCTGTGAGGGCTGGTTCTTGATAATCATTGAAGGGTAGGTTCCTCCACATGTTGCCCCCACCGTTTAACGTCCGTCTGGCAGTCACTGTGATACGGTCCACGTCCATACCCCCACTCACAAACTCCAACTCCTCCATCGTCAATGCACGCATAATCCAATCTCCCTGTCCGGTTTTACCTGCCAGACCGCCTCAGTGCGACTGACTTCCCCATAGCACATATACGAAGTTGACAGAGCCGGGGGGGGGGGATGTCAAGTAGGAAAAGAACGTCTGTGTGATTTTTCTGTGAAGGCGTATCGCGGTTAGATTTGCAGGGCATCGGCCTATGCGCTAGCGGGAAATTTGAACCCACCCCCTAATACCCCAACCGCCCACTCAGCGTCCCAATCAAGTCCACCACCGCTTCACCAATCACCGTGCCGGGCAAATAGACGGCACTCGCCCCCATTTGTTTGAGGATGGGGACATCATCAGGAGGGATGACGCCGCCGATGACGATCATGATGTCGCTGCGACCTTGCGCTGAGAGAGCTTGGCGCAAGGCGGGCAATAAGGTGAGGTGCCCTGCGGCGAGTGACGAGAAGCCGATGACATGGACGTTGTTTTCCACTGCTTGGCGTGCTGCTTCTTCTGGCGTGGCAAATAGAGGGCCGATATCGACGTCAAAGCCCAGATCTTTAAAGGCCGCCGCAATCACTTTTTGCCCACGGTCATGGCCATCTTGACCCAATTTAGCGACCAGAATTTTAGGCGGCCGCCCGTCGGCTTGTTTAAAGGCTTCAACCACTTTACGGGCCTCAATTATGGTGGCATCTTTGGGATCGGCTTCGCGCAAATAAACCCCCGAATTGACGCGGATTTCGGCCTGATGGCGGCCAAACACATCTTCCAAAGCCAAACTTATTTCCCCCACCGTGGCCTTCACCCGGGCCGCTTTGATCGCTAGGTCCAAAAGGTTACCCGATCCATCACGCGCGGCGGCCGTTAAAGCTGCGCAAGCCGCATCGACTTCGGCTTGGTTACGTTCGGCTTTGAGGCGTTTGAGCTTTGCCAGTTGCTTCATCCGCACAGCCGTATTATCAACTTTAAGGACGGGCACGTCTTCGGCCTCATCGAGAGGGAATTTATTGACCCCGACCACGGTTTGCATGCCGGTATCGATGCGGGCTTGCGTTTTGGCGGCGGCTTCTTCAATGCGAAGTTTCGGAACGCCTTGCTCAATGGCTTTGGCCATGCCCCCCAAGGCTTCAATCTCTTCAATATGGGCCCAAGCGCGCTCCGCCAAATCAGCAGTCAAACGCTCCACATAATAGCTGCCGCCCCACGGGTCGATTGGGCGGCAAAAGCCCGCTTCTTCTTGCAGCACAAGTTGGGTATTGCGCGCGATGCGGGCTGAATAATCAGTCGGCAAAGCCAAGGCTTCGTCCAAGCTATTGGTATGCAGGCTTTGGGTGTGGCCATGGGTGGCGGCCATCGCCTCGACACAGGTGCGCACCGCATTATTAAACACGTCTTGCGCGGTGAGGCTCCAGCCCGACGTCTGACTATGGGCGCGCAACACCAGTGATTTCTCGCTTTTAGGTTTAAACTGGTTGACCAATCGCGCCCATAAGGCACGTGCAGCGCGCAACTTCGCCACTTCCATAAAGAAGTTCATGCCAATGGCCCAAAAAAACGATAGACGGGGTGCAAAGGCATCGATATCAAGCCCGGCTTTTAAGCCTGCGCGGATATAATCAAGCCCATCTGCCAAAGTATAAGCCAGCTCTAAATCCGCACTCGCCCCAGCTTCTTGCATATGATAGCCCGATATCGAGATCGAATTGAATTTAGGCAAATGCTGGCTGGTATAAGCAAAAATATCTGAAATGATCTTCATGCTGGGGCCAGGTGGATAGATATAAGTGTTGCGCACCATAAATTCTTTGAGAATGTCATTTTGAATGGTGCCAGAAAGCTGATGGGGAGCCACACCCTGCTCTTCTGCTGCCACCACATAAAGCGCCAAGATCGGCAAAACTGCGCCATTCATCGTCATCGACACGCTGATTTGATCAAGCGGGATTGCATCAAATAAGGTGCGCATATCCAAAATAGAATCAATAGCGACACCCGCCATCCCAACATCGCCAGCTACACGCGGATGATCGCTGTCATAGCCGCGGTGGGTCGCTAAATCGAAGGCAATGGAGAGGCCCCTTTGCCCTGACGCAAGGTTACGCCGATAAAAAGAATTGGATTCCTCGGCGGTCGAGAAACCCGCATATTGGCGAATGGTCCAAGGCTGTTGCACATACATGGTGGGATAGGGTCCACGTATCGTCGGCGCGATCCCGGGAAGCCCGCCCAAATGGTCCAGCCCCGCCAAATCCTGTGGGTTATAAACAGGCTTGACCAGAACATCCTCTGGCGTGCGCCACGGCGGTTTTGCTTTCATGTCTTGAGCCTTGGTACCCAAGTTAGGCAGGCCCAAATCAAGCTGGGTGAAATCGGGAAGTTTGCTCATGGCCCTGCTTCCCCTTCCAACATTTTGATCGCATGGGTCAGTTCGGCAATAAGATCTGTGCCGACAAAGATGTTCCGATCAATGCCCGGCCCCGCAAACTTCCCTGCCAGCCAAACCTGCTTGGCACCGGCCGCTTTAAGGGCTGCTGCGACCATGCTTGCTTGGCTCTCATAGCTTTCATCGGTTCCACATAGGCATACAAATGAAGCACCACTGGCCTTAAAGGCGTCTACAAGGGCTGTGTGGTCCTGATAGGCGCTCTCCACCCCCAAGGCTTTAATGCCGCCTGCTTCAAATACACCACGCGCGAACCCGGCCCGAGCAGCGAAGCTTGCAAGCTTGCCCAAAGTGGCCAGAAAAATGGTGGGGGAAAGTTGGTCTGCGCGGTCACGCAACGCTTCAAAATCAGCGGCCAAGCGCATCGGCTCGATTGCCCCTTTTAGGGGTGTTGCCGGGGCTGGTAAGTCAGTTTGGACAGGGAGCTGGGGTAAGGTTTCTTCCAAATTGGCAAAGACGCTGATGCCAATCAGCGCCGTTTTGCGTTTAGCTATGGCCTGCAGGCGGGCGGCTCTGGCCTTCTCAACCCAGCCTTGCACCAAGCCATGATCGAGCGCTTTTTCAAGGCCGCCTGCCCGCTCAATCTCTTGGAAAAGTGGCCATGCCGCATTCGCCAGATCATCGGCCAAAGCTTCAATCGCCCATGCCCCGCCAGCAGGATCGGTTACCCGGCCGACATGGGCCTCTTCTTGTAACAGCACTTGTGTATTGCGCGCGATACGTCGGGCGGTTTCATCGGCTAACCCCAGTGCGCTGGTATAAGGCAACACGGTAATGATGTCCGCGCCGCCGACTGCACCCGCAAAGCAGGCGCATGTGGCGCGCATTATATTAGTCCATGGGTCGCGCTTGGTTTGCATCCGGGCCGAAGTTACAGCCTGCAAACGCATAGCGCCTTTGGTACCGCAAGCATCAAGCACCCGCCCCCACAGGCGCCGCGCCGCGCGCAGCTTAGCCATTTCGAGCACGACGTCTGGCCCGATTGAAAGCGTGAACAATAAAGTCTGGTTGATAACCGACGGACCTAAACCCATCGCCTCGCCAGCGCGGACATGCTCTAGGCCAGAGGCGATCAGCACGGCCAATTCCTGCGCCATCGTACCACCACCTTCGTGGATAGGGCGGGCATCAGCGCGTAGACAACTTGCTAATGGAAACACGCCTTGAACTTCGGCTACAAAGCCAGCACAAGAGGCTAAACTACAACCAACTTGCCCAGTCATGCGGGCCGCTAAGGGATCGAGATTAAAAGCCAATTTGGCCGTAGCACGCCTATCTTCTGATACAACTTCCGCTAGCGCCCAAGCCACGCCCAAGGGGTCATCCGGCGCATCCACAGCGACGCTCGCCACATCCGTCAAAATGCCTTGTATCAATCGCTGACAATCGACGACCGACCGCGCAACTACCCCACATTGACCACGTGGGTCAATCTTGAACTCAATGGAAGAAACACCACGATCTAGATCTCGTAAGGCCACTTGATTAGCCGCCGCAGGTTCGGGATCGGTCACGACTTGTCGAATGTCCCAAGGCAAGTAAGGGTCACGTGATAGCTCAGGTCCGCGGATAAAGGGCGCAACACCCGCCTGTCCGCTCAACAAACTTGGGTCAGGACAATCTTTGGACGTATAAAGAGGGCGAAGATCCAAGCCTTCGTCTGTTTTTCTGATCAGACGGTCCAGAGAACCACCTTTGAGGGCTTTTTCGGCGAGCACAAGCCATTGTTCAAAGTCAGGTTCGTCAAACCCAGTAGCGAGGTGGAAAGGGCTGGTCATGAAAAGCAAGTGCAGGCATGCGCCCACTCAGTCAAGCCCTGACAGATAAGTTCTCTTGGACAAGTACTTCTTGACAAGCTCTTCTTGGCAAGACACACGAGGTAAAGCTCTATCGTGCGGTGGATATCAGTCGCACTAAATCAGCTTGGCGGCGCAGGCCCAATTTTGCCAATAACCCCTTTATCTGGCTCTTAACAGTCGCAACAGAGGTTTTGCGGATGGCCGCAATTTCATCAATCATGCGGGCTTGCGCCAATAGGGTGGCAATATTGGCTTCAGACTTGGTGAGGCCCGCGAAAACCTGCAAACCCGTCACAGTCGACATTTCGTCTTGCGCTGTCTTGGGTAATAAAATGGTGACATAATTACCCAGCTCTAGATCACATTTGACCATGCGCACAATATCAATCACCCAACCATCCAAAGTGCGCAACGGGACTGATACGTGCCTGCCTTGATAGCCCGCGTAAAGTACCCCCAAACCAGCATGCAGATCGATGAGGCTGCGAGCTGTAAAAGCACTTAGCTTACCCTCTGTTACCCGCAAGGTCGTTGAAGCTTCAACACGGCGTGCCCATTTTGACGTACCAGTGATGATCAAACCAGTTTGGTCCACGATGACAGCATGTACACCCGCTAGCTCCAAACTAGCCAAGAACGCCTTTTGCCGAGCTTTTCGTATCTTTTCTGCCTTAGCATCGAGCGGGTCATTCTTATGACAAGGTTGCGCCACCAATGGCGGCGGGTTGTCAATCGCCTCAATCGCCCAACCTAAGCCTATGGGCTGATCGCTCTGATCCGTCATGTGTACATCCAAGAAAGAACCATGCTCATGGGCATAGTTGTATTTGGCAAACAACTCCACAGGTTCAAACTGTATGTATTCAAACGGCTCCTCACCTTTAAAGTCTTTGGCGCTCATGTTTATCCCCAAAAGTCCTTGAGTTAATGTGCTGGGGCTTCACACTAAAGTCCAATAAAAATAGCAATTAACATGAGATAAGATGCTGACTAACTTCATTGTCATGGCCAAAACTGCACCAATAGGTTGTAATCTAACTTTAGTGTCTTTTTCGGTAGAGTTAGATTGAAGCCAATTGGCGATCTGTAAACTTCGAACCTGCTCTCGTGCTTGCATCCAGTCGCCAGAACCGCCAATGAAGAATCAAATCACTCGCTAAGGCGATAACCTCCATGCTCAAGGAGATCCTATGTCCATACCTCAGATCCTATCGCGCTTGCGTATACCGGTCATTGGTGCGCCACTTTTCATTATTTCCAATCCAGATTTGGTCATTGCCCAATGCAAAGCTGGGGTTGTTGGATCGTTTCCAGCCCTCAACGCACGCCCTGCACCTGTATTGGATGAGTGGCTGGATAAAATCACCACTGAATTGGCTGAATGGGACGCTAAAAACCCCGACCGTCCAGCCGCCCCTTTTGCGGTCAATCAAATTGTGCATAAAACCAATGACCGCTTGATGCATGACGTTGAGGCATGTGTGAAATTCAAGGTGCCTGTTGTCATTACCTCTTTGGGCGCGCGTGAGGACGTCAACCAAGCCATTCAATCCTATGGCGGTATTACCCTCCACGATATTATCAACAATCGGTTTGCAAAAAAAGCGGTTGAAAAAGGTGCAACCGGTTTGATCGCTGTATCCGCTGGGGCAGGCGGTCACGCTGGCACTTTATCGCCTTTTGCCCTTGTTCAAGAAATCCGCGAATGGTTTGATGGTCCCTTGTGCATTTCAGGCTCCATTGCGAATGGTGGCGCGGTCTTAGCTGCGCAAGCTATGGGAGCGGATTTTGCTTACATTGGTTCTGCATTCATTGCGACGTTGGAGGCCAATGCCGATCAAGCTTATAAGCAAATGATCGTGGATAGCAGTGCAGAGGACATTATCTATTCTAACCTCTTTACTGGCGTGCATGGGAATTATCTGGTTCCCTCAGTTGTGGCTGCTGGCCTTGACCCGTCAAATCTGCCTGAAAGCGACCCATCTGTCATGAATTTTGGATCAGGTGGCACCCAAGCGAAAAAAGCCTGGCGCGACATCTGGGGCTGCGGACAAGGCATTGGCGTAATCAAGGAAATCTCTACGGCAGGTCAATTAGTCGAGCGTTTAGCGCAAGAGTATGAAGCCGCACACCAGCGTATCCAAGCTAATTGGGTTCACGCAGCATGGTAGAATTGAAGCAGGCCACTTGTGATCCGGCTTGACAATATTTAGCTAGATCTTGGATGATATTCTAAGGCGTGCATGCTTTGGTCCTGATGAATTATGCTGTGGTACAACAGGGTAAGCGCTGCAATTAGCCACCCTTCCCCTTTTTCTTAGCTTCCTTGGCTTCGCGTTCTTCCTTGGTTAGAGGGGGAGGTGCGCTAGCCTTGATTTGACGGGCTTGGAGTGCCAAGGCCTCACTGCGTGCACCTGCTTCATCTTCGCATGAAAGACGATCCTTCAAAATCTTGTCACGTCCGACCACACACAACCCACTCGCGGCTACTCGGACATTCCCAACTGCATCGGCGGGGTCGTTGGTGTCGCGATTGAGCACTTGGGATGAGGCTTCGGCTTGAGCGCGCGATTTTATTTCTTGGGCATAAAAGGATAAAGCCGCACTTTCACCAGATCGCCCCATAGAGCCTGTCACACTCGCAAAACGTTGCACAGAATCTGCAAACGCACGCGGAGTAATCTTACCTGAAAAATACAAACGCCGCGCCAAAATGGCTTCTGCGCCAAAAAAAGTTTCAGCGGCACGCAAATCGCGGCGATCTAGGGCTAAAAATCCAAGACGCTTTGAAGCGTCCAGCGCGACACGATCCCCAGCCTCTCCTGCTGGGGCCAATGTCATGGCCGAACGAAAGGATTGTTCTGCCTTTGTTAAATCCCCGGCAGCATTGGCTTCAACACCTTGCTTTAAAGCTGCGCGCGCAGCTTCATCACTGCCAGAGGAACTTGGATCGGTGAAATGGGTCTGAGTGCTAAGGGGTAGAAGTGAGGCAGGCGATTGCGCCACAATCGTGGTAGATTGCGGTTTGACTGCGGTGAAAGCTTGGGGCGTTGTTTGAGCTAAGCCATAGCTTCCCAAGGACGCACATGCGCCCGCAAAAAGGAATAAGGTTGCGTTACGCTGTTTCAATGGTTCCTCGGTTCTTTGACAAAAGGGGCTCAGCCGTACCACCCAAGCTGTGACATACATCAATGCACGCATTATGCACATAGGCCTTAAGTCTTGTACATCCCTTTTCCAAGTATCGCTTGGACGTGTCGCTCAAAAGCGGACCATTGTTTGTAAGCGCGCACATTTTGGTCTGCTTCCTGCCAAGCTAGGGCAAACCAATGACCATGGGTTGGATTTTCAACGAGCTCAGCAAGATTGGTCAATTTGATACGGATGGTAAATAAGATACCCCCAGTTTGCGGCAAACGACGAATGGTTTGTCGCTCAAACCGCACATAGACCATGGCTTGTGCTTGGCTGATGTCGGCCTGGCAGGCGGCTTGCCGAATCGGCGTACCATCGGGAGTGAAACGCGCATCCCCCCATTGTACAGTCCAATTATGCCGCTCAAGCACTACATGGTCTGCCATCTGGGAAAACACCCGCGAAATACGTCCGCCAAGGATTGGATCTCCCCCTGGCACTGGGCGATGTAGGCCAAACAGCGATTGCCCAAGAGCGTGTTGTGGAGAAAAAAAGGTTGGGCTACACAGGCAAAGAGCTGTTGCGGTCCACTGCCCTTCACGCAGTTCCATCACCACCAAATCATCCGATACAAGGCGACTTGCCGCAAACAAAGGTGGTTCTGCGCTGTCCAAATCTTGCTCAACTGCACGGGCAACCAAAGAGCTTGCTTCCATTTGTGCGGGCAAAGACCCGCCCATGCTGGCGTAAACAGCCTCCGGATCGATATTCATCAAAGCATTTTTGGGGCCAAGCCAAGCTGCCTGGTCATCAGGTAAGAGCCAGTTGCGCCCATCAATAGGGGCAAGGCCTACGTTAAAACGCGGCGGACCATGCTCAAAGGGCAGGAATGATCGTTGATCTGATTGTGATCGCATGACCCACTTCAAGCATTCAAACCAGCATTGCAAGCTCATCCCATCTTGAACCTGATGTGCGATCCAATTTGGTCCTATCGGGGAATGTCACCACCCAAGTTTACCCATACTTATAGAATCTTGAACTCTGATAAACCACCATTAATCATGAACCTTAGCCCAAACATCGGATGCACATCAAGCTGGGCCTGCTAAGCCCTTGAGGACATCATCGATTGACCACCCCTTTTTTGCGGGGTTGGTTTAGAACAGGGCCTGAACGTTAAGTGATTAAGCGGGGGATAAGTATGCCCCGTCACGTTTGGCTCATCAACAGCAAGGCTTAAGTGATCTACCGACAAGTCACCGCGCAAGAGTGCCCGCACCGCCGCTTGCACCCGGTTGAAGACCCCCAATTTGCGCGAGGCATTGCCAAGGTGAAACTGCACCGTTCGCGCCGTAACCCCAGTTAAAACGCCAATTTCCCAATTGGTTTTGCCTTCTAATACCCAACGCAAACATTCAAGCTCACGCCCTGTTAAACGTACCATTGGTGCGCGATCAACCACCGTAGCGGCGGTCAAACGGCGAACGCGCTGATAAAGCGCCATCGCGAGATGACTTAAAGCTTCTTCATCATCATAGTCCAATCCAAGCGTCTGTGATGCAGCAAACATCATAAGCGCCACACAGCCTTGGGGACCATGAACCGGAGTGGTGACGCCATCGCGAAACCCATGGCTCCTAGCGGCTTGCACAAAAGCACGTTGTTCTGGATCCCTCGCCGTTGCAAAAGCGCGTTGCCATTTAACAGATCCAGCACGCAAGATGGCTTGTCTACGCGCAGGGTCGCTTTGGCAGGTGGCTTCACTGGCATAATGTTGCCGCCACGCTGGGTCAAAATTGCCCAAATTCAACAAACTTGAAGGGTTCACCATGGGGTTATGTGGACCAGGCACCAATTGAAACCAACCAAACCCACACTCTTTTGCATATTTGGTGAGAATTTGCAGGAGCTCGCCTTCACGCCGTGCGGTACGCAACTGAGATAAAACCGTGGCAGTTAGGCTTTGAATCTGTGTCATAGCCATCTCCATTTTGTGCACTCTTTTGGTACATATCAAGTGATTATCTATTTTAGACTGAATTACAAGACCTCACTAGACACATACTCATTTGATCAGATGGCTATGTTTGCTCTGAGGTAACTGATTTCCCTCCGTTTTGCAGTGCATGGATCAAAGGGTGCCCCAAGCATTTTCAAGCCATATCTTTGATTACTATGGTGTTAATAGCTACATGCTAAGCTCAATCACAGGTTAGGGCGATGCTTGACAGCATTGACAGATTTGGGTTCAATTTTAGTGTCTCTCACAATAAAATGATTGGATAGTGGTTATTCAAATGAATTCAGACCGGGCTGTTTTTTTAGTTAATGAAATGCTTGGCGTAAGTATTCTGGTTTCAGCGCCTTTGCTGATCGGAACTCTTATCGTTGGCCTGTTGATCAGTGTGTTTCAGGTGGCCACGCAAATTCAAGAAATAACATTGACTTATGTCCCAAAACTTGCAGTTTCAGCATTGATTTTATTGGTTTTGGGTAGCTGGATGCTTGGACTAATCACTCAGTTCGCTCGTTCGGCTTATTCTACGATACCTACTTTAGGTCAATAAAGGGTGATTTTGCAAGCTTCTGGTGATTTTACCCATTTCCTATCGGCCACCTTGCTGATTAGTTTTAGAATAGTGCCAACCCTTGCATTCGCACCTCCATTTACTTTGTTTAAAATTCCAATCATTGTCAGATTGGCTTTATCTCTTGGTTTGTCCGCTTTTATGGTCAGCGCTAATCCTGACAGCACAACAATCAAGCTAGATTCAGAATTCGGCCTTATTGAAATTGCCATCTCTGAGCTATTTCTTGGAATCATTATGTCCTTGGCCTTGCACGTTTTGTTCGGAGCCATTGCTACCGCAGGTAGGGTTGGCGATATCCAGGCTGGATTTGGACTGGCGCTGATATCTGATCCAAGTTTAAGAAACCGATTGCCGCTTATAGGTACAGTTCTGAGCTATTTGGCAGCGGTGATTTTCTTTTCAACCGAAGGACCAAACGACTTAATCGGTTTATGGGACGCATCTTTACAGGCAATTCCACTAGGTTCAACCGCATTTGAATTCAACATATCAGGGTTTTTATATTATATGTCGGCCATTTCCATCTTGGCACTTGGACTGGCTGGTCTATTATTATTTGCCTTATTTTTGGTCGATATTTCAATTGCAATCATGTCCAAAACTCTACCCCAAATGAATGTTTTAGTACTTGGTTTCCAAGTCAAAACATTGGTCGTTCTCACTGTACTTCCAATCGCGATTTCAACCAGTTTAGCTCTTTATCTGCGATTGATACGCCTTGCTCTTGATGCAACTCCAGCATGGCTTTGACGCACCAACCAAAAGATTAAGGAAAACATGAAGCACCCTCTAAGATGCTAGACGACAACCAGCCGTAGGTTGGTCGCTCGGATCGTATGGGCCAGGGCTGAAAAGCATTCAAATCCATGCATGTTCGTAAAAGACCAAGCGATTGGCTAAATGCCCCCATTTCAAATGAGCAAAGACTTAGAACGCATTTCTAGCGCACCAGGTGAATTATTGTTGCTTCGGACAACAAAGATAGCTTCAGGTCGCGGGACATTCATTGCAACCCAGATTGGCGGCGCGCTGAAATTGCCATGATTTTCGGTACACCCAATAGAGTTGTATTGATGCAGGCTATGTGCCTTCCAGCATAGAGCGCCACGTACGACCCTAATAACAATGGGGTCCCTCAAACGGCATCATCCTGCATTTGATGTCTTTTGCGTCACAACACTATCACACCACCATCGAAGCCGTTTTGAATCCAAATGGTGCCGATACCAACATTTATGGGTCCATCCACCCCCCCCAAGGGGCCTTATTTGCACGCATCTAGTGGATACGAGCTTGAACACCTCACCAATCTCAACGTCTGATACACGAACACCTCAAGCGCTGATTCTGATCAAGAGCTTCAGCGTATCTCAAAACGGGATATCATCTTCCAGGTCGGCAGCAAAGGAGCGCTTTTCGCCTTGACTGACGCGTGGGGCGGACGAGCCGCCGCCAAACCCGCCCGAACTAAACCCGCCTTCAGAGCGGTCTTCAATCATATCACCCCCGCCAGAGCGGCTATCAAGAATGGTAATCTCACCCTTGAACCGGCCGATGACGACTTCGGTGGAATAGCGCTTTTGGCCAGCTTGATCGGTCCATTCACGTGTTTGTAATTGGCCCTCTACATAGACTTTGCTGCCTTTTTTGACATAATTTTCAACGACTTTGATTAAATTATCGTTGCGAACGACCACCCGGTGCCATTCGGTTTTTTCCTTCTTTTCCCCGGTGGCTTTATCATTCCAGCGTTCACTGGTCGCGACCGAAAATTCAGCGATCCGATCGCCTGATGGGAAAGATTTGATTTCAGGGTCGCGCCCGAGATTGCCGACCAAAATCACCTTATTGACGCTGCCCGCCATACGATTAACTCCATGTAATTGGCCGATTGCGACCATAATCGCCGTCCTTTGGCATCTGAACCATTCAAAGGACGCTACAGGTCCCATATCCCCTAATGAAGAGTGGGGAAGCGTTCCAAACCGCTACCCCTTGTGGATAAAAGTGTAAAACTGTGTATGCCCTAGACATGCAGATGATGTTCACATAATGTTCTATTCGTCAAGTGGCGCGGCACACGCTAGATAAATACATAGATAGATTCTTCAGCGCTGCGCTGAAAGATTGGCGTTATCAAGGTCTTGCATGTCTGAATTGTCCGTTATTCGCGTCCGCGGTGCGCGTGAGCACAATTTGAAAAATATATCTGTGGAGATTCCTCGTGGCGAATTGGTCGTTATCACCGGCCTGTCGGGATCGGGGAAAAGCTCGCTGGCGTTTGACACGATCTATGCGGAGGGGCAGCGCCGCTATGTCGAAAGCTTGTCCGCCTATGCACGCCAATTTTTAGAATTGATGCAAAAGCCCGATATGGATTCCATTGAAGGCCTTTCTCCCGCAATCTCGATTGAACAAAAAACCACGTCGAAAAACCCCCGCTCAACCGTGGGCACAGTCACTGAAATCTATGACTATATGCGCCTGTTGTGGGCGCGCATAGGCGTACCTTATTCGCCAGCCACGGGCTTGCCGATTGAAAGCCAAACGGTAAGTCAGATGGTGGATAAGATTATGGCCCTTAAAGAGGGTACGCGACTTTTCTTGTTGGCCCCTGTCGTGCGTGGCCGCAAAGGTGAGTTTAAGACAGAGTTTAAAAGCTGGATCAAACAAGGCTTTGTGCGCGCCAAAATCAATGGTGAGTATTATGAGCTGGAAAACGCGCCAGAGCTCGACAAAAAACTCAAGCATGACATTGATGTGGTGGTGGATCGCATTGGGGTTCGCGCTGGCATTGAACAACGTTTGGCCGAAGGATTTGAGACCTGTCTGCGCTTAGCTGATGGTATCGTTTTAGCCGAATTTGCCGATGAAAAAGACGCCAAAGGCATGGCCAAGCGGATATTATTTTCAGCTAAATTTGCCTGCCCGGTATCTGGCTTTACCATTTCAGAGATTGAGCCACGGCTATTTTCCTTCAACAATCCATTTGGGGCCTGCCCAACCTGCGATGGCCTTGGCGTTCAGCTCAAATTTGACCCAGATCTTGTTGTACCTGATGCTGGAAAGAGCCTGAATGACGGCGTGATTGCGCCTTGGGCAAAGGGCGCTTCCCCGCTTTATACCCAGACTTTGCAAGCTTTGGCGCGCCATGCCAGCGCCCCTTTAACTACCCCTTGGAACAAATTACCCGAAGCCTTTCAGAAACTTGTGCTTTATGGTTCTGGCAGCGATAAAATCAAATTTGTTTATGATGATGGCGCGCGCCGCTATGAAACCACCAAGACGTTTGAAGGCGTAATCCCCAATTTAGAGCGGCGCTGGCGCGAAACAGATTCGGCGTGGTCACGCGAGGAATTGGGTCGCTATCAATCGGCACAAAAATGCCCGACATGTGACGGTAAGCGCTTAAAGCCGGAAGCCTTGGCCGTGCGCGTCGGCGGAGAGGATATTTCCCTTGTGTCGACCCGCTCGATCCGGGGTGCGCGCGATTGGTTCGTGGACCTTGAAAACCGCCTCACCCCGAAAGAACTAGAAATCGGCACGCGCGTGCTCAAAGAGATCAAAGAGCGTTTGCGGTTCTTGGTCGATGTCGGTTTGGATTATCTGACCCTACACCGGGGTTCAGCCACCCTATCTGGCGGGGAAAGCCAGCGCATTCGATTGGCCAGTCAGATCGGCTCTGGCTTAACGGGCGTGCTCTATGTCTTGGATGAGCCCAGCATCGGCCTGCACCAGCGCGACAATACCCGCCTCCTTACTTCACTCAAGGGTCTGCGGGATCTGGGCAATAGTGTGATTGTGGTGGAGCATGATGAAGAGGCGATCCTGACCGCTGATCACGTGTTGGACATGGGGCCACTTGCGGGTATTCACGGCGGCCAAGTGGTGGCTCAAGGCCTGCCATCGGACATTGAAGCCGCCCCTGAGAGCTTAACGGGTGCTTATCTAAGGGGCGAAAAATCGATTCCGATCCCGGCCAAAAGGCGACGGCGTAATCCCAAAAAGTTCCTGAGCATCCAAGGTGCGACTGGCAATAATCTTAAAGATATCTCGGTCGATATTCCTTTGGGCATTTTCACCTGTGTGACCGGGGTATCGGGCGGGGGTAAATCCACGCTCATTTTGGAAACACTGTATAAGGCGCTCGCTAGACGCCTTAATGGCGCCAATGAAGTGCCTGCCCCACATAAGGCGCTAGAAGGCTTACATCATCTGGACAAAGTGATTGATATTGATCAAAGCCCTATAGGCCGCACACCACGCTCTAACCCCGCCACTTATACCGGGGCATTCGGGCCGATCCGGGATTGGTTTGCGGGCCTGCCAGAATCCAAAGCGCGTGGCTATGGCCCAGGGCGCTTCAGCTTCAATGTCAAAGGTGGGCGGTGTGAAGCCTGCCAGGGCGACGGCGTGCAAAAGATCGAAATGCACTTTTTGCCCGATGTCTATGTGACCTGCGATGTATGCCACGGCAAACGCTATAATCGCGAAACACTCGAAGTGACCTACCGGAATAAATCAATCACCCAGGTCTTGGATATGACGGTTGATGAAGCCGCTAACTTCTTCCAAGCCGTGCCATCGATCCGCGATAAAATGGAGACTTTGGTGCGCGTTGGCTTGGGCTATGTCAAAGTCGGCCAACAGGCCACCACTTTGTCTGGCGGGGAAGCCCAAAGGGTCAAATTGTCCAAGGAATTGTCGCGCCGCTCAACCGGGCGCACGCTTTATATCTTGGATGAACCCACAACTGGCCTGCATTTTGATGACACTCGTAAACTACTCGAAGTGCTCCAAGAATTGGTGGAACAGGGCAATAGCGTACTGGT
The DNA here is from genome assembly GCF_030158815.1 of Candidatus Phycosocius spiralis. Lineage (GTDB taxonomy): Bacteria > Pseudomonadota > Alphaproteobacteria > Caulobacterales > Aquidulcibacteraceae > Aquidulcibacter > Aquidulcibacter spiralis. The sequence continues at coordinate 31,009 of NZ_BPFZ01000010.1, forward strand.
GATTGAACATAATCTCGATGTCATCAAAACTGCCGACTGGCTGATTGATTTGGGCCCCGAAGGCGGCGATGGCGGTGGACTGGTGGTTGGTGAAGGCACGCCTGAAGAGGTTGCTCTCATCGAAGGCTCTTGGACGGGTCGATATCTGAAAGAAACCTTGCTTAAACATGAGGAGCGTCGGATCGCACAAATGAAGCGCATGGCGATAGAAGCTACAAATACCAAAAATGAAAGACTCATAAAATCAAATATATAATAATGATTTGCGAAACCCCTTCCAAGCAAGGGCCAAGATGTCGCGCTGTTGGCAGCTTAACATGAGCACCCATCGCCCCTATTGGTCTTAGGTGGGTCTTGAGGGGTCTTGGGATGGCCTTGGCTCTCAAGGAACTCTGATTGGCAATTGGTTCCAATGCTGGTTGGGTTTTGCTGGTTTGGTTTGAATTGAAAACCTGCTATCTGCGCCCATATAAAAACTTAAGCACAATAGGCGTCAAACCGATACAATATCAATCCATTATACGCTAATCGTCGCGGTGGATGCGCTCAGCACGTTCATGACGCTCTTGTGCTTCCAAGCTCAAAGTCGCAACTGGGCGAGCCATCAGACGTCCTAATGAAATGGGTTCACCGGTTTCATCGCAATAGCCATAGGTGCCATCTTCGATTCTCCGTAGGGCTGCTTCAATTTTTCCGATCAGCTTGCGCTGGCGGTCGCGGGCCCTCAGTTCAATATTTTTGTCGGTTTCTGCTGAAGCCCGGTCTGCCACATCGGGCAATGAGGCTGTATCGGTTTGTAGGTGCGATAGTGTATCTTTTGAATCGCTGAGTAGTGCATTCTTCCAATCCAAAAGCATGCGCCGAAAAAATTCGCGCTGCCGCTCATTCATGAACTCTTCGTCATTGGTTGGAATATAGCCAGCCCCAACATCGTCACTGGAAACATCGGTATTTTGCATAACATTTGCCGTCATGACGTACCCCTGATTGCGCATGTGAGCGATGAATGAATCGCGTCTTTCCTTGGCGCTATAGTGAAGCGCATGCTAGCCCGCAAGGCGCTTCTATCATGTGACAGTCACCTTGAACTGCAAAAAGTGTCTTAGTACCCAACAAACCAAGTAAATCCAAGCGGGGTTAAAGCGCGCGCTCCAGCTTTGCCAACTCAACTTCAGCACGCAATTCTACATCCGCCAAGATCGCCTCCAGCGCCGGATCATCGATTGTCTCGCGCTGTTCACGCAAGGTCGCAGCCAACAGGGTGACTTGGGCACGTTTAACCCCATCGCCCAAGATGGCGACCCGCAAGGCTTCCAATTGATCCAAAAGCGAATAAGTTCTTTTAGTTGCCCGCCGACGTCGTTCACTAACCTCATCTTGCTCCTGAAGGGCCAATAAAGAGCCAACATTGGCCAAGGACGCACTGGCTTGAGTCCCGCCAACTTGGGCGGGACTAGGACCAGATTGACTAGGTAGAGCAAATCCAGGAGCTGCGCTGCTGCTGGCCCGCCTCCCCCCCACACTACCTATCGTAGCCCCTGTGCCTTGAACCTTCATCAACCAACCTTTGCACCGCGTCTGTTAAGAGCTGATTAATCTATTCGCAGCGTAAAAGAAAGACGGCAATTTTCGCTGGCTATAGGCAATCCTTGCCGACACCACAACGCGCCTTCGAGCCTGTAAAAAAATAACAAACTGTTTTATAATCAAAAAATCTTATCTTGAGCACGAAATGGGCTGGCATGAAATTCGCATAGAAAGTGTGGATGACTTATACACCTTCACCTTTTTTCAAACGTCCGGCCCTGTTGTTGATGCTTGTAGGCAGTATGTTTGCATTTGCATTGCCCCAATGTGCATTTGCACAATCGCGAATTAAGGATCTGGTACAGATCGAAGGTGTACGAGACAATCAATTGATTGGTTATGGTCTGGTCGTCGGTTTGCCTGGTACCGGTGACGGACTGCGCAATTCCCCCTTCACCCGTCAAAGCATTGAAGCGATGTTGGAGCGTATGGGCATCAACACGCGAGAACAAAATCTGCAAACCAAAAACGTTGCTGCAGTGATGGTAACTGCCAGCTTGCCTGCTTTTTCAACGCAAGGGTCACGCGTAGACATCTCTGTCTCGGCTTTTGGTGACGCAAAAAGCTTGGAGGGTGGGACTTTGCTGGTTACGCCCTTGATGGGGGCGGATGGACAAGTCTATGCAGTCGCCCAGGGGCAAGTCACAGTAGGCGGGTTTACCGCCAGTGGAGGGTCAGGAAGTAGCGTTAGTCGTGGGGTCAGTACCAATGGCCGGATCGCCAACGGCGCTCTGATTGAGCGCGAAATACGCTTTGATCTTGCAGGTCAGACCGAACTGCGAATGGCATTGCGCAATCCTGATTTCACCACGGCGCGACGCATCGCCTCAGCCATCAATAGCAATTTAGGCCTCGTAGCTGCTTCGGTCGATAATCCCTCCACGGTCGTCTTGTCAAAACCCATAGGCTACCCTGGTGATATGGTCAGCTTAATTGGCCGTATTGAGCGATTGAATGTTACCCCGGATCTTGGTGCCAAAATTGTCGTCGACGAGGCCTCAGGTATCGTGGTGATGGGTGACAATGTTAGGGTTTCTACCGTAGCGATTGCCCAAGGCAATCTCACAGTATCGGTTCAAGAAAATCCGGTCGTCAGTCAGCCTGGCCCTCTGAGCAGTGGTCAAACCACGGTAGCACCCCAATCAAACGTCAAAGTTGATGAAGATAAGGGTGATTTAGCTATCGTTCGAGGCGGCGTACCTTTGCGAAACTTGGTTGAAGGTCTTAACTCGCTGGGCGTCAATCCCCGTGACCTCATTCAAATTCTTCAAGCCCTTAAAGCGTCTGGTGCCCTGCAAGCAGACATCGAAGTGATGTAAAGGAGCCATACAAGATGGATCAAATCACCCCCACTCTCGCAAACAGCCAAATCTCAACTGCTTCTTTAGAGATTTTAGGTGCACGCGTCAAAAGCACCAAAGACCATGCAGAGGTTGAGAAAATTGCCAAAGAATTTGAGCGTATGGCACTCGCGCAAATGCTCACACTGATGGAGACAGATACCGATATATCCGACACCATATTCGGCGGTGGAGCTGGTGAACGCGCCTTCAAACCCTTTCTGACCGAGGAATATGCTAAAGGTTTTAGTGAACGCGGTGGAATTGGGATTGCTAACGCTGTGAAGCGCGAAATTCTAAAAATCCAAGAATCAACCCAAACAGAAAGGTAACCCAATGTCCCTCATGGCCAATGATCCAACCGATCTGATGGATCAACTTATTTTGTTGACGCGCCGCTTGGCCGATTTAGCTGAGCGTCAAGCTGCCTTGTTTGAAGCCAGTCGCTTTCTTGAAGCCCAAAACTTAACAGAAGAATCGGCTCGCCTCGCGAATGTTTACGCCAGCGAAAGCCGCCGCATCGCCGAAGACCCAAGCCTATTAAGCGGTGTTCCATCCGACATGCGGGCGACTTTAACGTTTGAAACAGAGCGGTTTAAATCTGCCATGGATGCCCATGAGCGCGCCCTTAATCGTCAACGCGTCTTGGCCGAAGGGCTGGTGCGGGCAATCGCTGAAGAAGCGATTGCTGCAAGACCAACACCTGTTGCCTATGGCCCAGGTGCGCATGCCTTTCGTGATACGAGTGCAGTTGCGCTTGATAAGCGCGCATAAGCCTTTTGGCGTAATGAAACGCCTGCTATCCGCAGCAAACCTTGGTGCGCATAGAACATAGGGTGCATCATTTAACCGAAAACCTTTGGCACATTCAAATGCTAACAAACCCCGTTATTGAGGCGGGGTTTGTTGTTTTCTGACGGTCTTTCGTGGCCGGCATTTTTGGTTGAGGTGCATCAGAATTATTTAGTGCTCAACATTACGCCATACTTGGCGATAGGACAGATAGAGAAGCCCTGTTAGCACCAGTAAGAAGGCCATAACGCCAAGGCCTGTGATCTTGCGTTCGGTTTGATGGGGCTCAGATGCCCAGGACAAAAATGCCACCACATCATGCGCCATCTGATCCACCGTTGGCTTTACACCCTTGTTTGCTGGCGTATCGGCATAGGTGATTTGATCATCCATCAGAGGCGGCCCCATCGCAATCACGCCACCAGGCATATAGGGATTGTAGTACTTGCCCTCTGGAACGCTGACACCCTTGGGCACTTCTTGATTGTAACCAGTCAGAAGCGAATAGATATAATCGCCTCCATTATGGCGCGCCTTGACCAAGACGGACATGTCCGGAGGAACAGCGCCACCATTGGCCGCTGCAGCTTGAGCCCGATTTTCAAAGGGCGATACAAACTTGTCCGCTGGTAAGCCAGGACGCTCTTCTTCATTGCCATCAGGATCTACAGCCTTAACCGTATAATTGGCGGCAATAGCTTTGATGACTGGGTTCTCATTCGGGTTTGGGTATTTTGGATCATAGAATGGGGCATGCTCATCACCGAGGTTACGATAATGCACCAAATTCAGCGAGTGACAGGCCGAGCAGACTTCCTTGTAGACTTGGAAGCCACGTTGCAGCTGGGCTTTATCAAAGCGACCAAAAGGGCCTTCCCATGAACCATTAACTGGCCGTGGGTGCTTTACTTCACCGGCGGCTTGAACGCCGCTGGTCAATGCAACAGCTGAAACGAGAGCCGCAATACCGACGATCCATTGACGCGCGAAAGTTGGTTTCATCACAGTATTCCTCATTCCGCAGGCACAGCTGCTGACGATAAGCCAGCCGAACCATGCTTGGATGCCAAGATTGAGTCAGCAATCGAAGCAGGTGGTGTTTGGGGTTTCTCGATCACGCCCAAGACAGGCAGAACAACCAAGAAGTAAGCGAAGTAGAAGATCGTGCACAATAGCGAGATCAAGGTCCATGGTGGCTCAGCCGGCATAGCGCCACATATCCCCAGCATTAAGAAGTTTAGCACAAAGGCAAACCACCACATGCGAGCAACTGGACGATAGCGCATGGACTTGATCTTAGAAGAGTCGAGCCAAGGCAAAGCAAACAAGATCAAAATAGCCCCACCCATGGCGAGCACGCCGCCGAACTTGGCATCAATAATCAAGATATCAAAGGTGATCGCCCGTAGGATCGCATAGAAGGGCAATAGATACCATTCTGGCACGATATGGGATGGCGTCACTTGATTATTGGCGGGAATATAATTGTCTGGATGGCCCAAAGTATTAGGGCCAAAGAAGACGAAGCCTGCGAAAATCAGCAAGAAGACGCAGATCGCAAACCCATCTTTCACCGTGTAATAGGGATGAAATGGTAATGTCTCTTTCTTTACGTCTTGAACTTCAACACCTGTTGGATTGTTGTTGCCAGGAACATGAAGTGCCCAAATATGGAGTACCACAACCCCTGCAATCACAAAGGGTAAAAGATAATGGAGAGAGAAGAAGCGGTTAAGCGTGGTATTATCAACCGCAAACCCACCGAGCAACCAAGTCTTTATAGGATCACCAATGAAAGGTACTGCGCCAACAATATTGGTGATCACAGTAGCGCCCCATAAAGACATTTGGCCCCAAGGCAAGACATATCCCATAAAGGCAGTGATGATCATCAGAAGGAAAATAATAACCCCTAAGCCCCATAAAACTTCGCGTGGTGCTTTATAGGAACCATAATAGAGGCCACGGAAAATATGGATATAAACAGCCAAAAAAAACATACTTGCCCCATTGGAGTGCAAATATCGGATCAGCCACCCATAATTGACGTCGCGCATGATGCGTTCCACCGAATCAAAGGCAAAGGCTACATTTGGGACATAATGCATGGCCAAGATAATGCCTGTAATGATTTGACTGGCTAAACAGACCGCCAATATCCCACCAAAGGTGTACCAATAATTCAGGTTCTTAGGGGTTGGAAAGTCAACAAGCGTATCGTTCATAAACCGAACGATCGGCAAGCGGGTGTCAAGCCATTTTTCAAGGCCGGACTTCGGAACGTAGGTTGATGGTCCACTCATGGTCGTACTATCCAATCTTTACCACGGTTTCACCTGTGTAGATATAAGGTGGTATATGGAGGTTCTTAGGTGCGGGACCCTTACGGATCCGCCCGGCGGTATCATAATGCGAACCATGGCATGGACAAAACCAGCCACCATATTCACCAAGATATCCAGGTTCAGATATGCCAACAGGAATACAACCCAAATGCGTGCAATTGGCTTCCATGATCAAATATTCAGGCTTACCAGGCTGCGCATTGGATTGCTGGGTGCGCTGAAAATTGGTTTGAGGGTCTTTTAGATCGGCAGTGTCATCCTTGGTACCTTGCGCGATTTCAGCTGGCGTCCGGTGACGCACAAACACAGGCTTACCGCGCCACATGATCTTGGTTTGAGAACCTTCTGGCACTTTAGAGACATCAAATTCAGTGGATGCCAATGCCCGTGTATCGGCAGATGGGTTCATCTGATCAATCAGCGGCCACGCCAACATGGCAACACCACCCGCGACTACTGCCCCTGTAGCAACATAAATCATGTCTCGCCTTGTTGGCTCTCCGGCTAAGCCGGTTTCTTCTTGATTGGTGACTGCCACCTGATTACTCCCGCATTCACACACGTTTAAAACTCAGCTAGCATACACATAGCGCACTAACGTTTCATGAACGTGCGACGGAACGCCGCATTTCGCGGATCCCCATTAAAGATGAGAATCCATAACGTGCGCCTAGCTTTGTTTCAACCTGATATCGCGCCCAATCTGGGTGCGGCAATTCGACTTACCGCCTGCCTAGGCATTGGCCTTGATGTGATTGAGCCCTGTGGTTTTCCTATTTCCGACAAGACGTTAAAGCGTGCTGCGCTTGATTATGGTGCCCAGTGTGACCTTGTGCGCCATGATAGCTTTGCTGCATTTGCAGGGCTGACGCGCGCTACAAAAAGCAGGATCATCGTGATTGAGACGCAAGGGGCGCAGCGCTTAATGGATTTTGCCTTTAAACGAACAGATGTGCTGATGTTGGGGCGGGAAACAGAAGGGACGCCACGAGAAGTGATTGAAGTGTGCCAAGCCTGCGTGCGCATTCCGATGCAAGTGGGTCTTAGCTCCCTCAATGTTGTCACAGCGGGTACCATCGCTTTAACCGAAGCCATGCGCCAAATAGGGGGCTGGAACTCGCTTGTTTAAGTCAAACAATTCAAGATACAGGATAGGCAAATGACGCAGCTACATGCCCAAAAAACAATGGCCAAGGCTTGGTTTGAAGCTCTTCGCGATCAGATCATGCAGGCGTTTGAAGCGTTGGAGGACCAAGCCGATCCAGCTTTGTATCCAGGTACACCAGGCCGATTTGTCCGCACCCCTTGGAGCCGTAACGAAGCGGGGGGTGGCGGCGGGGTAATGGGCATGATGAAAGGGCGTTTGTTTGAGAAAGTCGGCGTGCACGTTTCCACCGTTATGGGTCGTTTCCCGGCTGATTATGCCCAGACCATTCCCGGCGCTCAAGATGACCCAAGCTTTTGGGCTTCTGGGATCAGTCTCATCGCGCATATGACCAACCCTCATGTGCCCGCTGTGCACATGAACACCCGAATGCTTGCAACAACCCAAACTTGGTTTGGCGGTGGTGCCGATTTAACACCTTTGATGGCCTATCAGCGTACTGACACGTTCCCAGACACCCTCACCTTCCATACTGCAATGAAGCAAGCCTGCGATGCGCATGATCCTGGTTATTATCCCAAGTTCAAAGACTGGTGCGACACTTATTTTTACCTCCCCCATCGCGAAGAGCCCCGTGGTATTGGCGGCATTTTTTATGATCATCACAATTCTGGGTCATGGGAGAAGGATTTCGCCTTCACCCAAGATGTCGGGCGCGCGTTTTTGCAAGTCTACCCCCAGATCGTACGGTGCCGTATGAATCAGACTTGGAGCGAGGATGAGCGCGAAGCGCAATTGATCCAGCGTGGGCGATATGTCGAGTATAATCTGCTCTATGATCGGGGCACGACCTTTGGTTTAAAAACCGGCGGCAATGTTGAAAGCATTCTCTCGTCCATGCCCCCGATCGTTAAATGGCCTTAGCGGCCACCTTTTAATAAGCACACTGTTTATAGACTTCACTTATATCACCTGCCCACTCACCATGATAAAGTGCCAGTAAACGTTCGGCTGGGGTTTGACCTGAAGCTGCGATTTCATCAAGTTCACTTAAATAGCCTGTTTCATCATCACCCGACGCATTGAACTGTTGACGGGCGCGCAACCCTTGGCGGGCGATATCTAGTACATCCTTGGCAACATCTTGTGCGCTGCGCCCCTTGATCGGCGCACGCAGTCCCAAAAAGGGTACGCTGCGACGCAGGCTTTCGCGGTCTTCTGCGCTCCATTCCCGGATCAATTCTAATGCCGCTTCTGTGGCTGCATCATCGTAAAGAAGGCCAACAAACAAGGCCGGTAAAGCACAAAGCCTAGACCAAGGCCCCGCGTCCGCGCCGCGCATCTCTAAAAAAGTTTTTAGGCGTACTTCAGGAAAGCAGGTGGTTAAATGATCTTCCCAATCTTTCATAGTCGGCTTTTGGCCGGGCAATTCTGGTAACCTACCCGCCATAAAATCGCGGAAGGAGCGTCCGGCGAGGTCGAGATAGATCCCATTTCGCTTGGCAAAATACATTGGAACATCCAAGGCCCATTGCGCATATCGGGCAAAGCCCATGCCAGGCTCAAACACGAAAGGTAGCATGCCGGTGCGGTCAGGATCGGTATCGCTCCAAACATGGGCGCGGTAACTCAAAAACCCGTTGGGGCGGCCTTCGCCAAAAGGTGAGTTCGCAAATAAAGCGGTAGCGATAGGCTGCAACGCTAAAGCAACTTGGAATTTCTTAACCATATCGGCTTCTGAACCAAAATCGAGATTGGTTTGCACCGTACAGGAGCGAAACATCATCTGACGGCCCAAGCGTCCCACTTTGGGCATATAGTCGCGCATGATTATATAGCGCCCTTTGGGCATCAAAGGGATTTCTTCGATGCTGTGCTTGGGATTGAAGCCCAAACCCAAAAAACCGATCCCTAGACGGTCTGCAATGGTACGTACATCGGCCAAATGCGCGCCAACTTCTGTGCAAGTTTGGTGCAAATGTTCCAGAGGTGCGCCAGACAATTCAAATTGGCCACCGGGCTCTAAAGTGATCGAGGCTAAGCCTTGCTTAAGTCCGATTATGTTACCACCTTCATAGATGCCGTCCCAACCAGACAAGTTTTTCATGCCATCAAGAAGCGCACCTACACCCTGCTCACCACCATAAGGTACCGGTGCGTTAGACCCTTTATAGAAGCCGAATTTCTCATGCTCGGTCCCGATTTTCCAGTGCGATTTGGGCTTGGGGCCCGCATCAAAATAAGGCAATAAATCCTCAAATGTCTCCAGAGGTCTGGAAGGGTCGTGTAGATCGGCCATTTAAGTTATCTCAAACTGCGCGTGATTCACGCAATTGTGAGTTAGGGCGCGTTTATGACCGGCGCAAGACGGCATCTAAATTTTTCAAGGGATTACGCTGACAAGGCCTGTGCGAAAGCATGGTTCACGTCTCGGTGGTGCGCTTCATCGGCACGTACCGCGATCACCACATCGCGCAGACACGCATCGGAATTAAGCTTCCAATACTCGATTGCAATGGCCGGTGCGGGCACATTCTCTATTCTGCCTGCGTCAATTTCAGCCAGATAAGCTGTGTAACTGATCACAGCTTCCTCCTCAAAATAGCCGACCATCCGATGGGCCGTGCGTGGGAAAAACAAATAAAGAACGAAGAAAGCATTGAAAAAAACTCCTTGCGCCAACAGGATCAACATCCGCTCTAACCAGCCGGGCTTGGCCATGGCGACAAAAGTCATCAGATGCATACGCTCATTCTGGCTTTCATCCAGCAAAGTTTGGATCCAACCCCGATCATCTTCCATCCGGCGTAAGCTGCGCATATGCACCAACATGCCGGCGACCATGCCGGGTACCGCTGCCACCGTCTCCAAAACGACCGCACGATGGCCATAGCGCTTGGCAAAAAAGACATCTGCAAACCAGCGCAGCATTCGTGTCATGCCCAAAGCCACACGGTCGGAGAGCGTAATAGGGGTTTGATGGGACATGATTGGGGTAGTATCTGCTTCAGTGGTTGGGGAAAAATCACACATATGGCCCTCCTTGTGGTCAAAACCGACTGTCTGAACCCATCTATTATTGCTCATCCCTAAGATTATATGGCCATACACCAACAGATGCGTTATGCGACCCAATGACGCGCTAGGTGACATGTTCAGGCCTTGTTGCATGAGAGCGAGTAAGCCCAATCACCCCAACAGTTTTGGATCAAAACCAGACCAGCGTAACAGGCGGTATCTGCCCGCAAAATACGTGGTCCCAAAGACACGGGTCGTATATGGCTGCAAGCGCGCAATGCTCTTCGCTCTGTAGGTGTAAACCCGCCCTCTGGTCCAATGAGAAGCCCGACTTTAAGGGGTCTATCCGCTAGAGCCACCTGTATCGAAGGACACCCTCCAGCTTCATCGGCAAACAAGACTACACACTCTGTCATTTTTGCGCATAACAGGGCCGATAAGGGTACTGGCGGGGCAACCTCTGGCACACTAAGCCTGCCACATTGCTCTGCAGCTTCAACGGCGCGCGCGCTAAGTCGGTCCTGATTGAGTTTTCGGACAATGGTGCGATCGGTCAGGACGGGGCGAATATGGGCAACCCCCAATTCGGTTGCTTTTTCGACGATAAAATCGGTCCGATCACCTTTAACGGGGGCTAAATAAAGCGTTAGATCGGCTGGGTAATCCTGTGGGCGGGTTTGTTGGGAAACCTGCATCGTGGCGCTTTTCTTAGATATGCTCTTCAGCTCCGCCAGCCACTCGCCGTCTCGCCCATTAAACACCAAGACTTGCACGCCAAGGCTAAGCCTTAAAACATGAACGAGATAATGGGCTTGGCCTTCCTCCAAAGTTACTAAGACATCACTTGAAAGGTCGCTAGAAACAAAAAGACGCTGGTTTGGTCTTTGGTCTTTGGTAATGGGCTTTGTGGACTTCATGGGGCAGTTATCACGTCACGGGCCTTGCCTGGCAAGGGCAAGCATGCGACCAGCTTTAAACGGTCAACTGAACATAAGAAGGGGACAACATGACGCGTGGCAAAAGTCACATAGATAAATCGGACCATTCAGTACGATCTAAACTGAGTGATACTGAATTTAGTGAACAATTAATCCAGCTACAAGTTGCCCTAGTCACTACCCAGCAATGGCTGATGGAAACAGGTGCTAAGGTCCTCATCATTCTGGAGGGTCGCGATGCAGCTGGTAAGGATGGTACAATCAAACGCCTCACTGAACATATGAGCACGCGTAGCACGCGCGTAGTTGCTCTACCCAAACCCTCTGACCGCGAGAAATCCCAGTGGTATTTTCAACGCTATACTGCCTATCTCCCAGCTGCAGGCGAAGTCGTGATCTTCAACCGCTCTTGGTACAATCGCGGCGGGGTAGAGCCAGTTATGGGCTTTTGTCAGGCGCAAGAGCACGCAGATTTTTTACGCGACGTCATTCCCTTTGAGCTCTTATTGAGCGCATCTGGGATCCACATCATTAAAATTTGGCTCGATATTACTCGTGAAGAACAAGCAAGACGGCTTGAAGCGCGGCGAACTGATCCTTTAGCACGGCTCAAAATTAGCCCTCTTGACGGGCTGGCTCAGGAAAAGTGGGATGACTATACCGAAGCTCGGAACCAAATGCTGATCGCCACTCATACGCACTTGATGCCTTGGTATTGTGTACGTGCGGATTCTAAAAAACAGGCAAGACTGGCGATCATACGCCATATTCTGCATCAATTGGCTTGCCCGGCTTTGGTAGGCCAAGTTGATGCCCCTGCCCCAAATCTCATGTTCAAATTTCACGAGAAGGCGATCAAGGATGGTCGGCTGGCGGATTAGCGCGCTTGAGAGGACTTGGTGCCAACTCATTGAGAAGATCTGGTAAATGCGCGATCAAATCGCTGGCGATCAACCCAGGCCCCGCGCGATTGGCGGCTTGGCTATGCAGCCACACCCCGCCACATGCCGCATCAAACGGCTCTAAGCCTTGGGCCAAAAGCCCCCCTATCATCCCCGCTAAAACATCTCCTGTCCCGGCACTGGCACAAAATGGGGTGGTGGACTGGGATAGACCGATGCGACCTTGCGGGGTCGCGACTATGGTTTGATGGCCTTTATTGACTAAAAGAGTACGATAAAGTTTGGCACATTCTAGCGTCGCGGCCAACTTTACCGAAGGGTTAGCTTGTGGGAACAAACGCTCAAACTCACCTTGATGTGGGGTTAAAATCACAGGAGCTTGCCGCGCGCACAAAGCCTGACCTAATTCGCCTGACACCCCATCTTGAGCCACAAGGGCCAAAGCATCGCCATCGAGCACGATCGGTCGATCAAACCCGGTCAGGACACTGACTACATCCTTATGACACTGAGGACTTAAACCTAATCCAGGGCCAATCACCAAAGCGTCAAAGCCATACAACAAGTCCAGCAAAGTGTGATCTGGCATGCGTGCAAGGATCAGTCGCTCGGTCTCATGATGGGCCATCATCAAAGCTGCAGCCGGTTCGCCAATCAAGCTGACCCAGCCAGCACCAATACGCTGACCTGCAGCGGCACACAGCCTTGCAGCCCCGGTCTGTAAGGGTCCACCGCTGACGACAGCCAGCCTACCGCGATTATGTTTGTGTGAGGCATCATCTGGCCACACCATGTGCGTTGCCCACTCAATCCCAATATGTTGACTGGTCTTGGGGGCTTGTTTGGGTGGGCGCATGAAATCAACGGCTCCGTTCCAGTTCAACCCCAGAGCAAACAGCACCGGGAATGGCCCCAGGTTTTTCTACCCTCACCTTGGTGCTCAAGATGCGAGGGTCTGCTAACAGAGCTTCGCATATTTTTTCCGCAAATGTTTCAATCAAATGCAGATGTACATCTGAGGCTATGGTGCGGACATGATTGACCAAGGCATCATAATCCACGGTTTCTGCCAAGTGATCGGTGCCAGAGCGAACCGCGGTATCAAGGTGAACTTCCAAATCGATTACCAGAGGCCGACGATGGCCCTTTTCGTGCGCATAGACACCACATTCGGCTTCCACCATCAGGCCTTTGACAAAAATTTTCGTACTCAAAGCACGTGTTTGTCTAAGGTTTGAAGCTTTAGTCTTGTAAGTTTCATCGGGCGCAGATTGGGAGGCAGGCCGCTCGGAACGCCGGATCATCTGACCTGGACGCATGACGATACCCAATTGGGTTGGCCCTGAAGATTTCATTCGGTAACACCATCTACATCTGGGGTACGCCAAATCAAGCTTTGTCCGCCATCCACCGCTAAGACTTGCCCCGTGACTGCTTGGGCGTCCAACATCCAACATATGGCTTCAACAACGGCAGATACAGGGCTACCACTGCCCAGAAGGGTCGCTTTGATTTGTTTGTGAAAATCGACTTCCGTTTGACGTATATTGCGCGCGGTTGGTCCCGGTGCAACGCCATTAACCCGCACGTGCGGCGCAAGCGCTTGGGCCAAGGTATGGGTTGCGATCGCAAGGGCCGCTTTGGACAAAGTATAGCTAAAAAATTGCGGCGTCAGCTTGAAGACGCGCTGGTCTATCACATTGACAATGGATCCAGTCAGCCCCACGGGTAAAGCCAAAGCTAGGTTGCGCGCCAATTCACACGGGACCCGGACATGAATGTCAAAATGGCGATCCCAGCGCGTGCGCGTAAAATCTGTAGCCGCATCATGTTCAAAGATCGAGGCATTATTGACGAGGCCGGTGACGGGTTGGCCTACCAAATCCTGTGCACGAGCGATGAGTTCAGCAACCTCGACTGCCACCAAAAGATCGGCCTGAATGAAGCTGGCGCTCAAGCCTTCTGCCCGTAGCTGCGCGGCGGCGTCCTTAGCGTGCGCAATAGAGCCACTGGCATGGAGGATGACATGATGACCCATTTTGCTGATTTGGGTTGCAATTGCCAAGCCAAGGCGTTGTGCTGCACCCGTAACAAGCACTATTTTAGGATTGTTGGAAGCAATCATAGGCGGCTTAAGCCAGCTAAACCGACATAGACAGTCAATTTAATCGAGGCGTTTAAATTCGATCAAGTTTAATAGTCCCATCCCACCAACAGCCAAAGCCAAAGCTAAAATCGCATACATAACTTATCCCTTTCCATTTGCATGACCAACTAGCCCCATTGGCATGCATCGCCAAGTTAGCCTATACCAACCCCATGCTAAAATCCTTAACAACAACTGCATTTCAAACATGGTTCAGATTAGTACGGGGTACAACATTAGGCGTTCGTATTTTGGCTTTGGATGGCGACAATCGGGTTTGTTTGGTGCGCCATACCTATATTCCAGGCTGGCATTTACCCGGTGGTGGGGTAGAACGCGGGGAAAGTGGACTTGACGCCGCCATCAAAGAAGCGCGCGAAGAGGCAGGCCTGATTGTAGAGCCGGTTCAGTTTGAATTGCGTTCCATCCACACCAATTTCGCCCATTTTAAAGGCGACCACATCCTGCTTTACCGCGCCCATAGCTGGACAAATATGCCGACAAACCGTGCGCATGAAATCGCAGAATATGGGTTCTTTGCCTTAAGCGACTTGCCCTTAGGCACCACACAAGGCACCAAAAACCGTTTGGCAGAGGCTGCGGGAGCCCCTATTTCGCCAATTTGGTAGTGGCCTGTGTTACTTCGCCATCCAAAGCGGCTTGAACTTGACGATAAAAGTCTTCACGGGCTTGCGCTTGCGGCCTTTGATTAGCGCGGGTCCAATTGGCGTTAGACGCGATCACTAAGCGACGTTTGGGGTCGATGAAAATGCCTTGACCAAAGATGCCTTGTGCGGACACAGCTCCTGAATCGTAGGTCCACCATTGATAGCCATATCCACGATCGGGTTCGCCATAGTCCTTTTGCTTGGTGGTAGCTTTCGCGAACCAACCTTCTGGTACTACAGATTTATCGCCAATTTTTCCTTGAGCGAGTACAAACAATCCCATGCGCGCATAATCGCGGGTGGCAATTTGCAAACAGCAGCCAGCAATCTCCTGACCAGTAGCATTTAGAAGCCAAGTGGCTTTTTGTTCCATCCCAAAAGGTTTCCAGATTTTTTCTGATAAATAGGTAGCCAGTGGTTGTTTGGTCGCTGAACTGACTAGAGCTCCGATCAAATTGGTCTCACCGGTATTATAGTGCCAAACTTGGCCTGGCGGATGGGCACGGGGCAATTTGCGCATATAGCTGACTGTGGCGTCCACACCTGGATCGGGCTTAGCTTCATTAAATTTTGCTACATCGGCATTGGGGTCTTCGTAATCCTCGTTCCAAGCAACACCTGACGACATGGTCAATAGTTGCTCAATCGAGACATCATCATAGGCCGAGCCTTTGAGGTCTGGGATATAAGTTGAAACCTTATCCTCCAAGCTTTTAATATAGCCATCTTGAATGGCTGCCCCAACGAGGCTGGATGTAAAGGATTTTGCCACCGAAAAACTGGTCCAACGACCTTTGGCATCAAAGCCCAAACCATAGCGTTCTAAACGAATCTTCCCGTCTTGAAGGATCACAAGCCCAGCGATGCGCTGGCTGGCCATATAGGCGTCCAGATTGTCAAGCTTCAGGGGTGGTCCGAGTGGCAGCGCCAAGGGATTGGGTCCGACCGCAACTGCGCGGCTTTGTGCCAAAAAGGGCAATCTGTCCATGGCGCGAAAGGCCGCATCACGCTGCGGGATTGACCAGAATAATACGTCCCGATTGGTTGGCACATGCACCAATATGCCTCTGGTCTCTTTATCTAAACTGACAAGGGCTAATGCTGCCGAACCAACAGCCAGCACCAAAACAGAACCGAGAATTTTGACGATCAAACCCTTGTTCACTTTATATCCCAATCCAAATCCCTAACTGACATGTGAGTTCACAAGCCTATCATAGGCCGTGACAAACTCCTCACAGACCCGGCCAGGTTGGTAATGAATGCCTGCAATCTCCTTAACCGGAGTGACCTCTGCCGCAGTACCCGTGATGAAGCATTCGCTAAATTGGCCTAATTCCTCAGGCAGAATGGTACGCTCGACAACCTCATAGTTTTTAGCGCGTGCCAGGCCGATCACCGTTTGGCGGGTAATACCATTGAGGAAGCAATCTGGCGTTGGGGTATGTATCGCGCCATCTTGCACAAAGAAAATATTAGCCCCAGTGGCTTCTGCGACATGGCCGCGCCAATCGAGCATCAAGGCATCCGCATAGCCCTCTGCCTCCGCGACATGTTTGGAATCAGTGCATATCATGTAAAGACCTGCTGCTTTGGCCTCACATGGGGCCGTTTTAGGGTCAGGACGCCGCCATTTAGCGTGGGTCATCCGAATACCACTCATTTTATCAGCAAAATAATTGCCCCATTCCCAAACCGCCACGGCAGCGCGAATGGTGTTTTGCTGCGCCGATACCCCCATCATCTCACTGCCGCGCCACATTAAAGGGCGGACATAGCAATTTTCAAATCCATTGCGTGCCATTGCTTCGGCTTTGGCCGTTTCAATGTCCTCCATGGTAAAGCTAGGCTTCATACCCATGATGGAAGCCGAGTTAAACAAGCGCCTTGTATGGCGTTTGCTTTCAAAAATGTGTCCCTGATAGGCCCGCTCACCTTCAAACACCGATGAGCCATAATGGAGGCCATGGGTCAGCACATGCACTTTGGCCTCGCGCCATGGCAAAAAAGTGCCGTCCATCCAAATCCAGCCATCTCGGTCGTCAAAGGGTATAAAAGTCATTGTCGTTTGCCCACTTAGATTTATCCAAACTTGCGTGTATGGAGAATAATATGCTTC
This sequence comes from Candidatus Phycosocius spiralis, assembly GCF_030158815.1. Taxonomy (GTDB): domain Bacteria; phylum Pseudomonadota; class Alphaproteobacteria; order Caulobacterales; family Aquidulcibacteraceae; genus Aquidulcibacter; species Aquidulcibacter spiralis. Next base: position 47,969 of record NZ_BPFZ01000010.1, read on the forward strand.
GCAGTTTTTGGGCTTGAACCCAAATGCGAGGAGACGCAATCTCTCGGACCAGCCATGACTGTCAACTCTTCGCTCGGCACTTTTACCAGATCAAGCAACGCAGCGGCGGGCACCCCAAGGCTTTACCTACGCGAAGACGAACTCGATAATGGTGTATCCATGATTTTGGGTGCAGCCCAAAAGCTTAAATCAGCGACCTCAGCCCAGCGTAAAGCATTTGGGCTAACCTGGTCAGAAACTCGTTGTCTATTGCAAGCGATGGGACAATCAATCCCGGTTTTGGTCATGGCAACGGCTTTAGATTTAACCAAGCAAACCATACTGAAGACGCTGGAGGCTTTAGAAGGCCGAGGTCTGATTTTACGCACCAATGATACCCAAGATGGGCGGCGTAAACTCGTCACTTTAACGCAAGAAGGGTTGGTTTTGGCTCAAGATCTTGCCCTTGCTCTGCGGGTTTGCCTCGCAGGTGCCTATAAAGGCGCCGGTAGTGAAGCAGTTGCTGGCTGCGACAAAGTGCTTACAATTCTGACCCAAACCCAAAATCCACCCAGCCGATCGGGACCCACAAGCTGATGGCGCTTTCCCCCCATGCCGACACACCCGCCCATTTATTGGTGGTAGACGATGATGATCGCATTCGTACCCTACTCCAGCGCTATTTAACCGGACTTGGCTATAGTGTCACGACCGCCAATGACGCCAAGCATGCACGCAAATTGATGGATGCTTTGAGTTTTGACTTGATCATTTTAGATGTGATGATGCCTGGAGAAAATGGTGTTTCTCTGACACGGGCGGTGCGCTGGCAAGGCGATACACCCATTATCTTACTCACCGCGCGCGGCGATACCCCACAGCGCATTGAAGGGCTCTCCGCTGGGGCGGATGATTATCTGGCTAAACCCTTTGAACCTGAAGAATTAGCTTTACGCGTGGGTGCCATTTTAAAGCGGGCGCGCCCAGCCCCTGCAGCATACGTTTTAAACTTTGGTTCCGCTTCATGGCATCATAACCGCGATGAACTACGCCGCGATGGTGTCTTGGTGCGGCTAACCGATACTGAGAAAGATTTATTGCGTGTCTTTGCTGCAAGACCCGGTGCTACCATCACACGGGAAGAATTGGCGCGCAAAGCAGGCGTAGCTATTGAACGTTCTATCGATGTCCAAGTCACGCGCCTGCGGCGTAAACTCGAAGACGACCCGGCAGAGCCTGTCTATCTGCAAACGGTGCGCGGGCTTGGCTATCGATTGATCCATGATGCATAGATACTGGAGCCACTTAGCATGGATTTAAAATCCTTGGTTCCCCGCGGCCTTTTTGCCCGCTCACTGCTCATCATTGTTTTACCAGTTGCCATCATGCAAATGGTTGTAACTTACTTGTTTTTTGATCTCCATTGGGAACAAGTCAGCCGCCGCTTAAGTGAAGGAGCCGCAGGAGATGTGGCCCTGATCACCCACCTTTACAACCAAAACCCTTCCCCTGAAAACCTCACCCGTGTGACCGAATTTGCCCGCGCGGACCTAAGGCTTTCCGTCGCTCTCCAAAGCAAAGCCAATCTGCCTGAGAGTGAGCGATTAGCCGTTATCCCCGCCTTTGATAGAACCTTGCGGCGTGCTTTATCAGGCTCGTTACGGCAAAGATTTTGGTTTGATACCACACGCTACCCCGATTATGTTGACATCCGGGTAGAAGTAAATGGCGGGGTATTAAGGTTTTTAGCATATCGGGACCGCGTATTTGCCTCCACCGGGGGTATATTCATCGTTTGGCTCGCTGGAGCGACGATCCTGCTGGCGACAGTTTCAGTTTTATTCATCCGCAATCAAGTGCGCCCAATGGAACGTTTGGCCGATGCTGCTGATCGATTTGGCAGGGGTGAGCATGTTGAATTGAGGCCAGCAGGCTCTGCAGAAGTACGCCGCGCCACTTTAGCCTTTTTGCAAATGCGCGGACGCATTCAGCGCCATATCGAGCAGCGCACCAATTTACTCGCCGGCGTCAGCCATGATTTACGTACCCCCCTTACCCGCCTCAAACTCCAACTCGCCATGATGCCTAAGACAAAAGATATTGAGGAGGCCCGAAGAGACGTTGTGGAAATGGAAGCAATGCTGGGTGAATATCTGGCTTTCGCCGAAGGCCAATGGGCTGAAGAGCCTGAACCCTTGGATTTGGCAGAAATCGCGCGCGACATCATTCAAGACGCCGCGCGCATTGGCCGTTTGGTTGACGGTTCAAGACTTGCAGCTAGTTTGCCAACAACGGGTCGTCCAATCGCACTCAAGCGCTGTCTGTCCAATCTGGTTGAGAACGCGCTGTCATTTGGCAATGAAGTTACACTGGCGTCCAGCCAAAGCGAGGATGCAATCTATCTTCATGTTGATGATAATGGACCTGGCATCGCATCTGAAGATTATGATGAAGCCTTGAAGCCATTTTCACGCCTTGACCCTGCCCGCAATCAAAACCGCAAAGGCGTGGGGCTGGGCTTGGCTTTGGCACGGGACGCCGCGAGGTCCCATGGCGGTCACCTCACTTTGGGTCGCTCAGAACTTGGTGGTCTACGGGCATCAGTAAGACTACCGATTTAGGTGTTGACGCTTAAAATAAGCACCTAGCCCAGCAACATGGCTTGCCCAACGCTCGCTCTCTTTGAGGGATTGATCCAAACCCGCCATGGTTTTGGAGAGATCAGGTCCATCGTCGAGCCAAAGCGTCTCCATCTTTTTCAACCTTCGCGCCAGATCAAGGACGCCAAACCATGCCCACATCATGGTCGTGTCAACGCCCAAAGCCTCTAAAGCCCAAGCAGATGTTCTGGCTCGCCTGGTGGCCCTTGCGAAGCTGGCAGCGGGGTCCAAAGCATCAGCCTTTAAGATTGAAACCCAAGCCGAACGCTGGATCTCCATGCCATCAAACCGGGCCATAAAACAATCAAATAAGCCATCTGCCACCTTGTGATCCAGCATCAATTCTGAGGCATTCTTCAACATATGTCTGTCTAAGCCTTGGTCTAGATAGGCTGCAATCGTGGCTTTTTGAACGGCTGCATCGGCACAATCTGCCAAGTTAATCTTGGCCTCCTTGCATAGGGCAATGAGCGATACCTCTGACCATGGGGTCGTGGCACATACCGCCAATGCCGCGTCACTTAGAGCTTCTAAGATAGGCGAAGTTTTGGGCTGAAACTGGCTCATGCAACCCATATAAGGCGATTATGTTACAGTGGCTACTTCCCTATTTGGCGAGAGCGGAGCACGGCTGCTTCTATGGCACGACGAACCAAGGTAAAGATACCACCACCCTCTGTTAAGACCTCAGTCGCGGCCGCTGTGGTCCCTTCAGGACTTGTGACCGCGCGGCGCAATGCTTGTGGGCTTTGGCCGGATTGAGCCAGTAAAGCGCCTGCACCAATCACGGTTTGCCAAGCCAAGCGCTCCGCCAAGCCGCGCTCAAGTCCTTCAGCTTCCCCGGCCGCCGCCATGGCTTCGGCCAACAAGAAAACGTATGCGGGACCAGAGCCCGAAACAGCGGTAACCGCATCCAATTGCTCCTCATGTTGCAGTTTTTCGACACGACCCAATGGCGACAACAGCTTGATTGCAAGGGCTTGCCCTCGAAATGGAACATTTGGGACGCACCAATAGGCCGTAATGCCCTTCCCAATTTGGCCCGGCGTGTTAGGCATGGCGCGGATTACATGCTGGACATGGGTCATTTCTGCAATCTTGCTGGTGCCAATTCCTGCCATGATCGATACCATAATGGTCTGCTCATCTACCAAATCATGGACGATTTGATCGCACACAATGGTGAAATGTTGTGGCTTGATCCCCAAAACCACACAGTCAAATGGTGCAAGCCCTTTGGGATCGGGATTTAGCGTCCATGCATGCTGCTCGATCAGTTTTGCAATCTCTGCTGATGGCGTAGGCTCGAATACAACAAAATCCATCGTATCGGCAAGATCCGCCCAGCCGCGCAGCATAGCACCACCCATGCGGCCGCCCCCGACCAGGGCTATACGATTTTTCATGGAATTCAGGCCTCTCCGGCAGTCTCAAACAACACGGCTTGAGCGGCTTCTTCGGGTGATTTGCCGGCCCACAACAAAAAGTTGAACGCTGGGTAGTAACGTTCACAAGCCTCAATCCCGGCAGCCAGAATGGCCGCCACTTCGGATGGCTCTGGCGTAACACGCCCAATCAAGGGTAGAACAGCCCGCCAAGATAAGGCATTTTCCTCTGAAGATAATTCAAAATGACCTAGCCATAAGGCCTCATTGAGTAAAACCAACAAATTAGCCATATCCCCGCGTCGCATTCGAGGGGTCTTTAAGTCGAACATCAGACTTAATGCCAAAGAAGGTACATCCTCTCTTGCAAGAAACAAGCCATGCAAGTCACAATAAGTCATAGACGCTGCAAAGTGGATTTCCTCATCGAGACGTTCATAGGCCTTGGAGTCTGATGTTAGGACTGCTTCAACAGTGTCGAGCGTATCTGCGTCATCGAAAATGTCTTCTTCATGAAGCCTAAACTGGCGATCCATGGTAACCTCCACGGTGGTTCGCTGACGGATAAGGGGCGAATCGCACCTCATTGTGTGCATGGTTGAGCGGAATCGCGATGCGCTGCAAGCGCTATCTGCTTGCTTGAGCTGTTTGTGCCCTTTTTTTGGGGGTACGCTTTTTCGCTGCGGGTTTGCCCGATTGATCGGTTTGGGATTCCAACACCAGCAATCGGCTTTTGAGAATTTCGGTTTCAGCACGCGCTGCTGCGGCAAGGTCTTTCACGGCATCAAACTCATCACGGCGGACCAAATCCATATCCGCGAGGACACGTTCCATCTGAGAGCGCCAGAATGCACGAGCTTCCTCACCTAAACCTTGTGCAACCCCAGCAGCACTGGTGGCCAATTTTGAAAATTCGTCAAAGAATGGGTTTTTTGTTTGCATGGATACCTTATATCGGCTGAAACTCAACAACGCTATCCGTTTATTTATAGCACAGATTTTATGATGTCGATAGCACTCAGGACTTAAAATGGCCTCGTTGAGAAAGTTAAAGATGACAAGGCAATGCCAACCATCGCATCATAGCCCAGACTTGGAGCAATTCATCTGTTGCATGGGCTTTGCATCAGCCCCTATTTGTTTCTAAAGTAGAGCCATGCTCGATCTTGCCATTCCATTCCCTGACATTTCGCCCTTTGTGTTTCAACTGCCACAATTGGATTTAGGGGGCTTTACTTTAGGCCCATTTGGCCTGCGTTGGTATGCTTTAGCCTATATTGCGGGCCTGGTCCTTGGCTGGCGGATGATTGTAGGCTTGGTCAATAAGCCCGGCCTTTGGGGTGGGGTATCGCCGCTGAATGAAGAAGATATCGATGATTTTCTTTTCTATGCGACCTTAGGCGTCCTGCTTGGTGGGCGCATTGGCTACGTGATGCTTTACCGACCTGAGATGTTGAGTGACCCGCTCTCGGTCCTGCGTGTTTGGGAAGGGGGCATGAGTTTCCACGGTGGCTTCCTGGGCGTGTGTTTGGCGGTCATTGGCGTAGCTCTAGCGCGTCGGAAATCTATTCTGGCTTTGGGCGACGCTGTCGCTGTCGGAGCACCCATTGGGCAATTTTTCGGCCGCATCGCGAATTTCATCAATCAGGAATTATGGGGTCGGCCAACGGACGTTTCTTGGGCTTTCATCTTCAAAAGTGACCCCGATGCCTTGGCCCGCCACCCAAGCCAATTGTATCAAGCAGGTCTTGAAGGTATCGTGTTATTTTTAATCCTCCAGATCGGCGTGGCGCGGTTTAAGATGCTGCATAGACCGGGCCTTGCGACGGGTGTGTTCATAACCGGCTATGGCGTAATGCGGTGGATTGGAGAACAGTTTCGCGAGCCCGATGCAAGCTTGATTTTGAACTTAACCCGGGGTGAGTTCTATTCCCTGCCCATGATCATCATCGGAATTGGCATATTGATTGTGGTCAGCCTTCGAAAGCCAAATTCCCAATCTAACCCCAGCGCGTAAACCCATGACGGAGCCCGCGCGCGCGCCAGCCACCGAGCTTGAGGTGCGTATCGCGCGGATGATCGCCCACACCGGCCCTATTGGGGTTGATGTCTTTATGGCGCAAGCCTTGTATAACCAAGAAGCAGGCTATTATCGTACGCAAAAACCCTTGGGTAGTACTGGAGATTTCACCACAGCCCCTGAAATCAGTCAGATTTTTGGCGAGTTAATTGGCCTTTGGTTGGCACAAAGCTGGCTTGATCTTGCCTGTCCCACGCCGTTTAACTTGATCGAATTAGGGCCAGGCCGGGGCAGCTTGATCGCTGACGTCGTGCGTGTGTGCACCAAAGTGCCGGGGTTTTTGGAGGCGGCGGATGTGCAACTGGTTGAGACCAACCCGTATTTACGCGCCAGTCAACGCCGCGCGCTGGGATCCATCACCGCGCACTGGCATGAGACGTTAGAAGAAGTCCCATCTGGCCCCAGTTTAATCCTGGCCAATGAGTTCTTCGACTGTCTGCCGATACGCCAATTCATCTTGGGCGAAACGGGTTGGCATGAAAAATTAGTGGGGCTTGATGGCGCAGGTCGTTTGACCTTTGGCCTTGGGCCCGCTTTGGTGCACCCGCCCACTTGCGCACACCCCGACGATACGATTGGTGTTGTCCGCGAGATGGCACCAGGCCTAGAAGGCATGATGGATAGCATCGCCCGCCGACTATTGATCCATAGTGGGCGCGCACTGATCATGGATTATGGAGATCCAAACACTGCTTCGGGCGACACTTTGCAGGCGCTTTATCGACATCACAACATAAACCCACTCGACCATGTTGGCGAAGCCGACATCACAGCCCATGTGGACTTTGCAGCACTGTTAAACCTTGCCCAAAAGTTCGGCCTAACAACATCAGGACCAACCAGCCAACGCGAATTCCTATGCAGCCTTGGCATAGAAGCCCGTCGTGACGCCCTCATTCGTGCAAACCCTCACTGCGAATCTGAGCTGAGTCTCAGTGTAGAAAGATTGATCGGGGAAGCGCATATGGGCCAATTATTTCAAGTCGTGAGTTTAGATTCCCCTTTAAACCCTTGTCCTGGGCCCCCATTAGGATCGTAAATACCTATGCCTAACCTCGCCATACCTTTTCGGTCAGATGGATTGCACTATGACGTGCCTCAAGCATTGGAACCTGTGCGATCGTCGATGTTGTCGCAATTGGCGGGTTTTGAGCATGGGTTTTATGGACGTAGAGGCGGGGTCTCTTCAGGCCTATATGAAAGCCTCAATTGCGGACCAGGATCCAAGGACGACGCCGCAGCGGTGCTGGAAAATCGTCGCCGGGTGGCGGGCCATATCGGCGTATCACCAGAGCGATTATTGTCGGCTTATCAGGTTCATGGCGCGGAAGCCTTGATGGTTGATGGCCCATTTCCTGGTGATCGCCCCCAGGTTGACGCTCTCGTTACACGTTGCCCGTCGATTGCGCCCGCTGTTCTCACAGCCGATTGCGCACCTGTTTTATTTGCCGACCCCTCTGCTAGGATTGTTGCCGCAGCCCACGCTGGCTGGAAAGGCGCTTTGGGGGGCGTATTAGAAGCCACAATGGCGAAAATGATTAAATTAGGTGGCTCGCCTTCGCGCATTGTTGCGGCCATTGGCCCATGCATCGGGCAAGCCAGCTATGAAGTTGGCCCCGAGTTTGTTGCACGTTTCATGGATGCTGACTCCGGCAATGCAAGATTCTTTATTCCAGGATCCGATGACCGCTCCCACTTTGACCTTAAGCGCTATTGCGCTGCACGACTTCGCGGCCTTGGAATTGGTGCTGTCGATATCATGGCGCAAGATACCTACAAAGAAGAAGCGCTTTTTTTCTCCAATCGCCGTCGCATTTTGGCAGGTGAAGTCGATTATGGGCGAAACATTTCTGCCATTCGCATCCTCCGATAACAGGCTCCAGACTTGCATCTGGGCATGTCACTGATTAATCGAACCCCAATGGCAAATGCGTTAAAGTATAGCGCGCTACATAAAAACGGGGTCTAGCTTCATGAAATTGCTCGCTGGCAACGCCAATCAACATCTGGCCACGGCGATTGCTGATTATCTTGACGTACCCTTGACGCGCGCGCAGGTACGCCGCTTTGCCGACAATGAAATCTTCGCCACCATCGACGAGAATGTACGTGGAGAAGATGTCTTCATCATCCAATCCACCAGCGCCCCGGCCAATGACCATTTGATGGAATTATTGATCTGTATGGATGCGCTTCGCCGTGCCTCTGCCCGCCGTATTACTGCGGTTTTGCCTTATTTCGGCTATGCCCGCCAGGACCGCAAAACCGGTGGTCGCACCCCCATTTCAGCCAAGCTTGTCGCAAACCTCGTAACCACCGCTGGGGCCAACCGCGTGTTAACTATGGAATTGCACGCAGGCCAAATCCAGGGCTTTTTTGACATTCCAACCGACAATTTGTTCATCACCAATACGATGGAGCTTGACATACGCGCCAATTACAAGACTGATGATCTCATGATCGTTTCTCCTGACGTCGGCGGTGTAGTTCGTGCGCGGGCTTTGGCCAATCGGCTGGGAGCTGACCTTGCCATCGTGGATAAGCGCCGCGAACGTGCTGGCGAAAGTGAAGTCATGAACATCATTGGCGATGTATCTGGGCGGGCTTGTATTTTGTTTGATGACATTGTTGATACAGCTGGAACCCTATGTAATGCAGCAGCTGCAATGATGAATCAAGGAGCCGCTTCTGTATCTGCTTATGTCGCCCACGGTGTTTTATCGAACGGCGCGTTTGACCGGGTCGATGCGTCGGCTTTGAAAGAATTGGTTGTGTCAAATTCCATCGAGCATGGCGACAGGTTTGCTAAATCCAGCAAAGTGCGCAGTGTTTCGGTCGCACCCCTAATTGGCGAAGCGATTCGCCGCATCGCCAATGAAGAAAGCGTCTCGAAGCTTTTTGATTAGGGCACCACGCTTCCAGCTTGCTTAGCTGAAAGCGTGATCATAACCCCATCGAGTATTAAGCAGCCATCGCCACTTCAAAGTTGTTTGCAACCTTTTTTAAGAAGCCCTCAGTTGAGAGCCACGATTGCTCATCGCCTACTAACAGCGCCAAATCCTTGGTCATAAATCCAGCTTCCACAGTTGCGACCACGACTTCTTCCATTTTGAGGGCGAACTTCATCAAGTCCCCATTGTCATCTAATTTTGCACGATGGGCGAGACCACGGGTCCATGCAAAGATCGAGGCGATGGAATTGGTAGAGGTTTGCTCGCCACGTTGATGCTGGCGGTAGTGGCGGGTGACGGTGCCATGGGCGGCTTCAGACTCCAGCACTTTGCCATCTGGGGTCATCAGAACCGAGGTCATCAAGCCCAAAGAGCCAAAGCCTTGTGCCACCGTATCCGACTGGACATCGCCGTCATAATTTTTGCATGCCCAAACAAATCCGCCCGACCATTTCATTGCTGAAGCCACCATGTCGTCGATCAAGCGGTGCTCATACACCAGACCCAATTGCTTGAATTGAGCTGCATAGTCGGCATCAAATACCTCTTGGAAAATATCCTTAAAGCGGCCGTCATAGGCCTTCAAAATCGTATTCTTGGTTGACAGATAGACGGGATATTTGCGCGAAAGACCAAAGGCAAAGCTGGCGTGGGCGAAGTCGCGGATCGAATCGTCCAAATTATACATCGCCATAGCAACACCAGAGCTTGGGTAATCAAACACTTCATGCTCAATCACTTGACCATCGTCGCCCACAAATCTAATCGATAGCTTGCCAGGGCCCGGCACTTTAAAATCTGTTGCTTTATATTGATCTCCAAACGCATGACGGCCAATGATGATGGGCTTGGTCCAGCCCGGTACCAAGCGGGGAACGTTGGAACAAATAATCGGCTCGCGGAAAACAACCCCGCCCAGAATGTTGCGGATCGTGCCGTTTGGCGACTTCCACATTTTCTTAAGTTTAAATTCTTCAACGCGCGCTTCATCGGGGGTGATGGTGGCGCATTTGATCCCGACCCCATGTTTTTGGATTGCTTTTGCAGCATCAATGGTCACTTGATCATTGGTCGCATCGCGGTTTTCGATCGAGAGGTCGTAATATTCAATCTCAAGGTCCAGATAAGGGGTGATCAGATAATCCTTGATCATTTGCCAGATGATGCGGGTCATCTCGTCGCCATCAAGATCAACCACTGGATTAGCAACTTTTATCTTCGCCATTTTTTTCCCCTACTGGCCCACCAAGACGTGGGCTGCAACTCTTATGTCCGCAAATCGGTTGGGTGGGCTATAGCACCTCCAGCGTTATGGAAAAGACGTTTTGAACAAGAGTGACAGCGACAAGATGCGTAAAGATACTCAAATCACGCCCCCACCGCGACCATGGGAGCCGCCAAAGCCAAAGTTGGATGGCACAAGGCCTGTAGGGATCGGGCCCAATGGCCCTTTGTCCAAAGCCGATCAAGCTGCCCTTCCTGGTTGGGGTACTGCACCTGCCATTTGCTTGGTCGCGCCGCAGATGGGGGAGAATATAGGTGCTGCAGCGCGCGCGATGGCAAACTTTGGGTTTTCAGAGCTCATTCTGGTTAAGCCGCGCGATGTGTGGCCCAATCCAAAAGCGTGGGTAATGGCCAGTGGGGCCGAATGGCCACTTGAAAGCGCACAAGTGGTTGAAACAGCTAGTGAAGCCATTGCCGAAAAGACCTTTGTCATCGCCACCACCGGCACACCGCGACAAGTGGATAAGCCCTTGATTGGCCCACGCCAAGCTGTCGCGCGCATCCGTGAGGCCATGCAGAGCGGGGAAAAGCCTGTGATCTTGTTTGGTTCCGAGCGTTCTGGCCTTGATAATGATCTCATCATTGGGGCAGATATTTTGGTGACTTTTCCAGTCGATGGGCGCTTCCCCAGCTTGAACCTAGCCCAATCGGTTGCCTGCTTGTGCTATGAGTGGGCCAGTCTTTCAGAAGCAGATGGCCCACCACCGGGGTGGAGCATCGAACAAAAACCCACCGCACCGCGCGCCGCCTTTGAAAGCTTCTTTGAGCACTGGGTTGAAGAATTAGACACCACGCGCTTTTTCTGGCCCAATGACCGTAAAGGCACGATGATTGAAACCATGCGCAATGCCTTTGTGCGCGCGCGCCTAACCATGGGCGAAGTCAGCCTTATGCGTGGCGCGTTGCGATCCTTGGCTGGGGGTGCGCGCCGCCGTGCGTTAGAAACCGATGCTGAAACCCATCGTGCGACTATGACGGCTTGGCTGAACGCGCGCTCTAGCGGCGATACTGCTACTTTGGCCAGCTTACAAATCCCCAACGCCAGTATCAGCGAAGGGCCGCGCAACGTGATTCTCATAGAATGTGTTTTTGATTTCAGGCAAGGCATTGTCTTGACCCAAAATGCCGAAGGTAAAATGGGCGCTTGGATCATTCAATTACAAAATGGCTTGATCGAAGATGCGCGTTATTTCGGAACTTGAAAAGATCCCATTGCCACCCGCACTCGACTTTCCAGTCATTTCCTGCAATCAGGGGCACTAGATCAAGCGCGCAAGCTGATCGTAGCTTTGTCGCGCGAAAGCCGCCCGTGAGGGCTGCGAGGCGAAGAAACGATGACACATGATCCCTTTCGTGCTTCCAAGCATCCCAAAAGCACGGATGATGCAAAGCCCTGGCAGCGCAAAGCGGCACAAAATGAGCCAGACATTGCGGGTTCTTCCACTGTTGTAGAGCACCCTAAGGAGCAACCAGGTGAGCGCATCGCCAAGGCCTTGGCTCGCGCTGGCCTCTGTTCACGCCGTGAAGCCGAACGCTGGATTGAAGACGGACGCATTAAGGTGAATGGGGTTGTACTCGAAAGCCCAGCCTTTAATGTTACCGGCCAAGACCACATCGTTGTCGATGGCCGCCAGATTGATAGCCCAGAGGCCACACGTGTGTGGCGCTATCATAAGCCCGATGGATTGGTGACGACCCATAAGGATCCCCAAGGGCGCGAAACCGTATTTAACCAACTGCCCAAAGATCTACCGCGTGTGATTTCGGTTGGGAGATTGGATTTAAGCTCAGAAGGCTTATTGCTCTTGACCAATGATGGTGAGTTGGCGCGCGCGCTCGAATTGCCATCGACGGGTTGGTTACGCCGCTACCGGGTGCGCGCTTATGGCCGTGTCAATCAAGAAGAGCTCGTTAAACTTGCCCATGGCATAAAGGTTGATGGTATCACCTATGGCCCCATAGAGGCAATCCTTGACCGTGCCGAGACCGCCAATGCTTGGATCACGGTTTCGATCCGGGAAGGCAAAAACCGAGAGATTCGTCGCGTCCTTGAAGCCATTGGCCTTAAGGTCAATCGCTTGATCCGAGTGTCCTATGGTCCCTTTCAATTAGGCAAAATGCCCCCGGGTAGTGTAGAAGAAGTGGCCCCAGCGGCGCTAAAGGAAATGCTGGGCCCCTTGATGCCAGAGCCGCCTGCGCGCTACACCAACCGCCCCAAACGCCCAGAGCGGCCCGCTTTAGCAGTAGCCCCACCTGTCAAGATCGGGCGTCGTGGACCCAAGCCACAACCAAAGTCTGCCAAAACTAGGGTTAGCTTGTTGGACGAAGAAGCGCCGCGACGCGAAGCCAGTAAAGCCAAAAGTCGGTCTGGTCGTCCAACAAAGCCTAGTGAGAAGCCTATACCGCCTCATGGGTTGCGTCCAGATGGCAACAAACGCGCCCAGATTTCAACCAAACCGAGAAAGCCCACGAGATATAGGCCATAGGCCAATCCCTCTTGCACGCTAATGGTCTCAGGATTGCCGCTTACCATCGCTCCACCAAATAAGGCGCTGACAAAATTATTGCCAACATGGGCGCCTATAGCGGCCTCTAATCCGTTGAGACGTACCACCGAATAGCCAAACGCGAGGCCCATCGCGAAGGTCAGCGCATAGGTGAACCATCCTGGCGCGCCAAAATGCAAAGCGCAAAACACCAAGGACGTGATCAAAACCGCCCAAAACGCGTGGCCAAATATCGGGGCGACATGTTGCAGCAACCAACCCCGCACAAAGACCTCTTCAAAGCTGGCTTGAACTACCGTACCAACGCCATAAGCCAAGGCTAGCATCATCCAATCAAGAATGGAAAATGCCACAAGCCTTTCAGAAAACGGGTCTAAACTGTCTGAGTTCACCAAGGCTGAACTGACAAATGACAGCGCAACCATTGCGCTACCAGCGGCTAAAGTAAGCCCCCAGCGAAATTGCCGCTGCCCGGTAAAAAGGCTCAAGACCTGACGCTTCTCACCCCAAAAGCGCCAAGCGATCAAGGCCAAATAGGCTGGCGCGAAGCCGCCCACCATCACCAAAAGTGCTAAAGCAGCTTCACGCGGCGCACCTTGGGCTAGGTTCTGCAACTGAAGAAAATTTGCCACAGATTGAAGTTGGAGCAGGCTTAATTGCCACACCACAAAAACGCTGATGCCTGCCAAGATTGTGATACCCATAGATCGGCGCGCGACTTTGGTAGGATTTTTAGTCATCAACCACCCCGGCCCCGATGCTCAACTGCCTACTTAACCTAGGTGTTGGCACTTCAATAGCGGTGGGGCGCACCACCCTCGCTAGAGCCACGCAATCGACCAACGCAGCGCCAGCTTTGCGCAAGGCCGCGGCACAAGCATTAAAAGTCGCGCCCGTGGTCATCACATCATCAACTAACAAAATGGCCTGACCATCCAAGCGCTCTGTCACTTTAAAGGCGCCGGCTACATTGCGCTTGCGCCCACCGGCGGAGAGGCCATTCTGGCTGGGCGTTCGTCGATGACGGTGTAAGAGCATCGGCTGATAGCGGCCCCCGCTGCGCGCGGCTAAAGAGCTCGCCAACCAAGCGGCTTGGTTATATCCCCGCTGCCAAAGCCTGGTCCAATGCAGCGGGATCGGGACGATTTGATCAGCCTCCAAAACAAATGGTGCGGCTTCGAGCATCCAAGAAGCATAAGCGCGCAAACCGTCTTTACGCGCACCATGCTTTAAGTTCAAAACTAAAGGCTTAGACAGATCATCATAGGCCAAGGCCGCACGTGCCCGGTTGTAAACCGGTGGATCAGCGATACAGGCGGGACATTGGATATCGGGGCTTGTGGCCTCTACAATTGGCATGCCACAGCGGTTGCATCCGGGGGCATATAAAAAGTCTAATGCCCGCCACAAATCATATTCCATGGTGCCAGCACAGCTTACGCGATTTTGCGATAATAAGGAACGAGGCGGCCAAATGAGATCAGCACAGGTGCGACCCAAGCCCATTCCTAGCAACCTTAGTGCGCGCATGAAGTGTGACCCTCTAGTCCCTACACTCATTTTAGCTCATGATGCGCCTTGATGAAAACCATGATTCCCACCCCCCTCTTTGACCGGAAGCGCCTGCAAAGGCAGCGTGATCGGGCGGCAAAGACATTTGCATCGGTTTCGTTCCTCAAAGAGCGCGCCGTCTATGATGTGTGCGAGCGCTTAGATTTAATCAATCGCCGTTTTGAGGCAGCATTGGATATAGGCAGCCACGGCGGCTATTTTGGGCGCGCCTTAAAGGCGTTACCGGACATTAAAGACAAGGTGGGATTTTTGGCTGAATGTGATTTGAACCACGCCTTTTTAAGTACACGTACTGCGCCTGCCTTCGTCGCCGATGAAGATCATATGCCCCTTGCACCCTTAAGCCTTGATCTGGTTATTTCCACACTCGTTTTGCATTGGGTGAATGATGTGCCGGGCTTTTTGGCGCAGGTGCGACATGCGCTACGCCCAGACGGCCTTTTTTTAGCGTCATTTCTAGGTGGACGAACCTTGCAGGAATTGCGCCTGTGTTTGGCCCAAGCCGAAGAAGAAGTTTTGGGCACGGCTTCCCCCCGTGTCTCCCCTTTTGCCGATGCACAAGATGGTGCCCGTTTGCTGCAGCGCGCTGGCTTTGCCTTACCCGTAGCCGATAGCGATCTGGTGCGTGTGCGCTACAAAAATCTGTTCAGCATTTTTCGCGACCTCAAAGCTATGGGGGAAACCGCAGCCTTTACAAAGCACGAGTCGCGACCCTTAACCCGAACATTGATCGCTCGCGCCGCAGACATCTACCAAGCCGATTATGGCGATAGCGATGGTCGGGTTGGTGTGACCTTTGAAATCATTACCTTAACAGGATGGGCACCCCACGAAAGCCAACAAAAGCCGCTGGCACCGGGCAGTGCTAAAATGCGCTTGGCCGATGCTTTAGGGACGCGGGAAGTCTCTGCTGGGGAAAAACCGCTTTAGTTTGCTTTGACATATTGGGGATTAAGCGATCGACCTTGGAGTGCCGAACATTGGCTCCAAATCTTACTTAGTTTCAAACAAGCGCAGCATTTACAGCGCGCTTCATTGTCTCCCACTGTGTACGGGTGAGGTGGCAGCGAAGCTGGCGGAGGGGGATCACGCCCGCAAATGAGCCTGCAAGACCCCAATTAATGGAACATCTGCTTCTGGCATTGGATAAGTCGAGAGTAAATCCGGCATAACCCATGCCAAGGTTTGCCCCTCACGCGCCGTGGCAACCCCTGACCATGTGTGAATGATCCAAAGCGGCATTAAGAGATGGAAATCATCATAGGTGTGGGATGCAAAGCTTAAGGGCACTATATCCTGTGGACGAACCTTGATCCCTAATTCTTCGGCCAATTCACGGCATAAGGCTGCTTCTGGTGCCTCGCCAACCTCGATTTTGCCACCAGGAAATTCCCAAAGCCCAGCTAAGGTTTTGCCCGCTGGGCGTTGCGCCAACAACACCGCGCCCTTTTCAGAGATGAGGGCACCAGCGGCTACCAATAAAAATCGCATGCGCCCTCACGTAAACTTAGGTGCTCTTACATGATCAAGAGCGATAATCGCCATTAATTGCAATATAGCCATGGGTGAGATCACATGTCCAAACAGTCGAGGTGCCGTCGCCCACGCCGACATCGACCAGAATATCAATCAGGTGCCCCTTCATATGGGCGTCGACGCGGGCACTGTCATAGTCAACCGCGCCGCCATCGCGGGCTGTCCATTCGCCACCAAAGCGGACGCAGAGTTGGTCAAGATTGATCGGTTCGCCCGATTTGCCCACGGCCATAACCACGCGTCCCCAATTGGCATCTTCCCCCGCAATCGCAGTTTTGACCAAGGGAGAGTTGGCAATCGCCATACCAATGATGCGCGCGGACTGATTTGATTGCGCGCCTTGGACTGTGATCTCAATCAACTTTTGCGCCCCTTCCCCGTCGCGTACCACTTGAAGTGCTAAATCGTGGAAAATCCCATGAAGGGCCGTTGAGAATACTTCGGCGCGCGGATCTTCAAGGGTAGTGATAGGCGAACTGCCGCTTGCTCCGGTCGCAAACACCAACAATGTGTCCGAGGTGGAGGTATCACTATCCACCGTAATGGCGTTAAACGTTGTCTCAACATGGCGTGAAATCATTGCTTGAAGCACAGGGGAGCTTATCGCCGCATCGGTAAACACAAATACCAGCATGGTGGCCATGTTAGGCGCAATCATACCAGACCCCTTAGCAAGGCCAACTAAACCTATCGGGACGCCATCTAGATCAAGGCGCGCGCCTGCAGCTTTGGGAAACGTATCGGTTGTCGAAAAAGCACGCGCCAAAGCTTCCCAATTTGGTGCGCCATGGTCTTTGAAAGCCGCTTCCAGATGATCGGCCACAAGATTGGGCGCAATGGGCACACCAATGACACCGGTTGCAGCGATAAACACCTCTTGTGGCGCGCACCCAGTCAGACGCTGCACTTCTTTTACCGTAGCCGCATTTTTAGCCAAGCCCGCAGGCCCAGTAAATGCGTTGGAATTACCAGCATTGACCACCAAAGCCCGTGCATGACCCGCCTTAAGGTGCTCAACGCATAAGTTCACATCAGCTGAGCGGGTAGCACTTTTGGTGAACACGCCCGCAACACTGGCACCTTCTGGAAAAGAGACGGTCATTAAATCCATGCGCGACCCGGCGTAAAGCCCAATGCGGCTGGCTGAAGCCACCATTCCACCAATCATCGGCAGATTTGGGAAATGTTCGGGTGCTAATGGGGAGACCGGCAAATCTTTCATGCCAGTGGCCATAGCCAGACCAAAGCAGCAAGTCGACCCTTTTTCGCCCAAACCGCGCAATCGATTTGACCTAGCATGAGAGTTTGAGTGAAAATGAGCTGTGCGACACGAAAAATCTGCCCGACTTATCGAATTAGCGCGCCTTCTGGCGGCCACCAGCTATGGTCTCACACTCGATGAAATGGGCGAAAAGCTCGACGTTAAACGCCGCACAATTGAGCGGATGCGCGATCAATTGATGATCATGTATCCTGACTTGGAAGAGATTTCAGACCCGCCGACCAAGCGCTGGCGCCTGCCCAAAGGGCTTGATATCTTTACACTAGCCCCCACCACCGAAGAAATGGCTGCTTTGACGATTGGGCAAAAGCAACTTGAACGCACCAATCCCCAAGCCAGCGCAGCGCTCGCGAGTCTCGAAACCAAAATGCTTTCAGCTCTGAAATCAAACGTGAAGCGGCGTCTCGCCACCGATCTTGAAGCCTTGATGCAAGCTGAAGCCATCGCCGTACAGCCGGGCCCGCGCGCCAGCGTAGATAAGGAAGTGCTAAAGGTGTTGCGCGACGCACTATTGGCGCTCAAGCAAGTTGTATTGCATTATAGCGGTGGAACCGGTGCCCCACGGCAACGTATATTGATCCCCTACGGCATTTTGTTTGGCGGGGAAGCCTATTTGATAGCGCGCGAGGCTGACTGCGAGGACTCGATTGCACCGCGCATGTGGCGCCTTGACCGGATCGCTCAGCCCAAAATGCTTGACCTGCCAGGGGGTCCACCCGATGGCTTTGACTTACAAGCCTATTCGCAGCGCTCGTTTGGTATCTATCAGGAAGACACCGTCGATGTTGTCTTGCGCGTCCTACCTGATTTTGTCGAAGAGGCCAGCCGATGGATGTTTCATGCGGGCCAAATTTTGGAGGCCCAAAGTGACGGTAGTCTTTTGGTTCGTCTGCATGGTGGCGGGCTGAATGAACTGGCATGGAGCTTATTTCGGTGGGGCGGTAAGATTGAGATATTGGAGCCCCCTGCCCTCAAGCGCGCGATGGCCAATGCACTCGATCTTGCCCAAACCATGTTGGCACCTAAGCCCTGAAAGTCACACATTCTGCGGCTTTGCTGCATTGCTTTGCGACGACAAATTGCGTTAAACGACGCCCATGAAAAGCCCCAACGCCTCCCCACCCACGCCTAAAATGTCACCCTTTGTAACGATAGGTATCATTGGCGTCATCATTTTGCTTGATCAGGTGAGCAAATATTGGGTCCTCAATCATTTGGACCTATTAAGGCTTGGGAAGATTGAGTTATCTTCGATTTTCGATCTTACCATGGTTTGGAATTATGGGGTCAGCTTTGGCGCGCTCAAAGCCCATGCCGATTGGCAGCGTTGGGGCTTGGTTGGACTTTCTGCGATCATCGCCTGTGTTTTTGCCGCTTGGTTATTCAAAGCAGAACGGCGTCAGACCGCCCTTGCCCTAGCTCTAGTCATTGGTGGCGCGATCGGAAACATGGTGGATCGCATCCGATTTGGCGCAGTGGCGGACTTTTTAGATTTCTCGGGTTTCTTTTTCCCTTGGGTGTTTAATGTGGCCGACGCGGCCATCACCATTGGCGCGATCCTTTTGGCGATTGATATGCTGATGAATCCAGATAATCCGCCACAATCGAAACAAAATCTTCCGCCAAAAGATGAAACCTCGCCCCCCACGGCGTGAACAGCTGGACCCCATGCGGGCTTATCGCTAAGGCAGAGCCCGATTACAACACCGCGTCAGCCAGAGATGGCGGAGATTGCGGCCAATTGAAAGACGGAGCGAAGTGGTGAAAACAAGCTTTTATGGCCTTTTAGCGATCACAAGTTTGGCTGCACTCTCCTTGGGTGGCTGCACCAGTGTGCGTCAAGCCCTTGGTAGCGAGAAGACGGCACCCGATGAATTTCGCGTTGTCTCCAAGGCGCCCTTGGTTGTACCCCCTGAGTTTAACCTGCGTCCACCACGTCCCGGCGAAGCCCGCCCGATGGAGCTGCGTGCTGATTTGCAAGCCCGTAGCGCTGTTTTTGGGGTACAATTGGGTACCAGTGCTAGTGAGGGCGAGCGTTTGTTGATTGAAAAAGCTGGCGGTACCAATGCCGATCCTAGGATTCGCGCCGTGATAGATGAGGAAACAGGTGGTGTCTCGCGCAAGCCGACCAAGTTTGCCGATCAAGTTCTGGGTCTGGTACGACAACCCGCGGCCCCAAATAGCGATCCATTATTGGCTGAAACCGAAGCTGAACGTCAACGCTTAGAGCAAAAAGCAATCCGCAACGCCACAGGCGGCCAACCAGTAAGCATTCAGCAAAATAAGCCGCGCGGGTTCAAACTGCCTGGAATGTAAATGTGTGCAAGGCTGGTCGTCTCGCCCAGTAAAGCGCATAGGTACGCTATGATCATTGCCCGCCTTCCCCCCGAAGCCATCAACCAAATTGCTGCGGGTGAAGTCATTGAACGCCCAGCAGCGGCCGTCAAGGAATTGGTTGAGAATGCACTTGACGCAGGTGCCTCTTTAATCCGTGTCTTGGCACAAGAGGGTGGCATCCATCGGCTGCTGGTTGAAGACGATGGGCATGGCATGGTGCCCGATCAATTGCTTTTGGCTGTAGAGCGTCATGCCACCTCCAAACTCATACCCAATAGCAATGGCACCTTAGACCTTCTCTCTATCACAACCATGGGCTTTCGCGGCGAAGCTTTGCCCTCTATCGGTGCGATTGCCCGCATGAGCATCACCTCCAAAGTGACTGGTAGCGACCAGGCTTGGGTGTTGCATGTTGAGGGTGGGCAGGTGACAGGGCCAGATCCAGCTCCTTGGCCCAATAAGTACTCAGGAACGCGGGTTGAAGTCCATGATCTCTTTTATGCCACTCCCGCTCGTCTTAGTTTTCTAAAATCGCCCCGTGCTGAAACACTTGCGATTTCTGATATGGTTCGCAGATTAGCTTTAGCGCGCCCAGATGTGGCCTTTAGCTTGGATTTAGACGGGCGTTCGAGCCTGCGCGTAGTGCCTGAAGGGTCGGACAAAGCGAGCCAGCGCGCGGCGCGGGTCGCAGCCATTTTGGGTCAAAATGCCGCCGCGGATGCTTTGATGATTGATAGCGAGCGCGCAGAGATCCGTTTGACGGGTTTGGCAGGCTTGCCAACAGCCGCACGTAGTGATGCCCGCCATCAGCATTTATTCGTCAATGGCCGCCCAGTAAAAGACCCACTTCTAAAAGGTGCTGCGCGTGCGGCCTATCAAGATGTGTTAGCGCGCGACCGTCATCCGGTTTTGGCCTTATTTTTGGATATGGACCCAAAGCTCGTTGATGTGAATGTGCATCCTGCTAAGACCGAAGTGAGGTTTCGAGATGCCGCTTTGGTTCGCGGCCTTGTCATTGGCGCACTGCGCCATGCACTGGGGTCAGCGGGTGTTCGTAGTTCTGAGAGTTTGGGGCAAGCAACTTTGGGGGCACTTGGTGTGGCGGCATCTAATTCTTCGCCTTGGCCCATGCCCGCACGCATGTATGGTGGCTATCAGTCCGGTATGATTGAGGCTGGAAGCGAAACGGCTTCCCTATGGCGTGGCCTTGCTGAGCCTATGGCGAAATCCACTTACGGCATGGGTGACCAAACAGAAGTAGGCCACCACCTAGAACATAATGAAGACATTACACACTATCCCTTAGGGGCCGCCAAGGCACAGCTTCATGCAACCTATATTATTGCGGAAACGAAAGATGGCTTGGTGATCATTGACCAACACGCCGCCCATGAGCGCTTAACTTTGGAGCGCATGAAAGCTGCCCTAGCTGGCCAAGGCATCACCCGCCAACCCAATCTAATCCCAGACATTGTTGAGATGGAAGAAGGCGATTGTGAGCGCTTGTTAAGCCGGGCTGAAGAGCTCGTTGGCTTTGGCTTGGTGTTAGAGGGCTTTGGGCGCGGTGCCATTGCCGTCTCTGAAACCCCGGCTATCTTGGGCAAGATCAATACCCAGAAGCTCTTAAAAGACCTCGCCGATGATTTGGCCGCCTTTGATGAGGCTTTAACCTTAAAGGAGCGCATCGATGAAGTGCTCGCTACCATGGCCTGTCATGGCTCGGTCCGCGCTGGGCGGCAGTTAAGTGGCGAGGAGATGAATTTCTTGTTGCGTGAAATGGAGCGCACGCCGCGTTCTGGCCAATGCAATCATGGCCGGCCCACCTTTGTGAAGCTAGCATTGACCGATATTGAGCGCCTATTTGGTCGCAAATGAGGTGTGACAATTCGCTGCGATGCCAGAAGCGCTTCCCGCTGGCGCAATCCTAGCTTATGAAGCCCATCATGGCGCATTTTTCGATGCAGTTCGGGCGAACTGAACACGGCAAAACCTATCTAGAACGACCCAGTGTGTATGGTCTTTGTACGCGAAATGATGAAAAGATTGCGCTGGTTAGGATTGGCACAATTGATCGTCATGTTTATGATCTCCCAGGTGGCGGTGTTGAAAGTGGAGAAAGCGATGCAGAAGCCGTAGTGCGCGAATTTGACGAAGAAACTGGCTTAACGGTTTGGCCGACGCGCCAATTATGCCGTGCCGGTCAATTCTGGATCAACCAAGGCACGCCCACGAATTCGCTGTGTTCTTTCTTTGAAGTGGAACTCACCGCCACCGATGGCAGGCCCAGTGAGCCCGATCATCAATTGGTTTGGACCAGCATGGATGAGGCGATGCGCAAAGTGCGACATGATGCCCATAGTTGGGCAATCCTGTTGTGGCTACGTGAACGGCGTAATGGTGAACGGGGACGCGACTGATCATGGGTTCAAAGTGGAGCAAAAGCCAATGAACCCGCAAGGTCCTTCACCCCGCGCGCCCTTTCCAAAGCGGCATTTACTTCAAATTAGCGATCTCAATCGTCTTGAAGCGCTTGAACTGATCGCCCGCGCAGAAACCTTCTTGCCCTTTACCCAAGCGCGTGAGAAAAAGCTTTCGACCCTTAAAGGACGCACCTTAGTCAATCTATTCTTTGAAAACTCCACCCGCACCCAAGCCTCTTTTGAGCTGGCGGGGAAGCGCATGAGTGCAGACACCGTCAATATGTCGGTTAAAACATCTTCTGTCGCTAAAGGGGAAACGCTGCTTGATACAGCTGCGTCCCTCAATGCGATGGGCCCAGATCTTTTGGTGGTGCGCCATGGCGCTTCCGGGGCTGCGCAATTATTGGCCCGTAAAGTCGGCTGTAGCGTGATCAATGCCGGGGATGGGACCCACGAGCACCCAACCCAAGCTTTGCTGGATGCTTTGACCCTCAAACGCTCTTTCGGCCAGGTTGAGGGTTTAATCATTGCGATATGTGGCGACATTTTGCATTCTCGTGTCGCGCGCTCGAATGTAATCCTGTTATCGATGTTGGGTGCGCGGGTGCGCTTAATCGCGCCACCGACTTTGATGCCAGCGCAGGTTGAGCGCTGGGGCTGTGAGATTTATCACTCTATGAGGCAAGGCTTAGAGGGCGTTGATGTGGTGATGATGCTGCGCCTACAGCTGGAACGGATGGATGGCGTATTTGTGCCCTCAGCGCGCGAATATTTTCGCTTTTATGGGCTGGACGCACGCAAGCTGGCGTTTGCTTCGAAACACGTCAAAGTTATGCATCCAGGCCCGATGAACCGGGGTGTGGAGATTGATTCTGATATTGCCGATGATCCCCGGGTATCGCTAATTGTGGATCAGGTTGAATCAGGAGTAGCGGTGCGCATGGCCGTGCTGGAAGCCTTAGCCAGCCATGGTGCCAATGGGGTGCAAGGCGATGACTGAACCCCGGATCCATTTTTTCAACGCCCGCTTGGTTGATCCAGCCAGCCAATTTGATGGCTCAGGCGAAGTGATGGTCGCGGGCGATAAAATTGTTGCGGTCGGGCCGCATGTAAGGCCTGAGCCCGGCGCGACCCGTGTCGATTGCGGCGGCCATGCCTTAATGCCAGGCTTAATTGACTTGCACGTCTCAACCGGGGAGCCAGGCGAAGAACATCGCGAGACCTTAAAGACGGCTGGAAAAGCTGCCGTCGCAGGTGGGGTTACCACCATGGTACTGCAACCTGACACCCAAACTGTGATTGATGATGCAGCTTTGGTTGACTTTATCGTCCGTCGTGGCCGCGACCATTCGTTAGCGCGGGTTTTGGCGGCCGGTGCTTTGACCCTTGGCCTCAAGGGTGAGCGGATCGCCGAATTTGGCCTGATGGCTGAAGCTGGTGCTGTCATGTTCACCAATAGCGATCATCCAGTTGTCAGCAGCCGCACGATGCAGCGCTGCATGGCTTATGCGACCGCTTTTGATGTGCTGATTACCTCGCGGCCAGAAGATGCCTTTCTGGCCGATGGCGGCATGATGAACCAAGGTGAATTTGCCTCCAGACTGGGCTTAGCGGGTATTGCCGATGTTGCTGAAACCATAGCAGCCGACCGCGATATCCAATTGGCGCAACTCACTGGATCACGATTGTTATTGGATATGATCTCATGCGAGGCGACCTTAGGACGCATAGCAATGGCTAGGGATCAGGGCGTAAAGATAAAAGCATCGGTTAGTGTGCATCATTTGACTTTGAACGAAAGCGATGTGGGGGATTATAGAACCTTCGCCAAGCTCGCCCCACCCTTGCGTAGCGAACAGGACCGTTTAGCCCTGGTTGAAGGCGTCAAGTCAGGTTTGATCGATGCGATTGTATCTGGCCATGACCCCCGCCCCGCCGAGCAAAAACGCCTCCCCTTTGATGAGGCCGCCTTTGGAGCCAGCGCACTTGAAACCCTCCTTCCAGCAGCGTTGATCCTTTATCATGAAGGCCTGATCGAACTGGTTGAGTTAATAGGGGCTTTGACTTTTGGCCCGGCGCAGATTTTAGGCCTGCCTCAGGGGCGCATTGCCGCTGGTACGCCTGCCGATTTAATCTTGGTTGATTTAGGCTTCCCGATCCGTTTTGATGCCAGCGCCATGCTTTCAAAGTCCAAAAACTCCCCCTATGATGGCCGAACCATGCAAGGTAAAGTCAAAGCAACCTGGGTCGGGGGCAAAAAAGTATACAGTGCTGCCGATTAAGTCTTGAACCTATACATCATTGGAAGCTTCATGGATTATTTGATTGCAATTTTGGGTGGCTATCTCTTGGGCTCCATCCCGTTTGGTATCCTTTTGACGCGGCTGGCGGGATTGGGCGATTTGCGCCAAGTGGGTTCAGGCAATATTGGTGCCACCAATGTATTACGAACCGGGCGCAAAGATGTTGCGCTGGCTACGCTCATTTTAGATGCGGCCAAGGCCGCTACCGCTCTAACTTTAGCTGGCCATTATCTAGGCAGTCCGAGTAATCCCAATCTAGACGTGGGCTTTTGCGCGGGAGCAAGCGCCCTACTTGGCCATTGCTTTCCAATCTGGCTGAAGTTTTGCGGTGGCAAAGGGGTGGCGACCTTTTTTGGTACATTGCTGATCGGCATGTGGCCGGTTGGGGTTTTGGTTGGTGGCCTTTGGCTCGCCACTGCTTATACATTTCGGTATTCGTCCTTGAGTGCGTTGGTGTCGTCTGCCGCCGCGCCACTGATCGCAGTGGTTTTTCATATCAGCCCTATCGGGGTTGGGGCAACGCTTTTCATGTCGCTTATAGTATGGATCAGGCATCGCGAGAACATCGCCCGCCTGATCAAGGGTGAAGAGCCACACATTGGCAAACATTGAGCATGCAAGCACGTCAGTCTTTAAGCGCTAAGGAAAAGCGGGATTGGGTTCGCTTGGCCCGTGGCGACGGCATTGGTCCTGTCACCTTCTTTGGACTTGTCTCCCGATTTGGAACCCCAAGCGCTGCACTATCGGCCCTGCCCGATCTCCTTAAACACGGTCGCGGTAAAGCAATTGCTTTGGTTTCCAATGACCAGATAGAAGATGAAATCGCAGCCACCCATGCCCGCGGTGGAACAATTATTGCAGCTTGTGAACCCCTTTTTCCTAAGGGTCTGGCCGCTTTGACACCACCCCCACCCATCATCAGCGCGTGCGGGCAGCTTGACCTCTTACAAAAAAATATGGTCGCCATTGTGGGCGCGCGCAATGCCTCTGCCGCCGGTTTACGTTTAGCGCGCGAGTTTGCCGGCGGATTAGGCCAAGCAGGTTATATCATCGTTTCAGGTATGGCGCGTGGCATTGACGGTGCCGCCCATCATGCAAGCCTTTCCACAGGTACCATCGGTGTGCTTGCGGGTGGTCTTGACCATATCTATCCTCCCGAACATGAAACTCTTTATCATCAGATCCGCGAAGACGGGGTCTTGGTCTCAGAAAGCCCTTTATTTGCCAAAGTGCATGCCCGCGATTTTCCACGACGCAATCGCATCATCTCCGGGTTAAGTCTTGCCACCTTGATCGTGGAGGCTGAAGCCCGCTCTGGTTCTTTGATCACCGCACGTTTTGCTGCCGAACAAGGACGCGAAGTCATGGCGGTACCCGGTTCACCACTTGATCCCCGAGCCGCAGGCCCCAACAGCCTGATTAAGGATGGGGCACATTTGGTTAGCAGTGTAGAGGACATTCTTGAATGTCTTGGCAGCGCAATGGGCTTTCAAGAGGAAAAAATAGTGCCCTATCTGCATGCCACAACCGGTATCGCCATCGACCCTGAAGCATTAGACCGCGTAGAAGCCTTATTATCTCCTGTTCCCATAAGTCTAGCCGATCTTGCTACCGATACTGGCCTGCCTTGGCGTACCATCGCTGCCATTGTAGTTGAGTTGGAATTAAGTGGTCGTGCAGTTACGCAAGCTGGGGGTCTGGTTTCAAGCCCAGTTTAACCAAGCGATCATGATGCTTTGCACGACGCGCTTCTGATGCGGCAGCGCGCAAACATGCCGCCACAGCCTCCATTCCAGCTGACTCGCTTAATTGCTCGAGTTCCAAAGCAAGGTTACGGACAAAATCAGCAACCTCTTGGAGGTCTTTTTCACTGGCGCGGTCAAGTGTCTTTGGTGCATTTGGCATGGAACAGGGTCCACCTTAGAGTTATCAGTTGTCTTATCCTGTAATTTATAGTTGTACCATCGTATCCAAGAGCGTCAAGGTCCATTACACTTGGTTTTGTGCAAAGCCATTGACATAAGTCTCAAGCAACGACACCTGCGCTCTTTAAGCCCTGTATCTCCATGGGCTGTATTCAAGTTTGATAAGTGAACCATGCATCTCGTCGTTGTTGAATCACCTGCTAAAGCCCGGACCATTAACAAGTATCTAGGGAGCCATTATGATGTGGTTGCCAGTTTTGGCCATGTCCGCGATTTGCCATCCAAGGATGGGTCAGTACGGCCCGACGATGATTTTGCGATGGTTTGGGAGGCAGACACCAAAGGGGCAGCACGTATTCGCGATATCGCAGAACGGATGAAAAAGGCTGATAGTTTGATACTTGCCACCGACCCTGATCGGGAAGGCGAAGCCATATCCTGGCACTTACTTGAAGCGCTGCGCACCAAAAAGGTTTTGAAAGATAAAGCCATCTCGCGGGTTACCTTCAATGCCATTACTAAGGATGCTGTACTCCATGCCATGGCAAACCCGCGCCAGATCAATCAAGAATTGGTGGATGCCTATCTTGCACGACGCGCC
This sequence comes from Candidatus Phycosocius spiralis, assembly GCF_030158815.1. Taxonomy (GTDB): domain Bacteria; phylum Pseudomonadota; class Alphaproteobacteria; order Caulobacterales; family Aquidulcibacteraceae; genus Aquidulcibacter; species Aquidulcibacter spiralis. The sequence goes on from NZ_BPFZ01000010.1 coordinate 74,791, forward strand.
TTAGATTATCTGGTTGGTTTTAATTTATCGCCCGTCTTGTGGCGCAAGCTACCTGGATCACGTTCTGCGGGTCGCGTGCAATCTGTTGCGCTGCGCTTGGTTGTTGAACGTGAGATGGAGATTGAGCGCTTCAAAGCACGCGAGTATTGGACTGTGGCAGCGCAAGCCAAGGCCGATATCGGCAACGCATTTGAAGCTCGATTATTCAGTTTAGACGGTAAGAAACTTGATAAATTTGATTTAGGTGATGAGGCCACAGCCCTTGCAGCCAAAGCCGCTGTGATTGCGGGCGAGTTTAAAGTCGCAAGCCTTGAAGCTAAACCCCTCAAACGCTCTCCCGCGCCCCCTTTTACCACCTCAACCTTGCAGCAAGAAGCCAGTCGCAAGTTGGGTTTTAATGCCCAACGTACCATGCAGGTTGCCCAAAAACTCTATGAAGGGGTTGATATTGGCGGAGAGGCGGTTGGCCTGATCACCTATATGCGGACCGATGGGGTGGCAATGGACCAAGCGGCGCTGATGGCGTGTCGCGCTGTGATCGGGGATCGGTTTGGTAGTGAATATGTCCCCGAAAAGCCACGTTTCTACAGCTCGAAAGCCAAGAATGCCCAAGAAGCCCACGAAGCCATCCGCCCAACCGATCCCCAGCGTCATCCATCCAAATTAAAGCTCGAAGGCGATATGGCGCGGCTCTATGACCTCATTTGGAAGCGCGCCATTGCAAGCCAGATGGAACAAGCCATTGTCGAGCGTACAACCATTGATCTGGTGGATGCCAAAGGGCGCGCGGGCCTGCGCGCAACAGGTCAAGTCATTCTGTTTGATGGGTTTTTAGCACTCTATCAAGAAGGGCGTGATGATGAAGAAGACGAAGATAACCGCAGACTTCCAACTTTAAAAGCAGGCGATCGCGTCAAGGTGACCGATACCGCCGCAACCCAACATTTCACTGAGCCGCCACCGCGATATTCAGAAGCCACTTTGGTCAAAAAATTAGAGGAGCTGGGTATTGGCCGCCCATCCACCTATGCGTCTGTTCTGACGGTCTTGCGTGACCGCGACTATGTCCACATGGATAAAAACCGTTTCATTCCAGACGATAAAGGTCGCTTGGTTACCGCGTTCTTGGAAAATTTCTTTGCTAAATATGTTGAGTATGATTTTACTGCCGCTTTGGAACAGCGCTTAGACTTAGTCTCGTCCGGCGATTTGGGTTGGCGGATTTTATTGCAGGAATTCTGGGAGGATTTCTCCAAAGCGATCGCTGACATGGGCGAATTGCGCACAACCCAGGTATTAGACGCGATCAACGAATCGCTTGGGCCTCACATCTTTCCTGATAAAGGCGATGGCAGTGACCCGCGCGCCTGCCCTTCTTGTGCGGATGGCCGGATATCACTCAAAACCAGTAAGTTTGGGGCCTTTATCGGTTGCTCAAACTATCCCAATTGCCGCTATACCCGCCAATTGAGCACGCAGGCCATTGAGGGCGACACCGCGAGCGGCGACAAGTTGCTGGGCAGCGATCCAGAGACAGGGTTAGATATATTTTTGCGGGCTGGCCGCTTTGGGCCCTATGTCCAATTAGGTGATGGCGACAAGCCTAAGCGCTCATCGGTGCCCAAAGGCTGGGCGGTGTCTGATATTGATTTTGAAAAAGCGCTTCAATTATTGTCCTTGCCGCGCACAGTTGGGGTTCACCCCGAAGATAATGAGCCGATTTACGCCAATTTAGGCCGGTTTGGGCCCTATGTGCAGCATGGGAAGACCTATGCTAATATCGGCACGGTTGAGGATGTGTTTGAGATTGGGCTAAATCGCGCTGTCAGTGTCCTCGCCGAAAAGCGTGCCGGTGGCGGGCGGACACAACGCGCGGCAGCAACGGCTTTACAGGAATTTGCGCCTACCACCCCAGATGGTCCTAGGATTAAAGTCATGGCAGGGCGTTATGGGCCCTACGTCACCGACGGGACAACCAATGCGACCTTGCCCAAGGGGGCTGATCCAGCGACCATCACGCTAGAAGCCGCCACCACCCTAATTGAGGCGCGCATCGCCGTCGTTGGCGTTGGCAAAAAGAAGCCCGCGACCAAAAAAGCAGGTGCCAAGGCTACAGCGACTAAAAAAGCCCCTGCTAAAAAGGCAGCAGCAAAAAAGCCAGCGGCAAAAAAGCCTGCAGCTAAGAAGGCTGCCAAAGCATGAAAATGAAGGGCCGAGGTAACGGCCAAAAGAATAAGGCACAAAAAAAACATGTCGCGCACCTTGGCCTTGGCGTGCCAGATAAAGCAACTTTGCTGGCCTTTCTCAATCAGTCCAAAACCAGCCTTGCCCCGCGCGACATTGCCAAGGCATTTGGCATCAAGGGGGAAGATAAGCGGGCTTTAAAAGCCTTGTTGCGCGAGTTGGCCGATAGCGGTGAGATTGCTAAAACCGGACGAAAAGCGGTGGCCAGCCAAGCCGTCCCCCCAAGTGGCGGTCTGTTTCAAGTGATTGAGATCAATACAGATGGTGAGCCTCTAGCACGCGCACTGGGCCGTGATGATTACGCCTTTGGCCCTATGGTCCGTTTAGCCCACTCCAAACCCAAGATGCACCATGATGGCCCGCCACCGGGTGTGGGTGACCGCTTTATCGGCAAGACCCGTCAAACCCATGATGGCGAGTATGAAGTCAACGTCATCAAGCGGCTGGGCCGGGTTATTGAAAAGACTTTTGGTGTATTTCTGGCAAGCGATCATCGGCTTGGCCAAGCAGGCTCTGGTGGCGGGCGCATTCAGCCTGCCGATAAGAAATTGCGCCATGAACTCCAGGTCGCACCTGAACATGCAAAGGGGGCAAAAAACGGAGATCTTGTCGCCGCGCGCCTGTTGCCCCATCGTGGCTTTGGCCCCAAAAAGGCCGAGATTATTGAGATTTTCGGGTATAGCGAAGACCCAAAGGCCGCTTCCATCCTGGCCATTGCCGCCCATTCCATCCCGATGGGCTTCAACGTGGAAGAGGAAGAAGAAGCGCAGCGCGCTGGCCCTGCTTCCTTAAATGCGCGCGAGGATTTACGCCATATTCCTTTGGTCACCATCGACCCTGAAGACGCACGCGATCATGATGATGCTGTCTATGCAGAAGCTTTGCCCGACGGCGGGCATAAGATTTTGGTCGCGATTGCCGATGTGGCTTTTTATGTGACCCCTGGCTCTGCCTTGGATGAAGGGGCGTTGCTGCGCGGCAATTCGGTCTATTTTCCTGACCGCGTGGTACCGATGCTGCCCGAACGTCTTTCCGCCGATTTATGCTCTTTAAAGCAGGGCGAAGTGCGACCCTGTTTGGCGCTAGAAATCCTGATTGATGCGCAAGGTATCAAGCAAAGCCATCGATTTTTTCGTGGCCTAATGAAAAGTGCGGCAAGCCTCACCTATCGGCAAGCCCAATCGGCCATTGATGGCTTGCCCGATGACATTACGGGGCCTTTGCTTGAGCCCGTTTTAAACCCACTTTGGGCCGCCTATCGCGCGTTGGAAAAAGCCCGCACCTTGCGCGAGCCGTTAGAAATAAATAGCCCAGAGCGCAAAATCGTGCTATCATCGGAAGGCAAGGTCATTTCGATTGCTTTGGCAGACCGCTTTGATGCGCATCGCCTGATCGAAGAAATGATGATCTTATCCAATGTATGTGCGGCCGAAACGCTGGAAGACAAGCGCTCCCCCTTGATTTACCGCGTCCATGACCAGCCCAGCGCCGCAAAACTCGCAGCCTTGGGGGATTTTTTAGCCAGCGTGGGTTTTAAATGGGCAAAAGGGCAGCCGCCAACGCCTGTACGGTTTAACAAGATTTTGACGCTTGCGGCACCGACTGAAAACGCCGAAATGATCAATGAGATCGTGCTGCGAACTCAAGCCCAGGCGATTTATGATACTAATAATATTGGTCATTTCGGACTAAACTTGCGTAAATATGCCCATTTTACTTCACCTATTCGCCGATATGGCGATTTGATTGTCCATCGCGCTTTGATCAGCGCACTCAACTTGGGACTTGATGGCCTGAAGTCTCAAAGTCTTGATGAGCTTAAACGCATCGCCCAAATGATCACAACAACCGAGCGCCGCGCCATGGCCGCTGAACGCGATGCTACCGACCGCTATGTTGCAGCCTTTTTGTCTGAGCGTGTGGGCGCTATCTTTGATGGACGTATCACCAGCGTCAATCGATTTGGCTTGTTTGTGCGCCTTGTCGAAACAGGCGGCGATGGGTTGATTCCTGTGATGCGCTTGGGGTCTGAATATTTTCATCATGATGAGGCGGGCCATGCCTTGATTGGCTCTGAAACCGGGGACCGCTGGGAATTGGGGGCCAAGGTTCAAGTGCGCTTGATGGAAGCGGTTCCTGTCTCTGGCGGGCTTTTGTTTGACATGGTAAGCGCAGCCAAGATTGGCCCGGTACCCAGCCGTCGTGCCCTTCGTGGGCCACAACGCGCGACTACCCCGCGAAAAGTCGGCGGCCCACCACGCGGCGTAGCGCGGCGGCGCTGAAATCTTAGTTGTCAGTCTCTGCGGGTTTTGGATCGCCCATCTTCACCAACAAAGCGCCAACATAATAGAGTATAATCAAAGGGATGGCCAAAGAAATTTGACTGATCACATCAGGGGGGGTCACAATCGCTGCCACGACAAAAATGCCAAAGATCGCATAACGGCCGTTATCGAGCCAAGTTTGCCCGTCCACAATCCCAGCTCGGCCCAAAAGTAATTGTACGATGGGAAGCTGGAAACAAGCCCCAAAGCCCAAAATCAAAGTGGTGATGGTACCAACATATTCAGATATTTTACCTTGATAGACAACACTGACCGCCCCAATTCCGGGGGTAAGCTCTTGACGCAATGAAAACTCCATAACAAACGGCATCACCACAAAATAAGCCATGGCACCACCCATGCAGAACAGAACCGGAGCCATCAGTAAAAAGGGTGTGAAGGCACGTTTCTCATGACTATAAAGGCCAGGGGCGACAAAGCGGTAGAGCTGAAAAGAAATCATCGGGAATGCAATGCACAACCCGCCAAACATGGCGACTTTTATCTGGGTCAAAAAGGTTTCCAATGGTGCCGTAAAAATCAAGCCCATACCAGATTTGAGGGCTTGGGCCCCTTTCACCTTCATCACCGCCGTCTCATAGGGGATCAACAAGCCTTGCAGGATTAAGTGCCACACTGAGAAACAGATCATAAATCCGATCGCAATCGCGCCAACACACCAAATCAATCGATCCCGTAGCTCGATCAAATGCTCCAACAATGGGGCGCGCGTCGCTTCAATGGCCGCTTCATCGGGTGTTAATGGGGCGTCGGCTTGGGTATGGGGAACCAGATCATTCACGACGCTTTTGCCTCAGGATTGTTGGTTAAGCGCGGCGTGCGTCCCTTTTTAAGGGTGGGCGCTGGTTCCAACACAGGCTCATGGGCAAGCATGGGTTCGACTTCAGCATGTCTGGCTTTGCGCACTCGCTTTGGTTGGGGCGCATCAGGCTTAGCTGTGGTATTAATAGCCTCCTTAGACGGGCTATGTTCAGCTATCTTCGGTGGTTCGCTCGAACCATAAGGCATGATAGGCGCATAGGGATCAATGCCAGTTTCAAACGGCTTGGTCAGTTCGTCCTTAATCTCCTGCAACGGATTTTGGTTGCGCAGCGCTTCAACTTCTTTGCGCAATTCATCCAATTCCGATTGGCGCGCCATTTCATCAAAATTGGCACGAAAATCAGCAGCCATTCCGCGTAAGCGCGCGGTCCATTGGCCCGCTTTACGCATCAGCCCAGGCAATTGCTTTGGCCCGACGACAATTAAAGCAATAGTGCCAATGACGGCCAGCTCCGGTAAGCCGATTGAATCAAACATGGATGAGGACTCCTGACCCCAAACTTAGAGGTCAAAAACAGAATTAAGCTTCGGTCTTGGACTTAGTCTTTGCCTTCACATCAATGGTGTTGGTGTCATTGACTTTGGCGGCTTCACTTGCCGCTGCCGTTGGCTCTTCAGATAGACCTTTGCGAAAGCCTTTAATGCCTTCAGCTGCATCTTTCATAATTGAAGACAGTTTCCCACGCCCGCCGAAAACCAGCAAAGCCACACCCGCAACAATCAGCCAATGCATTAGACTCATACTGCCCATCCTATTCTCCGTTCAGCTGATCCGCCCAAAACAGGGCCCATTAGAAGCTCTTAAGCTAGCATGAAACAGCTTGCCAGCCACTAAATGCAAACTATGCGGCGTTGATGCAAGCTTTTATCCCCTACACTGAAATTACGGCTCAAAAAAGTCTTGTGTGAAATCGACATCTGCCCCGTCATTAAGCTCATAGTCGGTTTCATCATCGCCACCAGGTGCTGAAATTGGGCGTGGAATTTCAAAATCGGGCGGCAAACGTGCATCTAATATGCCTTGGGCTTGCAGATCGGCTTTTCCTGGTAAATCCTCCAAACTCGCTAAATTAAACTGCGCCAAAAAATCCCTTGTAGTGCGGTAGGTTAAAGGCTTGCCTGGTGCTTGGCGGCGCGCACCGGCCCGCACCCACCCTATTTCCATTAAAAGATCCAAGGTTCCCCGCCCCACACCAACGCCGCGTATATCCTCAATATCAGAGCGCGTACAAGGCTGATGATAGGCAATGATGGCTAAGGTTTCGAGCGCTGCTTTGGATAGTTTTTTAGGCTCTTCACGGCGTTCTTCCATCAAAAACGCAAGGTCTGGTGCGGTTTGGAACCGCCACCCGCCCGCCACTTCAACCAATACGACCCCACGACCGACATAACGCCGCTTCAACCGCGCCAAGGCCCCGCCTACATCAGCCCCTTCTGGTAAGCGCGCAGCAATCGCAGAAGCGCGCACAGGTTGCGCACTCGCAAACAACAAAGCTTCAACCATGCGGTCAACATCAGGTGCTGGGTCGGCAGATAAATCGGCACGCGCCACCAAATCCAACTCAGGTTTTGCTCGCGCAAGACTGCGCACTGCCGCAGCAATGGCTTCAGGGGAAGTATCAATGTGGTTATCGTTTGGATCGCTTGCCATTAGAGCCCGACCTCCGCGCCTGCTTTAACATAAAGGGGCGCATCATGATCCAATTGGCGCACCGATAAGCGACCTTGCTTGGTTAATTCTAAGCTCGCTGCCAATAGGCTGGCATAGCGCGATGCAGCCGTAGGTGGGTTTTTGGCAAAGGCCGTAGCGGACGGGGCAAAGGTGCCTAAAGCTTGCCAATCCTTGGCGCGAGGTATCAGTTCCTCCAACCTTTTGCGCGCCTCATCAATCGAATAAACCGGCCAAGCTTTAACTTCATGCTTGGTTTCGAAACCGCGTACGCGCTGCATAGCATAGGCATGCAACAAGTCCAAGATGGTTGCTTCCCATAAAGGGATTTCGGTGACAGCGGTTTCTTCTGGTGCTCCACGGGTAAAAAAATCAAGCCCTTGTTGTGGGCGCTGATAAAGCGCATCAGCACTGGCACGCATCGCATCCAAGCGCGCTAAGCGCCAAGCCAAGTGTGCAGCGATATCTTCCACCGGCTCTTCGCCTTGTGGCCGCTCTTTTTTGGGCAATAACAAACGTGATTTAAGATACGCCAACCAAGCGGCCATCACCAAATAGTCAGCGGCCAAATCGATCCGCGACGAGCGCGCTGTCGCCACAAACTCCAAATATTGTTCCGCGAGCTTCAAAATCGACAGGCGACGCAAATCCACCTTCTGATCGCGGGCCAACCGCAATAGCACATGCAAGGGGCCTTCATAGCCGTCTAAATCCACACTGAAGGCCAAACTGGCTTCATGGACCTGCGCTAAAGCCGCTTCGAGGACATCAACACCGGCCATTACGCCCAAGCCTTCGTCGTAGGATCTGCACAGCCCATCTTGGATCGCGGCGGCCATAGGTAGCCTGTCAAAGCCGCATGGCGGGCAAGAACCTGCGTACAGTCAAACGCTATGCTAGGTTCGGTTGCATGGGATTGGGCACGTAATGCCCGCTTGAGAGCCTCGCCTTCAAGCGCCTTGGCCTCTTTCAAAATTGCCTCACGCGCAGCTAACGGCCGATGACATAGCATGGTAACATCACATCCTGCATCAAAGGCCCTACGAATCCTACTATCATCCGGCCCATCCAAAGCGCCCATGGATAAATCGTCGGTGATGAGAAGGCCAGAAAATCCAATCTCGCCCCGGATCCAATGCTTAATCACTGCTGCCGATAGGCTGGCAGGTTGGTCAGGGTCCAAAGCTTTAAACGCCATATGCCCCACCATGCCAATGGGGGCTTCTTTCAAGGCCATGAACGGGGCGATATCGGCTCTAAGCGCCTTTTTTGAAGCGGTGATTTTCGGCAAAGCCTCATGGCTATCGAGGTGCGCTCTGCCTTGTCCAGGTAGATGCTTGATCACACCAACAACGCCAGCGCATTGAAGTCCATCCAAAGCGGCTTGCCCTAAGCTTGCAACACAAGCTGGTTCGCTGGAAAAGGCCCGATCCCCAATGGCGTGGTGCGCGCCCGCAACCCGCAAATCTAAGCATGGCACGCAATTGGCACTCAGCCCAACCGCGCGCAACATATATCCCGCGAGTTGGTGGTGCAGCTGGCACGCTTCGATAGCCTGCTCGTGACTGTCAGACCATAATGCACCATAAAGCGCTAATGGCGGTAGGTGCGGCCAGATTGGTGGGCCAAGGCGCTGCACCCGCCCACCTTCTTGATCGATGAAGATCAGACAATTTCGGCCCACGGCCGCACGCAAATCCTTACAAAGCGCTGAAATTTGCTCTGGAGTCTCACAATTGCGACCAAACAGGATAAAGGCCCAAGGGTCGGTTTGTGCGAACAGATGCTTCTCACCAAGTGTGAGTTTCAGACCATCCACATCTGCAATAAAGGCGACAGTCATGGTGGTGCCGCCCGAGCCCTAAATTAGCGTGAAGCAGGAATACATTGCGCGCCAGCACTTTTGGCCTTTTCACAAAATGCGGTGACTTCACCCCGGTTTTCAAACCCGGTGGCGCGGATGCGATACCATGTACCTTTAGCGCCTAAATCTGCCGTTACAATTGTCACAGGACCTGACAAGCCAGAGGCACGAAAGCGTGCAAGTGCTGTATCTGCAGAGGCTTTGTCTTTAAAAGACCCCAATTGCGCGGCAAATCCAGAGCCAGCTGCGCCAGTCGCTTCGGCCTTTGGTACAGGGACGGGTTTAACTGGTGGAGCAGGTTTTGGAGCAGGCTCGGCTTTTGGTTGAGAAGGTCTTGGCTTTTCCTTAGCAATGCTGGCGACTTGTTTGGGAGCAGGCTTTGTCGACGCTACTTTAGGCGCGGGCATTGGTTCGCTTTTAGTTGCAGGCTTATCGACTGGCGGGCTGGCTGCCACCCCTTGCTTGGCTGGTGGCGTTGCTGGAACAGGTACGACGACTGGCGCAGGAGCGACAGCCACAGGGGCCGCACTACCATCGGTCAAGATCGGCGCTTCTGCAGAGGTTTGGGGTTTGACATCTAGCCCAGGTGCATTAGCGCCACTGGCTGCATCAAACACTCCCTTATCTAAATCACTGTCAGCAATCGTGTTGGCCGGCACAGCCTCTGTTTTGACGGGATTAGCATCGGCGGTTACTTGCGGCGGCTGGCCGACATCGCGGCTATTGGCATAGACTTGCCAAGCAATCACACCAAATAGCGCCAAAACAGCCAGAAAACCAACAATGATTAAGGGACCCCGGCTGCGATCCTCTTCTTCTTCACGTGCGTCAAACGTCAAAAACCCATCATCTTGGTCATCGGGATTATAGTCCTCGAAGGAATCACGATTTCGGTTCGTCATCACTAAAAGCTCCCACCAAATTCAAATAGTCTTGTAGCCATCAATTCATGCGGCGCCAGCCCTTTGTTACAAAGTACGGTCAATATTAAAGAGGCGTCGATGCTCATCAATCGCAAAATCATCAGTCATTCCAGCAATATAGTCGCAAACTAGGCGTGCTGCCTTCGCCGGATTGTCGCTGTGTCGATCGTGCCAAACCGGTGGCAAAGTATCGGGTTCATTCAAAAAAGCTTCAAAAAGTTCCCGAATGATTCGCCGGGCCTTACTGCGAGCACGATTCATTTTCCAATGGCGATACATTTTCGTATACAGAAATTGACGCAGTAAAGAGGCCTCAGCAGTCATTTCCTCAGAAAAACCAACCAAAGCTTGAGGGAGAGCACGGACATGTTCAACCGAGTGCGGATTAAATCGGGCAATACGCCGTCTGGTTTCATCCAGTAAATCGCGCACCCAGATACCAATCAATCGGCGAATGACTTCACCTTGAACACGGCTGCGCTCTAAATCGGGGTAATCAACTTGGACCGAAGCAAAAACATTGGCTACCAAAGGAACAGCTTCGCATAGCTCTGATAATGTGAAGATCCCACCCGTGAGGGCGTCGTCAATATCGTGATTATTATAGGCAATATCGTCGGCAACGGATGCGACTTGTGCCTCACTCGAAGCAAAGGTTGTTAGGTCCAGATCAAATTCAGCGTTCAAATGAGTCCAAACAGGTGCCAACGTGTCCAATGCAACCCCAGGCTGCAACATTGGGCCATTGTGTTTACAGGTACCTTCCAAGGTTTCCCAAGTGAGGTTTAAACCATCGAAACTAGGATATTTCCGCTCAAGACGGGTCAGTAGGCGCAAGGTCTGGGCATTATGATCAAAGCCACCCCAAGGCTTCATACATTCTGCCAAAACATGTTCGCCCGTATGCCCAAATGGGGGATGCCCTAAATCATGAGCGAGGGCACAAGCTTCAGCTAAATCTTCGTTTAAGCCAAGACGGCGGGAAACCGATCGGGCAATTTGGGCAACTTCTAAGGAATGGGTAAGCCTCGTGCGAAAATGATCACCTTCATGGGCGATAAATACTTGGGTCTTCCCCTTTAGGCGACGAAACCCCGTGGAATGAATAATGCGATCACGATCACGTTCAAACGGGGACCTTGTTTGGCTTTCAGGCTCGCGCCAACATCTGCCACGACTAAGCTGCGGATTTGCTGCAAAGGGGGCAGTAACATATTGGCTCGCCATAGGGTCTTCCTCAAAGCAACTTTCTAGCCCATATAGGGATACACCAATGACTTAAAACCACCGATTTCAACTCAGGTCTCTTGCCAGATTTCTTGTCAGTTATCTTGGGGCTATTGGGGCCATAAGTCGTTTTGATGATTTGCGCAAAAGGATAAAGTGATGAGCCCTGGTTTTTTGGTTTCTGACGCGGCGGCGGCTAAAATTGAGCAGCTAATCGCAACAGAACCTGGTGCGGCTTTGTTTCGCGTTGCTGTCAATGGGGGCGGCTGTTCTGGCTTTCAATATGAATTCGGTTTTGCTGCCGAAGCTAGAGGAGACGACATTATTATCGAGAAAAACGGTGCCCGGGTCGCTGTGGATGAGGTATCAATGCCTTTTTTGGAGGGTGCCGAAATTGACTGGGTTGAAGATCTTATGGGTTCAGCTTTCAAAATCCGCAATCCCAATGCCATATCTTCCTGCGGGTGCGGTGTCAGTTTTTCGGTATAATAGATTCCCATTTACCCCATAGGAGGTGGTAATGCAGGTTGAAGAGGCGGTTAAGCAACGCAAATCCGTGCGCGCCTTTAAGCCCGATCTTGTCCCATTGTCAGAGATTCGCGCCATTTTAGAGATCGCGCGCGCAGCCCCTTCAGGAGGCAATCTACAGCCTTGGCGAATGATTGTCATAACAGGGCATGAAATAGAAGCGGTGCGTTCTATTGCCATGCATAGTCTGCAAGAAAATCCACTCGGGCAAGCGGGCGATTATCCCATTTATCCACCAAAGCTGAATGAACCTTATCGGACGCGTCGCTATCTGGTCGGGGAGGCATTATACGCGATTTTAGGTATAGCGCGCGAAGATAGTGTGGGTCGTCTTGCACAAATGTCAAAAAATTATGAGTTTTTTGGCGCACCACTAGCCATCTTCTTTGTCATAGACCGCGCCATGGGGCATGGCCAATGGGCGCATATGGGAATGTTGATGCAAACAATTTGCTTGGTGGCCCAAGAACGCGGCCTTGCTACCTGTATGCAGGAGGCTTGGGCCATGGTGCGTGACAGCGTCGGGCAGCATTTTGGCTTGGCACCCCATGAAATGATTTATTGTGCGATGGCCATGGGCTATGAAGATACAAAAGCCCCAATCAACCAGCTACGCACAGGGCGCGCGCATCTTGATGAGATTGCGACTTTTTTAGGCTTCGCGTCCCAAGAAGAACAAGCAATTAGTCTAAGCTAGACGCTTGTAAATGATTTCCCATAGGACCTTTCGATGCGCATCGCCACTTTCAACGTTAATTCAGTCAATGCCCGCTTACAAAATCTGCTTGCATGGCTGAAAGAAGCCGCACCTGATCTGGTATGTCTCCAAGAGCTCAAATGTGAGGAATCGAAATTTCCCCGCGATGCTCTCGAAGAAGCAGGCTATATGTGTTTTGTTAACGGGCAAAAAAGCTATAATGGTGTGGCGATCTTATCCAAATTGCCCTTTGAACTCGCGCGATCTCGGCTGCCGGGCGAGGATGATGATCACCAAGCGCGCTATCTTGAAGTCGAAGTGGCAATCCCAAGCGGGGCAGTTCGCTTGGCTTGCCTTTATTGCCCCAATGGTAATCCGATTGGCACTGATAAATTTGACTATAAATTACGTTGGATGGCGCGCCTGCATGCCCATGTCCAATCCCTCTTGACCTTGGAAGAGCCCCTTGTACTGGCTGGGGACTGGAACATCATTCCCCGCCCACAAGACTGTTATGATGCAAACGCTTGGATTGGCGACGCTTTGTTTCAACCAAGCAGCCGCGCGGCGTGGCAGCGATTGATCAATCTGGGCCTAACCGATGCCTTCATGGCCGCAGTTGGCGAGGACCATGCATATACATTCTGGGACTATCAAGCTGGGGCATGGCCTAAAGACCATGGCATCCGGATTGATCATTTTGTTCTAAGCCCTCAAGCCGCTGATCAACTTGTAGGCGTAAAAATTTGGCGCTCAGCGCGTGGCCGAGAAAAAGCTTCAGATCATGTGCCAGTTACGGCTGATTTTGGTCTATAAGCTGGTCGGCCTGCGGCGGGGATAAATCGCCTCTGCTTTGGTGCCATGCATAGGCCCCGATACAATAATAGCCCAAATTAAAAAAACCCGTAGCCATGCCATAAACCAAAATATAAAATAGCCAACCCGCCGAAGCCATATCATTCAAGGATTGGGGTATACCTGTTCCAATTTTGGTGCCCATGGCCAAGGCACCCAAACTTGCAACCGCTTGCACAATGGTTGATGCGAACACGACAATCACGGTCCATAAGACATAAGCCCCCATATAATGCCAAAATCGCCTGTCGGTTTGCTGAAACGATGCACGTAAACCAAGCCCCACCTCACCCCTGTGTGCGATGCTCAACACACCAAACTGTCCCATGCGAAGCGAGACCGTGATCACACCCGCAACCAAACCCAATAAGGCCAAGCCACCTAATGCAGAATGACGGCCAGATACTAAGCCTGCGACGATAGAAAAGCCTAGTGCGACAAGAAAAATCGTCGCCAAATAAACCACGCCCCCAGCAAACAAATTGATTTCATCCCGGCCAAACTGCAACCCAAACTGGCCATGCTCTTGATCAAGCACGGTTTTTCGGAGCGCCAATCCACCAACCAGTGCGTTGACGATCAGATTAACCACCACAAGCAACCCAAGCCATGGCAAGATAGGACCTAAAAGCTCTCTCACCGCTTCAGGAGATGGCACTCGTCCAGTTGCGGTTAAACCAACATAGCGGGATAGAGCTTCATTAACCCCAGTGACCGTCATCAAAGCCAAAGAAATCAGCATGGTGGTGGAAAAAATCAAGCAAAATCGCATCACAAATTGCGCTTGCCGCCTCGCAAGACTTATGACCGAGAGGGCGGCTTCTGATGGGGAAAAATTCTGGACCATGATCATCCTTTAATTCTGTACCTTGTGATCTTGCCTCAGTGCGCCTCTAAGAGCGCCATCAAGACCAGCCAACCTTGGATACTATAAGTCATGATACGCAAGTTTGGTATATTAAACACATGCGAAATTGTTATCTATATGAAAAGGGGGAAGGGGAGCTGACTGCAGCCGGCCCGCTTACCCCCCCTCCCCTCTTGGTCCTTCGTGCGCTAGGTCTTGGACAATGACCAACGACGATCCTATTCATATCATCGGCGGCGGCTTAGCAGGTAGCGAGGCGGCTTGGCAGATTAGCCGGGCCGGTTTGCCTGTGATCTTGCATGAAATGCGCCCAGTTCGCATGACACAGGCCCACCAAGGTGACGCCTTGGCAGAGCTTGTGTGTTCTAACTCATTTCGCTCTGATGATTGGGAGTTCAATGCAGTTGGCCTTATTCATGCAGAAATGCGTCGGGCGAACTCCCTGATCATGGCCTGTGCAGATGCCCATAAGGTTCCTGCAGGCTCTGCTTTAGCGGTCGACCGTGACAGCTTTTCAGCCGCGGTAACCACAGCGATTGAGGCTGAACCTTTAATCACCCTTGTTCGCGAAGAAATAACGAGCCTGCCTCCGCCGAACTGGGGCAGCACCATCATCGCGACAGGCCCCCTAACTTCAGACCCTTTGGCCCAAGCGGTTCAAAGCATCACTGGGGAAGAAGAATTGTCGTTTTTTGACGCCATCGCCCCAATAGTTCATCGCGACAGCATCGATTTTGACATCGCCTGGTTACAAAGCCGATGGGACAAGGTTGGCCCAGAGGGCGATGGCGCGGATTATATCAATTGCCCAATGGATAAGGACCAATATGAGGCCTTGGTCGATGCCTTGTTGGCAGGAGAAAAAACCAGCTTCAAGGATTGGGAAAAAACGCCTTATTTTGAAGGCTGTTTGCCAATTGAAGTGATGGCAGAACGTGGGCGCGAAACCCTTCGCTTTGGGCCATTAAAACCAGTTGGCCTAACCGACCCCCGCACCGGAAAACGGCCTTGGGCGGTCGTGCAATTGCGTCAAGACAATGCGCTGGGAACTTTATTCAACATGGTCGGTTTTCAAACAAAGCTCAAGCACGGGGTCCAAAGCGACGTGATCCGCTTGATCCCGGGTTTACAAAATGCCCAATTTGCCCGCCTTGGGGGCATTCATCGCAACACTTTTTTAAACGCCCCAAAGCTTCTTGATGCAAGCCTTAGGCTTAAAGCCCGCAGCGATATTCGATTTGCCGGTCAAATCACTGGTTGTGAGGGCTATGTTGAAAGTGCCGCCATTGGTCTCTTGGCTGGGCGCTTCGCGCGGGACGAACGTTTGGGGCAAGCGCCCAGTCTGCCTCCCGTTACCACAGCTTTGGGTGCCCTTCTCAACCACGTCACCGCCGGGCATGTCGGGGGCGGTAAAGGCAGTTTCCAGCCGATGAACATCAATTTTGGCCTCTTTCCAGATCTCGCGGGGGATGTTGGCGGTAAGGGCAAGCAACGGGGTCGATTACGCAAAAAGGCTTTAGCCGATCGCGCTCTTCTCGATGTATCAAACTGGCTGGGTGCCAATCCCGATCGCCAAGATCAAGCCGCCAGACACGCACGATAAACCGATTTCATTGAACCCTATTAATGGAATCTATGTTTTGAAACTTTGCCAAGGACCAGTGATTGCCAAGGTGAAGCCCGGCCATTGCACGTTCACAAACAAAGTCGTGCCATCTGGAGAGAAGGTTGCACCCGCCCATTCGGCATTATCCTTAAAGACATTGCGGGCAAAGGTCGCCACTTTACCTTGAGGTGTCACAATGCGCAGATGATTGCGCAAGGTGTCGGAGTAGCGGTCTTCGCACACAAACAAATGCCCCCATGGCGCCACTGTTATGTTGTCACCATAATCGAATACTTTATCGTTGATTGATTCCAAAAAGAGCTGCAAACGCCCAGGCTGGTCGGTTTCGCCTACCTGACCTTCATGTGCACTAGGGACATAGCGCAAAATCTGACCGCAACCGATTGGACCGCCAGAAGTTGCGCACAAATAAAGTTCGCCAACGCCAAAATGAATGCCCTCCCCTCGCGAAACCGAAGCAGCGCCACGCTTAAAACCGCGAAACCGCAGATCATCATCGGGACTATCTATGCCGTCAAGGTCGATCCAAACCGTTTCTAGCATCTGCCCACGCTGCCAGATCATCTCCGACTTATTGCCGGTATCAGCCCCCTTTGGAAAAGCTTTAAGCCCCATGGCTTGAAGCCGCCCACCCTTGAGCAGATTGCGATGATCATTGGGTAAAAAACGGTAAAAGAGGCCATTTTCAACATCTTCTGTCAAATAGACAATGCCAGTTCGCGGATCGATGCAAGCAGCTTCATGTTTGAAGCGGCCCATACCAGCGATGGGCACAGGATCAACCAAGCCCTTATGGCTTGCAGGCACCTCAAAAACATAGCCATGGTCCTTGCCGACACCTTGACCTTTTTTAAGCACCGATTCTTCACAGCTCAACCAAGATCCCCAAGGGGTTTGACCGCCTGCGCAATTGGTCGTGGTGCCAATCAAAGACAAAAACTGCGCTTCGGTCTTTCGAGACTTGAGATTATAGACCACATGGGTAGTGCCACCAAGGATTGGCAAGCCAGAATCCTCGAAATCAAAGACTTTCGTGCGGTCCAAACGATCGATTAAGCGCCCGTTTAACCCTAGGGCACCAAAATGACGTTGATCCGGCGCAATCTCGTGGTTGCGGACCAAAATAACGCGCTCATCGTCCTTGGCAAAACAGCCCATTCCGTCATGAATATGGGGGACAACCAGACCGTCATCCATGGTCTGGCCGGCTTCTGAGATCACCTGATAGCTAAAGCCTTGTGGTAAATCCACGATTTTGGCTTTGTCTGCAACCAAGGGGCCATAGCCTTGGACTTCGTTAACATAACTCCCCCTTTGGATTTCTTCCGCACGGGCATAACCAGCAAAGGCAAGGCTACCTGCGAGGGTCAAACTATGGGCTAACATACCGCGGCGCGAGAGGCTCATATGGGCAATTCCTTGATAATTGGTTGAAGTATATACATTATGAGGGTGCTCAGTTATTAAGCAAATTTGATTACGCTATGATGACACAAGTCATGGTGCACAAGGCCTGTTTTTACTCAGGAGCGTGCTGCTTGTAGCCAAAAGCTATAGACCTTAAGGAAGTCATCCGAGATTTGCTGTCCCATACTCAATACAAGGACTTCTCATGCCTAGGCTCACTCACTTCATCGCTGGAAAACCTACCTCTTCAGATACCAACCGGTTGAGTGATATTTATAACCCCAATACGGGTAAAATTCAGGCCCAAGTTGGCTTGGGTACGGTAGAAGACCTAAACCTTGCGGTCGCAATTGCGAAGGCTGCGCAAGGAGAATGGGCCGCGATGAACCCACAGCGTCGCGCCCGTGTGCTGTTTGAATTTAAGCGCCTTCTAGAGCGCGATATGGATACTCTCGCCCATCTTTTATCCAGTGAGCATGGCAAAGTCATTTCCGACGCCAAGGGCGATATTCAGCGCGGCTTAGAAGTGGTTGAGTTTGCTTGTGGCATCCCGCACTTGCTCAAGGGTGAGTTTACCCAAGGCGCAGGACCGGGCATTGACGTTTTTTCGATGCGCCAGCCGTTAGGTGTGGTTGCAGGCATTACCCCGTTTAACTTCCCAGCCATGATTCCAATGTGGATGTTTGCACCGGCTTTGGCTTGTGGGAATGCCTTTATCCTAAAACCTTCTGAGCGCGACCCGTCCGTGCCACTGGCTTTGGCGCAATTACTATTGGAAGCAGGACTTCCAGCGGGCGTTCTCAACGTTGTGCAGGGCGATAAAGTGGTGGTGGATGCCATTCTCGACCATCCCGATATCAAAGCGGTTTCCTTTGTGGGGTCCAGCGATATCGCCCAATATGTCTATGGTCGCGGGGCTTCGATGGGTAAGCGCATGCAATGCATGGGCGGCGCCAAAAACCACGGCATCATCTTGCCCGATGCCGATCTCGATCAGACCGTCGCTGACATTATGGGCGCGGCTTATGGCTCTGCTGGTGAGCGCTGCATGGCCCTGCCTGTGGTGGTTGCAGTCGGGGATAAAACTGCAGAGGCGCTGCGACCCAGACTGGTAGCTGCTGCCCAAGGCTTGCGCGTGGGCATATCCACCGATGCAGATGCCCATTACGGCCCGGTTGTGACAGCCACCCATAAAGCCCGTATTGAATCCTACATCCAAATGGGCATAGATGAAGGGGCAGAATTGGTGCTCGATGGGCGGGGCTTTAAGCTGCAAGGCTATGAAGACGGTTTCTTCCTTGGCCCCAGCCTGTTTGACCATGTCAACCCAGAGATGAAATCCTATCAGGAAGAGATTTTTGGGCCTGTACTTCAAATGATCCGCTCTCAGACCTTTGAAGAAGCCATCGGGCTTGCCTCCAAACACCCCTATGGCAATGGGGTGGCGATCTTTACCCGTAACGGCGATGCCGCGCGCGAATTTGCCGATCAAGTTGAAGTCGGCATGGTCGGGATCAATGTACCGATCCCGGTTCCAGTCGCCTATCACAGCTTTGGTGGCTGGAAACGGTCAGGGTTTGGAGACCTCAACCAATATGGCATGGACGGGGTCCGCTTTTACACCCGCACAAAAACCGTCACCCAACGCTGGCCCAAGGGTGGGCCGATTGTCGATCAAAGCTTCATCATCCCTACATTGTCATAGGACTGCCATCACGAACATGTGCCTATCTCGTGAAGGCGGGTGTGGGTAGAAGTTCGCCATGAAACAAAGATTGTTCAAGACACCCGCGCGCATAACGACCGCCTTTTTGATCCTGGCAAGCACGGATAGCTGGATGCGGGCAAGGTGAAGCCCCGTCCCAATTCAATGCCAAGCCGCTGGCGCACAATGGCTTGCAAGCGGTAAGCCCAATCATGAAGGATGCAGCCGCGGTAGCGGGCGTAGTCATGGACACCAGGATTATGTGTCAATTGGCTGGCCAATCTGCAGCGTTTTGTGACTGCCTGCAAAGCGAGCTTGGTCCAAAGCTTACATCTGAAAAAATGGCCACGCTCACCTCTATCTTGAAAGAATTACTCGATGGCTCCACACAAACTGTGCTGAAGACTAAGGGATCGCATGAGGCTTGGCTCCTGGATCGCGTGACCCAAAAGGGTTTACTCATCTGTGCTGCGCGTGGTGCCGCCGTTGAAGCCTTAGGGGTTGAATAAAGCTAAACGAGTTTCTGCACGCACTTGATTTGTTGTCATAAAAAAAACTTGCCAACAAAAAGTTTTTCTGTTCATAGTTTGTTCTGAACTGCCAGAGGGTATGAACGAAGAGATATAATGAATACGCAAGAAGTGGCCCAAGCTTTCACCGATATGTGCAAAGCCGGACAATCAGATGAAGCTGGCCTTAAATTTTGGGCAGAAAATGTTCGCAGTATAGAAAATATGGATGGGCCGATGCGTGTCGCTGAAGGCATTCCGGCTCTGATCGCTAAGGGTGAATGGTGGTACAATGCCCATGAAGTCCATAGCGTCGAAGCCCATGGCCCCTATGTGAACGGCGATCAGTTTGCCGTGCGCTTTTCCATGGATGTGACCAATAAGGAATCTGGTGAGCGTATAGCCATGGATGAGATCGCGCTTTACACTGTTGCTGGTGGTAAAATCAGCGAAGAGCGGTTTTATTATTAAACCAAGATGTTAGACGCGCCATTGCTTCTTCGATCAGTGGCGTTGAAACCGCAAAGCTAAAGCGCACATGGGTGTGGCCGCTATAGGGATCAAAGTCGACCCCTGGTGCAATGGCCACACCCGTATCGGCTAAAATCTGATGCGCAAAACCCAAGCTGTCTTGGGTCAAATGGGCGATGTCGGCATAGATATAAAAAGCGCCATCAGGTGGAGCTATCTTGGTAATCCCCATCGCAGGCAAGGCCGCCAGAATGATGTCACGATTGGTCCGGTAAGTCGCGACATGGGCATCAAGTTCGCCGTTACAATCCATCGCAGCCAAGCCCGCATGTTGCGCCAAGGATGGTGCCGTCAAAAACATATTGCCTGCGCGCGCCCGTGCTGCATCGACAAGATCAGAAGGTGCCACGAGCCACCCCAATCGCCAGCCGGCCATTGAAAAATACTTGGAAAACGAATTGATGATAAGGGCTTCTGGTGCAAATTCCAGCAACGAATGGGTGGGACCGGCATAGCTTAGCCCGTGATAGATTTCATCGGACACAATGCGAATATTCTTTCTGGCACAGACTTCGGCTATGGCTTTTAACTCCGCTGCCGCGATGATGGTGCCGGTTGGATTGGCGGGGCTTGCGAGGATCACGCCCGCAGGTTTGGGGTCCAACGCTTCAACATGGGCGGCGCTGAGTTGAAAGTGGCTCTCGGCCCCACAGCGTATCTCCATGGGTGACAGATGCAGCGCTTTGACTGTGTTGCGATATGCGACATAGCCCGGGCAAGCAAAAGCGATAGTGTCACCAGGATTAAAGGCGGAACTGAGCGCCAAAACCAGTGCAGGCGAGGCCCCGCACGTCACTATAATGCGTTCAGGGTCAAGGTTCACCTGATGGCGATCAAGATAGCGTGCCGCCAAAGCCTGTTTGAGCGGCGTGCTTTCCCAATAGCCCATCGCCTCACTGTCCAAAACGCGATGCGCGACTGCAAGGGCTTTAGACGGCGCGCCGGTGGAGGGTTGCCCAAACTCCATATGGATAACGCTTCGACCTTCCGCTTGCATGGCATGGGCTTGGCGGCTGATCGCGATGGCGCGAAAGGGTTCGATGGAGACGGACATAGCCCGTGTTTAAGGCCGACTGGCCAGCGATGTCGAGGAGGGGGCTACACCTGCCGCACTACACCCCATGCTCTTGAGCTTGGCGCGCAATTTAGGCTAAGCACTGCCCATGACGGAACCATCACAAACCACCGCCCTACCTGACCGCATGAGCGTCAATCCCCGCAGCCCCTTCTATAATGAAGAGATATTGGCAAAAGGGGTTGGCATTCGCTTCAAGGGTGAAGAAAAAACCAATGTCGAAGAATATTGCATCTCCGAGGGCTGGGTGCGTTTAGCTTTAGGCAATAAGGTTGACCGCAAGGGCAATCCTTTGACCATCCTGCAAAAAGGGCCGGTTGAAGCGTGGATTAAAGGCGCTGAAACAGACTGATCGGGTCTTGCCCGGTGGTGATTTCGGTGAAGCGCTCATAGCCTAATTTGGAGGCGACTTTGATCGAGGCGCTATGGCTCTTTTCAATCATGCACACGGTGCGTTGTGGGCCATGGCTTTTCTCAAACCAAGCCAAAATCGCACCAGTCGCTTCGGTGGCATAGCCTTTCCCTGCCACTTCCGGCCGGATCACCCATCCTGCTTCAGGTGCGCCGTCAAAATCAGGGTGCAGGCCGCGCTTATGATCGGCCAAACCAACATCGCCAATATAAAGCCCGCTTTCCCGCTCACACACCGCCCAATAACCATAGCCCATCACCTGCCAATGGCCCATGTAGCGCAATAAGCGGAACCACGCGTCTTGGGCGGTCGAGGCACGCCCACCAATATGTTTGAACACCAAAGGTTCAGCCCACATGGCGGCTAAGCGGTCGTAATCCTGGCGGTTGTGAGCGCGCAAAAGCAGGTTTGGCGTTGTTAGAGTCGGCGCGCTGGTGAGCATCCCTGCACCCTATTCAAAAAAAGCTTAGCCTGCAATGGGTTGGTGCCTTAAGCACGCGACACTTAAGGACTATTGCGTATTTTGAGTGCAGCTTTTACCGCATCTTGAGATGGGGTAGGCGCACAGGCATCAATCCCTTTGGCTTCACAAATCTCTTTGGGCGAACGCACCCGCGATGGCGGCGTGCCGATACGAAAACATGTCACGCCACCTTTGTTGGAATAACTCTCACCATCTTCAAGGCACGGTGGGGGCACATCGCGCCAGCGCATTTCATTGCTGGTGAAAGCGGTGACGTTTTTTGGGCGATAATGGGGGCCACGAGCGCGCTCCAGCAATTGTTTGAGCACGTCATTGGGCGGGCAATCGGGTGGGCGGTCTTTGGGATCCAATTGAACGCATTGTTGCGCTTGGATAATGGCGCGATTGCTTGCAGCCAAGCCTTGTGGCGCAGACGCTCCAATTTGTGCATTCGGGGGTGCCTCAGACGATGCAGCTTGTTCTTGTATCGGTGCCTGCGTGTTGGTCAAGGAATTAACAATTGGGCTTCTCAAGTTTGCGACCCGATCCGAAACGGCAGGCAGGGACTGTTTGCGCACAATCGGCTTTGGCATTGGCGGCAAGGGCAATAAGGGATCAACAGCAACCGAGATAGGCTGAAGCTCAGGTAAGTCCTCCGGAGTCTGTGGCGAAGAGAGCATCAGCGCAAAACCCAGCCCAAGCCATACCAGAAGCGCACCCAGGCGCGTCGCGACGCGCACCGGTACCGACAGGCCGCGTGAACTCATTTGTGGGTAGGTTTGCCAATCTAGCGCCGTGACCATTGCGCCATCATGAATGAACTGGCCCCGTTTGGCACATTAAAGCGCGGTAAGAAAAAGGCGGGCCTTAGCCAATCAAGGCAGCCCATTCGGCTTCACTTATGACCCGCACACCCAGTTCACTGGCTTTAGCGAGTTTAGAGCCCGCCCCCGGCCCCGCCACAACCAGATCGGTTTTGGCCGACACCGAGCCCGCAACCTTGGCGCCCAAACGCGTTGCTTGGGCTTTCGCTTCATCCCGGGTCATGGTTTCCAAGCTGCCGGTAAACACAATCGTCAGCCCAGCGACGGCACTGTCAGACACGGGTGGCGGTGCATCGCGCGGGACGACCTCGAGCAATAAGCGCTCTACCGCTTCTTGATTATGGGGCTCGTCAAAGAAATCGAGCAAGGCATCACACGCAACCGGGCCAAGCCCACCAATCGTGGCAATCTGCTGATAGGCCTCACCGGATCGATCAGCCAACGCCCGCTTTACTGTATCAAAGAACGTCCGCCACGAACCAAAAGTGCGCGCCAAAATCCCACTTGTCGTTTCCCCAATGTGACGCACACCAAGGCCAAAGATGAAGCGCGACAGCTCAATATCGCGTCGTCGATCAATGGCAGCAAAAAGATTGTTGAGCGAAGTTTCGCCATACCCCTCCTGGCCCGCCAAAATGTCGCGATGCCCAGCCAATTTGAAGATATCGGCGGGCTCTTTCACTAGGCCTTGGTCGAAAAAGTCTTGGAGCTGGCGCGGACCCAAGCCGTCGATGTCAAAGGCTTTGCGGCTGACAAATAATTCTAAATGCCGCAAGCGCTGAAATGGGCAGGCAAACTCCCCCGTACAGCGGCGCACAATCTCTTCTTCACCACCTACATCGCTACCGCCACGCAAAGCAGGCGTCGCAAGTGGACAAGGGCAGATTTGGGGAAACGCAAAAGGCGCGCTTTGGCTATCGCGCTTATCCAATAAGATATCGACAATCTGTGGGATCACATCGCCCGCCCGTTGGATCACAACATGATCGCCGATGCGCAAATCCTTACCGCCGCGCACAGGTAAGCCGCTGACACGATCAAGCGCTTTGCCGGCAATAAAATCCTCATTGTGCAAAGTGGCATTGGATACGACGACCCCGCCGACCGTAACAGGACGCAGCCGCGCAACCGGGGTTAGAGCCCCGGTTCGCCCCACTTGGATATCAATCGCATCTAAAACGGTTACCGCTTGTTCGGGGGGAAACTTGTGGGCAATCGCCCAACGCGGGAAGCGCGTGACAATGCCCAAGCGGGCCTGAAGCGCTAAATCATTGATCTTATAGACCACCCCATCGATGTCATAGCCAAGCTCTCCTCGGCGCTGGCCGAGGTCTTCATAATGGGCGATCAATTCGTCCGCGCTTGCGCACAACTTCATATCCTGGTTGGTCAGGAAGCCCCATTTGGCGAGGTTCGCCACCGCTTGGACCTGTGTATCGCCAATGGGGGCACTGATCTCCCCCCACGTATAAGCAAAAAAACTCAAAGGACGCTGGGCAGTGATGGCGGGATCAATTTGGCGCAAGCTACCTGCTGCTGCATTGCGTGGATTGGCATAAATTGGCAGGCCAGCGGCGATTTGGGCTTGGTTGAGCGCGCCAAAAGCCTGGTGACTCAAATAGACTTCGCCGCGCACCTCTAAAATCTCTGGCCAATCGCTGTTGGCAAGTCTTTTTGGAATATCCGCCATGGTCAAGACATTGGCGGTGACGTCCTCGCCTTCTTTGCCGTCGCCACGTGTGACGGCATAGGCAAGCTGGCCCTTTTCATAACGCACACTAAGAGACAGCCCGTCAATCTTCGGCTCCGCCGTGCAGGATAGGAGCGCGGTGTCAGGCAGCCCTAAAAACCGCTGCGCCCGCCCTAAAAAATCGTTCACATCCTCGCGGGTAAAGGCATTATCGAGCGATAACATCGCCATACGATGGGGTATCTTCGCAAATTTGGTGGAGGCGGCACTACCTACGCTTGCCGATGGACTATCGGGGCGAACCAAAGCTGGAAAGCGCTCTTCAATCAGGCGATTACGCCGCTCTAGGGCGTCATAATCGGCATCGCTTAAAGTGGGTGCATCATCTTGATAATAGGCGCGACGATTTTCCCCGATCACTTGCGCCAACCGGGCCAGCTCACTGGCGGCTTGTTCCTTGGTGAGGGAATCAACAGGGTGATGCGCTAAGTTCATGTCTCTGAAATAACCTGTGCGCTGGGTGCGTCAATCGGCAGGTGTGGCAACCAAAGCCCGCGCGGCGGCGCGCGCTTGTTCGGTGATCAGAGCACCCGACAGCATGCGCGCTAATTCTTCCTCACGCGCACCATCCGATAAGGGGGTTACATGGGTGCGGGTGATCCCATCCACCACGCGCTTTTCGATGCGCCAATGACTTTTGGCCCGCGCAGCGACTTGCGGGCTATGGGTAACGCAAAGGATTTGAGCTGTTTGCGCCAAGCGCGCCAAGCGACGTCCAACAGCGTCAGCGGTTGCACCACCTATGCCATGATCGACTTCATCAAACACCATAGCCAAGGTCCCGCCCTCACTCGATAGCACGAGTTTCAACGCAAGTGACAGACGGGACAATTCACCCCCAGAAGCAATTTCCGACAATTCGCCAAAGCCCGCGCCGGGGTTAGCCGCGATTTCAAACGTCACCTTGTCGATACCATCCTTGGTCGAGCGGGTTAAGTCAGTATCCACTTTGGTGCGAAAGCGCGCTTTTTCAAGTTTAAGGGGCGGTAGCTCAACCGCGATTGCACCTTCCAGCGCCAAACCAGCTTGGTGGCGGATCTGCGACAAAGAAAGGGCAGCCTTGTCATAGGCGCTTTGGGCTTCACTTAGAGCAGCTTTGGCAATTTGAATGGCTTCATCGGCGTGATCGATGGCGGCCATATTGGCTTCGGCCCTTTGAAGGGTTTCGGGTAATTGATCGACTGTGACACCATGTTTGCGAGCCGCGGAGCGTAGCGAAAACAGCCGCTCTTCAATACGATCCAGCCGACCCGGATCGCCATCTAACGCATCACCCGCGCGCGCCATCCACCCTTGCGCTTCAGACAACTCATTCAACGCGCGCTCCAACGCGCCAGCAGCTTGGTCAACCGCTTGGGATAATGTATTAGCTCCTTCGCCATCAGGCTTACCAACCCGCGATAAAGCCCGCGAGGCTGTCGCCATACGCTGTTCGGCCTTGCCATCCGATAGTGCGTCCGCCGCATCTTTTAGAGCGCTGGCGGCCTTTTCAGATCCCATTAAGGCTCGTCGCTCCACATCCAAAGCCGCTTCCTCACCTGCTTGAGGCGCAAGCTTTTGTAACTCATCAAGAACGTGGGCGAGATAATCGCGATCTGTGGAGGCGCGTCGCGCGCGCGATAGCGCATCCTCCAATTGGGCCTTAGCATCTTCAAGTGTGCGCCACGCTTGCCCAACCGTAGCTTTAAGAACACTGGCTTTTGCAAACACATCAAGAAGATCGCGATGCGTAGTCGGGTCCATCAGGCCGATGGAGGCATGCTGTCCATGGATTTCAAGCAAACAAGCGCCCAATTTCCGCAAGGCGTTGACCGAGGCAGGTGCATCGTTGACAAAGGCACGGCTCTTGCCATCCAAGCCGATGGAACGGCGCAACACGATCCGCCCCTCTTCGGCAGGAGGCAGATCACATTCTTGTAGCACAACATGCGCCCGATGGGCGGGCTCAATCTCAAACACAGCGGTGGCTTGTGCACGCTGCGCCCCGTTTCGTACCAAACTGCGATCCGCGCGCTCCCCTAAAGCTAGACCAAGCGCATCCAACAAAATGGATTTTCCTGCCCCGGTCTCCCCAGTCAGCGCAGTAAAACCTGGCTCAATCTCTAAATCGAG
The DNA here is from genome assembly GCF_030158815.1 of Candidatus Phycosocius spiralis. Taxonomy (GTDB): domain Bacteria; phylum Pseudomonadota; class Alphaproteobacteria; order Caulobacterales; family Aquidulcibacteraceae; genus Aquidulcibacter; species Aquidulcibacter spiralis. Next base: position 101,248 of record NZ_BPFZ01000010.1, read on the forward strand.
TGCCTCAATGAGTACAACGTCGCGGATCGAAAGCAAACTCAACATGCTGAGGCAAGCCCGCCAATAGATCGTAGAAAAATGTAATGCAAACAGCTCATTTTCTGGATTTACTTTTGCTTGGGGCTGGTGGTTCTTTCAGCTTCTTAACCTCACTTTTGGGGTGCTTGGCCTTTTGAAACATGCTGCGGCGTTGTGGTTTTATCTTCGGAGAGATGCCACGCGCCGTCAATAACTTGTAGCTGGCTTCATACCATTCAGAGCCAGGATAATTATAGCCCAATACAGCGCCGACTTTGGTGGCCTCATCCCATAAGCCTAGGGAAAGATTGGTCTCAACCAACCGATGCAGTGCTTCGGGTACGTGGGTTGTGGTCTGATATAAATCCACCACGCGCCGAAACCGGCCAAGTGCCGCCAAATGCTGGCCTTCGCGCAAATAATAACGGCCTATTTCCATTTCCTTGCCTGCCAACTGATCTTGCGTCATATCAATCTTTAGGCGTGCATCGCGGGCATATTCACTTTGTGGATAGCGCTGCACCACATCATTGAGGGCGGCCAAAGCCAATTCCGTCATCCTCTGATCGCGACCCACGTCAACAATCTGCTCAAAATAACAAATGGCTATCAGATAATAAGCGTACACTGCGCTGTCATTGCCTGGGTAAAGTGCAGCAAAGCGCTGTGCCCCGGCTATGGCTTCTTCATACTTGTTTTGTTGATAATTTGCGTAGGCTGTCATGAGTAATGCGCGCCGTGCCCATTCCGAATAAGGGTGTTGACGATCCACTTCCTCAAAACCTGTTACAGCCTCGCTATAATTGCGCTTACTCAATTGATCGCGTGCGTTGTTATATAGCAAGTCCACCGGCCGTTCCACATAGGCTGGAGCCTTGTTCGATTTAGATCCACTTGGTCCTGATTGGCAGGCAGCCAAAAGACAAAGAAAAAGAGGCACTACGCATAGATTTCGATATTTTGCTTGCTTCACAATAAAACTCCGGGCCATTTGCCCTTCCCCAGATCATCTTTACCTAGCTTCTGCGCCGACGGGAAGCTGTAAAAGGCGGTTGATCTCCCCACCGCGAACTTATCTTGCTTGGATGACATGCTCATGTGGTTTGCTTGGAACTTGGTTGCCAGTGGATGAGGGGATTTTGACCTTTTATTCGTTCAATCATCCAAACAGACCGTCGTCGCAAGATTCAACAATTCACGGCTTAACGACTTAAAACAATTCTTAGTCAAATATTGTTCAAGCTAGAGCGGAAATGTCTGCAAATTTATAAGATCCTACTCTTGCATTCATATTAATGTAGATTAGCTAGCCGCTTGCAAATAAAAAATGATGGTTTTTTGAAGGCTTATACCTGAGGGAGATAAAATGCCAACCGCCCCAGCAAACATTAGAGGCCGCATCAAAAAAAATCGCAAAGCAGCTCGTGCCAATGAAGCCGCTTTCATCGATAAACAAGTAGGTGAAGCCATTCGGCGGCGGCGTACAGCGCTTGGTCTGAAACAGGACCAAATCGCACTTGCTCTAGAAATATCCTATCAACAAATACAAAAGTACGAGGCAGGTACAAACCGTGTCAGCGCTGGTCGTTTAGCACAAATTGCCCACGAGCTTAGCGTACCAGTTGGCTACTTCTTCGATGGTTTAGCTTTGAGAGAACACCAATCCATTACGCTGGAGCAAACAGGGGGTCCAAACCATTTGCATCCCTCATCACCTCCGTTAGAGCAATGGTTAGACGTGATTGGTAAACTAAAGAACCCAGAGATCGCCTTTGCTCTCTTTACCTTAGCTAAAGTTCTTAGCCAATGACACACGATCCCCATCAGTGAACCATGATAGACCCATGGCGCATTGAACAATGCTAGATT
>NZ_BPFZ01000011.1 GCF_030158815.1 Candidatus Phycosocius spiralis
CAAACATTGACCTATTTTGGTTTGTTCAAAACCCATATCTGGATAGGATTTTCAGCGACATTTGGGCTAACTTTATTGCTAGCCCTCATATCTTGGCACTTGATTGAAAAAAAAGTGTTGAAGAAGTCTTCCCACTATATAGCGGCGACAAAGGGCTCAACATCAACAACCTAAACCATGTTAATGAGGTCTTGTTTTAGCTTTGATCAAGCCCGAACAATTTCTTGGTTGGCTTTTACTCCCACTCAGTAGTTACTCGACGAAAACAGTCAACAAAGTCAATAGCTTGCGTGCGTTGATTTTGTATGTGTAACTTTTGTGGGAATTTTTTCAAACAATTCTGATTCCTATCATTTTGCTTAAGATGCTTTGATTTCAGCGATTTAACGTAGGTTAACTTACACATCGCGCAAGGGCGTAAGACGCACAAAAAAACACAATTAACTCACTTCAGAGCTAAAAACTGTAGTTGTGGCGTAAAGTAACAAAACTCATTCGACCATCCCAGAATGCCAAAAGCATCACGAAAACCTAAACTTTTAAGATCTTCCAACATCTCCCAAGCAAAATGTTGATAGCATAAAATTCCTTCTCCATCTCCTACTGGATCACCGTGATACTCCGGTTCTAACAAATGGGTAATTTCACCAGATTGTCCAATTGTGGCTCGAATTATATTTTTATTTGAACTGGAGTTAAAGGGAACGCTGAACAACAATCTACCCCCTTTCTTTAACACCCTAAAGCATTCTTCAAATGCCTTATTAAAGTTGGAAATATGCTCAAATACATCGTAGCTCAATATAGCATCAAAAGATTCTTCCGCAAATGTTAAGGCGGTTGCGTCCTCGTTTCTAATGTTCAAGTTATTTACAGACCCAAGCGCTACCGAATTTCCCAAATACTCGCTTCCAACGCAGTTAGTGTAAGAATCACAAAGAAAGCGATACATCGGAGTTACTTGCTCCATAACGTAAATATTTGAAATAGAGTTAAGGTTAAGAAAGCTATCAATTAAATGAATTGAAAATCTCATTCTATTGTTAAACCCAGACTCTGGACAAACTAATCTCTCTCTCCAATTAACATTAGGAAATCCTGAGCAATACATAAAATCACACAAAAAATCAACCTGCTTTTTAGCTACATAAGAATAACCGTTGACATAGAATATTCTTTTGGTGCCTGGAATTTTCTGATTTATATATTGACTGTGAGCGTCAATTTTATGTTTTTCAATCTGTAAAAGGGCATCGAACTCATTTTTGTTGCGGACAAAATAAAACTTCACTTCAAGCTCCTTAGACAAAGCTAGATCGCCTTGACGGCACTTGCTTAGCCTTAGCGACGGGGTAGAATGTAAAAACTTCTAAAGATTATATCTTTAGATGACAACAACCATCAACCAAACGCAGCACGACTATGAGGTGGACCCCGTTTGAACCGCACTGGATTTGCCGGAGGCTCTAAAACCTGAGAAGGGTAGAGCCATGGATAAGCAACGGACAAGGCAGACATTTTCGCCTGAGGTGTGTGAACATCGCGGTGAGTATGGCGCGCAGTGGAACACGATTGTGTCTATAGCAGCTAAGATTGGCTGCTTGGCCCAGACCTTGAACGAATGGGTCAAGCGCAGCCAAGTCGACAGCGGCGAGCGGCCGGGTGTGAGCACGGATTTGCTGGAGAGGCTGAAAGCTCAAGATCGGGGGATCCGTGAGCTCAAACAAGCCAATGAGATCCTGCGCAAAGCCAGCGCGTATTTTGCCCAGGCGGAGCTCGACCGCCCGTTCAAGAGGTGATTGATTTCATGGAGGATCATCATGATAACTTTGGGATCGAGCCGATGTGCAAGGTTTTGCGCATTGCCCCATCAACTTGGTACGCTCGCAAAGCGCAGAAAGCGGACCCCAGAAAACGATCAAACCGCGCTAAAGCTGACGACGCCATGAGCCTCAAGATCAGACAGGTCTTTGAGGACAATTTTGGTGTCTATGGCGTGCGCATGTCTGGCACCAACTCAGGCGTCAAGGCGAAGATGTTGGGCGTGACACTGTGGCTCGCCTTATGAAAGCTATGGGATTGCAGGGCGTTATACGCGGTAAACCTGTACGGACAACAATCCGAACAGTGTCCGGTTGTTGACACGTTCACACGCTTCTCGCCCATCATCGACCCAAGATTCAGCTATCGATCAGAGGACGTCATAGAGGCTTTGGAACAGGCTTGCTCACAGATCGGCTATCCAAAAGCCATTCGCGTTGACCAAGGTTCTGAGTTTATCTCCCACAATCTGGACCTGTGGGCCTATGCCAAGGGTGTCACGCTGGACTTCTTGCGTCCCAGCAAACCACCGATAACGCGTTCATCGAAGCGTTCAACAGCAAGCTCCGGAGCGAATGTCTGAACGCTCACTGGTTCTTGTCCCTGCAAGATGCTTGCGAAAAGTTGGAGGACTGGCGTAGATACTACAACGAGGAAAGACCTCACAGCGCAATCGGGAATATCCCACCGATTATGTTGGCAATCTCAGCCGGTGACACCAGCCCACCGGACACGAGCAAGGCCAAAGACTCTAGGCCAAAGCGGCCCAACGATGGGTAGCAGTGCAAAAGGCGAACAGACTCTCCTTATAAATGGCTCGGATCAAGGGGCTAGGTCAGATCAGCTCAACTCGTCGCCTTTGGCAGCCTGATCCCGCCAGCCAAACTGGAAGCCAACTATTACCCCAGCCTTGCAACGCTAAAACTGGCAGCGTAACTATGATTAAGCAGCCTCCGACAATCCCAGTACGGTTCACTTTACAATTAAGCCAGCTTCAATATCCTTAGTACGTTGCTTAATGTACTCATCAACAGCTTGCTTAGCTGCCATAGAGAAGTAGGTTTTGCCAGCCAATTGCTGTGCCATTAGCTCGTGATAGCGTTTCTTAGCTTTTGCCTCAGCCGTATCTCTATTTCTCTTACGCAGACTAAAACGTGCGTACTTTTTTCCTCAGTTAGCCACATACGCATCTGCCATTATTCACCTCTTTGGTAAATTAAGGCTTCGTCGTATATGGCTATTTCATTGGAATCAATTGGCTGTTTGTTGAGAGGCATTTGGCGCGGATGTTACGTACGATTTTGAATAGCTACAGCTTTGTGAAGCTCTACGTGTAACTGTAATTCCAACACCTAATAAAATCAACGACTTATTTGATTTGTGAAAGTTTTGTGTAACTGCAAAATCCTTATAAATCAATGATTTAACTAAAGAAAACTACTCCCACTCGATGGTCCCCGGCGGCTTTGAGGTGATGTCATAGACCACCCGATTGATGCCCTTAACTTCATTGACGATGCGGGTGGCGACGCGGCCTATAAACGCCATGTCGAAGGGATAATAATCGGCTGTCATGCCATCGGTGGAGGTTACAGCACGTAATGCGCAAACATGGTCATAGGTGCGAAAATCCCCCATCACCCCAACCGTCTTGACGGGCAATAGGACGGCAAAGGCCTGCCAAATCTGGTCATAAAGGCCATTGCTACGCAATTCTTCGAGATAGATTGCGTCAGCCTTGCGCAAGATATCAGCTTTTTCTTGGGTGATTTCACCTGGAATGCGAATGGCAAGTCCGGGCCCTGGAAACGGATGGCGGCCAACAAAAGCCTCGTTTAAGCCAAGCTCGCGTCCAAGCGCGCGCACTTCATCTTTGAAAAGCTCACGCAAAGGCTCAACCAGTTTCAAATTCATCCGTTCGGGCAAACCGCCAACATTATGGTGGCTCTTGATGGTGACCGATGGACCACCGTCGAAGGAAACACTCTCAATCACATCTGGATAAAGCGTGCCTTGGGCAAGAAAAGCGGCCCCACCGACCATCCGCGCTTTTTCTTCAAAGACATTGATAAAGAGCTTGCCGATTGTCTTTCTTTTAGTTTCAGGATCGCTGATACCTGCGAGAGCACCTAAAAAGCGGGCGCTTTCATCGGCATGGATCAAGGGGATATTGTAATGGTCGCGGAAAAGCGAAACGACCTGCTCACTTTCACCCGATCGCATCAGGCCATGATCAACATAGACGCAGGTTAATTGATCGCCGATGGCTTCATGGATCAATACCGCTGCGACCGAACTATCAACCCCACCTGACAGCCCACAAATAACCTTAGCCGATCCCACCTGCGCCCGAATACGGGCAATCGCCTCTTCCTTGAAGGCTGCCATGGTCCAATCGCCGCGCAGCCCCGCGATTTTGCGGACAAAATTATGGATGAGGCGCGCGCCGTCAGGGGTATGAACCACTTCTGGATGGAACATGACGGTATAAAACCGGCGTGCTTCGTCGGTCGCGATGGCAAAGGGGGCATTCTCACTGGTGGCTTTAACGCTAAATCCATCCGGCAATTGGGTGACGCGGTCGCCGTGGCTCATCCAAACGGGATAGCGCTGATTAAGCGCCCAAACGCCGTCAAAAAGCGCACTTGGCGCTACGATTTCAACGTCTGCCCGGCCAAATTCGGCGGCGTGGCCACTTTCGACAATGCCGCCGAGCTGCACAGCCAAAGTCTGCTGCCCATAACAAATCGCTAAAACTGGAACGCCCAACTCAAAAACGCTTTGTGGCGCGCGGGGAGAACCTGCGTCGCACACACTCGCAGGCCCACCCGATAGGATCACCGCTTTGGGGTTAAAACCGCCGTCCAAAACGGCCTGGGCTCGATTATAGGGGTGAACTTCGCAATAAACCCCCGCTTCGCGGACCCGACGTGCGATCAATTGGGTCACTTGGGAGCCAAAGTCGATGATCAGGATTTGTTCGTGGGATGTCTGCGCCATCATCGCGGTTTAGCGAGATGCGCGCACAGGGGAAAGACCCAAGCCGTGCGCGCAAACAGTGGCTAGCTGGCCCGTCCCTTCATGGCCGTGCCGCGTATCGGATCAAATTGAGCTGCCAGTGGATCCACATCAATGTTTGCGCCATGCGCGATCTTCCATCCAGTTGCTGATTTCACATAGACAATGGTCATGCGGCTTTCATGTGGGGGGGCGACTTCGCCGCTCGGTGTTTTAAAGGCCTCCATGGCCCAATGGACAACGGCAATGGTAACATTTGGCGCGATTGGGGTGATCGATTCAACCTCCAACAGCTTTTGCTGCACACCCTTAAACATGATGTCAAAATAAACGCGGTGTGCACGGTCCACTTCTTCAAAGCCGCGCCAATGCATGCCCTTTACATTCACCCAATGCACATTGGGGGCATAGAGCCGGCCCATGGCGTCTAGATCGCTGATATTCCAAACCTGCTCATATTTTTTATTTCATCACGGATCGCTGCTTCATCGGAATTGGTCAATATTAGTTCTTGAGCTTGCGCGTTTTTTGTTATGGCCAAACCTCCAACTACACCGATCAGCGTCAATAATGATCGTCTATGCATCCTCATCCTCCTTGGATAATGCGACGATCCTTAGCGTTAACTTAGGCCCTAGACTTGAATAAATCAGACATGACAGGGGTTGGCAGGATAGCTTTCGCAACGCCGTGCATCTCTGCCGCAAAGGCGTTGGGCGTAAGGCCCGTTAAGGCGCGCGCTTCACGCGAAAGATGGGCTTCATCGGCATAACCACATGCGGCGGCCAGCGCTGCCCAAGTCATATCTGGGTATTTGGTTCGTTGTTTGACGGCGGCTTCAAAGCGATGCAGGCGGGCGTAGAATTTTGGGGTGACGCCCACATCTTGTAAAAATCGGCGCTGAAGCTGACGCGAACTTAAGCTGTCATAATCAGACATTTCAGAGACGCCAAAACGCCCTGCACTGCGCGCCATAAGCCCTGCCACATGATCAATGGCATCAAGTGGGCGGGCCTGATCGAGGGCTGCACCAAGCCAGATTTCGGTTTGAACGACCCGCTCTTCAAATGTTGTACTTTGGCGCAAGTCATCCTCAAGCGCGGCGGTCTCCCGCTTTAAAATGTCACTCAAAGCGATCCCTTGATCGACCGTTTCATGCATCGGCACACCAAAAAGGCACGAAAGGCCCGTGGGCTTAAAGCGGATCGTGAAAGTCTCAAGTTCACCCAATATGCCAAGGTCTTTGCCGGGTTGGCTGGTCACGCCTACCAATACACTTGCATGAGTCGGATCAAAGCGAGTGCCCGATTGGCGCACGCAGTAGGGATCGCGGAAATAAAACTCCATAAACTGATCAGTGCGCGCATTGAGAGGGCGTATCACTTTAAGGGTATAAAAATGGCCGCGTCGCTCCCCATAAGCGCTAACGATTGCGCGCAGCCGTGGATGCGGCAAAGCTTGTTTCAACTGAACAGACCTAGGAGCTGGGCGTTCAAATTGTTCTTGCCAATCGGCCATGCGCAAAACCCGCCCGCTCAAACACCCAATTGGTAAGATCTATCACCAAATGGCACAATCCTGTGCCGGCCTAAATCTTGGATAACCCTAAATGCGCTCAAGACCGCAAACAAAAAAGCCATCGGTCCCTGTAGCTAACGGCGTCATTTGTAAGCCGGGGCCCGCCTTATGGCACCTAGACAAAAGACCTTTTAGCCCGCCATCTTGAACCAATTGTGAAGGCACAATGGGCTTAAAGTCGGGATTGGCCTGCAAGAAGGCTTTTACGCTATCCTCATTCTCCTCAGGCAGAATTGAGCAGGTCACATAAATCAACCGCCCGCCGGGCTTCACCAAGGGGGCACCCAGCTTTAAGGCCAATGCCTGTTCCTGTTGGCGCTTTTCTAGAGCGCCAGGACGTAAGCGCCATTTGGTGTCGGGCGCACGCCGCCACGTCCCTGATCCGGTGCACGGCGCATCAACAAAGACGATATCCATCAAACCTATTAAGTCCGCCAGCACATCTACGTCGCGCCGTGGGGTACGGACTTGGCAATTGCGCACGCCGGCACGTTCCAAGCGTTCATACGCGTTCGCCAAGCGGCGGCTATCCACATCATAAGCGTAGAGCTGGCCTTTATTCTCCATCAGAGCCGCAAGGGCCAAAGACTTGCCCCCACCCCCTGCGCAGACATCCGCGATCTGCATACCTGGCTTGGCCCCAGATAGGCGCGCTGCCAATTGGCTGCCTTCATCTTGAACTTCAAAGCCGCCCTTGACGAAAGCTTCTTCCTTGGCCCATGGAAACGTGCGGCCCTGCTGCCACGCTATGCGAATGCCATCAACGGACAATTCGGTTAGAGATGCTGATGGCAAGGCGTCGCTACGTTCTTTGAGTTGGGTTGAGGCTAAAAGATCGACCAAGACTTTATCGCGCCTAGCTTTTAGGCGATTAACCCGCAGATCTAAGGGCGCAGGTGCGGCAAGCGCTGCCCCCTCAGTACCACGTTCTGCGCCAAAAACCCGCTCTAAACTGGCGTCTAGCCACTCAGGATAATCCCCGATGACATAGGCAGGCGCACCATCCAAACTTGCCTGCTCTAGGGCGGCCCGCTCACATTCCGTCAATGGGCTATAGGCATGGGTTTCTTCATAGGCATTATTTTCGAGGCTTTGACTATCTTCGCCAAACCCCCAGCGAAGGGCACCCAGCACCCAAGCGCGGGGATCATCGGTGCCCATCCGATATGCACTTGAAGCTTTCCACCTTAACGCCCCAAACACGATATCGCCAATGTGGGCGCGATCGCCAGAGCCCGCGAAACGATGATGGAGCCCCCACTCTTTAAGTACATCAGCCGGGGGGCGCTTGCGCGTTTCAACCTCGGTCAAAACTTCAATAGCAGCTTGCGCTCGGGCACCAGGTCGCATGGCATTAATCTTTTCAAAAGCGCAAAACAGTGTCGACCCACTGAATGTCAGCAGTTAATGGACTTGCAGGAGCACACAACCTACCCGCCAACTGGATAATTGGGAGCTTCACGTGTGATCGAAACGTCATGGACATGGCTCTCACGCAGGCCAGCACTGGTTAGCTTCACAAAACGGGCTTTCGACTGAAACTGGGTGATATTGGCTGCACCAGTATAGCCCATGGCGGCGCGTAAGCCACCGACCAATTGATGTAAAATTGGTGCGATCGAGCCCTTATACGGCACTTGACCTTCAATACCCTCGGGCACCAATTTCAATGCGTCAGTCACATCTTTTTGGAAATAGCGATCGGCTGAGCCTCTCGCCATGGCTCCAAGCGAGCCCATACCGCGATAGGATTTGTAAGAACGGCCTTGATATAAAAAGACTTCGCCGGGGGCCTCATCTGTACCAGCAAACAGACTACCGAGCATGGCAACATTGGCACCTCCTGCAATGGCTTTAGCAAGATCGCCCGAAAACTTGATCCCACCATCGGCAATGATCGGCGTCCCGGAGGCGTGGGCGGCGTCCACACAATCCATAATTGCGGTCAATTGGGGTACACCGACCCCTGCAACAATACGCGTGGTACATATAGAGCCGGGGCCAATCCCGACTTTAATCGCGTCAGCCCCTGCCCCAATCAAAGCCAAAGTCGCTTCACGCGTTGCCACATTGCCCGCGATCACTTGCACGCGGTTAGACAAGCGCTTGATGCGCTCGACTGCTTCAAGAACTGAACGCGAATGCCCATGGGCGGTATCGACAACAATGACGTCGCAACCCGCATCGAGCAAGAATTCGGATCGCTCAAAACCTGCATCCCCTACGGTGGTCGCCGCCCCGACGCGCAACCGGCCTTGATCATCCTTGCACGCATTGGGAAAGGCCTGAGCCTTTTCCATATCCTTGACCGTTACAAGGCCGACGCAGCGATAATCATCATCGACAACAATCAAGCGCTCAACGCGGTGCTTGTGAAGAAGCTGGCGCGCGGCATCCTTATCGGTTCCTTCGCGCACTGTGAACAAAGCGTCGCGCGTCATCACATCTGAGACTTTTTCATGGTCGCCAGCAAAGCGCACATCGCGATTGGTCACAATGCCAACCAATTTGCCGGGCTTGCCATCCGGCCCACGTGCAACAACCGGAAATCCCGACACACCACGATGGGCTTTGATCGCTTTAACTTCACCAACGCTTATATCTGGAAAAACGGTGATGGGATTAATAACCATACCGCTTTCAAAGCGCTTGACCTGACGCACTTGCTCAGCTTGCTCTTCATTGCTGAGATTGCGATGAATAACGCCAAGCCCACCTGCCTGCGCCATAGCGATCGCCAGCCGCGCTTCGGTTACTGTGTCCATGGCTGAAGATATCAATGGAATATTGAGGGCGATTTCGCGGGTAAGCATCGTGCTTACCTCTACCTGCCCCGGCATGACTTCCGACGCGCCAGGCTCCAGCAAGACATCGTCAAAAGTGACAGCTTCTCTGATCGGCGGAGCGATGCGGGGTGATTGGGCGATGGATTGGGACATGTCGGCTGATAGAGTAAGGGGGATCGATCTGTCAACGCTGTCGCTGTAGGTTCACATTCTCGCAACCCCCTAATTAATGCCCCGTGTGCTAGTCCTTAAGGCCACACCCTTATCAGTGCAAACCTCATAGGTTGGAACCAATATCGGCTCGGCAATGATGTTTTCAAGATTTCGTCAGTTCCACCGACTATCCGTAAACCCGCCGCCCACATGTAGCTTTGCTGAAAGACCCCATCGAAGGGTGTTGTTAAAATGCATAATTCAATCGTGCCAGCCTCAGTTTAAGACGCGTTACATTTTTTCAGGCTTTGGACCAATTTTTTCATACATAAGGCCGGTGCGCCAGCCTGCACGGCTAAAAGTTTGGTTCGGCGATAAATGAAGTGGTAATCGACCTCCCACGTAAAGCCCATTCCGTGCTGAACCTGAATAATGGCTTTTGCTGCAAGATAACATGCATCAAAGGCACCAATGCGTGCTCTAGCGGCGGTTGATGGCAGTTTTTGTAAATGACTGCCAGCTATTTTGATGGCTTGCGCAAAAAAGTGAGGACGCGCAAGGTCCAGGTGCAAGCGATCGACCCATGTCTTCTGCCAGTACGCATCATTCCAATTCCCCTAAACAAAGTCCGCTAAATTCTTTTGAAAGTGTGGTACCCAGCCAAACCATGTCGGCAATGGCTTGTCACAAATCTGGATCCAGTGGCGTAGCATTATCCTTTAGGACAGCTTCATTAAGGACAGCGCGCACATGGGCCATACTCGATCGGTTGGATACAAATTGAAGTATTTGAGCTCGTAAGAAATTTAACGCGTCTGAAATATCATAATTCATGCGAACTTCGTCCTGTCTCGGATTGATTGGAGCTTAGTTTGGTTCACAGTGACAAAAAAGCGCCAATCGTCTTTCCATGTGTCTCTAGATGCCAAGCGGTCTGACCAGTTTAGACAACCCAATGAAAGACCCCATAAGCTGAAAAGGGGACTTCCAAGCGCGCTGAATTCTAACTTGCATGTGTAGATGGCTTTTTTAGGTCTAAGTTGAGGGCAGCATGAAGTTTAGTGCTATCAAGCGCGCCTTCCCAGCGTGAAACAACAATGGTGGCAACCGCATTGCCCATCAGATTGGTTAAGGCACGGCACTCACTCATAAAACGGTCGATGCCTAGGATCAGCGCCATACCTGCAACTGGAATGCTGGGCACGACCGATAGAGTGGCGGCTAGGATGACAAAGCCCGCACCGGTTACCCCAGCCGCCCCTTTGGAACTGATCGCCGCTACACCAATCAGAAGCAGCTGATCATGGAGCGATAAATCAATCCCAACCGCTTGGGCGATGAAGGTTGCGGCCAAGGTCATATAAATATTGGTACCGTCTAAATTGAATGAATAGCCCGTGGGCAAAACAATCCCAACCACTTCTTTGCGACAGCCCGCCCGTTCTAATTTTTCCAGCAAAGTTGGCAATGCCGCTTCTGAGGAGGAGGTACCCAAGACTAAAAGCAATTCCTGCTTGATATAGCCCACAAGCTTAAAAATCGAAAATCCTGCCAAGCGGGCAATCAGGCCTAACACGAGGATAACAAACAAAAAGGAAGTGACATAAAAGGTCACAATCAAGGTTCCAAGGCTAACAAGGCTTGCCAAACCAAACTTGCCAATTGTGAAAGCCATAGCCCCAAACGCCCCAATTGGCGCCAGTTTCATCAGAAGATGAACCAGTTTGAACACCACATGACTCGCTGATTCAAAAAAGGTCAAAACAGGCTTGGCTGGTGCCCCGACCCCTGCAATGGCAATGCCGGTTAAAACCGCCACCAGGAGCACTTGCAATATTTCGCCATTGGCCATGGCACTTATCGGCGTTTTGGGAATGATATTCATCACAAAGCCCAACAAGGTCTGTTCGTGGGCTTTTTGTGTATAGGTTTGAACCAGTTTGGCATCCAGTGTGGCAGGGTCAATATTCATGCTGGCACCAGGCTCTACCAAGTTGCCAACAACAAGACCTATGACCAAAGCAAAAGTTGAAACCGCGATGAAATAGGCCAGCGCTTTGCCAAACACGCTGCCAATCTTGTTGACTTGGCTCATGCCCCCAAGGCCAGTTGCCACGGTTAAAAAAATGACCGGTGTGATGATCATTTTGACCAAATTGATGAAGGCGTCACCCAGTGGCTTAAGCGCTGCTCCAAAGTCTGGAAAAAACGCACCCACACCAATGCCAGCTAAAACCGCAATCATAACTTGGGTATAGAGATGGCGATACCAAGGTAGCGCCGCTGCGGTCATAGGTTGCGATGCCCCAATGGCTCCGGATTTTAGGCTTGCCATTTCAACCCCCAGCTTATGTTCCATCCATGGACAGGTTCACCCTAATGACCCTTATGATAGCCGCTTACACCTAGAACACAAACCAGTCACGAAGTCATGAAATTATATTTCAATTCAGTCTTTTAATCTGTAATAATCTTTTATATGTGCGACTTTTCGCCGTAAGGATGTGGGAGTTGTGTGATTTTCCGCCACCTCTGACTGGCATGGGGAGGTGACAAGAGCGTGGTGAACAAACCAATGATTTTGAGAATGATGCCTCGGTTGATTGTTGCTCGGCAATTACAATAGCTGGCGGGGGTGTTGGGGATTGTTCTCCATGTGGTCATGGTGATAGTCATTGACATATTGGCCCGTCATCACGCCGTCTTGGAACTTGGAAAGCAAGCTCAGATCTCGTCAGAAATCCTATCTTCCACGCTGGAGGGTGAGCATGAAAAATATCGACTGGCGTTATTGGTACTAGCACAATATGCCGATGCCATAGCCATTTTACGTGGTGCACGTGGGCCACGTCTATCCATATTTAACATGAAATTAGAGGAATTAAACCAATAAATGGGAGCCGCCGCCATTTACCTACTCGATACCCAAGGCACCACTTTGGCTTGCAGCAATTGGGCGATACCTCAAACCTTTGTCGGGCAAAACTACGGCTTTCGTAGTTCTTTCGCAAGGCGATAACCACGGGCGGTCATGAACAAATTGCTTTGGGAACCGTGTCACGCAGGCCTGGGCTTTATCTCTGACGGCGACAGATCGGGGATGGACAAGCCTTGGGCGTGATCGTCTCAAAAGTTGAATTTGATGCTCTAGAGGATGAATGGAAAAAAAACAGGGATTGAGGATTTTGTGACCAATAAGGATTAGGTCATTATGGTCACAAGTCAGGGGGATTGGGGATTTAGAACCATCGGCAAGCTTACCGAAGAAACTCAATATAAAATTTTGAAAAATTTAGATTATGGTAAAAGTTCTCTGCAAGTTTTACCGGGCTATCGGGACCATAAAATTGGCTAGGTATTGGATAGCGCAGCCATTCACAAGCCGCTGATCGAAAGTAAGGTGTCGCTTCAAAATGGGTGGGTTTTGCATGTCTTACGCCGCACCGATCCAGCAATTGAACCTGCTGGTTTCGAAGGACGACTAGGGGGGTTGCCTTTGCGATGGTCCTTTTATCTTTGTGCACATTTTGGGTTTTAATACGACGCTCTGCTGCCTTTAAGGCCGAGCGCGATTTAGTCCAGCGTCAACAGCTAGTCCAAGAGCGTTTGGTTCAGTTAGAAAACTGGCCGCTTCGGGTCAAATAGCAGCTGGGGTCGGCCATGAGATAACCCGCCAATAGCTGCCATCAGCAATTATGTGCAAAATGGGGTATTGTTTCTGGCACGTGGCAATTTGAAAGGTGCGTCTGAAAATTTTGCTTTAATTGGCCAATTATGCGCCAGGATCGGAGCCATCACAGGAGAATTACGCGGCTTTGCGCGCAAAGCAACAGGAACCATAACCGCCATCTCTATGAAACAAGTTTTGGATGGCGCATTATTACTGATGCGCGATCGGATTAAGACTGCAGAGGCACTGGTGAATGAACCAAAGACTGACGTATTAGTCCAAGCCGAGGCGGTACGTTTGGAGCAGGTTTTGGTCAATCTGATGCAAAATGCGCTTGATGCGCGTGGGCAAGGGTTGGTCATTGATATCGACTTGATGGTCACACCATCTTTTGCGGAATTCGAGATGCGCGATAATGGTCCAAGACTAACATAAGCTGCACGCCTTGCCCTGTTTCAACCTTTTTCTACCACCAAACTTGACGAATTGGGCTTAGGCTTGGTCATTTCACGGCAGATCAAAGCCGACTTTGGGGGTGAGTTGGAGGCTTTATCACCCAAAACCCTATCACCCAGAAACCTATCATCCACAAGCGGAGCCAGTTTTCTCATTCGGTTGCAACCAGCAGCTTGTCTAACCACTTAAAGTGGCGCAACAGCCCCACGGGCATCAAACACAAAGCATGCCCCTTCAAATTGGCTCTCATCGGCTGGGACTTTATCCATATATGCCAAAATACCACCTTTGAGTTGGTACACATGTTGGAAGCCTTGATTGAGTAGATAAGCCGAGGCTTTCTCGCACCTGATGCCGCCTGTGCAATACATGGCAATTTTTTTATCGCGATCTGGGTTCAGATTTTCACTAGCCCATTGCTTAAACCCAGTAAAAGTCCGGATTGATGGGTCAACGGCTCCACGAAACATACCCGCCTGTGTTTCATAAGCATTGCGTGTATCAACCAACACAATCTCAGGGTCCTCAATTAAGGCGTTCCAATCTGTTGGTGTCACATAGGTTCCGGTACGTTGACGGGGGTCAGCATCAGGTGCCCGTAAGGTAACAATTTCACGCTTGAGACGCACTTTCATGCGCACAAAAGGATTGTGCTCCGCGGTGGCATATTTGATTTCCGCATGGGCAAACCGACCTGCAAAAATGGGATCATGGGTCAAATAAATCACAAAACGATCAATGGCATCTTGCGTGCCAGAGATCGTTCCATTTAGGCCTTCTGGGGCCGCCAATAAACTCCCCTTAATCCCTAATTGCCGTGTCGTTGCGAGTAAATCAACACGCAAGACTTCAAAGTCAGGACAGTCAGCAAACTGATAAAGGGAACAAATTGTAGCAGTCATAATCTGGTCTTAGCAAAAGCCAGCATGGCTTGGCACCCCTGGTGTGCATAGGCAAATTCATTTTTAACCATTAAGGTGATGATGACGCGGATCCAAATTCACATCAACCTGGGGAGCTTAGGCTTGGTTCAGCCATGCCATCTTGACCCAATCGAGACACGAATGTAGGGGCACGGTAGAATAATGACCCCCTGTGGCAATTTTGTTCACACATTCTAATTTCATTTTAGCCTTAGATGTACTAGTTGTCTGAGGCTAACTATAGTAGGTAACTCTGCGTAAGTAATTAAACTACTATTTTTGTCCCCGGTTCTAAAACCTTCAGTCTCAAGGGTAACACAATCATGAAGAGCATAAACCAGTAATGCGAGGATTAGGCACGTTTAAAACGAACAAAACAATTGTGAATGTTTATGCGCTCACCGCAAAAAAATCGCAGAAATAATTGACTTTTTAGCCTTGATTTGGTCGCC
The DNA here is from genome assembly GCF_030158815.1 of Candidatus Phycosocius spiralis. Lineage (GTDB taxonomy): Bacteria > Pseudomonadota > Alphaproteobacteria > Caulobacterales > Aquidulcibacteraceae > Aquidulcibacter > Aquidulcibacter spiralis. The sequence goes on from NZ_BPFZ01000011.1 coordinate 14,858, forward strand.
ATCAAGGGGCACTGGCTAGATCTACACGCAGCGAATCATCGCAGATTACAGACTTAGACACGCGGGAGAGAAAATGTTCGGACGCCTCTTTAACTGGTTTTCCAGCGATATGGCTATCGATCTTGGTACAGCCAACACCCTTGTGTATCTTAAAAATCAAGGGGTTGTACTCAACGAACCTTCCGTAGTGGCCTATCGCCAGCGTGGCGGCCGCAAAGAAGTTCAAGCTGTGGGTCATCAGGCCAAATTAATGCTGGGCCGCACACCTGGTGAAATTCAAGCCGTACGTCCTATGCGCGACGGTGTTATTGCCGATTTTGAAGTCGCAGAAGAAATGATTAAGCACTTCATTCGTCGCGTTAATTCCAATAAGGGTTTCATGCGCGGTCGCCCTCGGATCATTATTTGTGTGCCCTCTGGGGCGACCCCTGTTGAGCGGCGTGCTATACAAGATGCAGCCCTCAACGCTGGTGCGTCAGACGCATTTTTGATTGAGGAGCCGATGGCCGCAGCTATTGGGGCCGGCTTGGCTATTGACCAACCTTCTGGCTCCATGGTGGTTGATATTGGTGGTGGGACCACAGAAGTTGCCGTTTTATCGCTTGAAGGTATTGTTTATGCCCGTTCAGTCCGGGTAGGCGGCGACCGCATGGATGAGAGCATCATCAATTATCTACGGCGTACCGAGAACATGTTAATCGGTGAAACCACAGCTGAGCGGATTAAAAAGGAAATCGGCTATGCTTTACCACCAGCTGATGGGTATGGCCTATCACTTTCGGTTAAGGGACGCGACTTACTCAATGGCGTGCCACGCGAAATTCAGATCTCAGAACAATTAATTTCTGAAGCTCTATCTGATCCGGTTGATGAAATCATTGAGGCTGTCCGCGTGGCTCTCGAAACTACCCCACCTGAACTTGCGGCCGATATTGTCGAAAAGGGCATTATGTTAACTGGCGGGGGGGCATTATTGCGTAACTTGGATGTCGTGCTGCGAGAGCGCACCGGGCTACCTGTTTCGGTTGCCGATGATGCCTTATCTTGTGTTGTGTTGGGTACAGGCAAATGTGTCGATAATTTTGAACAATGGAAGGGCGTTTTGTCCAAAGTGTGATCGCACACGATCAGCGAAAATCCGGTTTAGAGGTAGTAAATTATGGCGCGAAGGGGCAATCGGCGAACCGGTGGAGCAGGGCCACTCATAGGTGTGGCAGTATTAACGGCTTTGGTTTCCGTGTCCGTGACTATGGTGCTCACCAACGGTCGATCAGGATTACTGGCAGAGATTGGCTCGGAAATATCTGGGGCCTTTGGCCGTGTGATGATGGTGCCTGTGCGCTGGGTTGAAGAAGTACAGTCTTCTGTCACCTCTTTTTTAGGTGGCGCGGTTTTAAATCAACAGCTCAAAGAAGAAAATCGCGCACTTTTGCAATGGCGTGATCAGGCCCGGGCTATGGCTGAACGGCTCGATGCTTATGAAAAGCTGCATGGGGTTAGATCTGAAAAACTACCCCAGGGCTTGACCGGGCGGCTGATTGCTGAAAGCGATGGGCCCTTTTCACAGGCTGGAGTCATCAATATAGGCAGTAAGGCCGGCGTTAAAGTGAATTGGATCGTTTTGAACCAAAATGGCTTGGTTGGCCGGGTGATTGCCATTGGACCTGAAACCGCCCGCGTTCTCTTTTTGGCCGATGGTGATAGCAAGGTGCCTGTGATGGGCGAGATAACACGCGCCCGCGCGATTGCCAGCGGTGACAAGAGCTTAGCCCCAAAACTTGCCCATTTGAATACGCCAATTTTGATGCGCGATGGGGAGCGAGTGATGACATCAGGTGATGATGGTATATTCCCGCGCGGGATTGCCGTCGGTCAAGCAGGTATCGCTCCCGATCGGCAATGGCGTGTCCGTTTGGCTTCAAGTAACTCACCTATTGATTTTGTTCGGGTTATACCGCCTTCCAACTTCCCACCCCCGCTTGATCCGGTGACTCCACCCATTTTACCGCCATCGCCCCGTGAACATGGTTCGACTTCTTCTGTCCAAGGTGCTGTCTTACCCTTGGCTGTGGGGGCAGCAGCTGTACCCTCGGCACCAACCCCCGAAGCCATTCGCGCCGCTCAAACAGGCGCAAATCGGGACTCTGATAGGGTGCCTGACGTAAAAGCGCGCCTGGCTCAAAAGCGCAAAACACCTGACAAAGCCGCTCAATCTAAGGCGGTTCCAGCCGATGAGGGGGTAAGTCCCACGCCAACCAGTTCTCCCCCTGTGCAACCGGCCGGGGTAACCACCCCGTGAGCACGCTTTTGCCTGGCCGCCCATCGACCAGGCCTCGACTATGGATAGGGACCGGTTTAGTAGCCACGACCAGCCTGTTGAACCTAATCCCATTCGGGATAGGGCCTTTGCAACCGCTTTGGCCTTCGGCGCTGTTATGGGCATCATGCGGCTGGGCCAATCAGGGCCCTAATGCGGTAATCAGTGCTCTGCTGTTTGGACTTGGACTTTGGGTAGACGTTTTGACCGGTGGTCCATTCGGGGTTTGGGCGATGATTGGCCTTATCGCATACGGACTAACGATGACCTCGGCCCAATTTAGTGTCGCTTTGGCTGCTACGGCGCGTGGTCGGGCAACCATCACTGGCATTTTCTTCTTTCTTGCCGCCCTGATTTTTGGTATTTTCAGTGGTAAAGGTATCAATCTTTTTGCCATTTCATTACCTATTCTTACGGCGATAGGTTTATATCCCTTTGTCGCGCAATGGTTTGATCTGTCGGAGAATGAGGTGTGAACTTAGGTGACGATCCCGATTTATTCAGCCGCCGCGCCGTGATCTTATCCACATTTGGCGGACTTTATTTTGCCGTTCTGGGTCTACGTATGGCCCAACTGCAAATTTTTGAGAATGATGAATTCCGCGTCGAAGCTGCTGCAAATCAGTTTAACTTGGTCATCAATCCAGCTTCACGTGGACCCGTTTATGATCGCTTTGGGGTGCCGCTGGCTGTTAATCGGCGTGACTTTCGGGTCTCCATCATGCGCGACGATGTTAAGGATTTACCATCTACGATTAACGCCTTGGCGGCCATTTTACATTTATCTCCTGAAAAGGCGGCTGCCTGCCTTCGTGAAGCTAAATCTGCCCCCCGTTTCATGCCGGCCATGGTTGCTGAAAACCTATCTTGGGAGGAGTTTTCGCGGGTTAGTGTCTTTGGCGCATCTTATCCCGGTGTTCGATGCGAAATGGGTGAGGCACGTAATTACCCTTTAGCAGAAACCATGGCCCATGTGCTGGGCTATGTCGCGCGGGCCAATGACAAAGACCTTCTCAACGATGCTCAAGCCCGCCACCCAGGAATCCGTGTTGGGAAAGAAGGCATTGAAAAATCACAAGAACTTGGATTGCGTGGCACGCACGGCGCGACGAAGGTTGAGGTCAATGCCCATGGCCGGGTTATCCGCGAAGTTGTGGATCCACGCCTAACGGCAAAAAGTGGCTCCCCCATCGTCCTCACCATTGATGCTGAGATCCAGCAAATTGCCTATGATCAGTTTCAGGCAAAAGAAAAGCGCCCCGCAGAAGCTGGCTCGGCCGTCGTCATGGATATTCGTACGGGAGAATTACTGGCTTTGGTATCTGCCCCAGCCTTTGACCCCAATAAATTTGTCGATGGAATTAATCGAGCCGATTTCGCTGACTATAATCAATCTGAAATGCGCCCCCTTTATCACAAAGCGGTTCGCGGCATATATCCGCCAGGTTCAACTTATAAGATGGTCACAGCCTTAGCAGCTTTGGAAGCTAAAGTTACCAAACCTGAAGAAATCATCAATTGCCCAGGATATTATATGTTGGGCAATCACCGTTTCCATTGTCATTCAAGACGGGGACACGGGAGGGTCAATCTTCACACTGCGATTAAAGTATCCTGCGACGTTTATTTCTACGAAATGGGCCGTCGTATCGGTGGGGAACACATGGCCGAAGTTGCACGCGGATTTGGCTTTGGACAACGCTTTGATATTGGTATCCCTGGAGTAGCATCCTCGGTGGTACCCGACAACGCTTGGAAACTTGAAAATCGTGGCCAGTCTTGGCAGGATTACGATTCGCTCAATGTTGCGATCGGCCAAGGGCTCATCACGGCAACCCCGTTACAATTGGCGATCATGACGGCAAGGATCGCGTCACAAGGATTGGCTGTTGAGCCACGTTTAATCCGTGAGGGGCCAGGTTCTGTCCCTTTAACTCCCTTTAAGCCTTTGCCCTTTAACCATGAAAACATGCATCTGGTGCATCTAGGTATGATCGCCGTTTCCAACGAAGCAGGCGGTACTGGACGAGGTGATTTAGGCATAAAGGGTGTGACCATGGCCGGAAAAACTGGCACAGCCCAGGTTCGCCGGATCAGTATGGCGGAGCGGCGGGTGGGGGTGCGCTCTAACGCATCCTTACCATGGCGCCAGCGCGACCATGCTTTGTTTGTATGTTACGCCCCCGCCGACAATCCTAAATATTGTTGCGCCGTCGTTGTAGATCATGGGGGCGGTGGGGGTGCTACCGCCGCACCACGGGCGCGCGAGATCATGAAAGCTACCTTGTTAAAAGACCCATCTGCACGTCCAGCTTTTACGACTAAAGCCAAGACCGCCGAACTGAATTCCACTCCCAACTTGCAACAAACCAAGGATGGGAAGGCATGACATTCTTACCTGATCTGGAAGGAAGTCGTGATAGCTTTTTTGGTAAATTGCGGCGCGTCGAATGGGGGATGGTGTTTATGATCGCAATGATCAGCGTGGTTGGCACCATATTATTGTTTGGAGCAGCAGGCGCACAATGGGAGCCTTGGGCTGGTGATCACGTGATCCGATTTTGTTTTGTTACTTGCTTGATGCTTGTGGTCGCAACTGTGGATGTCAGGTTTTGGTATTATTTTGCCTATCCTGCCTACATCGCTGTATTCGTCCTGTTGATTGGAGTTGAATTGTTTGGAAAAGTGGCTTTGGGGGCGCAGCGCTGGCTTGAAATTGGACCGATCCGTATTCAACCTTCCGAATTTATGAAAATCGCGCTGATTTTAGCTTTGGCACGATTTTATCAAGATGCCGATTCAGATCGCATGTGGACGTTGAGGGCGCATCTAATCCCCTTGTTGATGTTAGCCGCCCCGGCGGCTTTGATTACCTTGCAACCTGACTTGGGTACAGCGATCATGGTGGCTGGAGTTGGGGCCACCATGGTGATATTGGCGGGTTTATCATGGTGGTATATCGCCGCCGCCGGAGCGGCTGTGGCCAGCTTTGCTTTGATTGCATTTTTTGGCTTTATGGCAGAATTTCAAAAAAACCGCATTTTGACTTTTCTAGACCCTTCCCGCGATCCACTTGGAACCGGCTATCACATCACCCAATCAAAAATCGCCATTGGATCGGGCGGCCTGTTTGGCGTAGGCTATATGCAAGGAACCCAAAGTCAATTGGATTTCTTGCCTGAACGCCATACCGACTTTGTGTTTGCTATGTTGCTGGAGGAATTTGGCATGGTTGGTGGCGTATTTGTTTTGGGGCTCTATATGGCCGCTATGGCATATGGTATCTCGATTTCAATTGGGTGCAGACACGTATTTGGTAAGTTTTTGGCAGCCGGTGTTACCATGTTGATGTTTATCTATGTCGGCATCAATGCGGGCATGATTATGGGCCTGATGCCAGTAGTTGGTGAACCTTTGCCCTTTTTGAGTTATGGCGGCAGCGTAATGCTGTCTTTAATGTTTGGTATTGGCTTGGTGCAAAATGCCAGAGTCTATCGCGACAAATCCCTAGGCTCTGGCTTTAAATCTTCATCACGCTTGAGGTAAAATCACCCCATTTGGCCGCTACCCAACTGCACAGATGATTGGGAACCCCCTCCCCAAAAGAAGTAAGCTTAGTTAAACAAAAATAGAGCGGTCCCGTAGCTCAGCAGGATAGAGCAATCGTTTCCTAAACGATGGGTCGGGGGTTCAAGTCCCTTCGGGACCGCCAGATTGTGCGCATCACCGTGGCGATACATTCTATGCCGATCGAAGGGCCAAGGGAGGTCTGAGTGATGAAACCAGATCGACGTTTCAATATTCGGACAATACTAATTGATTAAAGCCAGACATTCGTCAGTCTTGGGTCTTGCCCGACATGGCCCCATTGAATGGGAGAAGTCGCCTGCCTTTATGGTCAGGGTGCACCATGGGATGGACAAAGCCAATGCGCGCTTAATCGATGGATACAACATAGTCAGGCTCATAATGATCCCTAAATGTTAACTTTAAGCTGAACGAGGGATATAGCATGGCCGCTATAGGCTTTGAGTTTTAAAAATTGTATGTGATCATGCATTAAAAAAGGTCAGGGCGAGAATAAGGCTTTCAATAAAATGGAGCGCGCAGCACAAGCTGCGCTTATTAGTCTCGATGCGGACCTCGTGGTCCGCGCTCCTACCTTGCTTTATCTTGTGGGCTGAAACTCGAATGCGGCCTTAGCATAGGCATAGCGTGGCGCAAGGGCGCACCGAAGCGAAATAGCCAATATATTCGCTATGGAGATGGTGCATTGCTAACGGAATGAACACTACGGCGCGGCGCGCATTGCTACGCGCAAGTAGCGTTGTAAAATGACATCGGCTTTTGGATTAACCTTACTCTGTCTTTGCGGGCGGTTTAGCTCGGATAGCATTGATCAAACGCGAATTCCCTTTATCCATCGTCGATTGTAACATCGCGTTAAATGCTGGCGACGGTCTTACGCCGGGATAAGCTATCTTCATTTCTGAGGAAGTCGCCGCATTTATTGAATAGTCCTGTCCAAAGATGTTTACATCAATCTCAACCGTTATGGGCGGGAAATTATTGGTAAGTTCGCTTGGATCAAACCAGCCACTATGCATGCGGTCTCGGCCACATTTTGGGGCGCGCCAGATTTTTGGAGCTTTCACATCCTCCATCCAATAACCGCCATAGAGACCAAAGCTTGCTGTGACTACCGACCAGGTTAAAGCACTGGATTCTGCTTCTTGGTTAAGATAAATATCGTATCGTCTGATAATGAGGTTGCCCGCCTGCCCTGGAAATGCCTCTGCAAGCGCATTCTCGAGCCGGGCGATTCTGTCGGCGGCAAAGACTGAGTCGCCAAGCTGCGTGACCCCATCGAAACAAGAAAAGCCCCCAGCCCAACCGGTCAGATTGATATCGAATTTGGTCGCATCTCGCTTTCTCTGATCAACAATTGAAAATGTACCCGAAAGGGTTGCAGGCGGCTTAAGTCGGCTTGCAAACATGTCCAAACGAGACTGCTCTTCTGGTGACAGTGGGGTGGAGACACATCCAACGACACACAATGCTAAGCCAATAAACCAAAACCGCATCGACCCCTCAAAAATTATCATAAAACGAACTAAACGCAGAGTTAAGGTCAGTCAATAACATTCCAAGATTGCGCTGCACGCTAAAGGGCACCCCGTTGCGCGCAACCCTCTAGCGCCCACCACAAGGCACGGCTAGAGAATTTGGGTGACTATTCCTTTAGACGCAGAACCCATCGGCTTTGTTGACCATGCACCCAGCGCGTGGCGGCCGTATTTGCGTTTATCGCGGTTTGATCGCCCGATTGGGTTTTGGCTATTGGCGCTTCCTTGCTTCATGGGGCAGTTTTTAGGCCGCGCTGGCATTGGGTTTTCGAGCTTAGACTTGGTTTTAATGCTGGCTTGGATCGTGGGGTCCATTGCCATGCGCGGGGCGGGGTGCAGCTTCAATGACCTCATTGACCGTGATATTGACAAATGTGTTGTGCGCACAAGCGGCAGACCCCTGCCCGCAGGTATGATTACCCCGCGCGAAGCATTCATCTGGACATTGGTTCAGTGCGGCGTGGGTCTTGGGGTATTGCTGATATTACCTACCCCGGCCCAGGTAGTGGCCTTATGCGCCATTCCTTTGGTTGGGGCCTATCCCTTTATGAAAAGGATCACCTGGTGGCCGCAAGTGTGGCTGGGTCTTACTTTCAATTGGGGAGTATTGGTCGGCTATGTTGCAGTCATGGGCAGCTTGGATGTCGCGGCGCTATGCCTTTATGGCGCATGTGTGTGTTGGACCATCGGCTATGACACAATTTATGCGCAGCAAGATGTTGAAGATGATGCTTTGGTTGGCGTGAAATCAACCGCGCGTCTATTTGGTGATCAAACCAAGATCTGGGTCAGTGGTTTTTATGGCGCATGCACGCTGTTGGTGCTGCTGGCATGTAGTTTAAAGGTGCACAGCGTGATCGCTTGGACTGTGGGCTTGGGTGCAAGCTTGGCCTTTGGCGCTCATCTCTTCGGACAAGCCCGGGCGTTACCTTCGCAGGGTGTGGCGCAAAACCCGCTTAGACTATTCAAATCAAACCAAATGGCGGGCTTGATTTTGGTCGTGGGGCTTGGCATGCAAGCATTGGTTGGCTGGATCATTTTCCCCTAGCCTTGGACGGAACGGAGCCTTGATATGAGTGAAGCCTTGGCCCAATGCGATCCAATTATGGCCAAATTGGTCGCCGCCCATGGCCCCTGCCCCATCCCCACGCGCGAAGAGCAAACCGCCTATCAAAGCCTATTTCGCGCGATTGTGTACCAGCAATTATCTGGCAACGCCGCAGGCACCATTTTAGGCCGCGTGCTGACTTTATGTGGCGATCCCACCACCGCACCCGATCCCGCCCATCTAATGAAACAGAGTGATGAGGATTTGCGCGCGTGTGGCCTGTCGCGTCAAAAAATTGCTGCCCTCAAAGACCTGTCCGCCAAGCGGATTGAAGGCATTGTGCCCGATAGCAAAGAGATTGACCATCTGCCCGACGAAGACATCATCGCACGCCTTACCGCCGTGCGCGGCGTGGGCCAATGGACGGTGGAGATGTATTTGATGTTCACGCTTGGTCGCCCCGATGTGTGGCCGGTGGATGATTTAGGTGTCCGCAAAGGTTGGATGATCGCCTATGGATTGGACGAAATGCCCAAACCGAAGGCCTTCAAAACCATGGCCGATCATCTACGCCCCTATCGCACCCAAGCGGCTTGGTATTGCTGGCAGGCTGTGGATTCGGTACTGCCTGATCTTTAACGCACTTAAGAAAGACTGACGGACAAGGATGATTGGCGATGATTTGGCTTTGTACTGGACTAATCCTTTTTTTAGGCGCTCATGGCTTTGTTCGCTTGATTGGTCCACGTGAAGAATTGATCACGCGATTTGGTCCCCAAGCCTATCGAGGCCTTTTTTCCTTGATCAGTTTAGCAGGCTTAGTGCTTCTAATTTATGGCTATAGCCTTTACCGCGATCAGGGCATGATCGAGGTGTGGGAGCCCCCGCGTTTTTTGGCTAATGTGACCTTGCTTTTAATGCTACCTGCGATGATTTTGCTGATTTCGACTTATGCACCGGGCAAAATCAAGGCCATGGTCGTGCATCCAATGTTGGGTTCGGTGAAGATTTGGGCGCTCGCGCATTTATTGGCGAATGGTGATTTGGGCTCCATGCTGCTGTTTGGCGGCTTTTTGGCTTGGGCGCTCTTTGCGCGCATCCGGCTGGGTAAGGCTGTGCGTGTTTCGATGCCTTGGGGCAGGGGCGATATGATCGCGATTGGCGGCGGTATTGCCGTCTGGCTGGGCTTTATGGTGGGCCTACACAAGCTGCTGATTGGTGTAGCCGTGGTGGGGTAAGATGCGCATCTTTTCCCTCAGACAAAGATGCACACCTTTGACGAGATTAGCTGTACGGCTTGTCAGCTGACGCCGCTGGGTCCTCTGCCTCTAGCGTGACAATCAATGGATTTGGAACAAGATCCAACATAGCGCCAGAGCTGGCATCAACACCTACCCCAATAATGCCGCCCACAATCACATTGCCAGCCATTCCAGCACCACCGGCACCTGAAATTTTGTTGATCACATTGCCAGTATAAGTCTTGTAGCCAGGCTTCGTGATCGTCACAGAAAATTGCGACTTACGAGGCATTTTAAATGAACAAGGCGTGGCAGCGCAGCTAAAGCCATTGGTTGTAGAAACCGCTGCACCGCCAGGTGTTGTTTGAACTGTAAAGTCGGTTTTAGTACCACGGGTAATTGTTGCGCAACTTGCAAGCGCCAGCACCGGAATGGCAATGGCTATGATTTTAGTGATTCTCATAAGTTTTCCTCATTGTTATGGTGCCAGTTATCAAGTTGGGCAAATCAGCGAAAGATAAATAAGTAAACATTTCAACATGTAAGCTATCCCCCTAGCCCATTCTGACTCTTGGACATTAAATAAGCTTAATCTCATGTCAATCTAGGGAAGCTCATCATAACTAAGTGTTTGAATGTGCAGGGGGGTGATTGGGGATGGTTGGTGTCTTGACGCTTCAACTCAGTATGGACTCAAAAGAGCACATTCTCCCAAGATTGCTAGCCTTCATCCTTGCTAATACGCGCCGTACTCACCCTGCCCATTGCCCTGAAATTCAATTGCATTTGGCCGATCACGCTGTAGCGCTTTGGCAATTGACGGAAGTGGAGCTGGCCAAACAAGGCTTGCCTCTGCCCTTTTGGGCCTTCGCTTGGGCGGGTGGGCAGGCTTTAGCGCGTTATGTGCTAGATCACTGCGAACTGGTCGCAGGAAAGCGGGTTTTAGACCTTGCCTCAGGCTCAGGCTTAGTGGCGATTGCAGCTACAATGGCAGGAGCCGTACACGTGACAGCTGCCGATATCGACCCTTATGCCATAGCAGCCATCGGCCTTAATGCCAAGGTGAACCGACAAGAAATTGACTGCCATTTTGGTGACTTGATTGGCCAAGAAGTTGACGCAGATATCATCTTGGTTGGCGATTTTTTTTATGAACGCGACATTGCCTACCCCTTGTTTAACTGGCTATTAGCGTGCCAGGCCAAGGGTATTATGATCTTGATCGGTGACCCAGGGCGCACCTATCTGCCCAAAGCCCATTTGAAGGAAGTTGCTTGCTATACCATTGAAGTATCTCGTGAACTGGAAGATAGCGATGTAAAGATGACAAGCGTTTGGGCACTCAGATAAGCGAGAGGGCAAAGCCTAAAACGAAGGAGTGTGTGGATGAGAAATTGGATTATTGTTTTGATCGCTTCTGCCTGCCTTGCAGGTTGCGCAGGCCCACAGCTATTAAACATGGCAGCCCATGTCCCAGGCAAAGTCGAACACAATATCAGCTATGGTCCCCTAACGCGCCAGAAGCTGGATATATACAATCCCAAAACGCTTCTACCTGACACACCGGTATTGGTCTTCTATCATGGTGGGTCTTGGCAATTTGGCTCAAAAGAAGACTATAAATTTTTTGGCACGAGCTTCGCGGCGAGTGGAGTACAAACCATTATAGTCAATTATCGGCTATATCCAGAAGTAGGATTTCCAGGTTTTGTAGAAGATGGTGCGAAAGCATTGGCTTTCATCCAACAATCCATCGCCAAGGATCGTCCTATTTTCATCGCTGGGCATTCAGCAGGTGCCCATATTGCGGCACTGATTGACCTTGATCCAAGATATTTAGCCGCAGAAGGTACGAACACTTGTGCCGGGGTCAAAGGGCTGATTGGTATCGCTGGACCTTATTTTTTTACCCCAATCGAGCCAGTCTATAAAGAAATTTTTCCAGCCACTACCCTAGACATCTCAATGCCTCTTCAATTTGCGGCTACACGTGCACCGCCAGCCCTGTTTTTGCATGGAACAGACGATACCATCGTAGAGCCCAAGCTGAGTGAAGAAATGGCACAAGCCCTGATCCAACATGGAAATTCGGCAGAATTAAAGCTTTATCAGGGGGTTGGGCATAATTTTATCCTTGGTGCAATCTCGCCTCTATTACGCCAAACCGCACCTACTTTGCGTGACACGCTGGACTTCATGCGTGCTCAAAAAGCACAAGGCTACCCTGGTTGCGCCCGGAAGGAAAAATCAGATGCGCCGCTTTGATCCAAGATCCCGCAACGTCTTGGGTGGGAAATTGGAACTTTGTTCGCTTGACCCCCTCACCGGTTGGTTTCGCAATGGCTGTTGCGAAACCGAGGGCCTTGACCATGGCACCCATGTTGTTTGCGCTGTGATGACCGATGCTTTCTTGTACCACCAGAAACAAGTCGGCAATGATCTTGTAACCCCGCGCCCAGAATTTGGCTTTCCTGGCCTTGTCGCAGGCGATCAGTGGTGTGTGTGCCTAACCCGCTGGAAACAGGCGCATGATGCAGGCTGTGCACCCCCTATCCGGCTCGAAGCCACCCATGAAGAGGCTTTGGTGGTGGTGCCACTCGAAACGCTGCAAACCTATGCAGTCAATTCGCCTCGCACGACATGAAAGGTGATGAAACACACATGGCCTATAAAAGCATGCGCGAGTTTATGGCGCGCCTTGAAACCGAACAAAAACTGGTGCGCATACAAGAGCCCGTGTCCACGGTTTTGGAAATGACCGAAATTCAAACGCGTTTGCTGGCAACAGAGGGGCCTGCGACCTTATTTGAACATGCGCTGATCGGTGATGGAAGTCGCGCGACCATGCCGGTTTTGACCAATTTGTTTGGTACCGTTGAACGCGTCGCCATGGGTGTGACCATGGGTGGCAAGGACCGTCGTACCGCCCAGGATTTACGTGAAGTGGGTGAGCTTTTGGCTTTCTTGCGCCAGCCAGAGCCACCTCGCGGTTTAAAAGAGGCCTTTGACCTCATCCCATTGGCCAAAACCGTGATGCAAATGCGGCCCAATACGATCAAAAGCGTTCGATTTGGTAAAGCACCCTGTCAAGAGATTGTTTGGCAAGGGGCCGATATCGACTTGTCGCGCCTGCCCATTCAAAGCTGTTGGCCGGGGGAGCCGGCACCTTTAATCACTTGGCCTTTGATTGTGACGAAGGGCCCCAGCGACAAGCGCGAAGATAATTACAATCTTGGCATTTACCGCATGCAGCAGATCGGCAAGGACCGCGCCATCATGCGCTGGCTGGCCCATCGTGGCGGCGCACAACATTATAAGCGGTGGAAAGATACCAAGCCCGAGCCTTTGCCTGCCGCAGTCGTGCTTGGTGCTGATCCTGGCACGATTTTAGCGGCTGTTACCCCCGTTCCTGAGACATTGAGCGAATATCAGTTCGCGGGACTAATGCGGGGCACGAAACTGGATTTAGTGGCGTGCAAAACCATTCCTATTGAAGTTCCTGCCCACGCCGAAATCATCCTTGAGGGCCATGTGCTCCTTGATGAATATGCCGATGAAGGCCCTTATGGCGACCACACAGGCTATTATAATTCAGTTGAAAAATTCCCTATCTTTCAGGTTTCGTGCATCACCATGCGCAAAGATCCGATTTATCTGTCAACCTTTACAGGCCGCCCACCTGACGAGCCCAGCGTGCTGGGCGAGGCGCTAAACGAAGTATTTATCCCCTTATTGCAGCAGCAATTTCCAGAAATCACCGATTTCTGGTTGCCGCCTGAGGGTTGCTCCTATCGCATTGCCGTTATCTCGATGAAAAAGGCCTTTCCGGGCCATGCCAAGCGGGTGATGATGGGGGCTTGGTCATTCTTGCGCCAATTCATGTACACGAAATGGATCATTGTGGTGGATGACAATATCAATGCGCGTGACTGGAAAGACGTGATGTGGGCGATTTCAACGCGCATGGACCCAGTGCGTGATATCACTTTGGTGGACCGCACGCCGATAGACTATCTCGATTTCGCGAGCCCTGAAAGTGGCCTTGGTTCGAAAATCGGACTGGACGCGACCAACAAAATTCATCCAGAAACCCACCGCGAGTGGGGCCTAGAAATCCGTATGGACGCCAAAATCATTGAAGCGGTCACCGAAAAATGGGGTCGCTTAGGCCTGCCAGGAGAAGGCAAGCCGATCTGGAAATAGGGCGTTGTCAAGCGACAAGATCTAAGCGTTGTAGCCGCTCTCTCACCATTTGGCAGGGTGCACCAGAAAAAGGGTGTATGCCCGCCACGCACCTCCAAACCCAATTGCCGTTGCGGTAAAGTTGGTCACCAGTGCGCGTACTATAGTGTTAGGTGTGACTTTGGGGTGAGCAGGATCGATGTTTTTCTTGGTAAAAGCGACATCGTTACAACCCCCGCAAAGATAACCATTGACGATTTCCATACTCATTCTTGCCTGTTCTAAGTCAACTAACCTTAGATGTCCCGGCACTCATTTTTGGTTACACTTGAATTTGTATGGACGTGCTTGGGAATGTATCCAATCAAATCCCAATTGGATTAGCCCTGGCCATTGTTTGGAGAGATTGATCTATTGGACACTGGCATTTCTTGCTTACAAAAGCTGAAAATTTGGGTCCAAAAACCAATGGGTTGATGGACGTAAACCCTATGGTATAAAAAAGCTCGCCCGCTGCCCAGCCTGCCAAAGCGATACCTAAGAGATCTTTCTTAAGGGCTTACCTAATCTGCCTCATCAACAACTGCAACTACCCCAACGCGCTTAGCTCAAAAATGTCTTAGGTGACAACACTTCACCTATATCCCAGCTAATGGCGATCTAATCATTGGCAATTTCAGATCATTCTTTTACCAAATGCACGCAACAAAGGGTGGGCAGGCATCTGCCATAAGGCATTCACAACAACCTAGATATACTAATCAAAAAAAACTACCACCTAATAAGCATCATCCTTGCAACAAGCGCAGCATCACGACTGCAACTTCCTGATTTATTTGGGGAACTGAATAAACCCTGATAAATCAACCATGCGCTGCGGCAACAGTTCGTCAAATTGCTCGCCCATCACGCGAACGAACGCTATACCTACCGATAATGCGACCAAGCCTAGAGCTATCAAGATTAGTCCCACGATCATGATTGCCATCGGCTTTCCCTCCTTGATTGAAACACGCTAACAGGCGAATACTGAAAACATATGAATAGATAGGTTCGCGTTCGCGCGTGCCTATTCACCAATTCTTAAACGCTACTTCGATGACGATTTGATGGTGAGAAAGTGGCAGACCAGTGATTATTGTGGAGACCCTAACCCACAGATGCTTTTAGCGCGGCTGCCCTTTATGTCAGGCTTAATAGTTTCATCATTTTTGGCTTGCTTTGGCAGATTATCAATCTGCGTCGACGCGAGTAGATTGTAATGAGAGACGGTGGATATGCCCCATTGATTCGGGCTAATCGCGCCCATGGTAATGCCATTGAAATAGCCCCAATTGCTTTTATTGGTCTATGTGCGTTAGCTTTCATTGGCAGCGCAATCTAGATTATAAATTTGGGTGGATTTTGTCTGACAGTGGGGTGGACCTTGCACGCTAAGGCCTGTCGGGTTTTGAAGGAACCTCCTTCGGCCGCACAGTCGGCATGCTTCTTTCGCTTATCGCCATGCTCTGGATCGGTGGCCCCTGTGTCCTTGGGGCTTTGTGAGGCACGTGACCGGCTCTCCAGGTTCAACAATCGTTCAATCACGCCTATATACGCGCTAAGCGTACTTTGAGATGTAGTTTGGGTTTTCCATTTACCTAATCTGGCACAAGTCCTGCGTTACCCACGGGCAATCAGTCCAATTGGCCCAAAATGGGGAATTCCAGATGAATTACGGCGCGTTGCATCCAGAAAGTCAGGCGTTTTTGAGCTCTTGGCAGGCTTTAAGCGACCTTGGATCCCACCATGGTGGGGATTCTGTTTTAACAAGGGACGCTTCAACCATCATTGATCGGATATTCCTGGCCCAACGGGTTGGCGAAGGGGTGTTTACATTTAAAACAATTGGCACAGAACTTAAATTCTGGACCGGGCGCGATTTACGCGACCATGAAGTGTGCAGCCTGTTTCACGGACCCGATCAAGCTTTGGTTCGCGCACTACTCGAATCTGCCATGTCAGCCCCAGGCCCTGCATTGGCGCGCGCTATTGCTTTTGGTGCAGGGGTTGGGCAGCGCGCCGAAATTGAACTGGCATTTCTGCCCTTGATTGAAAAAGGTGTCGGGGACAGGGTTTTAGGACTGTTTCAGCCTCTCTCCATGGACAACAAAATTTCCAAGCCTGTCTTACGCATTGCCCTCACCTCCCTATCACCACCTGCACCTAACATGCCCATTCGTCAAGGTTTACGATTGGTTCGTAACGAGAGTGAATGCTAAGTTGATCTGGTCTGAAATTGTAGAGCTGCCAATTCTTTATACAGGCCACCTAGAGCCATTAAGCATTCATGATTACCCCGTTCAACGATTTTGCCATGATTGAGCACTAAGATCAGATCTGCGCGCCGGACAGTGGATAGGCGATGGGCAACCACAATCGTGGTGCGCGTGCTCGCAAAACGCTCTAATGCTTCTTGAACGCGCGTTTCAGATTCTGCATCAAGTGCACTGGTCGGCTCATCCAACAATAGGATTGGGCAATTGCGTAAAATGGCACGCGCGAGCGCTACACGCTGGCGCTCTCCGCCCGACAAGCGCGAACCGCGCGGCCCGACTTGGGCCAACATCCCCCCGTCCAAGCGATCCACAAAGTCGCACGCTGCCGCATCTAGGGCCGCACGGACCGCCTCTGGACTAGCTTTTGGCATCCCCATGGCAACATTTTGGGCGATTGTGGCGTCAAACAGGGTCGCTTCCTGGCTGACAAGGGCAATGGTGTGGCGCAGACTGGCTAGGCTAACAAGACGGGTGTCAAACCCATCAACGCGCACATACCCAGAAGTTGGATCGAACAGACGAGGCACTAGATTCAAGATTGTTGACTTACCCGCCCCAGAAGGGCCAACCAAAGCGAGTGTTTGCCCGGGCTCTGCGGTAAAGCTCACATTATCAAGGCCATTACTGCCATCGGGCCAAGCAAAGGTTACTTGTTCAAACTCAATACGCCCTGGCCCTTTGGGTAAATGCATGGTCGGTTCGCGGTCGCGAATGCTGGGTACTTCATCTAAAACCGTGAAAAAACGCGCCAAGGCCGACAAACCCTCTTGGATGACGCTATTGAGGCCACCAAGGCTTCGCACAGATTGGGCCGCAAGAAGCAAAGATGCAATAAAGGCCGTTAATGTGCCCACACTTGCCGCACCTTGGGCGATCCGTAAGCCCGCAAATGCAAAAACGCCAGCAATAGCAAGCCCCCCCAAAACTTCTAATATCGGGTCAACGCGGCCTTTTTGCTCAGCCATTTTCAAAAGCAGCTTCATGCGAGTTGTGAGAGCACGCCCCACGCGCATGGCCTCAAAACCTTCCAATCCGTAGGACTTAACAAGCCGAATGCCGCCCATGCTTTCTTCAACCACCCCAGCTAAATCGGCGGCCTGTTGCTGAGCCTGCGCTGAGGTTTTTCGCAAGCGCGCGCCAATCATCGATACCGGCCCAATCGCCAAGGGCAGGATGATCAGGCACACAAGGGCAAGCTGCCAATCGCCCAATATCATCACGACGATGACGCCAACCAAGGTCAAACAATCGCGCACAAAACTATTGGCGGCGCGCAAGACCGCTTCACGCACTGCATTTATATCGTTCAAAAACCGTGCCGCGAATGCACCGGAAGGTTCGCTGTTGAGACGTGAAAAATCTAAGCTTAAAAGCTTAGCAAATAAGTCTTGCTGAATCTTAGTGGTCGCCGATAAGGCCACTTGATTGGTCAATAGGGTAGAGGCGTATAGGGCCAGCCCCTTGATCAGAGTCGCTGCGATGATCGCCAAAGGGCCAAGGATGGCAATAGTGGCTGGGGTCAAACGTCCAAAGACTTGCGCTTTTAAGGGGGCTGCCCCGCCGCTCAATTGGGCCAAGGCGTCAATCACCTGACCAAAGAGCCACGGATAAGTCGCCGACGCGGCTGCCACAATTGCCATTAAGAAGGTTGCCAAGGCCAAGCTAACCCCATCATGGCGCAACCAAACAGACCAAAACCGCTTGAGCAAATTGGCACTGGTTTGAGGTCTTGGATTTGTTTGGTCTGTGGCCACCAATGGCTCTGCTAGATTAGTGATCTTCATCGTCTGGTATAGGGCCGTTGGGATCGATCAACCGATGCGCGTGAATGACAAAATAGCGCATATGCGCATTGTCGACGCTGCTTTGCGCCGCATGCTTCCAAGCGTCGCGGGCCTGAGCATAATTTGGGTATGCCCCTACATAGTCCAGCTTCGTGAGGTCACGAAACTCAACAGAGTCGAGATTGCGCATCTCACCGCCAATGACAAGGTGTAATAATTGTTTTTTAGGGCTGGATGTGGTTTCCATTAGATCCTCAAGCAAGCTTTACATGGTGAACACGGCCTATCAATAAGCTATGCAGCCCCCTGCCAGCCACCACAAGGCTTATTTGACGTGGATTGGGTTGATTGTACATCAAGGCTGCCCCTTCATGAGTGGTTGCAATGGCCCCAGCCTCATCGACAATAACCGACGCGGCTACTAAGTCCCAATCCTGTTTTGCCGACAAAGCTATGGCCGCATCATACTGACCGCATGCGACAAGGCACATGCGGTAAGCAATCGAATTGCGGCTGACCACATCCATCTGCGGCCAAGGCGGTTGCCAAGCTGGGTGGCGAAACATGGCTGGATCCCCAAGCATCGCGCACCCTTCGATCGCATCACAAGTGCTTGGCGCAATCTCAACCCCGTTTAAGCGCGCACCGCCACCTTGTATGGCTTCAAACATTTCACCCGTCGCAGGGTTAAATACAACACCCAAAACCGGTACATTATGGTCTAACAGGCCAATACAAATGGTAAAATGGGGCTTGGCTTTAATAAAGGCGCGCGTCCCATCAATTGGATCAACTACCCAGCAAAAACGTGCGGAATGCCGCGAATGGTCATCGACACTTTCTTCAGACAACCAACCATAATTAGGACGTGCCTCTCTCAATTGCGCTTTTAAGAACGCATCTATGGCAATATCTACATTGCTCACAGGGTCATTGGGCGATTTATTGCTGACATCAAGCTCTTGGCCATAAAAGCGCATGGCCATGGCCCCAGCCTCGTTAGCTGCTGCCACTGCTAGGGCTAAATCCGCAGCAAGCGCCATCGCTTAAGCCCCAGCAATCGTCATCGAAGGGATCAAAATACTAGGGCACTCAATTGATGAGCGGCCTTCATAATCATTTCCAGGAATAAGGACGGCATACATATCAAGCAGATTGCCTGCCACCGTGATCTCATGAACAGGGCGCACAATCTGGCCTTGTTCAAACCATAGGCCCGAAACGCCAACAGAATAATCGCCCGTATTGGCATTAAAGCTAGGCGACATCGTTTCGATGACGAGCAAACCCTTACCGGCCTCGCGTTGCAGACCCACCAAATCATGCTCTCCGGGCATGAGTTTCACATTGCTTGTGCTAATTCCAGGTGCACCTCCAGGATTAAGCGCTGCGTGGCCTGTTGAACGCAACCCTAATTGGCGCGCACTAGCAGAATTGAGTAACCAGGTTTGCAAGACACCTTCGCAGATCAAATCACGGGGGGCGACTTGGCAGCCTTCCCCGTCAAAAGGGTGCGATGACCAACCACCCACCAAGTGCGGATTATCGGTAATTTGAATGCCTTTGGCGAAGACTTGGGTGCCCATTTTCTCGCGCAGAAACGAAACACCCCGTGCAATGGATGCACCAGAAATCGCGCCGAGGAAAAATCCGATCAAACGCGGCGCAACGCGGTTCTCAAATATTACCGGAGCGGTACAACTTTCTAGTTTCGTAGCACCTAAACGCAGGACTGCACGTGCTCCTGCGCGCTGGCCAATGAAAGTGGCATCGCGAAGCTCATTTAAAAATCGACTTGAATCGCTATACCAATCGCGTTCTTTTTGATCATCTCGTTCGGCAATGGCAGAGAGGCCCAAACCCCATGATGTGCCACGATAGCTGCCCAAAAAGCCATTGCTGGCCCCATAAACCACTTGGCTAGCCCCCCATTCAGCGCCAGAGCCAGCAGAATTGGTAACGCCCTTCTCTGCCAAGGCCGCTGCTTCGCTGATCAATGCGCGGCTTTCCAAATCCTCGATAGAAGGCGGTGTATCGTCCCACATGGCCAGATCGATACAATCTTTTGCAAGTGCCTCAGGCTCCGGCAACCCACACCATGGGTCTTCGGCGGCGGCCTTGGCCATAGCCACTACCCGCGAAGCTAGAGCGTCCAGCGCCGCTAAGCTGAAATCACTGGTTGAAGCACCAGCTTGCTTTTTACCTATCAGGACGCGCAAACCTACCGAAGAACTTTCTTCACGCGCCACCGATTCCAATTTTCCCATGCGCACTGAGACCGATAGGCTTTGACGCTCAACGCATGCCGCGTCAGCTTCTTGTGCCCCCAAGGATTTGGCGCGCGTTAACAGCCGATCTACGGCTTCATCTAGTTTAATCGTCATAGCTGACCTCTAGAGTGCGTTTTCACGGATGCGAAGCCACTTTCGCATCAAACGGGACAAGCTTCACCACATCCCGCAGCAGCTACCACCCATGCCGTACTTTTAATAAGTTGGATCCAGATTGGCGGTTATGAGCTCTTCGGCAAAAGCATCGGCATCGGCCTGCATGGCCTTTTGATTGCTCTGCGAAGTCTGCCAAGACTGAAAGGCTATAAATCCACCAAATCCAACAATCACCAGTGCAGCCAAAGCAGCTAAACGAACAGGCCATAGAGGGCGTCCTAAATTCTGTGCTTTATAAGCTGCCATCGCCGCCGCCTCAATCCTGGCTAAGGGCGGTGTAGGCACAGGTCCTGCTTGCTCCAACAGCGAGGCAAGGGGATCGCTAGAGATCTGGGTCATGCGGCGGTTCCTCCTACAGATGGTTGAAAAAATTCTTGTTTGTCGTCCTTGAGAGCCAAGCGCAAAGCGCGCCTTGCACGCGCCAATAAGGATTCGACCGCTTCCACACTAATCCCCAAAATCACACCAACTTCTCTGGCCGGTAAAGCATCATAATGGGTGAGAATAATCGCGGCACGTTGACGATGAGGAAGCCCTCCAAGTGCCCGATCAACCCGGCTTTGCATAACTTCTTGTAGTAAACCTGCATCGGGCAAAGGACTTGGGTCGCTTTGCTCTGGCAGGGTCTCCCCATAGACAAAACGTCTAGACTTTCTGAGCCTATCAAAGCACAGATTGGTCGTCACAAGATGGAGCCAAGTTTGAATACGCGCCTGACCTGGTTTCCAACTTGGTAAGATTTTCCATAGCCGGATCAGGGTTTCTTGGGTGACATCTTCGGCCTCTGCTGCATCATGGAGTAAACGCCAAGATAGGTTCCAGATACTTGGTGTAACCGCTTTCACCAAAGCACGGGCGGCAAATGTATCGCCGCGCCGTGCTTTTTCAACCAAACCAGCTAAAGGATCAAAATAATGCGGTTTGGACATGTGACCTTGACCAAGGGTTACTCGCGGTGCTCTTCACGCTCATGGCCCCTCTGATGATGGCCACCCTTCCGCCCAAGGCGGGCAGCTGCAGCGGCTTCCTCGCGCGTTAAGCGACCATCCTTATTCGTATCGGCACGTTCAAAAAGTGGATCTGGGCTGGCCATCCATTCATCCTTACTGATTTTTCCATCCTTATCAGTATCGAGCTGAGGTGGGAAAGGGGGTCGCTTCGTGGGATGTTTCATTTTTGCACGCATGTCCACCAGTTCGCTTTTATCTAAGCGGCCGTCCTTATTGGCATCAAAACGGGTAAATGAGTTATCGCCACGCGCTTGCGCCTCAGATTGCTTTTCTTCCGCCAGGCGGGCCATGCCTGCATCATACTCACTACGGGTGACCGACCCGTCTGCATTGGTATCAAAATCGGCCAGTAGATCGCGCTTCTCCCGCCGTGGCCCTTCGTCCCTAAGTTCGCGACGCACACCTAATTGCTTGGGGGGGCGGGGTGAACGCAAGGCGCGCATTTCTTCTTTAACGATGTAACCATCCTTATTGAGGTCCGCACGCGTAAACATACTGGCCCGCGCGGCCTTGACTTCTTGGATGGTGAGTACTCCATCCTGATTGAGGTCGGCGCGGTCAAATAAGCCCAATCCATGGGGTGGCGGCGGTGGTGTTGTCACTTGCTCTGCCATGATAGGACTGGCCATCAAGGCAAAAGCAGCAGCTATAAACATGAGTTTTAAGTGCATCTCTGATTTCCTTAGATATGTAGTTAACCCCCCAGCCGGGCAAACATGCAGTGATGTTATGGTTTAACGGCTGGGGCGTCCCATTCCGTCGCTTAAACTGCAAACTGCATAAATTGCTCACGAATAAGGGTTTGCGCATCGTCCAGTTTGGCCTGAACGGTGGTAAAGTCTGGCGCATCCAAACAGCGGGCGATGGCGCGCTTTAATCCTGAACCTGCCCGGTCGGCATCAAAATTTGGCCCGGCTGCAACCGCCAGAATCTGACGGACATCATGGAGGACACGTCCCGCTAGGATCAAGCGCCCAGCCGTTTCAAAAGCCAATACACCAAATTCTGCCAGCGCATGGAGCGCTTCAATCGTATTGGCACGAACACAATTATGACCTCGTGAGGCCCCTAAAAGCTGATAATATTGGCTTAAAAACTCAAGATCAATCAAACCACCCGACTGGCGTTTGATATCCCATCGCCCGCGAACAGGATGTGCCAAAGCCATTTTTTTGCGCATCGCAACAATATCGGCCCGTATTGTCCCTAACTCGCGCGGCACTGACAATACCTGCGCCTTCATGTCCATTATTTCAGAGATCAATTCAAGGTCCCCCGCAACAGGGCGCAACCGGGTAAGCGCTTGAAGCTCCCACGTCCAAGCCTGGTCACGGTAATAATGCTTCAAAGCTGAAAACTGCACGGCAACAGGGCCAGCCCGACCAGATGGACGCAATTGCATATCCACATCATAGAGACTGCCTTCTGCGGTTTGAACCGAAAGCGCCGATACCAACCTTTGGGTAAAACGGGTGTGCCATTGCTCAGCACTGATTGGGCGCTCACCGTCGGATTCTTGCAACTCATCATCCACGTCATAGACAATCATAAGATCTAAATCCGAGTCTGCCGCTAATTCCTGTCCACCTAGTTTACCCCAAGCACACACCGCAAAGCGCCCATGAATACGGCCATGGATAGGTACCAAAGACTCTGTTGCAACAGGAATGAGGGATTGAATAGTCGCCTCAGCTAATTTGGAATAAGCCCGCCCCGCTTGATCGGCTCTGGCGCGTCCGTGTAAGACCTGAAAACCGATGCGGAACAATTCTTCACGGTGGCAACGCCGAACGATATCCAAACTGTGTTCAAATTGATCGGGATGGATCACCATATCTGCCATGATATTGTGGTCAATTTCAGAGGTGTCTGGGGCTAAGGGTGCCAAAAAATGGGGCGAAAGCATCGCATCTAATATCGCAGGTCGTTGTGCCAAGACCGTGCCTAATCGCGGGGCAAGTGCCAAGGTTGCACAGGTCTCCTTTAAAATCTTCGGTTCTGCTTTAAATAAAGACAGGATTTGGACGCCTGCTGGAAGGGCCGCAAAAAAATCTTGAAACCGAGCAAAGCCAATCTCAGGTTCCCCAGTAGCTGCTATGGCTTGGAGAAGTTCTGGCGTGAGGGCGGTTAAAAGCTCACGCGCGCGCGCAGTTCGGGTAGCTGGAATATGGCCATGGTGCCAAGCGCGAATAGTCTTGGCGATGGAAGATGGCTCGCTAAACCCTAAGGATGCGATAGTTTCTAAGGTTTCAAGATCATCTTCAACGCCGGTAAACACCAATGATCCCAATGGGCTTGATAGGGGCTTGCTCTCGGGAAAGAGCTCTCGCACACGGGTGCGGACCATGTCCCGACAGGCGCGGATATCGCGGTCCAAGGCGGCCAGATTTTCGTGCCCTGACAAAACCGCCACGCGCGCGCGCCTAGATGGGTCTGATGGCAGTTGATGGGTTTGCTCATCGTCTAGCATTTGAATGCGATGCTCTATCGCGCGTAAAAACCGATATCCATGCGCCAAATCATCGCGCGCAGGGGCATCAATTCTCCCGGCATCCACCAGTGCATCCAATGCATCCAACGTGCCGCGTAGCCGCAGGCTGGCATCACGGCCGCCCAAAATCAATTGCTGGGTTTGGGCAAAAAACTCAATCTCACGGATCCCGCCGCGCCCTAGTTTCACATCAAAAGCTGGATCATCTGAATCTTTGGAGCGGTGCACAGCATGAATTTGCCGCAAAATGGATTGCACATCATCAATGGCCGCAAAATCAAGGTTCTTGCGCCAAATAAAGGGTCGTAAATGATCGAGAAATGATGCCGCAATGGTCAAATCACCACCTATTGCGCGGGCCTTGATAAAGGCTGCCCGTTCCCAATTTTGTCCTACACTCTCATAATAGGCTTCAGCAGCGCGAAGCGAAACAGCAACGGGCGTGGATGCGGGATCAGGCCTTAACCGCCAATCCACCCGAAAGACATAACCATCAGGTGTTACCTCTTCAAGAATGCGCGAAACCGCTTGAACATGACGCACGCATAGACCGCTCGCATTGTCGCGGGCTTCTTCTTCAAAAGCGTCACGATCGTAAAATGCCGCCAAGTCAATATCGCTGGAATAATTGAGCTCTCCTGCCCCATGCTTGCCCATCGCCAGGATAAACAGACCTGGAACGAGGGCCTGCCCTCCCATGAGTGCCTTATCGCGTGATTGCGCCGTGCGACACGCCAATCCCATGGCGCTACAGGTAGCGATATCGGCCAAGCTGGACAAATAATGGGTGACATCTTGTAAGCCAAGTTCACCACTTAAATCCCCAAGCGCGCATCCCAAATGCGTATCAGCTTTGGCCTGGCGCAATGCCGCCATTGCCTCGTGCAATCCAAGCTGATCTGCCGCCGCGGCGTGTGCAAAGGCATTGAGAAAGCCATCACACAGCGAACCATGCACAAAGCCTTGAAAAGCATCTGCACGTCTTTGACACAGTCGTTCCAAATAAGGTGAAACGCTCCGCGCCACGGCCATGGACTCGGGCTTGGGTCCTAGGGGCTTGATGGCAATCATGGTGTCATCATCGGTAAAATCAGACGTGCTAGAAGGCCAAAGCCATCGCCATGTTCATGGGTCAAGCCATCCGATAGCACCAATCGCCCACCGTGTAATTCAGCGATCGCCACGGCCAAAGAAAGCCCAATGCCAGAACCAGGCAGTGACCGTGCATTATCCAAGCGGGCAAAACGCTTCACAACATAATCGCGCTTTTCCAGCGGTATGCCGCGCCCACTATCGCTGATGCTGATCTCGACCTGGTTGGCGGGAAGGTGCTTTGCATGAAGTTGTATTTCACCACATTGGGTATATTTCACCGCATTATCCAACAAATTTGAGATGGCTTGGGCCAACAATGAGCGGTCGGCCAAGATCATCAGACCCGGTTGGATATTAGGCGTAAACACCAAGCCCGCTTCTTCAATCACAGGCTCAAACAATTCAGCCAATTGGGTAACCAAAACACTGACGTCGAGCGCTTCAAGCTTGCCGCCTTCGCCCGCCTCTAAGCGTGACAAGCGTAACACTGCATTAAAGGTTGCCACTACATCATCCAATTGACTGATCGCATCTTCAATGACCTCTCTTAATTCGTCCAGTGTTTGGTCTCTGAGGGCACTATCTTCAAGGCGGGTGCGCAAGCGCGTTAGGGGGGAACGCAAATCATGGGCGATGGCATCCCCCGTTGTGCGCGCAGCAGCGACCAAGCGATCAATGCGCTCTAGCATGGCATTCAAGTCTTCGGTCAGATCGTCAAACTCATCGCCCTCACCGGGTGCGAGGGTACGCACTGCAGCCCGCCGCTTAAGGTCGCCTGCCATCACCGCGCGGGTGGTCATGGTTAATTCATGCACACGTCCAGCAACTTGGCGGGCCACCAAAAATCCACCGATCAAGGCAAAAGCTAAGACCCCAGCGCCGCCCATCCAAATCACCCGCGCCACCTGATCGGCAATCTGTAGCCCAGGCCCTAAGTCGCGCGCAACAAATAGTCCAAATCCGTCTGGCCCCGCCAAAAAGAAGCCACGGGCGCGCCTACGTTCCAAGCGCCCAGTTTCAGGCACGGGTCGTTCATAGCTAAAGCCCGTTGCCACGGCTGCATTGGGGTTTAGGGGCGCATCCGCATCGGGACGGCGTACCTGTGAGAGATCTAAGGGTGCGCTATCGATATTGCCCGAAAGGACGCGACCATCGGGCTTGACCAAGACATAAAGCGATTCACTGGCTTGTGCGGCACGTTGAATGACAGCCATATTGAGGCCATTGATCGATTGCTGCTCCCAGATATTACTCAGCTCAATCAGCTCCTTTCGGGCATAACGGTCTGCCTCCAAGCCAAGGCGGCCGACTGTAGTCGCATACAAAAATCCAAGCAAAAGCAAAGCAAAACCAGCAAACAAACCTGCAAATGCTATGGCCACGCGTAATGTTGTCGTCCGCATCAGCGAACCAAATGGCGTGAGCAGCTTTGTGATCATAGGCGCTATGCCTCTAGCCGATATCCGGCACCTCGCACCGTATGAAGCATCGGCTTGTCAAAATCTCGATCAATTTTGGAGCGCAAACGCGATACATGTACGTCGATCACATTGGTTTGGGGATCAAAATGATAATCCCACACCTTCTCCAGCAACATCGTGCGTGTCACCACTTGGTTGGCGTTACGCATGAGATATTCCAGTAGTCGGAACTCACGCGGCTGAATATCAATCTTCTTACCCTCGCGGCGAACAACGCGGGCGAGAAGGTCCATTTCAAGCTCACCTACTTTTAAATGAGTTGAAGGTGATCCACCCTCTTGGCGGCGACCTAAAGCTTCAACGCGGGCGATCAACTCACTCGCCGCATAAGGCTTTGCAAGATAATCATCCCCACCGGCATTAAGGCCCTCAACCCGATGTTCAACATCGCCTAAGGCCGACAGAAACAAAACCGGCGTGACAATTCCCGCAGTGCGCAAATCAGCAACCACACTCAGGCCATCCTTTTTGGGCAGCATACGGTCAAACACAAGCACATCAAACGCCCCACCTCTGGCCATCATCTCGCCGGTTTCACCGTCTCCCGCTAGATCGACGACATGACCCGATTCTTCTAAGGCCCGGCGCATATATAGTGCGCTTTCGCCAGCATCTTCCACAATCAGGACGCGCATGGCTTATCCCCCCAACAATGACAATTATTTTTTCGGCCTAGACGGGGCGTCTGATTCCTCTGCATCCAAAGGCAAAGCGACAAAGCCGCCGCCACCGGCTTGGCTTTGGATAAACAATCCAATGAAAGCACGTCCCGCTGCTCGGGCTGCTTTTACCGCTGCTTCTAGCTCTTCCGAAGAGCGCACTTCTTTATCATTAGCCGTCAAAATAGCGTCCCCAGCGCGGATACCCCGCTTGGCAGCTTTGGAGTCTGGATCAACCTCTAAGATCAAGACGCCGGCTTCATTTGGCGGAAGGCGAAGGCGGGTGCGCGCTTGGGCTGACAATGGCCCAACACTTAAACCCAGCGCACTCGAAGCTGCCGCTGCTGATGGCGGTACCCCATCAGGGCCGGTAGCATCACCACGGGCGAGTTGTTGTTCAGACGGTCTCGCAGCAATGGTAACTGAAACCGTGCGGCGGCTACCATCAGCACCAGCAATTTCAAGCTTGACCACTTCACCAACATTGGTTTGTCCGACGCGTCGGGTCAAATCGCTGGACCCTTCGATCTTTTGACCATTGAACTTTAGCACAACATCACCGCGCTTAAGACCAGCTTTTGCCGCTGGCGCACCTGGGGATACATTGGCAATCAACGCGCCTTTGGCGTCAGCCCCCAAGCCAAAACTATCGGCCATTTCACGGCTAACATCTTGGATCGTGACCCCAAGCCAGCCATAGGTCACTTTGCCTTGGGCAATAATCTGTTTGGTTGTACGGTCAGCCAAACTTGCAGGAATGGCAAAACCAATCCCAATATTACCGCCAGAGCGCGTGAAAATCGCGGTATTCACCCCGATAACCCGGCCACTCATATCAAAAGTCGGCCCACCGGAATTGCCCGGATTGATTGGCGCGTCAATTTGCATAAAGTCCGCAATATTGCTTTCACCACGGAAATCGCGGCCTAATGCCGAAATGATCCCGGCAGTGGCGGTACCACCCAAATCAAACGGATTACCGATTGCAACCACCCAATCGCCAACGCGAACTTTTGCTTCAGGCGCAAATTGAACATAGGGGAAGCTACCCCCTTCAACTTTTAAGACCGCCAAATCGGTACGCTCATCGCGACCAATGATCTTGGCTTTAAGTTCGCGACCATCTTTGAGGGTGGCTGTAATTTCTTTGGCTTTTTCAACCACGTGATTATTGGTGACGATATAGCCCGTTGAAGAGATGAAAAAGCCTGAGCCACCGCCTATCTGTTCGCGCGGCCTCGCTTGCTGACCATCGCGTTGATTGGGCATTTGCTCAAAAAAGCGACGTAATTGTGGGGGCAATCCTTCCAAATCTTCCATGGATGGCCCACCAGATGGAGCTTCAGATACTGCAACCACTTCTAAAGACACCACGGCGGGGGACACACGCTCTACCAAATCGGCAAAGCTGGGCAACATTGTTGCGGCCTTGGGAGCTTGAGTTGAAATTTGTTGCGCTGAAATCTCGCCCGGCGAAAGAACCTGTCCCACCCCAAAGGCCCCAATAGCCAAAGCAATAGCGGCTGCACCAGTCAGAATGGGACGACGCATAAAAGGTCTTGCCACACTTTGTGGCGTCACTTGTTGCGAGTTGGGTTGAGAGCTTGGGGCAAACTTATCACTTTGAGTGTCCAACGACATGAACTTCATCCTGCGCCTACAAAGGCCCGACCTTCGAGCCTTATTGGATGTAGTATGACATCTCAAACATGGCCAGACCATGACTAAAACATTACAATTCATTTAGAGTAAAGTTGGTGTGAAAAAATCTAATTGGACCATATTTTAATCATTTAAATCAGATAATTGATACTCTTTCAGTGCAGCACGCACCTCATCGTCTTGAAGCTCTGGCGCAATTTCGGGGCCAATTTCTTTGCGGCGGCTAACCCAATAAAGGCCAGCTCCGCCCATTAGCAATAAGGCCAAGGGCGTGCCCCATAGCGCCAAGGTGTCGAGGCCAAGACGGGGACGCAACAGAACAAACTCGCCATAACGTTCGGCAAAGAAACGCCGTACCTGCGCGTCACTATCTCCAGCGGTAATCCGTTCGCGAATGGCTTTACGCATATCCAAAGCGATTTGAGCCGATGACAAAGCGACTGGTTCATTCTCGCACACAACACAGCGGATTTCGCGCGCTAAATTCTGGGCACGCGCTTCTTGGTTCGGATCGCTCAACGCCTGTTCGGGTGTGACAAGCGATCCCTGTGCGGCAAAAACGGGGGCGGCAAGCAAAGTGACAAAGCTTAGGGCCCAAAGGATCATCCACTGTGTCAAACGCCGCACTATCATGGGGTACTGGTTCCTGCTCCCTGCAAACCAAAATCAGCCTTTGGCTCTGGAGAGATCTTGGCACCCTTAAGCCGCGCGGGCTGGGGTGCCCCCACGCGCAAACGACGATCCGTTAAGCTAACAGCACCCCCAAGTGCCATTAAAAACGCGCCACCGAAAATACCAATCACCAGTGGGTTCGAATATAAGCGCACCGTCCAAGCCATTCGGCCAGAGATTTGGGAAGGGTCACCCAAAGCCGCATAGACATCCCCACCCAGGGATGAACGGATTGCTACCTCCGTGGTTGGCATCCGCGAAGCAGGGTAAAATCGCCTTTCGGGCGTTAAGGTGAATTCGCGCGTACCCCTTGTTACCACCAAAAGTGCCCTGTCCGCATAATAATTGGGGCCTTCTTCGGCCGTTACGCTTTTGAGCGTTACACTTGATCCTGCAAATTGGGTGGTTTCGCCAAGACCTAAAGAAGCGGTGTGCTCTTGGCGGAATGCTGTTTCAGAAACAGCACCTAAGACAAAAACGCCCAAGCCCATATGCGCGATGGTCATGCCCCATGCGGCGCGTTGCACCCCTTTAAGCCGCGACCAAACCTGCGGCCAAGCCAACTTGCCAAACTTGGCGCGGTCTAGAACTTCTGAAATCGCGCCACACACAAGCCACGCCCCAAGTCCAATCCCAATGGCGGCTAAAGCTTTGCCCCCCATGAGAGCCCAGGTCAGCGTCATCGCTAAGGCGGCACAAGCCCCTGCGACCCATAGGCGCTGTAAAGCCCCCGCTAAGTCACCGCGCTTCCACGCCAAGAAAGGGGCTATGGGCAATACGATCAGGACCAGTGCCATCAAGGGCGTGAAGGCAAGATTGAAATAGGGCGGGCCAACCGATAGCGCGCGCTTAAACACTGCCTCCCCCAACAAGGGATAAAGTGTTCCGACTAAAACAGTCGCGGTTGCGACCGTCAAAAACAGATTATTGACGACCAAAGCGCCCTCTCGGCTGATCGGCGCGAATAACCCCCGATCCGAACCAAGGCTTGGACCCCGCCAAGCAAAGAGTGCTAACGCTCCCCCAGTAAAAGCCGCCAAAATCATCAAGATCATAAATCCACGCTTGGGGTCGAGGGCAAAAGCGTGCACGGAGGTCAACACACCTGAGCGCACCAAGAAGGTTCCAAGTAGGGACAAGGAAAATGTCAAAATCGCCAGTAAAATCGTCCAGCTGGCTAGACCCCCGCGCTTTTCAGTTACAATGGCGGAGTGCAATAAGGCGGCCCCCAAGAGCCAAGGCATAAAGCTTGCATTCTCAACCGGGTCCCAGAACCACCACCCACCCCAGCCCAGTTCATAATAGGCCCAATAAGAACCAAGGGTGATGCCGATGGTCAAAAACGTCCAAGAAGCCAGCGCCCACGGTCGCACCCACCGCGCCCAGGCCGCGTCCACGCGGCCCTCGAGCAAGGCCGCAACGGCCAATGAAAACACCACCGAAGAACCGACATAGCCCAGATATAAAAAAGGTGGGTGAGCGGCCAATGCGGGGTCTTGGAGCAAGGGGTTTAAGCTAGCGCCTTGTAAGGGTGCTGGATCAAGACGCACAAACGGATTGGAGGCAAAAGCCAGATAGGCCATCATCACCGCCGTCAAAAGGCCTTGAACCCCAACCGCGCGGGCACGCAAATCCCAGCGCAGTCCTTTAGAAAACCGGGCCAACATCCAGCCAAAGCCTGCGGAGATCAAACACCACAATACCATAGAGCCTTCATGACTGCCCCAAGTTCCAGCGATCTTATAGAGGAGTGGCTTTAGAGTGTGGCTGTTGGTTGCCACATTTTGCACCGAAAAATCAGAGCGGATGAAGGCACTCATCAAGGCAAGAAATGCTAAAGCGATGGCCAAAGCGGATACATCCGCCGATGCCCGTGCCATGGCAGCGAAGCGACCGTCATGCGCGTGCCCGCCCCACAGGCCTGATCCAGTTTGGGCAAGGCTGGCTGCAAGGGCTAAAAAGATGAGGAAGTGTCCGAGTTCAGCGATCATAAGCCATTATGTACCCCGCGCCCTGTGCGCTTCAACTGCTTTGGCTGTTGAATCCCGAGCAAACTGACCTGAAGTCCACTCAGTTGGAGCCCGAATACAGCGTTCTAGATGGGACGTTGGTCGAGCCAGAGCTTATCGATGAAAGATCGCTGGTTTTTTGCCCAGCTTGGCTAACCGGCATGGGTGCCTCACGCCATTGACCCGAGGCTTTAAGCGCATCGGCGACTTCCTTGGGCATGTAATTTTCATCATGGCGGGCTAGGATCGTGCGCGCCTCAAAAACATCATTGGATCGAAAACGACCTTCAGCGATCACGCCTTGGCCCTCGCGAAACAAATCGGGCAATACGCCGCGGTAGTTCACCCGCAAGTCTGCTGTGCCGTCTGTGACAACGAAATTGACCACACCGTTTTCGCTGCGCACCACCGTACCCTTTGCGACCAAGCCGCCGATGCGGGCCTGGGTGCCCGCTACGGGCTTTTTCTTCGCGGCATCAGCAGGCGAGAAAAAGAAAGACGCCGTATCCTTAAGCGCCAGACTAGCAACCGCCGTCGCGCCCAAAAGGACGACACCAGCAGCACAAATCAAAAGAAGGCGACGATCACGTCTGCGCATAGGGGACACTCTCGGTTTATAACACCTTACTGTCTGGCGCTTTGAATGGAAAGCAATCTTTCGCTCACAAAAACTCACCTTTTCGGCATTGGTGTTAATGGAGCAGAAGCAACATCGCCAATGCTTGCTAAGCAGGTTTGATACAGCGCCTTTAAAAATGGGTCCTTTTGGGCAATTGTTTCACCGGCTTGAAGCATTGACTTGGCGGCGTTCACTTGCCCGGTCATCATCAGTACGCGCGCCGCAGAAAGGCGTAAGGACGGGTTTGCAGGATCGCTTGTTACGCGGGCGACGCGGGCCGCTACCATTGCTTTAATGAAGGCTTGTTGTGCTTTTGGGTCAGCACCCATCATAGCATTTTTGGGCGTTTGAGACCCGTCCATGTCCGGACCACGGTCTAATTGGGACAAGACATCGATAGCCCGCGCCACTAAAAGATTTTGATTATTGGTTTGGCCAGCATTGCTCTCATAGGCACGACGCCAAATGGCTAGCCCATCCTTGTAGTTGCCGGCGTGCCATCGGGCAAGACCCAAATAGAAAGCCGCAGACGGTGAATTTGGATCAAGGCTCAGGGCCGCTTCTAAAGCTCTTTGAGCATCTGGTCCAAGTTGGTTGTCATTTAGCCGCATTAAAACGCCACCTGTTTCAGCAATCCATTCAGGATTGGTTGGGTTGCGTCGCAATGCTGCTTGATAGGCGCGAAGCGCATCTTGATCACGGCCAGAGCTGACCATAACTTGTGCCATTAAAGCGTGCGGCAATGCATCTTCGGGGTTTTTCTTGGCTTGCTCTTGCAATAAGAGCAAAATTTCCTCTTCGCTTAAGGTTTCAGGGGCTCGGGCTAAAAGCTGGGCTTGACGGACAGAAAAAGGCTGATCAGGAAGATTTGGTGATCCAAATACTACATAAAGTCCGCCCGCTAACACAGCTGTGACAAGGGCTACTGCGCTCACCAAAGCGCGATTCAGGACGATACCTTCCCCAATGATGCGGTCACGGGCAATGATCAAACGGCGACCAATTTCCAAACGACCCGCTTGTGCAGCCTCCATCGATATTCTGCCTTGGTTAACATCACGATCCAGCTCCTGGAGTTGGTCCTGATAGACAAGAAGGTCTGGGCGGTCGGTTTCGTCTTGTCTGATTTTGGCACCAGCCCTCAAGATCCACCAAGCAGCGCCCGTTAAAATCATCAACACTGTGGCCCAGAACGTTGCCGGCAGTACAAGTGGCGCAATAGAACTCAAATTAAGGGCAGACATGCATATTTACCCCAATGATTTCTGGGAAAATTGGTAAAATGTCACGGGACACAATGATGCTAGGGGGCACGATTATAGGATAATATGCTGCAAGTTACACCCCTTTTGGTACCATTTTAGTGGCCTTGATCTGTTTGGACTTCAAGGCCGCAATTCTGCGCTCAAAACCAGTTGCAGCTCGGTTACCATCCAAAGCAGAATAGAGCAGGGTTGTAGCCCAGATATAGTCATCTAAATAGCGTGAAGGATTGTTTTCATAGACTAATTGCACCAAGGCATCGGCAGTAAAATCTAGATAATCAGCGCAGGACTTTATAACTTTTTGACTTACCACAGCAATTCCAGCTTCGTTGGCTAAATGGCGGATTGCGGACAAAAACTCCAAATAAGACCGTGCGACTTGTACGGCTTCTGAATCAATTTTCACCGATACGCGAGGCAGAATGGTCGTCGCGATTTTACCCTTGCGTACCGATTCACGGGGCAACACCTGCTCTAAGGCTGTGACAGCACCCTCACAGATATCTTCTAATATTTGACCTGTACGTGAGCATATCTCGGTCAATTCCTGCTGCCAAGGTCCTAAGTAATTAAGTAATTGACTTTTTGAAAGTCCGTTGGCCAAAAGAATATGTCGATTTAGGGCATTGATCATACGCTGGGCGTTAAAGATGGTTTTGTT
Source organism: Candidatus Phycosocius spiralis (assembly GCF_030158815.1). Lineage (GTDB taxonomy): Bacteria > Pseudomonadota > Alphaproteobacteria > Caulobacterales > Aquidulcibacteraceae > Aquidulcibacter > Aquidulcibacter spiralis. Next base: position 48,945 of record NZ_BPFZ01000011.1, read on the forward strand.
ATATTCTTCCCAGATCAGCTGGCTTTGCTGATGGATTAGACCCAAAATCCGCCGTCCAATCAACCCATAAGGGGTTGTGTCTATCTTGATATCATCGAAAGTGGGTAATAGTTTTTTTACCACGCGCAAGATGTGAAAAGGCTTGTCCAAGGTCGACATATTAAGCAGCATAAGTTCAACGCCCACCTTGATATCATGCGCTTCTTGTTTGCGGACACATTTAGTGAGATGCATGATTGAGTTTTCATGCATATCACCATATCGGCTTTGTGAACCTGTCCATAATTCATTGTTGAGCTTATTGGCCAAAAGCAATGGACGTAAACGATCGAGGATCAGGCTGCTTTCAGGGGTATCTCCTAGAATAGCTAATTGCTCATCTGACACATCAGAAATGCGTTCAAGGACCACATCGCGATAGCCATTTGCAAGATTTTGTGCCCCCTTCACATCACCCTTAAGACTGGCATCGCGGATCAAGGGATCTAATTCGGTAAAAACATCATTGGCCAATTGCGTCGATATGACATGCCAAACTTGCGCCAACCCTTGGCGCGGCAGAGATCCTGGTACAAGGTTGCTGAGTTCTTGACTTGCAAATAAACCTGAAAAGGGCTCCCAGAACAAACGGTCAAATCCAGGAATACGGCTTTTCCCAACGCCATCAAGGAAATTCGGGATTATTCCAGCCTGACGTAGCGTTTCCAATAAATCTATGATGGCATTAGGGCGGTTTCCCTCAAGTTTGACGCGCTCTAATAATGACCACACTTCATGAGAATTTGCATGCGTAGTAGCAAGGACAATTGTCCTTAAAGCGGCAATCTGTTCATCGGTTAAAACTTTCATGCCCTCAACTTGATAACAGACACTTTATACGCAAACTAGTTCAAGACACCTTATACTATGTTACCAACAAATAAATACTTATAATCTTGCTGACAATCTATACTCTAACGCTTTCCTATGTGCGATAAGCAGGTGTGACTAAACTTTTTCTGCAGCAGGTATTAAGAGTTGTGCCTTTAATCCGCCATAAGAAGATCGACCCAAAATGAGGCTGCCACCATAGACACGCACGAGATCATCGCTAATAGACAGGCCCAAACCCGATCCCGGCAAGGATTCATCTATCCGCGCGCCGCGTTTTCGGGCTGAGAGCAAAGCAAGGTCATCAAGCCCTTGGCCATCATCTTCAATGGCAATTTCAATATGTGTGTTAGAGGCAGCTCTGGCCCTGATTTCAACCAATCCACCGCCATATTTACATGCATTTTCAGCCAGATTGCCAATCATATCCTCCAAATCCTCTCTCTCACCACGAAAAATCAAATGATTATCGTAGGAACATGACACTTTGACCCCATCCATAGCGAATAAGCGGCGCAGAGTTTTGCACATATCTTCCAAGACTGGACCAATTGGCGTCCGGGTACCTAAGGTTTCTGCCCGAGCTGCCGCTGTTGCCCGCTTGAGATAATGCTCAACCTGGCGGGACATGGTTTCACATTGTCTGGCTACTAGATCTTCAAAATCGCCGCTTTTATGGCGCGCCTCGGTGAGCATCACGGATAAGGGGGTTTTGAGTGCATGGGCAAGATTGCCTACATGGGTTCGCGCGCGTTCAACCACTTCTTGGTTGTGGGTCAAAAGCGCATTGAGTTCGCTTGCCAATGGGGCTAATTCACGAGGTACGTCTTCGTCCAAGCGTTCTAAACAGCCAGCGCGGATTTTCCCCAATTGGCGTCCCATCTGACGCAAGGGCTCTAGGCCCAGTTGAACTTGCAAGAAAATCGCACCCAACAATCCAAGCGCCAAGGCGATCAATCCTAGAGTCAAAATCAACGCAAATCGTGCAGCAGCATCGACAGCTTCTTGGGTATCGGCCCCGACCATGATCAATGTGGGATATCGTCGGTTTGGTAATTGCACCAATCGACCCGCAATGCGCAACTTCTCTCCTGCCCTCACGATATCAACGCTTTGAGTCGATCCTGGTGCCGCACGCACCTGATTGAGGAGGTCGGCGCTGGGAATAAAAGGTCTATCCCAAACCGACCTAGAGGTGACGCCCACCTTTTGAATAAGCAAAGGACCTTCGACATCTACTACGCGCCAATAATGGCCTGATAGGGGTTTAACAAAACGGGGATCGGTTGGTGGACGCTTTATACGCAACTGACCCGCTTGATCGGTTTCAACACTTGCCGCCAAAGCATCAATGGAGACGGCCAATTCCTGGTCAAAAGCTTCAAACACCGTTGTGCGAAACAAAGCGGTCAGGCCATATCCTGTCCCTACCAACACAAAGGCAGACCAAATCGCGGCAACCCCGACCAAACGCCCAGCTAAAGAGGAAGATCGTTTCACCCGCCTTACACACCTAGCGGAGCATCAGGGTCGAGCAATTGATAGCCAAGCCCGCGCACTGTAGAGATTCTGTCTTGACCGATCTTTTTTCTAAGTCGGCCCACAAACACTTCAATTGTATTGGAATCACGATCAAAATCTTGATCATAAATATGCTCAATCAGCTCAGAACGGGGAATTACCCGCCCTGCATGATGCATCAGATAGGTCAAAAGGCGCAATTCATGACTTGTAAGCTTAACCGGGTTGCCATCCACAGTCGCGCGTTGTGCGCGTGAATCAAGGCGAAGCGCGCCGCATTCTAAAGCGGGTGTCGCGTGGCCAGCGGCGCGGCGAACCAAAGCGCGCAAGCGCGCCAATAGTTCTTCCATATGGAAGGGCTTGGTCACATAATCGTCGGCCCCGGCGTCAAAGCCTGCGACCTTCTCACTCCAGCGATCCCGCGCGGTCAAGATTAAAACAGGGACCAACTTACCCGCCTTTCGCCAGCGCTCTAAAATGGTCACCCCATCCACCACGGGCAAACCAAGGTCTAAGATTATAGCGTCATAAGGTTCTGTATCCCCTAGAAAATGTCCTTCCTCGCCATCGCTTGCGACATCAACAGCATACCCCGCATCAAGGAGGGCGCGCTCTAGCTGGCGGCGCAAATCAGGATCATCCTCAACAACTAAACAGCGCATATGCAATGTCCTTTTTTTGGGCTCCAGATCATCCCTGTCGTCCCACGATCTGGCCAGTTTGAGCGTCAACTTTGAAGATTATGATCCGCCCACGCGAAGCCTGCCAGCGCACAATATAATAGGGATGGCCGTTTTCACTGATCAGACTGGTATCCAATTGCGTACCAGGCTCAATATCATTGATCCGATCTAGCACCTGCGACAACGGCACCGTTTGACTAACCCGCACGAACAGGCCAGCTGCGGGCCCACGATTGGCTTCAGCGTGCCGGGAACTTACGCTTGCCCCAAGCAAAGCCATAAAGATCAAAAGTGCCATTGAGGGTTTCATAGCGCCTAAACTAATAGGAAGTTGCTGAACCTGGTCTAAACGCCTTTGTTTATTGTCCTGCATCGTTTCAAGCCACCCTGATCGAAATGAGACGCAAAACAAGTATATATGACAAATCAATAGATCGCATCATTTGAAAGGCTGTCTTTGGCGCAAAATGCGAATTATGCACATTGCGCATAAATGCGGCAGGCCTGGACGAAAGCTGAAAATACAGCCTGTGCATCTTCGCTCTCATCGAGGAGACGCTCACCATGCCATTGAATGCCAAGGGCAAAAGATTTATCAGCTCGCTCAACCGCTTCGATAATCCCATCGATGGAATAAGCTGAGACCTTCAGATGCGCGCCGACCTCTACGACACATTCTCGGTGAAAACTATTCACAATCAGGCGATCCTTACCGATTATGGCATGCAGCTTTGTCCCAGCTATAACGTCAATTTCATGCCGGGTCGTCGGATCATCATGAGGGATAGTGCCGTCCGTATAGCGGGCGATATCGCCACTCATTAACGAGCCAGTGAGGCAGGCTAACATCTGCATGCCGTTACAAATTCCCAGATAGGGTCGATCTTCTAGTAAAAAAGCTTCAACCAGGGCGCGCTCTATCTCGAACCGCTCAGACTGGGGCGCTTGGCTTGTTTGATCAGCACGGTACCAATCGGCGGGGAACTGGATGCGAGCCCCTGTCGATAAAAGGCCAGCACATATACGCAAAGCAAAGAGTACTGAATCTGGGCTATAGGACAGGCCTATACCAATACCACCAGCTCGTTCAATCGCTCGGAAATAGCCTTTACCAGCTTCGTAGGCCGTGGCACCCTGACTGGTATTCTCATCCAAAATGATGCCGATGATCGGCTTATGATCGATGGCAAGCACAGCTTTCCCCAAAGCAAAGTGTAGTGCTAACGTTTAGGAGGATCATCTCGGCGGTCCCAATTGGTCAGAACTTCCTTTAAGCTAGCATTATTCCCTTCAGGCAAAGCGATGATTAAACGAATAAATAAATCGCCCGGTGTTCCGGGTCGCGCGACCCCTTTACCCTTGAGCCGCAATACTGTCCCAGAGTTTGATCCAGCGGGAATGTTTAGCGCGACTGTTCCATTGGGTATGGTGGCTTCGATGCGGCCCCCATTTAGCACCTCCTGCAAGGATACAGGCAAATCCATTCGTACATCATCACCGTCACGATGAAATACCGAGTGGGGAGTGACGTTAATCGTGACCATTACGTCGCCAGCGGGCATACCACCACGCCCCGGCCCACCTTGGCCACGCAACCGTAAAGTCCGCCCTGTTTCAACCCCAGCAGGGATCGCAACCTCAATGCTGCGGTCACCAATTTTGACGCGCTGTTTGGCACCAGAAATCGCATCCTCAAAACTGATTTGCAGGGTCGCATGAAGATCTTGGCCCTTAGCGCCTGCTTGAAAGCCAGGTTTTGGCCCGCCGCGTGACCCAAAGGCAGCCCCGAATAAATCCCCAAACATATCTTCAAAATCGACTGCGCCAGGGCCACTCCCGCGTTGGTGCGCCCCACCAGCACCAAAAAACCCACCAGGTCCAAATGGATCGCCGCCACCAAATGGCCCGCGTCCCCCGCCGCCAAAACCAGCAAATTTTGGATTAGCGTCCGCGTCAATTTCACCGCGGTCATAACTGGCTTTACGGTCGGGATCATCGAGAAAATTAAAAGCGGCGGAGACGCGCTTAAACCGCTCTTCAGCAGCTTTATTATTGGGGTTGGCGTCAGGATGCAGCTGTTTGGCGAGCTTACGATACGCTTTACGAACGTCTGCAAACGGCGCGCCGCGCGCGACGCCCAATACGGAATAAGGATCCTCGGCCACGCATTGATCTCCCACCGTCTTGAGTCATAGTCAAACGTCGCCAACGTCAACCGTTGGGATCGCCCAGAACATGACTAGACTTAGGCGCTCCTTGCGCGTCGCGAAAGGGGGCATTTCACCCAGCTACCATTTCACCCCACTACAATGCAAGCTGGTCTACCAAAGGATAACCTACAAGGTCAGACGTACCCAATTGACAAATCTCAACATGTAACAGGGCTTGTTGGGTACCAAAATCAGCCAATTCTTTGGCGCGCGGGTATAGATAGCTTGGCGTGTCGGTCACAGCTTCATGCACCATAACCCCAGAAGAAGTCATCAATCTGATCCGATATTTTTCACTAGCGCAGCCAAGGGGTACAATGGGCACATCCCAACTATCGCCATCACCCCAAGCCCTTCGGATCCAACTCACCATAACACCATCGCTACGGCGTTTAGCTTTAGCATGGCAGGGTGACCAAGGCTTTTGGGCCGAAGCACGAAACCGTGCGTTTAGAATTGTCGCCAATTGTGCTTCGCCAACAGGCTGGCCTGCATAAGATAAAGTCGATCCCCACAAGTTTTGATCAAGACTGCCAATGCCAATGGCTTCGTTGAGCACAATAAAGCTGGTACCCGATGCAATGGCGGGGGCTTGTGCAACTCCCAGATAACCGCGCACCAGTCCGTTCAAGCGCCAAGTCTGTGGTCCGACCAGGTTAACAGCCTGCCAAGTTACGATATCAAGGATCTGGTTGTCCGCTATGAACGCGCCTTTACCCGATGTAGGTGGGGTTTGATCATTAGAAAACACCACTTGACAACCCATGCCAAGCCTGCGTGAAATTGGAGCCGGATCAAGGGTGCTATTTAATTCCCCAGCCAGCATGGGGCGATTAAGGCGCGCGATTTGCTTGTCTCCCAACACAATCTCGATCTCATTAGGCCATGGTTTGGCGTAGGCACCAAAATGGGGTTGGGGTGATTGGGTTGACACAAATGGTGCCGGCAAATCCAACATCACTATATTTGGCGGTGAAACGATCACGGGAAGTTGCGGAGTGGGGTCAACAAAATAGCTGGAAATGCTAGCTAATTGGGCGCTGGGTGCACGCGATGCTGTCAGCTCTTGTCCCCATGCCCCTTCCAAGCGATCCACCCGCCATATCGTGCCATCTTCCCAGCTAAATCGATCACCAACCTCCAACAAAGCGGCCATGCGTCCACTTAAGGATCCACTCAAAACTTCCATTGGTGCGCTTTGAGCTAAATACTCGCTGACGGCTTTGCGACTGGTTGCATCGATCACAACGGGTAAGGTTACATTGAGCTGGTTGGCCTGATTGCTGGTCGACCCTGCTTGATACGTGGCAGGCTGATAATCTCGCTCACTGGCATAGGTTGTGGCCCGGGCAGATCTTGGTTGCTCATGTAGCAAGAGGGCTCTGCTCAATGCAGGTTTAGTTTGGTTGAGGACAAAATCCTTAGGACTTAAATCAATCAATCCAACACTGGGGGGGATGGTTTTAAGCCGCAAACTGTCGAATGCAGGTTGGGCTTCTAGGCCAAACGGCTTTGCCAATTGCTCAAACAAAGTGCGCGCATCGCTTGGGTTTTCTATAAGATAGCCCTCGATATAGCCTTCCACACTTGAGGTGTCCAGGCGCGATAAACCCGCACGCACACCGATATCGGCAAGAATATCCCTTATAGGCAATGCGCCGGCCCGCCCGGCCAGCCAATGGCCTTTAGCAGCATAAGCACCATCGCCCCATACGGATTGCAATTGAGGAAAATGAGGAAACGGCCGTGCATCCCATGTCCATAAATATATATGATCCAGATTAAGCATGGGCTTGCCATAAAGAGGGGAGATGGGATTATTGTCACGCCAATAAGATAATGTCGCTTCAAGGGCTAAGCGTTGTTCGCCATCATCGCGCTGCCCATTAGAAAAAGGTGGCAAACCGGCTTCAGATGATTTGGGGTCCGGGAAGACACTGGGGCGGTTGGCACCCTTATCAACGGCAGGAAACCCAACCTCCATAAGATAGATGGGTTTACTTTTGGGAACCCAAGGTGTTGGCTTGCTGACTCTAACCCCTCCATTTCGCTCATAATGCGCGTTGGACCAAAAGCCACGTAAATCCTTTTGCCGCCACACCCAGGGCTCCTGATATGCGCCATCGGTAATAGGGGTGCGCTGCTTAGCCAGCCTAGCTTGGTCATTAACATAATAAAAATCATAGGCTTCCCCTGCTTCAATCCCAGCTTTATACAGGTTGAGATCGGGCTTTGGGTCGCCTGCACGGCGATCGGTCAAGGGTGGATACCAGTCGATGCCAATGAAGTTGATCTCGGGATCTGCCCATAATGGGTCGAGTGGAAAACGAAGATCGGAAGTTCCAGGCGGGCTATATGCACCATATTCTGTCCAGTCAGCCCCATAGCCTAATTGGACGTTTGGTCCAAGGATAAGGCGTACCTCTGCTGCCAAAGCGCGAAGTGCAGTTACAGCCGGAAAACTCCCGTCAGATGATCGTAACCGTGTAAGACCGATCAGCTCAGAGCCAATCAAAAAGCCATCAACCCCGCCAGCAGCTTTGGCGAGGGCTGCTTGATGGAGAATAAAGCGCCGATAGGACCATTCGGCTGGTCCGGAATAGATCACCTCGCGTCCACGAAGTTGAAACTGCGCAGCCGTGGCTGTACCAAAAAACGCAGCGACTTGATTAGCCGCAGATGCGGTACCGTCCGCAGATCCTTGTTGATGAGGTCCAGGATAGCAGGTGATACGGCCTCGCCAAGGATAAGGCGCTTGGCCGATACCGCTGGTGTTGGTTGCATAAGGATTTGGCAAAGTGTTGGTGGCTGGAATGTCCATCATCACAAAAGGATTATGGGTAACAAAATGCCCCCGTCCTTTTAACTCTTGAATCGCCTCAATCACGCTTTGGTCTTCTGGTGAGCCACCATAAGCGGGCCGATCATCCACTTGCGTGACCAATTCTGCTTTTTGTCGAGATAGGCCCGCAACTTGCCAAGCCCGCGGCTGGGTGACCTTATAGGCTTGATCAACCCGGGGTTGAATTTTGCACATGCCAGCGCGCAGATCAGTACCAAACCAGGCAATAACTAAGGATATGGCGCGAACATTGGGTAAATCGCGCCCCAATTGATCGAGAGAAACCACCAAATCGGTTTGCGCGCTTTTAACATGGAGATTTTCACCTTTGGCCTCCCCCCCGCCCCACCGCGTGGTGATTGGCGTTGTCGCATAGGCAAATTCCCCTGCCCCCGGAATTAAGCAAACCGCGCGCGCTAAATCAGCCAAACGAGGCCCTTTTGAAGATGATGGTGATTGAGCAAAAACTTCAAACGAGAATTGAGGAATGCGATCATTAAACCCCGCCAGTGCCAAATCCTCAAACACAATATAGGCCAAACCGCGAAAGGCCGGTGCAAAATTAATGCCTTCAATAGCTTCAATTATCATATCAGGCATTTGGGTTTCATCGCCCAGATACAACCGATAGGTGACCGTCGATAGGTCAAACTTCTCCCCATTCACCCAAACTCGACCGATGCCGCCAATCGGTCCTTCGCATAAGCCAATAGCGAAGCTTAATGAATAAGAGCGCTCAACGACACGCTGCCCACCTTTACCCCCAACGGTTCTTTTGGATGTGCTTTCCTTAAACTGAGCCGCCCAAATGATTTGCCCAGTGATGCGACCTGCACCGTAAACGATAGGGATCGCCGCACCTTCCCCACCTCCTTGAACCTTAAGATTGGATAATCTGGATGGCTGTACTCGTGTTGGTGTCAGACTTGTTTGGATCGTTGCATCCAAGGCTGAACCTGCCATCGCCCCAACAAACCCACCAACAGGCCCAAAAAGAGCGGATCCAACAGTTGAAAGTATAAGGGTTGCCATACTTAGACTCTTTCTTCGGACTTGATGGAATGGGCTTGAGACGGGATCATAGCGGGCCAGTCAAATACGTGGGTTGTGCGCACGCTAAACCAGCTGCCATAGCGGTTTTCAACCACCCCCGCCGTCCAATGGGCATGGATAAAACGGCCATTTTCACTGACCAATCCGGCATGGACCGGCGGCCCGAAGGGCTGTTGCGACAATAGGATCAAAGTGCCAGGAACTGGCTCAGGGCAGGGCCGTAAAAAGGCATGGGCAGCGGCTTCTAAATCCTGGTTCAAGCTTTGCCGATCCGGGCAAGCCATACCAAGTTCACGGGCAATGCCTTCGATCAAGCCGACACAATCAGTTCCAATACCACGTAAACTGGCTTCGGGAACAAAGGGCGTGCCCAGCCAAGCCCGAGCCTTTTCAAGAACCTCTAACCTCATCGCCGCCCCCCGGTGTTGCCTGAAATGGCAGGGCCAGAAAACACCGCATCATCGCCAGGCAATGTCGGCACTCCACGAAAGTTAAGCTGGTTTTGAAATCGATCTCGACAAGTCGCGTAGGATTTATCGCACCCCACTTTTAAGAGTACACGATTGCCAGCTTGGGCCATGATTGGCATTGGTTGAGCTAAAGCGAGCGCGATTTCGTTTTGCGCAAACTCCAGCTTGGCTAGGCTTGTTTTCCAGTTTGCCGCAGGGCCAGTCTGGAACGCGCAACTTCCCCCAACCCAATGATCCAGTACGATTGCAGCAGGTTTTGGCACAATCAGGGTGCGATCATTGGGTATGCTTGTGATCACACTGTTCCAAGATCGCGTAGGCGTGCTTAAGTCGGCCTTGCAGCGACCATCACCGAGCTGCGCATCGCAGGTTCTTGCATAAACTTTGCCGATAACTTGATTAAGGTTAGGATCAAGACTGGTAATACTTAATTCAAACGCATGACCTTGGCAGGTGATAGACTGCACAGTCCCTGACCATAAATGGATTGCGCTTTCTGCATCGGTCCAATCAAACGCAAATGCTTCAACCTTCGCCTGATCCCACAAGCCAATCCTGACGTCGGCCTCACTCACCCGATCTAACCGCAAAGCACCCGATAAAGCTCCATGGCCTGGGCTGAGCGACAGCTCCTTTTCTAGAGCATTTTCGCGCAAGCTGATGCTAGCCTGAAACAAAGTGCCTAGCCGAGTTAAATCTCGATCATGCTCAGTTGCTGCCACGATGAAACCATCCTTACGCGTTAGCCGCCATGCGCGGGCTAAAGTGGTCACGCCTTCTACCAATTTGGCCGTAAGTGCTGGGTTGAGCTGCCTCATATGCTGATTTCCACAAGACTGAGCGCAACAACTCGCCCAGCATCAAAGGCATCATGGGCGATATCCAATCGATCGCTATCAAATCGAACAGGAGTATCGAAGCGAAATCCCGCCCGTACCAAAACCCCATTAGCAGGCGCTAATGCAAGGGTAATTGTCCCCGTTAAATCCTCAACCGTGAACCCACTTGCGGGTAATTCAGTATTGCCAACCCCAATGCGTACACTGCCCAAGACAGGTAGAATAATCGGGCGAACACTTGATCCCGCAGCATCTCCATAGGTTTTTTGGAGCTGAAATGTCTTGTTGGTGGCATCGCCAGTTCCCAACAACTGATCGAATGGAGTGGGTGTTTGAAGCGGGGGACAACTTTTAAAGTCTGACGGGTCGCGGAACCGAAATCCATAAAGCCGCCCAAACCGTGCTTCAAAAAAAGCGGTAATCGTCGCCAAATCATCCAAATTGCGGATTGAGGAGCTAACCTCCCAACGGCGTTTTGAAGCTGAATAGGGGCTATTTCGTGCTTCCCGGCCATCAGCGAGCTCAACTATATCTGTACGCCGCTCAGGACCTCCAACTGCACCACGTGCAAGTTTTAAGGGAAAAGCGATGTTGTGAAACTGTCTCATACTAAAAGGCTCCCACGCTGAACTGCACGAGCCAAAGCCGCCGATATCTGATTTGAGGACCTTTTAACCTCACCAAGTGAACTTCCCGGTGCCATATTGATCACAATTGAAACTGGTGAGGGGAAGCCCGCAGTTTGGATTTGGCCTACAGCATTGGGAACAAATAATTCAGGGCCTCGCTCTCCGACCAGATAAGCACCTCCACTTGCCACCGGTCCGCCATTGGCGCGCGCGCCAAAATTGGGTAAGGCGCGAAATACAGACACCAATGCGTTATTGATCGGTGCCGTGACAAACCGATCAATCGCTATTTGCGACAAGTCCCGCACAATGCTTGCAGCCAGTCCGCGTACGGAAAGTTCGCCACTGCGCGCAGCCTCACCTAAAGCGCTAGATACTCTTTTGCCGGCCTTGGCAAACGCATCGCCAATCAAATCTGCGGCATCTTGAGCCGGTCCTCGCGCGAATGCATCCAAGCTCGCAGAGGCATCTTGCAGCTGATTATTCAATGAATTATTATTCGTTCCGTTCATAATCCAATTCCTGTTGGTCTGGGAAGGCGTGCTGAAGGGCGTGCAGATCTTGCTTAGTCATAGCGGGATTGATCCCAGCCAGTGCCCGCCATTCAGCAACAGACACTTCCCAAAATTGTGCTGGCCTCAAACCCATTGCAGCAGCTGAACCGAGCATGTCATGCCAAGGCAGAATGTTCATGCGCCTGCCCTTTCAAAAGCTTGGGCGATGGCGCGTACAGCCTCTTCTGGATCAATTCGGCACTGAGCAAGATCAGACGGGCTTAAGCTTTCCCCACTTAAGAGTGCCGAAATCACAACCAGAATATCTTGCCCCGACAAATTACGCAGACGCGCTTCTAAATCCGGCAGAGTTTCAACACTGAAGGCGGCTTCAAGACGGGCCAATGCCCCCAAGGTCAAGCAGAGTTTAAGGGGTCGCCCATCCGCTTGCATAACCGCCTCACCCCGAGCACAGTTAGGTAGGCTACTCATAGCGGGGTAAACCTCAACTCACCGGCACTGGCCAGTGTCATCGAGAAAGTTGCCTCGCCATCATGGGCGCCACCATATTCAAGAGCTGCAACCTGAAACGGCCCTTCAAACGTGCCAAAATCTGGGATGATCAGCTGCCAAATGCGGCGATCTTGCACCATAAAGCTGGAGCGCACCAACGCATCGGATGCTCCATCCTTAAACACTCCCGCCCCAGTCACGCTAGCCTCTTTCAAACCGGCACCCGAAAGAAGTTCGCGCCATGCGCCGGGGCTGTCAGCAGCGGTTGCATCCACCGATCGCGCAGACAAGGCGATTGTTTTAGCACGCAGACCCGCCACCGTGATGAAACTGGGTGTTACTTCGCCATTGGAAACTTTTAAAAGGACATCCCGTCCTGCTTGTCCTGCCATCATCGGCTCCTTTATGAATTTATATTCAGATAGCTTCAGCTATGATCTTAAGGCGAACAATTCCGAGCCAGGTTCGCCCATCCACGGCGCGCATCACGTCGCTATAGAGGGGCAAAACCAACACAATGCGTGCGCCACTGGCACTTGGGCGCGGTCCGGTGGCACAGGCCGCTAGGGCTGCTACGGCTTTGCGTGCTTCTTCGGCACCCGATTGGCGGCAAACCACTTCAAGGGTTGCGATATGTTCTTGTGTCGGCACCCCTGAAACGTCTACAGACCGGGTTTCCCAACGCCGCCACACTGCAAAGGGATAGGCAGCCAGCTTTACAGGGGCATCAAAGATACGGGCTGGATTACCCAAGGCTGATTTTACTGCGGTATCGGCTTTAAATGTGGCCTCTAATGCCTTTTGACATGCTATAGCGGTCATAGCTTGACGCCTTGGATGTTGCGGTCCCAAAGAGCCGGACCAAGCGCCTTGAGATCCGTAGTGAGGCCATCTCGGCGGGCCAATGCCTCCCCTACCGCCTCGATGATGGCAAGCTTAAAGGCTTGCGGGATTTGGGCAGCGGTGGCGTAACCAGCACGATAGTCCACTACAAGTCCAAACACCGTTTGGCTTATGTTAAACTTGCCATCCAATAGGCGAACTAATTCACTTGTAGCAGGTGTGGGCACACCTTTTTCATCGAGGACCGAAGCGGTGAGGATGGCTTGGACCGGGCTGGCGCCGGGCACCACAATGCCCGGCCCCATTGGCCCTAGGAAAGTCTGGCGCAGCTGCCGGGTGATCAAAGCACGCCCGGTGCGTACTTCAAACGCTTCTCGCGCCGCCCCGATCAATAAAGCAAGGATTGCATCATCACCCTCGCTACCAATCCGAAGATAGGCGCGGACTTCCAAGACGCTAACGGGCTCCCCCACCGGGGGGACAAGAATTTCCAGGGCCATGCGTTTAAGCCTTAGCTGACAGCGAATCTAAGAAGTTTGATGGCGTCAAAATTCTGAACACCCCCGCCGACCCTTTTGGTCACATAAAACATGACAAACGGTTTGTTCGAATACGGATCGCGCAAAATAGAGATGTCAGCACGGTCAACGATCAAATAGCCCTTTTCAAAGTCCCCAAAAGCGATGGCGAACCCGCCGCTGCTGACATCGGGCATGTCTTCACATTCGACCATTGGGAAGCCCAACAAAGTGGCAGGCTGTCCCGCAACCAAAGAAGGTTGCCAGATATATTGACCAGTGGAATCCTTGAATTTACGCACTTGGCCGACAGTACGACGGTTCATCATAAACGTCGCATTGCTGCGATATTGGGTGCGGGGCGCATAAGTTAAATCCACTAAGCGATCAACTGGATTGGTCGCTGCAAAGCCTGCTGCGACTCCAGTGGCCAAATAGCCCAATTGACCCCAAGTTGCAGTGGCGTCGGGTGCTGTGGTCGCGGCTAGAAGACCGCGCGGCTTATTGACGCCATCGCCCGTAATAAAGGCAACACTTTCCGCAGCAGCGAAGCTTTCAGCAATTTCCCCTGCCAACCATTGATCCATATCGAGCAGGGCGTCATCCAACAGGGTTTGGGTGGCTGCGGCCATCGCATAGATTTGCCCAATCGGAAACGATAATAAATCAATGGAAGGGGTTGCCGTTTCAGCACGTGTTCCAGTTTCCGCAACCCACCCAACCGCAGGTGCTGTTGTCGCAATCGGTTTGCGGAATACACTCGATTGGGTCATGCGAATCGAAGCTAAGCGACGCATTGGCGAGGATGCAAAAATGCGCCGGTCAATGGTGGCTTGTACTTCTGGAGGTGCAACATGACCACCATCACTGGCGACACCAACCGAAAGAGCTTTCGCTTCAATCTGGGCTAAAGCTGTCTCATCGCCCCGGCGCATAAAGCCTGCCCAAGCTGCTTTGGCTTCTTGATGATCAATCAATGTAGTTCCCGTCTGGTTCGGACGAAGACCCGTCAGGGTCAGTCGGTCAAGGGCGGTTTGTGCGCGGTTTAAGCTACGATCAATGCGATCCACTTTTTCTTCTAGTAAAATGTCCGCAGAAGACTTCTTTTCGATCTCCGCCAATCGTTGATCATTGGCGGCCCGGAAGGCTTCAAAAGCAGACAAGAGTTCGTTATGGGCCGCCCGTGCTTCGGGCGACTGGGTTAAGTTAGTATCCATTTTATGCTCCTTTTGCCGGTTAAGCGGCGGTTTGTTGAAATGATGGCGCCTGATTGTTACGCGGCGCAGCTTCACGGACCCGCAAGCGGGCGCGTGGCAACATGGGGAAAGTGACGATTGATACTTCGCGCAAATCAATCGTCTTTAAGATCCGCCCCCCACCGGGGCGTGGCGTTGCCTCCAAGGCGCGAAAACCAATAGATAGTCCATCAGCAAGACCTGCTTGCACCAGCGCGATAACCTTCTGGCCTGTACGATGATCAGCCTCGATCAAGCCACGCATCCAAAGCCCGCTATCATCTTCAGTTGCTTCTACCCACCGACCAATCGATTGGCGGGCATCATGCTGGAAAAGCATGGCAATTTCAGAGCATGGTTTGGCCCGCAAGGTGCGATCAAACGCACCGCGCTCAACCACGTCTAAGGCTAAATCGAGGCTGCCAAACAAGCTAGCATATCCAGCTATGGTCAAAGACTCCATTAGGGCACCTCTCGATCCATATGATTTTCAATCCGAACCAAGCTCGCCCGCACAGCACCCAGTTCCGCTTCGATGCGGGCAATACGCTCTAGAATGGGCTGTTGACGTTTGCCCTCAAGCTCAAGATCGTCGAGGCGTTGCGCCGCGGCGCCAACCCATAACAAACCGGCAATGGCTTGCAGTATCAGAGTCACAAGGATGGCTAAGGTCAACCTAAATTGAGGTATTTCTTTATAATTGTATGGCTCTGGGTGATCAATCATGAGGACACCTGATCAAAGTTCGAATTGAGGGGAGGAAATCCAGCGAGCACGCGCTTTTCATCCACACTTAGGAATGAAGCCGTCTCCAAACGCGCCCAAAATGCTTCGCGCTCACCACTGAGAGCGGGTACCGCTTCTAAATCAGGGGTGATGGTAAGTGACACATCAGCCCATGGTGCGAGCCAATTTGCCAAACAAGCAGCGGCTTTTGATACCAAGGGTAAAATCGTTTGGCGCCAGAACGCCAAATTGGCTTCTTTGTAATTGGAATAGGTGGAATCTCCTGGAATTCCCAAAAGCATGGGTGGCACACCAAAAGCCAATGCAATGTCTCGTGAAGCAGCCCGCCGTGCTTCAACAAAGTCCATTTCGGCGGGTGTCAAACTCATGCTGGTCCACTCAAGCCCGCCCTCCAGCAATAATGGTCGACCAGCATTAGAGGCACCAGTATGGGCTTGGGTAAGCTCTGCTTTCAGGCGCTCAAATTGCTCTTCGCTCAAACGCTCCGCGCCTGGCATACCTCGATAAACCAATGCCCCTGAAGGGCGTGCGGCATTATCAATCAAGGCCTTATTCCAAGCCCCGCCTGCATTATGGATATCAACCGCAATGGCCGCAGCTTCTAAGGGTGATTGGCCGTAGAGATCGTCTGCTGGATTAAAGAGCTTGAGATGGCAAATGGGTGCTCGCCCAGTGGCAGTATCGCGCCAGATTCGCCTTTTGACGCCACCTGCATCATGCTCCCAACCATCTGGCCAGCCGGAAACACCTGGAATAATACGAACCCGATCAGGGCGCAGCACACAGATTTCGCGCGGTAAACCATCCAAAGCTACCATTTCCAACCATCCATTTCCAGCGATTTGGAGATGACCAAAAAAAGCTTCGAGCAATTCAGGCCCCGATTGTTCGGGGTTGGGCTGTAAAAACAGGTTCGCTAAGGGGTGGGGCTGACCCGCGCCATCGCGCAGATTCAAAGGAACCGACGCAGCCGTTTCTGCCACCAAGCGAACGCAGCGATAGGCAATCGCATTGCGCTGAAAGCCCTCACGCGCCAAAGCACCATAGTCCCGAGGAGTCCAAACTGGCCGCCCCGGACTGGTATAGGCCAAGAAAGGCGAACTTGCCTTGGCTTCACCCGAGCCCAAGGTTAGTTTTGGGCGGCGTTTGAAAAAAGGAAAAGGCGTCATTAATGAATATCCATTCATAAGTTACGGGCGGAAGGCCGCGCATTTTGATCCAAAATTAAGTCGGTCAAGGCCCATACCAAAGCATCAACGCGGTCTGGGGAGCCTGAAAATCCAGGTGCACCAAAGCTGCACATTTGATCTTCCAGAGCTGGAAAATAGCCGATATGGCTAACGCGACCTTGGGTGTAGAGCACAGCTACAGGTTCTGCCCGGGCGCGCTTGGCGTGGCTGGCGTGAACGAGACGTATTGGTGCCTCAGGTGCAGCAAGGCGTAACACCGTGCGCACCAATTCCCCACCTTGATTGGCTTCAGCGACGATCAGATTGGCACCAAACTGGCTATAGGCCTTGGCTACTTTATCCGCCCATTGGTTGGGACTTAAGCCCTGCTCAGATAGATCGGCCAAAACAATGGCGCGGCGACTTGGGCCATTCCCACCTGCAGCAGCAACAATGATACCGCACAAATCTGCTTTTTCGCCCAAGCTCACAGGTGGGTCGACCGCTACCACAATCCGATCATAGGTGCCTTCAAATGCCGTAGTGCGCGCCGAAGCAATCGCTTGTCGATCCCACAACGCGCCAGCAGGGTCTTCGATAAGATCGCCATCAAGTTCCTGACGCGCCCAGATTGTGCCGTGCCAACGGGCGGTCAAATCCTCTAAAAAGCCTTCCGACAAAAAGTGCTCATTATCGGCGGTTGCGGAGCGTGTAACGACACAGCTTGGGTCATTCAAGAGTGCTTTTAGGGCGGGTATAGGACGTGGTGTGGTCGATAAGACCAGTTTTGGATTTCGACCAAGGCGTAAAGCTGGGCGCAAGGTTGCAAACATATCATCAGGCTTGGCCCAAGCTGCTAACTCATCTCCCCAAGCACCATCAAATTGAGGCCCCCGCAGACTGTCTGGGTCTTCAGCCGAGAATAAAAGCGCATGACCTCCATTAGGCCATACAAGCCGTCGGCGAGATATTTCATATTTTGGGCGGTTCATGGGTGGTGCGATGGCTTGTAAGCCCGACTCGCCCTCTACCATCACATCGCGGACATCCGCGAACGTGGGACCAATCAGGGCCATGCGGCTGCAGGTGGCGCTTTCCATCTGCTTACGCACCCACTCGGCCGCGGCGCGGGTTTTTCCCGACCCCCGGCCCCCTAGGATCAACCACGTCCGCCACGGGCCTGGTGGAGGAAGCTGGCTCACCCGCGCGTAAAACGCCCAAAAGTGGCGTAGGATTAACAACTCGTCTAGGCTCAGAGCTGCAAGAAGCGCGTTTCGCTTCGAGACTGGCAGCGAGGCGATTGAGTTGAAATTCCAACGCCGCAACAAGGCGGGCGCGCTCGGCTTCCGCTTTGGGCGTAAGACGGTGAGCGTCTGATTTTTCGGGTGTGAAACCACGTGTCATAACTTTCTCCAAATCGTGCAGCCGCTGAAGGGCCTTTCGCCTTGGGTTCAAGCATGACTAGTTTGGGAGGTCGGTCTGAGAGAAAAAATTACAATTCGGCTTTGGCTGACCAATATCCTATAGAACAACCACCTTGCTGGTCCGGTTGGTGGAATAACGTATGGATAAGCAGTGACCCATGCAAAGGTAATTGGCGTTAAGGTCAGTTAAGTCGATCGTACCTTGGCTGATTTAAATCAAAGCGTCCGTGCTGAGATTGGGTTGAGGCAAACAATCATCGCGACGTGCTATCGCGCCAATTAACTCACGTCCAATTAGGCTGGCTGTTCCAACATCGCCAGCAGACCAGCGCAGAACCAATGCTTTTTGGCGAAGGCTTAAAAAAGGAGCTTCCCCACCAGCCTCTGACATAGCCATGGCAGGCCCCAAACGCTTGGTCCATTTTAAGCCAAAATCGCGATTGTTTGACCAAGCCAATCCATTGACGCCGCCTGGCGGCGGTACTGGTGTAAGCGGCCCACCCTTTGGCAAAGGATATGGCCAAGGTACTGATTTTGGTGCAAAAATAAAGCTAGATTTTAGAGTTTCTTTGAGCCTAATGACCAAGAATACATCATGATCGACTTGAAAGGCCGCCATCGAATAACCTTGTACGCGCCCGGTCAGTGCATCAAAGAATTGGCGTCGACCTGATGGGCTCAAACCCGCATCCTCGGCATCGGACAAGGCTGCTAGTACCGCATTGGGATTATAGGGGGCAAAGCCTGTTAGGTTAGCCTTGTCGCCTGCTTGCATAGGGGCACCGATCATTAAGCGCCAAAGCGCGAAAGCACCCGTAGCGGTCGCAGCCACTATGAGGATCACTATCAAAACACCAAGCCCATAGGACACCAAGCCTGGTGCCTGTATCGCAAAAGGTGCTAAGAGCGCCAAAGCAATAAAAGCCAGTAACAAACCACCCGCAGACAGGGCCATTAAGCCACCTTCATGCCCGGCCCGGGCTTGGGCTGCTGCAAAGCCTTCTTTAAGGTCATGGAGTAGAAATTTCGGATTAAACATAAAAGGGGTGCGCGCCATGACACTAGTATGGCGTGACTCATAGATAAAGTGAAATCCAGACTTTGCGAAATTCTAAGCTAGCTTAAAATAACATTCTAAAACAGCTTCGTAGATTTGGGATAAGATTTCGATATCCCTAGTTTGCACCCTCTCATTGATCTGATGCATGGTCGCCCCCACCAAGCCAAATTCGCACACGGGGCAGTAATCCTTGATAAAGCGCGCATCGGAGGTGCCACCTGTTGTCGATAACTCAGGCCGTCGCCCGGTCACGGTCTCGCACGCATCTTGCACAATTTGGGTAAGTAGCCCCGGTTGGGTAAAAAAGGCCTCACCGGAGACGTGAATGTTTAGTTCAATTTTAGCGCCATATAGCCGCTCGGTTTGGCTTGCTTGATCCTGCAACCAATTAGTCAGGCTTGCGCCACTATGGGCAGTATTAAACCGGATATTGAGCCGTGCTGTTGCGCGCTCTGGAATGACATTGGTCGCGGGATTGCCGACGTCTAGGGTTACGACTTCAAGATTGGACGGCTGAAATCCTTCAACGCCTTCATCGAGACAGTGATTTTGCAGCGTGCTTAACAGGCCAATCAAAGCCCGTATTGGATTGCACGCTTTATGAGGATAGGCCACATGACCTTGCACGCCTGTAACTTGGATCGTGCAGTTTAAAGAGCCGCGCCGGCCATTTTTGATCATATCGCCTAGGGCGTTGGGATTAGTCGGCTCGCCAACCAAGCAATGATCCAAGCGCTCACCTTCCGCTGTAATGGCTTCCAATAGGCGTTTGGTACCATGGAGTGCCAAGCCCTCCTCATCACCCGTGATGAGAAACGAGATCGATCCCTTTGGATTTGGATTTCGGGTCAAATACCGCGCAGTTGCGCTGATAAAGGCAGCAATTCCGCCCTTCATATCCGCTGCGCCACGACCAATCAAAAAGCCGTCACGCAAAGCCGCTTCAAAGGGATCCACCGACCATTGCGTCAGATCACCCGTTGGCACAACATCGGTATGACCGGCAAAGCAGAAATTGGGGGACTTTGTACCATGGCGCGCGTAAAGATTATCAATATCCTCAAACCGATAGCGCTTGACCTGAAAGCCCAAATCCTTGAGTGCGCGCTCCACAACATCTAAGGCCCCAAGATCAGCTGGTGTGACGGAGGGTTTGCGAATTAAATCACATGCAAGCGCAATTGGATCCAGTTGTGTAACAGTCATAGCGCTAAACTAGGGCACAATTGGGTTTCTAGCCAGAGGCGGCGACCTTGCGGATCGCAGCCATGGCGGCAGCGTTACCGATGATATCTGCTCCTTCAGTCCAAACAGGCTGATCGTTCAAGATCGCTTCGACAATGCCGTCAAACTGATAGGCAAAGGTGGTGCGTCGCGGGAAGGTCTTGCGCGTGACCTGCCCTGCCCGCGTAAAGACCAATTCCGCGCCATATTGGGGGGCCAGGGGATTGTCGATATCAAGCCGGCCTTCCTCACCCACTATGATCAGTTTAGGTGGCTGCCTGCCCGCTTCTGGATCCATATCGCAGACCAGATCGGCTTCTAGACCGGATGGAAAGGAAAAATGCGCTTGTGTACGCCGGTCAATGCCGTCGGGCTCAAGCTCGCTCGTCGCAGTCGTTACTTGGGGCTCCTGCCCGCTAATATGGCGCAACCAGCTCACCGTATAACAACCCAAATCGGCAAGCGCACCACCGCCTTGATCGGCACGCCACCGAAATTCGGTCGCATTGCGCACAATTGGGGCACTAAATTCGGCATAGGCTGTCTTGAGGGCACCAAGTTCGCCCGCCTTCAAAATGTCCATTACCCACACAAACAATGGATGCCAACGGTAGTGAAAAGCCTCAATCAGCCGCAGCCCCGCTTGTTGAGCTGCCTCGACCAGAACTTTCGCTTGATCTTCATTCACAGTTGCAGGCTTTTCCAGCATCACGTGTTTGCCTGCCTCAAGGGCTTTAAGACTCCATTCAAAATGGGCGACGGGCGGCAAGGCGATATAAATCACATCAATGTCGGTGCGGGCCAAAATGTCGTCATAAGTACCAGCATGGGCTATAGCGTGGGTCATCGCAAATTCGCGGGCGCGCTCAAGGCTTGAAGCACCAATTGCAACCAAGCTTGCGTTAGGATGATCGCTAATGGGATCGATCAATGCGGACTTTGCGATCCGTGCTGCCCCTAAAATCGCAAACCTTAAATGCATGGTGTTCCCCTATCCGCCATTTGGTTCTTCGGGTGATAATGGCGGCAAATTATCCCAGCCAAAGGCATATTCCGTTGGGCCATGAAGGTCTAAGCAAGCAAGTCGGGCCATCCCGTCTTCGAGGGTTGGGATGTCATCTCGCGGAATCCACCAAAACGCCATATGGGCGCTACCAAGTGGATCAAACCAGTCTTTGCGTTGGTTATAGACTTTCACATGGACAGTCTTCCAAACAAAGTGGTACAGGGCCTTGGGCATCTGCCAAACGCTCATATTGACTAAAAACCGCGGGTCTTCGGCTGCGCGGATATCCATAGCACTTCCCGCTTCCGATTTAAGCCGCCAGACAAAGCCATGTGCGCGTTCGGCCAGGGCATTGACCGCGTCAATACGGCTGATGAAGCCTAAAAACCTTGGATCATCTTGATCATAATTGGCACGAGCAACATTGATTTGCGCCAAAAAATGTAAGGGTGGCTGGGCAAACAGCATGTTTAGTCGCGCAAAAGCTCATTGATGCCCGTTTTAGAGCGCGTTTGTGCGTCTACGGTTTTGACTATCACGGCGCATGATAGGCTGGGCCCGCCCTTTGGATCGGGCAAAGATCCCGGCACAACAACGGCATAAGACGGTACTTCGCCGCGGAAAACCTGACCCGTCGCGCGGTCAATGATCTTGGTTGAGGCACCAAGAAAAACGCCCATTGAAATCACCGCCCCTTCGCGCACAATCACCCCTTCAGCGACTTCTGAGCGCGCGCCCACAAACACATTATCCTCAATAATGACCGGGCCAGCTTGTAGGGGCTCCAATACCCCGCCAATGCCCGTACCGCCTGAGATATGCACATTGGCACCAATCTGCGCGCAAGAGCCCACCGTCGCCCACGTATCAATCATGGTGTTTTCGCCGACATAGGCCCCGATATTGATAAAGCTTGGCATCAAAACCGCACCCTTGGCGATAAAGCTACCATGGCGTACAACAGCGCCAGGTACCATGCGAAAGCCCGCTTCGCGGAAATCGGCCTCATGCCAACGCGCGGTCTTTAAGGGAACTTTATCAAAAGCCCGGCCGGCATTTTGAATGGGTTGGGTGTCGTGTTCGGGATCGATGACATAATTATCATTAAGCCGGAAGGACAAAAGCACGGCCTTCTTCAGCCACTGATGCGTCGTCCAAACGCCGTCTGCACCGCGCGTAGCCACGCGCACTTGGCCACCATCCAAACGGTTTAGCGCCTCATGCACAGCGTCGCGGACCGGGCCCACGGTCGCTGTCGTAATGGACATCCGATCATCCCATGCGGCGTTAATCGTGGCTTCAAGTCGGATTAGATCAGTCATGGGCGTTGTCAATTTCCGCTTATAAGGTTGGTCTTAGGCTGTTTTGCTATGCCTGTCCTTCGGGTTTGGTGCAATTGCAAGCCTCACAAGATCTTCGCCTTTAAAACAAACGCCCGCCATTGGGGACGCCTTGGTCTGGTGCAAAAAGCACAACTTCGCCATTTGCGTGTGGGAAACCAAGCGTGAGCACTTCAGAACGGATGGGCCCGATTTGGCGCGGCGGAAAATTGACGACGGCAGCGACTTGACGACCGACCAGTTCAGCAAGGCGATAATGCACCGTAATCTGAGCTGAGGATTTCTTAATCCCTAAAGTCGAACCAAAGTCGATCATCAAGATGTAAGATGGCTTGCGTGCTTTCTCAAAATTTTCTGCGGCCACAATGGTGCCAACTCGGATATCCACCTTCAAGAAATCGTCGAACTCAATGGGTATAGCTGCTGGTGCGTGGGGGTCATGGCTCTTATGCATGAATCAATTTGCCTGCCCAGCTGCCACCACCGCTTCCAAAAAGGCAGTCAGATCACAGGTGGCGTGGTGCACGTGGTCCGGCGTTTCATCCACTGGGCCGGCAGGGCGACCAAGAGCGGGTTCATGACTCCAATCTTTCCAAGACCAAACAAGGATGGTCGAAAAACCCAACTCGTGCGCGGTTAAAAGATTGGGCGACATATCTTCAACCATAACTGCTTTGGAAGGCTCAACCATATGGCGCTCAATCAGTACTTCAAAAGCCTCACGCTTTGGCTTGGGCACATAACCTGTCGCCTCAATATCAAAGACATCATGAAAAATATTTTCTAGACCCAAAGCGTTGAGCGTGCGCTGCGCATGCCCGCGTGAGCCATTGGTGAACACCAGTTTGCGCCCAGGTAAGGCGGAGATCGCTGTGCGCAATTTCGGTGCAGGCACAACGGGGCTATAGTCTAGATCATGCACATAATCGAGGAAAGCAGCGGCTGGCATATCATGCTCGTGCATCATGCCATTTAAGGTCGTACCGTAAGTCATGTACAGATCCTTTTGCTTGGCTTTTGCTGCGTCATAGTCAAGATCCAGATAACGGCCAACAAACTCGGTCATACGCACATCCATTTGCGCAAATAGATCGCATTCTGCAGGATAGAGCGTGTTATCGAGGTCAAACACCCAATCTTGTGCAAAAAAAAGCTTCTTTAAGGCCTTAAGTTTCATGAGTGGATAAGGGTTCCTGATCCCTGATCGGTGAACAATTCGTTCAAAATAGCATGGGGGGTTCTCCCGTCGAGAATCACAACGGCTTCCACCCCCGCTTCGAGGGCACCGATCGCTGTTTCTAATTTGGGTATCATCCCGCCATGAGCAATATTTGAGCCTATCAAGTCTTTGGCGTCCTTAATCGTCATATCGGTGATCAGATTGCCATCTAAATCTTTTACGCCCTCTATATCCGTGAGCAGTAAAAAGCGCTTCGCAGTTAGTGCGCCTGCTAAGGCTCCCGCAGCCGTATCGGCATTGATGTTGAAGGTGGCACCAGCGGAGTCAACGCCGATGGGGGCAATCACCGGAACATAATCTTGCTCAGCCTTAATCAAGGTTTTGACCAATTGCGCATCGACCTCTTTGGGGTCGCCGACAAAGCCTAAATCGACTACTTGCTCGATCCGGCTTTCAGGGTCTTTACGGGTACGTACTACTTTTTCTACGGTGAAGAGCCGCGCATCCTTGCCTGATAGACCGACCCCGCGCACATCGGCTTCGCGACCAGCTTGTGTAATCCAATGCGCCAATTGTTTATTGACTGCACCCGACAGCACCATTTCGGCGATTTCCATGGTCGCCGAATCTGTGACGCGTAATCCGTCAACAAATTCAGACTTTACCCCTGCCCTATTCAGCATGGCACTGATGTGCGGCCCGCCGCCATGAACGACGACCGGGTGGATACCCACCAGCTTTAATAACACAACATCTGCTGCAAAGCGCTGTGCAGTCGCCTCATCGCCCATCGCGTGGCCGCCATATTTGATCACCACCGTCTCGCGGTCATAGCGCTGGATAAAGGGCAGCGCCTCCGCCAAGGTCTTGGCGGTCGCAATAGCGTTCGCAGTTTTGCTGGGAGAGGCAATGTTGGCATTCATCTTTAGTCGATTCCCTCAGGCATCAAGGAAGGATGTTCGCTTTAGCGGGCTCTGCCCCCCCCGCCAAGTCAGTTTACCTTGGCAGTGAGGCAAACGGCTGCTTTAGCGAAAGGTGCTGACTTCAAATCGGCCGGTATGGGTGGCGATGCCACGCTTCATACCCTCGCTGACAAAAGGTGCTGAAACGTTGCCCATGGCATCAACAGCGATCAAGCCACCATCGCCACCTTGGGTTTCCATATCAGCCAAGGCCCCAGCACATGCAAAAGCCAAAGTCTGCCCACCATAGCGCACGCGGGCGGAGATATCCGCGGCGACGGCAGCGCGCATGAAATATTCGCCTTGCCCGGTACAAGAAACCGCCACGCGCTCATCCGCCCACGTACCCGCCCCAATCAAAGGCGTATCGCCAACCCGGCCTGGCATTTTGTTCAAAAGCCCGCCAGTTGAAGTTGCAGCTGCCAAACGTCCGCCTATGTCACGCGCCACGGCCCCAACTGTGCCATGAGCTAATTCACCAGGATCCACCTGGCGGCTAACCGCTGGGGTGTAATAAGCGTGAGGTTCTTCAATTTCTTCGAGGCCCATCTCTAGGGCAAAGGCCTTGGCCCCGTTCCCCACCAGTAAGACATGTGGAGTTTGTTCCATGACCGCGCGCGCTGCCATGATGGGTGAGCGGAAGCCAATTAAGGCCGCCACAGCCCCCGCGCGACGCAATGAGCCGTCCATCACCGCGGCATCTAATTCATACTCGCCATTGGCATTGGCCGAAGCACCCTTGCCCGCAACATGGAAACCAGAATCTTCCAACTCACGCACCATGGAGACAACCACGTCTAGCGCGGACAATCCTTCTTCCAACATATCGGCACCGCGCTTCAGAACCTCTGCCATATGAGCTTCTTCGCGGTCATAGGTGCGCCCGCGTGCAGGCCCAGCCCCGCCATGAAGTGCCAATGCCCAAGCCATGAAACTCTCCTTATAACCCGCGCAAAACCAACGAGTACCCAACAAAATGAGAAATCAAAACACATCCTCTAGTACGAAGCCTAGCACTTCGCTATGCCTGACAAAACAAATTGCTCAGGAGACGCAGCATGAAGGCGCTTTTATCCCACACTATCGGTTTGCCAGAAACCCTCAGCATGACTGACTTACCTGATCCCATCGCTGGTAAAGATGAGGTCATTCTCGATGTGAAAGCAGTCGGCATCAATTATCCTGACGTTTTGATCATTCAAGATAAATATCAATTCAAACCAGAGCGCCCGTTTGCACCTGGTGGTGAAGTGTCGGGCGTCGTCTCTGCTATCGGCGAAGGTGTAACCCATTTAAAAGTCGGCGATCGTGTGATTGGCTCGTCTGGTTGGGGCGGATTGGCTGAAAAGATTGCTTTGCCCGCCGCGCGCTGCATCCCCATCCCTGACGCCATGCCGTTTGATGAAGCCGCCGCTTTCATCATGACCTATGGCACCAGCCATTATGGCCTGAAAGATCGCGGGCACTTGAAAGCTGGTGAGACGCTCTTGGTTTTGGGGGCTGCCGGGGGGGTTGGCCTTGCAGCGGTTGAGCTTGGTAAAGCCATGGGCGCGAAAGTCATTGCCGCTTGCTCAACCCAAGAAAAAGTCGATGTCTGCCTCGCCCATGGTGCCGATGAAGGCCTTGTTTACCCAACCGGTGAATTTGATGCTGACGGCAAAAAGGCATTGGCGGATTTGTTCAAGAAGGCCTGCGGCCCCAATGGTGCTGATGTAATTTACGATGGTGTAGGCGGCGCTTATGCCGAAGCAAGCTTGCGGGCAATTGGCTGGGGAGGCCGATTTCTGGTCATTGGTTTCCCTGCAGGGATTCCTTCCATCCCACTCAACTTGACATTGTTAAAATCTTGCCAAATTATCGGCGTATTCTGGGGTGCTTTTACCGCGCGCAACCCAAATGCCAATCAGGAAAATATTGCAGAACTCATGTCACTCTACGCAAAGGGTAAGATTAAGCCGCATGTGTCAGCCCATTTTCCGTTAGCAGAAGGGGCCAAGGCGATCCGCCATTTGATGGACCGCAAAGTAACGGGAAAGGTTGTTGTTCAACTATGAGCGAAACAATGGCCTTAGGGCGTGTGATTGTCGCAGGAAGTGTGCGGGCGAAGCGAGGCGTAACTTTACCCGTTCTGGCCGCTATGGCCGCTATGTCTTCTGCCTCGCGCGCCGAAGAAGGATGCGAGTGCTATTATTATTCCATTGACGCGTTCGAACCAATGATCGTCCGAATTTTTGAGGTATGGTCCGATATTTCTGCACTAAGACGGCACCGCGACTCCAACCACCTCAAATTATGGCGGTCCAAATGGAATGAGCTTGGTCTGTGTGATGACGATATAACGACCTATGGCATTAGTTTTGAGGTGCCGCTTTAGTGTCAGGGCCCATGAAAGGAAGCTTTTGATAGGAAGTGTTAAAGCAAACTCACCCATGTTACGGTTCTGCCACCGCAATCGCACTTGAGACGCGGGTGCGCATACAAGAAGAAAGCGCAATGTTACTCTGGACACTCAAGTTGAAAAGGTACTCAGCTTGAAGTCTTGATAGGAATGACTGAATTGGCATGAATGTGCTAGAAAAGACGCGGCGCTGATCAAAGCCGTTATGGAGCACGCCGTCACACCAAGTAAAGTTTGGATGGTCTTTTCAACAATGCCGGACAAGCTTTTCAATAGACCCATGTCTAGATTGATCTAACCAGTGCTGACAGGTTGCACTATCTTTTGTAAGTTCGGTTAATATGTATCTATTTTGCAATCCCCCGATCTGGGCACGGGGGTAGATCAAATGTCAATCACACCATCAGCAGTGCTTCTAAAACAGGCCTAGGCAGCGCATCCCCACAAGGCTTACTTATGCCCTTGGGTGCAGCCGCATCCGTCACTGGTCACATCGTACCAGCCCTATTTGTCTGTGCTTTAAGTCGTCATACACAAAAATATCCCTTCCAAGCCTATGCAAGGAAGGGAAGGTATCTCAGGGCACATATTAAGCTTAGATACACAGGTCATAAGCAATGCGTCGGCTGAGTTGCAGTGAGCAGACCCTGGAGGGGGGCTGGGGGGCTGTTGGGAAACCAGAACCTGCGAGAGTTTTGCGACCCAACCGACACCCTCCTTATGCAAGTTGGTTGTGGCGCTATCTAGGTGCAAATACGGCAAAACAGGGGCGTCACATTAATTATTGGTCATGAATGAGCAGGCTAGCAGGAGTCTCCTGCCAAGCTCACCTCTCTAGTCCATAGTCGTGATGTTTCAAACTGAGGGAAATAAGCCTATAGTCAGCCCATGAAATATGCGAAAATGAATGGATTGGGTAATGCCATTGGCGTGGTGGATGCCCGCGACAGCCACTTTGTGGTGACGGGAGAGATTGTTAGAGCCTTGGCTGAACCTAGCCAAGGGATTGGATTTGACCAATTGATGGTGCTTAACCCGCCCACGAACCCACTTGCCGACATTCAGTGTGACATCTGGAATGCAGACGGCTCAAAAGTCGGAGCTTGCGGCAATGGTACGCGCTGTGTTGCCTGGTATTTAATGCGTAATTCTGGCTTTGACCATGTGGTCATTGAAACAAAAGCAGGCCTTTTGGGAGCCAGTAAAGCGGGTGCTGACAGCATCAGTGTCGACATGGGCGAACCCTTGTTGGATTGGGACCATATCCCCTTGAGTGCACCAATGGATACCTTAAGTGTCGCTCTTAACCTAAGCCAATATGATGAAGCAAATCTGGATCACCCCACCGCCTTGAGTATGGGAAACCCCCATTGTATTGTCTTCGTCGAAGATACGGACTTAGCGCCTGTTCAAAAACTGGGGCCGATGATTGAAAATCATCCCTTATTCCCAGAAATGGTCAATGTTGGCTTCGCACAAATCATCTCCAACAGTCAGATCAGACTGCGGGTATGGGAACGCGGGATCGGTGAGACAAAAGCCTGCGGAACTGGTGCGTGTGCTGCCCTTGTAGCCGCCGTCCGACGTGGCTTGTGCAATCGCTTAGCAGATATCGAGGTCAGTGGAGGCACGATGACGATTGAGTGGCGTGTTAGCGATAATCACGTCATTATGACTGGTCCAGTTGAACTTGAAACCGAAGGCTGTATCAACACGACGCTCTTTGATCGCAGCCCATCGGCTTGACGTCTCCCACCTTAACCCCCAAGCACCGCGCGCAAGCAAGGAGTGTGCTCTCATGACGAATGTAGTGGTTGTCGGTGCCCAATGGGGGGACGAGGGCAAGGGCAAGATTGTTGATTGGCTCAGTGATCGCGCCGATGTGGTCGTACGTTTCCAGGGTGGCCACAATGCAGGCCATACTTTGGTGGTTGGTGATAAAGTTTATAAACTTTCTTTGCTACCCTCAGGCGTGGTGCAGGGAAAGCTTTCGGTGATCGGCAATGGCGTAGTAGTTGACCCCCATGCCCTGCTCGATGAAATCAAGCGGATTAGTGACCAGGACGTCAAAATTGATCCGAGTGTTTTGGTCCTTGCAGATAATGCGACATTGATATTGTCCCTGCATCGCGATTTAGACAGCGCACGCGAAGCCCAAGCAGGTAAGAGCAGAATTGGTACCACCGGGCGTGGTATTGGACCGGCCTATGAAGACAAAGTGGGGCGTCGCGCCGTACGGGTCGCCGACCTAGCCGATCCTGAAGCCTTAGAGGCCAAGATAGAGCGCCTCTTGGCCCATCATACCGCTCTACGCAAAGGCCTTGATTTACCTAAGCTAGATGGGTCTGCTATCAAGGCTGAGCTTCTGGCGCTGGCACCAAATATAATGCCCTTTGCAAAGCCGGTGTGGAAGGTGCTTGAAGAGGCCCGCAAAAGTGGGCGTCGGATTTTATTTGAAGGGGCTCAAGGAACCCTTTTGGATATTGACCATGGAACTTATCCCTATGTCACCTCCTCCAACACCGTTTCGGGTCAAGCAGCAGCAGGGACCGGCATGGGTCCAAATGCCTTGGGCTATGTCTTGGGCATCTGTAAAGCCTATACCACCCGCGTTGGTGAAGGCCCATTTCCAACTGAATTGCTTGACGATATCGGCCAGCAAATCAGCGCACGCGGACACGAATTTGGGACAGTTACGGGCCGACCTCGTCGTTGCGGCTGGTTTGATGCAGTCCTAGTTCGCCAAGCTGCCATTGTTGGGGGCATCAGCGGGTTAGCACTCACCAAGTTGGATGTGCTGGACGGATTTGAGCAACTTAAAGTCTGCGTCGGTTACCGTGTTGGGAATCAAGCACTAGATTGGTTTCCAGCGGGCCTTAAGGATCAAGCCCACGTGGAGCCGATTTTTGAGCATTTTGACGGTTGGCAAGAGACAACCCAAGGCGCGCGCTCTTGGAAGGATTTGCCTGCCAATGCAATTAAATATGTGCGGCGCATTGAAGAATTGGTCACCCGTCCGGTGGCCTTATTGTCCACCAGCCCACAGCGCGATGATACCATTTTGGTGCGTGACCCGTTTGAAAGCTGAGAAGGGATGGATCACACACACACACCTGCTCCCAACAGACCCCAAGTCCACTTAACCGATCATGGGCCGGATGATGAAGACGATTATAGGACAAGCCCTGAGCTAACGCCGCAAGAACAAGCACTGCATCAAGAAAACATGGCAAAACTTGGCCGCATCATGCGCGCGTTTGGCATCTTAAAAATTGGGGTCACGACGCTTTTGATCGTCATTATTATTAAGTTTTTTGGGAGATGAAACTTTATGCGTCATCCTAACGCCACAAAGCACGCTCTTCCTTGGTACAACTGACTTGGGTTCCTGCCAAATCCAAGGCTAGGCGTTGCGCATTTATCTCGCCCCATACGTAGCCTTCGGCACGATCATCCCCGTCAAGCAATAGATAGAGGGTCAATGATGGCCGATTGAGACCCATAGGCCATTCAACCGAACGAAGTCGAATGCGAAATTGAGAAGCCGGGTTTCCAGGTACCACGACATTAGCCATACCCCCTTGATCATGGATCACCAAGTCAGAGACTGTGCTCCGATCACCCCCTCTAACTACACCCGCCCAACAGATGAAGGTGCGCGCGCGTTTCAAACGCGTTGGAATGGCTTCGGCACCCCCGAAGACGCGATTACCTTTTTCATCGACCCCGACATCGCGAACTTCCCAGATATCAGCCGATATATCATGATATTCAGACACGGTCAGAATGCGTTTATCCGCATTGGTAACGAGCTTACACGCAGTAGGCCGGGTTTCGCCCCTAAAACCATCACCACGACGCCTCCAAATGATGTCACAGCCAGTCACTGGGATGAAAGCCTCTTTTTTCAAAAGATCTGCAGCGATTGTCTGGCGCCAAGCACCTTCAAGAGGCTTAGGATCTTTTGGCGCGAAACCAGCCATTCTGATCGCCATTAAGTCTTGGTCAATTCGCAAATGCCAAACGCGCTGACGAACAATCGGTCCTGCCTCGCCGCCTTTTCGATATTCAACATAAAAACTAGGTCCACCAAAGGCTGACGCATCAATTGGCTTCACAAAAACATGGAGTCTTTCATGGCGTTTAGAAGCAGGTATTGCAAGTTCTGGCTCAAAAAACGTTTGTAACTCATTATCCCACCGGCCGGCCAACACATTAGCTAAATCAGCTAAATCCTTTTCCAGTACCGCTTTCATAGCTGGATCATTGATGGGTTTAGACATGGCCACTTGAACGGCCAAGGGTGTAGCCGGAGGAGCTACTTGGCTGGGCACAATGTTTAGTGGCTTAGTATTAGGATCGGGAGTTGCCATTAATGAAAAGGGTATTTCAGGGGGAGGGACTTGGCTAAATCCAAGTTTGGGTGCGAAGATTAAGAGGCTAACCCATCCCAATACGAGCCACTGCAGTAAATGCCTTGCACGCCGCACCATCGTTAAACCCTTTTCGTCCCTATTGATCCAAAGCCACCTATGCAATGCTTGCCATGATTTTGATGTCAGTTACCAGAGGGCCAAACATCGCCATATTGTGTATCCAAAGCGGGTTTATCGATGCGCTTAGATCAATCACATCATGATGCCATAGCCCGATCGGCGATTTTTTCAGTCAGATAGACGCAGGCGAATTCAACAGCCGGGACTGGTTTGCCAAATAAAAAGCCCTGTAAGCTGTGTACTCCGGCTGATTTTAGAAATGCATGCTGTGTATGTGTTTCCACCCCTTCAGCAATGACTTCACGCCCAATCGCTTGGCCGATGCTCGAAACCGCCTGGATTATGGCTAAAGCCTCAAGCGATGTTTTGGCGTCTAGATCAAGACTTGTCACAAATTCGCGATCAATTTTGATTTTATCAAACCCAAAGCGATGCAACGTTGTTAAACTCGAATAGCCAACCCCGAAATCGTCTAAAGCCAGTTTACATCCCATGGCCTTGAGTTCCCCAAATAAAGCGCGCACCCGTTCTGGTTCGCCAAGAAAGGCGGTTTCTGTCACTTCTAACACCACCCGGCTTGGGTCATAGCCCGTTTCTGAAAACAATTCTTTGAGATCACCAACGAAATTTTCATCCATCAATTCAAGTGGGGATACATTTATGGCGATCGGCAAATGGCCCCAATCTTGGGTTTCAGCAAAAACAGATTGGCGAACATAATGGCCAATATGGATGATATAACCAGATTTTTCGGCGATGGGAATAAAGACGTCAGGCCCTAATGGGTTGCGATCACCGCGATCCCAGCGTAGAAGCGCTTCCGCTGAGATTACATGATTACCCGAACTATCAAATAAGGGTTGATAGACCAAACTTAATGCCCCGGTCTCTAAATCAGCTTCCAGTTCTTCTCGTACCGTTTTTTCCTCTGCCGTCAGTTTGGCCAAAGCCATCACTTCAACCAAAGTTTGTTTGGTTTCGAGATTCACAGTTTGAGTGTCAGCATCTCCGAGTCCGGCTTCCATCAGTTCATTTAATCGGTCTAAGGTTCGGTATAAGGCCCCACTGGTTTGGTCAATATCTCCTTGAACTGGTAGGTGAAACGCTCGTGCTGCCGCTTCGATACTTCCAGCCAATTTTGCCACAACCCGCGCCCCAATATTCAAGCTCATGGATTTGAGCGAATGGGCAGTCTTGGCCATACTATCGAGATCATCACCATCGAGCGCCTGTTGTAAATCAGCTAAAGCTGCTGGGGCTTGGGTGTTAAACAAGCCCACAACACGGAGGACAAAATCTCGACGATGGGTTTTAAGATCACGCAAGAAAGGCACGATCACACATTCATCGAACAAAGCTTCTTCACTGGCTTCAAGTGCTTGATTGGCGGCGGACCCATGAGTATCAAATATGCTGACCTCGGCCATGCTCTGGTTTTCTGCCGCCAGCCTTGATGGCAAATGCGCTTTGAGCACTTCACCCATACTAAGCCAAGTGAAGGGCCGATATAAGATTCCGTCAATACCGCTTTGTTCCCAAACCTTGCCAGCAGATCCCACCTTGTGGGGGCTGACTGCGACGATAGCCAAACGTGGCAGACCTAGCTCATGTTCTCGTTTGCGAATGTCCCGGATCAATCCAAACCCATCTATGTCGGTAGTTGTGCTACCAATGAGGAGTAAATCATAAGGAAATTGGGATAGTTTAGACAATGCTGCTTGACCGTCCAAGGCGACATCTGCTCTGATTTCAAAACGGGCTAGCGCCTCAACTGCCACGTGACGGTTTACGTCATCGGTATCTACCAGCAAAACTTTTGCACCACGATACACCAAGGTGATGGGGTAGGTATCAGGTTTGATCTGAGGAAACACAAAGCCTGACTCTTGCTGCAAAGCGCCAATCAATTGATCTAAATCAGTATGTCTGATCGGGCGCTTGAGACAAGCAATTGCATGGCCAGCCTGAACTAATGCATCCGAACTTTGATCTTTTGGGTCCCCAATCAACACAATTTTTGTTGGGTTAATGCCCTTAGGCAACCCTGTAAACTTCTCAAGATCGCATATAATTAGGTCAAGATTTTCCTCGGACACCTTATGCATGACGCCATGAGCAGCCGTAAATCGTCGTGTGATCGCCCAGGCTTCTACAGGTCGTTCCACCTCAATGCACACACGGGCAGGAATCGTACGTAGGGCCAAGTCAGGCGGGCTCGCATAAACGGGAGTTTCATCGGTGATAGCGGGTAAACGAACATGCACACGGGTGCCAAGCCCCTCCTTACTAATCGCCCCGATTTGCCCACCCATGGCTTCAATCAAGCGCTTGGAATTATTCAAACCTAAACTGGTATCGACAAACCGATGCACTACATTTGCATGATTTTTAGGATTATCGTTGAATAAACTGGCTAATTTTTCCTCCGACATCCCAAGCCCAGTATCTTGTACAATTAAGCGCCAAAACTGCGCATCCCGATCAGGCTCTATGCGCACCAATATATATCCACCATGGGTATATTTCAGAGCATTCGAGATCAAATGTGCCAAAACCTGTCCGAAGCGGACCCCATCGACCGCCACCATGCGTGGAGCGCACGGATGGGCTGAAGCGACTAATTCTAATCCCTGCGAGCGGGCCTTATCGAAAAACAGAGTGACAATTGCATCCACTAAATCGACCACATCTACAACACAGATTTCAGGATCCGATTTCCTCCCCTCGCTATTGCCAACATCCAAAATATCTCCAATACCCGCCAATAAGCTACGTCCAGATTTAACGATTGTATCCACATAGCGCCGCGAAGCGATCGGCAGAGCTTCAGCGGCCAGCAATTCAGCCACAACTTGAATGCCGGTCATGGGCGTGTGAATTTCGTGACTGAGGGTCTCAAGGAATTCACTCGTCGCAGAACTGGCCTTCTCTGCACGATCACGTTCGATCAAAAAATCATTGGTGCGAACGGTTAATTCAGTTTCCAATCGGCTTTTGTTTGCATCTTGTTTGTGCTCACGTTCACGCACGACCTGCCATAAGCCTGCAAAGCTCTCAATCAAAGGTATAAACTCACGCGCGGTTTTACTTAAAGGAGGGACCTTAAACTCACCATTTGCAGCTAGGCTAGTCATCGATTGAACAAGCCCGGCCACAGGTTCTAGCATCGACCCCAAACCACGGCGCACCATTACATAAGCAATCATCAAAGCCCCAAGTGTCACTCCCAATGCCAGCGCGATAGATTGAAGGAAGCGGTATATCACATCACCGCCAGCATGAAGCATATAGACTTTACCAATAATATGACCATCTTGTTCAACCAATGCCACCGCATCGATCGTGTGTGTTGCCAAAAGTGAATTCACACTTGGAACTGATACGGGGATTGGGCTTAGTCTGCTTAGTGGATTGGGGCGACCTAATTCGGCAAGCGGGGCACCACCCATCGTCTCAACACGCAAATAAAGCACGCCTTGTGCCCGCGCTTCTGCCTCAAGGGCGGCTTTGATACCTTGTCGATCCCCGCTCTTGACAAAAGGAGCAACTTTAACGGCTAAGCTATGCGTAGCCATGCGGGTCTGTGCCCAACGCAATTGCGTCCGTATCGCAAGGTCTTGGACGGCAAAAAAGAGCGTGAAGGGCAAAACAGTACATATTATTGCTCCAAGCAAGATACTACTCATCCATTGATGCATGGAGAAATGCTTTGCATCTTTGTTTGGTTGATGGTCGCCTTTGGTCATACCATAACCATCTTGTCCGCTTAAATCTATGCTTTTGGGATTATCCTGACCACCTTTAGTCAAAAAAGTGGGATCAGACCCAATTAAACCCGTTTGGAATTTCACTTTATTGGACCTAGCAAGAGGTAGCAATTCTCACTGGTAAGTGAATGACCTTAAGTCTGCGTTAAAAACTAATCCATCTTTGCCTTTTTACGAGTCTAATCCATAGGTTAAACGAGTCATTGGGTTAGACTAGAGATCACCAAATCCAACACACCAAAAACTGAATGACCATGACAAAAAGGAGTATTACCCCAATCAAGCGCTCACCTTAAGGAGATCTCGAAAAATCATATATTACTCCAATTGTTGAACTAATCATGATGT
>NZ_BPFZ01000012.1 GCF_030158815.1 Candidatus Phycosocius spiralis
AAGTAGTTTGTGCAAAAGGCATGGATAAGAACTGATAAACAGCTTGAGAAATCCAGGTGGCTCATGCAGGGATTTTGCTTGATATAAACAATCCACATGACTTCTACCTACTGAATCAAGAATCTAACTTTTATAAAGAAGGGTACCGTTTTGAGTGATGTCGCCTACCCCTTATCTCATGCACAGGCCAAAAGCAGCACAACAAAGAGCGCTCTGGTTCGTACTCTATTAGGCGAAAAACAAGCAAGTCCACCGATTTGGTTGATGCGCCAAGCTGGACGCCACCTTCCAGAATATCGTGAGCTTCGTTCTAAAAATAAAAGCTTTTTAGACTTTTGTTATGCCCCAGCCGCCGCTGCAGAAGCAACTTTACAACCTATAAGACGCTATCCAGTTGATGCTGCGATCATTTTTTCAGATATACTCGTGGTTCCTCATGCGCTTGGCCGTGATGTCAGTTTTTCTGATGGCGAAGGCCCGCGATTGTCGCCCTTGGCAGGGTCCCAAGACATCGCACGATTGGATATGTCACGCCTTGAAACCCGGCTTACCCCAGTCTATGAAGCGATTGAGCGGGTTCGTGGTGAAATGGAGACTAGTCGAGCTTTGATTGGCTTTGCTGGTGCACCATGGACTTTGGCGACCTATATGATCCAAGGCCGCGGTGGGGAGCGTGATCTTGCACGCGCATATGCTTATCAAAACCCACAATTAACCCTAAATTTATTAGAAGTGTTAGCCCAAGCAGTCGGGCAACATTTGATCGCCCAAGTTAAAGCCGGTGCTGACGCGTTACAGATTTTTGAATCATGGGCCGAAGATATTCCGAGCCATTTGTTTACAGAAATCGTGACTAAGCCAATCGCAAAAGTAGTTGAAATTGTGCGCGAAACTTATCCAGAAGTTCCCATCATTGGTTTTCCACGCGGCGCTAGTCACCGGGCTGGCCAGTTTCATCGCGAAACTGGCGTTAATGGTATTGGTTTGGACATTGCTGCCGATTTGGATCAAGCACGAACAAACGTGGGGCCAAATGTTTGTTTACAAGGAAATCTAGATCCTATGGTTTTGATGGCTGGCGGGGATAGGCTTGACCAAGCTGTGGATGTTATTCTTGCCGCAGCGAAGAGCGGACCACATATCTTCAATCTCGGACATGGCGTTGTCCCTTCAACACCGATCTCACACGTGGAATTCGTCATGCACAAAGTCAAAGCTAGCGGATGAATAGGCCCCACCATTCTTTTATCTCTCGACATTCATTTGTCACACGATCAAATAGGTAAACCAACCATTATGGGTCAGAAAATTGCCATTGTCCTGTTTAATCTGGGTGGTCCAGATGGCCCAAAATCGGTACAACCTTTTTTAAAGAATCTCTTTTCTGATCCAGCAATTATTCGCGCGCCCGCACCTATTCGCTGGTTTTTAGCTCAATTTATTTCTATGTTGCGGGCGAAATCTGCACGGGCCAATTATGCCAAAATGGGGGGTGGATCGCCACTCCTACCTGAAACCCAAGCCCAAGGTGAAGCAATCCTCAAGGCGCTGCAGGCGCGGCCAGGTTATGGCGATGCTGAATTTAAAATCGTCTTGGCGATGCGTTATTGGAAGCCTTTTGTAAAAGATGCGGTTTGTGCCGTTAAAGCCTTTAATCCCGACCAAATCGTTCTATTGCCACTTTACCCTCAGTTTTCCACGACCACGACGAATTCTTCCCTTGAGGCTTGGAAAAAAGCTGGCGGTGGGCCCGCTAAATTGATTTGTTGTTACCCGGACGCACCAGGGTTCATTGAGGCCCACGCTCAAGCGGTCATGGAAGCTTGGGAAGCGGGCGGACGACCAAAGCGGTTACGCGTTCTATGGTCCGCGCATGGCTTGCCCAAAAAAATCATCGATGATGGCGATCCCTATCAAAAGCAGGTTGAAGAAACAGTTGCGGCTGTAAAACCCTTATTGCCTGATCATTTTGAGCATGTAACTTGCTATCAATCCCGCGTGGGGCCTGTGGAATGGATAGGGCCTGCCACCGAAACCGAGATTGAGCGGGCTGGTGCCGATCGGATTGGCATTATCGTCGTGCCGATTGCATTTGTGTCTGAACATATTGAGACTTTGGTGGAATTAGATGATGAGTATAAGGAAGTTGCCCATCATGTTGGGGTGCCCTTTTATCTGCGGGCAGCGGCATTGGGAACAAGACCAGTGTTTATTCAAGAACTCGCACGTCTCACAACCGACCTATTAGACAGTTCCGACTCTATCCTCGCTGCACGAACAGGCGGTTGTGTCGTGGCGTGCCCAGCCTGCCCGCGAGCGGCCTTTGGTGGGTGCGCTGCATGAGCGCATGGATAAGTGCCCATTATGAAGTTTTCCGTGCCTTGCACATCATTGCGGTGATCGCTTGGATGGCGGGTCTCATGTATTTGCCTAGATTATTTGTCTATCATTCGACAGCAGCGCCCAGTGGCGAGCTGGACCGACAATTGATCGTTATGGAGGGCCGTCTGCATCGCGGGATTATGATCCCCGCCATGTTGGTGGTTTGGCTCTTAGGCATATGCCTGATGGTTGGACGGGAAGGCTTTGATCTCTTGGCCCACACTTGGATGCAAATAAAGCTGGCGATGGTGACAGCAATCACGGCCCTTGATCATCTGTATCTGCGGTGGCGAAAAGCATTTGCTCGCGGTGAGCGGCCACTCAATCATGTGTCCTTTCGGTTTTTGAACGAGTTGCCTTTTGTTTTCATGATCATTGCTGTCTTTATGGTGGTTCTAGAACCTTTTTCCTGAGTTGGCATCTTGACCAGACGCGCGATTATGGTCATGTGAATTCAGGTCAAGATCACCACAAGGTGATTGGTTGCGCCGTTTTAGCCGCGGCAGTCCTGCCAAGTCGGTTTTCATCCTAGTTTTTTTGAGGCCCTGACATGTCAGAGGAATTGTTGATCGACGCGCCGCCCCGTCGCTCTACGTTACAAGAATTAAAGACCCGAACCCCTACTGAATTAGTGGTCTTGGCAGAATCGCTTGAGATTGACGGCGCGTCGAACCTTCGCACGCAAGACCTCTTATTTGCGATCTTAAAAGCCCAAGCAGAGCGGGGATCGGAAATCGGCGGTGGCGGTGTATTAGAGGTCCTCTCTGATGGCTTTGGATTTTTGCGGTCTCCTGAATCAAACTATCTCTCTGGACCCGATGATATCTACGTATCGCCCCAACAAATCCGCCGCCATGGCTTGCGCACAGGCGACACGGTAGAAGGGCCAGTCAAGGCCCCTAAGGACGGAGAGCGCTATTTTGCCCTCTCTAAAGTGGATGTGATTAATTTTACCGATCCAGAACAAGCCCGCCATAAAGTAAATTTTGATAACCTCACCCCACTTTACCCCGATGAACGCTTGCATCTTGAAATACAAGATCCAACACGCAAGGATCGAACGGGTCGGGTGATTGATATAGTGTCACCCATCGGCAAAGGGCAGCGTGCTTTGATTGTCGCGCCACCGCGTACTGGTAAAACTGTTATTCTTCAAAATGTCGCTAAATCAATCGAAATCAATCATCCTGAGGTCTATCTCATCGTGCTTTTGATCGATGAACGCCCTGAAGAAGTCACCGATATGAAACGCTCTGTAAAGGGTGAAGTGGTATCTTCCACTTTTGACGAACCTGCCACCCGCCACGTACAAGTCGCTGAAATGGTGATTGAGAAGGCTAAGCGCCTCGCTGAACATGGCCGCGATGTCGTGATATTGTTGGATTCAATCACTCGTTTGGGTCGGGCCTATAATACGGTGGTCCCGTCCTCTGGCAAGGTGTTGACCGGGGGTGTGGACGCCAATGCGCTTCAACGACCAAAGCGTTTTTTTGGTGCGGCGCGAAATCTGGAAGAAGGCGGCTCTTTGACCATCATCGCAACGGCTTTGATTGAAACCGGCTCGCGCATGGATGAAGTTATATTTGAGGAGTTCAAAGGCACAGGCAATTCGGAAATTATTTTAGATAGGAAAGTTTCCGATAAAAGGGTCTTTCCGGCCATTGATATCATCAAATCGGGTACTCGGAAAGAAGAGCTATTAGTGCCAAAGGAACATTTGCCAAAAATGTATATGTTAAGGCGGATATTAAACCCAATGGGTACCATGGATGCGATGGAATTTTTGTTGGACAAGCTCAAACAGACCAAGAACAACGACGAATTTTTCCAAAGTATGAATACATAAGATTAACCACTCTGTGTTCCATTATCTGTGTCATTGGATAAGGTAGATTGCATTAGGATGGGGAGATGGCCATACGTTACACTCTACTGAGTTTGATCAGTATTCTGGGGCCAGTACTTGGCATTGGCATGAGCGCGTGCACGCCAAAGGATCCTTTAGCACATTTAACACAGGAAGATCGTGAATATCTTTTTGCTGGCCCTAAAACCAATGCAGCTTTCTTGGGTCAACCGGGTGATGGCGGGCCCATTGCCTGCAACCCAGACAGAATGTCTCAAGGCTATGTATTGATTGATGCGCCTAAGGCTTGGTGGCTCGATAGTATTCGCCCCACTGGGACAGAGAGGCACAAAATACTTCGCGTTGAAACGACTGCTGATGGTTTTGACATAACTGCTCAAAACGCCATTGGGGTTTCTTTTCATCTATTGATAGAACAGCGCGGCAGAAAAAAAGCCGAAATCTCATGGGACGGCGCACCAGCTGAAAGCTATATTCGTTGCCCGGGCATGCCATCATAAAGGGTAGAAATCTTAAAGGCTTTTACGACGAAATGCGCCGACACCAATGCCACCTGGTACGAATAGATCACATTTTCCACGGCTTATTCCCCACAAGGTCGCAGCAATCACTTCTTCATCGCGCACCATTTTGCCGGGCTTGGGAGGGATATTATAGCCAACCAAAACAGACTTTAAACCATCCTTGCGACTAGATTGCGCCAGATGCAACCCCCGCTTGGCAAATTGGCAGGCTGACCAGATGGCGGCCTCAGGCTTGGGAGACCATGCTTCATCGCTGACAAATTGCACACTTGTTACATGCGCATAGGCACCAAGCTTCAACTTAAGGTCACTTGTGCAAGCATGCATGCCAAGCGCTACCCCACCTACACAAGTCGCCAACAGCGTAGCGCTATCTAGGTGATCTCTAGGGTTGGGACTGGCGCAATGAAATAATAGGTCTAATGGGCCAAATAGTTCTTGGATACTGGCTAAAGCATTCGTCCACATCGCGGCGTCTGAAACATCTAAACCTAGCGCTAAACCACCCACTTTCGCCGCTGTTGCGCGGGCTTTTGTCAAATCAAAATCACTTACGATCACTTTAGATCCGCCTTGGGCCAAGGCTAAGCACAAGGCGTTGCCAAACTTTCCACCGCCACCGGTTACTAGCGCAGTTTTTCCTGAATAATTATATAGTTTCATAAAGGGTGGGATTTAAGCCAAAAACCAACCATCAAAAGGATAATTGCAATGAATTGCACCAATACACGTAACCGCATCAGTTGATTTGAGCGGGTCCGCGCTTTATCGCCCGTTATCGCAAGGTTTGCGATCCCGATGACCAGGACCACTAAAACAGAGGCCATAGCAACGAAAATAGCGAGATTAATCGGGGTCCATGACATTTGGGGACTATAAGTCTTTCAACTTCATCCGGCAATCATAGGACACTGTCTGTTTGGGCTTAAGGTGTGGCACTAGGATGATCTTTGCTGAAATGAACAGAAATCGATCAAAAGATGAAACAATCACCACACCCCATCCCAGTTTCCTTCATTAAGATCGAACGTGTTATTCCGCTGCTGCCTGGCTGGCGCGCCGTTCAACTTCTTCTTTTAGCGCTAATGCACGATCTTCGGACGAAACCGTAGGCACCTTAGAAAAGAAGCGTTTTAACCGCTGATCCAAATCATCTATCAGCGTATATACGGCGGGAACAAAAATCAGACTCAAAACGGTTGAGAGTGTGAGTCCGCCAATCACAGCAATCGCCATACCGTGCCGGAAAGCACCAGCCCCGGCAGTTGTTAGGGCCGCAGGGACCATACCAGCGATCATCGCGATCGTCGTCATGATAATCGGCCGTGACCGTTTGCGTGCTGCATCGATCAATGCTTCATGACGGGGTACACCCCGATGTTGGGCTTCGATCACGAAGTCAACAAGCAGGATCGAGTTTTTGATGACGATCCCGATCAACATCAGCAAACCAATCATCACGGGTAGTGACATGGGTTCTTGAACCAATCCAAGCGCTATAAAGGCACCTGCAGGGGCGAGCAAAATGACCGACAAAATAGTGATCGGATGCAGGAAGTCCTTGAATAGAAGCACTAAAACACAATAGATCAGCAATATACCCAGTCCGACAGCACTGCCGAACTGTCCAAACATGTCGCCCAATTCTTCGGCGTCCCCGTCGGGTTTGACGGTTACACCGGGGCCGGGATTTTTATAGAAATCTTCCTTGGCTAATTCTTCTAAAGCTGGACCCAATTGCTTGTTAGCTGTTAGACCTGAAGAAATGGTGACGACACGTTGACGCCCCTCTCGCGTGATCCGCGCTTCACCACCACCAAATTCAATGTCAGCGACTGCAGTCAAAGGCACTGTTTGCCCAGTGGCAGTTCCTACACGTAAAGCGCCGATCGCCTCTATATCAGCCCGATTTTCGCGAGCTAAGCGAACCAGAATTGGAATTTGGCGTTCGCCAGCATTGAATTTAGCCAAGTTAAGCTCGATATCGCCGGTTGTGGCTAAACGTGCGGCCGTTGCAATTTCAGAAATCGATACGCCAAGGCGAGCTGCCTCTTCCCGGCGCGGGATGATATGGAGTTCTGGCCGAGTTAAATCGGCAGTTGAGCGCAAATCTACTGCCCATTGTTTTTTGCGCATCTCACGCATGACTCGCGCAGTCGCTGTGGCTAAGGCATCTGGGTCATCGGAAGTGAGGTTGATGGATAGCCCGCCAGAGCCCCAGCCACCACCAAAGCGCGCCCGGATTCCTGGAACTTTACCAACTTCACCGCGCAACACACCTTCGTATTCTTGCTGAGAAATTGAGCGGTGCTTCCGCTCGATCAACGAGATAAAATAAGTGGCCCCAGTTAAATCGCCATTAACGCTTTGTACCACGGATTTTGTTTCGGGCCGGTTCATGACAATAGCGGCCACTTCGCGCGCACGCGCATCCGCCTCGTCCGGCGACAATCCGGGGGGCAAATCAATCCGCATTTGAACGAAGCCTTGATCGATCGTTGGGGTAAATGTTTTCGGGGCAAGACTTAACATCATGATGGAAAGGATCATGACAGATACACCAATCCCAACTGTTTTCCACCGATTGCGCAAGGCCATTTCCAAAAAGGCAATATAGCGTTTGCCTGCTTCGCCCTCTTCTTCAGGGGGCGAGCGGGTAAGAATAAAGGCAGCAAGGAGTGGCGTAATTAAGCGGGCCACAAGCAGTGAAAACAACACCGCTACTGCGACGGTGAGACCGAAGCTTTTGAAAAACTGACCAACAATGCCCGTCATAAACGAAACGGGCGCAAACACCGCTACAAGGGTTCCAGTGGTTGCCACAACCGCTAAGCCAATTTCATCTGCCGCTTCCAGTGCCGCAGCATAGGGAGATTTACCCATGCGAATGTGGCGAACAATATTTTCAATCTCAACGATGGCATCATCTACCAAAATACCAGCCACCAAGGCCAATGCGAGCAAGGTTACATCATTGAGCGTAAAACCCAATAAGCCCATCATCCAAAACGTTGGGATGGTTGAAAGCGGAATGGCAATTGCCGCCAAAAATGTTGCGCGACCATCCTTGATGAGAAAAGTCACAATGCCGAGGATGACGGTGCCAATAGCCAGCAACAAAGTCTTTGATACATGTACACCACTGGTGGCCTGCACGACCCAGCTTAAGCAAATCAATGCTATGGCGATGATGGCAGCAGCCCCTATAACAGGACGCCATCCCCCGAGAAAGACCGCCACCACCAAGGTGGCCAATAGTGCCCCCTCAAAGAGCGTCTCCATCGACATATCAAAGCTTTCTTGTACATAATCGGTTGGGGTAAAAACCGGTTCAATTACAAGATTGGGATAGGTTTTTTTGAGCTCCTCAACCTTTAACCGTACCGCGTCATAAACTTTTAGTGAGCTTGCGGTTTTTGAGCGTAATACTTGAAACATAACGACAGGCTGATCATTAAATCGGCCAATGCTGCGCAGCTCACTGGAGCCATCTCTGACATCGGCAATATCGCCCAATCTTACAACGCGCCCGCTTTCAAGAATAATTGGGGTTTTGCGCAATTCATTTACTGTTTTAGCTGAGCCGATTGCACGGATCGTCTGCTCACCTGAGCCTGATTCAGATCGTCCTGCTGGCAA
Source organism: Candidatus Phycosocius spiralis (assembly GCF_030158815.1). Lineage (GTDB taxonomy): Bacteria > Pseudomonadota > Alphaproteobacteria > Caulobacterales > Aquidulcibacteraceae > Aquidulcibacter > Aquidulcibacter spiralis. The sequence goes on from NZ_BPFZ01000012.1 coordinate 8,413, forward strand.
ATCAATATTCTGCCCGCGTAACGCCCGGCTCACTTGCGATACTGTAGCGCCAAATGCAGTAAGACGGGCAGGGTCAAGATCTACAGTAATCTCGCGGTCCGCCCCCCCCCAACGCTCCACCCGGCTGACCCCCTTAACCGACAGCAATTGTCGACTGAACTCACGGTCAATCAACCAAGATATATCCTCAGTGGCCATATCGGGGCCACGCACCGAATAAATCACCAATGGGTCTTGGTCATTGAAATCGATGCGAGCAACTTGGGGCTCATTGATGCCATCGGGTAATTCTGAACGGACCTGGGATACTGCAGCGCGGGCATCATCCACCGCTTTTGAGATATCTGTGCCGATCTGCAGCTCAACAAAAGTGGTTGAACTCCCCGTCACCAGCGTGGTGTTCATCGTCTTAACACCTTCGATCGAAGCTAACGCACCTTCAATTTTGGTGGCAATCTGGTTTTCAAGCTCGCTGGGTGCTGCACCTTGAAGTCCGACTTGGACCGTAAAGGCTGGAAACTCAATATCTGGATTGGAATTGATCGGCAGCTTAAAAAATGCACCTATGCCCATGATGGTTAAGACAAAAAATAACAAGATTGGGGCAATTGGATTTTTGATCGCCCAAGAAGATATATTGCGCATGAAGACTTACCTCACTTCTTGGGTGGAGTGGCAGGCTGGCTTGGGGGCGAACCGTTCACTGTGCTACGGACAGGGTTGATCTTCTCGCCCTCAGCCAAGAAAGCTGAGCCAGCTGTTACAACCAATGAACCGGCCGAGGGGCCACTGATCAATTCGACGGCTGACCCTTCACGGGCACCAAGTGTCACTTTAACTTTGGTGACTGAATTATCCTTGGGCCGCATCACGAATACCGATGCACCTTCCCGGCCATAAACCAGGGACGAGGCTGGGACGCTTAGGGCTTGGCGGGCAGCAGAAGTTGCGGCCCCGGTCAAGAAAACACCTGACCGAACACTTGGGTTTTTTTCTAAGCTAAATCTAGCGATTCCCGTGCGTCTTTGCGGGTCAATTTGGGCGGGCAGTCGTCGTAAACTACCATTGACGCTGGAGCCATCCGGCGCGGTAAATTGCGCTTTCATGCCTATGCTTAAGCGCGCGATTTCTGATTCTGGTACTTCAGCCGCGACTTCAAGTGCATCATTGGCTACAATCACAAACATGGGTTGGCCACTGGAGCCAGCGATCTCGCCGACATTAACGGTGCGTGAAATGATTTGGCCGGAAACTGGGGCACTGATCAATCCATTGTTTTGGCGCGATTGTGATTGAACTTGTTGGGCTATGGATAACTGAAGATCAGCTTTGGCGGCCCCCACACGGGCAAGAGCTTGCGCAACCGCTTGTTTGCGGCCGTCTAAGAAGGCGGCGATATCGCCTCGTTGAGTCCTAAGGCGGGCTTCTGCTGTGCGCGCTGCGTTTCGCCTTGCGTCAATTTGCTCCATCGAAAGCGCGCCATCACCCTTGACAGCCAATGCACGTTGATATTCCCCATCGGCTTGCTCAAACGCTATTTGAGCGGCCGCAATATCAAGGGCGCTTTCACGGGGACCATTTTCAGCACGATCTAGGTTTTGCTTCGCCGCAGCTAGTCCAACTTCAGTTTCAGCCAATGTCGTCCGTGCGCGACGCACCTGAGCCGCCAATAATTCGTTATCCGCATTGACCTGTCGGCTATCTAAACGCGCTAAAGCTTGGCCAGCTACCACCCTATCGCCGGCGTCTGCGAGAATTTGTAAGACCCGCGCCCCTGAGGATGTTGGAAAAACCCGAGCTTCATTGACCGCCTGAACCTGACCCGCCACCACCAAGCGACCGGTGAAGTTTTGTAACGCGACAGGTTCAATCGATACCGATTGAGGCATCCGACCACCTAGCCCTTTCTCTTTTGCATCCGCTGCCTTCTTGTCTCCTGCTTTACCGCAGGCCGATAGGCTAAGAGCCGCCATAAGAAGAATGGCAAGAGATGTGGCTGGATATCTAGGCGTCATTGGTGGCTCCAATCGGTTTTGTGACCGAATTGATCGGGCTAGGCGTTAGGTGAAAGGGGGCTTTTGTGGGACTTAAAAAGCGCAAAACCAATTTTTTGAGGGCGGATGCCGCTTCATGAGCGGTAAAGTCATTCATAAAAGTCATCCGTAGTCCCATTCCATCGGCCGCAGCCATCAGCACAGCCGAAGCCTCAGCCGGGTCTAGGCTTGGTTCAACATGGCCAAGTTCTTGGCCGGCTTGTAATAGGGTGGTAATATCTGAACGAATTTTGCTTTCAGCTTCCCGCGCCACAGCAGCAAATTTAGGGTTGCGCACCGCTTCGGCCATCAATTCAGCTGCAAAGGCCGCCCGATTGGGATCTGAATAGGCCTCAACAAATTTTTCACACAGATTAGACAAAGCAAGCAAAAAATTATCCGACGCGCGAACCGCCGCAAAAGTCAAGGTTGCACTTCTGCGCTCATCTTCCGCCATGGCCGCGATGATTGCTTCTTTGGACGGGAAATAGCGATAAAGACCGCCAGGGCTGATATTGGCTTCGCTACAAATTTGGTCCATTGATGTGCCATGGAAGCCGCGGCGTTCAAAGCAGGCTTGGGCGGCGTCGAGTATTTCCCGGCGTCGAATTTCAGCTTTCAATGGGTTGACGGTGCGTGGCATTAGTCTTATTCCGATAGCGAACGTTCGTTCGCATTATGTGGCCTTGGTGTCAAGGCCAAATGGAAACTCAAAAAACATTAGTTTGCGGAGACATTAAGTTCATGTCGGGAATCAAAGCTCTAAAAATCAGAAGCTTTAAAGTGGGGCGTGTCGGTTTCATCGCAAACGCTTTAATTTTGCTTTGCATGATCAGTGGATGTGCAACTGGGGGATCGATCGGGATCCCTGGAATCGGTGCACCCAAAGTTAGCAATCCTGTTCAAATCTTACCCGTCTCTTTCCGCGACTCGCCACCTGCCTCCATGGGCGATAGTGCACGCTGGTGGGAACAATTTGCAGACCCCACCCTCAACCAATTGGTTCGTGACGCTTTAAATGAAAACATAACGGTGCAGGTGGCATATCAGCGCCTGAAAGAGGCCCGTGCGACCGGGCGCGCAACGATTGCGGGTTTTGCTCCACGTATTAATTTTGTTGCAAGCGCAAGCACCGATTATGCACGTGATAATCAGAAGTTAATCACGAGTTCTGGGGAGTTGGTAGATCAGCAAACCACAGGATCGCAGAGCTTTCGTGCTTCCTGGGAAGTACCACTATTTGGCCGGTTAAGTTCTGCCATATCTGGTGCACGGGCCAATGAAGCAGGGGCGGCCGCATCTTTGGAAGGTGCAAAAGTTGCTGTGATTGCCGATTTGGCTGCTGCTTATAATGAATTGCGCAATGCGCAGCAAAGCTTGGCCTTTCTGCGTGAGGAGGCTGATCGTGCGCAACAATTAAATGCTATAGCCAATGAACGTGAAGCAAACGGACTGATCTCTTTGGCTGATAAGGGCCTCATACAGGGGCAGGCCGCCCAAATCAAACAAAAGCTACCAGATGCAGAATTGAGGGTTAAAGCCGGCCTTGATCGTATCGCAATCTTGCGCGGGGTTGTACCTGGATCATTGGACACCCTATTGATAGCAATCCCAGATTATAAGTTTAACACCCAAGCCCCATTGGTAGTTGAAGTGCCGGCTGACTTTATCCGTCGTCGCCTTGATGTGAAGCGAGCTGAACAAGATGCAATCCTTCAAGCTGCCAGTGTTGGCATTGCGCGGGCCGATCTTTACCCAAGCCTATCGATTGTCGGGACGATCACGACGCTGTCATCTTTGGCAGGAAGTCCTTTGGCTGCCTCGCGTGAATTGGCTAATACCACCCCTGTGATTGATATTCCCCTGTTTAACTTCGGGCAACGACGCGCCAGTGTACGCACTTCCCAAGCGCGATTTAAACAGGCGCTTTTAGCCTATCGGTCAACAACTTTAAACGCGATTGCCGAGGCTCAAACAGCTTTAAGCGCATATCAGCAAGCGCGACTGCGCGTAGTAGCATCGTTGGAAGGTGAAACAGCAGCTCAAGTCCGTTATCTAGCTGCACTATCAGGATTTAAGGCAGGTCTAATTGCTTATAAAGAGCGCTTAGACGCTGAAAGCGCGCTTGCTGCAGCCAAGCAAACACGGCTTGCCAGTCAAGCCCAATTGAGCGATGCCGCGATTGGACTCTATCGAACTTTTGCGGGCTCGCCAGGTATATAAGTACCGAAGTCTTACTCAATCACATTCAATCAAGCGACGTCTGATCTTCAAAGCTATTGAGCACCATCGCATTGGTTTTGCTTGATTGGCTTATTGAAGTGAAGACCCCATAGATCAAGTCTGGGTTTAGGATTCTGGGACTTGGCCGCGCACCCCAAACCAGATTAAAGAAAACCCTATGTCGCGTAGTGACCGTCAGCCAATCACCATTAAATCTAGACCCGTTTTTAAGCCACAAGTAGGCTATGGGATCGTAGCTTTGGTTGCGCTTTTGTTTTTTGTCCTTGGTGTTGCACTTGGCGGTGTTATCATTCCCTATATGCGCACGCCCAAGGTAGCAGAAGTGGCTGTTCCTAGTCCCAGCCCCGATCTGTTGAGTGAGCGTCAATTATTCCTGACGCTCAATCCGCAAACCATATATGCTGGCGTAAACCAGAGCCTGCCCTTATCCTCAACCACCCTCTCTGTGGAGCAATATTTGACCGAGTTGGAAGTCCAAGCATCCCAAGCTGGGCAAACGTTAACCCGCCGTGCGCGTGTCCGTCCGGGCGGCTATGATATAGCTCTGACGTATCACCGACCTCAAAGAAAGGATGAAAAAACTCTCACCCCACCCAATATGCTTGATCTGATCTTTGTCCCAGGTCCTTATCCAGGCACTGTGGTGCTGACCCAGATGAGAAAAAACGGGGTGCTTCAATCCCAAGGTCGGCTGTATGCGGATTTGATGCTGGTGGGTGCAAAGCCACCACCATTGCCACCCGGACAATTTCTGAGCCGCAATGGTCTGTTTCTGATTGCCGGAAATGGTCAACAGTTCGGCGCATGGGTGGATGGGCAATTGGTCTATTCATTTAATAATTCACAGCCAAAGCAAATCACTCCACAGCACGCGCAACAACATGACGCGTGGGTGGCCCTACCGGCAGGACAATCGCCCTTATTCATACAAGCTACATTCCCTATCGACGGGCGTTTTGCTGAGTTAGCCTTACTTGTGGCCACTCCTAAAGCGGGCGGTGACTGTAACAGCCGCGTGGTGGTGATTGATTTAGTGCGCATGACCAGTCTCGAAATACCAACACCTGCAAAATCCGAAGCAATTGTTGGACAAATCCGGGGAAAGGTGTTGCAAATAAGCGGTTTTTGTTCTTCTGCCCCTACCCAAAGAACGTTAGCTACCTATCAAATACATGGTGGTCAATTGTCTTGGTCGCAGGAGGTTCTAATCAAGGATAAATCCTCTGATCCGGCATCCCAGACCATAGGGAGCACACCGAAACCGCCACAGGAAAGCTGGCGATTAACCAGCCCAACCCGTATGGTAACCCCTCAAGGCCCGAAGGGCGCTTTACTCTCGATCGCATGTCGGCCTGGGGCTGGATATAGTGTGTCAATTTCCGGATTGCCTGTGCCAAAGACCGGTCCGACCGAGCTTGTGTCCGTTTCTAGCAATGGCCAATCGGTCCTGATCAAGATGAAATGGAAACCAAGTGCTCAAGGCTTTGAAGTGACTGGTTCATTACATAAAGCAGGGCAAGATCCCCTGTTAGAGCGCCTGAAAACGCAAGCCCCGATTAAGGCTTCATCCCAAGGGTCTTTTCTTCAATTTCCTCCTTCAAACCCAGGTCAAATTGACACTTTATTAGCCCAGTGCCAACATACCCAACAAGGTGTGAAAAAGAGTGTAAAACTATGAATCATTGGGCAGTCCAGCCGCCATCCATACTAAGTATAGCGCCGTTGAATTGGGCGGCACTCTCACTAGCCAAGTAAAGGGCAAACGCGGCGATTTGTTCAACCGTGACAAATTGCTTGGTGGGTTGAGCTGCCAGTAGGACATTTTTGATAACTTCGTCCTCACTTATGCCGCGTGACTTGGCTTGATCGGGAATTTGGGCCTGCACCAGACCTGTTAAGACGTAACCCGGGCAAATTGCGTTACAGGTTATGTTTTCTTGGGCATGCTCCAATGCGACGGTTTTTGTCAGCCCGACCAAACCGTGTTTGGCCGCCACATAAGCGGATTTAAATGGACTAGCGACCAATCCATGCGCGGATGCTATATTGATGATGCGTCCCCATTTGCGCTTGACCATCATTGGTATGGCTAAGCGGATCGTATGAAACGCAGAACTTAAATCGATGGCGATGATCTGGTCCCATTTTTCAACGGGAAAGGATTCGATGGGTGATACAAATTGCACACCTGCGTTATTCACCAGAACATCAACCCCACCAAATTGGGTTTCGCCTTGTTGCATCATATCGGCAATTTCTTCGGGCTTGGTCATATTGGCGGGATGATAAATCACTTTCACCCCATGCGCTTTGGCAAGCCCAACACGCATTGCTTCAATCTCATCGGATTCGCCAAGTCCGTTAAGGATGATGCTATAGCCTTGGGCAGCGAATGCGGTGGCTATGCCTAGACCAATGCCGCTGGTCGATCCGGTTATCAGGGCGGTTTTAGTTTGACCAGACATGACAATATCCTTTTCGGTACTAGAGCAGAAGCTGCCCCATGACTTAACTCTCAATGCGTGGTTTCCTAAAACATGCCAAAGTGGCAAAATCTAGGTTAGACAGTCATGTCTTTTTTCACGACTGTGGCCAGCTTCGACAGCGGTTTGTGCTGAAAGGGCGCAAAGCGTGTCCGAATGAATTTTTGAGACGTAGGATCTCTAAAGCGTCTCTCCAATCCAGGCGCTAATGCGGCTCTTTGCCATAGCGCCCACCTTGGTTGATAACACTTGTCCATCCTTGAACAGCATCATGGTAGGGATACCGCGCACGCCATAGCGCGTGCCGGTCATTGGATTGTCGTCAATATTGAGTTTGGCGACCACAATTCTTCCAGCCAATTCGTTGGCTATTTCTTCGAGGGCTGGGCCAATCTGTTTGCACGGGCCGCACCATTCCGCCCAGAAGTCAACAAGGACTGGCCCTGCGGCCTTTAAGACATCGCGTTCAAAGCTGTCATCAGATATTGAAATTGTTGGCATGGGACACGCTCCGCGTCATTAAAATTATAACCTAGGTAGTGCCGCAATGACTCGCAAGGCTCGATCAAGAACTTGATCAGGTATGCCCATTAAATGAGGGCCATCGGTCCAAAGCAGCGCGCATCGGATGATTTTGTCCGGCCAACTGGCTTGTAGTAGCGCCCGATAAGCGGCCATTTGATTGAGATAGACTTGGGCCACATCCTCGATCGACTGGGGTGGGGGGCGATTGGTTTTAAAATCCAATACTAACACTTCGTCTTTTGTCACAACCAATCGATCAACCGTACCATTGACCACCATATCGTCTGGCAATCCAGGACCACGACCAATGATTGCCGCCTCAGCCCGACTTCCTGGTCCAAATAGTGCCGCAAATTGCGGGTCATGCATGATTTTTAGGGTTTCGGTAGAGATTGCGTTTTGTTCTGCCTCACTGAGTTCAAGCTCACGTTTGAGGCGACTTTTTGCGAGATTTAACCATTGATGAGTATCAGCATTTGGAAGATGTTGCAGCAGCTCATGGATAAGTCGCCCTCGCTTGAAGCGATGATTGGTTTGGGTGGCCAATGGGGACAATGTCGCTGGCAGTGCACCGTCAGGAGCCAAGATGGAGGGGGCAATGCGACGCGGTGGGGTTAATTGAGGAGGTGGGTTTTGATCAATCCATTCAGGCAAAGGGACTGTATCAATGGGCTTGGCTTCGCAGAAATCTGCTACGTTTAGATAACGACCCCAGAAGCTATATGTGAAATCAAACCCTGCGCCTACTTTTTCATCGCCAATGAGAGGTAAGGCTGACCTTAATAAGTTAAACCAATTATCCTTTGGCTGATCTGGGTCTTTGGATTTAGGTCCATATTGGAAGCCACACAGTATTAAAAGGTCTCGCGCCCGTGTCATGGCGACATAGAGAAGCCTCATATCTTCCCGCTCTTCTGCTTGCTGGGCTTGTGCGCGTAGCTTTGCAATATAACGGCAATCCGCCTTTGGATCAGGCGACCAAAGCCAGGCCCCACTCGCCTCATGCTGAAAGATATGATCGCCCTTTCTGGTGCGTGGTGAGGTTGTGTCGGGTAAGATCACCACTGGTGCTTCAAGCCCTTTAGCGCCATGAATGGTCATCACGCGTATGCCTGTGGTCCCGTGTTCGGCTTCGCGTTTAATCTCTGAAACATCATTGTCTAGACCACTTAAAAAGCTGGTCAAATTTGCAACTTGCTTGCGGCCATGTTCCAGTGCCTTGGCCAATAACGCCTCCACGGGTTCTCGCGCTTCTGGGCCAAGTCTTTCGATAAGGAGGGTCCAGCCCGTCTTTTTGGGTTTGATTTCGCGTTCAAGAACAGAGGCCAAAAATTCAAAAGGCGGTAAACCGGCTGCGCGGGCTTGAACCGACGCCAAAAACGCCGCTATATCGCGATGTAGGGGCTCTTTAGAGTGTAGCAGACGATCCCATAGGCAAGAGCCTTGTCGGTCATAGGCTAAGGGAAAAAGATGTTTATCATCATCGATGAGTCCACAAAAAGCCCCTTTAAGGACGCAGGCTAAGTTAAAATCATCCTGCGGCAATAAGGCAAAGCGCGCCAAAGCCACAAGATCCATAACAGCTGGATCTTCGTTCAATCGGATGCGGTCAGTTCCCGCCACTGGCACTTTGTGAAATTTGAGACGTTTGATCAGCTGATGAAAAAAAAGTCCGCGTCTTTTGACTAGGATCATTATGTCGCCTGCCGTCATGGCGCGTGACCCTTCACGCGTTGGAATCATGAACCTATTATCGAGGCGCGCCTTGATTTCGCCCGCGATACGGTCTGCCAATCGGTTACGGCTGCTATCCTCGCGCTCTATATTTAGGGGGTGATCCCAGGCCTCCCTCTCGGCAGATTTGTCTCCTGACACGGTTAAGGGCCATAACTCGACCACCCCAACATGTTGATCGCGAAAAGCTAAGTGATGAGTAGGGAAGGTGAATTTGGTTTCATCATCGCAGAATATTGGATCATACTGCCCATCTGCTGCTGCCATTTGTTGTGATGCGTGGGCCCAAACCGCATCGACAGCATTCAAGATAGTTTGGCCCGAACGAAACGATAGGTCGAATTCAAGACTTACTCTGCCATCTGCAAACGTCGCAGCACCCGCTTCAAAACTCGCTTTTTCCTGTAAGTACCGTTCTGGCATCGCGCCTTGGAATGAATAAATGGATTGTTTTTCGTCGCCAACAATGAAACGCGTTCGGGGCAAAGTGCGCTTATCTTGTTCAAGGTTTGCAAATAAGGGTGCTAGAAGATCCCATTGTGCTGGATTGGTGTCTTGGGCTTCGTCAATCAATATATGATCAATGCCGGCATCAAGCTTGTAAAGTACCCACGCCGCCCCTTGCCCTGATTGTAATAAGGCTGCCGTTTTGGTGAGAAGGTCATCGAAATCGAGAACTCCAATAGCCTGTTTGATTTGGCTCCACGCTAGGGAAAAGGCATTTGTCGCCCGCGTCAGTGCCATAGAGAGGTGAAAGGTTGATAAAGCGCGAATTTTCTCTTGCATGTGATTGAATGCGTCACAAAGCACGCTTGGTGCTTCAGGGCTTCCACCCAACAGGTCAGTAATGTTGGTATGAGTTGCAAATTGGCTGGTATAGATTTTTGTTTTGGACTTGGGCTTATGTTCTTGCGTCCAAACCAGGTCACGCCATGCATTCACAACGGCTTCTTGATCTTCACTTTCGACCATAATGCAAAGTTTGTTAGCTGAATTGATGTCCGTTACTGTGCCTGCCATCAAAGCAGTTGCTGCTTGTGTCAAAGCGGCAGGATCTAGTTGATTTATAGCTTCTTGTTGATAAGTCTCAGTCGACTTTTCAGGATCAATCTCTAAGGCTTTGGCTAATTCTTTGGCCAATCTATCTAGATTGATTGGAAACTGGGGGAAAGTAGGTTTGCTTCTAAGGGCGTTTTTTACAAGGGTAAAATGGCCCGATTGGCTGGTTAAACGTGCCAATGTTTTAAATGCGTCTGGCTCTGTGGCAAAGGCAAGTTTAAATGCTTGGGCTTGTAAGTGTTGGGCCTCAGCCTCATCGAGCGTTCTAAAGCCCGGTGGAATTCCTGCTTCCAGTGGAAAGCGCTGTAATATCGTTTGGCAAAAAGCGTGAATGGTTTGAATCTTTAGGCCACCTGGTGTTTCTAGGGCTTTGGCAAATAGGGCGCGTGCGTGGGCTAAGAATGCATCGCCTGGATGAGAAAATTGCGGATCCAAATCCAATAAAACGGCCTTGAGCTGCTCATTTGAGGCGATTGTCCACGACCCTAGTAGTTTATAGAGACGCGTCTGCATTTCAGAAGCCGCTGCCTTTGTATAGGTAACCGCCAGAATTTTTCCAGGCTGTGACCCCGCAAGTAGTAAGCGTGCGATCCGATCGATCAGGACTTTTGTTTTTCCTGCCCCTGCATTGGCACTGGCCCAGACGGATACATCAGGACGTGCTGCGATGAACTGATTGTGTAGTGTCTGGGCAACTATTGCCGGGATTGTTGTCGTAGCTAGGTCGGTCATTCTGTGCCTACCGCATCTGCCCATTCTGCCCGGCGTGAAAGACGGTCAATGGGATCTTCATAATTGGCTGCCTTGATAAAGGCGACCCGCGGTTTGGACAGATACGTTCGCTCTGGCCTATCATAGCAGGCTGATAGTTGTCGCAAAGTATGTGTTACGCGCTCAATAAGTTCAGCTACGTTGGTGTCACTGGCTACAGCAGGGGTATATCCTACATCTTGTCCGCCCAACCGCACATGGCGCAAATCTGCTGGTAAAGTGATGCGTGGGTCCTTGAATCCGCCTTTTGCTGCTATCAAAGCCGTGACAGGGAGTTGTGCGCTGAATAGTGCTTTTACTTGCTTGGCGCTGGGTGTTTGTCCGCTTTTAAAATCAATGATTTGTGTACCTGAAGGGCCAACGTCAATCCGATCTGCCCGTGCGCTTAAGGTCAGTGGCCCTTCATTGGTATCTATCTCTATGCTGCCCTTTCGTTCAACCAAAGGGTGCCATCCAGCTTTAAGGCGCTCGATTTCTTCATGGGCAAGCCAGGCTATGGAAGGTTTAAGACGCACAAGTTCGATTTCGAGGTCGCATCCCCGATAGCCAGAAGTCAGTAAAGCCGACTTGAATGCCTCACTCAGGGCATCGAAAGGGTCAATTGGGCGCTTTGTGGCCCAATCCGCGATCACCTCGACGCCAGCATGAATAGCAGTCCCCCGCGCTCCCGCCCCAATTGGACCACCTAAAGGTTCAAGTGGTCGCAGTTTTAGAATTTTATTGACATAGATGCTATAAGGATCGCGGATCCAAGTTTCAATTTCGGTGGCATGAAAGGCTCGCGGACGCGAATAGATCGGGGGCTTGGGGGCAGGAAGAGCTGCCAACGGATCAAATGTCCTGACCGGCGCATGGCGGCGAATCAGTTCCAACCAGTTTGAGTCACCTTCTATGGCCTTCTTGGCCCCTGCCTCCCCTAAGGCACCTATGGCTAATGTCTTGAGCCTCCATAACCAGCGAGACAGGATGGAGGGCGCATCATTGCGCCTTGATGAGCGCGTCAGTGTGACTTGCGAAGTTGAAGCAAATTGCGCAAAATCATGGGCGGATAGGCCTATAAAGATATCGACAGACCCCAGACCTAAATCTTGCCGCATTGCGCGTGATAGAAATGGGTCAGGTAGATTGGGCTGTGGCCACACCCCCTCATCCAGCCCAGCCAAAATGACCTGGTCGAAATGGAGTAACCGTGCCTCTAGCGGCCCAAGAATAGCAATTCTTGGATGAATAGTATGCGGGCGGACCACAATGCCTGCCATTATTGTGTTTAAGGTTCTTTCAACCGCAGGCTCTTCGACAGAGCCAAAATAGCTGCCATGTTCGATCAAGGCACTCAACAAGCGGGCAGCTTCCTCTCCCGCTTCACCACGCCATAACAATTGTGCGCCGGACTGTGCTGGTGTGGTGGCAATGCGTTCAGCGAGGCTTGAAATCTTATAAGCAATGACACTAAGTGGGCCCTGAAGTATTCCTATTTCTTGCCAGATCTGGTGTAAATTCTCAAGAAGCGCTATGGCATCAGCTTGGCTAGGTGCCACTTGTTTTGAGTCGATTGCTTGAGCTTGTTTGAGCCAATTTTGCGGATCAAGCCCTTTTACCCGCCCAATGAGATCACCTAAATGATCATCTTTTCGTGCACCTCGTAATAAGGAAATTTCAAGGGCTGATGCACAGACCCTTATATGGGTGCGGTCAAGGCCCAAGCTTGTCAAAGGATGGTACAACAGACCCTTCAAGCATACAGGTTCCGCTGGATCTCTTGCCCATTGGACAACAAGCTTGATGAAACTACCTATTGTCGTTTCGGCTAAGGCCTGGCCGGATGAATGATCAACTTGAATGGACCAACGCTGCATTTTGGCACCAACCCGCCGAGCAATTTGCGAGCTTGGCGTAATGAGGGCGATTTTTTTGTCAGGTGTTTCAATGGCTTTGCGTAATTCAAGTGCAATGACACTGGCTTCTTCGTCTTCGCTGGCTGCCTCAATCAAGCAAATACCTTCAAGACCCATGGCGATGGAGTCTGTGCCGAGGTCTTGAATGCGTGTTGGCCAATCGGCTGTGGAGGCTTGCGGGGTTAGCGCTTCGTTGAGGACTAAGCGGCGGTTGCGCAACGCATCTGTTTCATGCACGCCTGGCCAAACTTGTACTTGTTCACGATCTATACCTATGGCTTCAAGTGTTACGGCGAGACCGCGTTGGGGATGCTGATCGTCATCACGCGCCGCCTTCCAAGCATCAGAGGTCATGAAGGGATCAAGGCCGGGCAAAATCACAGCCCCTTTATGAAGTCGAGCCACAACCTGCATCAGATTTCTAGTTGCCGCCATCGAACCGGTAGAACCAGCAATAATGACCGTATGTTTTGGAGGGTTCAGCTTCCAGCTTGCAATAATGGCTTCAATATTTCGTCTTTGATGCACGCCGGGGTCTATTTTGCCGATACTGCGTAAATAGTCGGGCCAAGCCTGCGTAATGATAGACAGAAAAGTTGTTGATTGTTGCCAATGTTGAGCTAAGTCATGATGTGTCACTAATGTGTCGAGTTTCGACCAATCAAACTCACTTTCCCCGCTGGCTGTCATGGCTGCGGAATCAAGAAGGTTTGCTAAGGCATCGGCTGCTGATAAGGCCGCAGCAGGATCAGAGGACCAATCTGAAGCCTTACCTCTAGCTTGGATAAGGCGCGCTAGGATCAGTTTACGAGCCAATGGATCAACCACGGGGGCTTGTGCAAGCGTGTCGCTGAGCTCAGCGAGGTTTGTATCAGCTGGATCAAGATCGCCGAGGGTGCGGATGCGCGGCAGCAAGGTTGCAGTCTTGGTATGGGCGTCCAAAAACGCTTGACTAAGCGCCCGTGATGCCCGCCGTGTTGGTAGCAAAATCAGGGCATCAGACAAGTTAAACGGCGTGTCTGGCTGGTCCAATGTTGCCAATAGGGTGCGGGCGAACGTATCAAGAAATGACACTGTTGGCGGGATAGTGAACACCCGCGGGGTTTTCGCTTGGAACAGGTCAAACATATGCTGTGCCATGCCATAGTGCCTTTCATCCATTTAGTCGGATGTATTTTGTTTGATTGGCACGACATTATCGGACGCACGGTGCAAGTCGTGAATTATCATTTCTAAATTGACCTGAAAAACTTGACGCCATTGGGCCAAGGAAGTGGCCTCTTTGCACGCTCTTGGATATAATATGGCGCGAGAGGAAGATATAACCCCCCCTTCATGGCCTTTTGGTCCCTTAATCAGCCCGGCTAATGCATTTCCAGCGGTAGCACCTTGCGCACCATAGCCTGGAACTAAAAATAGGGTTTTTGGTAAAACATGTCGGAGTTTTACCGCTTCTTCGGGCCAAGTTGCCCCACACACCACCATGAGAGAGGAATAATTTCCCTGCCCCATCATCTGCGCTTGCAATCCTACTAATGCCTCACCTACCCGCATCCACAAGGGTGCATGACCGCACATCAAATCTTGAAAATCAACCGCCCCCGGATTTGAGGTGCGCACCAAGATTGCTACACCTTTGTTATAAGCCATCGCCGTTGTCACAAAGGGCTCTAGGCTATCGAGGCCTAAATAAGGATTAATGGTCAAGCAGTCACAGGGAATTGCCGCATCCTGACCTAAAAAAGTCTTTGCATAGCCCTGAGCTGTCGAGCCAATATCACCACGCTTGGCGTCGATGATAACCAATAGTCCACGATCCCGGGCATAGCGGCTTAGTTGGGCAAGGAGAGCTATACCTTCACCACCCCATGGTTCAAACAACCCAATCTGGGGTTTTATGACAGCCACCTTGCTTATAACTTGTTCGATCACTTCTTGGCAAAAGGCCTCCAGCGTTGAAAGTGCACCAATGGGCCCGAAGAGATGAGGGATTTCATGTTCAAATGGATCAAGTCCAACGCAAAGGGGGGTGGCGAAGTGGCGTATTTGTTGAGTGAGGCGGTCGCTGAAACTCGTCATCTTATGTGTTTAAGCGAACTTGTCGATTCTGCCCAGATCACATCTGCCCAGAGCGCAGCACTACACATCCATGTTTAACTTGTTTGGGGCTCTCAAGGCTTGTTCATGCATTAAAAGCCACTGTTTTCGGGCAAGGCCGCCACCATATCCAGTTAATGTGCCGTTGGCCCCGATGACACGGTGACATGGGACAATGATGGCAATTGGGTTGGCGCCATTGGCTAGGCCAACCGCACGTACAGCTTTGGGTTTGCCGATTTGAGTAGCAAGGTCGCCATAAGTCAAGGTCGTGCCTGCCGGTATTGTGCGTAAGGCGCGCCATATTGTCTTTTGAAATTCCGTGCCCCCAGTGGCCGTTTCTAAATCCTCAATAGCTGTGATTTGCCCATTAAAATATGCGTCAAGCGCTTGGCGGATATGGATAGGTGCGGACCCTTTCACCATGTCCAGCTTAAATCTGTGATAGTGACTCTTATATTGGCGTGCCAAAAGCCGATCCATACGCTCTTGATGATCGACCCATTCAAACATACGAATCTTGCCGTCTTGGTCGGTGACGAGCATCATCTCACCCATTGGCGAAGGGATATGGTCTAAGAAAAGTTTCATGTGATCGCGTCCGCTGCTACATTTTATCCTAGGCTTATCTTCCAATCTGACTAAGCCTGCTAGCGGTTTTCGGACCTTTAGTGCCCATTTTGATACAAACACCACGTCCGAATTCCGCTAGACACAGGTGTAGAGCCATGTCAGGGGGTTCTATGTTCCTCGATCCAGATACCTGTTATCGTATTATTAGCGCACGCGATGCCCGTTATGATGGCCGTTTCTTCACGGCCGTGACCACAACTGGCATATATTGTCGACCGATTTGCCCGGCGCGGATTCCCGAACGGAACCATGTGAAATTCTACCCAAGCGCTTTTGCAGCGCAGGAACATGGGTTCAGACCATGCCTGCGCTGTAGGCCGGAAACTGCACCCGATACACCGGCTTGGCGCGGCACAGCCACGACGATTGGACGTGCCTTACGTCTGATTGAAGAGGGAGTTTTAGATACTGGCTCGGTTGAGGGTTTGGCCCATCGTTTGGGAATAGGTCAAAGACATTTGCGCCGCCTGTTCCTAAAGCATGTTGGCGCTAGCCCCAGTAGCGTCGCCCAGACCAGGCGGCTCTTTTTGGCCAAGCAATTGGTGCATGAAAGTACAATGTCGATTACAGACATTGCTTTAGCGTCAGGCTTTTCTTCCGTTAGGCGCTTTAATGAAGCCTTTCACGCTTTGTTTAGGCGACCGCCAAGCGCACTTCGCAGCGAACTTGGTCACAATGGCCTCATAAAACACCATGGTTCGATTGTTCTGAAACTACGTTATCGGCCGCCTTATGATTGGAATGCTATATCAGGCTTTATGGTCGATCGTCTTTATCTTGGCGTTGAGCGCTTTGAGGGGGGTGTGTATCGACGTAGCTTCGCTTTAGATGGGCAAATAGGAATTATCAGCGTTACTAAGGGTTTAGGGGATTGGCTTCAAGTTGAGATCAATTGTCAGGATCTTAAAGTTTTGCCATTATTGCTTGCGCGAATCCGTGCATGCTTCGACCTCGGAGCCGATCCAGAAGCCATTGATACGCATTTAAAGCAGGACTTAACACTAAGTCCCTTGGTTGAGGCAAGGCCGGGGTTGCGCGTTGCGGGGGCTTTTGAACCATTTGAAATTGGGGTGCGTGCAATTTTGGGCCAACAAGTCTCGGTCAAAGCCGCCATTGGTTTAGGTGCTCAATTGGTGGCAGTGTTAGGCGACAAATTATCTCGTGAGTTGCATTCTCAAAGTGGGCTTACCCATTTATTCCCGACTGCGACTTCCATTCTTGCGTCCGATCTGAGTTTTTTAGGTGTTCCTGCTTCTAGATTGATGTGCTTAAAAGAATTTTCCCAGGCCTATGTTGAGGACCCAACTCTTCTGACTGGTCCTCCAGATGCTGTGATTGGTAGATTGTTGGCGATCAAAGGCATTGGCCCATGGACGGCGGCCTATATTGGATTGCGGGCGTTAGGAGACCCTGATGCATTCCCATTCGGGGATGTTGCCCTTAAGCGCGGCCTTGAGGATTTGGGCATTTGCTTTTCTGATCTGAAAGCCCTGAACGCAAGAACAAACTCGTGGCGACCTTGGCGTGCCTATGCTGCTCAGCACATCTGGTCAAGTTTAGCTAGCTGACGCCAACGTTATGCAGCCATGACCTTTTCGACTTCTGCCACCAGTTCGCGCAAATGAAATGGTTTCGATAGGACTTTGGCTTTGGATGGGGCTTGGTTAGCTGCATTGAGGGCAACGGCTGCAAATCCTGTTATAAAGACGATTTTCATGTTGGGATCAACTTCGGCAGCACGTCGCGCCAGCTCAACGCCATCCACCCCTGGCATGACGATATCGGTCAATAATAGGTCAAAGCCCATGTTATTAAGTGCATATAAGGCTTGATCACCATCTGGATAATCCATGACGCTGTGGCCGGCTTTATGTAAGGCTGCTGCAAGGAATGTACGCAGGGAATCGTCGTCTTCAGCCAATAGGATTCGCGCCATAGTGGCATTACTCCATTATTTTGTTTGGTTCCCTATGCGCCAATATTGTGAAGGCGAGGTTGACGCACACGTGCATAGGATAAATTTGTGTGTTGTTTGTCAATGCCACAGCTAGCACTTCAACGCGTCCTGACCCCTCTGTTATTTGCTACCAATTGTGCTTAAGCTGCCCACATGTTTAGGAGGGCAGCATTTTAGCATATGATCGCGTCTCTCAGGTGGAGCCTTTTTCTGGCACCCCCATGCCTTTTCGTCTTTTATCCCCGCTTGTTGCTGAGGGGGGGCTGGTGGTGACTTGTCCCCATTCAGGCCGTTTTTACCCCAAGGATTTGCTCGATGCTGCATGTCTGGATCGCCTAGCCCTTCGGCGCTCAGAAGATGCATTTGTAGATGAATTGTTTTTGGATGCCCCTTTGGCTGGCGCTTATTGGTTAACTACGGATTATGCACGGGCCTTTGTGGATTTAAATCGCGATTGTGAAGAGCTTGATCCAGCGCTGGTGATTGATTTACCCCCTGAGAAATCGGGTTTCTCTTCGCCGCGGGTGGAAGCAGGCTTGGGCGTCATTCCAAGGACAGTAGGCGATGGTATTGCAATCTATGCCAAGTCTTTAACCTATCAGGAGATACAGGCCCGATTGTGTCAAGTTTATGTGCCTTGGTATGACGCGCTAGATGAACTTTTGGCGCGGATTATGGCCCAAGTGGGTCATTTCCTTTTACTCGATTGCCATTCTATGCCTTCTGCCGCTTCTGGGATCCCACGCTATGATATTGTCTTAGGCGACCGGTATGGTGTGTCATGTGACCCAATCTTCATCGAGGAAGCCGATCGCTTCCTCAGTGACCTTGGATTTAAAGTGGCGCGTAATTATCCCTTTGCTGGTGGTTATTCCATACATCGATATGGTCATCCTACCCTTATGCGGCATGCGCTTCAAATTGAGATCAATCGCTCTCTTTACATGGTTGAAGGTGCCCTGATCAAAAAATCTGTTTTTTCCGATTTACGGCGTATGTTTGGTGAGTTTGTGGGTCATTTATCTGCTTTCTCCCGACTATTAATACCGTGACACACCCGGTTGATCTTAAGTCTAGTGGAAAAGAAAAGGCCGGGCGTTGAAGCCCGGCCATAAGTTTTTTTGGGAGGAAACGCCCGAAAAGGGCATGAACGCCAAAGCGTTCAATGCTTTTTATTTTGCATCTGCGAGATAATCAAGCATTTTTGCATTTGGATCTTTAGAATTTAAGTCACATTTCTTCAAATGATCTGTAATCATTATTTTTTTCATTTTTGCATTGCAGCAATGCTGCAATAGATTGATTTGCATGCAAAGCACCTTCGGTCGTGTTACCTGCTCTTTTCTGCTTTGGATGTTTGCATTTCAATTTTGTGCCAATCCATGTTGCATTCTCATTTCGACGATAAGGGCGTTTGGACGCTTGATTTTCCTACGATAAAGCTTTTAGGGATGTTTCCCACCACCGTTTTAGTGTATGTGGTTAAGGAACACCAATGCCCAAACTTGCGCTCCTCCGTCATGGTCAATCACAATGGAACCTTGAAAATAGGTTCACAGGTTGGGTAGATGTGAACTTAACTGAGGAAGGTGAAGCCCAAGCGCGTTATGCAGGCACCCTCTTAAGATCGGCAAATGTTGATTTCTCTTATGCCTTTTCTTCCTTTCAGACCCGTGCCATTCGCACCCTGTGGCTGGCGCTTCAAGCCATGGATTGTTGTTGGCTTCCTGAAGAAAAGAGCTGGCGTTTGAATGAACGCCATTATGGGGCCCTCACAGGGCTTGATAAAGCCGAGACGATGGCAAAACATGGAGAAGAACAGGTTAGGATCTGGCGGCGGTCGTTTGATATCCCACCGCCTGCCCAGCTGATCTCCGATCCCCTTCACCCTAGCCATGATCGACGCTACCGAGATGTTTCACCCTGTCTGTTACCTGATGGTGAGAGCCTTGCCATGACATTGGACCGGGTCTTACCCTATTGGCAAGAGGCCATTGTCCCAAAATTGCGATCCGAACACGTGTTAATTTCTGCACATGGAAATTCGTTAAGGGCGATCATCAAGCATGTGTTTAACCTCTCTAGTAGCGATATCATGGACATTGAGGTCCCTACTGGAAATCCATTGCTCATTGAACTGGATAAGGAGTTGAAGCCAATTCGTGCAACTTATCTTGATCCTTCACGCGCGGTAACAGTCCCAGAATTGCGCTGATGTCTGATAGGTTGGCAACCAAGACTTGGTCGGCATTGGATGAGAGCTTCATGGGTCGCGCCTTTGAGCTCGCTCGCGACGGTCTTGGTAAAACGGCTCCAAATCCAAGTGTTGGTTGTGTAATTGTGCGCAATGGCATAGTGGTTGGAGAGGGGCGGACACAAGTATCCGGTCGGCCGCATGGTGAGGCAGTAGCCTTAGCTATAGCTGGAAATCAAGCCGATGGGTCTTTTGTGTATGTCACCATGGAACCTTGCGCACATGAAAGCAACCGTGGCCCTGCCTGCAGCGATGCCTTGATACAAGCAGGCGTCAAATCCGTAACTATCAGCGTTCTTGATCCCGATCCACGTACTACCGGTCAGGGGGTTAGGCGGTTGCGGCAGGCCGACATTGAGGTTCATGTTGGACTGTTTTCAGAGGCTGGGCAGACACAGATTGCAGGATTTGTGAAGCGGCTGCGAACTGGCTTGCCCTGGCTTCATGTTGGGCAAGATGATGGCACGTTTGATGCGGTTCTACACGATGGAATTACAGCCTCTTTGTCGCAAATGATCTTAGAACTTGGCCAAGAAGGCATGATGCGTGTTTGTATATCACCCGGTAGCTTTTTAGCAAAACAGGCGATGCTCTTAGGAATCGTTGATTCAATAGATAAGCCGTCAACGGCCAGTGGCGGTTAAACGGCGGCATAAATCATCTAATTGTTCCAAACTACGATAATGGATCGTCAACGCCCCACCAGCCCCATTTTTATGCGTCAGTCCGACTTCTAGACCCAAGGCAACCGATAAATCATGGGCTAAAGCCTTAGAATCAGCATCGGCTTGGCTTGTTGACCGCGTTGTCCGTCCCATCTTGGGATCTCGATTTGAAGCTAATTTTTCTGCGTCACGCACACTTAATCCCTGATCAATAATTAGGCGGGCTGCAACGAATGGATCGGGTGCCTGAATGATCGCACGCGCGTGGCCGGCACTGATTTCGCCGGTTTTGACTAGATTTTGAACTGATTCCGGAAGTGTCAGCAATCGGATTGTATTGGATACATGCGCTCGGCTTCGCCCGATCGCGTCGGCAATGGCTTGTTGGGTTCTTCCAAAGCGCTCCACCAATTGCTGAAAGGCCATAGCTTCTTCAATAGGATTAAGATCTGCTCGTTGCACATTTTCAACGATTGAGACTTCCAATGTCGTCAAATCATCAAAATTGCGTATCAGGGCAGGTACGCTATGCAAGCCTGCCAGTTGGGCAGCACGCCAGCGACGTTCCCCCGCTACGATTTCATATTTACCAGAGCCATTTTCCAAGGGTCGCAACAACAAGGGCTGTAAAATGCCGTGTTGTTTAAGTGATTCAGCCAGCGTTTGAAGCTCATCCTCATGAAACTGACGACGTGGTTGGCTTTTATTGCGGACGATCAGATCCAGACCAATCTCGCGAGTTCCAATATCGCCCCTTACCAACCCAGCGTGGCTCGTTTCAGCCTCCCCAATAAGAGCAGATAATCCGCGACCTAAGCCACGTGGTGTTCGGCTTTCGGCTTTAAGCGGCGCTTTAGGGGTCAGTTCTGCTTCTTCACTCATGCTGCTAACATTGCTCGCTCGCG
This sequence comes from Candidatus Phycosocius spiralis, assembly GCF_030158815.1. Lineage (GTDB taxonomy): Bacteria > Pseudomonadota > Alphaproteobacteria > Caulobacterales > Aquidulcibacteraceae > Aquidulcibacter > Aquidulcibacter spiralis. The sequence continues at coordinate 29,668 of NZ_BPFZ01000012.1, forward strand.
TTGCAATATTTCACTAGCTAAGCGCATATAGGCTTGGCTGCCCGAACATTTATGGTCATACAGCAAGGCTGGCTTACCAAAAGATGGCGCTTCTGAAATGCGAACATTGCGCGGTATCACTGTGCTATAGACCTTTTCGCCTAGATGTGACCGAACATCTAGGGCCACCTGATCAGATAAATTATTGCGCTGGTCATACATCGTCAGAACAACGCCCTGGATTTCTAGAGTTGGATTAAGTGAACCTTTCACTAAGTCTACCGTCCGCATCAATTGCGATAATCCTTCTAAGGCGAAAAACTCACATTGTAAGGGCACCAGTACCGCATGTGCAGCTGTCATAGCGTTAATCGTGACCACATTCAGCGATGGCGGGCAATCAATCAAAATATAGCTATAAGCGATGCTGTTTCCACGTGAAACATCTTGTCGATGATGGATCAATGCTTCGCGCAGTCGAAACGCCCGATCAGCAGCTTGCGACAATTCCGTTTCAACCCCAGCAAGATCAACGCTGGCAGGAATTACGGCCAAATTTGGAATGAGTGTCGCGATGGCTGCTTCCCCAATTGTCGCTTCAGACATCATAACATCATAGGTAGTGATGCGACGGTCGGCTGCCCGCACACCAAGGCCAGTAGAGGCATTACCCTGTGCGTCTAAATCCATGATCAAAACGGCTTCGCCTACAGCCGCTAATGCAGTCGCGAGATTAATCGTCGTGGTTGTTTTGCCTACGCCGCCTTTTTGGTTAGCTATAGCAATAATACGTGTCGGTTTCATAGTTGGCATAAACCTAATTTAGAATGACAATTGAAAATCTTGACAACACATCCTCGGCTGTCGCTCAGTGATGGATAAATAATGGACTGAAATTGCCATCGTGTCGAGGCTTTTATGAGTTCAGCTTGAATGTCTTGTCCCTTTGGAAAGAGTGCATGACCTGATTGTGCCATCCATGGGACGGCATAGGTCATGAGTTGATCCAATGATGTGAAGGCCCTTGCGGTAACGACATCCAGTTTAATTGGTGCGACATCCTCAATTTTTGCTTGAATGATTTCAACTTTTACCTCCATCGCCCGAGCGGCCTCACGCAAAAAGGCACAGCGTTTCGTGTTAGCTTCAATTAAGAACAGGGTCGATTGAGGCCTGTTCTCTAGCAAAACGGCCAATACTAGGCCAGGAAAGCCAGCGCCTGAACCAAAATCAACCCATGATACGGCATTGGGTGGCGCAAGGGGAAGAATTTGCGCAGAATCGAGTATGTGGCGTGACCAGAAGTACGGCAGCGTTGAGGCACCGACCAGATTAATCCGAGGGGCCCATTTTTCAAGCAAGCTCTGATAGGCCCTAAATCGATCCAATGTTTCACGTGAAGCACCAATATGACTCACTAGCAGTTCTTGGGCTTGTAATTCATCTATTGTTCCAATGATCTGATTGTCAGGCAAGGGCACGAGATGGACTTCCACGGCGGACATGGGCAAGTAGGGCTGTCAGCGCACCCGCAGTTATCCCTTCTATACGGGCAGCTTGCCCCAAACTGGTTGGCCGGACCAATGTTAATCTTTCCCGAGCCTCGTTGGATAGCCCGCCAATAGTGCTGTAATCAAGATCTAACGGTAAAGCTAAATCCTCGTCGCGGCGAAATGCAATAATATCGGCTTCCTGTCGATCCAAATAGCCTGCATATAAAGCTTCGATCTCTAATTGCTCTAAAGCCTGAGGATGTAAATTTGCTAAATCGGCGAACAATGACTTCATCCGTTCAAGACCAATTTCAGGCAGTGCCATCAGTTCCAAAAGTGACCTTTTACGACCGTCTTGATTGACCATCAGGCCCATGCGACTAGCCTGAGTTGGAGTCAAATGGGTGCTGGTGGCATAGTGACGCGCCTGCTCTAAATATCGAAGCTTGGTTGCAAAAACATCTTGTCTTACCCTGCCGACTAAGCCCAGTTTGATACCAATGGGAGTCAGTCTTTGATCGGCATTATCGACGCGCAAACTCAAGCGATATTCTGCGCGGGAAGTAAACATACGATAGGGTTCAGTCACGCCGCGCGTAACAAGATCATCAATCATCACGCCAATATAGGCTTCATGACGGCCAAAACTGACAGACGATTGGCCGGCAACATAGCGCGCTGCATTCAATCCTGCCATCAGGCCTTGTGCTGCCGCTTCCTCATAGCCTGTTGTCCCGTTAATCTGCCCAGCTAAATAAAGTCCTGGCACGGTTAAGACAGACATATCCGAACCCAATGCACGGGGATCAACATAATCATATTCGATCGCATAAGCGAACTTATTAATGACCACTCTTTCAAGACCAGGAATCGTAGCAATAAAGGCGCGTTGTATGTGTTCGGGAAAAGATGTCGAAATGCCATTAGGATATATCGTCGGGTCGTTAAGACCTTCTGGTTCCAAAAAGATTTGATGCTTGTCCTTGTCGGCAAAGCGTACAATTTTATCTTCGATCGATGGGCAATAGCGCGGACCACGACCAGAAATCGCGCCGCCATAAACCGAAGAAAGATGCAAATGATCTTGAATAACCTGATGGGTTGCTTGCGTTGTACAAGTTATCCAGCACGGAACTTGCGGTAGTGTGATCGCACCGGTTAGAAAGGAAAACGGAATAGGTGGATCATCACCAGGCTGCGGATCACATGCTTTATAATCAATGGTACGACCATCGAGGCGTGCAGGCGTTCCAGTTTTTAGGCGGCCCATGGGTAAATTGAGGCGGTAAAGCGTGTTGGCGAGGCCAATGGAAGGGGCTTCGTCAATTCGTCCAGCGGGCCATGTCTTTTGACCCAAATGGATCATGCCGTTCAAAAAAGTTCCTGTGGTTAAAACAACCGCCCCGGACCTCAATTTAACACCATCAGCGAGTATGACACCAATGCACACACCTTGGTCGAGGATTAAATCCTCCACACTGGCCGCAAGAATAGTAAGATTATCTTGTTGAGTAAGGATTTTTTGTACCGCCCTACGATAAAGATCGCGATCGGCTTGTGCTCTTGGACCACGAACGGCAGGTCCCTTAGAGCGGTTGAGCATACGAAACTGTATGCCTGCCGCATCTGCGGCTTGGCCCATAATGCCATCTAAGGCATCGATTTCCCGGACAAGATGGCCCTTACCAAGACCACCAATTGCGGGATTACATGACATTTCACCAATGGTTTCAACTCTATGGGTAATCAGTAACGTGCTAGCCCCAAGACGAGCACTGGCAGAAGCCGCTTCGCAGCCTGCGTGGCCGCCACCAATGATGATGGTGTCAAAATGCTGATCCATAGTGGCCTCAATTAAATAAAGTGAAGCTTACATACTGAAATAAGGGGCAAGCGTCGACTCAACATGGCAGATGCGTTTCACGTGAAACATGCTAGATTATTTGCCAATGCAAAATTGGGCAAACAATCGGTCCAAAACATCTTCCACATCAACTTGACCAGCAATACGACCGAGAGCCCGCGCAGCAAGGCGTAAATCTTCAGCAATGAGTTCAGGTGAAGCGTGTGTAGCATCTGCAGCTCGGGCAAGGCATCCTATAGCTTCTTGAACCGCGTCTTGATGACGCAGCCGGGTTAAGGGGGCGGCTTGACTATGGGCGGTATCAAGGGCTGCGCGATCAGCTAACAGAATTTCTAAATGATTGATACCAATATCTTGGACACTGGAAATCACTAATTCCCCACGCTGAGCAGGACCCCATGCAATGCGATCGGCTTGACCCAGTAACCATAAATCATCGGGTTTCATCAATGAATTAAGTTCTAATCTATCCTCGTCGCAGGTAATCAAGGCTAAACGTAAGTCCACGTCTCCAGCTTGCATAGTCGCCCGTCTAACGCCTTCAGATTCGATGGCATCCTTCGTATCGCGAATTCCTGCTGTATCATAAACCAAAACAACCATACCATTGAGCACCAAGCGCACTTCAATTATATCACGGGTCGTACCTGCAATAGGTGCAACAATGGCTGCATCACGACCAGCTAACTTATTAAGGAGACTTGATTTACCGGAATTAGGTGGTCCGATAATGGCAACCCGATAACCAGTGCGCACCCGCTGTGCTCTTTTGGCATCATGGGCATAAGCTTGCAATTTGCATAGCAAATCCTGGATCCGCACCCGTGCGCGCGCATTTAGACCAGGCGGAAGATCTTCATCAGGAAAATCAATATCACCCTCAGCATCTACAAGGCAGTCTATAATGGCATCGCGCCAACGGGTGATTTCTTGCGCAAGTGCGCCCTCCATTTGGCGCAATGCTTGACGCCGCTGGTTCACAGTTTCGGCTTCAACCAAATCTGCTAACCCCTCAGCAGCACTTAAATCCATTTTCCCGTTCTCGAAGGCGCGTCTGGTAAACTCACCGGGATTGGCGAGGCGAACACCAGGTACTGCCAAGCAACAGGTTAAGGTATCGCGCACCACGGCCGGGCCGCCATGGACATGCAGCTCTAAAACATCTTCGCCCGTAAAACTCTTTGGTTTTGGAAAATAGAGCGTCAAAGCACGATCAATGGGAACACCATCGCCATCAATAATCGATACCAAGCTGGCGTGACGGGCGGAAGGTATTGCCCCAAATAGACGATGTGCGACTGCTATACATGCAGGTCCCGATAGACGAATAATCGCGACGCCTGCGGGCAGAGAGCCAGAAGCCAGTGCAATAATGGTCTCAGATTTCACGAAGGCTTATCGTTTGGAGACTGATCACTTGATGAGCCGTTTTTTGTCCCAACATCACCGGCGGCAACTTTAAAGGCCGCGCTGACAAGGGCACCCAAAGCATCGGTTGCCACGCCACCTAATCCGGTCCAAGTGCGCAACATCGGTTCAACATCGACAATGCTTGCTGTTTTATCGAGTTTATCCTTGGCCAAATTAACAAATGCGGCCTGTACCGAACTTAAATCAGGCAATCCCAATAGCTCACGTGCCTCACTCGGGGTTAAGTCAACTTCTAGTGAAACTTTCATGCCACTCTCCTGCAAAATTAGGGACTATAATACCCGCAAGACCATTGTAACTTAATAGCGATCATATCTGAAAATGATAAGGCATGCATATCTCTATTTTAGCTCCATTTCAAAACTATTATAACGGTATTGGGTGTGTTTAGGCTCAAGTTTCAAGTAAATTTCCTATCACCTTGTTTCCGTGTGACAATGGCAAGGGCCATTTCTGTGACATCGTAGGCCCAAATGGGCAAATTCAGACCAATCAAGCCAATGACGTAACTCCAAAGATCCATGAACTATTAGTTCTTTCGGAGAGAAACTATGATTATGAGGTGATGTGTGACCATAATGATAGGTCTGCCGGCCATTTTAGTAGGTTCGCGACCTGACAATATCTAGCGCATCAAGCCTTGCATGGATATCGCTGTGATATGATCAAAGGGATGCACCAAGCTTTCCGTAATTTACGACGATTCATGCTTCAGACAAGGCTATTGTATAAAGAACCGCCTCTTTGGTAACATTGCCAGACTAAGGCCCATATTGGCACATTTGGCGGATATCTGGGTAGGCCAAAAAGCTAGGTCGTAGCGAATCAGTCGGATATAGGTACCCGTGGCAGCTATTTTGGTGTTCTTATCTTCGGTTGGTAGGCCAATGCAGGCCCAAGACCAAGTCGTCGGCTGCTGTAAGAGGTTGAGAATATTTGATCGTCAAAGAAGTGGCGCAACAGAAGATCATTGCACAGCTCAACACGCTTCTGTTAGCATAATCCAGTGACATCTTAGGCTTGGACATGTGTTGCACACCAAATTAGCGGATGAAAATGGTGATGGGGCGAAGTTTGCAAACCAGCGAACCTACATTTAAAGTGAGTGACAAGCATAGGATGCAACAAATTGTCGTCTCAAAGCCCGGTGGCCCCGAAGCGCTAGAACTTCGAGAAGCACCCATCCCAGTACCCGGACCCGAAGAAATACTCATTAAACTGGCTGCCTGCGGTGTCAATTTTATTGATATATATCACCGGACAGGCATTTATCCTGTTTCTTATCCTTCTGCACTCGGGCTTGAAGGGGCCGGGACTGTGGTTAGAATTGGTGCGCGAGTTACCCGTTTTAAGGTAGGAGATCGTGCCGCTTTCTGTTTAGGGCCCCTTGGTGCCTATGCTGGCTATGTTGCTGTTGCCGAAACCAAGGCGGTTATTGTCCCTGCTTTCATCGATCTTGAGACAGCAGCAGCAATCCTGCTTAAAGGTCTAACAGCAGAATTTTTGGTTCGGCGTCTCAAGCCGCTCAAGAAAGGCGATACAGTGCTATTTCATGCAGCGGCTGGCGGTGTTGGTTTGATGGCCTGCACCTGGCTGGCCCATCTCGGGGTTAGAGTCATTGGAACCGTAGGCTCAGAAGTGAAAGCAGATCTTGCCCATCAACATGGCTGCGATGCCACAATTTTGTATCGAAAAAATGGGTTTGTTGATCAAGTTATGCGTCTAACCGATGGCAAGGGGTGTACAATTGTCTATGATTCCATTGGAGCAGATACGTTCATGGACACTCTGGCATGTTGCGAAACAAGGGGGTTGATAGTGAGCTTTGGCAACGCCTCAGGCCCACCACCAGCAATTTCACCATTGGAGCTTTCTAAACGTGGGTCTTTATTCCTAACGCGCCCCACTTTATTTGATTATGTTTCAACGAGACAAGAGTTAGATGAAGCTGCGAGTAGTTTGTTCAGTTTGGTACAAAGTGGAATCATCCGCCCCCTTATCGGTGCGAGGCGTAAACTCGTCGATGCTGCCAGCGCACATAAGGAATTAGAAAGTCGCAACACTGTCGGCTCAACAATTTTGATCCCCGAACCAAGTGAATAACTAGGCGCGCGTCCGGTTTGTAACAAACCAGACGCGCTCTGTTAGGTATTATTCTGGTAAGCTTGTCTTTAATCGGCAAGCAAGCGTATCAAATCAATCGCTTTTTGACGTTGCTTGGGGGATTTGATCTCCACGAAAGCGATCACCAGATCGGTTGCATCGGGATTTTGTGCGATCAAGCTTAAGATGGAGGATTGTGGCGGTTCGCTTCGCTCTGATTTTGGTGATTGGACAAATTGGGAGGTATCGACACCTTCATAGAAATATTCAGGCCCAACGCCAAGTACACAGGAAATTTGAAACAAGCGTGAAGCTGATATTCTATTCACGCCGCGCTCATATTTTTGAAGCTGCTGAAACGAGATACCAAGTGCCTGGGCTAATTGGTCTTGTGTCATATCAACAGCGTCACGTTGGCGACGCACCCGTTGCGCCACAAAATGGTCCAAATCATCGGCCTTTCGAGGGTTTAAGATTTCTTTTACTGACAACTCACTTACTCCATTGTTTCAGATTCATACACCTGATTGATTGATAGTATATAGTAGCACCCGCAATTTTGGGGGTACCGTCTTAGCAAATTCACCTGTGCCATTTAGCATGTCACCCGCTAACTCGATTGGGTGAGTGGGTAAATCACTCGGCCAGATAAATTCTGATAGAAACCATGGTTTTGTACGCTGATCGAAAATAGATTCGAGCCAGCATATAATCGCTTGTATACGTGGTATGCGCTCCAGATCACGATGATACACCATACTCAATTCTATCGCTGTTGCAGGGCTGCCTACCATAACCAATTCAGGGTACATTGGCACCAAAGCTATTTGCAGCCATGCAATTCTTATACCAGCCAGAACGCCCTCAACAAAAGCGGCGCTGGAATTAGTTTCAACGCGACGTCGGGCCAAAGTCTGAAAGGGCGGAAATTGGCGCTTCATAGCCTCGGTATGGGTTTGTGCTTCATGGTTTAGGCAGGTATGACACAAAGCATCTTCCAAGGAAGCTGGCATGCCATAAAGCTCGAATAATGACCTAGATTCAAATAAACCATGGTGGAAAAATGCCAAGCAGTGCGAACAATAACCACTTATGGGTTCTGCACTAAAATTAGGGGAAATTTCCGCATCAGATTCCAATGGCCGATTTGGCTTAAAACCAGAAACAAGGTGAATATCCAGTTTTGGGTTTTCGCGTAATAAGTGGGTTAATGCTGGGCATATTACTTGAACAGCAACCTCATCCGAACAAAATAAGGTGACGGCTCCATTTGGGGAAACGGCAGCAGAATCACAAATGTCGCGATCCAGCTCCCCGTTGTGATAATCAATGGTGCGTCTGTAGGTGTGGGCAAGAATACCTGCGTTGGTTAGGACAGACCCTTGAGCGGTTCGGCGAACCCGCCGGGCATTCAAATCCGCTTCAAGTTGATCTAAAGCCCTTGATACCGTCGAGGGGTGCACACGCAGCGCGTGCGCTGTAACATTAGGCCCCCTACATAAATCAGCGTCATGAAAAACATGCAGATCCGACATAATAGATTTGTGCCGCATGATTTGGTTCAAAGGAACACTACTCCTCAAATAAACTTTAACTATATTGCAAATCTTGTGAACTCCCAAGTAGATTTTTTAGTATTTGATGAATTAAGCACACTTTTTCAGTTCGTTCTATTTTTTGAGCTGTTGAGAAGGGTCAGTTTTGCGCATAGGAGCCACAAGCACCTCGGTACATCTGGTTGCTGATTGGAAAATCACAATCGACAAGACGGCTTTGGAAAAGATGATCATGACATTCAAGTTTACTAGGTCAGCTTTAGTACCACACCGAACAATGGCCGCCCCAACTATACTTGGACGCATCAAGCTGGACTTAGATACATCAAGCTGGCTGCAGCGGATGTCCGCGAAAATCTTAAAGCTGCCACCAGCTCTGAGCTTGAATGAATAAGATCTTTAGCATGACTATGGTGCGACTGACCACAAATCCAACGACATGAGAAATCGTAGCAGCCGCACAATTGAAGGACCCTATCAGCCAAGGATTAGAATAGATGCCCAGTGAACCAATCTTACTTATGGTAAGCTCGTTATTGAGCGAACAAGAACCATTCAGCCCAAGTGATGACTTGATTTTATCACCTGTCCTGATGCAAGTTCGAGAGTTAGAAGCTGAAAGGGTCTATATGCCGCCATCGACCGGTTAGAGGTATTGATTGAACTTATTCAAACGCAACACAGTGAGTGTCGGTAACTCAGTGTCCTTAGCGTTAGCTTATTCGAGATGGCAACAATCATTGGGGTTTCGTGCAGGAATCTAAACAGGAAAGCCACACTTATGGACGATGTAGCATAGACCACGCAGCCTATAGCGAACTGACCTTTTCAAAAATTCAACTGCAATGCGACATAATAGTAACTTCCAAGCTAGGCAGGCTTCGCTAGGGTAAGCAACTATAAGCTTTGAAACAAAGGTGAGGAAACACATGAAAAAAGTTGCGGTTGTGACAGGGGGCTCACGTGGCATTGGTGCCGCGATCTCGATCGCTTTGCGCGATGCTGGCTATGTGGTTGGTGCTAATTATGGGGGTAATAATCAAGCTGCAGAGGCGTTCACCGCCCAAACCGGTATAGCTACATATAAATTTGATGTAGGAGATTATGAGGCGTGCACGAAGGCGATGGGCCGGATCGAAGCAGAGTTAGGGCCCATTTCGGTTCTGATTAATAATGCTGGAATTACCAAGGATGGATTTTTCCATAAGATGAGCGCAGAACAATGGCGGTCGGTCATCAATGTTGATCTTGATAGTCTTTTTAATTGCACCCGCCCTGTGATCAATGGCATGCGCGAGCGTGGGTTTGGTCGAATTGTCAATATATCTTCGATCAATGGCCAAAAAGGCCAAATTGGTCAGGTCAATTATTCAGCCGCTAAAGCTGGCGTGATTGGCTTCACCAAAGCCTTGGCCCAGGAGGGGGCTGCCAAGGGCGTGACCGTAAACTGTGTTGCACCGGGTTATATTGCTACTGAAATGGTCTCAGCCATGCACTCAGATGCCTTGGCCAAAGTCAAAGCATCCATACCATGTGGTCGCCTAGGTGAAAGCGAAGAGATCGCGCGCGCCGTCATCTTTTTGGTTGAAGATCAAGGCTTTATCAATGGATCCACTTTGACCATTAACGGCGCGCAATTCATTGCGGGCTGATTTCTTAAACGAGCAGGTCTTTGAGCTCATCGATTAAGTCGGTTTTTTCCCACGAAAAACCGCCATCGGCCTCTGGGGCACGGCCAAAATGACCATAAGCTGCGGTTCGGGCATAAATCGGTTTGTTGAGCTCTAAATGACTGCGAATGCCACGCGGTGTCAGCTTTATCAATTGCGGTAATCGCTTCTCAAGCAAGTTCAAATCGCAGCGCTCGGTCCCATCGCAATTGGCGTATATGGATAAGGGCTCAGCCACGCCGATGGCATAGGATAATTGTAAGGTACACCGATCTGCTAAACCGGCTGCAACGATGTTTTTAGCGAGATAGCGGGCTGCATAGGCCGCAGATCGATCAACTTTGGTGGGGTCCTTGCCAGAAAAAGCCCCGCCACCATGGGGGGCCGCCCCACCATAAGTATCAACGATGATTTTGCGCCCAGTCAGACCACAATCACCATCGGGACCCCCGACGACAAACTTGCCCGTTGGATTGATATGCCACACACAATGTTGGTCGATCGGCAAAATATCGCCAAGTGATTTACGTATATAAGGCTCTACAATGGCGCGAATGTCATCACTGGACAGTCTCTCATCGAGATGTTGGGTTGATAGGACAATCGATGTTGCAGCAACGGCTTTGCCGTTTTCGTAACGCGCTGTGACTTGGCTTTTCGCATCGGGGCCGAGCATGGCCAGAACGCCATTTTTGCGCGCATTGGCCAAATCTTTAAGAATTTTATGGCTAAACTGGATGGGTGCTGGCATTAATTCTGGGGTTTCATTGGTGGCATATCCGAACATAATGCCTTGGTCGCCAGCTCCTTCTTCCTTGTTACCCGACGCATCCACACCCATGGCAATATGCTCAGACTGTCCATGTAAGAGCACTTCTATATCGACATATTGCCAATGGAACCCGTCTTGCTCATAGCCAATATCCTTGATGGCCATACGCGCAGTGTGGGCGATTAGGTCTTCGGTTACGCTGTTGGTGCCACGAAATTCCCCTGCAATGACGACACGATTGGTGGTTGCCAAGGTTTCAGCCGCACAACGTAAAGCCCATGGATCAAGCCCTTCAGCAATTGTGTGGCGAAAGTAAAGATCGACCACTTCATCTGAAATCCGATCACAAACTTTATCAGGATGTCCCTCAGATACACTCTCAGAGGTGAAAAAATATGAAGTACGGGCCAAGGGATAACTCCAGTCTCGATTATTTGAGATATAAATACATGTTTATATCTTGAAATCAACATAGCAAACGAAAAAAGTAGCGCTTAGTCAGACTTCATGTCACAGTCTTGCTATGAATAAGCAAAAACTTCTTGGTGACACTATTGAAATTCTAGGCCATCTAGTCAGTTATGATACGACGTCACGCAACTCTAATCTGCCATTGATTAACTGGGTTGAAACTCGGACTAGGGGGCTTGGTGCCGTGACGCGGCGTATTCCCAATCGTGATGGCACGAAAGCCAATTTGATAGTCAGTTTTGGACCACTCACCAAACCGGGGGGTATAGTATTGTCGGGACATACCGATGTTGTTCCGGTCGACGATCAAGATTGGACCAGCGATCCATGGACCTTGGTAGCACGAGATGGCAGGTTTTATGGGCGCGGCACCTGCGACATGAAGGGGTTTGCAGCTTGCGCCTTAGCCTTGGCACCCCATATGGCCGAGGCGAAACTCACAGCGCCGATCCATATTGCCCTAACCTATGATGAGGAGATTGGATGTTTAGGTGCACCATCATTGGTTCGCGCGCTTGGCCTTGATTATGCGCCGTTGGACTGCGTTATCATCGGTGAACCAAGCGATATGCGGGTTGTTTCAGGACAAAAGGGTTTGGCCGTTTATCAGGTGGAAATAACCGGCAAAGCAGCACATTCGAGCCAAGTACAGCAAGGTGTTTCAGCGATCATGGAAGCTGTGCCACTGCTGGCAAAAATCTACATGCTTGCCGATCAAGCCCGTGCTAAAGCCCCAAAGCACAGTTCCTTTGAGCCAGCTGGAACCACAATCACAATCGGGGTGCTTCAAGGTGGTACCGCTTCCAACATATTGGCACAATCGTGTCATTTCATTTTTGATATCCGGTTTGAATTAGGCGATGATCCCAAAGCGTATCAAACGAGCATTGCGCAATGGGTGGAAGAGTTAGACGCAGCGATAAAGCTTAAGGCACCCGAAGGGGGCGCTGTCATGACACAGCGTTCTTTTTCTCCCGCCATGTTACCTGAAACCAATGGTAAAGCTGAAGCTATGGCGCGTGCTCTGACTGGGGATAATTCTATGCGTGCCGTTGCCTATGCGACCGAGGGCGGCATTTTCCAACTAGGCGGGCTATCGACAGTAATTTGCGGACCAGGCTCGATTTTGCAGGCTCACCAGCCCGATGAGTTTATAGAAATGTCGCAGTTACAAGCTTGTGTAGATTTCATGATCGCTTTGGTGCAGCGTATGCGGGGAGATTCGGGCACGTTTCTTAGTTAAACATCATAGCCAACCATCTATACGCCAATCATTTCAACGATAGTTGAAAAAACACGTGTTCAATCATAATTTGCACATCTTTAGAGGGTAACCAAGCAAGTGCACGCGCTATGTTCAAACCAAAGTTAGAAGGATTAAAGGTTTGTCATGGACTGCACTAAAAAGTGCCTAACGGATTTGGCTAGACTATATGATATGAATTCAGGTGCCCTTTACCACCTTGTCACGCGTTGGAGTAGCATAAGATGAAAGACGTCCAAAAGTCACAGCGCTGGTGGATCGCCCCGGTTCTGGCGGGAACCTTGGGCTTAGGCGCGGCCCTTGGGGCCAGTGCGGTTGCTTGGTCTGCGGGTGGGCGCGGTGATATCCCGGTTCCAGCCGCCAAGGGTGAGGATACCTTACGCCAACTTGAAATGTTTGCTGACGTGATGGCGCGGGTTCGCACCGATTATGTGGTGCCGACTAAGGATGACAAATTGGTGGCCGCGGCCATCAATGGCATGCTGCAATCCCTTGACCCACATTCCAGCTATTTAGACGCCGAAGCCTTCAACAATATGCAAGTCTCAACCCGTGGCGAATATGGCGGCATCGGCATTGAAGTTACCAGCGAAGACGGTGCTGTCAAAGTCATTTCGCCAATGGACGATAGTCCAGCGGCACGGGCTGGTATCAAAGCGGGTGATAAACTGATTGCGGTGGACGGTGTCTCCATCCTTGGGTTGCCACTTGATGAAGCGGTTAAGAAAATGCGTGGCCCTGTGGGCACTTCCATTGATGTGACCGTGGCGCGCGATACGATGGAGCCTTTTATCGCCAAGGTGAAGCGCGAAGTCATCGTGCTTAAGCCCGTGACCAGCAAGATTGAGGGTGATTTTGCCTATATTCGGATCTCAACCTTTGTGAACGAGCGTACCGGCCAAGCCCTTAATAAAGCGATTGACGATATTCAGCGCCAATTGGGCGGGCGGTTGAAGGGGATTGTGCTCGATCTCCGCAACAATGGCGGTGGATTACTCGACCAAGCAATTGAAGTGGCCGATACCTTTATGGACCGTGGAGAGGTGGTCTCAACACGTGGACGAAGGCCCGATGATATTCAGCGTTATTATGGCACACCGGGTGAACGTTTGGCGGGCGTGCCCATGGTCGTTTTGATTAATGAGGGTACGGCTTCTGCTTCAGAGATTGTGGCGGGTGCCCTTCAAGACCGTGGTCGTGCCACTATTGTTGGTATGGCTTCATTTGGCAAAGGCTCGGTCCAGACCGTGATCCCGCTGCGTAATGGCCGCGACGGCGCGCTGCGCTTGACCACGTCTAAATATTACACCCCTGCTGGGCGTTCTATTCAGGGCGCGGGCATTGAACCTGATATCGAGATTGCAGCGGTGCGGACCACCGAGGAACAACTCAAAGAGCGCAAAGCCATGTTTCGTGGTGAAGAGGATTTGCCCCATGCACTCGATAATGAGAGTGGACTCAAGCGCTCCTTGCCCCACATGCCCAAAGAAATGCCACCTGTTGGCTGGAAAGAGGGTGAGGATTATCAACTCAAGCGCGCTTATGAATTGCTCGCCGCTGGCTTGCCTAAGCGTGCTCCGATGACTGTGACGCGCCGCGCTGAATTAAAGCCGCAAGAGGGGATTCCTGCTAAGGCTGCGACTGCACCAAACTAGATGATCCGCCATCTCGCCAACTTACATCTACCGTCTGGGCGGCAGGTTCAGGCCTTGATCACTGCACGTCGAGGGACCAAGCGTTTGACCTTGCGGGTGGATCCGATCAAGCGCCACGTCATGGTTTCAGGTCCAGCGCGGGTCAAGCTCTCTGATGCACTTGGCTTTGCCCACCAAAATAGCGGTTGGATCGACGCGCGGCTGACTGCCTTGCCGTTGCCTGCCCCGTTTGAAGAAGGGGCCAGCTTTTTGTTTCGTGGGCGGCCGACCAAGCTGGTTCGAAAGCCCGGCCGACAAGCGGCAAGTTTTCATGATGGCCAAGAGCCCATTTTGGAGATTTTTGCGCCCCCACAACGCATGGCCGGGCGAACTAAGTTGGCCCTCAAGGCCCTCGCCCACGGCGACGCCTATCACTATGTTCAAGTCTTTAGCGCAAAACTGGGTAAAGCGCCCAATACGATCACGATACGTGACACACGCTCGCGCTGGGGGTCTTGTACGGCGAATGGCGATATCATGTTGTCTTGGCGGTTGATTGGTGCACCGCCAAAGGTATTTGAATATGTGGTCGCCCATGAAATGGCGCATTTGGTTGAACTCAATCACTCCAATTCATTCTGGATGCTGGTTACATCTTTAATGCCAGATTGGAAACCAGCTCGCGCTTGGTTGAGGGCGCATGGGGATACCCTATTGGCTTTAGGCTTCTAAGGACTGAATATCTATTTATGGTGGATGAGCCTTTTCTCTTTGGGTTTGACTAGGTGGTAGGCTTCAATCAACTTAATGACATTTATTTGCCCTTTTTTCATCATCCCATTTTTTTAAAAACGATTTTTTGGCTTGCGAACGCCATACGCGCTCTAAATTGGCAGCCACCCAAGCAGGGTCCAAACGATCCGGACGCCCTAAGATCAAAGGCCAATTGCGATAATGGGGGGTAATAAAAAAAGTGTTAGGGTTAAATTCTAGGAGAAAATCGCGTTCTTCAAAGCTAGATTTAAACACAGCCGCATGTTCTTCGCTATTCCACCACACCCATAACTTGCCATGGGCTTTGAGATTGGGCTGCCCCCAAGAGACTGCATCTTCCACATTGGGTAAGTTCAAGCTGAGCGCAAAAGCCCGCAAAGCCTCCCACGTCAACAACTTCGGTTTTGGCTCAATAATTTTGGGATCCTTGCTTTTTTTCATCTATGCAAAATAGCTATCAAAAATCGAAAATATCAAGGTAAATATAGATTGTAATTAAAATCAAATATCAGCCAAGAATTCATAAACAGTGATTTAGTTCGATTTTCAATTTTGATACTCAGAAGGATTTAACCTTTATCGATTAGCCCATTATCCCAATTATGAGGAATCTGAAATGTGGCCGCGCAATCAATCTTTCGGCATCGGAGGTGGACGTAATTCTTCGCCGGGTGGAGGATTATACATTGGGCCAGGCGGGGGTGCATCTCGAGATGTTGGCGGCGGGCTCTATACTGGCCCAGGTGGTGGACTATATACTGGCCCGGGCGGCGGGCTATCAACAGGTCGCGGGGGTGGCTTAAGCACAGAGCCTGGCGGGGGTCTCTATGCAGGCCCAGGTGGTGGCTTGTATGAAGGACCAGGTGGTGGTTTGTACGTTGGGGTGGGCGGTGGTGCCTATGTTGGGAGTGAAGGACCAGTTTACATGAGTAATATACCGCCGTGGGATGTTTTTGTACAGATTATCTGCGAAGATTATCCCAGATTCACCCATTTTGCCGACAGGATCAGCAGAGCGCTGCGCCTTTAAAGCGCGCGTTCAACCATCATAGATTTGATTTCACCAATGGCTTTGGCTGGGTTGAGGCCTTTTGGACAAACTTGAGCGCAATTCATTATTGTGTGGCAGCGATAGAGGCGGAATGGATCCTCTAGATGGTCTAGACGTTTCCCCTTCTCTTCATCCCGGCTGTCAATTAACCAGCGGTAAGCCTGTAACAATACGGCAGGGCCGAGATAACGGTCGCCGTTCCACCAATAAGACGGGCAGGAGGTGGAACAACAGGCGCATAAAATGCACTCATACAAACCATCCAATGATTCACGGTCTTGTGGACTTTGTTTCCACTCTAGTTCAGGGGTGGGTGTGGTGGTCTGCAAATAAGGTTCAATGGAAGCATATTGGGCGTAAAAATTGGTTAGGTCAGGAACCAAATCCTTGATCACAGGCATTTGAGGCAACGGGCTGATTGCGATTGTATCACCTAGAACCTCGCTATGGCCTTTGGTGCAGGCTAAAGTGTTGCGCCCACCAATATTCATCGCACAAGAGCCACAAACGCCTTCGCGGCAAGAGCGGCGGAAAGTCAAGGTCGCGTCCATCGTACTTTTGATATGGATGAGCGCATCAAGAACCATAGGCCCACATTGATCGACGGCCACATCATAGGTGTCCCAGCGCGGATTATGTCCAGTCTCAGGATCATAGCGGTAAATCTTAAACCTACGCACTTTTTTTGCGCCAGTTGGTGCTGGATAATGCTTGCCTTTGGTTACCCGAGAATTGGCTGGAAGTGTAAGCTGAACCATACAGCGGCTATCCTTATCGTCTCTCAAAATGTTTTGACTGTGACATAGGGCAAGTTTGGGCCTTGGGCAAAGGGTATCGTACTTCCCAATGCAGTCCTAAGGCACCTTAAAGCGAAGACTTAACCCTTGGCGTAGAGCGGAACCACTTGGCCTGCGGGCTGATCGCTTGGAAACATTGAGGTAAAAGGCGTATCGCTACTTTGTACCTCAATCACCTCGCCATAGCCGTTAAACCCAGTCTTCATGGTGACGCCATAAGCCCCTAGCATGCCAATTTCGATCCAGTCGCCCTCTGCAGCGTCTTCGGGCAAGCGAAACGGGCCCTCAGCGCAATCCAAGGAATCACATGTTGGTCCAAAAAAGCTAAAATCGGCCAGCTTGCTGACGAGCAGCTCATCTGCGCATGTTGCGCCTTGATCCAAGGTGTTGGATCGAATGAGGCGCACTGGAAACTGCCACTTAATATGGGTTGCATCAAACAAAGTGCCGTAAGAACCATCATTGATATAAAGCCTATTGCCCTTACGAAGGTCAATTTTCACCACGATAGAAGTGGCCTCTGCGACCAAGGCGCGCCCAGGTTCTGACCATAGTTTACAATTCATAGTGACGGGCATCGCATCAAACAAGCGATGGATTTCATCAACATAACTTTGCATGGGGGGTGGTGCCATATTGGGATAAACAGCTGGGAAACCACCACCTACATCGACAACATCGACGGTAACACCTGCCTGAATAATCAGTTTTGAGGTTTCATACAGTGCGTCGCGCCAAGCATTGGGACTCATACATTGGCTGCCAACATGGAAGCACACCCCTAAATCCTCTTCGGTCGCCGCACGGGCATGGCGAAGCAAGAGCACTGCCTCTTCCCCATGCGTGCCAAACTTGGACTCAAGCTTTAGACTTGCATCGGCATTGCTGACACCAAGGCGGACCATCAAGGTCAGATCCGTCGCGCCCCCGGTTTCTTCTTGTATTTTGCGAAGCTCCTCTAGGGTATCGAGCGCGAAAATGCGGCAGCCAAATTCATGATAGGCGCGTGCAATGGCAGTGCGGTTCTTGACCGGATGCATGAAGGCCAAAGTTGCAGTAGGGAACATGTCGCGCACCAGTTTGCACTCATTGACTGAGGCGACGTCAAAGTGACGCACACCCTCGCGCCACAGCGCTTCCAATACCCATGGTGACGGATTAGCTTTTACCGCGTAGAGAATATCGCCCTCAAACGCATCAAGGAACCAACGCGTAGCCGCCCGGACGCGATGTGGCCGATTGACCGCCAGTGGCACGTCAGGACGCAGGTGCACGACAGCGTCGTGCGCACTTGTGAAGTGATCCATTGGATCCCCCTATGATCTAAACCCAGGCCGGCGTTAGTCGGACATGCTAGACACCGATCAGAAATCCGATCAATGCCCGGATGTAAGTCAGGTCCGCCCTTGGAAGCTTACGCCGGAAGCGGGGGTGGAAGCCGCTGCCGTGTGGCCTGGGCCCGAGGGGGCGTTAGTGGACTGGATGCTGTTTCCAGGTCCGCCGGAAGCGACGCGTATAAGACTATTTTTTTTTGGTGCAATCGTTTTTTTCTGTTGAGCCAGTCAAACACACCAAAAATGAAAAAAATGCATAAATATCAGATGGTCATTTCACGCTAAAGACTGCTTATAACCAGATATGTTGCTCAACCACATCCATGGCCTTGCTCTATGTCTTATCCTTTTGCCCATTGGAGGTACGCCGATCAGAACCTCCATAGGTGGTGTCATTCTTGCGACGCCGGTCTGGGCCAAAATAACTTTTGCTTTTGATAAACCCACGCGGCCTATTCACAATTAAGGATAGACGGTCCATCAAGCTTTTAGCTGTGACAGGTTTGACCAAAAACTCATTCACACCCGCATCACGTGCAGCATTGACACGCGAGCGTTCAGAATGGCCGGTAATCATGATAATTGGCAAATAAGGATTGGGGCTGTCATGATTGGTTCGGATCATTTTAGAGAATTCAACGCCATCAACCATGGGCATAGCCAGATCGACCAACAATAAGTCAACCGGAACCGATCTCATAAACTCAAACGCCTCTACGGCGTCGCTGGCTTCCTTGACTTCGTATATACCAGCAGCGCGCAATAATTCTTTCAATATGCTGCGCATGTGGTGGTTATCATCCACAATCATAATAGAAAGAGGGGAAGAAGTCGTTAGAGTCAAATCACTAATATTCCTTGCACATACATAATATGAGGCAGGTCTGCATGAACATGAAAAGGGTTTTTCATGCCTGCTTATAATAATTATCCTACTTTTTAATTTATAATTTGCTTAGAATGACTTAATTTGAAGGTAAATTTTGATTCCTTCTCTACATAATAGTTTAAAAATAAACTATACACCTCATTAGCCTATATAAATCCCTGTTCCAACCCACACTTAAAGACCAATACAAAGATGTCAGTACCGATATGAGAATGGGCCGATAACTGCGGGCTTTATGGAATAGCCAGTTCAATGAGTAAGACAGGATAATCGGAATAATGGGTGGTCAATCTCGGCTGTAAATCTTACCAATGTGTGCCCTCTTCCACATTGCTACAGGGCCAAGCAAGACAAATCCACACGATAGTGTGACACTAAGCAGAACAAGATCCCCCACCTAAAACACAGAATTTGGCGCAATGGGGGTGGTTTAACTTCGTATCACCTTGGCTGCCAGTTAAAGTCCGACCTAATTCAAAAGCCGGCTCATAGGGTAATAAGGTACAAGGCAGAACTATTGGATTTTTGGCCCCTTTGCGTTTGACCACCATGCGAGAACTTGCACACATTAGGCTTGAAGGATCCACCCCTAAAATCGTCCAACAGTTGGGAGTAATTTCAGGCACATCGGCATGCGCATCTAACTCAGGAAACAAAACTAAAGCGAATGGTTGATCTAATTGAATGGGCCATTGGTGCGACTCAATCAGTGCAGCAAATCCTGCTTGACTCTCATCTTGACCTTCACCCCACAAGTTGCGTCCCGCAATCGCCAGCTTTGCCCCTTGTGCGGCCAACCAATCTATACCAAGGCAGGTCTCTTCAAACGCACCCTCCCCACGCTCTTGATTATGCAGGACGGGCGACCAATGGTCTAGACTCACCCGAAAGTTCAGTTTCTCCCGATACAGTGCTAATAGCTCAGTCAGACCTCTTTGTACGCGGGGGCGCATCATTGGTTTCATTGCGTTGGTGAGGAGTAACACAAAATGGCCACGCTCAAGGGTTAGGTGTAAAATCTCAATCATATCAGGATTGAGAAAGGGCTCCCCACCGGTAAAGCCAATCTCAATCGGCTGGGACTTAAGGGTTGCTAGTTCATCCAAATAAGAAGCAACATCGGCCGGAGTCAGATAGACCAAGCGGTCGTTGGTGGGCGAGCTTTCGATATAGCAATTGACGCATGTTATATTACACAAGGTCCCGGTGTTAAACCACAAGGTCTTAAATCCCTCAAATGTCACACGGGCTCTTGGCTCACCCTTTGCGGTGCGGTCCTGATCTTGAAATTTCTGCGTAGGATAAAGTGCCAAAATGGTCAGCTCCAGTGGGCTTTGCTGGTTAAGTATAAAGTTGATGGTACATCTTTTAAACCAGCATTTCGGAATGGAACAATGGGACAGCTCATCCTAGCACCCGACTTGATATGTTCACACAGTGCTTGGATACGATCGCAAATGCCCTATACTTCATCTGCCATTTCATAGAAATTTTTTGCGAAGCTTCACCCAAACAATCAGCGCAGAGATGTTCGCCAAAACAAGAACGTTCGCTTCATCGTGCATACCCCAACTTTAGTCTAAAAGACCCTTCATGCAGCTGATCTGTAACTGGACGTCTGAGTGGACATAGATGTTAAAGACTCGTGCAACCTTAGAGCATTATGTTCTTGACTAATTTCAATTTTTCCAAAGATTTGCTGAACCCAAGCCGCATCGTGTACATCATGTAGGCGGTTCAGGTATGCATCCGGTCTGATCACTGCGTCAGTTGCAAGATCAGGTATCCTAACTGAAATTGTAGCCATTGCTGCAACTGAGAATGAAAGACACTTGACATAAAGGTGACACATTGTCACAGGGAGATAGTTGGACTTTGTTCCAGCGGCGTTTCGGGGAGGAGACGCCCCTTTGGCTCTCGATCGAGAGTGGCCGCGCCTAACCATGGCGCGGTCTTTTTTATGTCTATAATGCTCATTTAGTCTACCTATACCATCTAGTACCATCGGTTTGAAACAGGATTGGCAACAATGCGGCCGCAGTTGATCTTCGTATTGGACTGGCCTTTAATTTATTGCACTCAGACATTGGTTTAAGAGCTGCGTTAGGCTAAGCGGGACGAAACCAGATTGGGCCCTCCAATGAGTTCTGAAACAACAACTCTGATCGCTTTGATTGGGCTTTACGCTTTAGTGGCTCTCATTGCGCTCTATTTTGCCCTAACGCGGTCGAATAGGCCCTTAAACTTGATGGTCCGCCGAATCGACGATCTTAATGTTCGCGTCCTTGATCATGGGCAGGTCCTGCAACAGGGCATTAGCTCGCTCCGGGATGAGGCAAGTCGTCAAAACGTGCTGGCCCGCGAAGAAATGGCCAATCGTTTAGCGGGCATCTCCCAAGAATTGCATCGTCTGATCGATCTTATGGCAACCAATCAACGTGAGCGTTTGGATCATTTTGGCCTAAGCTTAGCCGAACATCGCGTCGCAACGGGGGATGATAGCCGCGCGCTGCGTGAAGAGGTGAACAAAGCAATCGCTCTGTTGTCCACCAGCCTGATGGAGGGTATGACCGCGCATGGTCGTTTACAGATCGAAGGATTAAGCCAAGCTCAAACACAGATTAAAGAGTTGATGGAGGCCAATGACCGCGCAGCTTTAGCCTTACGCCAAACCGTTGAAGGCCGCTTGGATGTCCTAAGACAAGAAAACGAAGCCAAGCTAGAACAAATGCGTGTCACCGTCGATGAGAAGTTGCAAGGTACGCTCGAACAGCGCTTGGGTGCCTCTTTCAGCCAAGTCAATGAGCATTTGGAGCGTGTGTTTAAATCCGTGGGGGAAATGCAAACCATCGCGACCGGGGTTGGAGATCTCAAGCGCGTCCTCACCAATGTCAAAGCGCGCGGTACTTGGGGCGAAGCCAGCCTAGGTATGCTCCTAGAACAAGCTATGAGCCAAGATCAATATGCACATCAAGTGGAAGTTAAACCTAGCAGCAACCAACGCGTCGAATATGCCATCCGCCTGCCCAATGATGGCGACTCCCCGGTTTGGCTCCCAATTGATGCGAAGTTGCCGATTGAAGATTATGAGCGGCTGATCGACGCGTCTGAGCGGGCGGATGGCGCGGCGGTGGAAGCTGCGCAAAAAGGTTTAGAAAAAGCCATTCGTGTGGCGGCTAAAGACATCAGCGATAAGTATATTGCCGCCCCCTATACCACCGATTTTGCAATCATGTTCCTGCCGACTGAAGGCTTATTTGCAGAAGTGGTGCGTCGCCCAGGCTTGGTAGATTTATTGCAACGTGAGCATAAGGTTCTGGTATCTGGGCCTACGACCTTAATGGCAACTTTGACCAGTTTACGGATGGGGTTTCGCACCCTTGCCATTCAACAACGCTCCAGTGAAGTGTGGCAGGTGCTGAGTACTGTAAAACAAGAGTTTGAAAAATTTGGCGGCGTGCTCAAAAAAGTTGAAGATAAATTGGATCAAGCCAAAAATGTCGTGCTTGAAGCCCGCACCCGGGAAAATGTCTTAGGTCGCCGATTGCGGGCGGTCGAAAGTCTACCCGG
The DNA here is from genome assembly GCF_030158815.1 of Candidatus Phycosocius spiralis. Classification (GTDB taxonomy): domain Bacteria; phylum Pseudomonadota; class Alphaproteobacteria; order Caulobacterales; family Aquidulcibacteraceae; genus Aquidulcibacter; species Aquidulcibacter spiralis. Next base: position 52,320 of record NZ_BPFZ01000012.1, read on the forward strand.
TAGCAGCCGGCAAGACGCATTACCTTCAATCGACCCAAGCGACCTTTTAGGCAAGGATGATCTAGATGATCGTTCTTAAGTACCCCAGATTGTTGAAAAAAGTGTTTAAAAGCATGAGTCAAGAAGAGGAAAAGCCCGCCGATCTAAATCGACGGGCTTCATTGGCGCAATCAATCTGCTTATTTATTCGCGGTTGCCCAAAAAACTGAGCAGGAATTGAAACAGATTGATAAAGTTCAGATAGAGGCTGAGCGCACCCATGCTTGTGGCAACCGATAAAGCAGTATCATTGCCGGAAAGTTGGTAATAATCAAATTTGAGTCGCTGAGTATCAAAGGCGATCAAGCCAGAAAAAATCAACACACCGAGCCCTGAAATCACAAAATGCATCATAGAGCTTTGCAGGAATATGTTGACGATGGAAGCCAAGATTAGGCCAAATACACCCATGATTAAGAAGGTTCCAAAACCTGTCAGATCGCGCTTGGTAGTATAGCCCCACAAGGACAACGCACCAAAGGCAGAAGCCGTGATGAAGAAGGTAGAGGCCAAAGATTCGCCCGTATAGCGTATCGCCAACACCCCAAGGCCTGCACCAATAAGCGTCACAATCGTCCAGTAGAGGAGGCTTGCCCCAGTTTTGGAAGGATTGCGCATCGCAAACATACCAATCAGTAAAACACCAAGGGGCGCTAAGCTCAGCACCATGCCAACACCAGTATAACCACCATTGGCTGTGAAAAGGAGATCGCGGATTGCTGGAACCGATGATGTAGCATAAGCTAAAAGGCCAGAAAGGACCAATCCCAAGCCCATTTTATTGTAGACGCCTAACATAAAGCTCCGCAGGCCAGCGTCGACGGACATGTCCATCGTGGTCCCGGCTGGGATCGCTTGAGCTTGAAACCTATTTCGGTCGTTCATGTTCTATCCTTTACACTTTGCGGGCAGACTTTTGCCGCATCGGTAGACTAATATCATGTCTTTGGGCAAGGAATGCAAGACATGGTGACTACACGATTTTGTGTATGCCCCTCATTGTAGCCGTTAACAACCTAGGCATAACCAAATAGTTACAGCTTGTAGCTTGTGAAGATATAGCCGCGGACGTAAACAGATGCTAAGCTCAATCCATGATTGAATTACACGCTTATTCGCATTCTTCGGCATCGTACAGGGTTCGCATAGCTTTGGCGCTTAAGGGCATCGGCGTAACGCATCATTCGGTTTGTTTGCGCGCAAATGATCACCAATCCACTGTCTATCTCGATCTCAATCCGCAAGGTCGTGTCCCAGCACTTGTCACGGAGGAAGGGGTTTTAACACAATCTTTGGCGATAGTGGATTGGTTAGAAGAATTCTATCCGAGGCCGAGCCTTTATCCACAAGATCCATGGCAGCGGTCTTTATGCCGCGCCTTTGCTCATGTGATCGCCAGCGATATATTCCCGCTGCAAAATCTAAATGTAAGGCGAAAATTAGCCGATGATTTTGGTGCCGATGAAGCGCGCGTTACCCAATGGTGTGCGGACTGGATAGCTCAAGGATTCGGCGCTCTTGAAAAGGAAACTGCAAACAGGGGCTGGTCACCAGGTCAAGGCTATTTATACGGTCAAGAGCCAACTTTGGCGGATATCTGTTTGGTCCCACAAATGAATAATGCCCGTCGCTTTGGCGTCGATTTAACCATGTTTCCATTATTAGTCAGAGCTGATGCACAGGCACGTGTACATCCTGCTTTTTTGTCTACCGCCCCAGAAACACAAATTGACTCCCAAAACTTGAACCCTGGGTGAACTGAGCCAGCTTGCACCCGATCGATATAATTCAAACAGCTTTGAACCATTATGAAGCCACTCCATCTTGAAACCTATCTGCCTTACCGTTTGGCTGTAGCATCCAACAAGGTTAGCGCACTGATTGCTAAAGCTTATGAGAGCCGCTTTGACCTCACAACTTCTCAGTGGCGGATTTTGGCCGTCTTATCGGAAGGTCAATCCATGTCACAACAAGAGCTTGTCTTGCGCACGACGATGGACAAGGTCATGGTCAGTCGTGCAACTGCTACTTTGGTTGCCCGTGACCTGGTGCGCTCAAGGTACAAAGCTTCTGATCGGCGTGCGGTGCAATTGAGCCTATCCAAAGCTGGGTTCGCAATTGTTCAAGAAGTTACCCCAATGGCCTTATCACTTGAGCAAGAGTTAATCGAAGCCATTGGTGTGCAAGCGGCGGAACGTTTAGAATCCATTTTGCGCAAACTGGAAGAGAAAGCCATGAGGTTGACGCAAGGACACGATGTTTGATTGCGGTTTGATCTTGGCATTTAGTAACAAATGAAATTATATAGGGTCAAAAGAGGTGGATTTGGTGATGACTGACCTGTTTGAAAACCCTTTAGGAACAGATGGATTTGAGTTTGTGGAATTTACAAGCCCGAACCCAGACACCTTGGCCACCTATTTTCACCAATTAGGGTTTACGGCAGTCTCACAACATAGATCCAAAAATGTGGTCCGCTTCAAACAGGGCGATATTAACTTTATTCTCAACATGGAAACAGCTGGCCAAGCAGCACAGTTTCGCGAACAGCGCGGGCCTTCTGCCAATGCCATGGCCTTTCGCGTCAAGGATGCGGCTTACGCGTTAAAACAAGCCATTGCCCGAGGTGCAGAGCCAGTTGATAGCCCGATAGGGCCTATGGAATTGGATATTCCAGCGATCAAAGGTATTGGCGGGGCATTCATTTATCTGGTGGACCGTTATGGCGCGCAAAGCATTTATGATGTCGACTTTAAGCCCATCCCTGGTGCTGCACAAAAAGAAGCGAACAATTCAATAGGCCTAACTTATCTTGATCACCTCACCCATAATGTTTTTCGTGGCAATATGGAGGTGTGGGCCGATTTTTATGAGCGCATCTTTAACTTTCGCGAGATCCGCTATTTCGACATTGAAGGCAAGGTTTCAGGCCTCTTCTCCAAAGCCATGACCAGTCCCTGCGGTAAAATCCGTATCCCGCTCAACGAAAGTAAGGGCGAAGTCGGCAAGACCGATCAAATTGAAGAATTCCTCCAACGCTATAAGGGCGAAGGCATACAACATATTGCAATGGGCTCATCCGATTTGTTGGCTACTGTGGATCATCTGCGTGCGCGTGGTGTTGAATTGCAAGATACGATTGATACATATTTTGATTTGATCGACACCCGCCTGCCGGGCCACGGCCATGATGTGGAAGCGTTACGCCAGCGCAGAATCTTGATTGACGGTGCCCCCAGCGAAGGCCAAGGGCTGTTATTGCAAATCTTTGGCAAGGATGCAGTTGGTCCGATCTTTTTTGAATTTATCCAACGTAAAGGCAATGAGGGCTTTGGTGAGGGGAATTTTACAGCCCTGTTTGAAAGCATCGAATTAGACCAAATTCGACGCGGGATTTTGCAAGAATGAACCACCTTCAAGGTATTCATCACGTCGCCTATCGCTGCCGAGATGCGAAAGAGACGGTAGACTTTTATCACAACGTTTTGGGTATGACCTTCGTGATTGCCTTCGCAGAAGATCATGTCCCCTCCACAGGCGAATATGATCCCTATATGCATGTGTTTTTAGACGCGGGGGGTGGTAATGTTTTGGCCTTTTTTGAATTGCCGCAACAGCCCGAAATGGGGCGCGATCCCAATACACCTGAATGGGTGCAACATATTGCCTTCAAAGTGGACAGCGAAGACGCGCTATTAGCTGGCAAGGCACGAGCCGAAGCGGCGGGGTGCGAGGTCATCGGGCCAACCGATCATGGCATATTTCGCTCCATTTATTTTTTTGATCCCAATGGCCATCGCTTGGAACTGGCGTGCGATATTGGTACGGATCAAGAAATTACCGAGTTACGCCGGGTTGCCCCAGACATGCTGGAAGAATGGTCCCGCACAAAAAAGGCACCCCGTCACGCAGATTGGCTTCATGCCAAAGCGCGGGCCAGTCACAGGTCGCAAACTTAACTCTGGTTCGACTGCGATGACATGGCGCTTGAATTGCCCATAGTTAGGTATGGCGTCATAATTGGCTCGTTCAGCGCGATCAAGCTTGGGTGGTGACTGGCCTTGCTTGTACAAAACCACTTCACCTTCAGCTGCGTTTGGTTAATTCATGCCAAGCCACCTATCCGCGAATAGATACGATCGGTTATGGGCACTGATTGTCGTCTTATCCTAAGACATTGTTGGGTTTGGGGTTAAAGCCATGACACCCAACCAAAGCCTAAAACCCTTAACAGGCCCAAATTGAAAAGGCAGACCGGATCCCGCCTGATCTCATGCGCGAGACCCCGAATGGGTGGAAGCCCCACAGCTTTAGGAGTGTAGCATCAGGAGTTTGGCTATTAGGATTAGCTTAGCTTTAGCTAGGTCCGAATCTGACAATTCGCATAATGAAGATTTTAAGTCATGATGGGCCTAAGGTTGTGGGATTGTATGTGCAATTGAGGAGATTGGTGCCAAAAGTGATAAACTAAATGCACACATTCTTGTTGATCATTGACCGTTTTAAACCATTCCTAAGATTAGGGTTGGTGGGTGAGGCGTGATCAAGTTGAAAGATTATGGGCAATCTTTCGCTGACATGTTTGCTAAGTGATGCAAAAATGCGTAGTTGATCGGCGGCCTATGGCTGGTATGGGCCACATGGTTAGATCAAAGCGGACTGGCAATCGAACAATTTTCCAAAAGGCCCCGATTATGCCAACCCCAGATTGGGTCAAATGGGTCAGCCCAAGAAGTGAAAGATTAAAGCGGGCCAACTTGCAAGTGTTGACACATCACTCATATGCTCGTGACTGGCAAAGACAACATCTGCTTGCGTGCAAGCCATCCAACACAAACCCAAGAGCCTAAAGTCACCAGGAACACAATTTTTGTCTAAAGATAAGCAACATGAGTTAAGCAACATGGGACAAAATGAAGTATACCTTTATCCTAAAGATTGGTTGCACTTCTGACCAGACACATCTAAATCCCAATCAAATCCGATGGGCATAGATTGAACTACATCTTGAAATGCAGACTGTTTTTGGCTTAGAGGGGTAATCTATGCATATTATCCTGAATGCTTGGACTAATCATGCACCTTCATGATGGCGGAACGGCTTACCCCAATTTGATTGTGCATAAGGGGCGGCCCGCTTAATCCTTAATTGAGAGCATAAAATGACTAAGGTTTGTTTGGCACAACTGGTCGGTACCCTGTGTGTGCTGGCGACACCCAGTGTGGCAAGAGATAATGCGACCAAAAGTTTTTTGGCGTCGCTTGACCCTAACCAGACGCGAACAGTCGAAATCTCACTGCGGGCGCGCATCGGTCCCTTGGAGCTTGCCCGTGGCACCATCAAAGTCACATTGAGTCAAGATAGCTATAGCGGTGAAGCGACGTATCGAACATCAGGTATCGCGGCATCTTTTAATAATGACGCGGGGAAGGCGACGGTACGCGGTAGTATTGAAAATGGTCAGTTTCGACCGCGTAGCTTCTTAAATCAAGAGAGTAGTGGGAAGAATAGACGTATTACAGTAAGCTTTCAGAATAATGGAATTGATGTGGCGGCCGCTCCCTGGTGGAAGGATATGGGCTTTCCGCCTGCTACATTGGCTCAAAAACTTGAGTCCGTCGATCCTATGACCGGCCTCATCGAATTATCCTTGGTTACTGGAAGAGAAACAGGCCGGGCCTGTGGTGGGTTAGTGAAAATCTTTGATGGCAAGCGACGTTATGACATTCGTACGGAATATGTCAGTATTCAAACAGTATCGACGCCAGCCTATTCAGGTCCTGCCTATTATTGTCGGGGTACTTATGTCGAAGTGGCAGGCTTCAAAAAGAAAATGCCGGGTGATCAGCGTGAGCCTATCCGTTTGCAAATCTGGCTGGCCGATATTGATCAATCCGGATTATCGATCCCAATTCGCATGACTGGTTCCAAAGGTATTTATACTGCCACCCTTTATGCAGATCGTGCAGTGGTCCGATAATCGATCTATGGTGATGAATTGATCCTCGCTTTCCCCTTTTCAGCATGTGGCTAACAAAGCTGGCAAAAGCTTTTATATAGATGCAATGAGTGTCGATCTTTATTCCCAACGGGTTTTGGAGCTGGCGGCCGATATCCCCCATATTGGGAAATTGACGCAGGCCGATGGATACGCGCGTAAGCTATCGCGTTTGTGTGGCTCCACGATCGAGATTGAAGTATGTTTGGACAATGGCGTGGTCAGCCAAGCTGCTATTGAGCCAAAAGCCTGTGCACTTGGGCAAGCGAGTGCGAGTATTTTGATGCGCCATCTTGTGGGTGCACGATTAGAGGAAATTGTGCAGGCGCGCGACCAATTCAAAGCAATGCTCAAATCAGGCGGGGCGCCACCTCTTGGACGTTTTTGGGAATTACGATATCTTGAAAGCGTTAAGGATTACCCGCCCCGCCATACTTCGGCTCTATTGCCGTTTGAGGCGGCAGTCGCTGCCGTTCTAGATGCGATGCACACGAAGGGCATAAAACAAAATGCTTGAAAGGGTGATGACAACACCCCCTACGTCGCGCTAATGAAGCTTATGAATTATTGCTGTGAAAGCGTTATCTTTTCGACCCGCTGATGCTGGCGACGCGTGGCAGGGCGCATCGCGGCGGCATAGTCGGCCTGCCATTTTCGGTTCAGCACTATAGTGCATATGGTTCTATGCGATCTAAGTGACGCGTTTTGGGCATCGTCTTCTCTAAGAGTTATCCTATGGCACGCACAGTCAAGCTTTCGTTTGCCGCTCAGGTCTTATTGCTTCTGCAGCGCATCTATAAGACAACATTGTCGCTATGGCTTGGTCAACAATGCCGCTATTTGCCCAGTTGTTCTGATTATGCTGCACAATGTGTGCGCAGGTTTGGCGCATGGCGGGGGGCTTGGATGGGGTTGGCACGTGTGTGTCGGTGTCGACCGGGGGGTGGCTATGGTTATGATGAGGTTCCACAAACATGTGTTGAAACCTCAATCTGGACACCTTGGCGCTATGGTCAGTGGACTTTTAAAACCAGATCCAATGACCCCCATGACCGAGACTTGCATCCAACACAAAGCCATCGTCACCTAGGAACGGATCTTTCATCTACTTATTTGGTTAAAAACAATGATTAACTTAACATTTCCTGATGGTGTGCTTCGTACTTATGAGGATGCGATTACACCGTTAGACATTGCCAATGCTATTTCCATATCTCTGGCTAAAAAAGCAGTAGCTGCAAAAATAGACGGAAATTTGTGGGATTTGTCGAGACCCTTGATATCAGGGGGTCAGTTTGAATTGGTAATGCGCGACAGTGCCGAAGGCTTAGAGTTGTTGCGCCATGATGCCGCCCATGTATTGGCCCAAGCGGTCCAAGATTTATTTCCAGGCACACAAGTTACGATTGGGCCCACGGTTGAGGACGGTTTTTATTATGATTTTTACCGAGAGGACAAATTTTCAACCGATGATTTTGCTGCGATTGAAGCGCGGATGCGCGAGATCGTGGATGCAGATCTTCCAATTGTACGCGAAGAAATTGATCGCGAAGAAGCGATCCGTCACTTTAACGCCATAGGTGAAACATTCAAAGCCAGCATCATTGAGGACATTATCAAACAGGGCGAAACTATTACGATTTATCGCCAAGGGGATAGTTGGAAGGACCTGTGCCGTGGCCCACACCTTCCATCAACTGGTAAACTGGGAAAAGCCTTTAAACTTCTAAAACTTGCGGGTGCTTATTGGCGCGGCGATCCGAAAAATCCCCAGCTTCAGCGAATCTATGGCACGGCTTGGGCCGATGAAAAGCAATTGGCCGAATATCTTAGGCGTCTGGAGGAAGCTGAAAAGCGCGACCACCGCAAGATTGGTAGGGCATTAAACCTGTTTCATTTTCAAGAAGAGGCGCAAGGCTCGGTTTTTTGGCACCCTCATGGCTATATGATCTGGCGTATTCTGGAGGCCTATATCCGCCGCCAACTCGACGAAGATGGCTATGTGGAAGTTAAAACCCCCCAATTATTGGCGTCTAAATTCTGGGAACAATCTGGCCATTGGGAAAAGTTTCGAGAGAACATGTTTGTGGTCCCAGATGAAGCGCCATCAATTGTGGAAGGGGAGCCCCTTTTTTCAGGCGATGCTAATTTTATGGCCCTTAAGCCTATGAATTGCCCCGCCCATATTCAAATCTTTAAATCAGACCAACGTAGCTATCGTGATCTCCCCTTACGCATGGCCGAATTTGGCTGTTGCCACCGCAATGAAGCCCATGGTGCGTTGCATGGCTTGATGCGTGTGCGGCAAATGACCCAGGATGATGCGCATATATTCTGTCGCGAGGATCAAATCGGCGAAGAGACCAAGCGCTTTTTGACTTTGTTCAACCGTGTCTATACCGCCTGTGGTTTGACGAATATCCATTATCGTTTGGCGACACGGCCTAATAAAAGAGCTGGCGATGATGCGACCTGGGATAAGGCTGAGCAGGCTTTGGCCAATGCTTTGGATAGTGTTGGCGTTGAATATGTGATCGCCAAGGGCGATGGCGCATTTTATGGTCCAAAACTAGAGTTTCATCTGACCGATGCAATCGGGCGGACATGGCAATGCGGCACATTTCAGCTTGATTACGTTCTGCCTGAGCGTTTGGATGCGGTTTATACCGGTGAAGATGGGCAAAAGCATCGCCCTGTGCTGTTGCACCGCGCGGTATTTGGTACGTTTGAACGCTTCATAGGAATTTTGATCGAACATTATGCCGGGTCTTTACCAGCTTGGCTTGCCCCGGTGCAGGTGGTTGTCGCAACCATTACTTCAGAAGCTGATGCCTATGGCTTAAAGGTGCGGGATCGACTAGTCCAAGCTGGGCTGCGCGTGACAACCGACATACGTAATGAAAAGATCAACTATAAAGTCCGCGAACATTCCTTGGCAAAAATACCCGTCATGGCCATTGTTGGCCGCCGTGAAGCTGAAGAAGGCAAAGTTGCATTACGCAGATTTGGGAGCCAAACCCAAGAAGTTATGACGTTGGAAGAAGCGGTTGTTGTTTTAGCCCAAGATGGCTTGGCACCTGACCTTAAAGAGAGACTAAGTTGAGTGAAGTATCATTTGAATTAACACAAATTCCACCTCAAGCTGGACCATTGGATCCGAGGACCAAAATTGCGGGGGCATTTGGTATCGGCTTTGGTTTTTTTGCCGGTACGGGTGTATCCGGCTTAGCAATGGGTTTGTGCATTATTGGTATCTGGGGTTTGATATATGGGCTGTCGAGCCCCGATAGATCATTGGCTAAGGCTTTGGTTGCAACCCTAAAAGCGCGAACGGCTTTATGGCTCGTGTTTGGCTTGTTTGTTCTATGGGTTATGCTGAGTGCCTTATGGTCACCCGCTAAGATATTGGCTGGTGAAACGGTGCGCAGATTGGCGGTGTTGACCGTTTTAGCCCCCCCTGCCATTTGGGTGGTGCATTCATGCCTAGGATCGGATCGAGGGATTGCGCAAAGAGGCATCATCGCTGGGATCTTTTTTTCCTTTATTCTTTTAACTTTTGATGCGAACAACCATTATGCCATGAATCAAATCGCCAGTCCTGGCAAGTTGCTCTGGTCGATTTATGGGGATATGGGCCGGGCAGCTTCGGCAACATTAGCACTCTCTTGGGTCGGCTATGCATGCCTGCACCAACAATTCGCACCGCGAAGCGCCCGCATCTTGTTTATTGTGTTAGCGCTCTATTTGAGCACCCAATTTACCATCAATTTAAACGCGCTTGGGTTGTTCTTTGGTACTCTGGCTGCATTGTTTGCCCTGCGGTTTCCAAAAAGCGCTATCGGGTTGGTTAGTGGCGTTTCAGCGGTTGTCATTGCCGCTGCGCCGCTGATTTACCCTTTAATTGCGAAAATGGCCTTTACCCTTTTCCCCGGCAACCAAATGCCAACCTCCTATGGTCGTCGTGCACAAATGTGGGAAGCCGCCGGACAGTTGATTGCTCAAAAGCCATTGACCGGTTGGGGTTTGGGGGCTTCTAGCCTATTTGATCGTCCAGTTCCTTATAATGGCTCGAGTTGGCCAATGCTGCAATTGCACCCACATTCTGCGCCTTTGCATATATGGCTAGAAACTGGCGGCATCGGTGCTTTCTTGGCGACGATGATGGTGTTGCTTGCTGGTGGGGTTGCGATGTCGGTTTTTGGGCGTCATCGCATAGCCACAGCGGCTTTAGTCGGGGGACTAACTTTTCTTGCGTTAACTTGGGGCATTAGTCATGCGGCTTGGCGTGAATGGGTGTGGACCAGTTTTGCTGCTTTGCTTGCCTTCTCCTTCACTTTGAGAACTCCCGATTATGAGGGTTTGCCATAATTGCCACTTCCGGCAGGGTGACCCATGTCGGCGATACAAGTTGGTGAAGGTGCCACCATGTTCACACTGTAAGTCGGTACCCACTTTGGGGCGATCTTTCTAACAACTGATCTGGTTTAGAAGCGCTGTAGCTTTGCATAACCAACCAATGAGAGGGCGTTTCATGTCCAGATTCAGCCCGTTGAATACTCAGGTTATACGGATTGGCTTAGATTCGCACTTTTTGCCTGATACGATTGAAAAAGAGTCCGTGAAATTGTGCTCGGTTGCGTGGACTTGATATTTGTCCAAAAATATTGACATTGACTTGCGTAATTTTTAATTGACACCTATCCATAATGGTTCAGAAATGAACATGACTTAAAAGGGTGATTTGATGTTTGGTGAACAGTCAGAGTCCGTGCGCCCAATCAGAGCCTTATTGCGTGGATTAGAGGCGCTGAGCGCGCTCAATGGTCAAGATGGCATGACGGTGACAGAGGTAGCCGAACGCGCATTATTACCGCGCACAACCGCATATCGGATCTTAGAGACGCTTTGCCAGGGTGGATTTGTTGTTCGCGATGAAATGGATGATCGATATCGCCCGACTTTGGCCGTCACCACTTTGGCGGAAGGCGCGCAGAATGAAGCTTGGATTCGTGAAGGTGCATGGCCATTGATTTCCCAATTAGGCAAACAGATTTTGTGGCCGATCGGCATTTGGACTTTGAGAGGCAACGATATCACCCTTCGTGCCGCAACAGATCGCACCAGTCCTATGGCTTTGCATCGACAGACTAGTGGTGCCCATGCGGATTTATTGGAATCTGGTGTTGGCCAAATCCTGCAGGCGTTTGAAGCAACACCGCGTCGTAATTTGCTTGAAGAAATTGGCCTACAGCGCTTGGGTGACCGCACCATTAACCACCAGCTAGATCTTGTACGTCAGCAAGGTTATGCCTTTGATCTTAAGGTTGCTGGTGGTGAAATTGCCCTAGCGGTCCCTGTGATGCAGCCTGTTGCCAGTGAGGGCTCTTCGGTATTGGCTGCGCTGACTGTGCGTTTTATTCGCTCTGCCCTAACAGACGAGCGTGCGATTTCAGAGCTGTTGCCAAAATTACTACGCTTATCTGAAGCCATAAGTGAGGCCTATCTCAAATATGCCCCGCCAACGGTCAAATCAATTCGGCTTAGCTCTAGAGCGAAAACTGGTGCTAATTCTGACGATTGGGCACCGGCATTGGCTTAGGGGCTGCCACCACGCTCCCGATAGCCAGTTCGACTGGATCACCCTTTGAATAATTTAGCCCTGCTAGTACGTCTTTTCGCCATTTTGGGGCTAACCCTTTCTTGGCAAGGGCTAAAGTTAAAGCAGCTTTAAACTGGGGTTGTGTATTGACGACGATTCCAGAACCGATACGAGCAGCTTTTACCGCCGCTGCCACACTTGATAAAGCCGAATCACTACGGGTAAGAAAGATAAGGCTTGGCTCTTGATAGCCAGCACCGATCAGTGGCCCAGGGGTTCCAGGGGAAAGGCGCGGATGTAGGCCCTCACGTTGAAGGGCAGCGCTGACACGTCGACTAAGGTCAAGCGCGCTGATCGAGGGTACAAATAGGCCTTTTAGCGTTACACTGGTGATACACGCCATCGCGACCAAACCAACAATGGCCCATTTCGGGCGTAAGATCACCATAGTCAACCCAATCATACCAATGCATCCAATTACCACACTGCACAGGAGGGCGAAATGGGTTTCCAACATGGCCACGTCTTTCCCAAGTAAATAAGGTACTGACGTCATCACGGCCGTGCCAAGTGTTAGAAGAGCGATCCCGAGCCAGCGCACCTTTGGTCGCTGCCAGCCGCCCATGAACAATCCGATGGCACCTAGTAATACTAGAGCACCATGAACCGGCAAGGTATAATGCGCGAGCTTGGCGGGCGCTGCCTCAAACATCAACCATCCAGGCACCAGCCAGGCCAGTAAAAAGCGAATTCTTGGGTCCCTATTGCTGGTCCAAGCCACCCAAAAGGCCAAAGGAATAAGAAAGCTTGTCGGCCACAATAAAATAGGTGACATAAGAAGATGTGCACCAGGCGGTACGGCCTTGTTCTCAGATTGGCCTGATAATTTAGGCGCCAAGTCTTGGCCAACAGCGTCCATGAAAAACTGACCATGGGTTGCCTGCCAGATGGCAATGTACCAAGGCAGGACAATCACAGCCGCGAGCAGAATAGCTGGCCAATGAAACGCCCTTTTAACCCATCTCAGATCGCGTTCCCACGCAACCAACATCACGCCCGAAAACAGGATCAACAATAGGCCAATAGGTCCTTTGATCAGGGTTGCCATGGCAAGGCCACCCCAAAAAAACCAGATGTACCGCTTGTTTTCTGGTTTGGCGCGAAGGCCAGCAAGACCTAAATAGGTCAAAGTCGTAAATCCAACTAAACATGCATCGGTTTTGGCAATGCCCGCCTCAGTGGACATGAGGAGGCTGCCAGCAAGCGCCAGCCCGCCAATAAGGCCAACCCACCGATTGTAGAGTAGGGCACCTATTTGAAACGTGCATATAGCTGCAAAGAATGCCCCAAATAGGGAAGGAAGGCGAAAGGCTTGAATCGTTCGGTGCGTTGCACCATCCAGCAAGCTGACACTGACTGCTTGCAGCCAATGAATGCCAACCGGCTTTTTATGTCGTGGCTCATCTTGAAACCGAATACGGATAAAGTCTTTCGTTTCAAACATCTGAGTCGTCGCCTGCGCAAATCGACTTTCATCACGATCTAGTGGGGGAAGGGCAAAAAATCCGGGAAGTGTGCACAAAAGTAGGGTAATCAGGATCAAGACATGTGGCCGCCAGCCCTTCACGCTTGCCTCAATCCAAGGATGCAAATGCAAGGGCCCAGGTTCTACGACAGGATTTGGGGCGCGATATTCTTTGAGTTGTTGGGCCAAGTGTGCCTCATTCCTCCGTGACAATGACCAATCCATAATGGCTTGCTCAATACGAGGCAATTAAAGAAGCCATCGATAACATAAAGGTTACAGCCTGAAAAACAGACTTCGCAAACCTTTAAACCCGCCCTAAGGGAGTATTTATGTGAGGGTCAAATGGCAGTTAAGCAGATCTCGGACTTGTCGATTGCCGTTTTGGTGCCCTGCTATAATGAAGGGGCAACCATTGGGACGGTGGTTGAGGATTTTAAAGCAGCACTCCCAGATGCTACTATTTATGTTTATGATAATCGCTCGACCGATGACACGGTTGAGCGTGCGCAAAAAGCAGGGGCTATTGTCCGTAGTGAGGAGAGACCCGGCAAGGGAGAAGTTGTTCGCCGCATGTTTGGCGATATTGAAGCCGATATATATGTTATGGTGGATGGGGATGCCACTTATCATGCGGCGTCTGCACCGGCCCTGATTGATTTAATGCTTAAAAGCCATGCCGATCTGGTGAATGGGGCCCGTGTTGATACGGCCATCAAAGCCTATCGACCTGGGCATCGGTTTGGAAACAGACTTTTGACCGGGCTTGTGAGCGCTTTCTTTGGTCAAATGACCACGGACATGCTTTCAGGCTATAAGATGTTTTCACGCCGTTTTGTTAAATCTTTTCCTGCGCATTCGCGCGGATTTGAGATCGAAACAGAACTTATGGTGCATGCACTTGAATTGAGAATGACCATCAAAGAGAAATCCACCCCTTATGTTGAACGCCCAGAGGGCTCTATTTCTAAACTCAATACTGTACGCGATGGTATTCGTATTGTGTCGATTATTGGTCTTTTTGTGCGAGAAGAACGTCCCTTAGCGGTATTTAGTTTGCTTGGTTTGATTTTGAGTGGCATCGCATTAATCTTGGGTATTCCGGTGGTGGTAGAATTCTTGCACACCGGCCTAGTTTCAAGATTTCCAACCGCCATTTTGGCCAGCGCTTTGATGATCACAGCCGTGATTTCGGTTTTTTCGGGCTTGGTATTAGACACAGTAACCCGTGGCCGTCGTGAAGCCAAGCGCTTTGCTTATTTGGCGGCCCGTGACCGGCGCTTTGAATAGGGTATCCCAATTTAATCCTTGCGGAAGGCTTTGCTGCTGACTTAGTCTAACCCAAAGTCTATTATACGTTTGGAGTGACTTCTTCCATGAGCCCGGCCATAATGATCAAGCGATTTTTACGCGATATGGGGATTAAACACGCATTTCACACCTTTAGGCATCGCGTCCCTGCCTAACTTGCAAACCCAAAGCATGGCAGTGATTACAGGCCAACTTTGGAAAGTTCACCCATCAATTCTGGTACTGCTGTCTTATAATCGGCAACCAAGCCATAATCAGCGATTGCGAAAATAGGCGCATCACCATCCTTGTTGATCGCAACAATCACCTTGGAATCCTTCATGCCTGCCAGATGCTGGATTGCGCCAGAAATACCCACTGCGACATAAAGTTCTGGTGCAACGACCTTACCGGTTTGGCCGACTTGATAATCGTTGGGCGCATAACCTGCATCAACCGCGGCGCGCGAAGCACCAACTGCCGCACCCAGCTTATCGGCCAAGGGCTCTATCACGTGATGGAATTCGTCTGCCGAACCCATGGCGCGGCCACCTGAAACGACCCGTTTAGCACCAGCCAATTCAGGACGGTCTGATTTGACGATCTCTGCCCCTTTGAACACAACTTGAGCCGCAGGAGTTCCCGCACCAATGCTCTCCACAGCGCCAGAACCGCCCACGCCCGCAGCTGCAAACGCGGTGGTGCGCACCGTTATGACTTTTTTGGCATCAGAGCTTTCAACGGTTTCCAGCGCATTACCAGCATAAATGGGTCGAACGAAGGTTTTCTCATCCACGACTTCTTGAATGTCTGAAATCGGGGATACATCCAAGGCCGCAGCGATCCGTGGGGCGGCATTTTTGCCCGTTGCCGTAGCGGCAAAGAGCACCGCATCATAATTGGCCATCAACGGCACAATCAAACCCTGCATGGATTCTGCAATCCCTTGCGCGAAAGCCGTACCCTCCGCGTGAAGCACTTTTCGCACCCCGGCAAGGCCAGCGGCAGCGGATGCAGCAGCACCTGCACCTTCACCCGCAACCAGCACGTCCACATCGCTGGAAAGTGCTTTGGCCGCAGTTACAACCTTGTTAGTGGCATCTTTGAGCGACGCATTGTCGTGTTCAGCAACAACCAAAACAGCCATTAGATCACCCCTGCTTCTTTCAGTTTTCCAACCAATTGCTCTGCGCTCTCTACCTTAATACCGCCCGCCCGTTTGGGTGGTTCGGTTACCTTGAGAACCTTCAAGCGGGGCGCGCTATCGACGCCATAATCGCTTGGTGCTTTAATATCGATCGTCTTTTTCTTAGCCTTCATGATGTTAGGCAAAGATGCATAGCGGGGTTCATTGAGGCGAAGATCCGCCGTTACAACTGCGGGCAGTGCCACTTCTAGGGTTTGCAGACCACCATCAATTTCGCGGGTGACGCTGGCTTTACTGCCAGCAATCTCGATCTTGGAAGCAAAAGTCGCCTGTGGCCAGCCAAGAAGTGCCGCCAGCATTTGGCCAGTGGCGTTATTGTCGCCATCAATGGCCTGTTTGCCCATCAAAACCAAGTCGGGGCTTTCTTCGCCGACCACTGCTTTGAGCAGTTTTGCGACGGCCAAAGGTTCTAAATCCTCATCGGTTTGGATCAAAAGCCCGCGGTCTGCGCCCATAGCAAGAGCGGTGCGGATGGTTTCTTGGGCCTGCTGGGGGCCGATGGAAACCGCAACAATCTCAGTCACCACACCCTTTTCTTTTAGGCGTACAGCTTCTTCAACGGCGATTTCGCAAAAGGGGTTCATCGACATTTTGACATTAGCCAAATCGACCCCGGTTTGATCGGGCTTAACGCGGACTTTTACGTTATAGTCAATCACCCGCTTAACAGGCACAAGCACTTTCATTAGGCGTCTCCACACAATAAGCCATATCACTCGGCTTTACTTGTTTGTTGCAAACCTCGTATCTATCAAACGATACATGGGTTGGTTCTTCTCTAAGACCAGCCCTATTTAGGAGCTGGCGCTACTTCTGGGGCCTGCGCTGCATCGGTTGGGGCCGCCGCAGCGTCTGGCGCTGCCTCGGTTGCTGGGGCGGCCGCTGCTGCCGCAGCTACTTGAGCGGGATCACGTGTTGGATCAGGTGCGGGCAAGGGTGCAGGGCTTGGCGCTAAAGAGTGCAAGTAAGCGACCAACGCCACCCGATCAGACGATTTGGACATGCCAGCATAAGACATGGCCGTGCCTTTGATATAGGTCTTTGGCGCTTTGAGGAAATTATAGAGGCCGTCAAAGTCCCATGCTTTTCCATAGGCTTTCATCGCGTCTGAATAAGCAAAGCCAGCGTGGGTTCCAGCTGTGCGCCCAAAGATACCATAAAGAGATGGGCCCGTTTTATTGGCGCTGCCGGGCTCTACATTGTGGCACGAGGCGCACACTTTGTGCAACTTGTCACCCTGTTCAACCAAGGCTGCGGTTTGGGTCGGGTCTGCCAGAACTGTACCCCAGTCAGGCAAAAGCTCAGGGCCTGATTCCGCTGCTGGCCCTGCTGCGGCGGCATCAGCGACTTCCACTGGATAGCCCACGGCAGTTTGATCATTGGCATAGACCATGTCACCCACGGTGCGTAAGCCCATAATTCCTAAGCCAGTTGCCAGAACGGCCCCGGCTACCATGTTGAACCACAGATTGTTGTTGCTCATAACGGTGCTAAAATCCCTGTTGCGTCGCGTGGACCTTTAAACCCTCTTAGTCGCCAGAAGTTAAAAAGAGGTCTTATGTGTAGCCCCCGTATGGCATGCGTCTAAGCGGCTTTCAACCGGGCGTGCTGTGGCACTTTGTCCCTTATGGCTCGCCTAATTGGCAGACTGGCGCTAGAAGCCGATTTTCGTTTAAGGCACGACCCATGTTTCGACCCCTGATCGTCATTCCCGCACGCTTGGCGGCGACCCGCCTGCCGGGTAAGCCGCTGGCCGATATTGAGGGTAAGCCGATGATTGCGCGCGTGGTTGAGCGCGCCCTTCTGGCAGGCCTTGGCCCGGTGGCTGTCGCAGCTGGCGATGCTGAAATTCTAGGTCCAGCGCGTGAAAGTGGCGCGCGCGCGGTTCTGACTGACCCTGATTTACCATCGGGCTCGGACCGTATCTTTGCGGCCTTGGGCGAGCTTGATCCAAATGGCCAGTTTGACCCCATCATCAATCTGCAGGGCGATATGCCCACTTTTGACCCTGCGCTTTTGCAAGTGGCCTTGGCAGCTTTGGCTGAGGATACCCAAGCCGACCTCTCCACCCTGGTTTCGCCAAGCCAAGACCCAGTTGAGCGCGCCGATCCCAATGTCGTCAAAGCCATTGTTGCCATGCCAGAGGGTGCGACCATCGGTCGTGGGCTTTATTTCACGCGCACTGACGCACCTTATGGCGAAGGGCCTATTTTTCGCCATGTTGGTGTTTATGTGTGGCACCGCGCGGCACTCGCCCGCTTTATCGGCACGCCACCCTCGCCATTGGAGCGGCGAGAGAAACTTGAGCAATTGCGAGCTTTGGAGTTGGGTATGACAATTGCTGTGCGCTGCGTGGCGGAATTTCCAAAAGGTGTGGATACAGCCGATCACCTCGAAAATGCGCGTGCATGGTATAAGGAGCACGCGCGTTGACCGATGTATTGAAGGGAAAGATTGCCTTTCAGGGTGAGTTGGGTGCCAATTCGCATGCCGCAGCGAAATCGGCCTGCCCCAACTTTGAACCAATGCCATGTCAGACGTTTGAAGATGCTTTTAGCGCAGTTGCCAGTGGCCAAGCGGTGCGCGCCATGATCGCTATTGAAAACACCCTCGCCGGGCGGGTTGGGGATGTGCATCATCTTTTGCCGGAAGCGGGTCTTTACATCGTGGGCGAATATTTCGCGCCCATTCACCATCAATTGATTGGGGTGAAAGGGGCGACCTTATCCGATATCAAGAAAGTCCGCTCCCATCCCATGGCCTTAGGGCAATGCCGCAAAATCATCAAGGAATTGCAGGCCGAGGCCGTTAAAACCGCCGATACAGCCGGTGCGGTGCGCGAGATTAGCGAATTGGGCGATAAAAGTGTAGCAGCGCTTGGTTCGGCTTTGGCGGCAGCCTTTTATGACCTCCCGGTGCTGCGCCACGATGTTGAAGATGAACCCCATAATGCCACCCGCTTTGTGATCTTATCGGCCAGCCCCGATGATGCCGATCTCGAGGATGGGCCGTGTGTTACGAGTTTTGTGTTTCAGGTCCGCAACATTCCAGCGGCCTTGTATAAGGCTTTGGGTGGCTTTGCGACCAATGGCGTCAATATGACCAAGCTTGAAAGCTATCAAATTGGCGGCAGCTTTCATGCAACCCAGTTTTATGCCGATATTGAGGGCCATCCCAACGAAACCAATGTGAAGCTGGCGCTGCAAGAATTGCGGTTTTTTGCCGCCGACCTCAAAGTGCTGGGGGTCTATAAGGCCCATCCTTACCGAAATTTGCAGCAAAAGCCCTAACGGGTCAGGCTTTGCGGGGTTCTCACTATGGTGCGCCTATCAAAAGATACCCATCAAGCAGCGATGGACTCGCTGCTTCAGTTCTTTGATCGTGAGCTCTGTGAGCCGATTGGCAATCTAGCTGCCGCGGAATTGTTGGACTTTATTCTGATTGAGCTTGGCCCCCTGATGTACAATCAAGCGGTTCTGGATGTCCAAGCCCGGCTGCAAAGCACTTTATTGGATTTGGACCAGGAAATGCATCAAGACGAGTTTCCGTTCTGGCCGCAAAAAATCTCATAGCCACCAATCCCAAGCGCAAAGCCTAAAAGCGCAGGCACATTGTAACCGCTAGAGCACGCCCTCCGTCTTCCCTTTCACACACGGATTGGAGGCTTCTGCCCGTGAAATTCAAATAGAGTGCCGCGAAGGGCATTTCCCTATATGGGGCAGCCATTTTTATTGATAGCTTGCCGTAAGTTCACCGACCATCCCAAAACCCAAGTTATTTTTGGTGTTTTGGATGGGTGGCAACGACATTAGGCCTTTGTGGCCTCTTTGCCCTATGGGCCTCATTAGTTAATATGTCATCGGAACGGCCGAATTGGTCGCTTCCATTCTGTTGCGGGTTTGCCTGTTACCCAAGCTGGCGCGGGTCAATGCCTTGGGTGCTTTGATCGCTTTTGACGTGATGTCGGGTGTGGTTAGTTTTCACCTCTTCACCTCTTCACCTCTTCACCTCTTCACCTCTTCACCTCTTCACCTCTTCACCTCTTCACCCCTTTAGGCATTGATCCCAACAAGGATGGTGTTGGCTTTTTTTGCCGCAGTCAGGCTCTTGCTAGAATAGATCGCCTTAATCGCCTTGCCGCGTCACGCCTTTTTGGGCCTTACGCGCGATGTTGGGCCCCTATTTGCCCGGCCCGGCAAAGCACCATGGTACACTCTTATTCGCCTCAACCCACAAAGGATTAAGAGATGCAAGGCGCACATTTTGCTTTGGCTCTGGTATTGGCTTTGAGTCCTCTTGTGATGTCAGGTCCTGCATTGGCCGACAAAGCCCCTGTTTGGATCAGCTTTGGATTTAATGTCGCAATAGAGGGCTATGATCCAGTCGCCTATTTCACATACAGCCGCCCCGATCAAGGCAGCGACCAATTTAGACTAAGTTATCAGGGGCCAGAATATTGCTCTGCGAGTTCCACTAATCGCGACGCGTTCAAAGCCAATCAAGCCCGCTTTGCCCCCCAATTTGGTGGCTATTGTGCTAGGACTGTCAGCCAAGGTTATACGGCGGGTGTCGATCCCAATGCTTGGGCCATCGTCGGGGGTAGGCTTGATTTGAATCACAACAAAGACATCCAATCGATTTGGTATTAAGACACCTTAGGTAACTTTACGGCTTCTCAACATAACTGGCCCCGTTATAAAAGAAATCTGGTCAAGCTATGAAGTAACTCTTGTATGGATCCACAGCCAAAGTGTCTCCTAACCAGCTTGTGTCCACTTCAAATTGGCATAGTCGCGGCCATGCTCTTGGCATAAATCCCGAATAGCTTGAAGGGCTAGTTTACCACACTTGGATAAATCAGCAGATCTAGAATCATCATGGAGAGATTTTCATCCGATCGTAATGCCAAAAACCCAAGAAAAAGCCCAAGATAGGTTTAGGGGGGAATCTCTTGCCCATCCCAAGCAAAAATCCGCCCTGAATGGCTTGGGGTTAGGGTGGCAAGTACATCAAGTAAAGCCTGTGCTGCAAATTCGGGCGAAAAAATGTCATTGTTATTATAATGGGTTAAAAAGGGTTCAGACATCCGACTACGCACTGTTCCTGGATGCAGGCCGACACAGATCAGCTTGGGCCGCCGGAAAGCCAACTCAATCGATGCGGTTTTGATCAGTTGGTTTAGGGCCGCTTTAGAGGCGCGATACCCATACCAACCGCCTTTCCTATTGTCCCCGATCGACCCAACACGTGCTGAAAGGGTCGCAAAAATGGTCCGACGATCTTGGGCCATAAGTGGTGTGAAATGGGTCATTATCAGGGCTGGGACAATGGAATTCAGCCAAAATAACTTTTTTAAATTCTCACTCCTTATATCCCGCAACCCTTTTTCAGGCATTAAAGAATTGCCATCCTGGAGCAAGCCAATCGCATTAATGACCATATCCAAGGGGCCAGCTTGACGACATTGTTCAACAGCCTTGGCCAAGCTTTCCTCATTCTCGCAATCAATGTAGAGTTGGGTAATTTTTGAGTTAGCGTTTTGAATTCCACGCCGGGAAGCTGCAAAAATAGTGGCCACCTCTGGGTCATGGATCAGTAAGCGGGTCAAAGCATGACCTATCGCACCACTCGCGCCAAGGATTAAAACCTGTTTGCCATAGGTATGAGGCATGGAATTGATACGTATCAAAATCACCCTTGGATGTCGTCAAGAGCTTCTACTCGATCCATGTTTATCTATGGTCACCGAATGAGACCAAGGACGGATCGCACAAATGACATGATATTAAGCATTTGATCTTTAATTTTTTCTTAGAACAAGGGATTTAGAAATCATCACTTGATTTAGTCTGTACCCGTAACCTTTTCCCAGAAGCTTTTGGCTTTATCAAAAAAGCCCGTGTGCTCAGGGTGGCTTTTATCACCGCATTCGCCTGCAAACTCGCGCAACAATTCTTTTTGGCGGGCTGAGAGATTGCTGGGCGTTTCCACAAAGAGCTCAACATGCATATCCCCGCGCAGAGCGGATTTTAGCGTTGTCATGCCATGGTGGCGCATGCGGATGCGCTTGCCGGTTTGGCTGCCTTCTGGGATCTCAAGCTCAGCTTTCCCGCCATCGATGGTGGGGACCTCAATTTTGCCGCCCAAGGCCGCATTGGTCATGGTTACGGGGATGCGGCAAAACAGATTTGGGCCTTCGCGCTCAAACAAATCGTGCTTTTTGACTGACAGGAACACATATAGATCGCCGCGCGGCCCGCCACGGGCACCTAATTCGCCTTCGCCGGTTAAGCGGACACGGGTGCCATCTTCAACGCCAGCAGGGATCGCAACCGATAAGGTCCGCTCCACTTGTTTGGTGCCTTGACCATGGCACGACTTGCACGGCTTTTTAATGATGGTGCCGCGCCCATGGCATGTTGGGCAGGTCCGCTGCATCATAAAGAAGCCTTGTTGCGCGCGCACTTGACCCGTCCCGCTGCAGGTTGGGCAAACTTCTGGCCGCGTGCCAGGTTCAGCGCCAGATCCGTCACAGACTTCACAGATTTGGTCGGTCGGGATGCGTAACTCCGCATCCTTGCCGCGGAAGGCTTCTTCTAAGGTTATGGTATAATCATAGCGCAGATCAGCACCTCGCGCGGGCCCAGCGCGCTGTTGTTGCCGACGACCGCCAAAGACTTCACCGAAAATATCGCCAAAAACAGATTCAAAAATATCGCCCGCATCGCCGTGAAATCCGCCGCCGCCACCGCCGCCATTGAGGCCCGCTTTACCATAGCGATCATAAAGGGCGCGCTTTTGCGGGTCCGATAAGGCCGCATAGGCTTCATTAATCTCTTTGAATTTGGCTTCAGCTTGCGCATTGCCGGGGTTTTTATCAGGATGCCATTGCATCGCCTTTTTGCGATAAGCGCTTTTCAGCGTTGCTTCATCCGCATCACGGGCAACACCTAGAAGATTGTAAAAATCGTCACTCATTGGATCCCCAAGACCATGAATTGGCTGCGTGCATTGATGTCGGAATGGTGTTGGCGGGCTTGATAAACATATAAAAGTGACCCCCTTTGACCGATTTGTCCCGCAATGCGTGGGGGGTCACTTCCCTTTACTTCTTGGCGTCGTCTGTCACATCTTCAAAATCTGCATCAACTACACCGTCATCGCCAGCATCTTTTTTTGCGTCGGCTTCTGCCGCACTCTTTTGCTGCTCGGCATACATGATTTCACCAATTTTCATCGCCGCTTGCATTAAGGCTTGGGTCTTGGTTCGAATGTCTTCAATATCCTCTCCCAGTGCTGCTTCTTTGGTAGCGGCAACGGCGGCTTCGATCGCTTCTCGGTCAGCGACTTCTAATTTGGTGCCATAGTCACCCAATTGTTTTTCCACCATGTGAATAGAGCTTTCAGCCCCATTTTTGGCTTCAACTAAATCGCGTTTTTTCTTGTCGGCCTCCGCATTGGCTTCGGCGTCTTTGATCATTTGTTCAATATCAGCGTCAGAAAGCCCACCATTGGCCTGAATACGTATGGATTGCTCTTTATTGGTAGCTTTATCCTTGGCCGAAACCGATACAATGCCATTGGCGTCAATATCAAATGTGACTTCAATTTGGGGGACGCCACTTGGCGCGGGTGGAATGCCGACCAAATCAAATTGACCCAACGACTTATTGTCTGCGGCCATGTCGCGTTCTCCTTGGAAAACCCGGATGGTTACTGCCGACTGATTGTCGTCAGCGGTGGAGAAAACTTGGCTCTTTTTTGTTGGAATCGTGGTATTACGCTCGATAAGGCGGGTGAAAATACCACCTTTGGTCTCAATGCCTAAAGAAAGTGGTGTGACGTCTAGCAGCAACACGTCTTTAACATCGCCTTGCAGTACGCCTGCTTGGATCGCAGCACCCAAAGCCACCACTTCATCGGGGTTCACACCCTTGTGTGGCTCTTTACCAAAAAATTGTTTCACCGCTTCTTGTACTTTAGGCATACGGGTCATGCCGCCAACCAAAATCACTTCATTAATGTCAGAAGCGCTGAGACCGGCATCTTTCAGCGCGGCTTTGCAAGGCTCAATCGTGCGCGCTACCAAATCATCAACCAAGGCTTCAAGCTTGGAGCGGGTCAGCTTCAAGTTCAAATGCAAAGGCCCTGTCGCGTCCATGGTGATGAATGGTAAATTCACTTCATATTGGGCGGTGGTTGAAAGCTCTTTTTTCGCCTTTTCGGCTTCTTCCTTCAAACGCTGCAGCGCCAATTTATCATTGCGCAGATCAACGCCTTTTTCCTTCTTGAACTCGTCAGCCAGATAATCGACGACGCGCATGTCAAAATCTTCACCACCTAAGAAGGTGTCGCCATTGGTAGAGCGAACTTCAAAAACCCCGTCGCCAATTTCAAGAATAGATACATCAAACGTACCCCCACCCAAGTCATAGACGGCGATGGTGCGGTTGCCGCCCTTATCCATCCCGTAAGCTAAAGCAGCGGCAGTTGGTTCGTTAATGATGCGCAAAACTTCAAGGCCAGCGATTTTACCAGCATCCTTGGTGGCTTGGCGCTGTGCGTCATTGAAATAGGCAGGAACGGTAATCACAGCCTGGGTGACGGTTTCACCTAGATAGGCTTCTGCCGTTTCTTTCATCTTGGTGAGGATCATGGCGGAGATTTCTGAGGGGCTATAATCCTTGTCGCGGCCCGTGACATAAGCGTCGCCATTTGGGCCCTTAGTGATTTTATAAGGAACCAGTTTAATGTCCTTCTTCACCATAGGGTCATCGAACGGACGCCCCACCAAACGCTTGATCGCAAAAAAGGTTTGCTCGGGGTTGGTCACTGCTTGCCGGCGGGCAGGTTGGCCGGTTAAACGCTCCCCATCGGCGGCAAATGCAACAACCGACGGTGTGGTGCGCGCGCCTTCAGAGTTTTCAATGACTTTAGCGGCCTTGCCATCCATGATGGCTACGCAGGAATTGGTGGTTCCAAGGTCGATTCCAATGACTTTGCTCATGTACTTCAGTCCCTCAAAAGCGGACACCGCCCTTTTTGCCCCCCGTGCGGAAGCTCAAAAAACGGCTAAGATAGGTTGCCAGACATTTGCCATAAACAGGCACTGGAGCTCATATGGTGTCGGTCGCAAAGACCGCAAGGTTTGAAAGTGAATTGCGTGCGCAGCCAATTACATTCGGGATTTGGGTATTATGCTGGCTTCTTGGACAGGGCGGCGCAGGAGGCTATTTTAGCGACACTTGAGCCACTTCTGGCAAGCGCGCCTTTTTATCGCCCAAGCATGCCCAAAACGGGCAAGCCATTGAGTGTGCAGATGACTAATCTGGGAAGTCTGGGTTGGGTTTCTGATCAAGCAGGCTATCGCTATCAAGCGACCCATCCTGTCACAGGTTTGCCTTGGCCTGCGATCCCTCAAGCACTCCTTGATATTTGGGCCGCTGTCAGTGGCTATGCCCCCTTGCCACAAGCTTGCCTCGTCAATCTCTATCAACAAGGCGCGAAAATGGGCCTGCATCGGGATGAAAATGAAGAAGATCGCGACGCCCCTGTGGTCTCGATCTCGTTAGGCGATAGCGCCATTTTCCGACTTGGCGGGCCAGAGCGGTCCGGGCCTACGACGTCACTCAAACTTACCTCTGGCGACGTCGTGGTGCTGGGTGGGTCATCGCGGCACTTCTACCATGGCATTGACCGGGTTCTGGCAGGTTCATCCAGCCTGGTGCAGGGCGGCGGGCGGATCAATCTGACGATGCGGGTGGTGCGTAGGCCCGGCTAATCCCCGCCCCGTTCAGCAACCAGATAATCGCGCGAGCGCATTTCATAGAGGCGTGAGGCGGTGCGCTCAAACTCAAACGCTTGATCACCGGCAGGATAAAGCTGGTCGGGCTCTGCCTGCGCACTTAAAATCAACTTCGTTTTATTCTCATAAAGCGCATCAATCAGGATCCGAAAGCGGGCGGCTTCATTGCGCTTTTCTGGGCCCATGATGGGAACACCGTCTAACAATAAAGTATCAAAGCGCTTGGCCAATGCTAGATAATCACTGGCACCTAAGTTCGCGACGCATAAATCCTCAAAGCTCATGCGCGCGCACCCTGCGGCGGCGCGATTAATGGTAAGCTCGCGGCCAGCGACCACCAGCGAAGTCGGCCGCGGTTGCGTGCCGCGCGTTAAGGCCGCCCAAGCTTGATCCATGGCTTCAAATGCGGCCCCATCCAAGGGCGTATGATAGACGCCGTGCCCTTCCAGCCGCGCCATGCGGTGATCGTGTTGCCCTTCAAGGGCATGGAGATCTAGATGCTCTTCCAAAAGCGCGATCGTGGGCAAAAAAAGCTGCCGATTGATGCCATTCTTGTAGAGGTCACGGGGGTGGCGGTTGGAAGTGGCCACCACCACCACTTGGCGCGCCCATAGCTGTTCAAAGAGGCGACCCAAAATCATGGCGTCGGCAATATCGGTCACCTGAAATTCATCAAAACAAAGAAGCCAAGCCTCATCTGCAATGGCTTTCGCGACGGGCGCGATTGGATCATCCCCCGCCCCTTTTACAAAGTTAGGTTGGGCCTTTCGCTCCCGCGTGCTCAAGGCCCGCCACGCTGTCACCCCGGCATGAACTTCGGCCATGAAGGCATGGAAATGCACGCGGCGCTTTTTCTCCACCGGCGCCACATCAAAAAAGAGGTCCATCAGCATGCTTTTGCCGCGCCCAACTGCGCCATATAGATAAAGGCCCTTTGGCGCAGGCTCTGCCTGACCAAACAAAAAAGGCGTATTGCCCGGCTTCCAATGTTCCAATCGATGGGCCAAAATGGTTAAAAGCTCAATGGCTTGGGCTTGGGTAGGGTCAAATTGTAAGACCCCGGCTTGAACTTTTTCGCGATAAAGGGCAGCCACTTCAGACATATTTTGCGCGCTACTTTATCGATTTGAGGTCTGGGTAATTAAAGTTTAGCTGTTGTCAGTGTCAAACGATTGCAGCTGATTATTTGTTCGCAAAAAACACGTAATCTGGATTTGGCGGCACGGGCAATACCCCTATGGGCAATTCCGTTGTAATCCTTCGTTTTACAATGAACAAACCGACATACATCTGAAATGGGTCAAGATCATTAGAGTTTTGACAGAACTTACTTAAATTCCGGATCCTTTAGACAAACCCATTCAAAAAATGTAGCAGAATGAATATCCCCCAAATTTTACCAACATGTTCTTCAGCTTTCGAGTTTTATTCAACTCGAAGATCACAGGCTTGTGTATAAACAAAGGCTTATCGTGTGTTAAGCTTTGCTAACATGCATGGGGGATGTAATGGATCCATTGTAACCAAAACGGGTGTGCTTGTGGCCAGTGGTACTTTGACCCCTGGTGCTGTTGGTGGTGTGGGGACATTGAGGATTAGTGGCGGAGCTGGATTTGGCGGCACGGGGGTGTTGGGCATTGATGTGGCCAGCCCGACTTCTGCGGACAGACTGATTATTGTGACGGGGAATCTTGTCTTGGGTGGCGGATTGGCTGTGAATTTCCTTGACAATTATGTGCCTGATTTTTGGACAAGTTGGACTATTTCCACTTCTGAAAAAGGCAGTATCAGCGG
>NZ_BPFZ01000013.1 GCF_030158815.1 Candidatus Phycosocius spiralis
TTGTGGGTTAGATAGCTTCACTTCATGGTCAAGACATAGCAGCCCATAGCAACCCATGTCCCTCTCAGTGGGACTATCGACCTATTCCAAGTCCTTGATCTAAAGCCTGCCCGATGACCCTAAGTCTACGCACCCCCCCCAAGGAGGGTGATCATTCATGGTGATCTCGCTAAGACAGCCTTTACGCCATGCTCTGCCTGTGCAGGCATCATCGGGCACGGCTTCAAGGCAAGCAAAGCGCGCCCTTGAACCGTTCCAAGTCCTTGATTTAAAGCCTACCCGATGACCTTAAGTCTACGCACCCCCACCTCTGGCACGACCTATCGCAAGCGAATGATTATCGACACTCTCTTGCAGGACTGGTGTAGATATTAGAATAAGGGATGCCTTCATAACGCAATCGGCGTGCAATTGGTGTGCAATTAGGAATATCCAACTAATTTTTGGCAATCTCAGCCGGTGACGTCAGTCTAAAGGACACGAGCGAGGCCAAAGCGGCCCAACGATGGGTGCACCTCAAAAGGCGAACAGACTCTCCTTATAAATAGCTCAGATCAGGGGCTGGGTCAGTTTTTTGTTGGTGCCGCAAGCAAAATTCACGCAAACTGCATCGCTTTTGCCAAATCGCGTTTCAAGGGTGGTCAAGGCTGCATTTCGTAGCTCAGCTAAGCTGGCATTCACCATTTTTTGGCTCTGTCGGGCCAAAGCCAATTCATCAAGCACATCACACCAAGGCTCAGGGAATACGGCAGCCAGACGCTCACGCACATAAGAGGCCGCAGCTGGACTAGCCCCACCCGTACCGGCACTCAAGACCAGCCTCCCACGTTGAACAATAGCTGGGGTATGAAAGTCACATAGGTCAAGAACATCTTCGGTATTTAACAAAACCTTTTTGGCGCGTGCTGCGATACCAAGAGCTGAAGCGGCACCATCTGTGAGATCGGCGATCCATAAAAGATTTAAGCTGTCTAAATCCTGGTCATTGGGTAAACGTTTCAGGAGGGCGGTCCCAGCGAGGAGATGTAATGCATCACTGGGCGCATCGGAAAAAACCACAGGTGTGGCCCCCAGATTTCGTAGCCACGCCAGCCGCCTTAAAGCAAGGTCACCGCGCCCAGCTAAGCCAATGCTGATTTTACTTGGGTCTAGATGGATTGGGATCATGGTCATATGCTCTTGGGTTTGTAGGTTGAGAGGTTCAATTTTCTCAGTTTGGATATGGTCAAGAATGACTGGATCAAGCCCTCCATTAACGTGCAACGGTCTCGACAGTCACCACAAAAAGGCGCATTGGGCGCAAGAAAACCAATAATTGCAAGATTAGGCGAATTGATGTCGAAATTCCAAAGCCATATTGAGGGTCATGCGATTTCCCGCATCGGTTGGCTTCGAGCTGCGGTTCTTGGGGCCAATGATGGTATTGTATCGACTGCCAGTTTGATTGTTGGCGTGGCTGCGGCTTCTGCCACCCATGAGTCGATATTGTTGACGGGTGGTGCGGGCTTAATTGCTGGGGCAATGTCGATGGCGGCGGGAGAATATGTATCGGTGAGTTCGCAAGCCGATAGTGAGGCTGCTGATATCAGCCGAGAACAGCAGGAATTACTCGAAACGCCTGATCTTGAGCTTAAAGAATTGGCAGGCATTTACCGCAGCCGTGGATTAACTCCAAAGCTTGCAGAAGAAGTTGCTATTCAATTGACGGCGCATAATGCTTTGGCCGCCCATACACGCGATGAACTGGGAATTAGTGAGCATAACACCGCCAAGCCGATCCAAGCAGCTTTGACTTCTGCAGCGACCTTTAGTGTGGGTGCGGCCTTGCCGCTTTTTACCGCCATGGTTGCACCAACCCATGCAATCATACCCTTGGTCAGTGTTGGCGCTCTTGTGTTTTTAGCGATTTTAGGTGGTGTTGGAGCCACAACTGGTGGGGCAAAGCCAGTGCGGGCTATCCTTCGGGTGACGTTCTGGGGCGCTTTGGCCATGGGGTTAACAGCTGCCATTGGCCACATAATGGGGGCTACGATCTAGCCTTGCGCCAAGCCCAGGGATCACTGCGTCACTCTTTTCAAAATTCATGGGTCAACCGCAAGCAAGGCGTGGGAAGTTGGTCTTGCCATTTAAGGCATGCCTAGACTAATTGGGATAATGACACTGAAACTTGCTATAGCGGGAGCTTGCGGGCGCATGGGCCGCGCCCTGCTTGAGGCTGCCTATGGCGATCCGCGTTTTGCCATTTCCGGCGGAACCCAGCGTCTAGGTTCTAATGAGCTTGGCATGGATTTGGGTGTCTTATGTGGTCAGGCACCACTTGGACGGTGCACCAGCTCTGAAGTTGCTGAGGCAGCGGACCAAGCCGACATATGGTTGGATTTTACAACTCCTTCTGCCTTTATTGCGGCTGTGCCTGCTCTTCGGGCGTCTTCCATTCGGACGATCATTTTAGGAACAACTGGCTTTGATGGTACCCAAGAGCGTGAGATCGAAGAGGTAGCTACGCGGTTTTCTGTGGTGCGCAGTGGAAATTTCTCATTTGGAGTCACTGTATTGGTGGGCTTAGTCCAGCAAGCAGCAGCTCGGTTGGGCACGGACTTTGATATCGAAATCTTAGAAACCCATCACCGCCATAAGCTGGACGCCCCATCTGGCACCGCATTGATGCTGGGGCAGGCCGCCG
The DNA here is from genome assembly GCF_030158815.1 of Candidatus Phycosocius spiralis. Classification (GTDB taxonomy): domain Bacteria; phylum Pseudomonadota; class Alphaproteobacteria; order Caulobacterales; family Aquidulcibacteraceae; genus Aquidulcibacter; species Aquidulcibacter spiralis. Next base: position 2,684 of record NZ_BPFZ01000013.1, read on the forward strand.
CAACCGGTCGTGGAGTCGACCATGGCAAAGTTGCGACTGGGCACTCGACGTCGCTTGGCGCTCTAAGGCCCCCAAATGCCCCACGTCAAACCGGTGATATAGGCTATGCCAGTCGCAGAGCAGGGGGCATTATGGGTGAGCATGAAGTGATGTTCGCAAGCGATACCGAAACGATTCGTCTAAGCCATACTGCTATTAATCGGTCGCTATTTGCTAAGGGTGCGCTGGTAGCAGCGTTTTGGGCAAAAGATCAGCCCCCAGGGCTCTATTCTATGTCCGATGTTTTGAACCTTTAGGGGTCTTGCGCCATTTAGGCATAGTGGATGGTCAACCAAGAAGGGAATGACGAATTGTCTTGTCTTTAGTGCATTCGCCTTGCCACCACGTCCCGCCATCAGAACTCAAAACAGCCAAACCAATGCTGATCAATAAGTGCTTGCCAGCCCATGACAGAATTTGCCTTTGGCCTGCAGCCCATGGCAAGATTGAGCTATGCGCTTTTTCCTTCGCCCCGCCACACGTGATGATGCTCCTGCCATTATGGCGATTTATGCCCACCATGTGCTTACAGGGACTGGGACATTTGAGTTAGAGGCCCCTGACATGGGTGAGATTGAAGCCCGCATGGACAAAATCGCACAGCGCCAATGTCCATGGCTGGTTGCTTATGACGGGCAAAACCAAGTTGTTGGCTATGCTTATGCTGGAGCATTTCGAGAGCGTCCAGCCTATGATCACACGGTTGAGGATTCGATTTATGTCGCCCCAGAAGCGGTCGGTTATGGAATTGGTCGCGCCTTATTGGTTGAGCTTATGGCCCAATGCAGCAAGGCTGGGTTCAGCCAAATGCTGGCGGTGATCGGTGACAGTGCCAACCATGCCTCGATCGGCCTGCATCGAAGCTTAGGGTTTAGCGATGTTGGAATCTTACGTGATGTGGGTCAAAAATTTGGTCGGTTGCTTGATGTGGTGATCCTGCAAAAAAGTCTGTGAACAAGTCAGTAAAATTGAGATCGCCTGGTTACGCTCTTGTGCAATGTTGTTAAGCTGGCTTTAACAATGTCTACATCTATATATAGGTGACCTGACGATAGCACACACACGATATAGGGGTAAGTTATGACTTTCGGCGATCATGGAACAGGCGTTGGACTGGTGACACCCTCCCATAGTTATAAGCCATTCCGCTATCCTTGGGCCTATGAGTTTTGGAAGCGTCAGCAGCAAGTCCATTGGCTGCCAGAAGAAGTACCTTTGGGTGAGGATTGTAAGGATTGGGCGACGCGCTTGAATGATAATGAGCGCAATCTTCTGACTCAGATTTTTCGCTTTTTCACCCAATCGGATGTGGAAGTTAATGATAATTATATGGAGCGCTATGCGCGGGTTTTTAAGCCCACCGAAATCAAGATGATGCTCTCAGCCTTCTCAAATATTGAAACAGTGCACATTGCCGCTTATGCGCTGCTGCTTGAAACCATTGGCATGCCTGATTCGGAGTTCTCCGCCTTCATGGATTATGAGGCGATGCGCGACAAGCACACCTATATGCAGGATTTTGGTGTTAATACCGAAGAAGACGTGTTGCGCACCTTGGCCATGTTTGGTGGCTTTACCGAAGGCCTGCAATTATTTGCTTCATTCGCCATGCTGATGAATTTCCCACGTTTCAATAAGATGAAGGGCATGGGGCAGATTGTCTCGTGGTCGGTGCGCGATGAAAGTTTACATTGTGAAGGCATGGTCAAGCTATTCCATACCTATGCCCGCGAAACTGGCAAATTGTCAGCCTCAGTCAAGGATGACATAGTGGATTGCTGTAAAAACGTGGTGAAGTTGGAAGACAAATTCATCGATTTGGCGTTTGAAATGGGCCCCGTTCAAGGCATGGTTTCTGAAGATATTAAGGCCTACATTCGCTATATCGCCGACTGGCGGTTAACCCAGTTAGAGCTACCGATAGTCTATGGCGTAACCGAACATCCTCTGCCCTGGCTAAGCCCAATGCTAAACGGGGTAGAGCACGCCAATTTTTTTGAAGCCCGCGCTACCGAATATTCAAAAGGGGCTACTAAGGGTGATTGGCATGGCGAAGATGGAGTATGGTCGATGTTTGACCGCATGCTCAAAAAGCGACAGGTAGAGACTGCCCCTTCAGCTTAAGCAAGTACCATTCATGCCGTCATGGAGGCATGAATTGCCTAGATGTGTTTGGGCCTGGTTGCCAAAACCGCCAAATTGATTGCAATGCTCGCTCAAGAGAATGGCATGCATTTTGAAACAGGGATATCGAAAAGGATATTCCGCATGCGACTAGATTTTTTACCTGTTGATAGCCTTGCCCGCTTTGCATGGGCTTTAGCCGACACCCATGGAGATTCAGCTTTAGCCATAGCCGACCGCACGATTAACGAATTGGAGATTGAAGGTTCTTTGTTAGTAGCAGACGCTTGGCGTGGCCTACGTTCTATGCTGGAAGATATACTGGAAGGCCGGATCGGTCGCGACAGCTTGACGATACATTAGCGCATCTGAAGCGCAACAGACACATTCCCCCAAGGCCTTCTTATCCCGCCACCACATCCAGAGGCAGCTTGAGTTCAAGAGCCCGATGTTAAGGCCAATAAGACAGCGGCACTTGAAGGACGACCAGCATAGCCGCGCCCTGGAACAACACCAATGGTCAAAATTCCTGCTTGCCAGGTTACACTTGGGCGGTCCAGGCTTGGTTGAATGCGTATCCGCTTGACCTGCCGTTCGGGGTGACCAAAAAATCCTCGCGGTGCTCGTGACATGGCTTGAGCTGCCCGCTCTAAGGCCTCATGAACCAATCCGGGTGCTAGACCTCTTGTTGCTTCAACTCGTATGGTCCGGTTTGAAAATTTATCAAACCAACCTAATGCCTTTTCAAGTGTTGCCTTTAACGACCCTGCGCTGTGCAAGGGTGCAGGAAGACTTCTGACCCGGCCCATACTGGCGGCCAGCCCGCCGCCGTTTCCAAGCGGACCATAGATGGTAACACCACCAAAAGCGGTGATGCGCACCATGACTTCCCCAATGTCATTGCGCAAAAATTCATCACCTCTGGGACCCCATTGCGAGGTGAGGGCCCAAACCTCTGGATCGCCGTCAAATTGCAGCAAAACAACCCGTGGCTGAGACCTGTCCAAAATGAAGCGCTGATTATCGGGACCAGCAGAAAATGACACCGCTTGGGGTGCTGCAGCGTTAGGGTCGCTAAACATTTGGGCAAAAATAGGTGGTATCTCGCGCTTAGTTGGCTGCGCTAGACAAGGGCTTGCCGCCCACAAGAGCCCAAGCAGCATACCCAGACTTAAATGTCGTGTTGCGCTGACCTGTGGGGTGCGCCAATAGCACAAGATAGCACGAATGCGTTGAACCATGAAACCCGATTACACCTAGATTCCGGCAATATAGAGACAAGATTGTCGCATTCCTGCGCATCAGGCCTTTTTCTAGTCTCGCGCCGCCGAAACGCCAAAGCACAAGCTTTTGCAATACAGCAATGCTCAAAAAAAAGATCGCACGATGGGCTCTTACCCGGCCTAGGGCTCTAGGCGGTATCCGCCACCTTCGGTGATCAATAAACCGTTGCGGGAGGCAGCTGATTCAATCTTTTGCCGCAACCTATAGACATGGGTCTCAAGTGTATGGGTGGTTACCCCAGAACTATAACCCCAAACCTCACGCAATAACTCCTCGCGTGGCACAGCTTTGGAGCCAGAACGATAGAGATAGCGCAAAATCGACGCCTCTTTGTCGGTGAGGCGAATACGATTACCGGCCGTGTCGGTTAAAGTACGATTGGCAGGCTTGAAATCATAAGGGCCAATTTTAAGGGTTGCGACATCGGTTTGATCGTGGCTGCGCAGATGGGCGCGCACCCGCGCCAGCAAAACGGCAAAGCGAAAAGGCTTGGTGACATAATCATTCGCCCCCGCATCTAAGCCTAGGACAGTGTCTGAATCTGTTGATTGCCCGGTCAGCATGATGATTGGCCCGGCAAAGCCGCCCGTACGGATCGCTTTACACGCTTCGCGGCCATCGAGGTCCGGCAGATCAATATCTAGAATGATCAAGTCGGGCCCCTTGGTGCGTGCCGCTGCAACGCCATTGGCGGCATCTTGGGCCATTAAGGTGTCAAATTCCCCGGTGAGCTCAAATTGCTCCGCGAGCGTGGTTCTCAGATCGGCGTCGTCGTCGACGAGAAGAAGGGTGCGTTTGCGTGACATACATACTACATGGATGTACCTCTATGCCTGTTACAAGGGGTCAAGTAATCACAGAATCTTGATGTGGGAAAAATAATGCAGGTTTTTGCAGCTTCGGCATCGGGTTGGATGACTTTTGGCGATCAAAAGTGGCGCTGTGCGATCGGTAAGGGCGGCGTTAAGCCAGCAGAAGATAAAAGTGAGGGCGATGGAGCGAGCCCTATGGGCCAATGGCCGATCCGGCGGGTTTTATGGCGCCTAGATCGCGGCCCGCGACCATTGTGCGCATTTCCCACTACCCCAATAAATCCCGATGATGGTTGGTGTGACGCGCCAGAGGATTGTTCTTACAATCTGCCTATCACCCATCCTTATACGGCCAGCGCTGAGCGTCTTTGGCGTGAAGATGGCCTCTATGATATCATCGCGATCTTGGGCTATAATGATGATCCGATCGTCGCGGGCAAAGGTTCGGCCATCTTTATGCATTGCGCATCTTTAGATTATCGGCCCACTGAAGGCTGTGTCGCTTTGTCCCACGATGATTTGCGGGTGGTTTTGTCTTTGGCGCGCCAAGGTGACGTTGTAGCCTTCACTCAATAGGGTGATGACAGTCATGGATTGTGCGATGTTGCCCAATTGCTCTTGCACAAAGGCGCTGTTTGGCGTTTTAGGCTAGGATCATGCATGAAGAAGCCATTACAATTCACATAGATCCAGTCGTCTCAGCGCCCAAGATCGCGCCTACCGATAGTGCACTGCCTACTAAGGCTTTGTTTATTCAGACCTATGGCTGTCAGATGAATGTCTATGACAGCGAACGCATGGCCGATCTATTACGCCCGCTGGGCTACCGCGCTACCGACAAGCCCGATCAAGCCGATTTGGTTGTGCTTAACACCTGCCACATCCGCGAAAAAGCCACTGAAAAAGTCTATTCAGAAATTGGTCGCCTCAAAGCTCATAAGGACAGGCTCGCGTTGGTCGGCAAAAAAATGACGATCGCGATTGCAGGCTGCGTCGCTCAAGCCCAAGGCGAAGAGATTATGCGTCGCGCGCCATGCGTTGATCTCGTCGTTGGCCCGCAGGCCTATCACAAGTTACCCGAACTAATCGCCCAAGCTGCACGAACCACTGGTGAGCGCCTTGATACCCGATTTGAAGCGGTTGAGAAATTTGATGCTTTGCCCAGCAAGCGGACACCCGATGGCCCAACCGCCTTTTTGTCTATTCAAGAAGGGTGCGATAAATTTTGCACCTTCTGTGTCGTGCCGTACACGCGTGGCGCAGAGTTTTCCCGTGGTGTTGACTCCATCCTCCTCGAAGCTGAAGGATTGGCGCGCCAAGGCGTGCGCGAACTCACGCTTTTGGGGCAGAATGTGAATGCTTATCATGGCCAAACGGGTCATAAGACTTGGTCATTGGCCCAGCTTGTAAGGGCTTTGGCTAAGATCGATGGGATTGAGAGAATCCGCTATACCACCTCCCACCCCAGCGATATGAGCGACGACCTCATCGAAGCCCATGGCGAAGTGCCTGAATTAATGCCTTATCTACATCTGCCGGTACAGACAGGTTCCAATAAGATTCTCAAGGCCATGAACCGTAAGCATAGCGTGGAAACCTATCTTGAAACCATTGCCGCGATGCGCAAGGCCCGCCCCGATATCGCCTTGGCCTCGGATTTTATTGTTGGCTTTCCCGGCGAGACCGAGCAGGATTTTGAAGATACGATGGAGCTGGTCCGCTCCGTGGGTTATGCGGGTGCTTATAGTTTTAAATATTCCAGACGGCCTGGAACCCCCGCTTCTGATTTGCCCGAGCAAGTGCCCAGTGACGTGGCTGACAATAGGCTACAGCGCTTGCAGGCCTTAATTTTGGAACAACAACGCGCCTTCAACGAAACTAAAGTGGGTCAAAGTTTTGATGTGTTATTTACCGGACCTGGACGTAATGCCGGTCAAATTCTTGGTCGCAGCCCTTGGCTACAATCGGTGCATGCGCAAGGCCCGCACTCGTTAATTGGAGGCTTGCACCGTGTGCGTATCATTGGGCAAATGTCCAATTCCCTCACAGGCGTGTTGGTTGATGCTATATGAGCAAAGGTCTCACCACCACGCAATGTCGTCTCCCGCTTGACTATCCATCCTTGGCACCCTTGGTGGCAGGACCCGCGCATCGAAATTTAGCGATGGTTGAAGATGCTTTTAACGTCAGTGTCACCGCCCAAGGTGGTGATATCGTCATCAAGGGGGCTGATCCTCGTTCCCTCAGCCAAGCCCGCGATGCGGTGTTGGCGATGATTGAGCGTGCCGAAGGTGGTGATGAATTGGGTCTGGCCGATGTACGTTCCAGCATCGCTTTTGTCCGGGGGGGCAGTGCTGCTCATGGGCAAACGGTTGCTCTTTCGCTGCCTGGACGCCGGGCCGTCATAAAACCACGTACCCCAATGCAGGCGCAATATCTTCAGGCTTTGGCCAGTGGCACCCATGAACTGGTGTTTGGTGTCGGCCCAGCTGGGACGGGCAAAACCTTTATGGCGGTCGCTGTGGGCGTTTCTATGTTGTTGGACGGGCGTGTCTCACGCGTGGTTGTCACCCGTCCGGCGGTAGAAGCAGGTGAACAGCTTGGTTTTTTGCCTGGCGATCTTGAAGAAAAAATAGACCCTTATTTGCAGCCAATCTGGGATGCATTTAAGGCGGTGTTAAGTGCCGCCGAGTTGGAGCGGCGCAAAGCCAATGGGGAAATTGAAGTGGCACCCTTGGCCTTCATGCGGGGCCGCACCCTATCTGACGCTTTTGTTATTGTGGATGAAGCCCAAAACACGACTAGGATGCAAATGAAAATGCTGCTTACCCGCTTAGGGGAGGGATCACGCATGGTGGTTAATGGTGATCCCAGTCAGACGGATCTGCCGCGCCGCAGTAAGTCAGGGCTTGGACATGCGCTCCATCTGTTACGCCGGCTAGAAGGTGCGTGTCAGATTTATTTTTCCAGCGAGGATGTTGTGCGCCATCCTTTGGTTGGTCGGATCGTTGAAGCTTATGAAGAAGAAGACCTAAAGGAAAAGTCTGAAATGGCGCGAGACGGGGATCGGAGAAGGTTGAAAACTTTGGCCAATAGCCTATTCCATGTTGAGGTTGAGATCGACCATGCGGGTTGGGAAGATGTTTTTGGGCCTAAACCTTATGCCTATTTGGAAAAAATAGCTGTAGCAGCAGCAGCTTTTGTTGAAGCAGAAGGGGAGTATTTCACGCTCTTACTTACCAATGATGCCCATAGTCGCGAGCTGAATGCGCGCTGGCGTCAAAAGGATCAGCCTACCAATGTGCTTGCTTTCCCAGCACCACAATTACCCAATACACCTCATGCAAATCTAGGCGATGTGGCTTTAGCCTATGAGACCTGTGAACGTGAAGCAGGTGAGCAGAAAAAATCCGTCAAAGATCATGCTACACATTTAGTGTTACATGGCCTATTACATTTGTTAGGTTATGATCATGCGTCTGAAGATGCAGCAGTAGAAATGGAAGGATTAGAGCGGGAGATACTGGCAAGTCTTGGAATTGCAGACCCCTATCATGACGATGACTGACGACCCATCCAGTAGCCAATCTCGGCCTAAATCCAGCTTGTGGAAGCGTTGGGTACAAAAACTTCGCCGTCAAGAAGCGGCTGCGGGCTTAGACCCTGCCCAACTTCTACGTGAGCGCGCGCAATCGGGTGAAACGATTGAGCGAACCCAAAAGGACATGATCGTCAAAGCTGCCAGTTTTGACCGGCTTTCGGTGCGTGATGTGATGGTACCAAGAGCTGATATCACGGCGGTGGATTTGGAAATGACACTGGGCCAAGTGGCAAGGATGTTTGAAGAACACCAACATTCGCGCATGCCTGTCTATGCTGAAAATCTCGACACCCCTGTTGGCTTTATTCATGTAAAAGACATTTTGTCACTTTTAATTCCCGATGCGGATGGTATCGCTAAAGCCAAGCTTGACGAATTGGTGTTGTCACGCTTGAAGCGAGATCTGCTTTATGTACCAATTTCGATGAAACTACCCAATCTTTTGCTACAAATGCGGGCCAAGCGGTGTCATATGGCTTTGGTGATCGACGAATATGGCGGCACCGATGGGTTGGTTACAATTGAGGATTTGGTAGAAGAAATCATTGGCGACATTGATGATGAGCATGATGACCTCAATCAGGATTTAATTGTTGAAACCGGTAACGGTGTTTGGGAAGCCGACGCCAGAGTTGAATTGGACGATTTTTCAGCCCGCGCCGGCGTCGATTTCGCCTTAGAAGATATGGAAGATGATATTGATACTTTGGGCGGGCTGGTATTTGCCTTGGCTGGAAGGGTGCCGCCGCGTGGGGAGATATTACACCATCCGACCGGATATGATTTTGAGGTGATTGATGCTGATCCGCGCCGAATTAAGCGGGTTCGGGTTCGTTCAGCTAAAGCTGTAGCACATGGGGGCATTGATCCAATACAGGCTGGTTCCCTGTGAAGGAAACCGATTGTAAGCCTAGCCTAGTGGCCAGTCGTGAAATGGCTGGGCCGAGGTGGATCTTACACATTGTTGTTTGGAATAGCACTCTTGGTCCACCTCTAAGTGGACTCCTTTCTCTTGGGCTTGGAGCTATTGCAGTTCTAGGTCAGGCACCTTTTCACCTATGGCCCATTTTTGGATTTGCCATGATGGGACTGGTTGTGATGATGGATGGCGCGAGCCTTCAAAAGCGCCGTTTTGCTTCGGCCTTTTGGCGGGGTTGGGCATTTGGTTTTGGCTATTTTTTGGCCGGCATGTTTTGGATCGGCAATGCATTTCTAGTCGATGCTGAGAAGTTTGCCATGATAATGCCGCTGGCGGTTACAGCCCTGCCCGCTGCTATGGGGATTTATTGGGGGCTTGCGGGGGGTGTTGCGATGCTGGCTTGGCGCGCTGGGGCAACACGGCTTATGCTGTTTGGGACTTGCATCGCTTTGACTGAGTACGCGCGCAGCCATTTATTCACGGGCTTGCCGTGGAATTTGCCAGCCTATATTTGGACGCCTGGGGGGGTGTGGAGCCAGTTGGCCGCTCTGATCGGCCCTTACGGACTGACTTTGGTGACTTGTGTGCTGTTAACAGCGCCCTTGTGTCTATCAAGCCCTACAGCACGTTCGCGAAGGTTTGGACAAATTGGGTGCGCAATCGGCGTAGCTATTGCGATCTATGCATATGGATTTGAACGCCTGTTGACTGCTGGGGGAGTCGATCCGATGGCGGGTAAAGGGCCGATCATCGCCGCAGGTCAGGCAGGATTTTCGCAAAAAGAAGTCTGGGACCCGGCCAATAGTGTCCGTGTTGCGCAAACCTATTTGAACCTTTTGGATGCACCTGAGGCGCAAAAGGCCGATATAGTGGTGTGGCCTGAAGCCGCTTTTCCTTTTTTATTGTTGGAGGAGCCCTTAGTTTTAAATCAGATTCAAGAAAAACTCAGGCACCGCACTTTGGTGGTTGGCTCTGTTCGGCGAGAAACCGCCAATGAAAAATCAACTTATTTCAATAGCCTTTTGGTTTTTGATGTGGAAAGTGGTGGCCTTACGACCCGCTCCATCTATGATAAATTTCACTTGGTTCCTTTTGGCGAATATCTCCCCCTAAGAACCGTGTTTAGCGCCTTGGGTATCGCCAGTTTGGTGGCTTATGATGGTGAGATGACCCCTGGGCCAGCCCCGGCACTATTGAACGTGCCCAAAGCACACTTTGCTGATCCGCGGATCTGCTATGAGATTATTTTCCCTTTGTTCAATATGCGGGCAAAGGGCAAGGCTCGGTGGATCCTTAATGTCTCGATCGATGCATGGTATGGGGATATACTTGGCCCCGATCAACATTTTGCCCAAGCCCGTTATCGCGCAATTGAGACAGGAATGCCATTGGTGCGGGCTGCAAGTGGGGGGTGGTCTGCTATTGTGGATCGCTTTGGTCGCACGGTTGCGCAACATAGGTCAGGGGCGGGCTATGCGATTGCTAAGTTGCCTGACTATGGTTCACTTACACCATATGCGCGATTTGGTGATGGTTTATTTTTCGTTATGGCATTTGCTTTGTTAAGCATTTCATTGTGGCGCCATAATCGTTATTGATGTATAGTTTGTTTATTGAATGAGTGGTTGAAATAGGATCCAAAGCTATGATTAATCATCGTCGATCCACTTCCGTGGATGCTTATGTTGGCCGGCGGCTAAAGCAACGTCGGGAAGATTTAGAATTAAGTCAGGAAAAATTATCTGAATTGCTTGGGCTTTCCTTCCAGCAAGTCCAAAAGTACGAACGAGGCCTTAATCGGGTTGGTGCTAGTCGCCTTTTTCAATTATGTGGAATTTTAAACGTCGAACCTTCTTTCTTTTTTGATGGTTTAACAGCAGAGCGTGCCGAAGGTGTCGCCGAAAGCCAGTCCGATGCCACGACCCTATCAACGGCATCCTTATTGGCTGCACCTGGTGCTTTAGAGCTTTTAGCCGATTACGCGCGCTTGAAGTCAGCTGGCCAACGCAAGAAGGTGCTTGAACTGATCAAAATATTGGCTGACGATGTTTGATGAGATTGCGCGGCTTTCCCATGTTAGGTGCCGTCTCACCAGTTTTGGGGACCAATACCTTCGTATTCATCAGATACAAAGCCTGTTTTGGTGCGCCTTAGATCGCTCAATAGCGTTTTGACGATCGGCAGGCATTTAATCAACTCAATCAAGCTTTCTTTTCAATCCTTTGGGGACTAATTTGCCCTAGCCTGACGATTTGACTGAATTGAAAGGGGCTGAGCTGGTCCAAGGCATGCCAGAAAACGAAGATTTGCATCGGTGTTCAAGAAATGAGCGACAAGAATTACTTCTTGCTGCGCTATTCTAAAGCAAGGCATAAGCGGGCATGTCGAATCGTGAGTTTTCAGCGCCAAAACCATTTGGCCCGCTTAGATCCTTTGGCCGGGTTCGCGGCCGTGCCTTGTCGCGACGACAACAGTATTTGTTTGAAACCTTGTATCTAACTCTTTCGATACCTTCAGAACCGGTTGGCATGCTTGATCCCCTTGTATGGAAGCCTGATGCAAGCCAAGTGATTTTTGAAATCGGTTTTGGCGGTGGTGAACATTTGGTGGGCCAAGCCAAATTGAACCAAGATCGCCTCTATTTGGGCGCGGAACCATTTCAGGAAGGCGTCGCCAAAGCGCTGGTGGGGATACAAGAGTTTGCTCTCACCAATGTGCGCCTTTTAGCATCTGATGCCCGGCCAATACTGAAGAAACTTAAGCCTGCAAGTCTTGACCTTTTGGTGATCTTGTTTCCTGACCCATGGCACAAGTCGCGCCATACCAAGCGTCGCCTGATACAAGATGACTTCCTCCAAGATGCGTATCGTGCCTTAAAGCTCGGTGGTGAGTTAAGGTTTGCGACCGATTGGTCAGCCTATGCCGCTTGGACATTAGCCAAAATGATACAGCATAGCGGCTTTGACTGGTTGGCTGAGGCCCCCAGTGATTGGAGAGAACCGCCAAAAGATCACATCACCACCCGGTATGAAACTAAGGGTTTGGGGGATTGTCGCCCTATTTTCCTGCGATTCATCACCCGCCCGTCGCAGAGGTGAGGGCCACAAACACATCTTCCAGATTGGGCTCTTCAATCCTCAAGTCCTTAATGCGTACACCGACCTCAACTGCTTTGGCCAGTAAGTTGGCTACGCTATCGTCCTTGGGTCGATAATGAATGGCCAATGTGCCATCGGTCCGAAGCGCCGCCTCTAGTTCTGATAATCCAACGGGGATTTGACCCAATGGATCCATTGGCGTGATCACCACGGCCTTTTTGTCCAAACGGCGAAGAAGGGTGGGGGTCGGCTCACAGGCAATTAAACGCCCCTGATTGATGATAGCAATCGTATCGCATAATTCTTGGGCCTCTTCTAAATAATGGGTTGTTAGCACTATTGTGACGCCGTGTTCCTTGTTTAACGTGGTGATATAGTCCCACAAGCTTCGACGCAGTTCCACGTCCACCCCGGCAGTGGGTTCATCTAGAATTACCACCGGAGGCGTGTGGACTAAAGCCTTTGCGATCAATAATCGCCGTTTCATGCCACCTGACAAAAGACGTGAATAAGTATCGCGTTTATCGGCCAGGCCAACAGCCTCCAAAAGCTCCATCGTGCGGCGTTCTTTTGCTGGTACACCATAAAAACCGGCTTGTAGTTCGAGGGTTTCATAAGGGGTAAAAAAGGCATCAAAACTGATTTCTTGCGGCACGATCCCGATTGCAGCTTTTGCGTTGCGATGGTCAATATCAATATCGATGTCCCAAATCTGTACCTTGCCAGCGGTTTTAACCACCAGACCTGCCAAGATATTGATAAAGGTCGATTTACCCGCACCATTTGGGCCTAAAAGCCCGAAGATAGATCCTTTTGGAATAGACAGATCAAGGCCATTGAGTGCTTGCTTTTCCGGCGCTTTACCGCTGGCTGCATAGGTTTTTACCAGCCCCTGGGCTTCAATCGCAAAAGAGGGTTTAGACATGATTTCTCGCAAAAGCCTAATACATTGAAAAGAATCAATACCAGTTATACAGACCCCAAAATGGTGTCTATAGAGTTTCTGGTTGCCAAGATTGACGCAAAGGCCAAGAAAGCTTTAACAAAAAGTGGATGTTGCCTTAGCACATCTTGGAGCTAGAGAAACAGCTTATGTCTAAACCCAAACCCGCCCAATTTCCCATCCCTATCGAAACCATGTATGTCCAAAGTCACCGCATCGCTTGTGACGGTGGTGAGGGTGCTTTAGGCCACCCAAAGGTCTGGTACGAAATGGGCGACGACGGGAAGGTTGAATGCCTTTATTGCGGACGGATCTACGTCCATCAATCAGCTCATTAAAACTTTACCCGAATCCATTGGCGCTCAAGCTTGGGAACCTATCCCTTGTTGGAACCCCATTATGATCCAGCGTTCCTTAATCAGGTATGGTTTCAATATTGATGCTGGTTTACGTCTTCATGCTTTGCCGACGCACCATAGCGCGAAAGCGTGGCTATCGGCCACTTCTTTAAGGCGATCAAATCGACCTGAAGCTCCACCATGACCAGCCGACATGTTAACATTGAGTAAAAAAGGTCCCGCATCTGGGCTGAATTCGCGCAATTTAGCTACCCATTTGGTGGGCTCCCAATAGGTGACCTGGCTGTCTGATAGGGCGGTTTGGGCAAAGAGTGGTGGGTAAGGTTTTTTACCAACTTGGTCGTAAGGACTATAGGCCATCATATAATCATAGGCCGCTTTGGAAGTAATCGGATTGCCCCATTCAGTCCATTCGGGTGGCGTCAGGGGTAATTCACCATCCGATATGGTGTTAATCACATCCACAAACGCCACGCCACCAATCACTCCGGCAAAAAGCTCTGGTCGTTGGTTCATCACCGCACCGACCAGAAGCCCACCAGCCGAGCGCCCTTCGATCACGATTTTCTTGGGGTCAACAAATTTCTGTTCGGCCAAGGCTTCCGCCGCACGCGCAAAGTCTGAGAACGTGTTTTGCTTTTTCATAAGCTTGCCATCGAGATACCATTGATAGCCACGGTCCTGGCCACCTCGGATATGGGCAATGCAATAGACCATACCCCGATCGACGAGAGGTAAGCGATTGGTGGAAAAACTTGCGGGCATCGAAATACCATAGGAGCCATAACCATAAAGCAAACATGGCGCGGATCCATCAATCGGGGTGTCCTTATGGTATAAAATAGTTAGTGGAATCGACGCGCCATCACGGGCCATCGCTGTTGTGCGGCGCACAACATAATTGTCCTTATCATGACCTGAAGGGATTTCTTGGGTCTTAAGTAGGACTTTGACCTTGGTATTAAGATCATAATCCCACGTCTCGGTTGGTGTTGAGGGTGAGTTATAGGTAAAGCGCAATTTTGTTGTATGCCATTCAAATCCCCGCAAGACTGAAAGATCATAAGCCTCTTCTTGAAATTCGATTTGATACTCTTGGTTCGTCACCATGTTGCGCACCGTCAGTCGGGGCAGCGCATCAATGGCTTCTTCGCGGACCATATGGCCACTGTAGAGGTTGACATTTTCAATGAAGCGGCCCGCAACATGGGGGATAAAATCACGCCAGTTTTTGGCATCGGTTGCGCCAATTGGGGTTTTGGCCACCTTAAAATCAACCGCGCCATCCGCATTGGTGCGAATATAAAAATGCTTGCCATGATGATCAGGGGAATATTCCACGCCTTTGCGATAAGGGGTAAATGGCTTAGGACTTGCCGTGGGTGTGGTGAGTGACAAGATCAATACGTCTGAGCTTTCACTCTCGGAGCGATAAATGATCAAATACTCAGCCGAGGATGTCTTTCCAATGCCCATTTGAAACGCTGGGTCTTTTTCTTCAAAGATCATCACATCTCGCTTAGGATCATCACCAACGACATGGCGCATGACTTTGGTTGCCCGAAAATTATCATCTAAAAGCGTATAAAAACAGGTCTTTCCATCTTTGGCCCAGACAAGCCCAGCAGACGCACCCTCTATTTTATAGGGTAAGTCGACGCCAGTTTCCGTTACGCGAAAGCGCAATGTTACCTTATTGCCGCCCTCATAATCGACAAAATAGGCGAGAAGGTCATGGTTTGGACTTTGCTCCCAATCTTGCAGGCGCCAGAATTTTTCCCCTTGTGATTCCTTATCCCCGTCGATCAGGATGTTGTCTTTCCCAGTTGGCTCACCGCTTATAGGATCAACGGCTTTGCGGTATACGATAGGATATTGGCCGCCTGTACGAAAGCGGGTAGCATAGGCCCAAGCGCCATCGCGCGCTGGAATACTTGAATCATCCTGTTTGATCTTGGCCTTTAATTCTTCAAAGAGATCGGCGCGTAACTTAGCTGTGGGCTCCAAAAGAACGGCGTTTGTATAGGCATTTTCAGCCTCTAAATGGCTACGAATTTCCGCGCTAATTTTAGAGGGATCGTCAATCACCTCTTGCCAATTAGGATCACGCAACCAATGGTAATAATCCGTACGGGTATGGCCATGCTGGGTGATTTCATGGGCAATTTTTTTAGCAATTGGGCCTTGTGGTGCGCCGCGACGTGGGTTCATCGTTTGAGCCTTTACGGGTAAAGCAGAAAGGGCGGTCATGGCTGCACCTGCAAGCAGAATGTTACGCCGGTCAATTGATTGTCGCATGATTTTCCCCATTATTATGTTATGAGAGGGCGAATTGGCCCCTGTTCATTCCTTTTGTCTGGCCACCCAGAATGTCTTCTTGTCTAGCTGCATGTCTATCCATGATCTTCGATGCGTGATTGGGGGAAGGACGTCAAGTTGCAACTTTGTCATGATGTAGAGCCTGTTACATCATTTCAAAAACCTAGCCCCATCTTGGTAGGTCAAGGATCAAGCGCAAACACCATGATGACAGCCTTGCTGATTGGGTGATATCTTTATGAATGCCTCAACCTACGCTGCGCCAATTATCGTTTTTGATCGCAATAGCCGATCATGGATCTTATGTGACCGCCGCACAGCATGCCCTGGTTACCCAGCCTTCGCTATCTGCTGCTATCAAGCAATTAGAGGCGATTTTGGGTGTAATCCTGATTGAGCGTGGACGTGGCGGGGCTACTTTAACACCAGCTGGGGAGATCGCAGCGGCGCGCGCGCGCGCTATTTTGTCTTCTGTAGACGATTTAGGCGAGGCCATTCGCGGCACATCAGAACCCTTAACCGGGCCTTTTCGTTTAGGTGTAATCCCAACCATAGCGCCCTTTTTATTGCCCAAAGTTCTGCCACCAATCAAAATGGCCTATCCTGAGCTCAAGCTTTATTTACGCGAAGATTTAACCAGCCGTTTGGTTGATGGCCTGCGGGCCCATACTTTGGATGCTGCTTTGATCGCTTTACCCTATGAAGCTTCAAGCATCACCACCATGGCTTTATTGGAGGATGAATTTTTGTTCGTCGGTCCCCATGATCATCCACTTTCTAGCAAAGCACAGCTCACAATCAGTGACTTAGAGGGAGAGCAGGTATTATTGTTAGAAGATGGGCATTGCCTGCGCGATCATGCCATTGGGGTGTGCGGGGCGATTCGGCCGGGGCTGGCGGAAGTGCGCGCAACCTCTTTGTTTACTTTGGTGCATATGGCAGCTGGGGGCTTGGGTATATCCTTACTTCCAAAACTTGCAGCCGATGCTGGTTTGGCTGTTGAAGGGCTAACCGTGAGGGCCTTTGATCCCCCTGTGATTGGCCGTCAAGTCGGCCTTGCTTGGCGACGCACCAGCGGGCGCGTGCATGAGATTAAGCTTTTGGCGAGGCTTTTGATGCCCTCATGACAGACGCCACCTTCCGACTATGCTTCACCTTTGGCTTTTGGATGTTATTGTTTGGTCTAGAGTGGCTTCGTCCGGCCCGTCAATCACATTTAACATCCCTACGTATGGTACGCCATTTCAGCTTAGGACTAAGCGGTGCTTTACTATGCCGTTTGGTGCTGGTAGGGGGGTTGACCAGCGTCGCAGCTTGGGCAGAATCGGCTGAGATTGGCATATTCAACACGGTTGGTCTATATTCAAGCGGTGGGCTTACCGGGCTGGCGGTCTTGATCATTTGCTTTTTGCTGTTGGATTTTTCGGTCTGGGCACAGCATGTGCTGACCCATAAACTGCCATTTCTTTGGCGCTTCCATCGGGTACATCATAGTGATATTGCGATGGATGTCACCACCGCATTGCGGTTTCATCCAGGTGAAATTCTGTTTTCCTTAGCCTATAAGTCAGCCATCATCCTAGCCTTAGGGGCACCACCTATCGTGGCGCTTGCCTTTGAAGTGACTTTAGGGGCAGGCGCTTTATTCACGCACGCCAATGTCAAAATACCTACCAGACTGGACGATGTTTTGCGCTTACTGGTGGTGACACCAGCCATGCATTTAATTCACCATAGTCAAGACCCCCGCAATACGCATTCAAACTACGGCTTTAGTTTTTCAATCTGGGATCGTTTGTTTCGCACCTATCGCCCACCACCAGACTCTTCAGCACCATTGGAATTGATCGGACTGGAACATTGGCGGGAGGCACCAGACCAATCCCTGCGTGCGCTTTTGGTCAACCCTCTGCAATGAGGCGGGTATCAGGTAGGCCATTTAGCCGCTGTCAGATCAGGGTTTGCCCAGCCGCGCCGGGCGCAGGCGGCTAACACTGTGTTGTGTAACAGGCAGGCAATCGTCATTGGGCCAACGCCACCGGGAACTGGGGTGATAGCGCCAGCCACCTCCAACGCTTCTTCGTAGGCCACATCGCCAACAAGACGGGCAGCACCTTGCCCTTTTCTTGGATCGGCGACTTTGTTGATCCCAACATCGATGACGGTCGCCCCGGGCTTTATCCAACTGGCCTTAACCATTTCAGGGCAACCAACGGCAGGCACCAATATGTCAGCACTTTTACATACATCTGCCAAGTTCTTGGTGCGCGAATGGGCGAGCGTAACCGTACAATCTTGTGCAAGAAACAAAAGACCCGCGGGCTTGCCGACCAAGATTGAACGACCAATCACCACAACATGGCTACCGCTTAAGTCACCCAAACTATGTTTGGCCAAGATAACACACCCGGTTGGCGTACAAGGGCGTAATCCGGGGCGGCCAAGCAATAAACGCCCAGCCGACACTTCGGTTAGGCCATCCACATCTTTAGCAGGGTCAATGCAGGCAATGACAGCATCGCTATTAAGCCCCGCTGGCAAAGGCAATTGCACCAATATGCCGTCAACGTCTGGATCGCGCGACAGCGCCTTAACCTGATCCTCCAGTGCCGATTGAGAGATCGTAGCGGGTAGTTTAATCTCAATTGAGCGCATACCAACTGCCAGAGTGCGGCGCGTCTTATTGCGCACATAGACTTGGCTGGCGGGATCCTCTCCCACTAAAACAACATATAAACAAGGGGCGACATCATAGGCCTTGACCAAGTTTGCCACAGCATGCTCGAGGGTTTGTTCTAAGGCCGCACTCATTGCCTTTCCGTCAATCATTCGCGCAACCATATGTGAACCTTATGCGAAATGGATATTCATGGCGGGCCAATCAGCGCGCTGAAAAGCCGTGCTAATGCCAGATCAAAATGGTATGAGAGGGACCGCGAAATTTTGCACCATTTGAATGCCCAAAATCAACACCACAGGCGATAAATCCACGCCTCCTAAATTGGGCAAAATCTTACGTATGGGATTAAGCAAGGGGGTCGTTAAGCGATCACAGGTATCATAAATGGTTGCGACTAGACGATTACGTAAATTGATAACATCAAATGCGACCAGCCAGCTAAATACAGCACTTGCGATCACAATCCAGAGGTACAGACTTAGAACGGTGCTGAAAAGCCATTCAACTGGACCAATTGTCATATGTGCTATCCTTCATACGGCCTTGATGGCACGTCCTGAAGCGAAGGTGGGGGAAACGCCGGGTCGGTTCAAGGGGCGCGCTGTTGAAAATCATGAAAACCGACCTCTCAACGATGAGAAGGTCAGGTAAGGTTTCGGTTTTCTTGACGGGTCAGGTAAAAATTGGTCAAAATATCGGCTTAGGGTTTAAACGATCAGCAATTGAATAGGCCTATGAATTAATTTGATTTATGGGAAATCCTTGATCATGTTGATCCAAAAAACGCGTCGTAAAAATCCCACCAAAATGCGCGCTGCCTCAATGCCCTCTCAGGGCAATAATGCCGATGCAGGCCAGTCGAGTGAAACCATGCTGGTGACGGCACACAATGCCGAACTATTGGCCCAAGCCGAACCCTCTCCGGTACAGCGTATTCAAGATCGGCTGGAACAGGAATTTACGGCACAAGATCAACAGGGCGACTTGCCGTTGAAAGATCTTCGACCTTTAGGATTTGCGGCTGCGATCATCATTTCCTTGATTGCTTGGACCTTGATTGTGCAACTGGTTCGATGGATCATTTAATTCACTTTAGGGTCGAATTTCATAAAGGTTTGCCACTACCGGGGCCACGACGGACGACCAATAAGGTAATCGCCAAAGCAATGGCCAAGAAGAAAGATGCCGCAAGAAAAGGTGCGCCTGGTAAATCAATGCCTAAATCTATGCCACCAGGCCATTGCATACTGATACCCATCGCGAATAGGCTTGTGTAAAGATTTGGAGCAAAAATGCCCATCATCGCCATTAATGAGGCTAGGCCCCCTTGTAATTGACCTTGGGCATCCGCCGAAACCCGCTGCGTCATCAAGCTTTGGATAGAGGGATTGAACAAAGCCCACATGGTCATCACCGGCATGGAAGCCCAAAACAAAATTGGCGTGGGTGCTAAACCATAAAGCGCAAAACCAGTCATGCCAAAAAGCAGCGCGATCATTAAAGAGCGTCGCTCTCCCAAGCGTCCAACTACCCGTTGCACAATGAATAATTGCGCTAAAATCATCAGGGTGGAAGATACAGCCATTGTTGCACCCGTCTCGATGGTGCTGAAATGGTAGCGATGCTCAGCATATAGCACAAAGGCAGATGGGAACACGTTTTGTGCCAATGCAAATAAACCATAAACCGGAATGAGGGCATATAAATAAGGCTGCCCTTTGAAAACGGCCAAAGCGCCAACTGGATTGGCTTTGCCCCAATTAAACACAGTTCGATTCTCAAGCTTGTGGGATTCAGGCAAAACAAAAAAGCCGTAAGCTGCGTTGATGAAGCATAAAAAGCCCGCCACTATCAGGGGAAGGCGCACATCAATGGCTCCCAACAGGCCGCCCATCGCTGGCCCAAAAGTAAAGCCCACACCAAAGGCCGCGCCTAACATACCAAACGCTTTCGCCCGCTCTGCCGGGAGTGTGACATCAGCAACATAAGCGTTGGCCGCTGAAATATTACCTGCCGTCGCCCCCGATATCACCCGCGCTGCCAAAAAGGCTAAAAAGGTTGGGGCCCAGGCGCTTGCGAAATACGATAGGCCCAGTCCAAGGCAGGAAACGAGAATGACGGGCCTGCGTCCAAATTGATCCGACATAGCCCCTAAAACTGGCGACATAAAAAATTGTAATAAAGCCCATAAGGTCATCGATAAGCCAAAGGCGTGCGCCGCACTTGTCACATCGGTGAAATAAGATTCAACCAGACGTGGCATGATGGGCACAATCATTCCTATGGCCAACATATCCAACACCACGGTGGCGATGATAAAAATCATGGCACCGGTTTTGGCGGGCGACACATCTGTGGCCGATTTTGCGATTTGGTCTGTCAAAATGGCCCCAACGCGCGTGCAAAAAGACGAATAGGCCACCCATACCCTGCGCTTTCGTCCCTGCACAGCCCAAGGTGCAGGCCTAAGTATGTTTATTCAAGAGATTGCTCACAAGACCTCCACACAATTTCACCTTTGTGTTCATTGCCCAGCCTGCCACATCATTCTAAACTCACTTCTATGGTCGCACGATCCCTTTGCCTCGCAGCTATGGCTGTTGTAACTGCCAGCCTTGCTGGTGCCCAAGTACCCTTATCTTATGTGCCCCCAGCGTTTTTGACTTCGGGCACGCCTGAGTTTGATGCGTGGCGCACAGCCTTTGCATCCAAAGCGGTTTTGGTCGGAAACAAGGCACCCACTATCGTTGAAGCGACTTTGGCCAATATCAGCCCAAATCCTGATGTGAAAAGACTTAATGAAAGCCAGCCAGAATTTGTTCGTCCGATCTGGTCCTATATGACCAGTGCTGTGTCGCTAAGCCGGATTGAAGTCGGTCGGATTGAATTTGAAAAACGTAAAGAAGCCTTGAAGATAAGCACAGCGCAATCGGGAGTTCCATTGGAATTTGCGATTGCGATTTGGGGTGTTGAAAGTAGCTATGGGGCTAATAAGGGCGATTTGGATGTGGTGCGTTCACTGGCAACCCTAGCTTATACCGGCAGACGCACGGGCTTGGGCGAAGCCGAACTCTTAGCGGTATTTGATATTTTAGCGCGGGGTGAAGCAACCCGTGCCGACTTGGTGGGTTCTTGGGCCGGGGCCATGGGGCACACCCAATTTATGCCAAGCTCATTCTTAGATCGCGCGGTCGATGGCGATGGCGATGGTAAGCGCGATATCTGGTCCAATCCCATTGATGCCTTGGCGTCAACGCAAAACTATCTTACCCGCGCCGGGTGGCGAAGCGACGAAAAATGGGGCAGTGAGGTCACAGTGCCGCCGCAATTTGACTGGAATTTGCTGGATGGGGTGATGCGACCTTTGTCCTTTTGGCGTGGTTTGGGAATTGAATTGGCCACGACGATATCCACGCCAAATGAAGCTGGCGGGGCTATAAGGGTACCTGAGTCTGATAACTGGCAGGTTAGACTTTTGGCACCCGCTGGCGTGCGCGGCGCGATTTTTTTGGTGGGTACGAATTATAATGCGATACGCGCATACAATGCAGCGGATGCTTATGCCTTATCGGTCGCATTATTGGGCGATCAAATTGCCGGGCGTGGCACCCTTCCAACCACTTGGCCACTCGATAATCCCCCACTTGGCCGAACTGGAACGACCGAGATTCAAACCCTTTTACTGGGCTCAGGCTTTGATGTTGGCATTGCCGATGGCCAGGCTGGCCCGCGTACCCGCGCGGCGTTGCAAGCCTATCAAAAGGCTAAGGGCTTAGCGCCAGACGGTTATGTTTCGGTACAAGCCCTTGAAATGGTTCGGGCCGAGGTAAACGCCAATACCATAGGAAAAGCGGAACCAAGCAAGCTCAACCCGCCGCCACCTTCTGCAATGGATCCTAACTATAAAGGCCCACCGCCGGTTAAAGTGACGTGGTGAGGCCAAGATGGGTCTGTTTTTGAGAGGCGCTTCGCCATTAAGGTTCTAGACACGTTGTTGGTGCCCACTCTGGCACGAAACCGCGTATCGATGATGACCGGGCGTTTTGTCGCGTCAAAGCAAAATAAAAGCGGCGACACAGCTCCAGTGCCGCCGACCTGCAATTCCACGATGGTCCCTCGATCCGTGCCAAGCCAGTGGTTGGATATGGGATCAATAGCGATAGGTGTTTGGCTTAAAAGGGCCAGTTTCAGGCACACTGATATAATCAGACTGTGCTTTTGTTAATTTCGTGAGTTTTGCGCCAACCTTAGCCAAGTGAAGCATCGCGACCTTTTCGTCCAGATGCTTGGGTAGCACATAGACTTGGTTTTTATACTTATCGCGGTTGGTGTGCAATTCGATCTGGGCGAGGGTTTGGTTGGTGAAAGATGCCGACATCACGAAGCTGGGGTGACCCGTGCCATTGCCCAAATTGACCAAGCGGCCTTCTGACAACACGATGATGCGCTTGCCGTCTGGGAACTCAACTTCATCGACTTGCGGCTTCACATTGTGCCATTTGTAATTGCGAAGGGCCGCAACTTGAATTTCGCTGTCAAAGTGGCCAATGTTGCACACAATCGCACGGTCTTTCATTACCCGCATATGTTCCAAAGTCAGCACGTCCAGATTACCCGTAGCAGTGACAAAGATATCGGCGCGCGGTGCAGCGTCTTCCATCGTGACCACTTCATAGCCTTCCATAGCCGCTTGCAGGGCGCAGATGGGGTCAATCTCAGAGATCATTACGCGACAGCCCGCATTGCGCAAAGACGCTGCTGAACCTTTGCCGACATCGCCAAAGCCCGCAACCATGGCAACTTTACCGGCCATCATAACGTCAGTGCCGCGACGGATTCCATCGACTAGGGATTCCTTACAGCCATAGAGGTTATCAAACTTCGATTTGGTGACGCTGTCGTTCACATTGATGCCGGGGAATGGCAATTCGCCGCGCTCTGCCATTTGATAGAGCCGATGCACGCCTGTTGTGGTTTCTTCCGAAACGCCCTTAATCGCGTCACGAATGGCCGAATAGAAGCCTGGTTTCTCGACGAGATAGCGCTTCACCACCGTATAAAGCGCTTCTTCTTCTTCATTGTGTGGGTTGTTCAAAATGCTGGGATCTTTTTCAGCCTTTGGGCCCAAGACGCACAATAAGGTTGCGTCACCACCATCGTCTAAGATCAGGTTTGGATAACCACCATCGGACCATTCAAAAATCTTGTGCACATAGTCCCAATATTCCAGAAGCGTTTCGCCCTTAACCGCAAAAACTGGAACCCCCGCTGCAGCAATCGCCGCAGCTGCTTGATCTTGGGTCGAATAGATATTGCACGAAGCCCAGCGCACATCGGCACCTAGAGCGGTCAGGGTTTCAATCAAAACCCCAGTCTGGATCGTCATGTGTAAGCACCCAGCGATGCGGGCACCTTTCAAAACTTGTGCAGGGCCAAATTCGGCACGGGTCGCCATCAAGCCTGGCATTTCAGTTTCAGCAATCGCCAATTCCTTACGGCCCCAGTCGGCCAAGCCAATGTCGGCTATGATATAGTCAGTCATGAAAATCCTCGAAAATCGAAGCCTGTGCCCGCGATGCTCGCGCACAAAGCTTATTGGGCTTCTAACCAAGGGCCGCAAAATGTCAAGTAAAGATATAAACATGTCTTTATATGACACACACTTGACGCAGGACAGGGGGTGGGAGACGGGTCAGCTACAGTCTTAAGCCTTGTTTTTCGCGCGTTGTTAGATTAGATCGCACCTCCCAACCGATCGCCCGGCGAAACGGCATGCCGTGGCGATTCATTCAGCTGACTTGACCTCTTTTTGAAATCAAGTCCGTGCATCAAGCACAGGAGAGCAAAATGCCGAAACTGAAGACCAAAAGCGGTGTTAAAAAGCGCTTTAAAATAACCGCGACCGGCAAAGTCCTGCATGGCGCAGTGGGTAAGCGGCACCGTTTGATATCCCATAATTCAAAATATATCCGTCAAAACCGTGGAACCGATGTGCTCGCGAAAGGCGATGCTATTCGTGTGAAACTTTGGACGCCTTACGGGCTTTAAGGATATAGACAATGGCACGTATTAAAGCAGGGCAACAAACCCGCGCCCGCCGCAAAAACATCCTTGCAGCCGCCAAAGGCTTTCAAGGTCGTCGGAAGAACACTATACGCACGGCAACCGCCGCCATCTGGCGCGCTGGTCAATATGCCTATCGTGACCGCAAAGCCAAGAAGCGCAACTTTCGCGCCTTGTGGATCCAGCGTATCAACGCGGCAGCGCGCACCCATGACTTGACCTATTCGGTCTTTATCAACGGGCTCTTGAAAGCAGGCGTACAAGTGGACCGTAAAGTTCTCAGCGACATCGCGATCCGCGAACCCGCTGCCTTTGCCGCTGTGGTCGAAAAAGCCAAAGCTGCACTCGCCGTGAAATAGTCGCTCAAGCGCGTTTTGATCCAACAGATCAAAGTTGTGCGTTAATCAAAATGCAAGCAACGCAAGCGCGATTGACAGGAATTGAAAACGGCCCTGAGGTATCTCAGGGTCGTTTTTGTTTGCAACCCCACCATCACTTTTACCCTCAAGGGACAAGCACATGCCTACCATTCAAGCCAATGGTATTGAGCTTTATTATGAAGAGCGCGGGCACGGTTCCGGGGTACCCTTGCTATTGATCATGGGGCTGGGACGGCAACTAATCGCTTGGCCCGAAGATTTCATGGCAGAGCTCGTGGCGGCGGGTCATCGGGTGATTTTGTTTGATAATCGCGATGTTGGCCTTTCAACTCATTTTCATCAGGCCAAAACGGCAAGCCTCTTGCGTGCCCTTGCTGGCCTTACTTTCGGATTGGGCTTTCAGACTGCCTACCATTTAAAGGACATGGCCGACGATGCGGTTGCTCTTTTAGACCATTTGGGCATTGCGTCTGCCCATATGGTCGGGGTTTCCATGGGTGGGATGATTGCCCAAAACATTGCGATCCATCACCCCACACGCCTGCGCAGTTTAGTTTCGGTTATGTCCACCAGTGGCGCACGTGGATTGCCCGGTGCCCCTGCGCGTTTGCGCCGCCAGCTTGTCAAACGGCCCGGCGGAACACCCAGTCGAGAGCGCGCGATTGAAACCGCGCGCCGGACACTGGAGTTAATTTCGTACCCCGATCCTCTGCGACCCAAGGATGCCTTTATCAACCACGCCACCGCCGCTTATGAGCGGGCCTATGACCCCAAAGGGTCTCTGCGCCAATTGATTGCGGTATTAGCGGATTCCAAGCGGCCACATCGCTTAGGCTCAATCCGCACACCAACCCTTGTCATCCATGGCAAGTATGATGAACTGGTGCCCATTGCATGTGGCGTCGATACGGCGCGGCGTATACCAGGAGCCAGGCTCGAGATCATCGATGAAATGGCGCATGATCTTCCACCTTCTAAAACCCAGTTTATCGCCAAGCTGATCACCGATCATGCCAAGCGTGTTGAGGAGAGCAAACAAGCTTAGGGGTCAGAGGTTTCAGTCATTCATCTGCGCCACCCCCCTCCCATTTGGGCCCCCAATCCGCTAGGACCATGGCATGACTGATATTGCTGCCCTCACCCGCGAACTTTTTGCTCAATTGGACGCTGCTTGCGATGAAGCCGCAGTAGAACAGGTGCGCTTGAACGCGCTTGGCAAAAAGGGCTCTGTCTCTGAGCTCTTGAAGGGCATGGGCGCGATGAGCCCTAAAGAGCGCCAGACCTTTGGGCCGCTGATCCATGGGCTAAAACAAAGCATAAGCGACGCGATCGCCGCCAAGAAAGACTTGCTTGCTGAAGCCACCCTCAATGCCCGCCTACTCGCCGAGCGTGTGGATGTGACATTACCGAGCCGGCCAGAGCAGCGGGGCCGCATCCATCCCATTATGCAAGTGTTTGAGGAGGTGCAGACCATTTTTGCCGACATGGGATTTTCAATTGCCGAAGGTCCCGATGTTGAAGATGATTTTCATAATTTCACGGCGCTGAATTTCCCGCCAAAACATCCCGCGCGGGATATGCACGACACTTTCTTTTTTGAGGAAAAGGAAGATGGCTCGCGTATGTTGCTGCGCACCCATACAAGCCCCGTGCAAGTGCGCACCATGTTGAGCGAAAAGCCGCCCATTCGGATTGTAGCGCCCGGTAGGACTTATCGTTGCGATTCAGACCAGACCCACACGCCGATGTTTCATCAGATTGAAGGCTTGGTGATCGAAAATGGTGTGCATATGGGCCATCTCAAGGGCGTGTTGATGGAATTCATACGCGCTTTCTTTGAACTAGATGACATTGATGTTCGGCTTCGGCCCCACCATTTTCCTTTTACCGAACCATCCGCTGAAATGGATGTACGCTGTGATCGATCAGGCGGTGCGCTCAAGATCGGAACAGGGGCAGATTGGTTGGAAATTTTAGGCTGCGGTATGGTGCATCCAAATGTGTTACGTGCCTGTGGCATGGATCCAGATGTGCATCAAGGTTTTGCCTTTGGCATGGGCATCGATCGTTTAGCCATGCTGAAATATGGCATTCCTGACCTTCGCGACATGTTTACATCTGATGTGCGCTGGTTGAAGCATTATGGTTTTGAGCCCATGGTGCAGCCCAATTTAGCAACGGGGCTGAGTTGAGTTTTCACGCCTAGCGTCTTTAGGGCCAAGTTCTTATCATGCAAACCCCATCGTCAGCACAAACAGAAAATGCCAGTCATGGCACTAACGTGCCAATAAGGCCCTTAGTGGCCATCAAAAAGCTCGACCATTTTGGCGATCTGCCCTTGCCGGCCTATGAGACCGCTCAGTCTGCGGGGATGGATTTGCGCGCCGCACTCGCCATTGGTGCCTCTATCGATCTTTTACCTGGCAGCAGGGCGCTCATTCCAACCGGGCTATCGATAGCGCTCCCACCGGGCTATGAGGCCCAAATACGGCCCCGCTCTGGACTGGCGATAAAGCACGCCATCACTTGTCTCAATAGCCCCGGCACCATTGACGCAGACTATCGCGGCGAAGTGGGTGTCATTTTGATCAACCACGGTGAGGAGGCTTTCAGAATCGCACGTGGCGACCGCATAGCGCAAATGGTCATTGCACCCATCACGCAAATTGACTGGGCCGTTCACGACGTCTTGGACGAAACGGCGCGGGGATCGGGTGGATTTGGCTCAACAGGTAAAGACTGATTTGTCGGGCACCTTTCCCGCATCATCCACAAACCTGACCACCCTTGCCCAGCTGCAAGATGCAGGCCTATTGGCGCAAGATTTGGACCCTACCTTAACCCAAGTAGCTCAACGCTACGCGATCGGGCTTACCCCGCACATGGCTAATTTGATCGATCGGTCGAATGCAGCTGATCCGATTGGTGCCCAATTCATCCCGTCGCCAAAAGAGCTTCACACCCTAGAAGTGGAAATTCTCGATCCTATCGATGATGCGGGCTTCTCACCCTTGCCGGGTCTGGTGCACCGCTACTCGGATCGGGTTTTGTTGAAGGTCGTCTCAGTTTGCCCGGTCTATTGTCGATTTTGCTTTCGGCGCGAAATGGTGGGTCCTGGTGGTCCTAACCTAACACGAGCAGACCTTGCTGCCGCCATTGCCTATATTGCGGCCCACCCAGAGATTTTCGAAGTTATCTTAACCGGCGGCGATCCATTCATGCTGTCACCACGCCGCGTGGGGGAGCTAACCCAAGCTTTGGCAGCGATTGAGCACGTTAAAATTGTGCGCTGGCATACGCGCGTACCCATTGTGGACCCGGACCGGGTAACGCCTGCCTTTATTGAAACCCTAAAAGCGCCAGAGATTGCAACTTGGGTGGCGATCCATGCCAATCATGCCCAAGAATTTTCTAAGGAGGCCCAATCATGTGTTCGTTCGTTGGCAGATGCCGGCATCGCTTTGGTAAGCCAGAGCGTCTTACTCAAAGGCATCAATGATAATCTTGAGGCGCTACAAGACCTCATGAGGATGTTTTTTGGGCTGGGGATCAAACCTTATTATCTCCATCACCCTGATCTGGCTCCAGGCACTTCGCATTTTCGTTTACCGATTAAAAAGGGCCAAGCCTTGATGCGCGCTTTACGCAAAACCATGAGTGGCTTGGCCCAACCGACCTATGTTTTAGATATACCAGGTGGGGCGTTTAAAGCGCCGCTCGAAACACCCCATGTGCGCGAGGCGTCCACCGGCCTACAATTACTAGACGGCAAGGGTGTTTGGCACGATTATAAGGGTTGAAAGCCATGCTAAAGCGATGAAGACAGCCTCAAAAGATCAGGAAATTATTGCCGCCGCACTGGCCTTGAATGCACCCTTTGTAGGGCGTTTGCGGTCTAGGACTTTGGTCAGTTCGCGCTGGTTTGCTCTGATTGGTCAATTCATTACGGTTTTGGTTGTCCATTTTGGTTTTGGGTTTGAATTGCCCCTTATGGCCTGCTTATTGGCGATTGGGGCCAATTCAGCTTTGAACCTTGTGATTACAATTGGCATTGCCCCGCAGCGTTTGGTGCGACAATGGGAGGCGGCCGCCCAATTGACGATTGATACGCTGCAATTAGCCTTCTTATTGTTTTTAACTGGAGGGATTCAAAACCCATTTTGTCTACTTCTTATCGCCCCCGCTACGATTGCAGCCTCTATCTTGCGGCCGCTTTGGACGCTAAGCATTCTCGCCATCACCATTGTTTGTGTGGCGTTTTTGGCGGTCTATTCTTACCCTTTGCCCTGGCGGCCTGCCGGCAGCTTTAGCGTCCCTTTACTCTATCAGGTTTCAGCCGCTTTTGGCATTATTGTCGGGCTGTTGTTTACCGCAGGCTATGCATGGCGTGTCTCGGTCGAGGAAAGCCGTCTGGCGGATGCCTTGATCGCAACCCAAGAGGTGTTAGCGCGCGAACAACGCTTGGCTGCTTTGGGTGGTTTGGCGGCTGCAGCCGCCCATGAGCTTGGAACCCCATTGGCTACCATTCAAGTGACGGCCAAGGAAATGCTGCGGTCCTTGCCCCAAGCCAGCCCCGATTTAGAAGACGCCCAACTGATCCTTACCCAAGCCCAAAGATGTCGTGAAATCCTGCGCAACTTGACCGATCATAGACATGAACCAGATCTAGTTACGGATATGGTTCCTTTGGGGCAATTATTGGAAGAAGTGACCCAGCGGCATCCAGACTTAGGTCACAAGGCTTTACTTTTTGATATTGAGGGCCCCGAGGGTAAGAATGAGCTGCTCGTCAGACGATCCCCGTCTATCCTCTATGGCATGGGCAATATGTTTGAAAATGCGATTCATTATGCAAACCAAGCTGTAACAGTCGCTGCCAGCTGGAATCAGCAACATGTCAAAGTTACAATCATGGACGATGGCCCAGGTTTTGATGAAGCCATTCTGGATCGACTGGGGGAGCCTTATGTTACAACCAACCTAGCCGCAGGTTCAGTCGCGCCGCATAGAGAAGGTATGGGGCTGGGCTTTTTCATTGCCAAAACCTTGCTTGAACGCTCAGGTGCAACAATTAGCTTCTGGAATCATGAAGGTGCTAAAAAAGGGGCCGTGGTGGAGATACATTGGCCCTATTCGGCCATTGCAGCCAAATCCTTTGCATAGCGCGCACCACTTTAGCACAAAGGATCTATCATCATATTCAGGCGTGTGATCTGGCCAAAGAAGGGAGACGAAAAGGCATAATGTTACTTGACACCATTGTTTCTGCGCTCGTCGATCGCTCTTTATTATTGCTGGATGATGATGGCCCTTTGCGCAACCGATTGGCACGTGCGCTTGCAAGTCGTGGCTTTGAGGTCAAGACCGCAGCTGGGGTTGAAGAAGCGATGGCGATCACGCGCACGCAGCCACCTGCTTTTGCTGTCTTGGACCTGCGGCTAGAAGATGGCTCCGGCTTAACACTTGTTGAAGAATTGCATCTGGCCCGCCCCGATGCGCGCGTCGTAATGCTAACGGGCTATGGCAACATCGCCAGTGCGGTTGCCGCCGTTAAGGCTGGTGCGATTGATTATTTATCCAAGCCTGCCGACGCCGATGATGTTGTCAAGGCATTGCTGGCGCAAAGCGATCATTTGCCAGATCCCCCCGCCAACCCGATGAGTGCCGACCGCGTGCGTTGGGAGCATATACAGCGTGTTTTTGAGTTATGCGGGCATAATGTGTCAGAGACGGCGCGGCGCCTGAATATGCACCGTCGTACCCTGCAACGTATTTTGGCCAAACGCGCGCCACGCTAGAGCTTAACTCATCCAGATTGAATCGAACCCTCTATGCCAAAAGCCTCGCAAACCCAGTTAAAGACACACAAACTCGAACATGTCGATATGCTGATCTTTGGCGCTGGAATTTCTGGGATTAGTGGTGCTTATCATCTCAAAACCTGATGTCCCCACAAGAGCTTTGCCATCCTTGAAGGCCGGTCTTCCATAGGGGGCACGTGGGACTTATTCCGTTACCCGGGCTTTCGTTCGGACTAGGACATGTATTAAGTATGGTTTTATTTTAAGCCTTTGGCGCAGGCCAAAGCGATAGCCGATAGCCCATCCATTGTAAGCTATGTTCTTGAAACAGCTCAGGAATTGGCGCTCTTTAACCAGCTGCGCCTTAACCTTGTTGCCATAGCGGTTTCGTGGAACTTGGTGACTTGCTTGTGGACTGTGAGATGTCACATCGGGCAAGATCTGGATAAGCATCAGATAAACTGCGCCTTTTTATACATGTGCAGCGCCTATAAAATTATCACGAAGCCCATCAGCCAGAGTTCACGGGTCATGACTGCTTTAAAGGCGCGATCATCCATCGGCAAATCTGGCATGAAAACTTTGACTATGGCGATCAAAAAGGCATTGTGATCGGTAGTGGGGCAACAGCGATTGCCTTGGTCCCCGCGATGGCGAAGGAAGCCGCCAAAGTCACCATGCTTCAACGCTCCCCCTCCTATGTGGTGTCGCGACCTGGGGAAGATGACTCAGCCAATTGGCTACGACCCTTTTACCTGAAAAACTGGTCAAATTTTTCATTCGCTGGCGCAATATCCTATTTTAATTGTATTTCTTAAGATGGCACGCACCTATCCAGCCGCGATCAAAAAGCGCCTTCTGGCCATGTCGGCCGATCAATTGTCTATTGATTTTGATCTCGGAAAACATTTAACACCAGACTATAACCCATGGGATCAACGTCTGTGTCTGGTTCCAGACAGCGATTTATTCTAGGCTATTATATCGGGCAAGGCGGACGTTATAACCGATCAGATCAGCCATTTTGACGAAACAGGGATCGCCTTACAATCGGGGCCCACCTGGAGGCTGATGTGAATGTGACTGCGACTGGGCTTAAGCTTCAAGTGCTATGGGAGGTGGATTTTGAGGTCGATTTCTCCAAGACCTTTTCCTACAAGGGCATCATGTATAGCGGGGTGCACAATTTGGCGTCGGCCTTTGGCTATACCAATGCGTCTTGGACGCTAAGGGCTGATTTGACAGCGGAATATATTTGCCGCCTGTTGAGCCATATGGATCAAACTGGACAAACGAAGTGTAAGCCCAAAATTGGGGCCATAGCGCCAACCCTCACCCCTTGGCTCGCTTTTCGTTTGGGCTATGTTACGCGCGCCATGGCGTCCTTTCCAAAGCAAGGCGATGTCGCGTCCTGGAATGTGCATCAAAACTACATGTTGGACCGTTTGGCCTTCCGGTTTGGCACATTAGACGATCAGATTATGCGTTTTTCCAAGCCGCCCAGATTTAAAGTCTGATGGCCGAAGCTTCCCAATTGCCGATCATCATCATTGGCGCTGGCCCCAGCGGCCTATTTGCCTCGGATTTCCTCGCTTCCAAGGGGCATAGGGTCGTTGTTTTTGAGGCGATGACTTCTGTTGGACGCAAGTTCTTAATGGCAGGACGCGGCGGCTTGAACCTAACCCATAGTGAAGAGCTTGGGGTTTTTAAAACCCGTTATGGAGCCGCCAGCACATGGACCGGCCAGTGGCTCGATCAGTTTACACCAGCAGATCTGCAAGCATGGGCAAACGGCCTCGATCAAGAGCTTTTTGTTGGCTCAAGTGGGCGAATTTTTCCTAAAGCGTTTAAAGCCTCGCCTTTATTGCGCGCGTGGTTGCGCCGATTAGAAACCCTAGAGGTCAAAATAATAACCGGCGCGCGCTGGATTGGATTTTCAAAAGCAGGCGAAGTTCAAATTCGCGATCGGGATGGCAACGTCACGAGCCATGCGTCACGTGCGACCTTGTTGGCCTTGGGTGGCGCGTCCTGGCCGAAACTCGGATCGGATGGGGTTTGGACGACGATCCTCGCACCAATGGGCGTTGAGATTACCCCACTTCAGGCCAGCAATTGCGGTATTCATCTGGGTTGGAACGCATATGTTTCAGGCCAATTTGGCGGGGCAATACTCAAAAATGTGGCAATAAGCTGTGGGCATACCAAGGCCAGAGGCGATGTGGTGATCACGCAAATGGGGCTAGAGGGCGGCCCAATTTATGCATTGTCTGGGTGGCTCCGCGAAGTGCTGGCAGCTGGGCCTTGTAGCATCGAGATTGATTTACGCCCCGATCAATCGCCTGAAGCCTTGGCCACTAAATTGGTGAGGGCAAAAGCGGGCCAATCCTTGTCTACCGCTTTAAAAAGTCACTTACGCATGACCAGCCCCGCTATCGCCCTAATGCGCGAAGCCACCCAAAACAAACTACCCAATTCAGCTATGGGTTTAGCGCGCTTAATCAAAACCTTGCCCTTGAAGGTTACCGGCTTGGCAGGTTTAGAGCGAGCGATTTCGACCGCTGGGGGCGTCGCCCAGGCCAGTGTCGATCACCACCTTATGCTGAAGAAAGTGCCGGGGGTTTTTGTGGCAGGCGAAATGCTCGACTGGGATGCCCCAACGGGCGGGTATCTTTTGCAAGCGTGCTTTTCGAGTGCTGCTTTGGCCGCCAAGGGCATTGACGACTGGATCGTAAAAAGTGCTTCTTAGGGCCGCACGATCCATCACAAGGTAGGCCGACAATGCAATATTGGTTGCTTAAAAGCGAGCCCGATCAGTTTTCCTTTGATCAACAAGTCAAATGCGGGCCTAAAGGCGAAGCTTGGACCGGTGTTCGTAACCACCAAGCCAAAAACTATCTCAAAGCAATGGCAAAGGGCGATTTGGCCTTGTTTTACCACACAGGCGATGAGCGCCAGATTGTGGGCGTCGTTGAAATCATCAAGCCCGCCTACCCTGACCCCACCGATCCAACTTGGGTGGCGGTCGATGTTGCTGCGGTGAAGACTTTGAACAAGCCCATCGGGCTTGGGGCCATCAAAGCAGACCCAAGATTGGCCGATCTTGCCTTGGTTAAGGCACCACGCCTATCGGTTCAGCCCGTCAGTGCAGATCACTGGGAAATCCTGATGGCTTACAGGTGAGGTTTGGCCGCCTTAAATATCCGACCATAGCTAAGAAAATTCAGGACCGCCGCAAGGCCCGTTCCGGCCATCATAGCCAGTAAAACCGGGGCGTGGAGCCAAAGTGCACCCACAAATACGCCATAATTAACCCCCAGCGCCAATAGACTGGCGACCACATAGGCCAAAAATTCACGCCAAGAAGGCGGGCCAGCGGCCACAAATGTTGCCATCCGATTGAGGAGATAGGTGAAACCTAATACAGCACACAAAGAAACAACCCGACAGACATACACATTGAAGCCAAGATGAAGCAGTCCAAAGACCAGAGCGGCGTCTAAACCAAAGCCCAGCCCGCCCACGATTATGAATCGCATCATTTTTCCCTTCAACAGATGTGGTAACGGATTTTGAAAAGACTTCACCTTGCATAATCCCTTCCACTGCGATGGCTTTAAATGTCCCTGCACGCCATTGCATGAAATTTATCCAAATCCTTGGTAATCAAATTCGATGTCCGCGAACAGCCCAGCCAATCCAAAGTATCCTACCCTAAATCCAATGAGGGTTGAGCTTTTGCTGCGTCTTATTTTGGTTGGTGGCTTTGCCTTAGCGGCTTTTCATTTTTTGCCACCCTATTGGGCCAAGGTTTCGGTTTGGAACCTCGTAGATAATGATGATGCGATGCGCATCCTCCAAGTGCGTGACTGGCTGGCGGGGCAGGCTTGGTTTGACGTGTCCCAACATCGCTTAACAGCCCATCCGGTCAGTAATATCCATTGGTCCCGTATTGCCGATTTGCCCCTTGCCGCTACCATGGTGGTAGCCCAAGCGTTCGTCGGTCCCACCCTCGGCGAGAAGATAGCGGTCTTTTTGACGCCCGTTTGGCTGGGTGTGGTTTATCTGATCATCGCGACGCGCGCAGCCATGGCCCTTGGTGGGCAAAAGGCGCTGATCCCTGCGATACTTTTGATCAGCTGTGGCTCCGCAGCCATCTTCTATTTTCAACCCGGGCGGGTCGATCATCATGGCCTCCAGCTGATCTTTGTCGCAACCGCACTTTGGAGTCTGTTCGCGGGTAGCCATCGCATGGCCGCTTTATGCGGCATAGCAATCGCGCTTGGCATTGCAGTTGGGCTTGAAGCCCTGCCGCTGCAATTGGTACTGATTGCATGGGTGACCGTACGGTGGGGACTGCGTGGGCAGGATGTGGCGAAAGAGACGCGCTGGTTTGGCTTAGGCCTTGCTATCACTTTGGCGATTGCTTTCGTGGCGACAGTTCCCGTGACCGCGTGGTCGGCCCCCATCAATGACGCGATAGGCCGCGGGCACGTCGTCCTTGGTTTTGTCGGAGGTAGCCTGCTGGCGCTTGTGACCCTTTTGCCAAGGTCTGGCTTGACGAAGCGGTGGGTGTTGCTAGCGCTCATTGGTGGAATCGTCGGTGGCGGGCTTTACTTTTTTCCTGAGCTGATTGTGCCGCCTTATGCGCAGATTGACCCTTTATTGACGAGGCTTTGGCTCCATAATGTGGCCGAAACGGCACCCTTGATCCGCGCCAAACATAGTATCAGCTTTGCATTTGCGCTCTTCCCATGCTTGGCCTCTCTCGCAAGTATTGCAGCGCTTATCTGGGCAAAAGGGTTAGAGCGGGATCGGTGGGTCTTGGCCGCCTTGACCCTCTTTGTTGCAACCGCCTTAGCCTTGTTTTGGCAGAGCCGAACCGCAGGGCTCGCGATGACGGCGTCGGGCATCATGTCGGCCGCTTTGATTGGCAAACTCATCAGCCACGCCAAACTCAAACAGGCCTTACTGGTTGCATTGGTGCTCAACCCAATTATCCCGGGCTTTGTTGGTGCTAAGATTGGTGAACTTTACGAGCCAAAGAGTACGCGGGTTAAAACCGGCGGGGGTGCGGGCTGTTATACGCAGCGCGCCTTTATGGCCCTTAGCAATGCGAAGCCTGGGCTGGTTCTAGCCCCGATTGATATGGGCGCGCGTTTGTTGCTGACCACCAATCATAGGGTTCTCGCGGCCCCTTACCACCGCAATAATGTTGGTAATCTAGCCGCCTATCGCCTCTTTATGGCCAAGCCCGTAGCGGCAGGGCGACAAGTGCGCGCCATGGGAATTGATTATGTTGCGATTTGTGCGCGTTCAGCAGAGAATAACATTTTATCGCGCGAAGCACCCGATGGCCTGATGGCCGCCCTTAGATCTGGCAAGCCACCAGCCTGGTTAGAGCCCATTCCCCAGACTAAAGGGTCTGACGTACAAGCTTTTATCGTCAAAGGCAGCTAAACTACCCTATGGCTGAGTGACTTGGTGACCGCGCTCCCATAATTTTGAACCCTTGGAGGGGTAAGTGTCGAAACGATTGAAAGGACCAGCCCGTCATACCGCGCCCGGTGTTGGTGCCGCTTGGATTGAGAACAAAGCTGTCTTTGTATTTGGCGATGGCCTGATCAGATTGGGTGAGAAAGAGGTTTATCCCCACCAAGGCGGTATTCTGGCCATGACGGGTGACCCGCTACGCAATGCAATCCTAACCAGCGGCGACGATGGTAAGGTGATACGGGTCGATGGCGAGGGCGATACACAGGTGATTTTTGACGCGCCGCGAATATGGCTTGATGCGATCGAGCTTCATCCAGAAACAGGTAGAATTGCCGTTGCTGTTGGCAAGCAAGTTGCCTTGATTGAGCTTGGTGGAGAGGTGGCGACCCTGACACCACCTAAAGGTCCAACCGCTTTTGCGTTCAATGAAGAAGGAACCGAGCTTGCGGTTGCCCACAGTGGCGGCATCAGCCTGTTTGATACGAGAGCCAAGGAGTTGGTACAGGAAATTCCATGTGGCGGCGGACCAATTTCAGTGGCCTATAGCGTCCAAAATGCATTTTTGTTCGTGGGGCTGTCAGAACCCGCACTCGCCGGATGGCGGTTGCGAGACGGCAAAGCCTTTAAAATGGGAGGTTATCCTGCCAAACCGCGTCAGCTATATGTGCTAGAAGATGGCGGCATAGTGCTAACTTCCGGCGGCCCCGCCCTTTTAGCGTGGCCCATTTTGGGCGATCGTGGTCCTATGGGACAACAAGCCGGCGTTTACCGGCCAAGATTGGGACTGGTCACAGCGGTGGTAGGCATTGGCCATCAAGCCCTTGTCGGGTGGTCGGATGGGGGCGTGGATCAAGTGGATTTGTTTTCTGGCCAGTTTAAGCATCTTTGTGGCACCAGACCTCGTCGGGAATTGGTCGATGATCCAAGGAAACTGCGGCGCGGGGTGATTTCGCTCGCGCTCCATCCATCTGGCAAGCAATTTGGCTGGGTCACCGAGGATGGTGCCCATGGGCACCTATGGCTTACTTAGCTATAGGTCAAACTGCATGAGGTTTGTTTCCTGGAGAAAACACATTGTATATATGCCATAAGTTCTTGCACTGGCCTATAAGCTGTTCGACTTATTGCCCAAAGGGAAGGCGCACCTTGGGCCTTTAAGGTAATTGTTTGCACACTTCGGGGCGCCATAGGCCCAAACCGATAAAGACACCACACTTTTGGGTCATGGATAAGCGCTGATATGGCGCTGTATTTTCTGCCAAACACGACTATTCTTCTTATTCTGTTGGAGCGCTTAGATGGCTGAATTCGTCCCCGTACCGAGTTTTGATCTGGTTGTTTTTGGGGCATCGGGCGATCTTGCGATGCGCAAACTATTCCCATCGCTGTTTCACCGTTTTAAGGATGGCCAAATCCCAAGAGACAGTCGGATCGTAGGCGTTGCGCGTCAGGGCTTTACACGCGATGCATTTCGTGCCTCTGTCAGTGAGGGCTTTGCGACCTTAGCCAAGGGTGATCCAACCGATCCTACTTATCAGGCTTTTTTAGGTTTGATTGATTATGTAGCACTTGATGCAACCAAAGCGGATGACGCTTGGCCTCTATTGGTGCAAGCCTTAGCGGGCGGCGAAGATAAGGTTCGGGTGTTTTAT
This sequence comes from Candidatus Phycosocius spiralis, assembly GCF_030158815.1. GTDB lineage: Bacteria > Pseudomonadota > Alphaproteobacteria > Caulobacterales > Aquidulcibacteraceae > Aquidulcibacter > Aquidulcibacter spiralis. The sequence goes on from NZ_BPFZ01000013.1 coordinate 40,251, forward strand.
CTATCAACGCCACCATCGGTTTTTGGTGGGATTTGTGCCCGTCTACGCGAAGCGGGTTTGGTTTCAGCGGCGTCACGGGTTGTCCTTGAAAAGCCATTGGGCCGCGATCTTGCTTCCGCGAAAGCCATTAATGATGCGGTGGCGGATGTGTTCTCAGAGGATCGTGTCTATCGAATTGATCATTATCTGGGTAAAGAGACAGTTCAAAATCTATTGGTGTTACGCTTTGCTAATGCTTTGTTCGAGCCGGTTTGGTCGCGGGCATCGATCGATCACGTCCAAATCACGGTCGCTGAAACGATTGGGGTCGGCAGCCGTGGCGATTATTATGACAAATCAGGCGCGATGCGCGATATGGTGCAAAACCACTTGCTGCAACTCTTATGTCTGGTCGCCATGGAGCCACCCAATTCCGTGGATGCCGATGCGATACGGACAGAGAAAATCAAAGTACTTCAAGCGCTTGTGCCGATCGGCCCTAAAGATATTGAAAGCCATACTGTGCGGGGTCAGTATAAAGCAGGCTTAGTGGATGGTGAAGCAGTTAAAGCCTATTTTGATGATTTAGGGCCTGGGCGCACCAGTTCAACGGAAACCTATGTGGCGCTTAAGGTTGAGATTGCCAATTGGCGTTGGGCTGGGGTGCCGTTTTATTTGCGCACCGGTAAGCGTTTGCCTTCCAGGCGCTCAGAGATTGTGGTGACATTCCGCCCGCCGCCCCACAGCCTGTTTGGCAAGGATGCCTCACCCAACCAATTGGTAATGCGTCTTCAACCTGATGAAGGCATGGAGATGTGGTTGCAAATCAAGGAACCGGGCCCGGGTGGGTTGCGTGTCAAATCTGTGCCGCTTGATCTTTCCTATGACACGGCATTCACTTTGCGTTATCCTGATGCCTATGAGCGCCTGTTGATGGATGTGGTGCGCGGCAATCTTTCGCTCTTTATGCGCAAAGATGAAGTGGAATCGGCTTGGGCTTGGGTAGATCAAGTGATTGGCGCTTGGGAAGCGTCAGATGCCAGTCCACACCACTATGCATCTGGAAGTGACGGGCCGTTACAAGCAGCTTTGCTTTTGGACCGCGATGGTCGTCATTGGCGCAGCCTTGTGTGACAGACATGGCCTTGCCCTTCCCGCTGTTTGCTTTTGAAAGCCGCCAAGAAGCCAATGAAGCGCTGGCGGATGCCTTGGCGGCAAGTGTTATGCTATCCCATGAGCAAGGTAGGCGGGCACGGATCGCTTTATCGGGGGGATCAAGCCCTGAGCCTGCCTATCGACTTTTTGCGGGCATGGATTTGGATTGGTCACATGTCGATATTGCCTTAGTCGATGACCGGTGGGTTGAGTTGAGTGATCCTGGCTCCAATCAAGCTATGCTTTTACGCGCTTTTGAGGCAGCTACAGGGGTTACGATTTTTGGTATGAAGCGGGCAACGAAGACGGCACGAGAATCTGAAGGTATGCTAGATCCACCCTATGCGTCGCTACGTCCGTTTGATGCTGTAGTTTTAGGTATGGGACCTGATGGGCATAGTGCATCGTGGTTTCCTAAATCGCCAGATTTACAAAGGTGCCTTGATCCAAAAGCCCAAGCGACTGTTTTAGGGGTAGATGCAAGCCCCGCCCCCATTGCCGCCCCTTATTTTGACCGCATGACCATAACGCTACCGGTTGTTGCCGAAGCGCACCTGGTTATGTTGCTAATCTTTGGGGCCGAAAAAAAGCAAATTCTAACCCGTGCCCTGCATGCGCCGATTGCTATCGCGCCCATTCGCGCAGCAATTGAAGCGGGTGGAAACCATTTTGTGGCCCTTTGGGCGAACTGATTGAAAGAAATAACGATGTCTGCGCCGCTTCATCCCACCATCGCCCAGGTTACCGCCCGTATCCAAGCGCGTTCGAAAGCCCGAAGACAGCGTTATTTGGACCTGATTGAAACCCGCCGATCAGGCGACCCAGCGCGGGCCCGTTTGGCTGCTGCCAATCAGGCGCATGGCTTTGCGGCTTGTCCGTTACAAGACAAGGAAATGCTCAAATCAGGCCGATGGGCCAATATTGGCATTGTGACCGCCTATAATGATATGCTCTCCGCGCATCAGCCTTTAGCTACCTATCCTGAAATCATCAAAAAGGCCGCTAGAAAGTTTGGCGCCACCGCCCAAGTTGCCGGTGGGGTGCCAGCCATGTGCGACGGCATTACCCAAGGCTTTGAAGGCATGGAATTGTCGCTGTTTTCGCGCGACACCATTGCGATGAGCACGGCGATTGCCTTGTCGCATGATACGTTTGATGCGGTCATTTATCTGGGTGTGTGCGATAAGATTGTTCCAGGCCTCTTGATCGGCGCCTTGCGTCACGGTTGGCTCCCATCGATTTTCTGCCCAGCAGGACCTATGCCGTCTGGCTTACCAAACCCAGAAAAAGCCCGTATTCGCCAGTTATTTGCCGAAGGCAAAGTCGGGCGCGATGCTTTGTTGGAGGCCGAATCCCAAAGCTATCATAGCCCGGGCACTTGTACGTTTTACGGCACCGCCAATTCAAACCAGATGCTGATGGAGATTATGGGCCTGCATGTGCCGGGCTCAGCCTTCATCAACCCCAATACGCCTTTGCGCACGGCCTTGGTGGAAAATAGTGCGCTTCGCGCCAGTCAGATCACGCAACTCACAGATCACTACACACCCATTGGGCATGTCGTGGATGCGCGCAGCATAGTCAATGCCATTGTTGGCCTGTGCGCAACCGGGGGATCGACCAATCAAATGATCCATATTCCAGCCATCGCGCGGGCGGCCGGCCTGATTGTGGATTGGGACGATTTCAATGATATTTCTTCCGTGACCCCCCTTCTTTGTAAGGTTTATCCCAATGGGGTTGCCGACGTGAATCATTTCCATGCTGCCGGTGGCATGGGCTATCTGATCCGTGTCCTGTTGGACGCGGGGCTTGTGCATGGCGATGTCATCACGATTGCTGGGAAAGGCGGTCTAACAGCCTATACCCAAGAGCCGTATTTATCCGACGCTGGTCTAAAATGGCGTGACGCCCCAACCACTACCGGAGATGATGCCGTGATAGCGTCAATCGAAAAGCCATTTTCATCCGATGGTGGATTACGGGTACTCAAAGGCAATTTGGGTCGGGCTTGTGTCAAAGTCTCAGCTGTAAAACCAGAGCACCGCGTAGTAGAAGCCCCAGCACGGGTGTTTAAGGACCAAGCCAGCCTCCACAAAGCCTTTAATGCGGGGGAATTGGACCGCGATGTCGTGGTGGTTGTGCGTGGGCAAGGACCACGCGCTACCGGCATGCCAGAACTACATAAGCTAACCCCACCTTTGGGAGTGATCCTGGATCGAGGGTTTAAAGTCGCCTTGGTTACAGATGGGCGGATGTCTGGGGCCTCAGGCAAGGTATTGGCCGCTATTCATGTCAGCCCTGAAGCCAAAGCAGGTGGCTTAATTGGAAAAATTCAAAACGGTGACCTTATTCGGGTCGATGCAGAGCATGGGATCTTGGATGCGCTTGTGCCTGAAGCTATCTGGCAAAAGCGCCCCTTGGATACCACTGTTGTTTCTGGCGTCAACCGCGGCTTTGGCCGGGAGCTATTTTCTGTATTTCGTGATGGAGTGAGCCATGCCGAAGCAGGGGCTTTGCCCTTTGGCGATATGGATCCTGATGATCCTCCACATGAACCGGTTCAAGATCAAAGCGCGCAAGCCGCTGAGGCTGACGCATGAGTCATAGAGATATTCTTGTAGGCGATGTAGGCGGCACCAATGCGCGCTTAGCGATTGCACGCCTTAAAGGGTACAATCAGGTGGAGCTTTTGGAGGTCGCGCGCCTACCGGTTTTATCCTTTCCCACCTTTAATCATGCGATTGAGGCCTGGAAGAATGAAGGGCGCACATTACCCGCTGCAGCCGTTTTTGCCTTAGCAGGCCCAACAGGTGCCGATGAAGTGCATCTAACCAATTCAGATTGGGTTGTTTCTGCTTCAAGCACAAAGTCGCGCTTTGGCTTTGAAAGCGTGACCTTGGTGAATGATTTTGCCGCCCAGGCCCGCGCGGTAGCGATCAATGCGCCCGATGCCTTTGAGGTCTTGATCGAGGGTAACGCGCGGCCGGATGCACCTATGGTAGTTCTAGGACCAGGGACCGGCCTTGGTATGGCGCTTTTGGTGCCGAGCCATGATGATTGGCAGGTTTTGTCCACAGAAGGTGGCCACCAAGCCTATGCCCCAGTTTCCCCGCGCGAGCGTGAAATTCTAGCTGTTATCGCCCAAGAATTACCCTATGTAAGTTTTGAACACATCGTCTCGGGACCTGGACTGGATCACTTATACACAACCATAGCGGCCTTAACTGGTCGTGCTGTTCGGATTTCTGGTGGGAATGAAATCGGGCCCTCTGCCATTGCAGGCGATGATCCAAGTGCCGTTGAGGCCGTTGAAATTTTAATCCAATCTCTGGCGACATTTGCTGGCAATGCCATTCTTTCAACTGGCGCTTTAGGTGGATGTGTAATCGCGGGTGGCGTGACAGAAGCTTTAGCGCCATTTTTACGAACCAACGCTTTTAAAGACCGGTTTTTTAACAAAGGGGCCATGAGTTCTTATTTGAAGGGTGTACCGGTCTTTCGTGCCCGCAATCCTTTTGCCGCTTTGGAAGGTGCAGCCTTTTTTGCGCCTAAGTCGATAAACAAAACAAATGACAGGAATGGATCATGACAAGTTTTGCAACCCAATTGAGAGCGGCACCCTTGATCCCAGTTCTCACCATTGATGATTTATCCGTTGCTGAATCATTGGTATTGGCACTTCAGGCTGGGGGCTTGAAGAATGTGGAAGTGACCCTGCGCACGCCTGTGGCCCTAGAAGCTATCGCCCTGATGAAAGCGGCTGCTCCAGATTTGCTGATTGGTGCGGGAACGGTATTGAGTGAAGGTGATGTTGAGGCCTGTTTTAAAGTAGGTGCTGACTTCATTGTTACGCCAGGAACAAGCCCAAGATTGCGTGTCGCACTCCTTCAAGCCGATGCAAATGTCATGGTTGGCGTTGCCACAGCCACAGAAGTCATGAGCCGTTTGGAAGAGGGATTTGGCGTGTTGAAATTCTTCCCAGCAGAGCAATCAGGTGGTGCGGCGGCGCTGAAGTCCTTTGCGGGTCCCCTGCCTGATGCCCGTTTTTGCCCTACGGGGGGGGTGACGGCCGATAAGATAGAAGCTTATCTCGCCCTACCAAATGTTGTTGCAGTTGGGGGTACTTGGATCGCGACACCTGAACTGATCGCGGCGCGGGACTTTCCTTCAATAGAAGCTAATGCCCGCAAGGCTGCTGGATATTCAAAGTCATGATCCGCAATCGCCGTACACGGATCGTCGCCACCTTGGGCCCGGCCAGTCGCTCGCCCGATATGACATTGGCATTAGCCCAAGCCGGGGTCGATGTATTTCGCATGAATTTCAGCCATGGCAGCCATGAAGACCATGCAGAAGCCTATGCCAGTGTGCGCGCCGCCGAAAAAGCCATGGGACGGCCAATAGGCATTCTGGCGGACTTGCAGGGGCCAAAGCTGCGGCTGGGTACGTTCGCGGAAGGCAAAGTGAGTCTTGTTAAGGGTGCGCATTTTCGCTTGGACCGCGATCCAACGCCAGGAGACATCAACCGGGCGTGCATGCCACATCCAGAGATTTTCGCCGCCCTTAAAGTCGGAGACGATTTGTTGATTGATGATGGGCGCGTGCGTCTGCGTGTGGTTGAGCATGGGGATGATTGGGCAAAAACTGAAGTCGTTCAGCCTGGCCCAGTTTCCGACCGCAAAGGCGTTAATGTCCCAACTGCGGTTTTGCCGATTTCGGCAATGACGCCAAAGGACCGCAAAGACCTATTGTTTGCTCTGAACTTGGGTGTCGATTGGGTCGCGCTTTCTTTCGTTCAGAGGCCAGAGGACATGGCAGAGCTACGAAAATTGGTGAATGGGAAAGCTGCATGTCTCGCCAAGATTGAAAAGCCCGCTGCTTTAGACAGCTTAGCAGCAATCCTTGATTATTGTGATGGCGTGATGGTGGCACGCGGGGATTTAGGGGTAGAGTTGGCCCCAGAAGATGTTCCAGTGGCGCAAAAGATGATCCTACGTATGGCGCGCGAACGTGGCGTTCCCACCATCGTTGCCACCCAAATGCTCGAAAGTATGATTGCTGCGGCGGCTCCAACCCGCGCCGAAGCCAGCGATGTTGCTAATGCGGTTTATGAGGGCACCGATGCACTCATGCTTTCCGCAGAAACCGCCGCTGGCCAATTCCCTCTGGAGGCTGTTGCCGTCATGAGCCGGATTGCCGAACGGGTCGAAGCCGATCCCCGCTGGCCGGGCTTGATGGATGCTGAGCATGCTAATCCAGAAAGTGCGGTACCTGATGCCGTGTCGGCTGCAGCCAGAACCGCTGCCAATGCCTCTAAAGCTGCCTGCCTTGTCGCCTTTACAGCAACTGGGACAACGGCCTTACGTGTCGCACGTGAGCGCCCCTTGCAGCCTGTTTTGGTGCTCACGCCAGACATTCGAAGTGCCCGAAAATTGGCCCTTGTGTGGGGATTAGAGGCGCGGGTGACCAAAGATCCAAAAGATGTCGAGGATATGGCAAGCGTAGCAGCGTCTATGTCGTCCAAAGTTGGGACGGCAAGGCCAGGTGACCGTATTGTTATCGTTGCGGGTTTACCCTTTGGTACTAAGGGAGGCACCAATCTATTACGCATCGCCCGGGCCACTTAGACCTACCCATGACAGTCCATAGTATAAGCCTCTCAGCCCATGGCTTTGAACTTGAAGTTGCACCGGAGGCTGGCGGCGGAATAGCGGGCTTGAGCTGGTATGGCTATCCTTTGTTGCGACCTGCAATCGAAGGTGCGGTTGCATCAGCTGACCCGCTTGGCCTGTCCTGCTTCCCGATGACCCCTTATGTCAGCCGAATTGTCGATGGCGTCTTCACTTGGGGGGGCGTTAGGACGGCCATACCCCCCAATATGGCGGGCGGGTCACATCCCTTGCACGGCATTGGCTGGCGTAACCCTTGGCGCGTACTAGCGCACAGCGACAGTTTTCTTGAGATTGAATTGCATCATTTTGGCGATATCTCTTGGCCTTGGGCATTTATAACCCGTCAGCTGTTTCATCTGTTGCCCGATGCGTTCGAGTTGACACTTAGTGTGGAAAGTTTGGACCCACGCCCATTCCCTGCCTCTTTGGGGCCACACCCTTATTTTGTATCCGATGCAGCCACACTTCAGATTTGTGCCGAAAGCTTGTGGGAAACCACTGGTGAGGCGTTACCCAGCCACACAGCTCGCCCACCCGCGATCGACCAGTTGTATCGATCGGTCAAAGTTACAGAGCTTGATCTGGACCATTGTTTTGAAGGGTGGAATGGGAGGGCGCAGATCGACTGGCCAAGTCACGGCTTGATCTTAGAGGCTAATCTATGGGTCGATGAGACCCCCTCGCCGTGCACAAGGCTGCAACTTTATACCCCTCCTAGGGCAGGTTTTTTTTGTCTTGAGCCTGTTACCGCGCGTGCAGTGGCCTTCACCACTTCCAACCCAAAAGAATTGGGGGTCATAGAGTTAGAGCAGCAAAAGCTTAGTATTGTCACAAGAATAGTGCCATTCATGAAGGTGGGTCCAACGACTTAGACCACCATGGATCGGGTTAACAGACTTAAGTAACTGATCGAAAAAAGCACGTGAAAGATTAGATCAAATCCTAAGGCATGGTGAGATGAGCTGCAAACACGGGTGAAGTCCTAACGCTTTGGAGGGCGCGACCAATAAGAATATGGCTAACACACATAAACGCACTAGACTTTTGCCTAAAATTAGGGCGCTATAGGGGTCCCAATAGCAACTGAAAGGAGGTGATCCTATGTCTCATTGTCTGCGCCTAAGTGAAGTACGTATCAGGATCACGTCGGAAGTGGGTGCATAAAGCGTCTCCTTTACACAAGGAATGGACCCTTCACTGGTTTGGCAATGGAAAGGTCGCTGGGCAACTGGCGACCTTTCGTATGCAGTGCTTGCGTGAGGCGATTGGATTATCAAAAGAGAAAAACTTTTATTTATGCTTGAATTACCAATTTAGAACTTGCAAACTAACACCCTTAAGGCCTATTCTATCAAGATTGAAAATTGCGACGTGCTTGACTTAGCGCTAAACACCTTTGATCATGCAGACACCGCCCCATTTGACGACCCTCGCAGATCTTGATGCTCGTGCCCGTGAAATATTTCGCGACATTGTCGAAGCATATCTTGAATCGGGTGAGCCGGTGGGGTCGCGAACCTTGTCTAAGCGCGGCATTGGACTATCCCCAGCCTCAATCCGCAATACCATGGCGGATTTGGCCGGGCTTGGTTTATTGGATGCACCTCATCTAAGTGCCGGTCGTACACCAACCCATACGGGGCTTCGCCTCTTTGTGGATGGCCTATTAGAAATTGGCGATTTAGGCAGCGAGGAAAAGGCCGAAATTGATTCTAGGCTCGCGGCTGCGGGATCGGACCTGTCGAGCGCGCTTTCAGAAGCGTCGCTTTTGTTATCTGGATTGGCAGGCGGGGCAGGGCTTGTCACCACACCAACACGTGAAAGCCCTGTCAAACATGTTGAGTTTGTGCTGGTAGGTCCAGGACAAATCCTTGTGGTGCTGGTTTTTGATGATGGGCAAGTTGAAAATCGCTTGGTCCAAATGCCAGTTGGTTTGACCCAATCCCAGCTTCAAGAAAGCACAAACTTCCTCAATTTCCGTTTGAAAGGCCGCACCTTAACCGATGCATTATCGCAGGCCATAGAAGATGCGCGTCATGCACAAGCCACCCTAGACGGGGTTGCGGCCAGCCTGATTGAAGCAGGTTTTGCCGAATGGTCAGGCGACGATCCGATGGCTGGTCGAAAACTAATTGTGCGTGGGCGTGCTAATCTACTGGCCAATAGCCAAGTGGTGGGCGATTTAGAGAGGGTGCGGATACTGTTTGATGATTTGGAGCGCAAACGCGATCTGATACATGTACTCGATGCAGCACGGGATGCAGCTGCGGTTAAATTGTTTATTGGTGCAGAAAACCCCTTGTTCTCGATGTCGGGTTCGGCTCTTGTCGCCGCCCCTTATAAGGATAGTCAAAGACGTGTGCTTGGCGCACTGGGTGTAATTGGACCAACCCGCTTGAATTATGCCCGCGTCATACCAATGGTAGATTATACAGCAAAGGTCGTAGGCCGCTTAATTGAGCGACGAGGCTTAAACTTGACGAAATGAGTGATCAAAAATGACGACTAAGACAGGGGCACACCCGCCCCAAGACGATCTAAATCAGACTCAAAACACTTCTCATGATGTACCTCTTGAAACCGATGGGGATGAGGTTAATGGGCAAGATGCCTTCGATATGGCCCGTGAGCTCTTAGGTGAGGATACAAGCCCCGAGGACATGGGCGCGTTGCTGATTGCAAAATTGCAAGCTGCCCAAGCTGAAATTGAGGCGCTCAAGGACGCAAGCTTGCGCGCTATGGCGGAAACAGAAAATATTCGCCGCCGCTCCGAGCGCGAAAAACAGGAAGCGAGGCTTTATGCCATTGATAAGTTTGCGCGCGATCTGTTACCAGTCGCTGACAATTTAGGTCGCGCGTTGAGCACTGCGCCTGAAGCATTTAAAGGCGATGCGGCTTTTGATGGCTTTACCACGGGTATAGATATGACCCAGCGCGAATTAATGACGGTGTTTGAGCGTCATGGGCTGGTACGTGTTGGCGCTAAAGGTGATAAATTTGACCCAAGCGTGCACCAAGCCGTCGCCCAAATACCTGCTGATATCCCAGCTGGGGAAGTCGCTGACGTGTTTCAGGCGGGCTATGTATTGGCAGGGCGGACGCTGCGTGCTGCCATGGTCGCGGTTTCATCCGGACAGCCCGCAGAAGCCTTAACCGAAACCAAACCGTCGCCTGAATAAGGCAAGCGGTTGCAGAGCAAACCTCTTCCTGCGGCAATCTATTGAGATTGTTTTATCAGGAGGGGTTCACTTAACATGATTGGCACGAAACCAAGACAGCATTGCGGCCCACCCGCTTTGTGCCGCTTCTTGGTTATACTGGGGACGATAGTCGGCGTGGAAACCATGTTGGGTCCCTGGATAGATGATCAATTGACTGGTGCGATTGCCCGCTTGTTTCAATTTGGTCTGCATGGCTTCCACGCTGGTTAAAGGAATACCGCTATCATGTTCTGCATAAAGACCTAAAACCGGGCTGTTCAGATCGCCTGCGATCTCTATAGGCCATTTGCGCATATCGGTTGAGCCTTCCCGCGCTTCAAGGCGCCCATACCAAGCAACACCCGCTTTCAGGCGGTTTGTATAGGCGCAAGCCATCCAGACGACTGAGCCACCCCAACAAAAGCCTGTTATGCCCAATGCATCTTTGTTGACAAAGAATTGGGTATCCAGCCACTTAATGGTCGCCTCAATATCCCCCATCACTTGGGCATTAGTGGCCTTGTTTACAATTGGCATGATATGGGCAAAATCGGTGAGCGGGGCTGGATCGCCTGCGCGTAAGAATAAAGCTGGTGCAATCGCGACATAGCCTTCCTGCGCAAGGCGGCGACACACATCGCGAATATAATCATGCAAACCAAAAATTTCGTGCACAACCAAAACCACTGGCCGCTGCCCCGCTGCAGCTGGGCGTGCAATGAAAGCTTGTAGTTCAAAGCCCTGCGAGGGGTAAGACACCATCCCAGTAATCAAATTGTTGCTTGAAGTTGTGATCGCCTGAGCATGCACCGGGCATATTGCAGCGGCGTAACCGGCAAATCCAGCCAAGGCTCCAACGCTACGGCGCGATAGGGTTAGTGTGGGGTCTGGGCCGTCTGGGCGTGTGAGATTCATGGTTATACCTCTTAACGTCATCAATCCCACCCAACTCGCTAGGCGTCAACTCAAGGACACCCCCTTTCATTGCATATTAGCATGTACCATGTAGAACGAAATCTACAGCATAGTCGCAACCGCTAGCTTGATCTCATCAACAAAAGCGTGTCGGAAAGAGCTAATGAACGAGGAGTCAGCACGCATGTTTCGTATGGACGAGGAAGAGGAATCCAAAGCCGGCAACCCAGCCCCAGCTATTGTTGAAAAGGCGCTTTTTGACAGCCGGACTATTTTATTGACCGGCGGGGTGGATGATAAATTGGCCCAACGCGTGTGTGAGCGGTTGCTGGCGCTATCTGGTGAGTCTGACCGCCCGATCTTGCTCATCGTCTCCTCGCCAGGCGGCCATGTCGAAAGCGGTGATATGATCCATGATATGATCAAATTTGTGTCTGCCCCGGTCAATGTGCTCGGTACGGGTTGGGTCGCTTCAGCCGGCGCATTGATTTATGCTGCCGCACAGCGTGAACGGCGGTTCTGTTTGCCCAATACCCGCTTCTTGTTGCATGAACCCCGCGGCGGTGTCGGCGGCATGGTTTCTGATATAGAAATTCAGGCGCGTGAAATTATTCGGATGCGTGAGCGTCTCAATGCGATTTTTGCGGCAGCAACTGGCCAGCCAATTGAGAAAATCAAGGCCGATACTGATCGCGATTATTGGATGAGTTCCGAAGAAGCCGTTGCCTACGGACTAGTCGGGAAAATTGTGCATAAGCGAAGCGAGATTGGCTAAAGACTTGATTTTGGTGGGTGCTATCGCCGGCGCTTTTGGAGTGCACGGCGAAGTCAGGTTGCGCAGCTTTACAGAAAAGCCTGAAGCGATGATCAATTATGCACCGTTTTATGATCAAGTGGGAAATTGTGTCCTAACTCCACGTGCTTGGCACCCGATCAAGGATGGCGTGGTGGTTTCAGCGCCTGAAATTGCTACCCGCGAAGCGGCCATGGCAATGCGCAACACACCATTATTTGTCCCCCGTTCCAGGCTGCCTGAGGTGGAAGAGGACGAGTTTTATCATGTTGATTTGATTGGCTTACGGCTTGAGGATATGGCTGGGGCTGATCTAGGTCGTGTCAAGGCAGTTGTAACCGGCCCCCAAGATCTCCTTGAAATTGAAGCCACGCCAGGTGCCAAAACAAGTTGGTTCTTACCCTTTACCAAAGCCCTAGTACCAAGGGTGGAATTAGCCAATCAAAAGCTAATTGTGGAGGTGCCACTAGGTCTGATCCCCATGATCGGGGGTCTGATTGATCAACCAGATGGTGGCAAAACCAAACCACACAACACAATAAAGGAAACCTAATATGCAACGCCCTTCAGGTCGCAGGCCCGACCAATTGCGCGACATCAGCCTTGAAGCCGGTGCTTCCCTCTATGCGGAAGGCTCTTGCTTAGCGAAATTCGGCAATACCCATGTTTTGGTGACAGCTTCTCTAGAAGAAAATCTGCCCAGTTGGATGCGCGGTCAAAAGCGTGGGTGGGTGACGGCTGAATATGGTATGCTGCCGCGGGCAACCCACACGCGGGGCCGCCGGGAAGCGGCATCAGGTAAGCAATCTGGTCGTACGCAAGAGATACAGCGCTTGATTGGCCGCGGCATGCGCTCGGTTGTTGATTTGACGGCATTGGGGGAACGCCAAATTACACTGGATTGCGATGTCATCCAAGCCGATGGTGGGACACGCACTGCCGCCTTAACTGGGGCATGGGTAGCTTTGAAACAGGCTTGCCTTGTTCTCCAAGCTGAAGGTCTGATCACCCAAAATCCATTGAAAGCCCAAGTTGCGGCCGTATCTTGCGGAATTTATCAAGATACACCCGTTCTAGATCTTGATTATCAAGAAGATTCCAGCGCACAGGCCGATGCCAATTTTGTCTTGGCACAGGGCTTGGGTTTGGTTGAAGTTCAAGCCACAGGGGAAGAGCGCCCCATCAGCGAGGATGAACTGTTAAGCCTGCTTTCCTTGGCCCAAAAAGGGTGTGAGAGGTTGTTTGCAGCGCAGCGCGCTGCATTGGGTCTTTAGTAAGTGGTACCCTTAGGCCTAACTTGAATGGGTGGGTGAGTAGGGGTGATCTGAATCAACCCAATTCTTGTATGGTTTTACCACAAACTACTTCATGGTGTTCAATCATACTATGCGAAAACAAACGGCTCTTTGAATGAAGTAAAACGGCGAGTTCACCCAGTATCTTTAAATGTCTCTTGGCCGATTGGATCGTCCTTAAGAGTTTGCTCGATAGTGGCAAACAAAACTTCGGGGCGAATGGGCTTGGCAACATGGGCATCCATACCTGCAGCTAAGCATTCTTGTACATGATGGGTCATGGCATTGGCGGTTAGCGCAATGATGGGCGTGCGCGGGCGATTTTGTTCAATTTCCAAGGCCCGAATTTTACGAGTGGCATCAGGCCCCGACATGATCGGCATTTGAACATCCATCAAGATAAAGTCAAAAAACCCCCGATTCCATAGATCAACGGCAACCTGCCCATTTTCTGCAAACACAGGTTCAATGCCAACTTGTCCTAACAACATTTGTAAAACAAGGCGATTATGGGCGTTATCTTCCGCTGCAAGGACCCGCAGTTGCGGGCTATCAGACCGCTCTAGTTCGGACGTATCTGCAAAATGACTGGCCGAGCTACATTCGGGTGCATTGCCTTTGGCCAGATTAACCTCAAACCGAAAGGTAGAGCCGCGCCCTACTTGGCTGTCAAGATAGATCTGCCCACCAACCATCTCAGCGAGTTCTTTACAAATCGCAAGTCCTAAGCCCGTGCCCCCGAATTTGCGGTTGGTGCTGGTTTCAGCTTGGCTGAAGCGCTGGAATAGGCGCTGTTGCACATCTGGGGCGATACCGATGCCGGTATCTGTAACACTGAAAGACACGTCGTAGCGATCAGAGCCAACCAATTTGGCGCGTAGTTCCACCATGACACTGCCCTGCTGGGTAAATTTAATCGCATTAGAAATCAGATTAAAAAAGATTTGTTTGATCCGCGTTGGATCACCCTTGCACCAGATGTTTGAACCCTCCCCGCCATGCACCGCAAAGCTGATACCCTTTTGATGGGCACGCGGGGTAAACATGGCTTCGGTCGAGCGAATGATTTCGCGGAGACTAAAGTCAACCGATTCCAACTCCAACTTCCCAGCCTCAATTTTGGCCAAATCCAAGACATCGTTCAACAAGACGAGCAAAGTATCACCACTATCTTGAATCACCCTCAGCATGCGTGCTTGTGCCTCATCCAATTGTGTTCGCGATAGCGCGTAAGCCATGCCTAAGACGCCATTCATTGGTGTCCGGATTTCGTGGCTCATTTGCGCTAAAAAGGCGGATTTGGCCCGGTCAGCGGCTTCAGCTGCAGTTTTTGCGGCTTCAAGGTCGCGGGTTCGTTCTTCGATCCGCGCTTCAAGTGTCGTCGCGTGGCGGGCTAAGGAATCACGGGCCTCAGATAAGGCTTGTGCTTGATCTTTGAACAGGCTGGCAACTCTAGCCCAGCACAAGCCTGCGCCGATCATACAAACAAATAATGTAACTAAACCAACACTTAACAGCAAAAACGCTGTTTCAATCTCTATCTTTAGGCCGGCCGCTATTTCACGTCGCGCTTTTTCCATTTGCCGGGCTTTACGAGTACCTGCCAGGGCATAGGATTTGGAGTGCAGCAAACTTTTGGCATCCTCCCGCCGGCCAGCAGCCGCCAATAAAACAGCAGAATCCTCAATGCTGCCCATTTCTCGGGTTACTTCATAAATCGTCGCAAAGGATGCTTTTTTTGCGGATTTTGGAGCCATTTGAATGGCCCTTTCAATCAATTCTTCCCGTGGGCCATTTAGCACAATAAAACGGTCACGATCCTCTTGGCGGCCCATTTGGGCGTAGTCGTCAGCTGCCTCTGTCACGCGCTGGTCAATCCAAATCGCCTCACTCCAGCGGCGCTCAAACTTCGCAAGATTATCGGCCTGGTGGGACAAATGCCGTACAGCCGATAAAGCAATAACGGCACCAAAAAGTGTGCCCACGACCGAAAGGAGTAATGATGACCAGAGCCAAGAGCGGACGTTGTGCAGCTTCAACATAAGCCCAACTAGCGCCAAACCCTCAAAATGGGGTTAACGCGCCCCATCTGATTAAGGCGAAGCTTTTGGATTACATATGCTTTCTTATGGGTAACAAATCAGGAAATTTGGCGGGTTCTTTTGCGGCTTTTGCCCTAAATGCTTCTGCCATGTGGGTGGGGCTAAACATGCCTGCTTGCCAAGTTGCAATATAATCCAATCCGTCTTGGATTGAGTGATCCCGTGCGTAATTGATCATGACTTTGGAGCCTGTGACCGCTAATGGCGCTTTGGCGGCTATCTCGCGCGCTGTTTCTAACACATGTGCGACCAAGGCTTCATGGCTGTCAAAAATATCATTGATCAAGCCAATTTCTTTGGCCTTCTCTGCCGATAGGCGACGGCCAGTATAAGCGAGTTCGCGCATCCAACCCTCTGGGATCAGTTTACACAAGCGCGGAAATGTTCCCACATCAGCCGTCATACCAAGGTTAATTTCTTGGATACAAAAAAAGGCGTCATGAGAGGCCCAGCGTATATCACAAGCACTGATCATATCGACAGCCCCACCAATACAGCCGCCTTGGACGGCTACAAGAACCGGGATACGCGCTTGATCCAGACATGAGAAAGTAGTTTGTAAATGCAAGACATGGTGGCGGAAATGTTCGCTGCGCGTTTCGCGATCCGCCTCGCCCTGAGGGAAAAAACCTGCGTCATCTCCTAAGACGCTTAAATCCATGCCTGCGCAAAAATGTTGCCCAGTCGAAGTGATGGCAATGACCCGCGCACGGGCATGATCATTAATGTCTTGGATGATCGCGGGAAGTTCATTCCAAAACGCCCGCGTCATTGAATTAAACGCTTCGGGGCGCTTTAAAACAATATGGGCAATATGATCCGTGATAGTGACATCAAAACATGTTGGGTTGGACGACAAAGGGTTATCATACATGGCTGGGGCATCCTTCTTTGATTTCTGCTTGACGCATGAAACCATGTCTCGTTCATCATTCACGTTCCTCTGGTCCGTTTTTGCGCTTAAAATCAAGTTAAACCCAAAGGTGACTTCATTTGAGTGCACAAGAGGTGAAACCCTTTATGATTTGATCTATCTTGTGCCTCAATTATGGCCAAGATCAAGTGATTGTTAGCCCCGCGCGTATGCTCTTGAAAGGAAGCCTGGATGAACTATAAAATTGAGTCGCACCGTCGAAACTTAATCCTGGCCTTTTGTGCTGTCGCGATAGGGTTTGCCGAAAAGGCAAAGGCCCAAAGTGCCAATCAAATGCTTGATGAATTGGCAAATGTCGCCGCGGCCAAGCGTGCCGGACTGCCAACGATTTTACACCAAATTGATCAGGCCGCGCCTGTTGTTTCTACACCCGCTCAAGGTGAAGACCCTATTCGCTTGGCAATAATCGAGGGGGTGCGCCAGACAGGTACACGACTGGGTAAGCCTGATGGCTTTTGGGGTGATGCCCGTGTTCGTATTCTATTGCCTGCACCCCTTGATCATTTGCAAGCACGGCTTCAGCCATTGCGGATGGGAAGCTCATTGGTTCGTATGCAGATTTCACTCAACCGCGTCGCAGAATCTTTGATGCCAAAGGCACAAAGCTTTCTGATCACTGCCTTAAGTGATTTACCGGCAGAAACGACCTTCGCACTCTTGCACAAGGAACAATCGACGCCGATCGAGGTGATTTTAAGCGATCTGCGGCTTGATTTCATAGCAGCACTTAAACCCACTATGGCAGAAATGTTTGAAACTTCAGGGACAGGGGCTTTACTAGACCGGATTGAAAGCCGTTATGGTGAAGAAATCAAAACATCTGGGGGGTGGTCTGGGCTAAGGGCCTATTCTTCAGCTTCGCTTGGCAATACGAGGCCATTTTTATCTGCGGAGAAAATGATAGAACACCCTGCCCCTGCACAGGGTTCCCAACAACAAGGTGTGATGTCAACCAAGCAACTGCATGATCAAATGATTACCTATATACTCGATAAAGCTTGGGGTTCTATTCTTCTTTATCTGGAAGAGGCCCTACGACCGAGTCCAGCTTAAGTCAGCCGGCAGGTTTGCCGGGCAGGGTGATCGGGGAACACGTGACGGATTTGATGGAGTATCGGGTGTCGGTTGACCTAACCGACGGCACCATGGCGGGTTTGGTTTGGGCCCCAGCATCGCTAAAAGACACCCCGCCAAAGCTGGTTTTCCTGCATGCCAATGGCTTTTGCGCCAGCACTTATCGTGCCTTGTTGAGCGATGTCGCTCTAAAATCAGGGTGCGTCATTGCAGCTTATGATCTGCGGGGACATGGACGTACGACCTTGCCTGCTGACCCGAAAAACCAGGATAATTGGCATGGCTTTGCCCGCGATATAAGGGCCTTGATTGCAAAGATCGCGCCCGAAGGTGTGCTTTTGGCAGGGCATTCAATGGGTGGCACATCGGCGCTATTGGTTTGTGCCAAGAATAACGGTCTAATCAAGGGTCTTTGCTTGTTTGACCCGGTTTTAATGCCACCCCTTTTTTATACCACGCTACATATTCCAGGCATGGTTTCATGGTTGAAACAGAACTTTCCCTTGGCCAAAGCTGCAGCGCGTCGACGTACCGACTTTAGCGACCGAAACGATGCAGTTACTGCTTATGCTGTTCGAGGCACATTTAAATCTTGGCCGCGTCTTACTCTGGCAGACTATTGTGAGGATGGATTTAAGGATGTAGGTGATGGGGTGACCTTATCGTGCCGCCCTGCCTTTGAAGCGGCCTGTTTTGCTGGCCAACGCCATAACCCGCTTGGTGCCCTCAAACGCTTGACCATTCCCACATTAATCGTACGTGCCTCGCAAAATTCCACCACACATGCAAGCCTATTGCCGTTTTTGGCGCGCTGTGGGGTTCAGGTAGAGACATTGCCCGATACCAATCATTTCTTGCCAATGCTTGCACATGACGCTTGCGCCAGAATTGTGGTAGATCTTATCCATTCGGCCTGATTATGACCTGTTCCATCAATGCACGAACTTTTGGTGGATTAGACACTATTTTTCGCGCCACCAAATCAAAAGTGACTGCCACAGCTTCACACACCGACCAGATTTGACCTGTAACTGGGTGGAGTAGTACGTGCTTTAAAGTCAGAGTTTTCTCTCCGATTTTGGCAAGGCCAGAATGCAGGGCGATAAAATCGCCAGGTCTGGGCCACGCAAGATAATCCAACCGATATTCAAGAACTGCCGCACCGGTTTGACGTGGACTATCTTCTTCTGCTGCTAATTCAGCATTGATCTGATCGCGCCACGCCATCATCAAATTAGGCACGCCATTAGAAACCAAGGCCATCATGCCTTCGGGATAGAGCCGATCAAACACATCCACATCTTGTGGGCGCACTGTGGCTAGGCCGACTTGGCGAAACCCGCTTGCACTCAATTCCTTAACGTCAATTGCTTCAACGGGGCCATCAAACGCCACCGACCGTGGCTTACCATGCGGAGGCACTGCGACGAGCAAGGCGCTGGCCAAAGAATGTGTGCGGGAAGGCCAAGGAAAAATCCTACCGGTTGAGGCTTCCACATGGAAGAGCTTGGTCTGAAAAGTTGCGCCAATCACGCCACTAACACTATGCACAATCTCACCATAAAGCGTGATGTGCGCCTCTGTGATCTCAATCACCCCCGCACGAAAAAATAATGGCGTACCGGCATGGGCTTCTTTCAAAAATCGAATATGTTGGCTGACAGGCAACCAAGTGGCGCTGGCTTCGCGCGCAAAAGCACGTTCAAGCCCCAGATCTGTGGCCAATAACATCAGGCCATCATAGGCGCGGCGAACCCAAAAGCGCACATTCATGTGCCCCATTTCATCGCATTCCCAGGTTTCAACACTGCCGCGCCAATAATCCCGCATGAAGCTATGCCGCCTGCGCACAGGGCGCGCATTGCCCACGCCCCTCAACGACTATACTTTCAACTTGAAAGCCTTGCGCTTGCGCTGCATTTTCCAGCACTTTGGCAACATTGGGATATGCGACTTCTGTCACTTTCAAGCAGCTATTACACACAAAAAGTGCAACCGGCTGGGTGTGGCCGCTATGGCAGCAGGCCACAAAGGTAGCATCTTGCTCTATACGATGCACCAAGCCCAATTGGCACAAAAACTCCAACGCACGATAAACGGTTGGTGGCTTGAAAGGATGGCCATCTGCACCAGCCTGACTGATCAGATCATACGCTTTCATAGGGATTTTTGACGCAGCCAGCAATTCCAAAACCCGCCTACGAGGGGGTGTAAAGGTTACGCCAGTGCGCAAACATAGGGCTTCTGCTTCGCGAATGAGTGCATGCATCGCCGCCTCCATCAAATAAGACCATTTCCAACTTCATGCCTCAGTTTTGACTGTAAGGAAAATGGGCAGCACACTTGTCGAGGGAGTATTCATCCATTAGCATGTTATAAGATAACATAACAGGTATATCAATATGTCCGTTTCCGCCCTCTACCTCGCAGCCTTATTGGCCCAACCAAGCCCGCAAACTTTAGATCCCCAGATCAATCAAGCCCCAATTGAAACCATAATTGTCACGGCAAATTCTTTATCAGACCCGTCAGATGCGATCAGCCAAGGGGTAGCGATTATTCCGCGTGCACAGGCGCTGCAAGCGTCGATCAGTGGCGGTATTGGAGAGACTTTGTCCAGCATACCTGGTGTGCGCTCCACCTTTTATGGCAGCAATGCCTCGCGGCCAATTTTGCGCGGTCTTGGTGAAGATCGCATTCGCTTGGTAGTGAACGGATTAACTGGCATCGATGCCTCTGTGATTTCGCCCGATCACGCACCGGCTGTGGATGGATTGGAAGCCCAATCCATTGAGGTTCTCAAAGGCCCAGCGGCTCTACGCTATGGCGGCAATGCGGTTGGTGGGGTGATTAATATTGTGGATGGCCGCTTGCCCACAAGCTTGCCAGAAAAGCCCATGACCGGGGAGATTTTCTTAGGCGGCTCAACGGCTGAGAATGCAGGTAGTGCCACCTTCAAATGGGTTGCAACCGCTGGTCAAAATGTATTTCGCGTGGATGGGTTTGACCGCCAGAGCCAAGATTATAACATTCCTGGCTTTGCTCAGACCGCTAGCCTGCGCGCGCTGACGGGCGATACAACCCGCGGCACCGCCTTTAATACCCGCGGCGACATTTGGGCTTTGGGGTTTAGTGCTGGGCATATCACCGACAAATATAGCCTCAGTGCGAGCACTCGAACCACTAAATCCAATTATGGCATTCCTGGCGAGGAGGCATTTATCAGTCTGGATCAAACCCGTTATGATTTCCAAGCCAAGATCATGGATATTGGGCCTATTGAGACATTAACGTTGAGCGCCACATCGGGCGATTATACCCATGCCGAGATCGAATTTGATGGTGCTGTCGGCACGGTGTTTACCAATCAAGGCTATGAGGCCCGCGTAGAAGCCCGCCACCGCCCGATGGGAGCTTTGGATGGATTGATCGGTCTGCATTATGGCACCAATGACTTTGCAGCTTCTGGCGATGAAGCCTTTATCAAGCCTGTGACCATCGAGACTATTGGCGCGTTTTGGGTTGAGCGCTATCAGCAAGACTCTTGGGGCGCTGAAGCGGGTGCCCGCTTTGAACAACGCAGCTATGGTGGGGAAGCAGGCCAGCGTGACTTTGATTTAGGCAGCTTTTCAGCCAGTGGCTTTATAAAACCAGCCGACGGGCTGCGCCTTTCATTGAACCTCGCTTATACCCAGCGCGCGCCCACGGAAGTTGAGCTTTTTGCCGATGGGCCCCATGCCGCCACCCAAGCCTTTGAGATTGGCGATCCAAACTTAAAGACAGAGACAGCCACCAGTGGCGAGGCCATCGCGCGCTGGCAAGCCAAAGACATGACCTTGGACGTAACCCTTTGGCGCACTCAATTTGACGGCTTTGTCTCCTTTGCGCCAATAGGGCTTATCGAAGATGATTTGCCGGTCTTTCAAGTCACCCAAGACGATGCCACTTTATATGGTGGGGAAATTCAAGCGACATTTGCTTTGGCCAAGGCAGGGGCCTGGGCTTTGACCAGCGATATTGGTTTGGATAGCGTACATGGAAGCTATGATGCAGGTGGGCCTATCGCCCGCATGCCCCCTGCCATGTTGACACTTGGTTTAGAAGCAACCCATCCGCGCATGAGTATCCGGGGTGAAGTTCAAGCGCTTGCCAAGCAAACCCGCACCGCAGCCTTTGAAACGCAAACGGCTGGAGCCAACAGCGTGAATGTCCGCTGGACATGGCGTCCCATTGAGACCGCAGACAAGATAGAACTGGTGCTTGAAGGCCGCAATCTAACCGATGAGACGATCCGGGAGCACACGTCTTTCTTAAAAGATGATCTGCCCAAGCCCGGCCGCTCCGTCCGTGTCAGTTTGAGAGGCATTTTCTAGCCCCTCAAACTGATACTTGTGTGTGAAAGCTTAGTATTTGAACCGCACGCCGATCATGTAGCGTGGACCGAAGGTTTCATATTCAATCGGATAAAGTTCGGTATCGGCAAAGCGACGGCCCGGATGATCGGCGAGGTTGACGCCATCAAAAGTCAGCTCAAGATTGTCATTGAGCTCATAGCGGACGGCCATGGAAAGGCTTTCTGAATCATTCCAGTAGATGTCGCCATTTCCGTCAGGCACGACGACGCCATTGACGACAGCGTAAGCTCCCACCGATTGCAGCCACTTGGTACGATACTGATAGGCAATGCGCGCCGAGATTCCGTATTTTTCATACGTAATGCCGAAATTTCCGACAAAATCAGACGCACCTGGCAGATCGACTTTGCGTAAGGGGACGCCGCCAATGGCAGGAACATTGATCTCGGATTGATTGAAGTTCGCTGAAAATCGAATACCGAACCCTTCCATCCAATCAGGAGCCTGCGCAGCATGAGCATAGTCTTCTAAAGTATGATTAAAAACCAGCTCCAATCCGTATATAAAACCATCTCCACCATTTCTGATGGTCGTGAAATTATAGCCTGAACGATCACGGTCTGGCGTATTGAGGACCGTACTCCCAAACGTAGCTGTTTGGGTGAACAACGCCTCAGAAATGTCCTTGTAATAAAGGCCAATGGTGAAGAAGCCCTGCGACTTCATATACCATTCAAAATAGGCATCCGCTCCCACCGATTTTTCAGGCTTGGCATTGGGGTTGCCCCCAGTGATGAGGCCAGGCGCATCGTCGATCGAGAAGTTTGCAGCCAAATCATCGAAGTCCGGACGCGCGGCACCTGTGTTGACACTCAGGCGCAGTTTCTTTTCCTCGGACAAATCATAATTGATATGCACGCTTGGGTAAACGAGCGTGTCTTCGCTCTTCAATTCAGTAAGCACCCGTTTGCCACCAATAATGGGGAGGGCTTTGGACGTATTTTCTGTCCGCTCAAGCCGAACGCCCGCAACGACGTTACCCCAATCCTGACGGATCGTTGCCATACCATAGCCGGCAAGAATATCTTCGCTAACTTCATAATATTCGCCAGAGCCATCTTGATAAGAGCCGATCTTGCGGTCTTTCAGGCTTTGCATCAGGTCGCGTACTTTATCGCCCGAATAATAGCGGAATGTGTAGCCGAGGGCATATTTGCCCTTAAACGGTGTATCAATCGCAAAATCGCTATAGGTCGGCGCGGTAACACCTGCGGCTGTGAAATCCTCCAAGCGGGTGCGATATTGGCTAAGCCGACGCTTCTTTTCGCGTGTGGTATAGAGCCCGCCGAGTTTAAAATTTGTTTCCGCCCCAAATAAAGTCGCCTCTCGGCTCGCGTCAAACTTACCGGTCCAAGCCGAGGTGATATCCCCGCCCTTGGCATCAACAATGTCGACAAAGTTCATGGGGAAAGCTTCAACATCACTGACCGCGCTACCCTTAGAGCGCACGCCCCCTGTCACGTTGGTGCGATAGAGCCGCACGGTGTTGTTGGCGACATTGGTAAAATCGTAATCCACAGTTGGGCGATCTGTTACTGTCGTTGGACTGCGAAAGCTCGGCGTACCCTCTAAATCCTGACCATCTTCGGTCTCTGTAAAGTTCACCCGCCAATTGAGATCCCAGCCAAACCTTTTGTGTTGACCACCGATGGTGTTGGTCAGGATATATTCCTTGATGTCGCCGGTACGGAAATTCCAGTTCATCTGGACGCCATAAACCGTGCCTTTATTGGGGACATTGCCGGTACAGATATCATTGACGCCACTGGTGGTGATCGGTGCTGGCGTGGTTGGGCAAGGTGTTGCAGGCGTGTTTGTTGCGCCATTATCCAAGCGGAAGATGTAATTATTGCGCAATTCAATGTCGGTAAACTGGCTATAAACCGATTGGAAAAACAAATTGTCTAGGTCAGTGGGATTCCAGTCGGCGCGCACGGAGCCAGAGATATTGCCCCGGGTGAGGCGGTAGGGCTTGTTCTCATGTTCACGCGCCCAGCGCCGGGTTTCAGAGCCTGGCCTGCGATCAATGCCTGACGTGGTGCTGCCAGGGCGCAGATAGGGGTCAGTCTCCCAATTATCGGTCACCATTTCGCGCTCATAGAATGAGGCCTGCGCCAATAGACCCAATTTGCCGTCAAAAAAACGATCAGCCACAACAAGCGACGCGTCGATCTCACGGCCACCGCCAAGCTCAACCTGCCCAAGCGAAAGGCTCCCTGCAATTCGGCGTCCGCGATAATCCAATGCCGAACGGGTACGAATATTGATATTGCCAGCAACCGTATCTCCCGACTGATCGGGCGTAATCGCCTTATTAATTAAGATCTGGCTTGCGATGGCGGTTGGGATATTGTCAAAGCGGGCCTCGCGGCCCTCTGGTGACACAATGCCCATGCCGTCGATGGAGTAAGTGACCCAACGACGTGGCTGACCCCGCAAATTAACATAGCGGCTTTGGCCTTGATCTTTTTCAACCGCGATGCCCGGAAGACGGCTTACCGCATCCGCGATGTTTTGGTCAGCCAAACGACCCGCTTCATCGGCTGCGAGCACGTTGATGAGGGAGTCTGAGCTTCTTTGCACCAAGAGGGCCGCGCGGTCGGATTCAAAGATCGGTCTGGCACCGCGCACAACAATGGTTTCAACATCGGGCTGTTGCGGGGCGGACGCCCGTGCCTCAGCTTTCGCGGGCTCATTTGCCGTTTGAGCAAAAGCTGGCAGGCCAGCAAGCAAAGATAATGAGCCAACAGCCCCCATTAGGGCATTGCGTGAAACCTTTGTAGACATAAGAACCCCCTCACAAGCGAAAGACACTTGAAAAGGTGCCGATACCCATCGGCCATGACAGGTCCATGTCTGTTAGGCGTCATTTTTGTGAAACTACCCTCACGTCGGCGTGATTGAGTGCCGCCCAGAAAGCCCTGCAGGGTCATGGGCAATTGACCTTGGACGAATGCGTCATCACAAGATATTTCAGAAATTCAAATTTATTGACCTGATTTGTATTACTCTCCACGATTTAAGCATAACATAGATAGGTATTCAATCATAAAGCATCAATTTTATGGTCTCAATTCCCGTTGTTAATATTTAATCAAATTCTTTGATGTAACTCATGATTTATCTGCTCAGATGCATGTCTTTAAAAAGAAAGCCAGCACTAAGTCAGAAATTTGTAAGTCTGTAAAAAGACTTTCGTTTTCATTTGGAAGCATCACTGAATATTACGATTTAATTCAATCGTACTAAAGCTATTCACTTGAATACGTTAGTTTAATTGAGGAGCTATGTGTGTGAGCTACCGAACATCAAAACCCATCTTTCCGTTCAGCGCAAAAGCAAGCTGCATTTCCACCCCCCAAGCTCAGGAGCGCTTCGAGCTGTTGCCTGCCGCGCTTTGCAGCGCCGCGATCCTCTTTCTGTGCGCAAGCCCCGGGCATGCGGAAGGACGCAAGGCTTTAGACGGCCTACGCGGTGTGATTGAACCAAGAGGCGTTTCGATTGAAGCCGATTATGTCGGTGAATGGGTCAGCGACCATTCAGGTGCAGCCGAAGGCAAGTCGTTTTATCTCGACACAGCCAACATCGTGGTCAAGTTGGATCTTGAGAAGGCCTTGGGCTGGAAAGGCACTTCTGCCCACATGCATGTGCTCTCTACAGGGGGTCAGCGCCCGAGTGAAAGGATTGGCACGCTGGAAGGCGTTACAAATATCGAAAGCAGCGACAGCCGTTGGCGCGTTTTTGAGTTTAGCCTGACCCAGTCATTCGGTGATAAGGCTTCCATTGAGGCCGGCTATATCGATCTAAACAAGCATTTCTACGAAACTGAGTCCTCTCTTATTCTGGTCAATCCTGCGTTTGCAATTGGCACCGAGCTTGCCGAGACTGGCAGAAATGGGCCTTCGATCTTTCCATCCACAGCACCCGCACTTGTTTTGGCGCTCGCACCCTCAAAGAGCAGCTATGTTCGGCTGGGTGTCTTTGGTGCCAATGCCAATAGCTGGGGTGATCCAGAGCCGTTGAAGAATTTCAAGGATGGCGTTCTAACCATTGGCGAGATTGGGCTAACCAAACATGGTCTAATCGCACTTGGCGGGTGGCGCTATTCCGATGAAGTCGTGGTCCATTCCGACCACGGCGGACCAGACAAGTCGTATAATCCATGGGGCATTTATGGCCTTGTAGAGCACCCCTTCATCGAATCCGAAACCGGGCGTTCAGTCATCGGCTTTTTGCGCGCGGGTTATAGTGACGGGAAGACGAGCGAAATGTCCGGCTCAATCACTGCCGGACTTTTGGTTGAGCGTGCAATCAGCGGGCGGCCTCACAGCCAATTCTCGTTTGGTCTGCGACGGGCGTATTTTTCCGACACGTTCAAGGAACATGCGCACGCTTTACATGAAGAGCCTTTGGACCACGAATCCGGCCTTGAACTTATCCTTGCCGATCAATTGGGGTCCGCACTTACGCTCGAAGGCGGCATCCAATACGCGCCGGAACCAGGTGGCCTGCGCGGATCAGAAGACGCATTGATATCCAATGTCCGTCTAACGATCGCCTTTTAAGTAGACAAGTATCAAGCGTTTGATTGGTTACCGCCGACGAAACGACGCCTAGGAGCTGTAAGAGATGAAGACGATTAAGCAAAAGGTCTGGGTCGGCAGCGCTGCCGTGTCCTTGATGATCCTGATCTGCGCTTCGGCGGGGATTTGGTCCATCAAAGCTATCATTGACGCCAAGCATTTGGTCGATCGTGCGGCGAAAATGTCCAAGATCCACATGCAAGCCGATATGATGCACGACGCAATTCGTGGTGATGTGCTAAATGCGATGCTCTCAGCGGACCCTTCCTATGGCATTGATCCAAAGGCGGCAGGTGAAGATCTGGTCGAGCACACGAAGCGGTTTTCTGAAGCCATTATTGAAACCAAAGCCCTTGCACCCGATGAACAGCTATTGAGCCAAGTCAAAGCAGTAGAGCCTGAGTTGGTCAAATATGCGCAATTAGCTGGGGCTATTCAAAAAACGGCCGCAGCAGGTCAAAGGCCAACTCATGAATCACTTGCGGCTTTTGCGAAGGAATTCACCACGGTCGAAGATAAGATGGAAGAGCTTGGCAATTCCATCGCCGAGTTTGGCACGCGTGCAAATAGCCAGTCTGACTCAATAGGAACGATTTCAACCTCGATCATGCTGGCTATGCTGGGGTTCGGGCTTGCATTCTCCCTTGGCCTGATCTGGTTTGCGATTAAGGAAATTCTGACCCCCTTGGGCTCGTTGCAGTCAGCCCTGTCTGATCTCGCAAAAGGTAAAGCCAATGTTCGCCTAGCTGAAGCAGAGCGTGTGGATGAGATTGGGGCCATTGCTAATTCGGTAGTCGACATACAAGCCATGCTGGCTGAAAAGGCCAAGGCGGAGGCGGCAGAAGAAGCGCAACGCCAACAAATTGAAGCCGAAAAACGCAAACGCGAGGAGGAAGCCAATTACGCACGCGCCCAACAGCAAGCTGAAATCGTGGCAGCACTTGGTGCCGCTCTGGGCAAACTCAGCGATGGCGATTTGACCACCAGTATTGAAGAGGAATTCCCTCAAGAATTCAAGCAAATTCGGGAAGACTTCAACCATGCTGTCTCTACCCTGCAAGAGGCTTTGGCCTTTGTTGCCACCAATGCCTCATCCATTCGTACAGGCTCAACCGAAATACCCAATGCGGCAGACGATCTCTCAAAACGAACCGAACAACAAGCAGCCAGTCTTGAGGAAACAGCGGCGGCACTTGATGAGGTAACAGCGACGGTCAACAAAACCGCAACCGGTACCCGTCAAGCCTCAGCCCTTGTGCTGGCAACTCGCGGCGAAGCAGAGGTGACTGGAATCGTGGTCAATGATGCTGTCGCCGCCATGACGGCGATTGAGGAATCTGCGCAAAAAATCAGCCAAATCATTGGAGTTATTGATGAAATTGCTTTCCAAACCAACTTGCTAGCCCTAAATGCAGGGGTAGAAGCCGCCCGTGCTGGCGATGCTGGCCGCGGTTTCGCGGTGGTAGCTTCTGAAGTCAGGGCATTAGCCCAACGTTCAGCCGATGCAGCTAAGGAAATCAAGACCCTGATCTCCTATAGTTCAGCCCAAGTGGTTTCTGGTGTGGCCCTGGTTGGAAAAAGCGGAGATTCGCTTAATCGAATCATTGGCAGGGTAGGCGAGATTGATACATTAATTGCTGAAATCTCAGCCTCTGCTCAAGAGCAAGCAACCGCCTTGGGTCAAGTCAATTCCGCAGTCAATCATATGGACCAAGTTACCCAACAAAATGCTGCCATGGTTCAACAAACCACTGCGGCCTGTCACTCATTAACCCGAGAAGGTGACTCCTTAGAACTTTCCCTTGCCAGCTTCAATCTAGGGCAGGGCGTTAAAACCAACAGGCCGCAACCCGAAGTCAGTAGGGTGCCACCCTCTGTTGGGTTAGGTGTCGGCAAAAAGCCGATAGCTGCCTTGAAAGTCATGAACCGAGGCGGAGCTGCGTTGGCCAAGTCGATAGAGCGCCCAGAAGCCGATCAATGGGAAGAGTTTTAAGAGAAAAGGCGAAACTTGTGACACATTTTACGCTCCCCACTACTTTGGATACGCGCGCAGCGCCTGACTTGTTAGAAGCATTACGCGCACATCAAGGGCAGGATCTGATACTAGATGCATCCAAAGTCGACAGTTTGGGCGGCCTATGCCTGCAAATTCTGTTGGCTGCCAAAGCTGAATGGGGTTCTAGCCCATTTCATTTTTCGGTCGAAAATCCAACACCTGTTTTTTGTGAGCAAATGGGCGCTTTTGGCGCTGCGATAGAAGAGTTTTGTCTGCAAGGAGCAGCACAATGACTAAGAAGATCCTTACCGTTGATGACAGCCGGACAATGCGCGACATGCTCAAACACGCGCTATGCGATGCGGGCTATGAAGTTGTCCAAGCCGAAGATGGGGTCGAAGGACTTGAGGCACTTGAGCGCGAGGGTGCTGATGTGGTCATCACCGATATCAATATGCCAAGACTCGACGGTTTTGGCCTGATAGAAGGTATTCGAGCGAACCCGGTTTATCGTGGTCTGCCGATTTTGGTTTTGACAACTGAAAGTTCAGGCGAAAAAAAGGTCCGCGCCAAAGAAGCAGGGGCGACTGGCTGGATCATCAAGCCTTTTGATCCAATCAAGCTCATTGACGTCGTACGACGGGTATCAGGGTAAGCCTATGTCCGCCGATGATCCCTTTGAAGCCATCAAGCAAACCTTCTTCTTAGAATGCGAGGAATTGCTTACCGATCTTGAAACCAATGTCACAGCACTGACCTTTGGCGATGGCGATGGCGAGGCGATCAACGCAGCTTTTCGTGCAGTCCATTCAATCAAGGGTGGTGCAGGCGCATTTGGGCTGGAGGAGTTGGTTCGCTTTGCCCATGTGTTTGAAACCTTTATGGATGAGCTGCGCTCTGGGCGCAAACCTTGTGATGACCAAGCTGTGCGTGCCATGCTGCATGCCTCCGACGTCTTAGCCGACCATATTAGCTTCGCCCGTGGGTTGATCCCAGCTATGGATGAAGAGCGGTCCAACACAGTGATCAATGATCTGCGCGAGCTTATTCATGGCGGCAGCGTCAGCACAACACCCGATAATGACCCAGACCCTACCGACCCTTCATTGGAGGCTTTCGACTTTAAACCTGTGATGTTTGACTTTGGAGCCTTGCCCCTCGATTCTAAAACTGAAACAGCCGCCGATGGGTGGATTATCGAATTTAAACCTCACTTTCGTCTCTATGAAACAGGCAATGAACCTTCGCTTTTGTTACGCGAACTCGCCCGCCTTGGTCCCACTTCGGTTACCATTGATACAAGTGAACTCCCCGTGCTTTCAAACTTGCCTGAAGCTGGATCGTATCTGAAATGGGTGGTCGAACTTCAAGCGCCGCTTGACCGCCACGCCATTACTGAAATTTTTGAGTTTGTGGACAGTGAATGCGATCTGAACCTAACACCTATTGGTGGACTAACAAGTGGTTTGGCTGGTGTTCAAGAGACAAGTTCTGTTCCTGTCGACACAGTGGACATTGCAGCACTTCTGGCAGCCGTCAGCGAGGATGGAGCAAAGCCAGTTCCTGCTGGTGCAGCACCGGCCTTGGCCGAACAGGCCGATTCCCTTGTTCCCTCGGTCGCGGTATCCAATGACACCCCAAAAACCGTCACGGCTCCTGCGGGTGGCGCTAAGCAAGTAGCCGCAACCCAAGCTTCAATCCGCGTCGATCTGGATCGGATTGATAAGTTGATTAATGTGGTGGGCGAATTGGTAATCCAACAAGCGATGTTGGCGCAAAGCGTCACCGAATGTGGATTAACAGTGGACTCCAGTGTCAAATTGGGCCTCGATGATCTCGAACTCTTGTCGCGCGAAATCCAAGATAGTGTGATGGCCATTCGCGCACAGCCGGTTAAATCTGTTTTTCAGCGCATGCCCCGGCTCGTCCGCGAAGTCGCAGAGATGACGGGCAAGTCTGTCCGTCTTGTGACCGAGGGCGAAGGAACCGAAGTTGACAAGACGGTGGTGGATCGATTGGCAGAACCCATCACCCACATGATCCGCAATGCCATCGATCATGGCCTGGAGGATGCTCAAGGTCGGATGGAGGCTGGAAAAAGCAAAGAGGGTACGATCAAGCTCGCCGCCCTACACCGTTCTGGCCATATTGTTATTGAGGTGAGCGATGATGGCCGTGGCATCAACCGGGAGCGTGTTCGCAAGATCGCAGTCGAGCGCGGCTTAATCGCTCATGATGCTAATCTCACCAATGAAGAAACCGATAATCTCATTTTTCTACCGGGCTTTTCGACTGCCGATGCTGTGTCCGACATTTCAGGCCGTGGTGTTGGCATGGATGTGGTGCGACGCTCTATTCAACAGCTGGGCGGGCGGATATCGATCGCCTCTCAACCCGGTAAAGGGTCTGTATTCACCATGAGCCTGCCTCTTACCTTAGCTGTGCAGGACGGCATGGTGGTGCGTTCAGGCGGGCAAACGCTTCTGGCACCTCTGACCGCCGTGATTGAAAGCTTTACCCCAAAAGTCGGAGATTTGCACCGCATCGGATCTGGCGATTGGGTGATTAGATTCAGGGATCGTTTCTTGCCTCTCATCAATATTGCTCGAATTCTTGGATTTGAAGAAGCTGACAAGAGCGAGGTCGATGATATCCAAGGGATCGCCATTGTGGTGGAAAATGAGGCGGGCTCACAAGCCGCTCTATGGGTAGACACCATACAAGGTCAGCGCCAAGTCGTCATCAAAAGCCTTGAATCCAATTATCGAAAAGTCGTGGGCATTTCTGCGGCAACAATATTAGGGGACGGCCGTGTCGCGCTCATTCTTGATGTTGATGCGCTGATTGCTCTGGGTCGTCAGCAAGCCAATCATGTAAACTTTAAGCTAGCGAGTTAATTTCATGCCACACCATTTATCCAATCCTGAGGCAAGCCAGCATGAGTTAATGGCTTTCATGGCCGGAGATCAGGAGTTTTGCGTGGATATAATGGCTATCCGCGAAATCAGGGGTTGGTCTAGCGCCACACCTCTGCCTAAGACGCCTGGTTATATGAAAGGGGTGATCAATCTTCGCGGAACAATTTTGCCCATCCTGGATCTGTCGGCACGCATCGGCTTGGGCATGTGTGATCCTAGTGGCCGTAATGTCATAATGGTCGTTCAGATCGGCAATCGCAGCGTGGGTCTGTTGGTGGGTGCTGTGTCGGAAATCATCATGGTCAATACGATGGACATTCAGCCAGCCCCTGAGGTTGCACTTGAAGACATGCGGGGACTCATAACCGGCATCATCCCGGTCGGTCAGCGTTTGCTCAGTCTTCTGGATGTCAATCTTCTGTTGCCTGAAACAGAAGTAGAAGCTGCATAATGGCTGCCTTGAACCTCAAAAAAAGCTTGGTTGCTGGCGATTATGTCATGACGGCCGAGGATTTTACCCAAATTGCTGCAACTTTAAAGGAGCGCACTGGAATTGTGCTCACAGAGGGAAAGATTGCGTTGGCCTATTCGAGATTGGCCAAACGTTTACGTCTCTTGGGGTTGCGCAGCTTTGAAGATTACTGCGCCATGCTTAACAGTCCCGATGGCTCTGAAGAATTACAGGAAATGCTGGCGGCGCTGACCACCAATGTCAGCCGCTTCTACCGCGAGCCACATCATTTTGAAACGTTACAAAAAGTGTTTGCCAGCGGCATAGCGCAGCGTGCGCGCACTGGGGAACGTATAAGGCTGTGGTCAGCTGGATGCTCTAATGGTCAAGAGCCCTATTCAATGGCCATGGCATTACTAGCCGCCATGCCCGATGCAGCATCGTTTGATATCAAAATTCTAGCAACCGATATAGATCCTAATGTGGTCGCCGATGGTCGCAAAGGCGTATACAGAACCGATCTGTTGGCACCAGCACCTGAAGTGCTTCGCAACAAATATTTCCAACCCTTTGACGAGCACCGCTTGGTAGTCAAAGAGTCACTGGCTCAGTTGATTACGTTCAATGTCCTTAATCTCATAGGCCCCTGGCCAATGAAACACAAATTCGATTTCATATTCTGTCGCAATGTTGCGATCTATTTTGACGAGCAGGCCCAAGAAAGATTGTGGGCCCGCTTTGCCCAAGCAACAAAGGCAGGTGCTTATTTGTGCATTGGTCATTCTGAGCGCGTAACAGGACCAGGAGAACGCTATTTTGAAACGGCTGGCCTGACGACTTATGTGCGGGGGCCGCTATGAGCATCAAAGTTTTAATTGTGGATGATAGCGCAACCATGCGCCAATTCCTATCCATGGCCTTATCGTCTGATCCTGAGATCGAAGTGGTGGGGATGGCCGAGAATCCCCATGAAGCCCGCACGCTCATTAAGGCACTGTCTCCTGACGTACTGACCCTGGACGTAGAAATGCCAGAAATGAACGGTCTTGAGTTTCTTGAGAAAATCATGCGTCTACGACCTATGCCAGTGGTGATGGTTTCGACATTGACACATATGGGCACCGAAGTTGCTTTAGCGGCATTAGAACTGGGTGCCGTGGACGTGGTTGGAAAGCCGACAAGTTCTCAATCCTTACCTTCCGGATTTCACGATCTTATCACCAAGGTAAAGGCTGCCGCGCAAGCAAAAGTACGTAAAGCCCCACCAGCGGCTGTGACACCTCCTGGAAGACTCTCCGATCGATTGTTCATTCCAAATCCAGGGCACATCGTGGCCATTGGTGCCTCTACGGGTGGGGTTGAAGCTCTTTTAAACCTTATCCCCTCTTTACCCAAAAATTGCCCACCTGTTGTCTTGACCCAGCACATGCCCGCGACATTTACCCCAAATTTTGCGGCCCGACTGGACCGTGCCTCTGCCTTACAGGTGATGGAGGCTGAAGATGGTACCCCCTTGATGGAAGGTCATGTCTATTTGGCACCAGGCGAGCATTATCATTTAGAAGTTGTCAGTTCGCTTAAGCCACGTTGTCGGTTGGTAGATGGTGATTTGATCAACGGACATAAGCCCTCTGTTGATGCGCTCTTTAAATCTGTCGCTTTGCTTAATCGGCCAATGACTGGGGTAATCCTGACTGGCATGGGACGCGATGGTGCAGAGGGCCTATTGGCTATGCGCCAAGCCGGTGCTGCAACAATTGGCCAGGATGAAGCAACCAGCATTGTCTATGGCATGCCCAAGGTAGCCCATGAAATTGGTGCGGTTGATCGCCAATTACCCCTTAGTTCCATTGCTCAGGCGATAGTGTCGTCTTGTTCTGCTCAAAAAAGTTAGTTTAAGGAGCCTACCCATGCCTGCCGCCAGTTCAATTCAAGTTCTAGTCGTGGATGATCAACAATCCATGCGGGTATTGGTGAGAACCTGCCTGACCCAGATAGGGATCAAAGATATTCGTGATGCCTCTGACGGCGAAGCGGGGCTGAAGGAGCTCATCGCAAAGCCAGCACATCTGGTTATTTCTGATTTCAATATGCCCAAAATCGATGGCTTGGCATTTCTGCGCGCCATTCGTGCCCATCCCCCGATTGCCAACACGGCCTTTGTGATGCTGACCGGGCGTGCTGACGCTGAGCTTGTTCAGCGTGCGGTTCAATTTGGAGTCAATAATTTTCTGGTTAAACCATTTACCACGGCACAATTGAAAGCAAAGTTAGAGACTGTGTTTGGAAAGCTATCCTGAGCATGAATGCAAGCCTGCGCTCATATCCTAATCGGATCGCTGTCAATCAGGGCGAACATGTTGCCAGTGGCGACCCACGCGTGTGCCTAACGGCCATCTTGGGCAGTTGCGTGGCGATTTGCCTGCATGACCCGTTAGCGAGGGTAGGCGGCATGAACCATTTTCTTTTGCCCGAAGACCCAGAGGCTAGCCATGACATCACTGGGCGTTATGGGGCGTATCTTGCTGAACTTCTTATCAATGATGTGCTCGCCTTGGGCGGGCTTAAATCAAGGCTACAGGCTAAAGTCTTTGGCGGTGGAAAATTGTTTAAAGGCCTGCGCGACATTGGGGCTTCCAATGCTGCATTTGCCCAAAAGTTTTTAACCGATGAAAGCATCGCGATCGTAGGTGGAAGTACCCAAGGGCTTAAAGCCCGCAGAGTTGATTTTTGTCCTGCTACCGGGCGGGCTTTTCAGAAGTTTGTCTCAGAATCCGCCCCCCCACCACTCTTGGCACCACCTGTTAGCGTTGGTGAAGTGGAGTTGTTCTGATGCCTGACTTGCAAACCTCCTTACTCAATGCGTTGGTCGAAGAGCTCGTGATTATTCGCGACCATGCTATGCGGTTAGAAACAGCTGTCAGCGTTGGCGCATTGGCTATAGGCCATGAAGGGGTTTTGGATGCCCAAAGTCTTGACTATATACTTCAAGCCCTTGAAAGTCTTGCGAAACTTATTGGAGAGCTGGGTGCAGACACGCCAGTAGATCAAGCGATTATGGCGATCCCGCTCAGCCAAATGGCCAAACGTTTGAACTTCCTAGACGCTTCTAGACCCCAGATGGATCCATTAGACGGTCAAACGCTCTTTGACCCAGAAATGTTTTGAGGGCGCCCATTATGTCTTCAACCGTACCATCGACCAATCTCTCACAAGTCACCGCTCTCCTCTTGACCGATGGACCACAAACCATGGAAATGCTATCGGCGGTAACCTCCGGATTTGGGTTGGCGAAGCGCTTGAAGGCACGCACGATTGAAGAGGCATTTGAGTTTCATCGCAACCAGTCCATCGACCTGATTATACTGGATTGCTCTACACAGAATTTTGACGGTGTAGCAATTACACGACGGTTTCGACACGAATTCACGGGGGTGCGTGCAGAAACGCCTATCCTTGCGGTTGCGGGTCACTCAAGTCAGCTGCAGATCAGACGATACCGCGATGCAGGCGCAAGCTTTGTGGTGGCAAAGCCCATGGCACCGAGTATTTTATTGCAGCGTATCTTGTGGCTGGGACGTGATACACGGATTATGATCCATTCCCCCAATTACAAAGGTCCAGATCGCCGCATTCAGGCCAGCGGGCTTCCGGCTGGGGTAGAGATAGGTCGGCGTAGTACTGATTTGGATGAAACCGTTAGTGAGGTCGCTGGTAAAAATCTCGATCAAAGCAAAATAGACGACATGATTAAACCAAAGCGGGTGAACATTCTATGACCTTGAAAAAATCAACTCATTCCTTGGCGCGCAAAATCGCCCGGGCGCCCAAAGTGCCGATTGAAGTGCTAGCAAACCAGAGCCAGATCAATATCGACTTATTGAAGGATGAATTTGAACTTGTTTTGCAAGGTCAAATTCATGACCTCATCGGCTTGTTAAATAGCAAGGATGAGACAAAGATTGATACCATCTATGAGATTTCTTCTCAGATCATAAGTAGTTCAAGTTTCGTTAAGGCTGATTGGATTTCAAAAGTCGCCCAATCCTTGTGCGAGATTCATGAAATTATGGCCTCTCATCAGTGGGATTGGGATGCGGCTGAAGTGCATGGCAAGACCATGCAATTGATCTCGACATTAGGGCGTCTCAACCCTACAGCATGCCAGGGGTTACTGACGGGTCTGCAATCGGTAGTTATGGCCAAGCGCGCACACAGTGAATTGCTGGAGTAATTCAGACAGTCCAGACTTTTTGGGATCAAGCTGCCCGCAAGCCCGACAAGAACACGAAGACATCTGCTTGAAGTTTATTGGCTTGTCCCTTTATTTCTTGGGCAGACTTTTGGGTCTCCTCGGCCGCTGTACGGGTTGTCTTGTTGCCACCGGCCAATGCTGCAATTGCATTGGACACCGATTGTGACCCTGACGCGACTTGGCTGGTTGTCGTGCTGATCTCATCGATGGCCTCGGTTTGCGCCTCAATAGATTGGGAGATCAGCGAAGACATGATAGCGACATTGCCAATGGTTTTGGCAACGGTTTCTATCGCGACAGCTGCGCCTGAGGTAGCCGTTTGTATGCCAGAAATTTGAGTGGCAATTTCCTCAGTTGCTTTGGAGGTTTGCTCTGCAAGAGTTTTAACTTCGGCAGCGACAACAGCAAAACCTCGACCAGCTTCGCCTGCGCGCGCAGCTTCAATTGTAGCATTAAGGGCTAAAAGATTGGTTTGATTAGCGATATCATTGATCAGTTCGATCACTTCGCCAATACGTTGGGCGGATTCACGCAGCTGACCGACGGAGGTGGTTGTATCCATCGCTTCACTTTGGGCCTGTTGGGCAACAATTTGGGCTTGGGTGACTTGTTCAGAGATTAATTGTGCATTGCTCGCCAATTCACTTGCCGCAGCGGCGGCGCGGTGCATGTTATGGGCGCTGTCATTTGTGGTGATCGAGACCGACTCTGTGTGCTCTGCAGTTTCATCTGCCGTCGTGTTTAGCTTAGATGCAGCCTGCATAAGCTCGCCGGCCGCGATCTCAATCGATTTGACAAGCTCTGAAACCGAGGCTTCAAACGTACGCGCTAAGGTGTTAATCGATTGTTGACGTTCCTCGTCGGCCTGGCTTTTAGCCAGTGTGCGGGTTTGCTCGGATTGTGCGGGTGCCATTGCCTTGAGGTGAAATTGATGGATAGAGGTTAGGATTTTACCTACACAATCGTGCGTGTTTGATATCAAATCAACACCTATGTCATTTTGCCCAATTCCTTGCCCGATCCTGTCTAAGGCATAGGCAGCCTGTTCTAGAGGCTGCTCAATCGATCTTAGAATAGCAATGCCAAACCCAATCATCACAGCTATGAATCCCACAGACACAAAGGCAAGTAAGCACAAGTAATATTGTTATTGTGTATTGGCTGCCTCCGAGATCGTGATCGCAAAGTGATCCAGCTCAACGTTTAGCTTGTCATTCGCATCTTGGAGTGCATTCACGGCTGTGAAGTATGCTGGCATTGTTAAGGCAGCAGCACTTGGGTTGGAAAAAGCTAATCCGCTAATGGTCTGCGTCATTTTGAAAAAATCGTCCAGAGGCATTTTTGCGGTATTGACAAGATTTTTAACGCGAACAGGGGTCGTAAGCTTTTCAATCTCAGCCATAAAAAAGTGCAAGGATTTACCATGCTCTTGCACAGCAGCAGCGACATCTTGCGATGAGCCCGAAGCAAGCTTGCGACCGATCATGGTGGCGCGCATAACGTCGGATTGGAGTGCAATGATCATTTTATCTGATTGTTCACATAAAATGCGAGCCTCCCTGATTTGTTGTGCCTGAAATTGTAAATTCCTATACGAACCCATAGTAAGA
>NZ_BPFZ01000014.1 GCF_030158815.1 Candidatus Phycosocius spiralis
AATCTATAGCGGCCAGGTTAACGTATCGGATCCATTATGCATGTTTTGCAGCAAAATCAAATACTTGAGGTTGCTAGTCAGCTGTTTTTTGAGCTTGGCTTCTTTAAGACAAAAATTAGTGATATTGCTGCCCGTAGTGAAACGTCAACAGCTTCTATTTACAAGATTTATCCATCTAAGGATGCGGTGTTTTGGGCTGTGATTGAGCGCACGGTTTCACAGATCAGGTTGCGCATCAAACAAGTGGACCCACCTTCCGATCCGATGACGTTTTTGAATGATGTCGCGCGAAACTACCAAGAACTGTGCGAAACTGATTTATTTCAGAATCTTATTCGCATCGCGCTGCTACAAAATCAATTGCCAGGAATTAGACAACGTGAGGTAGAGCGTTCTATTCGCGGTATCATCGCGGACTTATGTCTGCCAGCCCTTTATGCCTGTGGGCGCATGGAATTGATTAATCTCAAAAAGGTGGATGCGGCTTTGGGATTGCTCAGCAGCTTTATCGAATATCATACAATTTGGTATAATTTCTTGACGGGTGAAAAAAAAGAGCGTGCGTTAGTGGGCAAGGAGATTAGTCAAGAAGCGGTGCGTATTACATTGTTGGCCTATCAACCCTCGCCTGCCTAGCTTGCGCTTTCTTTAACGACCCATCCATGAACCGAGTTGGCGAAATCGCTTGAGCAACACTGCGCTCCATAGGAGTGAATTCTCCACAGGCAATAGCTGCAACATATTCGCCGAGCAAATGTGCAGTTGTAAATCCGCGTGAGCCTAAAGCCCCTAATACAAAAAGGCCAGGCAGCTTTGAGCCACACAAAGAGGTTGCAACCCCTGCTATGGGAATTTTATCGGGTGAAACTGTGCGCACAGATACCCTTCCATAGGCGCGCTTTAATTCTATGCGCGAGGCAAGATCTGGTGCGATAAGGGCCAATTGCTTCTTGTTCAAAAGATCTGCGCTGGGCGATGGGCTTGGATGAGACTGCGACTTTAAGTCCCATGGTGCATAGGTTGCGCCAAACAACAATTGATCCTGAAAAGGTGCGCCATAAGGTCCCCCTGCTATCCCAGATTGGGGCAATGGGCCGTTGACAGGTGCAAGACTGATTTGTCCAAGGCGACCTTCTAGGGGACGTGCTAGGTGAACAAATGACTCCAGTGCAGTACCTGCGGCGATCACGCAAAGGTCAGCCTGTCCCAAGACCATGCCAGTGTGATCCATAACCTGCCACTGTTCATCCACGAAGCGTATAGTAGAAATCTCGCAGGGGTGATGGCGGGCCGCTTTTGTCAGGGCCGCCAGAGCATTGTTAGGAAAAACCAGTCCACCACCACAATGAAATAGTTGGCCCGAAGGCTCTGTTATCAATAGGTTCTGTGGTAAGGGGGGATTGCGGGCAAGATCGCTTAAACGTTTTTGGGCTTGAGCATCTTGTGCCAGTTCATTTATACCAATTTGTGCAAAAACCTTTGTGCCTAATTCACGGTAGCGGGCGATGGCGTAAAGATAAGCAGCCCGGAAGAAACGGGCCTCACTTGTGTCCCCACGGTCTAATCTTGGCATGATGATAGCGCCAGGATTATGGCTCGCTTTGGTTCGACCACAAGGGTCATGATCAAACAGATCAATAACAAGTCCGCGCCGCGCTAAGGCGTCACATGCGGCCGCGCCTCCGATTCCCCCACCCAGGATGATGGCGCTTAGGGGGCGCACAGGAGGTGCCACGGATTGTCCATGAAAACGGGCTTCAAGGCGCTGGCGCTTAGAACCAAAGCCTAGCTCTTTGCGAACTACAAAGCCAAGGGATATCAAAGTTCGACGCACGTATCCTGCAACCGAATACGTTGCGAGCCGCCCACCTGGTGCAGACAAGCGCGCCACCTGCGCCAATAGCTCAGCTGTCCACATCTCAGGGTTGCGATTGGGGGAAAAGCCATCCAGAAACCAAGCATCTGCCTTGAAGTCCATGTTCGCTAAAGTCTCGGTGGCGTCACCAATCAGGATTGTTAGGCAGATCTGATCCTCACAAAACCAAATGCGTTGAACGCCATATGCGCGCACAGGCCATTTAGCTATAAGTGCAGCCGATAGGTCAGCCAGTTCTGCCCAGCGCATGTGGGCACGGGCTGCGTCACGGGCCTCCATCAAAAAAGCTTCCGTAGTAACATAATGAAGTATGGAGCCGAAACGACGGGTTTGACGCCACATCTGCCAAGTTGCCAAAAAATTCAGACCAGTACCAAAGCCTAATTCGGCCACAATAAAGCAGGGTTGCTTACCCCAAGTTTCGCGAAGGTAGCAGCCATGTATGAACACGGTACGTGCTTCGTCCAAGCCATTGTCGCGACTGAAAAAACAATCACCATATGTGTTATCATGGATCAAACCCATGTCGTCAAAACGAACATCGGGTAAGGGTGGCAGACGGGGCTTGATCTGGGTCAAATCGTAAGTACACCACAAAGCTGGTTGATTTGCCTTCCATGGAACTCAAGGCAAAAAGGAACTCAAGGCAACAAGGAACTCAATGCAAAAAGGCCACCCATGGGGTGGCCTTTAGCTCATTTAAATCGCCGCGGCGAATAAATGCTTATTTCTTTTCTTCGGTTACGCCGTTGACAGCAGCCGCGGCAGCGTCAACACCGTTGGTGCCTTCGGTTGCAGTTGCTTCAACCGTATTGGTTACTTCTGCTGCAGCGTCAACTACATTGCCAGCTGCTTCAGTCGTTGTAGCGGCTGCGTCAACAGCGTTAGCTGCTGCTTCGGTGGTTGCTGCTGCGTCGACAGTGTTTGCAGTGTCAGCTTTCTTGCCGCATGCGGATACGCCTAAAATCGCAACAGCTGCAGCTGCTGCGAAAAGCTTTTTAAGCTCGATCATAGTCAAATTCCTTCTTTGCCCTGAACGCCTCGTCTCGGGCGCAGTTCCGCGTCATTAGAAGGTGTTAGACAGGGACGCAATAGTAATAGATCAGCAACTTTTGCTAGGCCTGCTATGCATTTATGCAGTAACAAAGACGTGTAAAGCGGCACATCAGCATAGCTTAACTCTAATCTAATAAATAAATAAAATTAATAATTCCAATATATTATTGCCTCAGTAAGCGCGAATATCCTGCATGGATTGCACTTAAATCGTATCAAACTCAAACCAAAATTTTTGTCAGTCTGCTGAGTGATGCTGTCTCCTTTTGCTGAATGAGTGTGCGTAGTGAAAATGTTTGTGCAGTCAGCTAGCTTCCTATTCAAGGCTAATATAACGAAACGACCGCAGAATGGCCAAAGGATGGAAGGGATCGACCCGCGATCGAAAAAGGTGGAAAGGGTGCCTAGGAGGGGGAAGCATTTGATTTTGGGATTTTTATCCTTTCATCGATGCACTTTTCTTTCTAGCTTGAAATGGGCACCCCTTAAAAGAGAAAGCAACTACCTACTTACCGCTTCATACGCCTAGACATTCCGAGCCAAGCTCGACCTAGTTTGAATAAATCTTATCAGAACTCATCCTATCAGAAATGTGTCGATTCTAAATCATAGGCCATTTGTACTAAACCAAAATCGATCAAGGTTCGTGTGTATCAGGGCATGCATGTTTGCATAAAATGTGGTAGAAATCCTGTCTTCATTGTGAAAGGCTAGACCTCTGACATCTATACCCTCCGATCCCATGACACCAATCCTAAAAGATCTCATTCTCACTTCCTTGGATGAAGATCAGGCAGAAGATGTTTTGTACATTGATTTAAAAGGAAAAAGCTCTGTTGCTGATGCCATAATTATCGCCTCAGGCCGGTCACAGCGCCATGTCGCAGCGATTGCTGATCATATAGTCAGAAAACTGAAAGAAGCAGGAGTCGGCAAAGCACGGGTAGAGGGTCTTCCCAATGCTGATTGGGTCCTCATCGATGCAGGTGATATCATTGCACATGTGTTTCGCCCTGAGGTTCGTGCCTTTTATGCGATCGAACGGATTTGGACTGGTGAGACCAGACATGCGGCCGGTGCTGCTTGATTGTAACCTTGGCAGCGATCGGGCGGCTAAAGGCAAGTGATCCTGAACAGGTGATGACCAAGGACTGGTTGTCGCGCGCTGAGGGTCTGGGGAAGCCCATGGGCTTTCGCGGTGTCGGATTGCTTGAGATCGACCCGAAACTGCGTGACCCTGACCGCGATAAGGAATCTGCATGTCTTTTGGCGGCATTAGAGCCCGGCACTTTGATCATTGCCTTGGACGAACAGGGTCACTCACCTGGCTCAGTTGGGTTCGCCCACAAACTGTCGGGGTGGCGCGATGCAGGTCACCGTCAAATCAATCTCGTGATTGGTGGTCCGGACGGGCATGGGCAGGATCTCAAGAATGCTGCCACGGTGACTTTAGCTTTTGGTTCTTGGACTTGGCCCCACAAATTGGTACGTGCGATGGCGGCAGAGCAGATTTATCGCGCCATGACCATTTTGGCCGGAACACCATACCACCGCGTGTAAAAACGCTTATGGTATGATTCTCTTGGGAAGGGATGACCTAGGCAGCAAATCTTATTATTCAACCCATATGAAACGTCTTTTTGCCCTTTTCATGAGCTTGTTGAGCTTTGTTACAGCTTTGCCTGTTCATGGGCAAAGTTCTGCCGAGCAGGAGCTAAAGCGTCTA
This sequence comes from Candidatus Phycosocius spiralis, assembly GCF_030158815.1. Lineage (GTDB taxonomy): Bacteria > Pseudomonadota > Alphaproteobacteria > Caulobacterales > Aquidulcibacteraceae > Aquidulcibacter > Aquidulcibacter spiralis. Next base: position 4,659 of record NZ_BPFZ01000014.1, read on the forward strand.
GAAGCTGAGCGTGTGCGCCGTGAACACCATTATGGCAGCTTGGTCGAAGATGCCAATCGTTTGGCCAGCGATGCGGAGGCTCTGCGCAAAAAGCTGGTGGCAGCAGCCGATTATCGTGATCGACTTGAACGCGAGGTCGAAGCCAAAGAAAGTCGCTTGATCCAATTACGTCATCAAGAAAAGGACCTAAGCGCACGGATTAAGGCCAGTCAATCTGCTTTAGAAGATGTGGTCATTGCATTATTGGCGATGGAGCGCGACCGCCCACCAACCCTTGCCGTGCAACCCAAAAATGTTGCCGAATCAGCACGAGTCGCGATCTTAATGGGTGAAATTGCCCCAATATTGCAAAGTCGTGCCAGACAGGCGGCCAGCCAAATCGCAAATCTTCGCACGGTGCGAGAATCGATTTTAATGCAAAATATCAGTTATCGCGACTCCAACACACGCCTCATGATTGCGCGTCAAACCATCGGCGGCCTGATTAAAGAGCGCCAAATCATGCAGGCACGCATCTTGGCCGATGCCGATACAGAGCGGACCCGCATTATTGAAATAGTCCGTCGCTCCAATGATCTGCGTGAATTGGTGCTTCGTTTAGGCGGATCAGTTCCAGGGCTTCAAGCCACGTCACCTGCCGAAGTCAACCAAGAAGATGGTGGCTTTGCCAGAGCCATGGGGTCCATTGCTTATCCCGCTTTTGGCCAAATTGTTGTCAGCTATGGTGCGACACTTGAGAGTGGTGGCCGCAGTGAAGGCATTACCATTCGGACGAAGTTGGGTGCGCAAGTTTCAGCACCTTATGATGGCGAAATTGAGTTTGTTGGCCCGTTTCGATCGTATGGCCGGGTGATGATTTTAAATGTTGGGGGCGGCTATCATTTGGTTTTAGCAGGTATGGCCAACACTTATGCCGATGTGGGCCAACATGTTTTGGCGGGCGAACCGATTGGGGAAATGACCTCTGATACCCGCCTGATGCCAGACCTCTATATGGAGGTGCGTCAGCAGAGTACGCCCTTAAACCCAAATTTATGGGTAAAGCGCCCCGACGGGACGTGAGAAGGCGATTAAAGTATGTGGTTTTATACCTCACACGCGCAATCGAGTGAAACGGGCGCAATGTGTGGCTGACTAATCTTTGAGGAAGCATAAGTTAGAATAAATCGACCTTAACTTCGCTCCTAAAATCAAATAACCCAAATTTTTAGCGTGGTGGAGCGGTAGAATCACGCACCAAAAGCGCATGGTTAACCGGCAAAGCTTGATTTAACTCAATTTCATCACGTGCGGCGGCATGGGCGATGAGTCGTTTGCAGGCTTGCGCCGCCATATCGCCGACGGGTTGGCGGATGGTAGTTAAGGACGGCAAACTATAGCGGGCGGCCTGAAAGTCATCAAAGCCAACAACTGAAAGATCTAGCGGGACTTCAACCCCATGTTCGGAGGCTACATGAATAATCCCCAGTGCCATTTCATCATTTGCGGCAAAAATCGCACTGGGTGGGTTTGCTTGTTGGAGTAATCGCCGCGCGGCTGCTTTGCCACCTTCATAAGTATAGTCACCTTGACACAAGTAGTTCTTTTCAAGCGCCAGTCCATACTTGGCCAAGGCAGCCAGAAACCCAGCCTCCCGGGCATGGCTGGAAGAAAGCGCGGGTGTGCCAGCGATAAATCCAATGCGGCGATGACCGAGTGAAATGAGATGCTCTGTTGCCTCAAACGCACCTGCCTTCTCGTCCATGGTTACAGATAGGCAAGGAATATCGGTTTTAATTGCACTTAAGCGGGCAAAAGGCGTCCCCATACGGGTCAATAACTTCATCACCCGCTGATTATCCGAAATGGGTGGTGTCAAAATCACCCCATCAGGATTAAGTGCCGATAAGGTGGACATCATGGCGGCCTCAGCCCCTTGGGCATTGGCATCTAACAGCTCAAACAACAAATGATAGCCTGCTTCGCGACACGCCATCATGCCGCCAAATTGCAACCGCTCAACATAGGGATTGGAGCGATCAATACGCCAATGTTCCAATGTTAGGGATTCGTCGAGATAGGTAACAAGCGTAAAGGATCGACCCCCCGCCAGACCCCGGGCAGAAGTCCTTGGGCGATATCCTAATGCAGATACGGCTTGGGTAACACGGTCGTGAACCGCTGGGCGGACATTAGGCTCGCGGTTTAGGACCCGAGACACCGTCTTAATCGATACACCAGCCTTGGCCGCGACTTCATAGATCGTGGGAGCACGGTGTTGGGTGTGGATAGGTTCTTCGGACATCTCCCAACCACCCTAATCGTGAAAGCAGGGGTCCTGCAAACATAGTTGCATAGGTTTCATACGACCCCTGCAGTCACTGGCGCGATGATAGCCTTAGCTAGGGTCAAAGATGCACCAGCTTCACCCGCGATCACAAGGAAACGAACGAGCTTTAAATCGATGCCCAAGTTTTCAAATTGCTTGAGCGCGATGACAAAGGTATCGCCTTGGCGTACGGCCCCTGACAGGGGAAGAAAAAAAGCCATAGCCGTTTCATCCAACCCCGACCATGCACCCAACAACGCAAGGCGCAAACTTTCACCCTGTTCCATCAGACCGCTTAAGCATAAACCATAACCAGCATTGGATTCACGCCGCAAATCGACAGCGATTTCGCCTTGTGAATGATACTCAAAAATCAGTTGGGCTTTGGCCCGCCAAGCGCCTGATATCGCATTTTCTTGTTGGCCATAGTCAATTGCCTTGACGTGTAATCCACCCCCCAGTGCCTTGACTCCGCGACCAGTTAGCACCTTGATGGCACCACCCTGACCAGCATGGTCGCATAACGAAAATTGCCAATCGCCTTGCGCAACACCGCGATCAAATATCCGACATGGATCCTTGCTGACACGACCGGCCACCTCATGAATTTTTTTCCAACTTGACCTGTCCTTTAAGGTCAGACCGTAGCCGAGGGGGAATAAGGGTGGACGAGACGGGCTTGGTGAACAAACATCGAATTGGTCGCCAAAAGCTGGCCAAGGAAACGGCAATTGACCTGAAAAATCAATTCTTTCACCTTGGACTGTGCCAAATAATAAATCCGCCAACGCACCAGCTTCTGTTCCTGGTAAAAATGCGGCAACAAAAGCGTCGCTGGCATTCAGTGCCGGATTGATCCAAAGTGGCCGCCCCGAATAAAGGATGGTGACCACCCCGATCCCTTGGTCTTTGAGGCGTTGAATGAGGTGATAATCATCAAGATCACCTGGTCGATAATCTAAACTATCGCAATCGCCACGAAACTCCGCATATGGTTCTTCTGCCAAGACGATGATTGCGACATCTGGTTTTTCAACCCATTGACCATTTTCTGCAAAATCAAGCTTAGCATTGTCTGCCCCCATGTGAGCTCGCACACCAGCCAAAAAGGTCTGGCTTTTGGGGAAGCTTGCAGCTAAATCCCCGCCACCTTGCCAGGATAGGGTCCATCCACCACAGGCAAGGTCCAAGCGGTTAGCACCACGCCCACATACCAATATGCGCTGATCTCGAGATAAGGGTAAAAATTGATGCGCGTTTTTCAATAAAACCGCCGAGGCCCGCACCGCTTTGCGGGCGATTTGTCGATGTGTATCGCAGGCCAAAAGGTCAAATCGGCCTGCGAGTGAGCGTTGTGATGGCCGCCCTTTGGTTGCCAGTTTCAGTCTGGCTTTAAAGCGCAGCATGCGTTTAACCGCATCATCCAACCGGGGTAGCCAAGCAGGATTCTCTTCGACAGCTTGGATGGTGGAAGCCAGAAGGCCTTGCCAAGAATCCGGGGCCATATACATATCTAAGCCAGCCAAGAGTGATTGGGGTGCAAAACTTGGCGAACATCCTGGGAGTTGACCATGACCATTCCAGTCGCCTGCAACCAAGCCGTCAAATCTCCAATGACGTTTCAACACATCGCTTAAAAGATCACGGCGACCATGCATGCCTTGCCCACCCCAAGAAGAGAAAGAAGCCATGACTGAAACCACCCCCGCTTCAATAGCCTTAACATAAGGCATAGCATGTACTGCGATTAGTTTGTCCTCGTCGCAATCGGTCTCACCTTGATCGCGCCCGTTTTTGGTGCCACCATCACCAAGAAAGTGTTTGGCCGCACAACCAACTTTATCATCCCCTAAAAAATCCTCATGCCCGGGGGTGCCCTGTAATCCGCGGATCAGTGCCCCGCCAAGTTCGCCCACTAAAGCCGGGTCGCAGGAAAAGGCTTCATAGGTGCGCCCCCAACGCAGGTCCTGAGCCACAGCCAAAGTGGGCGAAAACGTCCAATCCATGCCGGTTACCGCTATTTCGCGGGCGGTTGCGACACCAACCGAAGTCACCAAAGCCTGATCCCTTGTTGCGCCCAGATTGATATTATGTGGGAAAATCGTGGCACCCGCGATGTTGGAATGCCCATGTACCGCATCGGTGCCAAAAACAATCGGAATGGGGTACTGGTCCTCCTCATATGACCAAAAGCTATCCACCAGATCCAACCATTGCTGTGCGGTTGCATCCATCTGACTAGCTGGGGCTGAGTTGCCACCATTTAAGATCGCCCCGATGTGATATTGCTTGGCTTCTTCAGGCGTGATGGAGGCAATATCAGCTTGGATGATTTGGGCGACTTTTTGGGGTAAGGTCATCTGAGCCAATTGCTTTTCAATGAGGTCTTCTAAGCCCATGTCGATTTGGGTGGTCGTGTGGGGTTTTGGCCAGCGTGTTACATCAACAGGTCGTTCACCTCTGTTTAGAGGGGGCGGCACCGTTAGGGCTGGTTGTGCAGAAAAGGCCTCTTTGATGGGCATAGTTCAGTGGTCTGCCTTCAGTATTCTTATATGGTCATCTGAGGCTTCACCCTTATAATCTTTTGGATAATCTTCCAGCCGATCCCACCAATAGATTTTTAAGATTAAGGTGGTGACGCCAGCTAATGCTGCGCAAGCGCCAAATGCCGTCCAGTTCTGCGTCACAAAAAAGATGGGGGCAGCGACTAAACTCGTTTGCCAGATAATGCCAACGATAATGTTGAACGCATCAATCTTAAACGATGTGTTGGGCGCAACGCCTGCTCCTCGATCTTGAAGCGATTTTTGGACCGGTCCCCAAAAACCCCAAGGACGGGTTTTGATGTAAAACCTCTCCAAGACTGCCATCTCAGTAGCAGGTGTCAAAAGCGAGGCACTAACCACACAGGCCAAGCAAATCGCAAAAAAGAAAGGAAAGGCCTGTAAGGGGTTGAGGTTAAGAGCAGGTATGCCCAAGATCAGGGCAAAGATAATACCTGCTACCATGCCCCAAAAATAACCCCAGCCATTCATCCGCCACCAATACCACTTAACCACATTGGCCGCAGTATAACCCCCATAAAGACCCGCCGTGATCCAGTTCAGCGCGCTGTCAATTGAATGCAGAAAAAGCCCAAATCCAGTCCCGATCACCACAAATGCGATCGATACCAAATAGCTTAATCCAACCAGTTTTTTTTCACTGGCTTCTGGGTTGATGTATTTTTTGTAGATATCATTGACGATATAGGCCGGTGCAGCGTTTAAGGGTGCGGCAAAGCTGGACATGAAAGCTGCCAAAAGGCCCGCTAGGGTTAGTCCCAACAAGCCTGTCGGCAAAAATTCACCCAATGTGAAAGGCAAAATAGCTTCGTAATCTGCCCCTTTACCCATGGCGCGCAGTTCATCACTAAAATGCACCAATGCCAATACAGTTAACCCCGCGATCATCAAATAACGGGGTGGGTTGAGGACCAAGCTAACAAAACCACTCATTTTAGCGGCGTCGGTTGGAGAGCGCGCAGACAACACACGTTGCATATCATAATTGGGTGCAGGCCCGGCCAATGAAGTCAAAATGCCTTTGAACAAGACCAGCATGAAGAAGATGGTGAACAGAGAATAGCCTTCAGAAGCAATCTTTTCATTGGCTGAAGGCAAAAGTTTGGCCCAATCCAATTCTAGGTTCCAGCCGAAAAATGGATTTGACCAGCCATCGGGAATCGCTTGCATGATGGACTTTGCATCGGTATGCGCCATCGCTACCCAAGCAATTGCCAAACAGGTGATGGTCATCACGATGAATTGCATCACTTCGGTAAACACAACCGAATACATGCCACCCTTGATCACATAAACCGCGGTCAATGCGATGATGATGACGCCATAGGCACGATCATTATAATCTGCCAACAGGCGCGTTCGCTCGTTCAAACCTGCAGCATCGAGATTAGGTAGACGCAAATGTTCAGGTAAGAAGACTTGAAGATGGAAATAATCCGCAAGGTTGAACGGCACGAATTGGGCAGTCAGTTTGCCAATGCCCAAAAACCCGTAGGCCATATAGGCTAAGACTAATATAAGCGCGAAGAGAACGATGCTGAGATGGCTTAGTCTAGCCGACCGTCCATCGCCAAAGCGGAAGATAATCCATTCAGCCCCCGTCATCACTCCTGATCGGCGGAGCCATATGGACAAAAATACCATCAAAAACACCTGATTGAAAACAGGCCAAAGCCAAGGCAACCAGATGCTCTTTAACCCATAGACAAACAGGATTGAGACCAACCACATAGTGCCCGCAACATCAAACATCCCCGATGCATTAGACAGACCCAATGCATACCAAGGCAATTGATTGCCGCCTAGAAAATAACTGCGCATCCCTGTGCTGGCACGCTTGGAGATCCAAAAGCCTATAAAGATCGTCAGGGCAAGATAGGCAGCCACAATGGCCAAATCGAGGGGTGGTAGCTTCATCATGATTAGCCTCGCTCAAAAATCATCTGGTTGGGTCAGTCTTGTTATTCATAATCACTAACTTGCAACCATGGCTTGCGTAAGCTTGATGGTTTCCAGCATCGCGCGGCCGGTATGATAGGGGCATTTCCACGGGCCAACCATCAGCCCGCTGGCAGTGCTTTGATCGTCGACTCGTGAGAGCTCTTGCCATTCGCCGCCCTCATGGTCGATCTGATAAGTTTTGATAAAGTCCCAGACCCGCAGGGCGGCGGTCAAAAAAACGTCATCGCCGCTCAGGTGAAAGGCGTTTAAAAAACCAACCAAGGCCTCCGCTTGTATCCACCAGACATGGAGCTGGCGGATATGGCCATTGGCCTCCATCTCCTCATATAGGCCACCATAGGTCGAAACCCCTTCCAAGGCTCCATTGGCCAGAGCCAAGGCTGTCTCTTGTGCCTGCGCGATCGTCACACGATCGCCTAAAGCGCAAGCAGCTTCATAGATCAGCCAGCTCGCCTCAATATCATGACCAAAGGAGCGAATAACAGATTGAGGTGTCCAGTCCAGATCGAAGAATAGACCCAAAGTATTCCCCTTGGGGTGCACAATATGGCTGGTCATTACTGACACGGCTTCGCGCAAAGCCAGCTCAATTGTATGCAGGCGCGCTGCGCCAACGCCAAGCTTTTGAGCGGTCGAATAAAGCGCACTATAGGCTTCAAGAATATGCAAATGCGTGTTCATCGACTTAGGCGCGTTTAAGTCTTTTTCACTCAAGCGCACGTCTGAAATCGGCTCCAGATCTGGGCCTAAAGCTTCGATCCAACCGCCATAGCGGCTTTCCGAAAAATGGCGCTGCACCTGGTCAAAAGCCTTAAAGGCAAGTTCAAGGGCTGCTGTTTCTTGGGTGGCTTGCGCGTATGCCGCCAGAGCATAGATAGCGAAAGCCTGCGCATAGGTTTGTTTGCGCCGATTGCTGGGCACACCTTGTGGGGTAATCGTCCATACAAATGTGGATGTCGAAGGATCATAAAAATGCTGCGTAATCATTTCATAAGCGCGGTGGGCTTGCGCTCGGCAAACTTCATAACCTGTGGCTGAAAAGGCACTTGAAAAAAACCACAATAATCGCGTGTTTAAGATGATACTTGGTTCGCAATCCCCAAGGGGTACACCCGCCTCATCGATAGCACCCCAAAAGCCGATTTCTGGACGCACCGCATGCGTGCTCCACCATGAGATTAGGCGTTTAAACTCCACCTGAGATTCAGCTTCAAGCAAGTTTAAGCTCGCCGATCGTGGGTGAAGAACCCGCGTCGAGCGCGTTATCACAGTATCGTCTTGCGCCACCGACCGAACCCTCCCGTTCATATTTTGGCCTTATAATATGACCATATTCATTGTTAGCGCTGTCAATACGGATAGGCGCAAAAGCTGTCAACGACCAAGCTTGTGCGTCAAAAACCGCCCTAAAGCTTTGAAACCTGATAGCTCAAAGTTTTGATCTTGGCTAAGGTTGAGGTGTCATTGTCAAATACCGAATACCAACCCTGTGGCTCATGGGGTGGATCTCCTAGATAAGCGGTTTCGCCGGGTCGCATACGCTTATCGTCATGCAAGGCGCGGGCTTGGCCGCCCCAAGCCCAAAAATTCAAGCCAGCGATCTCACCCTTGCGGGCATGGCTTTCTAACAGCGCCGCACCTATGAGGTCGTAGAACCGATCACGCCAAGTAGTTGGGGTACCGGCGTCAAATGACCCCGCGTCGCGGGGAAAGCCAAACTCCTCAATCACCAAGGGTTTGCCAAGCCGATTGGCTATGCCCACACTATCGCGAATATAAGCCTTGGTCCTGGTTTCCACATTTGGGAAGGTGCCTGCTAAGTCCTTAACATTGGACCAGCTCCAATTTTGGGGCCAGATATGGGCCGTGGTATAATCAATATCGGCGCTTGCCTGGGCAAGCTGTGCATAGCCTACATTAAAAGTCTCTGCCAAATTATCTGTACAACCGATCGGCCCCTCATGACCGACACACACTAAATGATGAGGATCTAAAGTCTTAATCAACCGCGCTGAACGGTTGATCCACTCAATATAGGCAGGCATGCGTTGATCAATCACCGCCTTGGTCCCCCCGGGCCGCGGCTCATTACATAATTGCCACGCCATGATCGTGGGGTCATCCACATAGGCTTTTCCAGTAACTGTGTTGATCCGTCCAACTAGTGAACGCACATAGGCTTCATAGAGTGCCAAGGCCTTTTTATTTAGATAAAACTGCGAGACATAATCGGGGAAGGCCGGCCAAGGATGGGCTGGATCATTCATTTCGACAAATTTGCCACCATTGGTCCAAGCCTCATAGGTTCCCATACCACCTGACCATTCCCAAAAATTGGTCAAATACAATACGGCCACCATTTTGCGTTGAGCCAGAAGGTTTAAGCTATGATCAAGCCCCTGTAACAAGACTTCATTCAGCGAACCATCCGGATTTTGAATGGCAGGGTTTAGGGAGTTTTTAAGTGGCGACAATTCAGAGGAAGCCAAAATCCGCACATTGTTCACGCCTAAGCTGGCCAATGTGTCCAATTCTTTCTCAAGTCGGCCAGGATTACCGATCTTAGGGTCTGGGCAGGCTGCATAGGCTGCATACCAAAGGTTAGCGCCAACAAAATAATATGGCTTTCCCTCGCGGATAAATCTTTGCCCATCCACTGTGATGAAATTCTGAGCGGAACCTGGTTTGCTTTGTTCCGCTGCAATGACCGATGTTGCACCCCCCAATGCAAATCCGCCCAATCCCAAACTTAGTCCTCTTCTATTTATCATGTAAGCCCCTTCACAAATACTCCAAGAAGGGTTTAGTTGTGTTGGATAAAGACAGCCCTGTCAATTCGTAAACCCAACACTTTAGAGTGCGTAAGACCCAATAGATTTTCATGAGGGTCGGTTTATCTTGTTTTGGGTTTAAAACGAGGCAGGACCAAGGGAGGCAGTATGAGCAGCGATCAAAACTCAGCTAATGGGCTATCGGCTGGTGGAAAAATATCCATAGCATTTGGGGCAGTTACGCTCTTATTTTTTGGGTGGGGCTTTGTGACTTCACTGATTGACCCTTTGGTTCCAGCTGTCAAATCGATTTTTGAGCTAAGTTTTCTTGAATCCCAACTCACACAATTTTCTTGGTTCATTGCCTATGCATTGGTGTCATTGCCAGCAGCGGCCGTACTCAGCCGTTTAGGGTCGGTTCCGTCCATTTTAGTGGCTTTGGCCATTATGATTAGTGGGTGTTTGCTTGCCCCCTTGGCAACGTTTTTGCACTCCTACCCACTTGTTCTGACTGGTCTTTTCGTGATTGCAAGTGGGGTTACCTTGTTGCAAGTTGCCGCCAATCCCTTGGTTGCGGCGATTGGCGATCCCAAGCACGCTCATTTTCGTCTGACCTTGGCGCAGGCCTTTAACTCACTTGGTACTGTACTTGGCCCGCCATTGGGTGCCTTCATCATGCTGCGCGGCGGTGTGTTTGACGGCAAGGCCGTCGCCGATACGGCGGCAAAGGCTGAGTCACTCGCCAATGTCGAGCGTTCCTTTTTGATGATAGCCGGGGTGTTTTTACTTTTGGCCTTCTTGGTGTTTTTGGCCCGCAAAGCCATTGTGAATGCCGCTGTACCTGCCAAGGCCGCCAGCCCACTTGAAGCTTTATCTTCGCGCTGGGCTGTCCTTGGCGCTGGGGCGATTTTTCTATATGTTGGGGCAGAAGTGACTGTGGGCAGTTTCATGATCAACTTCTTGCATCAGCCCCATGTACTGAACATCCAATTGGAAGAAGCTGCAAAGCTTTTGGCCTTTTATTGGGGTGGGGCCATGGTCGGCCGTTTTGTGGGCAGTGCACTATTGACGCGCTTTCCAGCTGCTCATCTATTGTTACTTGCCGCAGCAACGGCTGCGTGTCTGGCAACCTTGGCTGTGTTGAGTGGGGGGCATGTGGCAGCCATTGCGGCCTTGTCGATCGGTTTGTTTAACTCGATTATGTTTCCGGTTATCTTTACCTTGACCTTGGAACGCTCCACGGCTTCCAGCGCGGCGACATCGGGCCTTTTGTGTACCGCCATCGTGGGGGGTGCTTTCTTGCCCCTGCTTGCAGGGGGCTTGGCGGATAAGTTTGGCCTCTCAGTAGCCTTGATTGTGCCAGCCTTAGCCTATCTTGTAATTGTCGTTTTTGCCGGTGCAGCAAAAAGGGTAACGCCTATTCAGCAAGGCGATGGGGCTGGTGTGTCGCATTAATTAGGGTGCGAAGCAGAACGCGTCGGGGTGGCGTGTATTCCAAAGCAGGAATGCACCCTATCCAAAGCGCCTCGTGTTAGCCTGTTTCGCTTAGGAAAGCCTTTGCCGCAGGCCATGGCTACGCAATGGCCGTATTCGAACTTTTGCGCGCAAGCTGGGGTGTCAAGAGGTGCGTTTCGCGTGTAGGCGTAGCCGATTTCACCTCTTGACACCCCAGCCTGCCCAGACACAATGAAGACGCGGATTCAACGCAAGCAAAGCGCGCCCTTGAACCGTTCCAAGTGTTCTTTCTGCTACACCAAGAACAACTCGGCTTTTGCTTTACAACAGTGAACAACTTAATCCACCGACCTCGACATCAAAGCCGCAATCCGCATCGGCATGCCACCTTCTGGCCGCATCGTGATACGCACCAGCGGGCGTATTTTGTGGGCTGGGTTGTGGTCTAGTTGCACCTCGCGCATCAATGTAGCTAAAACCGCCACGGCTTCGTTCAAGGCAAAGCCTAAACCGATGCAAATGCGATGACCGGCACCGAAGGGCATATAGTGATAGCGTTGGCGCTCTAATCCAAGATCAGGGGCGAAGCGATCAGGATCAAACACATCGGGGCGATCCCATTGTTTTGAGTGACGATGCATCGCATAAATGGGCATCAAGATAATGGTGTTCTTGGGAACGGGCATCCCAAGTATGGTCGTGTCGCGACTGGCTTGTCGCGGTAAGGCGGCCACCGGCGGGAACAGGCGCATAGCCTCCAGCACCACCTGACGGGTGAAGGAAAGGGTTTCGACGTGGGCTTGGGTGATGGACGCATCACCGGTGACACTTTGCACCTCGGCACGCACGCGCTGTGCGGTCACACTATCTTGGGATAACAAATATAACGACCAGGTTAATGCCAAAGCCGTGGTCTCATGCCCGGCACCGATAAAAGTGATCAAATTGTCCCGGAGTTCCATATCAGACATAGCCCTTCCGGTCTCTGGATCCTTGGCCTGCATCAAAAGGTCAACCAGATCCCCGCGCCCTGATGGCCCGCTTCGCCTACGCGCCACCATCTGTTGGACAACGCTGCGAAGATAATTGGCCGCGCGGACACCGCGTGGCGACATCAGTTTCTTTAAGGACGGTGGCAAGCCTAAAATGTCGCCAATACTGGGTCGGCCGAGTGTTTCTAAATAGATGCTAATCTCGCGGCTGGTCTCTTCAATATCGATACCCTCCCCTCCCGACAGCATCGTGTCGAGGATGATATCGAACGTTATGCGCACCATGTCTTGGGCAACATCAACTTGCGCACCCACGCCCGCCGCCCGCCAGCGGGCAAGCATTTTTTCAGCTGCCGCACTCATGATCGGGGTCAGTTTAGCCATAGTATCGGGTCGAAAGGCAGGGGCTGCGGCCTGGCGTTGCCACCGCCAATGTGCGCCCTCCGCGGTTAACATCGCTTCACCCAGCGCGGGCTTTAAAAAGCGCAGGAAAATCGAACCTTTACTAAAATCCTCACCGCGATCGAGCAAGATTTCGCGAATGGCCTCGGGCTTAGTCACAAACAGCAATTTTGGGCCATAAGGCGATGGGGCCCAATAGAAATCTTCTTCATAGACGGCGCGCGGCCACGCCTCGATCGGGTTGTCGGCAAGGGTAAAAAGCCGCTTGAATAGAGGAAGTGTCTTTTCAGGTGGCTGGATTGCCGGAGGCTTAAACATGGCATCTTTCGGGTGCATTAAACATGATAAGTAAATATTGCGGGCGTGACTAGCCCAAGATCAATCCTTGGATTTAAATCACGACCCAAAAGTTTGGGCTACATCAAAATCCGGCACATCACCATGTTCCAGATGGAAGTTGATTTAGGTCAATTGGCGCAGCGTATGAGCAATACACCGTCGCCCCTTCAACCAGTGTTTGCATTGAACAGATATGTGTAGGATGCGGGGAAGTTGATTTAAGATTACTCTCAATATGTAACCCCACATAATCATAATGATGCCTAATCTAACTTAAGCTGCCATCATGCCTGATTGACGCAAGAATGTTTCGTGGGGTGGTAATTGGTGAACCGCTTGTGTCAATGTTTGGCGCGCCAAAATCAGCCGCTCTAAGCTGGTGGATGGATCGACCGCCTCGACCAATGGATTATAGCCGAATGGATGGATGCCTTGACCCAAAAATACCGCAATCCAACTCGTATCTGTAAATAGGTCAAATGCGCGCGGTGGGACGCGGCCTGTTTGCTCAAATAAGGCCATGCGTGCCTTCAACGTATCGGGTAAATCCATGTTACGGCAATAATCCCACAAAGGCTCACCCAGTCGTTTATTGGCGGCATAATGGAGCACAAGGAAGTCGCGGATCGATACATATTCTTCAATACCAAGGCGGTTATAGGTCGCCGCATTGGCTTCCTGACTGCTGTGACTTGGAAAAAAATCGAGCAGCTTGGTTATACCAGTTTGAATCAGATGGATCGAGGTTGATTCTAAAGGCTCAAGGAAGCCAGAAGACAGACCAATTGCCACCACATTCTTGTTCCATAATTTTTTGCGCCTCCCGGTCGTAAACTTCAATGGCTTGGGGTCGGCAAGGATTTTACCATCCAGATTGGCCAAAAGCGTATCTTGGGCTTCTTGGTCAGAGATAAAGGAACTGGCATAGACATGGCCGTTGCCAGTGCGATGTTGCAACGGGATGCGCCATTGCCACCCACCTTTGCGCGCGGTGGAGCGTGTGTAAGGGGTTGGATCACTCACCCGCGCGCAAGGAACCGCCCAAGCCCGATCTGCCGGGAGATAAGCACTCCAATCCTCATAGCCGGTTTTGAGCGTTTCTTCGATCAATAGACCGCGAAAGCCCGTACAATCTACAAAAAAGTCACCTCTGATTTCTTCGCCATTGGCTAAGATGATGGCTTCAACATCGCCGCTTTGCCCACATTGGCGCACCGATTGCACTTGTTGGTCGATCCGGCGAACTTGATGGGCTTCGGCAAATGTGCGCAGAAATGCTGCATAAAGGCCAGCGTCAAAATGAAAAGCAGATGTTAGGGTAGCGCCCGGGCTCTCTGGATCTTGGGCTTGAGGCGCATAGCGGCCAAGCCGGGCAGCCAGTGTGCAGAGGGAATAATCGTCCAATACCCCTACTTGGCTATTGCCACGATGACGTAACCAATGATGGACAAAATTGGCTTGATGGAGACTTGGACCATAAACGCCAAAGGGATGGAAATAGCTTTGACCTGGAAGATACCAGTCGCAAAACTCAATCCCTAACTTATAGGTGCCCTTGGTTTCGCGCACAAAATCAACTTCGTTGATGCCAATGATCGCGTTAAAATTACGGATGGGTGGGATGGTTGCTTCCCCGACACCAACCGTTCCAATGTCAGAACTTTCAACCAATGTAATCTTGGACAAATGACCAACGAAACGGGCAAGCGCTGCCGCCGTCATCCAGCCGGCCGTGCCACCTCCAACAATGACAATTGATTTAGGCAATAATCCAGTTTGTAGCATAGCTTTGATCTGCCTCCTCAGGATTTGGTTTCTGCCACTAGCTGATCGCATGCAAAAGGGGCGACGATATTTTCGCCGCCCCTTTCCAATAACATCTTACCTCAAATCACCCAAAAGGTAACTATGGGTTCAAATCGTACCCGATTATGATCCGAACTTAAACTTACCGCCAAGCGAGAAGCGTGTCACTCCGCCAAGGTTACGGAATGGCAAATTCTCAAATTGCAGATATTCGGTCGCGTTTTCACCCGTTAAATTGCTGCCTTCCAAAGTGATTTGGAAGTTTTCAGTGACGTCAAAGGCCAATTGACCGTCCAATTGCCCATAGGCAGCTTGGTAGCGTCCCAAAACAAATTTATCGAAGCCAAAGGTTCCCACAAGGGCCTTATCCCTCCATGCATAGGATAAGTGCGCAGCATAGCCATTTTTCTCAAAATAACCGGTCACATTAAAGGCATTTTTTGAAACACCAGGGATCGGCAGATATTTTTCATAATCGGTGCTGTAGGGCGACTTTGAATCCGAATAGGTATAATTGGCCGTGAAGCCAAAACCATTAGAGAAGTCATATTGGGCAGAAAGCTCTACCCCTTGAATAGAACCACCTTCACCATTGGTCGGTTGGGTAAAGGCACCAACGGTGGAGCCTTCAACGGTCCCGTCCTTAACCGCGCGTGCCACGGTGTTGGACTGAATGAAGGAGTCAATCGATTTGTAGAACACACCGACTGACACCAAGCCTTGACGACCGAAATAATGTTCGAGGGTCAAATCGGCTTGATCGGCTCGGAATGGGTCAAGCTTAGGGTTACCCCCGCTACCATTGGTGAAGGCAAATTTATCTAAGTTCGGACCCGGTGTAGAGACGCGGGTGAAGTCATATTGCGACCCTTGCCCCAATTGGAACAAGTTTTGACGGGCAACCACGCGCGCCAAAGACCCACGCACCTTGTTTGCTTCATCAAAATTATAGATGGCGTTCACACTTGGCAGCACATCGGTATAGTCACGGACAGTGCGTTCGGCCACTGGGTTCATCAAGACACCATTCCAAGAATCAGTACCCCAATAAGCAGGTTCAGTTGGCGAGCCACTGGAATTGACGGTCAATTCAGTTTGGATAACCCGAACCCCTGCATTGATATGGTAATTTTCGCTTGGGCGACCAACATCCAACATCAAATAGCCGTTGTTGGTCTTTTCCTCGACCTTGAAGCTGCTAATGGGGTCACGATAAAACGCAAACGGTGTCGATGGATAAAGCCCCTTAATCCAATCGAGGGCGTTTTTCATCTGATCGCGGTTTTGGAACAAGGCAGTTATCCCACCGACAGTGACTGTTTCAAACCGATTTGGATTGGTAGCAGCTGTTTGATATGGCGTGATTAAAGCTGGCGAATCACCAAATCTTGGACCGTTCTCAGGGGGGCTACATTTTGGCCGTCCTGGAGTATTAACAGGTAATTCGCAGGATTTAAAGCCGATGGCACCATCTTGGAAATAGCCATAAGGCGTCCAATTTTGATTAAATTTCAGGCCGCTTAATTCACCCTTGCCTGAATAGTCCGCTAAATAACGACCATACTCACTATCCACTTTCCTGGTGCCGGTGCGCAACCCAAAATGGACAGTCCACAAGCCATCAAGCTTGTCTGGAGCATCTAAGGTAAAGTCTGCCCGATAGGCTGTGTTCTCAATGGAACTGTTTTCGCCAAATACCCAATGTGATTTTGCAAACACACTGGTTGGCGTAGTAAAAGCACTTGGGGTGGCTGGTCTAAAGGTCGGGAATTCACCATTGATATAATCAAATACCAAAGTCTTGGGTGCAGTTGGATTTGGTATAAAGCCATCTTTGGTGCCATTACGCACGCCATATTGAGTATAGCGCACGTCATTGTTACCAGAAGTGCTCTCATAATCGGCCTGAGACTGATAAGCACCAACATTAACACTTAGTCGTTCATTAATTTCCCAGTTTGCGGACAACTGAAAATTATCAGTTTTGGCTTCGCCATTTTGCACAAAGGAAATGCCTTCAGCCGAATTGGCTGTAATTGTGCCTGACTCAAGCACATTGTTGGCACCGATTTTCAAATTACTTGCTGAATAAGTTGCATTTTCGTTTGCGAATGGAAATTTCAGCGAGGCTTCCTTCGTCAAAATCGTCAAATTAGAGTGAAACCAGTCAAAACGGACATCAATTGTATCGGTAAGACGGAAATCAACATTGATCGAGCCAGCCAAACGTTCACGATCCTGATCACGCTTGGTGATATAACGATATTCAGGTGACCAGATGTTGCTGACTTTCCCATTGCTGAGCGGGCGATCGGTTAAACGCCAATTGCCACGATTATCGCCCCCTAAAGCGTCGGTAATGACATTGCTTTTATCATAAGAAACGCTGGCGAGGATGGCAAAACGATCATTGACACGATAGCCAGTGGTTAAGGAGCCTGAAGGGGTGGTTTCACCATTTTCACTTTGATTGGCGCGGGCTTGCCCAGTGATCAAGAAACCATCCTTAATCGTGCGCGCAGAGCGGGTGCGCAAATTGATGATTCCGCCTAAACCGCCTTCCAGTAAAGTTGCTTGTGGAGATTTATAAACGTCAACCCCACCAATTAAGTCAGAAGGAACACCTTCGAGCGAATCGGTCTGAGTGAAATTGCCTTCCCCAATCCGAAAAAGTTCAAGGCCAGTCAAAAAGATTTCATTGTTGAGCACAACCACATTTTGGTCGAGACCACGGATACGCACCTTGGTGCCTTGACCATTTTCTCTGTCAATTTGTACACCAGGTAAACGCTGCAAGGATTCAGCAATGTTTTTATCGGGGAACTCACCGATATCTTGAGCAGTGATAGATTCAATGATCAAGTTGGAATTGCGCTTTGTGGTCAATGCATCGGCCACAGATGCGCGATAACCGCGAACAACGATTGTATCAACTTCTTGGCTTGTAGGTGTGGCTGGTTCAGCCGCAGGTGTGGATTGGGCATAGGCTGCCCCCGCACTACCCAACATCAAAGCCACGACAGAAACACCCGTACGCAAACGAATTCCTTGAGCGTATTTTACCATTTTCGTCCTCCCAATGGGTGCCAGCTGTCTAACCTCTGGCTACCCTTGCAATTTAATCGACTTAACCGAACAAGTTTAGTCTAGTCACTTGCCCATTTGATTTTTGGCCTATCCTTCATGGCCAATTCATTTTAACCAGCTCAATTATAGCCCAGTTATTCACTGACTGCTCTTGCTGACTGCCTAAGACTGCCTAAGACTGCCCGCCACATTTTCGCTAGAAAATGCTATAAACTGACCCTTATATTCTCCCACTTTCCTAGATAAAACAAGTTGTGGTCACATTTTGCCAATTGCAAATGATGCTTTGCAAAACGTGCAGTAACATAATTTGCCAATAACAAAACAAAATTTGCCAACACGAAATCGCCTCGATCCATGCATTTTGGCCATGCATTTAGGATAGATCCAAAAATTCGGATCGATCTGTGAGTTGGCCGAGCGCTCATTCCTTATCGCGTAAAAATTGACAGCGCTGTTTATGATATGCTGCTCGAAAATGATTGCGCTGTCAATCAAGCATTTTCGACACTGAAAATAATTTTGCATTCCAGCCCTGTCCTGTTGACAAGCCTATCGAATGCGAAGGACTAGGTAGAATATAGAAACTTAATCGGGACAGACGCAGCATGTGGCACGAAACAACAAGCGAACGAAAACAAAGAGTACTGCGCGATTATGAGACGTTGATCACTCGATCCAACAATGCGATTCCCAGTTCGAATGGAATTTTTACGCGTTATCAATTTCCCGTCCTCACGCGCGCGCACGTCCCCTTGAATTGGCGATTTGATTTTTGTGAACGCAACAACCCATTATTCTTGGAACGCTTGGGTGTGAATGCTGTCTTTAATGCAGGCGCGCTTTATCGAGATGGCAAACATCTGTTGATGGCACGGGTTGAAGGCGTTGACCGTAAATCTTTTTTTGCGATTGCTGAAAGTAATCATGGTACCGAAGGTTTTCGCTTTTGGGATCAGCCAGCCGACATTCCAGAAACCAATATTCCAGACACCAACATATATGATATCCGCCTTACGGAGCATGCAGATGGATGGATATATGGCTTGTTTTGTACCGAACGTAAGGATCTAACAAAGCCCCATGACCTAAGTGCAGCAATTGCTGCTTGTGGCATTGCGCGCACGAAAGATTTAAAAACTTGGACGCGATTGGCCGATCTAGATGCGGGACCTGGTCAACAACGCAATGTCACCCTTCATCCCGAATTCGTTGATGGTCGCTATCTCCTTTATACGAGGCCACAAGATGGCTTTGTAGATGTAGGCGGGGGTGGCGGGATCGGCTGGGGGTTGGTTGATGATATCACAGCTGCGCGAGTGGATACACAACAGATTGTGGACAGCCGAGATTATCACACGATTAAGGAAACCAAAAATGGCCAAGGCCCGCCGCCCCTCAAAACACCCCATGGTTGGTTGCATATGGCTCACGGGGTCAGAAACACGGCCGCAGGATTGCGTTATGTCCTTTATTTGTTGATGACAGATTTGCACGAGCCTTGGCGTGTAACCCATGCGCCGGGTGGATATATGATTGCACCTGAAGGTGCAGAACGGCTGGGCGATGTTTCCAATGTTGTGTTTTGTAACGGCTGGACACACAACCCAACCACGGGTGAGATTTTCATCTATTACGCATCTTCTGACACCCGCATTCATGTGGCTCATAGCAGTTTAGAACGCTTATGTGATCATGCTATGCATGCCCCACCCGATAGCTTTACTTCACGAAAGGCCTTTCTGCAAAGGCAAGCCCTGATTAGTCATAATAGTAAGCTGGTTTAGGGTTTCACGGATCTTTTGGATATCTGGGATCGATGGGGAGCTGGTTTGGCGCGACATGTCCAGCTCCCCACCATGTTATATCTGGGCATGATTATCGGCTTAATGATCGGCCTGCTTGTTTCATATCGTTGGGTTTTGCTTGGCTTGGAGCTGCCATAATGAACTCAATCTGCTCTGGATGATCAAGCCATACACTGGGGCCATTGGAATTGCGCACATAGCCGCGCACCCGGATCGAGCGCCCTTGTAGCGCTGTTAGTTCCTGCACCCCGCCGGGCCAGCGCTGAAATGCACTTTGGGGAATAACTGCGGTGACATCGGTTTTAGCATCGGTGCCGAAATTCAAAAACATAACTTTACCCCGCTGTGACGCGCTTGCCACTTTGCCTTCCATCAATTGAAAACTATTGAGACCACCTTGTAGCGCCTCGGGCGTGGCGTAACGCACTTGATAAGCGCGCGAACCCCAAAGCCCCCGCCCTTCGCGGCGCGCCGCCCGCTCTGCCTGCCACAGTTCCCCGATATAGGCGCGATTATCGGCATAGGTGTGTACCCGTGCTAACCCTGCTTTAAGCACCATTGGCTGCACCCAAATCGCCTCTTTGCCAAAGCCTTGTGGAATAAAAACATGGGCGATGGCCCGCCCGCGCCGATCACGCCGCAAACCACTATAGCGCAGCTCAACCTTCTTGCCCAATAAAAGCTTTTCTAAATCCGCACTTGCACGGGCCCCCCATGTATCCCCTGGACGCACACGGGGTGCCTCAATTTGCGCCAGACGAACTTCAAGGCCGCCGTCCAATATAAAGCTATCTCCATCGATAATCTTGATAACCTGCCCACTTTCCCCACGTTCCAAGGCTGGGGTTGCCGCTAAAACCAGCACGGCACCGCATACTAATCCAACAAATCTGAGTCGTTTTGACATGATCATCATCCCCCCCTTCAAGATGCTGTGTTTCGGGTTAATCTAGATTATGTTCTTGTTTTGATCTTGTCGAGTCTTATTTTAGATCATCGCGCAAACTTACATGACTCTATAGGCTAACCATAGGTAATTTAGACCAATTTTTCCGATAATTTCCACAGTTCGCGGGCGGCCACTTGATCAATAGCGTGGGCGCGCACGCCCCTAAAAGGGCTGCCACCCTCAGTATGCAACTCGCTGATATCACAATCCTCACAATAGATGCCGCCAAGACCGGCCAACTGCGGGGAGGTCGCACACCAAACGCTGGTAGCTGCGCCTTGTTCGGGGGTTTTAAACTGCGCATTTAGAGTGCCATGCTGATCCACCCACCCCAAGGCGATCATCTCTTCTTGGGGGAGATGGCGCTGAAGATTGGTCATTATCCCGCCTGGATGCACGCTGAAGGCACGGATTTTATCGGCTTGACCGCGCGCATCCAATTCCACCGCAAATAATGCATTGGCACTTTTGGCGCGGCCATAGGCCAGCCATTTGTCATAAGGCGTGGTTTCAAAATGGGGGTCAGTCAAATCTGGTGCGCCCAACCGATGGCCAATGGAGGATAGTGAAACCACACGCGCGCCCTTGGCTGCTTTCAAATTGTTCCACAAGCCTTTGACCAACTGAAAATGGCCTAAATGATTGGTGGCGAATTGGCTTTCATAACCGCGGGCATCGCGCGTCAAAGGGTTGGCCATTATGGCCGCATTATTAATTAATATATGAAGTGGCCCTTGAAACGCATCGCTATAGCGGGTGATGCTTTGAGGGTCACTCAAATCCAGTTCTCTAATTTCTACAACACCCTTTACATCCGCCAGTTCTTGACGCGCCACATTGGGTCTGCGTGCAGCAACACTAACCCGTGCCCCAGCACCCGCCAAGGCGCGAACAGTCTCAAGCCCCAAGCCAGAATAGCCCCCAGTTACAACCGCAGTCTGACCGGATAAATCGAGCCCAGCGAGCACTTCGTTTGCTGTGCTGCGCATTCCAAAGCCTGATCCAATTGGCTTTTGTAAGTCTGAAATCTGCGCCATTGACTTGACCCTCCCTGCGCTTTCATCCAGCGCCCTCATCGGTGTCGTCGGAGTTTAGGTTTGCTTTTTTGGCCGAATTAGGTGGGCAAGCAAAGCAAAAGCTATACAGTCCAAAGCAAACTCCTTTCAGGTAGCAGGTCTAGCCATGCTGACGCAACCGAATCATGGTGGTAATGGAGATCCTCAAGCAAAAGGATGGAATAGCTTCTTATGGCAGATGGTCATATCATACATCAAGGGTCGCAACACCATCGCACATCTTTGACCAACGCTGTGCCAGCCACCCATGTCGATATCGTCTATCAAGGCTTATTGGCTGACATCTTAGAGCACGGCCAAGAAAGGGTCGATCGAACCGGCACTGGTACCTTGGGGGTATTTGGCCGCCAATTGCGATTTGACTTGGCGGATGGATTTCCCCTCCTCACCACCAAAAAACTCCATACCCGTTCCATCATCATTGAGTTATTATGGTTTTTACGCGGTGACACCAATATTGCTTGGCTGAAACAAAATGGTTGTTCCATCTGGGATGAATGGGCGGATGCGCAAGGTGAGTTGGGTCCAGTTTATGGTAAACAATGGCGCTCTTGGGCAGCACCTGATGGGCGTTCGATTGACCAGATTTCAGGGCTTATTCACGCTTTAAAGTCCAATCCATGGTCGCGCCGACATGTGATTTCAGCCTGGAACCCCGCTGAAATTGACGATATGGCACTGCCGCCGTGTCATTGTCTGTTTCAATTTCATGTCTCCACCGACGGCAAATTATCTTGTCAATTGTATCAGCGTTCTGCTGATGTGTTTTTAGGCGTGCCGTTTAACATTGCCTCCTATGCCTTATTGACCTTGATGCTGGCCCAAGTGGCTGGCCTAAAACCGGGTAGTTTTGTTCACACGCTTGGCGACGCACATCTTTATGTAAATCACCTCGACCAAGCCCGCCTTCAGTTAGCGAGGACGCCCTACCAGCTGCCGCATATGCGCTTAAATCCAGAAAAGACCGATCTTTTTTCTTTTGAATATAGCGACTTTACGCTGGAAAATTATCAAGCCCACCCGCATATAAACGCAGCCGTATCGGTGTGAGTAGATCGAACCGCCATGTCTGGTACCGCTCACTTTAGATCAAGAGAAAGCCAGATCCAAAAGAGGCTGAGAAGCGCTTTTGGTGCCCATTCCGGCACAAAACCGCATGTTGATGATCACCGGGCGTTTTGTTGCATCAAGTCCAGCTTTCCTTGAAATCATCTGGGTGAAGCTTCCGCCCTAAGTTCGCTTCTTGTTGTTGTATAAAAGGAGGCAGACCGCATTTATGGATTCATACGTGCTAATTGGTTCTTAAGAACCAATGCGCGTCAATGGCGCGACACAGACTTGACTCGTCAAAATCGCCCATGAACAAAGAATTTAGGGTATTGGGCTTACTAGGCCTGCACCAAAGCCGTTCCAACCAAAAGCACTTAAACTGGTTTAGCTTTCAGGCTTGCCTTTAGGCTTTTTAAGCCAATGCTTGAGCTTATCGGGTATCTCGCCACCAGCAAAGGCCCAAACCAGAAGTGCCACCCATCCAATTGTGCTCCACCCAATGACAACATTGAGCACAAACATTTGTTTTAAATAAAAGTGGCGGCGCACTATGGCGATGAAGCTTGGCACAAAATAAATCACAAACGTCACCACCACCAGTGTAACCAATAGGCCGGTGCTAGCATTCTCCAGCATAGCCGTCACTTTCTGGTCGAGGATTGGAAGCATGCAGGCAAATCCTGAATCAAGCTGACATGGTGGGTGCATTTACACTGTAATCACGCACCGGGCAAAAGGCAATTATGGCTTAAACTCTGTCTGAAAAGACAAAGACTCAAGTCTCACATGTTCGATCAAATCTGTGGCATAAAGAGCACTTGGTCCTGGGTAGCATGGATCCTACAGTGCAAACGCATCGGAACGCTTGACGGCGTGCGTTTGATCCTCAAACAAGATCAAAAGGAAGCGATAATGGCTATGACCGAGATGTTGATCCCAGCTTTGCCCGATACCACACTATCTGTCCAAGATACGTTTGGCTTTGCTTCTAAACTGATGACACCTGCGTTTAGCCAGCCCAATGAATATGTGCCAGAGCTTGATACAACCTATCAGTTCGACCCCCAAACCACGCGCGCAATCCTTGCAGGCTTTGCGCATAACCGACGGGTGATGATCCAAGGCTTTCATGGCACGGGCAAATCCACCCATATCGAACAAGTGGCTGCGCGCCTGAATTGGCCTTTGGTGCGGGTTAATCTCGACAGCCATGTCAGTCGGATCGATTTGGTTGGCAAGGATGCGATTGTCCTTAAAGACGGCAAACAAATCACAGAGTTCCGCGAAGGCATTTTACCTTGGGCCTTGCAGCGCCAAGTCGCTTTAGTGTTTGACGAATATGACGCCGGTCGTCCCGATGTGATGTTTGTGATTCAGCGTGTGCTCGAAGCCTCGGGACGTTTAACTTTGTTAGACCAAAACAAGGTCATTAAGCCACACCCGGCTTTCCGCCTGTTTGCCACAACCAATACAATCGGCTTGGGCGATACCACCGGCCTCTATCATGGTACCCAGCAGATCAACCAGGGTCAGCTAGACCGCTGGTCCATTGTCACTACCCTTAATTATCTTGATCATGATGTTGAGACCGAGATTGTAGCCGCCAAATTGGGAGAATCTGATCCTAATAAGCGCGCTGAACTCAGTAAAATGGTGCGGGTGGCGGACATGACGCGTAATGCCTTTATGAATGGGGATATTTCCACGGTGATGAGCCCGCGTACCGTCATTAGTTGGGCACAAAATGCCGATATTTTTGAAGATGTCGGCCTCGCATTCCGTCTCACTTTCTTGAATAAATGCGATGAGCTGGAGCGCCCCACGGTTGCTGAATTTTATCAACGATGCTTTGGAGCTGATTTACCCGAAGCGGCGCATCGGGTTCGCGTTGCCTAGCTGAGAGTGGGCGCGACCCAATTGGGATCGTCCATCTCATCGAGAAGAAGTTCCAGTTTGGCAATGACGGCGATGCGGGCCGCTTCAACCCGCTTGTAGGTGAGCTTAGGGTCTTCTTTGGTCGTTGCATAAAGTTTTCGCCCGCGCACCATGAGTTCTAGCCAAGCCTTGATTTCGCGCGGGCTAGCGGTGGCTATATTGGCATGTAATTGGGTTAAGATTAGATTTTGCCAAGCTTGAGCGGTCATGGGGTCTGGTAAGGGCGCTGGCATTGGCTCAGATGGGGTGGAATCGCATGCGCGCGATGGCTGGGCTGCTGTTTCGATGCGGCCCGCACGAGATTTTGCAGCCATACTCACCCCTTTCTTCAGAGATCGGGTCAAATCCTCATACCTCCCTTTGGCGCAGCTCGTCGGGACGTTTCACGTTAATGAGCCCAGGTTAGTAGCTCACGCAAAGCTCCTTTGGGCTGAAGTAGGTAGAGTGTGTGCCAATTGGAGGCCGGTCGGATAGATACCTCCTCAATCATATAGCCTGAAATCACATAGCCAGACAGCTTCCCCTCTATGGGTACACTGTCTACTCATCGTATTCTCTTTGCCATTCATAGGAGCGCTGAGCATTCGTCTCGGACTTGAATTGACAATCTCAGCTGGAATTACCAGCGCCACTTCTTTATTTCTCAGGTCTTCAATGTGTGATCAAACAAACGGGCAGCAAAAAACGGGACAGCAGAACCATCCCGTTTCATGCCAGTTCAACCCAATCTGTTTGATTGGGCACTGATGTATCTAATTGGTGTGGGTCTTAAGATAAGCAACAAGGTCAGCGCGTTTTTGGGAATCCTTAACACCGACAAAGGCCATGATGGTGCCTGGTACTTTGGCTTTTGGATTTTCAAGATAATTATAAATTTCTTGCTCGCTCCATACGATGCCAGACTTCTTATTGGCTTCAGAATAACGAAATCCTGGAACCTGACCGGCTGTACGGCCGATAATATTATGTAAGGATGGCCCGACTTTGTTGACCCCTGCGGTTACAACATGGCACGTCTGGCACTGACGAAAAACCGCCTCCCCCTTAACTGGATCCCCCGATAGGGTCACGCCAGCTTTGTCCTTAATGGCTAACACCATAGCCCCAGCCGAGGCAGCGGCGGCAGCAGGTGCTGGTGTGGCTTCAGCTTTTGGCGCTTCTGCTGCAGGAGTGGTTGTTTCAGCAGCTGGTGCTGGAGCTTCAGTGGCGGGTGCTGGCACCGATTCATTGCTTGCTTGTCCCGCGGGTGCGGTGGTATCGCTTGCCGGTGGCGCTGTTTCGGCTTTTTGGCTCGCTTGCTGACCGCAACCGGTGACTAAGGCTATGGCCGCCAATGATACAGCGATCCCAGATCCCAAAATCTGTCTTTTCATTGTTTTCCCCTTCACTCCGGCATTTATGCCAATGGATAAATTGAAGTATAGTACGAAATTCATTCAGGTCTAGAGTCACACGCTTGTGATCTCGAAAAATGACTGGATAAAGGATTTTTGTTGCGTGAGTTGACGTAGACTAGCAGTCCTGACTAGACGGTTAACCCATATAAGGCGAACATATATGAAGGGGAATGGATTGCAAAAGGTAGGGGCAATTGATGCAGGAGGCACTTCTTGGCGCTGTGCTATCATTGATGAGGATCTTACCATCTTGGCGCGATCAAGTTTTCCAACCACATCACCACAAGAGACTTTGGGGCTGGCGGCTGGCTTTTTTCGGGCGCAAAAAAGCGCAGGACTGGATGTCAGTGTCATTGGCGTGGGTTGCTTTGGCCCCCTTGCCGTTAACCCCAAAGATTCAAGATGGGGGCATATATTGGCTACCACCAAGCCTGGCTGGGCCGGGGCTGATGTTGCAGGTGTCTTGGCCGAGCAAACCGGCGCAAGGATCACCTTAGATACCGATGTTACTGCCGCAGCCCTAGCCGAACGCGCTTGGGGTGCTGGGCAGGGCTATGACGATTTAGCCTATGTCACGGTAGGGACTGGCATTGGGGCAGGGATCATTGTGGATGGCAAACCGATTTGGGGCAGCCTGCATCCCGAAGCCGGACATATGCGCGTGCCCCGTCATCGAGATGATCAAGAATTTGCCGGAATCTGTTCCTTCCATCGCGATTGTATTGAAGGCTTGGCCAGTGCCCCTGCGATGGCTGCCCGTTGGGGCCAAGATGCGAGCGAGCTTGGCGATGATGATATAGCCTGGGATATTGAGGCTTATTATTTGGGCCAACTCAGTGTGAATTTGGTGCTCACCAATGCGATACAGCGCATTATTCTTGGAGGTGGGGTGATGGTTCGCCATGGTCTTGTTGAAAGAGTGGCCGTTTGGGCAGCCAGTTTGCTTGGGCCTTATAGTGTCGGCGGGGAGGGTGAGGTCGGGTTTGACGTCGTAGGGGCAGGCCTTGGACTTGACGCCGGCCTATTTGGTGGGGCGTGGTTAGGGTTAAATCGCTGAACGCCCAAACTTGTTGCATCGGAAGCAACTTGGATCCTTGATCGAAACGCACTTGGGGGTCGTAAAGCCCTATTATTTGCTCACCATCGGGCAGGGGCTTGGTTTCCCAGTGCTGGGGCTTAATTGCACATCCGAAAAAGATAAGTCCCAAGCTGTATTGGCGCTAAAGCGAAGTGGCTCGTGAACATGGGTTAAGTCGATGCCGGCTGCAGCAAAGCAAGACAAAGGTACCATAATGGGCCGCCAAGTTCCGTCGGTGGAACTGGGTAGAATATCTATTAATTTGAACTCTTTACCATTCATACCAAAGTTGGCCCCAGATGGGGTATTCGCACGTGTGTTGACCTTAAAGCTTAGCACCCAACCTTGTTGTGCTGGCTGGCTAAAATCAGCAGCAGGGCCTGTGATAAACACCGATCCACCTGTCCCACTAAAGCTGATCGCACGCCCCGCTTCTTGCGCATTGGTATCAATCGGGGTCATCTGCACAGATGTGCCAGGGCTTGCACCTGTGGAGCTGGTGGTTCGGGTGTCTCCGGTTCGGTCAGATAGAATCAAGCTCCAAGGCGCAATGGGTTGACCGCGCATGAAGAGTTCACGCCTTGAGGTCTCCATTGTTACGCCATCTTCAGAGAGCGGCCCCAATAAATTTACCGAGGTATAGGTGAGGCCGAACCCATAGGCAAAGAGCGGATTGTATGTGGGATCACCTACATTAAGTGGTGTCTGGGTTGGACTGGCAGGCCAAGAAAAAGACAACTTCCCTTTAAAATCGTATCGCGGCGTTTTTTTAGGGGTACCGATCAGAACATCGGCCAAACCACCCCCTTCACTCCCTGGCAACCATGCTGCCACAAAAGCGTCCGAAGCATTGAGTTCTGGATTAACCCACATGGGCCGACCGGATAGAAATACTGCTACAACGGGGATACCATCGGCTTTGAGTTTGCGCATCAGTTTGAGGTCCTTATCCCCCTCTGACTTAAAGTCCAAATGCTCGAGATCGCCCTGAAACTCAGCATAAGGGCGCTCCCCAAATACCACAATGGCAACATCGGGCTTTTGGTTATAAGTGCCCGATACACTCAAAGTTGCGCGCCCGCCTTCGGCTTTGAGGGCCTCTGATAGTCCAGACCAGATGGATTGGCCATTGGGGAAATTGGCGTTGGTATTGCCCGTTCCTTGCCAAGTTAAGGTCCAGCCACCTGACTGCATTGAGATATCATCCGCACCACTTCCAGCCACCAACACATTGGCCGTACTGGCGATAGGCAAAGTTGCATTATTATTTTTGAGCAATACCAAGGATTCGCGCACAGCCTGGCGCGCTAACTGGCGGTGTTCGGGGGCACCCAGAAGGCTAAACTGGCCCTCGAGCCGGGCATGATTGGGCTCAAACAATCCGGCCAATATTTTGGCGCGCAAGATGCGTGTCACCGCATCATCAATTCGGCTCATTGGGATCTCGCCAGCCCTGGCTTGGGTCAAGGTGTTAAGATAGAGGCCACGCCAAGAGTCCGGCGCCATCAACATATCAAGGCCTGCATTAAAGGCCTGAGGGCAGCTCATATTGGAGCATCCCTGCACTTGGCCATGCGCGTTCCAGTCGCTGACTAGAAAACCGTCAAACCCCATACGTTTTTTTACCACACCCTCAAGCAGACTTTGATTAGCTGAGTGCTTGACCCCTTGCCAACTGGAAAAGGAGATCATGATGGAAAGTATTCCGGCATTTATCGCGGGGGGATAGCCTGCTGCATGGATGTGGATCAATTCTTCTTCACTAATGGACGCGTCGCCCTGATCCTTGCCGCCTTTCGTGCCACCATCGGCGAGGAAATGCTTAGCTGAGCCTGCAATGAAACCGGGTTTCATGGGCGCGTCTGGAACCAAGGTGCCCTGCAAGCCCAAAGTGATGGCTGAAGCATAGCTGGCTATGATTTTTGGGTCTTCGCTAAAACCTTCATATGTGCGGCCCCAGCGATCATCGCGGGGTACGGCCAAGGTCGGCCCAAACGTCCAGTCAACACCGGTTGCTGCGGCTTCCAAAGCCGTAACGCGCGCAATTTCGCCGATCAGTTCACGATCATTGGCCGCACCCAAGCCGATATTGTGTGGGAAAATTGTGGCCCCGACCACATTATTATGACCATGCACAGCGTCTATGCCGAAAATCAATGGGATTTTTGTGCCTGAACGTTTAAGCGCTGCGGCACGAAAGCTGCGTATCAAATCAACCCAAGCACCAGGAGTTGCATAGTCATTGCCTGAAGGCGCAGAATTTCCCCCGGCGATAATAGAACCTAATGGAAATTGAGCTAAGTCAGCTGGCGTGATTGATGAAATATCAGCCTGTATCATCTGCCCTATTTTTTCCTCCAGCGTCAAGGAGGCCAATAGCTGAGAGACCCGGGCCTCTAAGGCTGGCGTTCTAAAGGCTTGTGGGCTTTGGGCTAGCGGCCACAGCTGTGGATGTGCGACTGCGGCATTGGCTTGGTTCCCAGAAGCAGGAGGGGGTGTAACAGGGGGTGATGCCAATGCCGAGGTCAAGCAGGAGCAAGCCATTAAGCTTACCAACAAGACAATACGCTTATATCCCATTCAAATACCCCTTTTTAGGACTTGGCTGTTGCGGATGTTGGAAATCTTCTCGGTTTCATCAAATTGGCACATCACAATGTTCACCCTACCAAATTGAATAAGCATGTTGGGTGCAAACCATAATTGCAAATAAATCAATCTTAACCCATTTGCCAGCCGGATCCCCACAAGGTCAAGCAGACTTTGCTGGCAGTTAAGCATGTTCATTTGGTCCACACATGAGGTGCCATCCATGCTGATATCTGAACCGATTGTCCCTTAGGCTAAAGAAAGGTGATCAACCAATCCATGCCATTTTATACCCTCACGCCTATCAAATGCGTTTCCGTTCGGCTGGTGATATGCGCTTTGATCAAGCCACCAGCTTCGCCCCCCGTGATTTGAACTTCAGCGAAACTATTAAGCCGCCCGCGTCCATCACGTTCGAGTAAGACGGTTTGGGTAGTGCCAATCTGGCGATCGAGATAGCGAGTAAGGACCGAATGACCCTTTTGACGTAACGCAGCGGCGCGGGCTTTAATGGTGGTTGGTGCGATCTGAGGCATGTGCGCCGCTGGTGTTTGTGGGCGTGGGGAATAAGGAAATACATGCAAAAAAGTTAAATCCATCTCATCAACTAAGGAGAGCGTGTCGGCAAAATGGTCTTCTGTTTCGGTTGGAAAACCTGCAATTAAATCCGCACCAAACACGATCTCAGGGCGGATGCTGCGCAACCTTCGCGCCAATTGTATGGCGTCTGCGCGGCTGTGGCGACGTTTCATCCGCTTCAAGATTAGGTCTGAACCATGTTGAAGGGAAAGATGCATGTGAGGCATCATGCGTTCTTCATCGGCGAATAAGCGGAAAAGGGTTTCGTCAATCTCAACCGCATCAAGCGAGGAGAGCCGCAACCGGTTTAGATCAGGTACTAACTTTAAAATGCGCTGCACCAAATCGCCCAAACTGGGCTGACCGGGCAAATCAGCCCCCCACGAGGTCATGTCCACGCCCGAAAGCACTACTTCGGGGACACCTTTGGCCACAAGGCGATCAATCATCGCCACCACTTCACCTGCCGGAACCGAGCGCGAGTTGCCCCGACCGAATGGAATGATACAAAAGGTGCAGCGATGGTCACATCCGTTTTGCACCTGTACATAGGCCCGTGCACGGTCTTGCACGCCATCGATCAAATGACCGGCTGTTTCGTGCACACTCATGATGTCATTAACCACAACCCGCTCAGCCTTACCGCCGGCTAAATCCATAAAAGTTTGGGGCGAAGTTTTTTCGCCATTACCGATGACATGATCCACTTCAGGCATAACCGCAAACATCGCAGGATCAATTTGGGCTGCACAACCCGTGACCACAATTGTGGCGTCGGGTTTATCTTTTTTAGCCCGGCGGATGGTCTGACGGGCTTGGCGCACCGCTTCAGCTGTCACCGCGCAAGTATTGATCAAGATCACATCACAGAGACCGGCCGTTTGCGCCAAACCACGCATGGCTTCTGATTCATAAAGATTCAGTCGACAGCCCAAAGTAATGGTTTCAATGGATCCCGGTAAGGCTTGGTTCAAACACATGCTATCATGAAAGGGTAGAACCAGCAGGTCAGTTTGGGTCATGGCGGGTACGTGTATGCTTTCTTTCAGCGTCGCCTGATAACAAGCTATTGCTTAGGGGAGATGGTGTGCCAATATCACAAATGATTGGCAGATGCAGCGCCTTTTGTAGGAGAATAGACCCCATGTTCGGTATGGAATGGAATCAAGGGATGACAATGGGCTATCTTGTGGCGTTAGTCCTGGCGCTATGGGCCATTTTTAACATTCTCCAAAATGAGTATACGGGCCCATTCGGGAAAGCTTTTTGGTCTGTGTTGGTGCTATGCGTACCATTTCTTGGCTTTATCAGTTGGTTGTTGCTTGGACCAAAAGCTACAAAAAATCGCATCGGCTAATCAACTGGACCAAGCCTTACTGTAATTGTGAAACGCCGGTGTAGAAACACCGTGCGACGCAGCCTATGGTGCGCGCATCCAAAAGGTGGCGTCTATGCAAGTCTATCTGCCCATCGCGGAAATGGCCGTAAGCCCGTGGCTGATGGCCGCAATAGGGCTGATTGTCGGCTGCCTCTCAGGTTTTTTTGGTGTAGGTGGCGGGTTTTTGATGACGCCACTTTTAATGTTGATCGGTATCCCTGCACCGGTTGCAGTTGCAGCTGGCGCTAATTTAGCGGCAGCATCTTCCATGTCTTCGGTCTTAGGCCAATTTGAACGGCGCGGTGTGGATTTACGCTTGGGATTAGTCATATCTATAGGCGGTATAATTGGGGTTAGCGTTGGTACCTTGTTATTTGGATGGCTCAAATCCGTTGGTGCCGCAGAAGCAACTGTGCGGATCGCTTATGCGCTTTTATTGGGCACTTTGGGGTCAAGCCTGATTTGGGAAAGCTTCCAGGCGATGACGAAGGCGCGGCGGCGTGTTTCTAGCGAGGATGGCCCTGTTCACATTGCACGCCTAACACGGGATCGATCAAGCCGCCTGCCGTTTCAAATGCGGTTTCCGCGCTCCAGATTGGTGATCAGCATTATTCCGCCCTTAGTGAT
The DNA here is from genome assembly GCF_030158815.1 of Candidatus Phycosocius spiralis. Classification (GTDB taxonomy): domain Bacteria; phylum Pseudomonadota; class Alphaproteobacteria; order Caulobacterales; family Aquidulcibacteraceae; genus Aquidulcibacter; species Aquidulcibacter spiralis. Next base: position 36,811 of record NZ_BPFZ01000014.1, read on the forward strand.
AGGTATTGGGGTAGGCATTTTGTCGGCGATCATGGGCGTCGGTGGCGGATTCATCCTTATTCCCGCATTGGTCTATATCATTCGCATGCCGGCGAATTTGGTTGTCGGAACTTCAACCTTTCAAGTTTTGATTACCGCCTGTGCGACAACTTTTGTTCAAGCGGTGGTCAATGGCAGCCTTGACATCGTGCTATCGGCCTTATTGATCGTGGGCGGCGTGATTGGCGCGCAGTTTGGCCTTATCCTTGGCCGCAAGCTCAAGGGTGAGCATTTACGGGCTCTATTGGGGGCTATGGTTGTTTTGGTTGCTGTGCGATTGGCCGCCGATTTGATTTTTATGCCGAGAAATCTGTATGAGCTTTCCTCCCCTGGGGGTGGCTTATGAGCCGCTATTTCTTCGTTTGGGGGCTCGTGTTGATGTTATTGGCCCTACCCTTATCCGTCACCCCCGCCCGGGCACAACGAACCCAAGTTGCAGCAGCCTTGGTCGATAATGCTGTTTTGGTCACCTCCAGCTTTACAGGGGCAAAAGTGACAATTTTTGGCTCCGTTCGCGCCGGAGCCATAGGCCAAACCGATATTGTGGTTGCGGTGCGTGGCCCAGATCGACCAGCTTGGATCGGTAAGCGCAAGCGCAGCGCTGGGCTTTGGATAGGGGAAGATCGCATCTATTTCGCTGCTGCACCGACTTTTTTTGGTATAGCTAGTGCAAGGCCTCTCGAAGAAATTGCCCCAAGCGATACTTTGTCGCTCTATGGTCTTCGTCCCAAAGGTCAATTGGACATCGCCAAAATCAGTATCAACTCTCCCTTGCGAGATAGTTTGGTGGACGCATTTGTGGCCCAGCGCCAGCGCGAGAAATTATATCTTGATGATGCAAATGGGGTTCAGTTACTCAAAGGCGGCTTATTTCGGGCTGACATCATGATGCCTGACCGTACGCCGCCTGGACTTTATACGGCCAAAGTTATGGTGTTTCGTAATGGTCGTCCGGCCCAATCCACTTTGACAAGCTTGGTGGTGACGAAAGTAGGGGCCGAGCGCGCTCTATTTGAATTCGCTCGAGATTATGCTATGATCAATGGATTAGTAGGCGTTTGTATGGCGCTTCTGGCAGGCATAGTCGCTGCGAATGTATTTCGACGTTTTGTACCAAATTAGTAATAAGTACTTTTACCAACTCATTGTACCTAGCTAAGTTAACATCCGCCCCAATGGCGTGAGGAGATCGGCATGCGCCGTCGCGATATTGCACCTATTGGGCCTTGGATCATTGGCATCCTTGGCCTTGTTCCTTTTTTTGGTACTTTGGCAGGCAGTATGCTCGCTACCGCCCCCTTAGATGGGGTCTCAACCACTTTGTTCTTTGCCTATGCGGGTGTCATTTTGTCTTTTCTAGGTGGCGCAAGATGGGGATTTGAGATCGGGGCTCGACCTGAGGCACCTGACTTCTTCACCCTATCCTTTTCCGTCATGCCAAGCTTGGTCGGTGCTATAGCCATGTTGAGCCAATATATAGCCCCACTCATCGGCTTGGCGCTTTTGGCTGGGGGATTTATGCTGATGTGGCTTTGGGATTTTGTCTCAAGCGGTGGCAGCACGCGGCGCTGGCCCTTATGGTATCAGCCCCTACGTACAATTCTCACACTAGGTGCCCTTGCGGCGCTTGGCGCAAAAGCTTGGTTAACCCTGCCAAACTGATCGATTTATGCTTTAGCGGTTTGGGTCAATTCTTTAAGCTGGTTATTGGCTATGGCCAGTTTAGCAAAGCTCCACCCACCTTGGCTGGCGCGAAGTTCAGCGAGTGCACCACTGGTACGACCAAGTTCAAGACCATTAAGGCGGGTCCAACTTTCCATCGCAGCCCTTGCCCAAGCGGCATCACTTCCCATCAGGTTCATGGCCTTAACATGTTCGCACACACTGGCAGTTAAGGCGCTTTGTTCGCCCATAAACTCTTCGATCAAACGGCGTGTCGCTACCCGGTCCCAATGATCAGGGGTGGAGGTTTGGTTGGCCGCTGCACGGATTTCATCAAACCCGACACTGGCCCCTAACGCGTGATAAAGGCGGGCTACCCGATCCACCTGCATGGCCTTAGCGCTAGCAATATCCACAATATCAGTCGCAGAAGTCAGAGGCAGTAGGCAGGCAATGGATTTAGCCAATTGTGCTGGCGCGCCTGCCGCAATCAAAATATCACATCGGCTAGCAAGGCGGGCTTTTTCAAAGGGAGAGACGACATCATCGATCAAGCCCGCTAAAGTCTGCACTCCATTCGCATAGGTATCTACCAAATCACCTACCCGGCGTACCCCGGCGCCATCACCGCGACTGGCTTTGCGGGCGAGCCAAAAACTTTGTCGGCGCAGGACGGTCAAAATCTCCAACATGAGGTCAAGCTGCACATTCGCAGGTATGATCAAGTCTAAGGCATTGACTGCCTCAATGGCTTGATCGAGCCCGAAAATTGCGCGAGCAGCGGCAAAAGCCCGCGCGATTGAGCCTGTGTCAGCCGCTGCACTTTCGCGCACCCGGTCCATAAAGCATGCCCCACCCAAATCGACCATTTTGTTGGATAGGACAGTTGCGATGATCTCACGTCGCAAGCGGTGATTGGCCATTGCCTCCTTGAACTGACGACAGCCTTCTGGAAAATACTGTACCAACGTCTCTTCAAACCAAGGGTCGTCTGGGGCGTCTGAGGCAATGAGATCATCAAACAATGCCAATTTTCCATAGGCCGTCAGCACCGATAATTCTGGCCGGGTTAAGCCCATTTGATTGGCGCGGCGGGCTCTAAACTCTTCTGTCGTGGGCAGAAATTCAACTTTGCGTGCCAAGCGGCCACTAGCTTCTAAGTGTTCTATGAAGCGTTCGTGGGCATCCAAATCCTGGCGTGCGGTAGCTTCTTGCAGGCTGATGGCCAAGGTTTGGGAATAATTATGCGCCAAGACGTGACGGGCGACATCGTCGGTCATTTGCGCCAAAAGTGTGTCGCGGGCTTCAAGCGTCATGGTCCCGGAGCGCACCAGACCCGTCAGCAAAATCTTTATATTGACCTCATGGTCAGAACTATCGACTCCAGCGGAATTATCGATCGCATCCGTGTTGAGGCGCACACCATTGTGCGCAGCGGCAATGCGCCCTCTTTGGGTTAAGCCTAAATTGGCCCCTTCGCCAATGACTTTACAGCGTAATTCTTCGCCATCAACTCGAATAATATCGTTGGCCTTATCCCCGGCGTCATTATGGCTTTCACTGCGCGCCTTCACATAAGTGCCAATCCCACCAAACCACAAAAGGTCGCAGGGTGCTTTGAGGAGGGCATGCATGATATCCGTGGGAGAGGCTTGATCGCCTTCAAGTCCAGTTAAGGACTTAAGCTGAGGCGATAATGGGATCGACTTGGCGCTGCGCGAATAGACCCCTCCTCCTGGCGAGATGAGCTTGGCATTATAATCGGCCCAAGATGAACGCGGCAGGGCAAACAAGCGTGCGCGTTCTTTAAAGCTTTTGGCTAAATCAGGCTGTGGATCGATGAAAATATCGCGATGATCAAAGGCGGCTACCAATTTGATTTGTTGCGACAACAACATGGCATTGCCAAATACATCGCCCGACATATCACCGACGCCAATGACGCTAAAGGGTTGCGTTTGGGTATCATGCCCGATCTCACGGAAGTGTCGCTTAACAGCTTCCCAGCCACCCCGCGCCGTAATGCCCATTTTTTTATGATCATAACCAACCGAGCCACCAGATGCAAAAGCATCGCCCAACCAATGGCTATATTCTGCACTGATGCCATTAGCTATATCAGAAAATGTGGCTGTACCCTTATCGGCTGCTACCACCAAATAGGGGTCATCGCTATCCCAGCGCACCACATTTTTGGGTGGAACAATTGTTCCGTCGCCAGCTATATTATCGGTCAAGTCTAACAGACCACGCAAAAAGGTCTTATAGGCTTCAATGGCAGTGGATTGGATGTCATCGCGGCTGCTGCCTTGTGGTAAAGTTTTAGGGTAGAATGCGCCTTTTGAGCCCACGGGGACAATGACTGCATTCTTGACCTGTTGGGCCTTCACAAGGCCCAAAACCTCGGTACGAAAATCATCGCGGCGGTCCGACCAACGAAGGCCGCCACGCGCCACTGGTCCAAAGCGCAAATGCGCGCCTTCCACTTGCGGCGACCAGATCCAGATTTCGCGATAAGGCTTTGGATCGGGAACATCTTCAAGTTCACGGGTGGCAATTTTAAAGCTCATGTAGGATTTGTGCGCACCGTGTGTGTCTGGTTGATAATAATTGGTCCGCACCATGGCCATCACTAGATCAGCCAAACGCCGCAAAACACGGTCGGCATCAAGGCTTGGCACATGATCTAACATGTTTTTGATCGCGGCCATTTGCGCTTTGGCAGCACTTTCACGGGTTTTTTTGGTGCCAAAGTCTGGATCAAATCGGATCGTAAATAATGTGAGAATAGCACGCGTAATATCAGGATAATCGCCAACAGCTTGTTGCTGAACCCCTTCTGAGGGGTCAAGACCCGTTTGACCACGCCAACGCGCCAATGCGCGCACCAAGGCCGCCTCTCGCCAAGAAACACCCAATTTGAGAATCAGGCGGTTGAATCCATCGTTTTCGGCTTGCCCAGCCCATATGGCCGCTACCGCCTGTTCAAATGAACCTTCAACAACTTTAAAGTCTAAAGGCTGGTTATTGGCTATGTGCATTGAAACATCTTGCACCCACATGCTCTCTTGCTGGTCATTTACCGAGCGCATGATGCAATGGGGGGTTTCACTTTCTACATAAAGGCCCATGCTTTCAAAGATTGGAACGGCTGCTGAAAGTGGGGTTGGATTGCCGGCTTTATAAAGTTTGGCCCGCAGGACATTATCGTGATCGCCTGGCCGTCGATAGGCGCGAACCCTTACTTCGTCACCCTTGATTTGGTCCAGCTCAACAATGTCGCGCAAGGCTTCTTCAGCCCCGAATCTTTCCTTATAGCCCGCAGGTATGCCGCCCAGATAACGTCGATAAGCATGGGATTTGCCCTCTCCCGCCACTTCTAGGCCATCCTCCCATGTGCGCGTAATTTCGGCGATCCGCTTTTCAAGCTCTTCCACATCCGGATTGGCGTGCTGATTGGCTGTGACGCCAATAATGTAATGAACCCGAGCTAAAGGAGCATCGCCAAATAAAGGATAATATGCCGATAATCGCCCGGCATAAGCTTCTGCCAACATGTCCCCAATTTTGGCTCGGACTTCAGAATTATAGCGGTCACGTGGTACAAAAACCAAAATGGATAAAAAGCGATCGAAACGATCTTGTCTAACGAATAATTTGGTCCGTGGACGATCCATCAAATGCTGGACCCCCAGCGCGATGCGTGCCAAGTCGGCCTCGTCGATCTGAAACAATTCATCACGTGGGTAGTTTTCAACGATGTTGCGCAGGCGTTTGTCATTATGGCTACCTGGTACCAAGCCGGCGCGGGTGATCACACGCTCTGTTTTGATCCTAAGTAAAGGCACATCACGTACCATTTGATCGTAAGCTTCAGCGGTGAATAGACCAACGAAACGATCTTCGCCCAACACTTCCCCATTCTCACCAAAGCGCTTAACGCCGATATAATCCATCACTGTGCGGCGGTGCACGCGTGATCGTAGATTAGATTTTGCCACGATAACGGGGGCAGGCTCTTCGATGTAAGCGCGCACAGCATCGCTTAGAACGGAAGGCTCATTAAGGCGGCGTAACACCATTCGTAACGGATCGCGTAAGATACCCAGATTGAGGTCTTCGCGAATATCGGGCTCATCTTTGATCCAAGCCCCGTTTTTATCCCGCGGGTAATCATAAGAGCGCACACCAAAAAACACAAAATGATCCGCCGTAAGCCATTTTAAAAATGCAATAGATTCAATAACTTCATCTGGTTTTGCACGGGTTTTGGCCACAGAGAGGGCTTGTATAGCACCACTCATACGCTGCTTCATGGCATGGAAATCGCCGACCGATAGACGGACATCTTGGAGTGTCTCGCGCACACCGGTTAAAAGAGCATCGCGCTTGGAAGGTGAAGTTGTAGGTAAATGCACTTGGATCAGCGATTCGTTCTGTGGCACGCCCCCCGGTACCCGCATGCCATCGCCATCGCGGCTGATCGCCACAACTGGGTGGAACATCGCCCGCACATCCACACCTTGAGCTCCAATTTCCCCCATCACGCTATCAACTAGAAAGGGCATATCTGGACCACAAATTTCCAAGAGATCCCGTTTCAAAGGACGACCATCTGCACCCTTGGCTTCAACCAAACGAATATGTTGGGCATCGGCGCGCTTATGGGAGGTCCAACGCCAAAATCCATCGGCCAAAGCAGCAAGATCTTCGGGGCTTAGCCCGGCGACATCATCGGTTGTTGCATCTTGGGCGATTTGGGTCAGAAAGGATTCAGCTGCGGCATCGATATGCGCACCTGTTTTGAAACTGTCAAATGCCAGCGCCGCCAATATGAGATCATCGGGTGAAATGCGTCGATCGGTTGCGTCTACCGACATGGTTATCCTCCTTGTCCAATTATGGACTATTGATCACCCCGGACCACGTATACTGGGCTACAATGGCCTTGTTCGTTGTGTGAACTCATGCGTGTCTTTGCGTGTCTGTCCAACATTTTAATGGTTGAATAGGCCGATTAATCTCAGGGATTTATAATGGTGTGGTGTGCGGTGATGGTGGATCATCTTTCAAAGATGTGGTTGCTTTCTTAACTTTGCGCTTGAAGGGTGCTGATTGATCATGTGGCTTGCCTGCTTTGGTTTCACCATCAATATCGGGATTCCCATTGTTGGACAGCATGACGGCAATCCAACGCGTAGCTGGAAATTGCGCAAGAATGATCATCAACATAACAGTCAAGGGAACGGCCAAGAACATTCCAGGGCCGCCCCATAATTTGCCCCAAAAGGCTAAAGATAGAAAAACCACCAGTACGGAAATATTCAAGCTGTCACCAGTCATGCGTGGCTGGATAATATTGCCGACCACAAACGCGATGCCTTGGGTGCCTGCCAATATGACCAAGGCTGGAATTGGGCTGGTAAACTGCACCAAGGCAAACAAGGTTGGTAACAGGCTGCCGGCCGCACCACCTAAAACCGGGATATAGCTTAAAACAAAGATGATGGCTGCCCAAAACAAGCTATTTTCAAGCCCCACAACCGCAAACAAAGCCCAACTCGCAAAGGCAATCATTAAACCGGTGACGGTTTGCACCCACAAATACTGCTCCATAGAGCGTGCAATCGCTTTGCCAATGGTAGCAGCGCGCGTGCGCTCTTGCAGATCAGGGAAAATTTCAGCGAGCTTGGCTGGCATACCAGCTTGTGCCGCAAATAAGCAGACCACATAAACAAGGACAAAAAGCGCGCGTCCGCCAAAGCTTTGCAGGGCGTCTGCCACACCTCTGAGCACCAAAGCGGGATCCAGATTAGAAAACAATTGCCCTAGTGTGGGTGGAGGCACTGAAAGTTTAAAAAATCCATAGAATTGAGCAATCACTTCATCAAGTCGGAGTTGATAATCACTGAGAGAATGTGAAAAAACAGCTGTATATTCAATAACTAAACCTATAATCGCGGCCGAACTCATAAAAACGATCAACACCGCTAAAGGGATTGAAGCCACGCGCGGCAGGAAGGGGAGGCGTCGGCTGAGCGAGTTCGCAAATGCATCAATGGTCAACCATAAAAAAATTGCCAATGCCAAAGGAGTCAAGAGATCGGCGAACCAATATAGCCCAGTGATGATTGCCGCAGCAGCCAGAATCTTGGCAGAAGCAGAGGTTTTGGAGTGTGCTTCGATCATGCCTGCTAAAAGCCCTGACTTCGCTCCTAGGTCAAGCTTACAATGCGCAAAAGGCGGGTAGTGGAACGCTTATCAGCCTTTTATTCGTACAGAAGTGCGACACTTGGGTTGGTAGAAAGGGTTCTGGGACACGGTTTGGTGCCCTTTCCGGCCACCGAACCGCTTTTCGATGATAACCGGGCGTTATGTCGCATCAAGTCCAGCTTTCCTTTGCAAAGCTACCGCCCGAGGTCCGGTTCTTTTTTGCCTAAATGGCGCGGTCTTAATTTCTTGATTTGAAAGCGCAACTTGGTTCTAAAGAACCAAACGCGCGTCAATGGCTCAAAGCGGACTTAACCCGTCAAAATCACCCACAAACAATGGAATTAGGCCTTTGGGTAGGCAAGGCCTGCACCAAATCCATCCTCGACGATGGCGAGTTGATCATTCTCGCGAAACTCATTTCTTTGTGGGCGGCGGCAAGTCCAAAAGTTGTGTTAAACCGCCGCCATCTCCTAAGGCCGCGCGGTAAAAGCAGGACTGAAAGCCCACATGGCAACACCCGCCGTCGCCTTCGACGCGAACTTTGAGGAGGATGGTATCTTGATCACAATCCACGCGCAGCTCTTGCACGTGCTGTAGATGCCCTGAGGTTTCGCCTTTCTTCCAAAGCCTTTGGCGCGAACGTGACCAATAATGGGCAATCCCCGTTTCCAAGGTCAGGCTTAAGGCTTCCGCGTTCATCCAAGCGAGCATCAGCACGTCACCGCTTTGGCTATCTTGGGCAATAGTGGGGATTAAGCCACCCTGATCAAACCGGGGCATCAGGGTCAAACCTCGCTCGAGCTCGTATGTTGATTTTGGCGTGGGAAAAGGGGTATGTGGGGCCACGGATGTGCCTTTGTATGGTAAGGTGCACCCTTATTGGCACAAATTGCGCCAAATCTGCAATCAACAAAATTGTGCCGGGCTTTGTTAGGCCTAGCACATCTGCTCCATCAATCACGCAAGCAGCTAAAAAGGCTTAATTATATCCAGCCAAGCGCAAGAACCGGTCTTTGAGTTCGCGATCGGTTTTGAAAACACCGGTGAATTGGGTGGTGATGGTGGCCACATTGGGGTGGTGAACCCCGCGCGTGGTCATGCATTGATGCTTGGCATCCAAAAGGACAGCAACCCCTGCCGGGCGAAGCGCCTCAGTAATGCAATCGGCAATCTGTGCGGTCATGGTTTCTTGGGTTTGCAAGCGCTTGCCAAAGATTTCCACGACGCGCGCGATCTTGGAAATGCCAACAACCCGATTGGTCGGCATATAAGCAATATGGGCGCGACCAAGTATGGGCACCATATGATGCTCACAATGGCTCTCTAGATCGATATCGCGTAACATCACAATATCATCATAGCCTTGAACATCCTCAAAGGTCCGGCTGAGTTCGGCTGCAGGGTCCATTTCATAACCCGCAAAAAATTCGCGATAAGCTTCAACCACCCGCTTGGGCGTGTCGATTAAGCCTTCCCGGTCTGGATTGTCGCCTGCCCATTGCAAAAGGGTGCGAACCGCAGCCATAGCCTCTTCGCGCGTGGGGCGGTTATCGTCTGGTGCCTCATTAACAAGGCGCGGATCTGTAATTGCATCCATGAGCATGTGCCCCTTCTTAAGGGGTCGGAGGTCGAGCCGGTAAACCGGTCTTAACGCCCGCCCTGATTTCTCTCTATACGCCCATAAGGATGGCCGCACCGTTTATACTGTCTTCGCCTGAGCAAAAATTCAGTCTATGAGACTAGCTCTTAACTAAACACTTAATCGCTCTAGAGTCTACGTTGTCTTTCTACCTTGGATCACATGATGCGTGTAATCAAACTGTTCAATACCTTAGTCCGGCAAAAGGTGCGCTTTGTGCCTCAAGACCCCAAACGGGTGACCCTCTATGTATGCGGACCCACGGTTTATAATTTCGCCCATATTGGCAATGGTCGCCCGGTTGTGGTGTTTGACACTTTGTTCCGATTGCTGCGCACGATCTATGGGCATGAGCATGTGATCTATGCGCGTAATATCACAGATGTTGACGACCGGATCAATGCTTTAGCATTAGAACAAGGCTTACAGATCGGGGCAATTACTCAAAAATACACTCAAATTTACCACGATGACATGGCGGCATTAGGGGCGCTGCCACCAACCTTAGAACCCAAAGTCACCGCCCATATGGATGATATCATCAGCTTGATTGGCAGGCTTTTGGCAAAAGACCACGCCTATCAGACTGAAGATGGTATTTATTTTTCTGTACGCTCCATGCCCAATTACGGCCAATTATCGGGCCGAAAAGTAGAGGATAATGAGGCAGGGGCCCGCATTTCCATAGACACCAAAAAACATGACCCTGCCGACTTTGCGCTTTGGAAGGCGGCAAAACCGGGTGAGCCTTATTGGGAAGCACCCTTTGGCGCGGGGCGCCCCGGCTGGCATATTGAATGCTCGGCCATGATTGAAAGCAATTTAGGCCTCACAATTGATATTCATGGCGGCGGTCATGATCTCATTTTTCCCCATCACGAAAATGAAATTGCCCAATCCGTATGCGCCCATGATGGCGCGCCCTTGGCCCATATCTGGATGCATAACGGCTTTTTGACGATGAATTCGGATAAAATGTCGAAGTCATTGGGCAATGTTGAACTTGTGCATCAATTGGTGGAGCGCTGGCCAGGCGAAGCCTTGCGGCTCGCTTTACTTTCTGCGCATTACCGGGCACCCCTCGATTGGACCGATGAGCTGATCTTGCAGTCGATGAAAACTTTGGACCGTCTCTACCGCGCCCTTAACAAGGTTTGGTACGAGCGGGTTGAGCCGATCATGCCAGATGGCATCCTCGCCGCATTGTGCGATGATCTCAATACCCCCAAAGCCCTTGCGGAACTCTCCATGTTGGCGCGCAAAGTCAATAAGGCCGAGACGATTGAGGACCGCAATCGGGCGAAAGCAGAGTTATTGGGTGGGGGTCTATTATTGGGGATTTTAGGTCAAGAGCCACAAGTTTGGCTTTCGCGGGCAGAGGCGGCACATGACGATGCTGACACAAATCGGGAGATTGATGCTATGGTGCAAGCGCGCTTTGAAGCTCGTGCCAATCGCAATTGGGCAGAAGCCGACCGGCTACGCAGCGAATTGGCCGCCCTCGGCGTTGAAATTACCGATGCTAAGGATGGATCAAGTTGGCGCTATACTTCTTAAGAATATAATCAGTTCTTTAAGTGTCCCATTCCTTGTGACTTATGCACACCCAGTTTGGTCGCCCACTGCCGGTCACTCAGGGTCGGTTTTCGATGCTAACTTAGATGGTTTTCGTTTCTATTATGGTCTAGAGCGCTGCCCCATAGGTGCCAAGTGGTCATGTATCGTCACCAATTTGAAGGAAAGCTCCCCAGATGGATATCAAAAAAATACCACCAGGCCTTGATATGCCAAATGACATCAATGTGGTGATTGAAGTGCCACTGGGTGGGGAGCCAATTAAATACGAAATCGACAAAGTATCGGGCGCAATGTTTGTTGACCGTTTTTTATATACGCCGATGCGCTACCCAACCAATTATGGCTTTATACCGGGCACGTTGTCGGGTGACGGGGATCCGGTTGACGTGTTGTGCGTTGGTCGGCGCGCTTTGATACCTGGCTGTGTGTTAAGGGTGAAGCCCATCGGGGTTTTGTTGATGGAAGATCAAGCGGGCTTTGACGAAAAAATCCTCGCCGTACCAATCCCGAAATTGACTGCCTTTTATGATGGCGTGGATAGCTACAAGGACTTGCCAGCCATTCAAGTCGCCCAGATTGAGCACTTTTTTGCCCATTATAAGGACTTGGAGCCCGGCAAATGGACCAAGCTTAAGGGTTGGCAAGACGCCGATGTCGCCAAAACCATGATCTTGGAGGGCGTGAAGCGCGCCAACGCCGCAGGCTTTGGCTATCAGGCTTAATTGTGTCGGGCTGAGCACCATGAGCATAATCTCATGCCAATAGCGTAGTTAGGCTTTCGTGGACGAGATTATGCCCCCATTTCGGGCGAGGTCTCGCGGTACGCGCCTGATAAGGGCTTACTGGGGAAGGGATGTCTCTTCCCCCCTCGGGCTGCAGGGCAGTGCACGCTGGGGCGGGTTGTGCACGCAACGCCTCCCCTTACTCGAAACAATGCCAGCGCTTACTCCTCGGTAATCCCTACTTGAGGAGGAGATTTCCAACTAATGAAGGGGCGGTAATGCCCTATCGCGGGGCCATACGGATGGCGCCGTCAAGACGCACGTCTTCGCCGTTGAAATAGCTATTGGTGATTATAGCGATGGCCAAGTGCGCATATTCTTGGGGCAAGCCCAAGCGCTTTGGGAAGGGTACACTCAAGGCCAGGGCTTGCTTGACGGCCTCTGGCGCTGCCTGCATCAAGGGCGTATTGAAAATACCAGGCAAAATGGTGTTCACTCGAATGCCTTCACCCATTAAGTCGCGAGCAATCGGTAAGGTCATACCTACCACACCACCTTTGGAAGCCGAATAAGCCGCTTGTCCGATCTGCCCATCCTCTGCCGCCACCGAAGCTGTGTTTACAATTGCACCGCGTTCGCCATCTTCCAAGGGTTCAAGCGTCATCATGCCCGCGGCTGACTTGGCGAGGCACCGGAATGTGCCAACCAAATTGATCTGAATGATTTTATCAAAGCTATCGAGGGGGAAATGCATAATCGCGCCAGTGGTTTTATCGCGTGAGGCGGTTTTGATCGCATTAGCCGTTCCCGCACAATTGACTAAAATGCGCTCTTGCCCATGGGCTTTGCGCGCTTTGACAAAGCCTGCATCGACACTTTCCTCAGAAGTGACATTGACATTGCAATAAAGGCCGCCAATTTCTTTGGCGAGTTCTTCGCCACGCGTGGCATTTAGATCAAAAATCGCTACTTTCACGCCTTGCGCCGCTAAAGCCCGCCCAGTGGCTTCACCAAGCCCAGAGGCACCCCCTGTGACAATGGCGGCGATAGATGTGTCGAGTTTCATGGTGGATTCTCCTTAATTTTTGGCTTGGGTTAGAATGAATGGGCCTCAGCCCAAAGCCCGCACTTCTGGCATTCATTACCGGGGTAGGCAATGAATAGGGTGTGAGCTACATGCACTAATCTTGATTGTGGAATAACGCCCTTGCTTGAAACCACCCCAACCTTACTCTCCTTGACAGGCAAGACTATCCTGCAAGTAGTACCAGAAATGGCAACTGGCGGGGTGGAGCAAACCACGCTAGAAGTTGCTAGTGCAATCATAGCTGCAGGCGGAAAGGCCATTGTGTTCAGTCAGGGCGGCCGCTTGGTGAACGAGCTTGAAGACCTAGGCGCGCGTCATATCCAAGGCCCGGCCGCTTCCAAAAATCCATGGACCGTGTTTGTGACCAATCCATGGCGTCTGATCAAGCTGATGGAGAAAGAGCGGATTGACCTTGTCCATGCCCGCTCCAGAGCCCCGGCTTGGAGCGCGTGGATTGCAACCCGCTGGACAACAACCCCATTTGTCACGACTTATCATGGGATCTATAATGCCAAATCAGGTCTAAAGCGTTTGTATAATAGCGTGATGGCGCGTGGCGACCGCGTGATTGCCAATTCGTTTTTCACCCAAAACCACGTAATCGAGGAACATAAGACCGCGCCCCCAATCCTTACCGTCATTTATCGGGGCGTGGATATTGCCACCTTTAACCCTCAAGCTGTTAAGACTAGCCGGCGGAAAAGCTTGGCGGCCAGGTGGGGCATTTCGTTGAAAAGCGTGCGTCCACGGCTTATTTTACCCGCACGCCTCACACCATGGAAAGGTCAGCAGGTTTTGCTCTCCGCCCTGTTTATCCTGCACCAAAAAGGGATTGAGTTTGAGTGTTTGATGGTTGGCGATGCGCAGGGACGTTATGAGTATCGTGACGATCTTAATGTCCAAACCCAGCGATTAGGATTAAGTGAGTGTGTCCATTTTGTTGGCCATTGTAACGATATGGCTGCAGCCTTTGCATTGTGCGATATTGCAATCACCCCCTCGATTGAACCTGAAGCATTTGGCCGCACAGCGGCAGAAGCCCAAGCTATGGGCCTACCAGTGATTGCCTCTGACCTTGGCGCGGCACGCGAAACCATAGACCCCGGTGTCACTGGATTGTTGACACCAGCTGGCGATGCACACGCTCTTGCATCAGCTATTGAACAACTAATCGCACTAACGCCCCTGGAGCGTAAGCGCATGGGTGCTGCAGGACAGGCGCGGATACAGCAGAAATTCACTACTTTGGCTTTGCAGCGCGCAACGGTTTTAGTGTATCAGCAACTCTTGCAAGCTCGCAATTGATTGGAAAAAAAGTGCGTAAAGAGCGGATCTTAGTGGTTCTTATCGGGAATTTGGGGGACGCTGTTCTTGCAACAGCACCATTGGCTATGCTGCGCTCGCATCATCATCAAGCCGAAATCACGGTTTTAACTCTACGCAGCAATGCGCGGTTTTTCACGAAATCCCCTTTCGTGGACCGTGTGGATGCCCGCTGGCCACAGCATAATTGGATCGATAGGCTCAAACTTGTGTGGTCCATCCGCAAAGATCGCTATGACATGATTTATGATCTAACCAATAGTGCCGAAAGCGACGCGCTTTTTGCAGCTTTAAACCCATTTCCACCCAATTGGTCTGGTGGTGTACACGGATGTTCCCATCCCCATACCGACCGTGGCCGACTGATGCTGCACCGTTTAGACCGTCATGCCGCCCAATTAATGACCTGTGGCATCAGTCCAAAAGATGGTTATGCCCCTGGGGTATCGCCCTTGCCACAACTTGATTGGGTTGAATCTGTCGTGAAAGATGCTCATAAGCTTTCACCCAGTCATTATGGCATTCAAGCGCCGTTTGCATTTTTAGCACCCGAAGGCCCCCCTGCAGAACCCATGAAGCGCTGGCCAACTGAGCGCTATGGAGAGCTCGCCTTGGCTTTACTGGCCCGCGGTATCCATCCGGTTTTGGTCGGCGGGCCAGGAGGGGTGGAACAAGCGATCGAAATCCGTTCCATGGCACCAGGCGCGCTTGATCTCGTGGCGCGTCTAGACATTTTCCAATTCATAGGTTTGGCAAGACAATCTTGTTTAGCGATTGGTTCTGAAGGTGATATGGCTATCATCGCAGCCGCCGCTGGTGCACCCACATTAGCTATCATTAACCCCAATGAAGCCAGTGTGCGCAAGGCCGCACCACGCGGTACGGCCACGGTTGGATTGGTCGCACGCAACTTTGATACCATCAAGGTTCAAGATGTGTTATCGGCCGCACGCGCTGTTGCACCGACAATTCTTGAAGCTCAAGCATCATGACGCCTTGAAGGATTGCTCAATTATAGCCATTATCTAACTAAGCTCGGATATTTCTGAGCTACAGGCATTTGCGGCACCAAACCGCGTAATCTATGGAGAGACGAACATCAGACGCCCAACGGCTGCCACGCCCACAAAAGACGGTCCAAGGATCAATGAAGAAATCCGCGCTTCGCGCGTGCTTTTGATCGACGAAAATGGCGAAAAGCAAGGCGAAATGCCTTTGGCTGCTGCCCTTGAAGCAGCGGCAGAGGCCGGCCTTGACCTGGTTGAGATCGCCGGTAACGCTAACCCGCCAGTCGTGAAAATTCTCGACTTTGGCAAATTCAAATTCCAAGAGCAAAAAAAGAGAAATGAAGCGCGCAAGCGCCAGAAGGTTGTTGAGCTTAAGGAAATCAAGCTCCGCCCGATGATTGACGACCATGATTATGACGTCAAAGTGCGAGCGATGAGTCGCTTTTTCGATGAAGGTGACAAGGTCAAAGTAACTTTACGGTTTAGAGGGCGCGAAATGGCGCACCAGCATTTAGGAGTCGATTTACTGATGCGGGTGAAGCGCGACTTTGAAACCATCGCCAAAGTCGAAAGTGAACCTCGCCTTGAAGGTAAACAAATGACCATGGTGATGTCACCGCGGACATAAGGTGCTTGTGGTGTTGCATGCTTGATTGAGCTGTCCTCATGCCTGTGCAGTGGGGCGTTTTTCAAAAGCGGACATTCGCCAGCAGCTAGAGTGAGGTCCGACAGGACTGCAGCACCTCAAGAGAGGCGATCTTGGTTTATTTTCACTTGGACAGCCTTTGCTACAGGCTATGCCTACGCAAAGGCTTGGTTCGAGTTTGAGCGCCCAAGCTGGGGTGTCAAGGGGCGCGCTTCGCGCGTCGACGATGTCGATTGCACCCCTTGACTCCCCAACTTGCGCAAAAAGAATTGTCAGACGGCTTCAAGGCAAGCGGAGCGACGCATTGAACCGTTCCGAGTCAGTTGGCCAAAGCCCCACATCAAGAAGCTCGGGAATTGCTTGACCATGGTGCATTCCATTAGTGGAGAGCACCCTACTATTGACTGGCTCCAGGTCTTTGAGGCTCTGTCTCGTTATCATCGAGAAATAGCGAGGCAGAGTTTAGCGCGACTCCAGTTCATCTTTTAGTGCTTTGTCCAGTAGCGCCATATCCATGTCTACTGAGTCTAAATCTGGTGTCAGGACGACGTGCTCGAAATTGGCAAAGGCCGCCTCAAGGCGTACTAAAGTGTTGTCGATTTCGCTAAGGCGCGCTTGGCCTGCATGAACTTCCAGCTTTAGTCGATCGGACACCAAATTTGCTGTGGCGGGCAAATAATAGGTGAAAAAACGCAAAACATGATTGAGCTTTTCAGGTGCATTTGCTGTTGCATCAATGATCACCAAACTATGTCGCACAAGGGCGTGTAATGTGCGCCTCAATCCAAAGGGCACTTGATTGATGGCTTGATGGATCATTTGGGTCTGTTGATTGGCCTCAACTAACAGCGCTTGGCGCGGATCATCAAGAACAATCTCTTTTTCCACGGCTAGCTCTGGAAGGCGAGATTGGCGTTTATGCCATTGCCTAGGCACAATGACCGTCAATAGAACATAGAGACCCAAGGCCGATACAGCGGCAACAAATGGACCCGTGCGTACTTCTGTCAAAAGGGCAGCACCGAGACCTAACGACAACCACATAGCCCCAAAAACAACCCACCACGAAGTCGGTTGCTTGGTCGGTGTTCGCTTAATGGGAGACTTTTTCATGACCTAGCCCTTGGACTTATGTGCGAATTCATCATCCAATGACTGATCCAATAGACGCAAATCAATCTCCAAATTGCGGGCGTCATGACCACGTAACCGGCTGGCGAAATCTGTGTAAGCTAGATTAAGCTTAGCTATCATCGCATCAATCTCGGCCAAACGCGCGGTGTCTGTAGAGCCCGCAATCGTGCGGCGTGCTGCCAATAAATCGGCGGTGGCGGGCAGATAATAGGTATAAAGCCGCTGAACTTCTGATAATTTATTGGGATCTTGATGCAGACCCATGTCTACTTCTTGGATCCGGGCCACCATTGCGCGCAAATGCGTGCCAAGCTCACCCTCCGCCACACTTGCAGCTGCCTCAAGCTGCATCCGCGACGCCTTTGCCTCTGCCATAACCTTTTGGTGGAGCTTGGTGTTGGCCTCAAGAATGGGCCGGTTAGAATCACTAGAGCGCGCTTGTGCTTCCCGATCGTTTTCGCCACCCTGATACCTACCAATATCCTCCTCTTCGTAGTCGTCATAGTCCCAGAGGTCATCTTTGGTTTCTCGTTTCGAGCCGCCAAACAAACCGATGGATCCACCTGCCGCAAAAAACAAACCGACCCCAACCCAAGGGTTAAAGTCACAAATCGCCCAAATAATGAACCAAAAGATCAAAGCGCCCATCGCTTTAGGCGATCGCAAACGGGGGGCTAATTCATCGGCTAACCAATCATCGGATTTGCGACGTGCCATGGATCAGGTCACGCGCCCCTGTACCAAAGCTTTGCGTAATTCTTGGGTCATCTCGTCCATACGCTTTTCAACCATTGCACGTTTTTGACGTCCCTCTTCCTGGGTTGATAAAACCCCAGCAATCGTATCAATCAGGTCGCGATTGGCTTGCTCTAAGGTCTCAAGGTCTACGATGCCACGCTGAGATTGTTCTTCAATGCCAATCGCCTGCTCCTTCATCATCGAAGAAGTCTGGCGTAGCATTTCATTGGTGGCATCAGTCACCGCCTTTTGCATCGCCAACGCGTCTTCTTGACGGCGTAGGCCCAACAACAGCACCATTTTTTGCTTCCACAAGGGGATGGTCAAGCGCGTTGAAGCCTGCAGGCTTTCAACCAAGGTTTCATCGCCCGCTTGGACAATGCGGATTTGGGGCAATTGCTGAATGCCGATTTGGCGGGCTTGCTTGAGATAGAAGATCCGCTTTTCCAACCGCTCCATCGCCTGCTGCGCATCACGATATTCTTGCGCTTCGATCATGCCATCGCCCGTCAACAAGGCTTCATCGGCGATGGTTTTAAGCTCTGGCAGGCGCGTGGCCTTAATCTCAGCAGCAAAAGCTTCACCGGCCTCGATATAAGCACTTAATTGGGCAATGGAGGCTGCGGTCTGCTCATGGAGATCATCCATAACCGCAATATCCCGGCGCAAGCCATCTTTGCGCTTTTCCAATTGAATGCCGATCGCATCAATTTGGCTAGCAACATCTTCAAACTTGCCTTTAAACTTTTCGACTTCAGCGCGCGCACCACCAAACAGCTTACCCAAAAAACCTTTCTTCTGCATGGCAGCGGGATCAAGGCCTTTGGCTTTTGCGATGATATCGGTCAGCAAACGACCCGTATCGCCTAATTCGCGGTTTTGGGTTTGGGCCAATATACGGTCCGCATAAGCCACCACATTGCGCTGCGCATTGTCGCCAAAGGTTGCGATAGAGGCGCGATCATCCAAGGACAATTGACCGCGAATACGGTTTAATTCCTTGGTCTCTACCTTGATTTCGGGCAAAACCGCCGCAGCTTGGAGCGTTTCTGTTGTCGTTGAACCCGTGGTATTGCCTTCGTCACTCATCGGCCTATAGCCTCCCCACCAACTTGATTGTGCCTTAAATGCATACAATTCAGTCAATGTTATCTAAGATCTTTGCCAGGTTTTCGCACTAGCAAAGCGGAAAAATTGCAGTGAATACTAGTCTTACGCCCCATCGCAACTAAAACTTAAGCACGCGTAATCCGTAGGGGAGCACCTAAGCCTTCAACGATCCGACCATCAAGGCCCAATAAGGTCCGCTTGCGGTCGTTCTGCCGCTTTATGCCCCAATCGAAGAAAATCGTGGCGGCCGCTATACTGGCCCCAAGCGCTGCTGCCTCTTTGGCAAGTCTTGGGTTGCGCCTAACCGGCGCAGAAGCCTTATCATCGTCATTCCCAGAAGATTTGCCGATTAAGCCAGCAAAATTTGCTGCGTGATTGGGAAGGGTTAAAGTCAGTATGCCGCTTCCTGGCAAAACGGTCGGTAATGAAGCTGCTTGGCCTGCTATCAATGCCAGCGCACCATCTGGCCCCGCTACATCATTCACAACGCGTGCTTGATCATCAAGTGGACTGGGCGATAAAGCGAAGGCGGCCTTAACACGCCCATCGCGATCTGAGACATTTTCCCCAGTGCTTGGTGTCCAACCAGCTAAGCCAAATGCCGTCCAAGCCCCTGTGCCATGACCCGCCACCCCAACACGTGCTGTTGAAACGCTTGATGCACGGGTTCCTAAAATCTTGGCAGCTTCGCCAGCCTGATCGATAAAAAACCGTGCTACGGCTTGGCTAAGCTTGCGTGAATCAGCTAGATCTTGCCTCAATTGACCGGGTGCGCGCAGGTCGTCAACGGCCAAAACAAAATACCCACTTGCTGCGAATGCCGCGATAATTGGCTCATAAAGTGCAGCTGTACACCCTTGATCAGGGCAAAATAGGATAAAGGGTAATCGGTCAAAAAGGGTAAGCGGGTAAGCGATCTTTGCGCTACGGCGAATGCCTTCGGGTGTGACCATGGAAAAATCAGCACAGCGGGCAGGGACAACACCCATTGAAGCATCATAGGCTGACTGAAATGAATCATGATTTTCTCGGTTCAGCCATGGCAGTGGATTTAGGCCATTCTCTCCGCCATTGGCGGGAATTTCTTTAGATATAGCGTAAGCCCTACTTTGTTTGGGGCAGACTAACCCCATGCCAATTCCTGTTAGTGCTAATGTGGTTATCATAGCACGCCGATCCATGATTTTGGTGCTAACAGATTGTTGAACGGGCAATTCAATGACCCCTTGAGGCAAGTGAGAAAGGCGATAAAACGTCATGGAATAGGCCTGCCTTTAGTTCATTACATATTCGCCCCATACACAACCAAGCTTCCAATCATCAACCAGTCTGATTTGGAGGTCAATCTATATCTTCCTATATCTTCATGGCCTTGGCGTGAACAATCTGACCCAATCAAGCTCACCTCAAGATTTAGCCTGACGCCCAAACCATCCTTTTTGCGCTTGAATTGGGATATAGGCAGAATCAAATTGGGCTCACACTCTAGTCACCCTCGGGTGCTTATCAATTGTGGAAGGTGGTGCAAAAGGGTTTGGGATGTCTTATGGTATGATTTCAATTTACCCTTCGTTGTTCTACCCGCCGCATGCTTTACGGCTTAAGGATTAAGATGCCCCTATGATCAAGTCAGTCAAAACCATTTTATATGCATCATGGTGTCTGATTGGCTTTAGTGCATTGGTTTGCCCCGCTTTAGCCCAAAGCTTGCCTGAAGCCGTAACTATGGCTCTGCAAACCAATCCTGGTCTTGAAAGCCAGCGCGCAAGTCTTAAGGCCTTGGGCCAAAGGCGGGTGCAGGCTGGTGCACAGAGGCGCCTGCAAATGAGCGGAGAGGCAGCTTATACCAATCAAGAATCCTGGACACGAAGCCTATTGCCTAATGGCGATTTATCGAGCCGTCTTACGGGCGAGAATGCCGCCACCACCTATGCGATTACCGCCACCCAACCGATTTGGTTGGCAGGGCGCGTGAAGGCGGCAATGAATTTAGCCGATGCCCAAATCGCTCAAGCCAGTGCACGACTGGCAGCGGGCGAGCTTGAAATCATTGCCGGTGTGGTCATCGCCTATGCAGACCTAGCCCGCGATTTGAGCGCCTTGGATATCAGGCGGCATAATATGGCAACCCTTTCGCAACAATTGCTAGAAATTCAGGCGCGTTTTGAGGTTGGAGATGTAACTAAAACCGATGTCGCCCAAATTGAGGCGCGCCTCGCTGCCAGTAAAGCCGCTTTAGCTTTGGCGCAAGCAAATGTGGATGCCAGTCGCTCGGCCATTGAACGGCTAATCGGTCAACCCCCAACACAATTGCGTCCTGTCGTGCATGAGGTCAGTGGCCCCGCCGATTTAGAGCAAGCTATCTTTCTAGCGCGGGCCCATAATCCAGAGCTGGCGGCCATACGCTTGGGTGAGTCCATTGCCCTATCTGGCGCGAAAGTAACCGAGACTGAATACCGTCCCCGTTTGACCCTGCAGGCCAGTTCTGCACGTGCGCTTGATTCAGGATTTGAAGGCAATCGCAGTGGCAACACGACCATAACTGCGCGCTTAACCATTCCGCTTTTCACGGGCGGCTTGGCAAGCTCCCAGATTACAGAGGCATTGGGCAATGCCAATGCGGCGCGCCTGTCTGCCATCAATGGTGAGCGTCTAATTGTTGAGCGCACTTCCAACGCTTGGCATGAAGTACAAGTAGCGCGTGAAGCAGTGAGTGCCACAGCCGAGCAAGTCAAAGCGGCCCAAATTGCTTTTGACGGGGCGCAACTTGAACAATCGGTAGGCTTGCGAACAACATTAGATGTTTTGATTCAGCAGCAAGAATTATTAGAGGCCCAATTAGCCCAAGCCCGCGCCACCCGTGACCTGCATGCCGCCACGATCGGTTTAGCCGCACTTACGGGTGTGCTCAAGCCGTCTGATCTTGAGGCTGAAGGGGTTAAGGTGAAACAAGCATCCATGCCTTGGGTTACCCCCCCTGAACTGCCATTGGTTGCGCTTGATCAAGTCCTGAGCCTTATCCCTATGCCAAGCCGCGTCTCGGCTAAGGTCGCAGCTAAACCGACGCAGTAATCAAGCTTAGTGTCAAAAACCATGTCTGAAAAGGCTCTAGATTGTTGGTTAACATCTTTTCTTTTATGGCGAAGTAGGTCACGGGTGAGCCATGAAGTTTCAAGCCACAAATCCAACCCCGTCTAGCGAAGCTAAGGCGGGTGCACTATGCCCAGCTGAGAACGCGTTAGGACTTCTGCAGGCGACGGCATGTCAAATTGATCGGCGTGGCAATCTCACTTGGATTGATCCCATTAAAGCTGCCCTATTTCTGCAAGTTAAAACGCCGCCCGTTCATTTTGATAGTTTAGATTTGGCCGTAGAAGGGGCAGCTTTTGAAGCCATGCGCTTAGGTGCTGGCGTCACCATTCGTCGTCCCTCTGATTTAGAAGTCATTGCCGACGCGGCGCATCGAATCATTGTGTTTCGCGCTATTAGCGCGCTGGCACGCGACCATGCCCCCCTGCCACCCAAGCCTGCCAATGATACACAGGCTATGATGCTGCAATCGGCTTTGGCAGATAATCGCATGTGTCTGTTTCGCCAGCCCATTATCTCAACCGCCGATAATTCAGTGGTACGGTGGGAATGCTTGTCGCGTTTGATTGGTCTTGACGGCGCGATTGTGCAGCCCAGTGAGTTTATACCCGCTGCAGAACGCGCAGGCCTTGTTGGGCAATTAGACATCGAATCCCTCAATCTCGCCTTAAGCGCCTTAAGCCGAGAAGATACGATCAATCTATCGATCAATGTATCCGCTGGTACGATCGCAGATAGCTCTGCTTGTCAAGACTATCTTGATATCCTCAGCTATAACCCCACCATATCGAACCGCTTGACGATTGAGATCACAGAGACAATTGCGATCCACGACTTGGACTCTGCCGCGCGTTTTGGCCGTTGTGTTCGGGCCAGTGGGGCAAGGCTGGCTTTGGATGATTTTGGCGAGGGTCATACCTCATTTCGCTCAATCCGTGCCTTACCGCTTGACGAAATCAAGATTGATGGGGTGTATGTTGAAGATATTGGTTCACGCGAAGATAATCGTGCCTTTGTGATCGCCATTGACCAATTGGCGCGTGGGCTTGGGATGGAAACAGTGGCCGAGCGAGTAGAAACGGCCCAAGAAGCCGGTGTGCTTCGCGAAATTGGTGTTATTGGCCAGCAAGGTTTTTTTTACGGCAGACCCCGCTCATCGGGAAAATGATACCCTTCATTCTGCAATTTCTGCTAGCATTTTGGAATAGGATTGCCCGAAAGGTCAAAAGATTTGCTTTGCCTTACAGGGGTGGTGCGCTATGCATAGATCATAGCCACGCGAAGAGAGCCTGATCATGAATGCTTCAACACCCCTTTGCCCACCCGATCTAACTCCCAATGATGTCGTAGGGTTATTAGGCAAATGTGCTTCGGTGGTCACCCCCATCAAAACGGCTGCTTTGGCTTGCATGCGTTCGCGTATAGCCCCGGCCGGTAAAATGGATCGCCATCTTATTGATCAAGAACAGCATTGCGTGCATGGGCTGGCTTGGGTTGCAACCTATGTGGAGACATTGCATCAAGTCGCACTGTGGGCGCAACGACTGTACGAGGAAAAATTGTTCGGTGAGATTGAAGCCGATCTTTCGTGTATGTTATTTGCGAACTATTTGGGTGATCTTCATGGCGGGATTGCCATGAACCAAGGCGAAATCATTCGCCCAAGCGACTTTGGTCTTGAAGCCCTTGTTGATGAGGCCTTGTCTGACCCTTGCGTTGGAGTGATTATTGCTTCTGCTTCCCAGACGCGCAAAACCAAAGCTGCAAATTGGATTGCGCAAACCCAAGGTAAGGCGACAATCGAAACGACTGGCCTTGAAGACACCTATGAGATGATACGCGATACTTTCCGTCGCTTTGGCCAAGAAAAAATTGCGCCTTTTGCGCATACTTGGCATTTAAATGACGAGCTGATCCCTGATAAAGTGATTGGGGAAATGGCTGAATTAGGGGTGTTTGGCTTAACCATACCTGAAGCTTTTGGCGGCTCAGGCCTTGGAAAAACTGCGATGTGTGTGGTTTCTGAGGAATTATCGCGTGCCTATATTGGGGTTGGTTCGCTGGGTACACGATCTGAAATTGCCGCCGAGCTCATTCTAACTGGGGGAACTCATGCCCAAAAGCTGTATTGGTTGCCCAAAATTGCTAAAGCAGAAACCTTGCCAACCGCGGTTTTTACCGAACCCAATACCGGTTCTGACCTTGGCGCGCTTCGTACGCGCGGTGAGAATCAGGGTTCACATTGGACCATTACAGGGAATAAGACTTGGATCACCCATGCCGCACGCTCCGACATGATGACGCTTTTAGCGCGTACAAAGCACGATACGGATCATTTTTCGGGGCTTTCAATGTTCTTGGCCCCTAAGCCACGTGGGACCTGTGACGCGCCTTTCCCAGCCCCAGGCATGAGCGGTGGTGAAATTGAAGTGTTGGGCTATCGGGGCATGAAGGAATATGAATTAGCCTTTGATGGCTTTGAAGTGCCCGCAGATGCGCTTTTGGGCGGGGTGGAAGGTATGGGCTTCAAGCATTTAATGGCAACGTTTGAGAGCGCGCGCATACAAACCGCGGCGCGCGCCATTGGTGTGGCTCAAAACGCCCTTGACCTCGGTCTAGCCTACGCCCTTGATCGGCACCAATTTGGCCATGCGATATTCGCGTTCCCACGCGTCCACAACAAATTGGTGCATATGGCGGCAGAAATCTTGGGCGCACGTCAATTAACCTACTTTGCCGCCCGACAAAAGGATGGAGGCAAACGGTGTGATTTAGAAGCAGGCATGGCCAAGCTTCTGGCTGCCCGTGTTGCTTGGGCCGCAGCTGATAATGCCCTTCAAATCCATGGTGGCAACGGCTTTGCCCTTGAATATCCGATCAGCCGCGTGCTGGCGGACGCGCGTATCCTCAACATCTTTGAAGGGGCAGGCGAAATCCAGGCCCAAGTGATCGCGCGCCGATTATTGGAAAGCTAGATGCTTTCTCAAACCAAAGGTATCGAAATTCTTTCGCGAAGGTGGCTTTTTCATAGAGAATTCGAGCATAGGTTGCTCTAAGGCGACTGGCGATGTCTTTTCAGACTTTGTACCTTCCAAATCACAGTCATAAAGTCTTTATGTTAAGAGCAATGACGAGAGAAAGTTGTGCAGCTTGTATCTTGCTTATCAACATAGCACCTAAATGCTCTATGCGCTGAGAGACGATTTGGCTGGTGATTTGGGCATAACAGTCAATTTCCAACAAGAAACGCTTGGCCTAAACTGTCATTTAATCAAGATCGTTGCGACGATAGAATGTGCACAACACAATAAAGTCTATTACTTCATCACCAACTATTACTGAGCTGCCAATTGGCTGCAGCAGCACCCATTTGAACTTGCACTAGAAAAGGTGACAAGAAAAGGATTGTCACTGCGGGTGATAGCGCCAAGCTTTACAGTATGTAAAACAGAGCTAGGCTGCGAAGACAGTGCGAAAGGCTATAGCCATACCTGCTGACATACCCAAAAATATAAGGCCTAGTAATCTTGTAAAGAAGAGGTGTAACATTCCGGTTTGCGATGGATAAGTCATTGCAGCCCCGACATTTGCATGTTGGAAGCGCCTTTAAGCGCCCTTAAATGAGCTCCTGCAATGGCGCACCAGACTTAAAATTTTTCCCGACCAAAGACTGAAGCGCTCGGACGTTCCCGACCAGCTTGAAACAGGTTATCAGATGCGAAATCGGCTTGCGCACCACGTAGCGTTGATTGGAAATAGATTTCGCAAGCCGATGAAGCAGTTGAATTTGTGAAGCCTGTCGGGTTACACAGCTTACGAGCCCTAAAACCTGATTGCTTTAGATACTGAGCATGACATTCGATAACATTTGGCGATAGAACCAAAGATTGCTGCCAACAGTAAAGATAAACCTCAGCCATGTCTCAATCAGGTCGGCATGTTTAACACGAATAAAGTATTGATGAAAAAATCAGCGTATTGATCTTTCGTATTCCGTGATCGCTTTTGCGTCTATAAACTCCATCACAGAATATATGTAGCGGCTCGCTCAATCATGTTGATTTATCAGCTAAGCTTGCCCGCATGTTTCCCAGTGACAAGTTCTACCCAAAGTTGATGCAATGAGCTTAGCCTTATCCAATTATGGGTTCTAAGTGGCAATGTATTTAGTCAGCCTGTAGGTTATGACATTTTGAGTGCACTGGAGTGTATCTTTTCTAGAAATTTGCCAAGCGGGCCAAGCGGCGTGCCTCTGAAGCTGCGCGGTCTTCCTTGGAAACCCCTTGC
The DNA here is from genome assembly GCF_030158815.1 of Candidatus Phycosocius spiralis. Classification (GTDB taxonomy): domain Bacteria; phylum Pseudomonadota; class Alphaproteobacteria; order Caulobacterales; family Aquidulcibacteraceae; genus Aquidulcibacter; species Aquidulcibacter spiralis. Next base: position 63,086 of record NZ_BPFZ01000014.1, read on the forward strand.
CGACGGTTCACGGCAGGTTGGAAGGCGATGGCCGTATGCTCGGTGCAATAGACCGCTCCGGATGAACAATGTACCCCGCAAAAGCCGAAATCAGGGTCACCAGGATCGCCAATGGGCCATTTGCACATATGATTGCCCAATTGCAAAACCCCGATTAAATCACCCCGCCTTTGGGCTGGGACCGCTGGCTTTGGCTTGGCCATAGTCTCATCTTGGCTGGCGGGGCCTAAAGCTTTGACGGCAGCTTCTACTTTGGCGGCGACCTGTGGTGCCACAACCAAAACTGGCCGATGCCGGGTCATAGGAGTAGCCATACGCTTGATCGGGCGGGAAGGGGCGGCACGCCCAGCCAAGCCCAGACGATGCACCTTGCCAATCACGGCATTACGGGTCACGCCGCCAAGCTGCTTGGCAATTTGACTGGCCGACAGCCCATCAGTCCACAACTTCTTAAGAAGTGTGACGCGATCATCTGTCCAACCATTGGTCATGAAAGTCCCCATATATAGTAGCAGGCTTGTTAAGCCCTTTGTGTGAATGTCCACCCATAGTAGCTTCTGTCTTCGCTAACACAAGGGCTAGTAATCAAATTGTCCACACATTCGGACGCTCATCTACATGTTGATAAGTTTTCATCGGGCCTAGGTTTGATGCGGCATCTGCCCTTGATGCCTGTTATTTGCCCGAATCGAGGCACAGATATGGTATGCTAATCGATGCCTCAACCCTTGTTGCCCTTATATCATCGCGCATCTGCCACGATTTGGTGTCACCGGTTTCTGCCCTCACGACGGCTTTGGATATTCTTGCCGATGACCACGGGGCGGATATGCGAGAGCAGGCGATGGAACTGATCCGCTCATCGGCCGGACAAGCTGCGGTCAAGCTGGAATTCATGCGTGCGACTTTTGGTGCCGGGACCATTGGTTTAGGCTCCACCGATCTTGGCGATCTCAAAGATCTTGCCCTTCGCTTCGTTCAAGGCCAAAAACCTGATCTTATTTGGAATCTTACGATTCAAACCGTCCCACGTGCGGCGGCCCGCATTTTGATGAATTTGATTTTAGTCGGGCTCGACTGCCTGCCACGCGGTGGCATGATCGAAGTTAACGGCACTCAAGAAGAAGACAAACTGACCTTAAGCGTCACAGCGTGTGGTATACGTGCCACACTAAAGCCGTCTGTTCGGGCAGGTCTTGCTGGGGACCTACCCGAAGGTGGGTTTGATGGCCGATCTGTTCAACCCTATTTAGCTTATTTGACGGCTACAGCCGCGCGGGCGCAATTGGCGGCGCGTGAAAGCGAAGAACGTATTGAGCTGATCATGCGCTTGAGCGCATAATTTTACCGTTAGAACCGAAAATTTAGTCCTGTCTTAACTGTCTCCCTTCATGGTGCAGTTTAGGTAGAGGCAAGGTATTGCTTCATCAAGGCAACAAAGGGCTAGATTAATGGACGAACTTCTTGGAGAATTCATAACTGAAACGAATGAATTCCTTGAAACAGTTGATACCCAACTTGTTGTATTCGAGGCTGATCCAACCGATGGTGAAACGCTGAATAGTATATTTCGACTTGTTCATACCATTAAAGGTACTTGTGGATTCTTAGGTCTTCCGAGGTTACAATTTCTGGCGCATGCTGGTGAAACCCTGTTGGGGAAGTTCCGCGATGGGACGTTGGTAGCAACACCAGATCAGGTACAATTGGTTCTAGAAAGCATCGACCGCATTAAGGAAATTCTTGCAGGTCTAGAAGCCAATGGGACAGAGCCACAAGGCGATGATCGCGATTTGATCGGGGCTTTGGAGCGTGCCGCAGAAGGCGAAGATGCACAAGATAGCCACACGCAAAATGGACAAGATGCCGCGCCAGAGCCACATCAGCCCGCACAATCGAATGCAGCTCCTGGCCAAGTTGAAGTGGCAGCGGCCAATTCCACCCGCTGGGATGCTGACCTTGGGCGCGAATTACGCCCCGGTGAGGTTTCCTTAGCTGATTTGGAAGCTGCTTTCCGGTCAGCCACGCCTGACGATGAAAATGAAGCACAAGCAGCGTCAAGCCCCAATACGCCCTCCGATTCCGCTAAGGATTCAGATCTGCCGATCGGACTTGGTGTTGCGGGTGTTCGACTTAGCGAGCCGGAAGCGCTAATCATCAAGGAAGATGAAGAGGATATAGCGATTAAAGGAACCGCGGTTGCCTCCAATCAAACCATACGGGTAAATGTTGAAGTGCTTGAAACCTTGATGACCATGGTTTCTGAACTGGTTTTGACACGCAACCAACTGATGCAAATGGTGCGAAACGTCACGGACAGTGAGTTCAAGGGCCCGCTACAGCGCCTTTCAGCGGTCACGGCCGAATTACAAGACAGCGTGATGAAGACCCGCATGCAACCCATCGGTTCTGCTTGGAAGAAATTACCAAGAATTGTGCGTGATGCCGCGCGTGACTTGGGCAAGAAAATTGATCTCATTATGGATGGGGAAGCTACAGAGCTTGATCGCCAGGTCCTTGAGTTAATCAAAGACCCGCTCACCCATATGATCCGAAATTCATGCGATCATGGTCTAGAAAACCCCACAGCGCGGATCGCGGCGGGCAAGTCAGAGACCGGTATAATTCGTCTGAACGCTTATCATGAGGGTGGTCATATTGTAATTGAAGTCTCAGATGATGGCTCAGGCCTTGCCACGTCGCGTATCCGTGAAAAAGCAATCAAAAATAATATCGTAACTGAAGAGCAGGCATGGACCCTATCGGACGCGCAAATTCACCGCTTTATTTTTGCACCAGGCTTTTCAACAGCCGCCACTGTGACCAGTCTTTCTGGGCGGGGTGTAGGTATGGACGTGGTTCGCACCAATATTGAACTGATAGGAGGAACGATTGATTTGCAATCGACCGAAGGGCGCGGCACCAAATTTTTCATCAAAATCCCGTTGACCCTAGCGATTGTCTCGGCCTTGGTGGTGGGTTCGCGGAAGCAACGTTTTGCCATTCCCCAATTGTCGATTGTGGAATTGGTTGGGGCAGGGGCCGCATCAGACCATAAGGTGGAAATTCTTAATTCTGCCAGGGTTCTCCGATTACGGGACCGATTATTGCCATTGGTTGACTTATCAGAAGTTTTGGGAGTGGCACCTAATGAGCACATGGAGTCAGAAGCACTATCCTCCTTTGTCGTGGTGATGCAGCAATCGGGCCAATTGTTCGGCGTTGTGGTAGATGAAGTGTTCGACACCGAAGAAATTGTTGTTAAGCCCTTATCCAAAGCGCTGACCAATGTTGGTACCTTCTCAGGGGCCACGATCTTGGGAGACGGTTCTGTCATTATGATCATTGATCCAGCTTGCGTGTATCGCCGAGTTGGTCAAGTAGAAGATGTGGTAGAAGAGATCGAAGCCGATGTTCAAAAATCGCGTGATCAGCGGCTAGAAACTACATCCATGATCGTGTTCCAAGCGGGCGGGGAGCAGCCGAAAGCGGTTCCATTATCCTTGGTGACACGCTTAGAGGAATTGGATGCAACGAGCTTCGAGCAAGGCGATGGCCGCACCTTGGTACAATATCGCGGTGAGTTGATGCCAATTGTGGCGGCAGATCCTTATTCAACCATTGTCACAAGTGGCGTCCAGCCGGTGCTGGTGTTCACCTATAATGGTGAAGCGGCTGGTATGGCAGTCGATAAGATTGTTGATATTGTTGAGGAACCCTTGCATGTGGAGATGGCAGCAGATCGGCCGGGCCTGACTGGGATTGCAGTTCTTAAGGGTAAGGCTACTGAAATTCTTGATGTTGGTCATTATCTCAGCCTTGCCTTAAACAATTGGGATGATCCTACACGTAATCAGCCCGGCAAGCACATTGTGCTGGTGGAACGCAATCCATTCTTCCGCAATTTGCTATCCCCATTGTTGCGTGCGGCTGGCTATGAAGTCGAAGCTGTAGATACCGTTTCTGCTGCTTTGGTTTGCGCCGAATACCGGAAACCTTCTGCTGTTTTGACTGATATTGACGCCGATGTTGCCTCAGCCCGGCGTCTTCTGCATGATGAACGTTTGAGTGGCACCACTATTGTAGCCTTGTCAGGTTCACCAGACGCCGATGCAACAGGCTTTGCATCCTTGGTCCGGAAATCGGATCGCGAAAGCTTGATTGCTGCCATCGAAATGGCCTCTAAGTTGGAGATTGCCGCATGACCGTAACAGCAAACCGACGTGAAAGCGACTTGGCGCTGGCCAAGGTTGGAACCAAGGAATTTGTCACTGTTCATGTCGCCGATCAATTGCTCGGCGTTCAGGTGACCGATATCCAAGATGTGTTCTCGTTGAAAAGTCTGACACCGGTTCCAGGTGCACGCCCTGAAATAGCCGGGGTCTTGAATTTACGCGGCCGGATCGTCACCGCCATTGACGCCCGTCAACGCTTAGGCCTTCCCCAACGTCCGCAAGGCTATGCCGGAATGATGGCTGTAGGGGTGGAGTTTCAAAACGAATCCTACGGCATTTTGGTTGATCAAGTCGGCGAAGTCTTGCGCTTAGCTGATCAGGAATTTGAACCCAATCCTGTCAATCTTGACTCCATTTGGAAGGATGTCAGTCAAGGCGTGTATCGCTTGGACGGCCGCTTGTTGATGGTCCTTGATATTGAACACCTCCTCAGGGTTGCTGCGGCCTAGTACGGGAAATAGATCCATGAAGACTTGCCTTGTCGTCGATGATAGCCGTGTGATCCGCAAAGTTGCAAGGCGGATTCTAGAAGACCTCTCATTTCATGTCGAAGAAGCGGGCGATGGTTCAGAAGCTTTGACCTTTTGTCGTAGCACAATGCCCGATGCTATTCTGCTGGACTGGAACATGCCCATTATGAATGGCTTGGATTTCTTGAAAAACCTGCGTGCTGATCCTGGTGGAGATCGCCCAGTGGTGGTCTTTTGCACCACTGAAAATGACATATCAGCTATAGCGCAAGCGATGGAATGTGGTGCCAATGAATATATTATGAAACCCTTTGACAGCGAAATTGTGCAATCCAAATTTGCTGAAGTTGGATTGGTTCTCCCCACATGACAATTGCTTCTATGCAACCAATGAATGGGCAAGCCCTCACGCGTAAAATTCGAGTATTGATCGTCGATGATTCAGCCGTTATCCGCGGCTTAGTTACACGCTGGCTGGAAAACGAAGCTGACATTGAGATCGCCGGGGTTGCAGTTAATGGCAAGGAAGGCGCGGATCAAGCCGATCGGCTTAAGCCCGATATCGTCATTCTCGATATTGAAATGCCTGTCATGGATGGCGTTACGGCCTTGCCCGCGATCCGAAAAAATGCCCCCCATGCACGGGTGATCATGGCTTCAACCTTGACTCAGCGCGGAGCTGAAATCACCATTAAAGCTCTATCGGCTGGAGCTTCTGACTATATTCCAAAGCCTGATGCGAACCACTTGGCTGGTGCTGATGCTTACAAGCGCGATTTAGTGAATAAGATTCGCGTCCTAGGGGCCCGCGCCCTTAAGGCCCGCGCAGGCTCCCCGAGCCTAGATACCTCTGGACCACCACCATTTCGCCCATTGCCGAACGCGCAAAACACCTCGAATTCATCCAGCATCAGGTTGCGCGCACCCAGCACCAAAGTAAATCCAGAAGCTATTTTTATTGGTTCCTCAACTGGCGGGCCAGAGGCACTTAGGGTCGTTATTGCTGGCCTTGTTGGCAAAATCCAAGTGCCCGTTTTCATCACCCAACATATGCCCCCGCTCTTTACCAAAATTTTGGCGGAGCATTTGTCCAAGCAAACCAAAGCCAGTGTGGTGGAAGCCAGCGATGGTCAGCAAGTCCAGCCAGGTGTGTTTTACATTGCACCAGGCGATCGGCACATGACGGTCACACGCAACTTGAAAGTGACCCGCATCAGTTTGAATGCCAATCCGCCTGAAAACTTCTGCCGTCCGTCTGTAGATCCGATGCTACGCTCCGCGGAGGAATCTTATGGCGATCGTGCGATGGTCGTAATCCTGACCGGTATGGGGCAAGACGGCCTTCTCGGATGCAAACCGTTGGTGGCTAAAGGTGCACATCTAATCGCCCAAGATGAGGATAGTAGTGTGGTATGGGGCATGCCCGGTGCTGTGGCACGCGCAGGCTTGGCAACCTCTTGTAAGCCCCTTGATGAAATCGCCCCTGCGATTTTGAGCGCCCTGCGTGGAGTATTTGTATGAAGCCCGCCGACTTTGACTATGTTTCCAACCTGGTACGGGAACGATCCGGGCTGATCCTATCTGATGACAAGTCTTATTTAGTTGAAAGCCGTTTGGCCCCCATTGTGCGGAAGGAGGGCTATGTTTCAATCGAAGATTTGGTCGGGTCCATGCGACAGCGCCGTGATCAGAAGCTGATCGATTTGGTGGTCGACGCCATGACAACTAATGAAACCTTCTTTTTCCGCGACAAAACTCCGTTTGATATATTTGAGCAAACGATTGTGCCTGATTTAGTTTCTCGCAAGCGTGGTGGAATCATTAAAATCTGGTGCGCTGCAGCCTCAACAGGCCAAGAACCCTATTCCCTCGCGATGCTTGGGGAAGCCTTAACGCCCAAATTGGGTGGCTGTAAGCTTGAAATAATTGGGACTGATATCTCTGAACGTTGCTTAGAAAAGGCCAAATCTGGGGTTTATACGCAATTTGAAGTTCAGCGCGGCTTGCCGGTTCAAATGCTCTTGAAGCATTTCAAAAAGGAGGGAGAATCTTGGAAAATTGATGAGCTTTTGAGATCCTCAATCCGCTATCGCACCATGAACCTTCTCGACGACTTTAGATCTCTTGGTCGTTTTGACGTGATCTTTTGCCGCAATGTCTTGATCTATTTTGATGTAGCAACCAAAAAAGCTGTCTTGGAACGAATGGCCCAACAAGTGGAAGGACCTGGGTATTTATTGTTGGGGGCGGCAGAAACCGTGCTGGGCGTTACAGAAAGCTTTAAGCCAATTGCTGGTAGCCGAGGTCTTTATGTGCAAGACCCCAATAAAATTGGGACCCGCACTGCGGCTTAATGACCAGTCCAACCTTGAACTTCACCCTGCCAAGGCGTCAATCTGGGGCGCGTACAACATATCCGAACCTGCCGTGACCGAGGATAAAAGCCCAGGCACCTGGGCCAGTACATTTTCGGCAAAAAAACCTGCAAGCGATATACGGGCCATCATATAGCTAACATCCCTCGATTTATCCTTGAGGTGGTTTAAAGCCACTAAAGCCCCTTTGGCTAGGGCCCAACCCCCAATCACATCTCCTGCCAGCTTCAAAAACGGGGTAGCGCCAGCCAAAGCGTCGCGCTTGGCATTGCCAGCTTGGGCCCGGATCAACCAATGGGCGGCGTCGGAAAACACATCGACCGCTTCACTCAAACGCTTTCCGATCCATTTGACTTGCTCATGACCAGATTGCTCGCAGGCTAAAGATGTGGCTCGGATATCTTCAATCAAGGCCGCAACTGGGGCACCATCATCCATCGTCAGTTTACGACTGACCAGGTCTATCGCTTGAATACCATTGGTGCCTTCATATATGGCCGCAATGCGAGCATCACGGTAGAATTGTGCCGCCCCGCCTTCTTCCACAAACCCCATGCCACCATGAATCTGGACACCCAAAGAGGCAATCTCGACCCCCATATCGGTCGACCAACCTTTGGCGATCGGTGTTAGAAGTTCCTCTCGGGCTTTAGCAATTTCGCGCGCTTGTGATGACTTTGCATGCACTGACAGGTCAGAAGCTAAAGCCGTCATATGGCAGATCGACCGCGCCGCAGACACCTTCGCCTTCATGGTCATCAACATGCGTCGCACATCAGCATGGTGAAAAATCGGGCTTGGTCCCGTATCCGTCCAACCCTCAGCACGGCCTTGCTTGCGCTCCATCGCATAGGCATAGGCTTTCTGAAAAGCGGCATCGCCGACAGCCACGCCTTGTAATCCAACATTTAAGCGCGCGGAATTCATCATGGTGAACATGCAAGCAAGGCCCTTATTCGCCTCGCCAATCATCCAACCAATCGCACCGCCTTGATCGCCGTAAGCCATCGTGCAGGTCGGCGAGGCATGGATACCCATTTTGTGCTCAAGCCCGATACAACGAACATCATTATGGATACCAGGATTGCCTTGAGCATCGGGAATGAACTTAGGAACCAGAAATAGCGATATGCCTTTAACCCCGGCTGGTGCATCGGGCAATCGGGCAAGCACCAAATGCACAATGTTTTCTGCAAGGTCATGCTCTCCCCAGGTAATATAGATTTTCTGGCCGTAGATTTTAAATGTGCCGTCGGCTTGGGGTTCAGCACGGCTGGTTAAAGCACCAACATCTGAGCCCGCTTGGGGTTCGGTCAAATTCATGGTACCTGCCCACTGCCCGGTGACAAGTTTTGGCAGATATAGTTGTTGTTGTTCTGGCGTGCCATGCGCGGTGAGCGCTTCAACCGCCCCAAGGGTCAACATCGGGCAGAGGCCAAAACTCATATTGGCGGCATGGATCATCTCATGCACCGCTAAAGCCACCCCCTTGGGCAAACCCATGCCGCCAATCGCAGGGTCAAAGGACACGCTGAGCCACGCGCCTTCTACAAAAGCTTTATACGCCGCAGCGAAGCCTTTAGGTGTGATGACTTCCCCTTCCGGGGTTAAATCTGTGCCCGCGCGATCGCCTGGTGCATTAAGTGGGGACAGAACATCGCTGGCGAGTTTGCCCGCTTCATAGAGGATCTGTTCTAAAACATCGGAGCTCGCATCCAAAAATAGCCCTTGTCTGCGCCATTCAGCCAAGCCTGCAATCTCTTCAAGGGAAAAGCGGATATCGCGGATTGGTGCGGCATAGGTCATAGATCTTAATCCCAAAGACTGCGATTTAGAACAGTATACGTTAAGAGATCGATCTCGTAACGGACTGTTTCAGATTTTTTGATTGACCACTCAACAAGTGTACAGATACCGTCTATCTAGTTCAGTGTCGCCCAGTTTACCATGCTGTAAACGCATTCTTGCCACCCCTTAGAAGGATTTAAATATGCACCAACCTTTTCACTTCGTCTTCTTGGCACCCATCGCTTTGATTGCTTGCGCGACGGTCCCTGCTCTAGCCTCTAACCCAGCTAGAGCCGCTCCTTCCGCCACAGTGAATGATCCTGCAAAAGCCGCCAATCTGGCAGAGCAACCAGCAGGTCTTTACGTGGTTGAGCCAACCCATACTTCAGTGCATTGGCGCCTGAGCCATAGTGGGTTGTCCAACTATACCGCACGTTTTGACAAAATCTCTGGCTCGATCACATTCGACCCCAAAACCCCAACCGCCTCGAGGGCAAACATCGCCATAGAAGCAACATCGGTGAACACTGGCCTTCCTGAGTTTGATGCCAAGATTGCCAAGGACGTCTTTAAAGCCGAAGCCAATCCCCTGATCACGTTTAAGTCCACCAAACTGGTTGCAACTTCTCCAACCACTGGCACCATGACAGGCGATCTAACCCTGGCTGGGGTCACAAAGCCCGTCACCTTGAATGTCGTTTACAATAGTGGCCGGATCAACCCGTTCGTGAAGGTTCAAAACATTGGCTTTTCGGCAACCGGTAGCTTTAAACGTTCCGATTTTGGGGTCAACAATTGGATCAATTTTGGCATTGGCGATCAGGTCGATTTGATCATCGAAGCGGAATTTTTGAAAAAGGACTAATCCAGATGAGAGAAACATGGTCAGGCGGCAAACCGCGCGATACCTACACATTAGTTGCAATCTTGCTGCATTGGGTAATTGCTGCGGCTATTGTGGTGCAAATCCTTGGCGGCTGGGCAATGGAAGATTTAAAAGGGGCGGAGAAGTTCCAAGCCTTCCAACTCCATAAGAGCGCGGGCCTGACCATTTTATTGCTATCGCTGTTTCGCTTATTTTGGCGTATTGCTAATCCCCCACCCCCGCTTCCAGCTGGTATGAAGGGATGGGAGATTGGTGCAGCAAAATTCACCCATTTTGCCCTTTATGCTTTGATGATCGGTATTCCTTTGGGCGGCTGGGTCATCATTTCAACCTCGCCTTATAACATTGCCACCAATTATTGGGGCCTATTTGAATGGCCCCGTCTACCCCTAGCGGATTTGCCCTGGCGCAAAGAACTTAATGAGATCGCCAAGGCTGGTCATGGCGCTGCTGCTTGGGGTGTGATAGGTCTTTTTGTGATCCATGTTGGGGCTGCCCTCAAGCATATGTTCGTAGATGAAGACGATGTGATGGCCCGCATGTTGCCCTTCATGCGCGTGAAATAGGGGGTTGCATGTCACACTGGATAGCGCGGCTTGCTCTTGTATCGTGGATCAGCATCACCCCTTTTAGCCTTTGTAACGCCCAAACCGCGCCCGCAAAGAAAGCCAGCAAGCTTGCCCCAGCTCAAGCTTGGACCTTGGATGCCTCGCACAGCCAGATTGGCTTTTCAACGACTTGGGCAGGCAAAGCTATTAAGGGCAGTTTTGGGCAATGGTCTGGCGATATTCGCTTTGATCCGGCCAATCTTGCAGGCAGCTCAGCCGTGATCACCATTATGACAGGAAGTGCAAAAACAGGGGTTAAAGAGCCCGATGACAATCTGCCCGGGGCTGACTGGTTTGATACGCGCACATTTCCAACCGCGCATTATACTACAAGCTCGATACGCGCCCTAGGTCAGAACCGCTATAATAGTGAAGGCCTTTTGACGATTAAGGGCGTCAATTACCGCGTGGCTTTTCCATTTAATGTTAAGATCTCGGGCTCAGTAGCGACCATGACCGGCCAAGTCACCTTGGACCGGATCGCGCTCAGGCTTGGTTTGGAATCCGATCGCAATGCCGAATGGGTCGCGCGCCCAACGGTCGTCACAATTTCAGTCCGCGCCATAAAAAAATAGGCTGAAACCTGTTTCAGGTTTCAGCCTGTTAACGCAAGCATTCCTGCTCTAGGCCTGACATAAGGCCAGGTTTAGATTTAGCTTGTTGGCTCTGGCATCATGGACGAATGCAAATGATAGATTTTCCATGCGCCATCTTCATACTTATAGATGAAAGAATAGCGCGCCTTAACAACCGTTACAGCCTTGGTTTCTGGGTTGGTCAACGCCACATCCCAAGTGCCTAAGCGGGTTGCAATATTGCAGCCAATGGAAACGGTGCTGGTTTGAATGGTACCAACGGGACTATTCTTCAAGAAGCCGACAAAATAATCATTGATTGCGGCTGGTGTGGTACGTGGCTTGTTGGAAACGGTTGCGAGTAATACTGCATCCTTGGTGAATAAATTTGTAACTTTAGCCGGATCTTTAGTTGCCCAAGCCGAGTTAAACTGCGTAAACAAGCCTTCGACGGCGGCTGGGGTTGCGGGTGCACAATGGGTAGCCGAACTTGCATGTGCGGGTAGTGCGCTCGCAACAAAGGCGCTCAAAGCGATGGTAGCAATGGTAAAGGTTCTCATAAGCAATCTCCAAGTTGGTATAGGGCAAGTGGCGCGAAATGTCGCGCCATGCAAGGGCTACACAATAATATGATCAAGGCGTGATCAAATCGTTAGAATTCATGATCTAAAAATGGTTAGCGCACGCCCATGCATGATCGCTGAGATCCTTTTTTGACTTTTTACCATAAGCTGTCACAGCCATGCTATGGTTCATCCTCACCCCCCTCCATTAGACCAAGAGCTGATGACGCGTGCGTGTGCTGCATTAGAAGCGGGGCAATTGGTAGGCATGCCCACTGAAACCGTCTATGGCTTGGCAGGTGACGCCACCAATTCTTTAGCGATTGCAGCAATTTATGCGGCCAAGGGACGTCCCAGATTTAATCCCCTCATTTCCCATGTTAGCAATCTCGACGCGGCTAAGCATTTGGGATACTTCGCCCCTTTAGCAGAAAAACTTGCGCTGGCCTTTTGGCCAGGTCCTTTGAGCTTGGTGGTTCCGCGCCTGCCAAGATCCAGTGTTTGCGACCTCGCATGTGCGGGACTGGACACAATTGCACTCAGGGTGCCTGCCCACCCACTGGCCCAAGCATTATTGACACAATTTGGCAAACCCATAGGTGCCCCTTCGGCCAATCAGTCAGGTCGACCTTCGCCGACTTTGGCCCGCCATGTGAGGGAAGAAATGGGCGATGCAATCGCTATGGTCCTTGATGGTGGCCCTTGTTCAGTGGGGCTTGAAAGTGCGGTGATCGCTGTAGACGGTGAGCGGGCCACATTGTTACGCCTAGGCGGCATCGCCCGCGCTGACCTTGAGGCCGTCGCCGGTCCCTTACTAAATCCCAAGGACGAAGCCTTCGCGGCCCCTGCGTCGCCTGGAATGTTACTGCGCCATTATGCCCCAAATGCTCGGCTGCGGCTTAGTGCCGACACGGCTCGTGATGGCGAAATTTTAATTGGGTTTGGCCCAAACTTTCCGGCTGGCAGCTTTAATCTTTCCCCCACTGGTAACATAACAGAAGCTGCTGCTAACCTTTTTGCTATCTTGCGCTTGGCCGATGCGCAAAACCCCACAGCCATTGCGGTTGCGCCGATCCCAAACTGGGGATTAGGAGAAGCAATTATTGAGCGTTTAACCCGCGCCAGTGCGCAAGATAGCAGTTAAGTGGCATCGACCGGTCTTGCACGTACGGCCAAGCACCCTAAAGAGGAAGGGTATTTCCTGATTTAGGACCAAGCCCATGACCCCGATGAAGTCCGCCGCCCTAAACCGCATCAAGCCATCTGCTACCTTGGCCGTGACGCAAAAAGAACGGGAATTAAAGGCTGCGGGACGCGATACCATCGGATTGGGTGCTGGCGAACCTGATTTTGATACGCCAGATAATATCAAAGAAGCGGCCATTGCTGCCATCCGGTCTGGCAAAACCAAATACACCAATGTGGACGGTATCCCTGAGCTTAAAGCCGCTATCTGTGCGAAGTTTCTGCGCGAAAACAAACTAACCTACACACCCGATCAAGTCAGCGTTGCGCCTGGCGGAAAGCCCATCATCTATAACGCTTTCATGGCAACACTAAACCCCGGTGATGAAGTCATAATTCCTGCGCCTTATTGGGTGAGCTACCCTGATATCGTCCAATTGACTGGGGCAACGCCAGTGATTGTTGAAGCCACCGCCGAAGAAGGTTTTCGCCTAAGCGCACAAAAACTTGAGGCCGCAATTACGCCCAATACCAAGTGGTTGATCATAAACTCACCCTCCAATCCAACTGGGGCCGCATATAGCTCTATGCAGTTGCAGGCTTTGGCGGATGTGTTGTTGCGCCACCCCCATGTGATGATCTTAACCGACGATATGTATGAGCATTTGCTCTATGATGGGTTTGAATTTGCAACCATTGCAGCGGTTGAGCCTGCGCTTTACGATCGGACCTTGACCATGAACGGGGTGTCTAAAGCCTATGCTATGACCGGCTGGCGCATCGGATATGCTGCTGGGCCTGCGTGGTTGATCAAGGGCATGGCGGGCATCATGAGCCAATCGACCTCTAACCCCACCTCCATCAGTCAATATGCCGCAGTTGAGGCCCTTAATGGTCCGCAGGACTTTTTGGTAAGTCGCAATCAAGCCTTTCAAGATCGCCGTGACTTGGTGGTCTCTATGCTCAATCAGGCAACTGGGCTCTCTTGCCCAACCCCTGAAGGCGCTTTCTATGTCTATCCTTCTTGCTTAGCCCTCATGGGCAAAAAGACAGCAACGGGGGTCGTATTAGCCAATGATGAAGATTTTGCACGCGAATTGCTGGAGGCTGAAGGCGTTGCAGTTGTGCATGGTGGCGCTTTTGGTGGCAGCCCAGCGTTTCGGATTTCCTATGCCACTTCCACCCGAATTCTCGAAGAAGCCTGTGCCCGCATCCAGCGCTTTTGTGCCAGCCTGACTTAGACAGGCATCAAAACAGTATAACGTCATCAAGTTGTCATATTTGGCCGGTAGGCAATAGGCTTGATGAAGGAAGCTTGAGACGTGACTTCTTTTTCCCAGCTTGCTTCCCTTTCACTCGCAGCCCTCTTGGCGACACATTCGGCCGCACAAGCAGCACCAAAGCCGCCTGCCCCGCCCGTCCCGGCAGACGCGGGTCGAACTTGGCTGGCTGGCAATCATCATATTCACAGCGAATATAGTGTGGGCTGGAAACCCAATCCTGAAGACCCAAGCCTGGCACCTACCCCCATTTTGGGCGGCGATGCGATTTATCCCATTTTGAAAAACACGCAGATGGCGCGTGATCATGGTTTGTCTTGGATGGTCTCCAGCAGATGACGGAAGCGCAGGATGGTTCTTTCGTCGGGCTTGACGTCTTCGAAGGCATCCAGCCCGGAAAACCGGAGCAGCAACGGGATGTCGTGCAGGGCTTCTTCCATGGCCGGGTCGGAGTA
>NZ_BPFZ01000015.1 GCF_030158815.1 Candidatus Phycosocius spiralis
GGGCAAGGATGGCATCACCGGCACTTATGCAGCAGCATCTTATACCGATCCCATCTATTTAAAATTAATGCTTAAATATGGTGGCGATCCGAACCTGCCGCTGGCCAATGGGGATACGATTTTTTTACAAGCCTTCACAACAGGGCAATATAGTGGAAAATGGGACCATTTTCAGTTGCTCTTGGATTATGGCGTAGATGTTAATTTACCTATGTCCAAAGGGGGGGGAGGCATTGCAGAGTATGCGGCAGCGGTTGGGCATCCAAGCAAGGCCGTTCAGTTGCTAGAGAAAGGCTATAATTACAAGCTGGAGCAACTTGCAGATGCGATTTATGGCAATCCGATGAATGCTGTAAGTGCTAGCAGACCTCAACCCCTACGCAATCTCCCAGAATACAAATATCTGGCGATCGCTGCCCGGATGTTAAAGGAACGTGGAGTCGATACCGAGAAAGTTAAGCGCGAAGTCGATGAGTTTGACAAGCGCGTCGGTGCTGGCCTTCGGCACGATTATAGTTTTGAGGATATTGATCCCGCTCAACCTTAATGGCCCCTTATGCCCGCCAAGTGATCCGTCGCAGTGAAGCGGACGGTAATTATAACACGGGCGATCCCGTGACGAGGTGGTATCGCTTTGGTGGTCGTCAGATGGGGATGGTGACCAATAATAGTAGCGCGCAAGGTGGGACTTATGCGGACTCAATTGCCCAGCGTCAAAATCCACCGGCAAGCGGAACGCCTGGCCCCTTTGCCAATGGTGCCGCAAGTGGCAAGCAGGATGAGCAGGTTTCCTCCAATCTGGCGATGATCAATAGCAAATGATCAGGCCGCGCGCAGCAGCTCAGCCACCACTGATGGGCGTCGCGCGATCATCGCCAGTAGGACTTGGGCGGGGCCAGTGGGCTTCCTGCGGCCCTGTTCCCAGTTGAGCAGCGTCCCCTTGGCAACGCCGATGCTTTTTGCGAACTGGCTTTGCGACATACCGGTCTGCGCCCTGATCTTGGCAACATCGATTGCCGGCACCTTGATAACGTGGACACGCGCGCCGACGTCCTCGCCTTTGGCAAAAGCAATGGCTTCATTGAGTCCCTCGACCAACTCATCATAAAACTTGCTCATTTTCGTTCTCCATAAGTTGCAAGCAGCGTCTTGGCCAACTGCACTAGGTGCGCCTGCTCGGCCTTGGTCAGGTTATCCTTATCATTCTTAGCGAACACACCGACCAAGAACAGAGGGACATGCACGCCGCCAAAGACAAACAACGTCCGGTATCCACCGCGCTTGCCGCCGCCCTCGCGGGCGAAACGGACTTTGCGCAAACCACCGCCAAGCGGCACCCCGGCCTCCGGGTTAGCCGCGATATAATCGACAATGGCCGCACGTTCCTCATCTGACATTATCGCCTTGGCTTGCCTCTCGAAGATAGCCAGTTCGACAACGGTTTGAGGAGTGGTCATCTGGGGAATTTATAGGCTAATGACATATATGTCAATGGCGCACTAATCATGCCGGGCGTGACCCAGCAACGCGCGCCTCGATTAGAATGTGCGCGGCGGCGATAGCCTGCAAAGCATTGCCCAAAACCTGTGGGGCGATAGCGGTCTTTGGTATAAATTGGCAGAGGCCAATGGCCTAAGCGGTACGTCGGCTCTGATTGAAGGCACTGACTTTGGTGACAATATCCGCGCCAGCCTGCCATCTGCGATCGGCAGTGCGATTGGCGGCTATTTAGCCGAAGGCGGCGGGAGCGGGCCTGGGTTGTTGGAGGCTATAGGCGAGAAGTTGAAAGGTGGGCCGACCTTTATTCCAGAGCAAGAAAGCGTATGGCAATATGAAGTAGATGCAAGAAACACTTTGTATAAGCCTGTCGCTGCCAACGGGAATCTAGTGCTCGCGAAAAACGAAACCCAAAGAAAAATACTTGCTCTTAAAAACTACCTTACCCCCAGCGAGAATGATAAAATAAATAGTTTGTATCTCGCGGAACAAAAAACCAATGGGGACTCGGCGGCACTTGAGGTCGTTCTGGCGCGAGCAACGGCCATTTTAAACTCAAGAGCCGCTCAACCGGAGCTCCTTTCAGAAATCGAGATTGACTGGAACTTAATCCGTAAGTGGGAAGGATTCGAACTGAAAGTCTATTATGTCAAAGATAACAGTAATCGAGCTTTTCCAAACAGTGGGGTTACAATCGGTACTGGTTTTGATCTAGGCAGAAGGACGTCCGATGAACTCTTAGCGATGGGGATCGATGGTGGCCTCGTGACAAAACTCACGCCTTATTTAGGTAAAAGGGGAAATGCTGCAAGAGATATCGTAGAGCAGCGTCCGCTCACACTTAGTCAGCGCGAAGTCAGTACTTTAGATGCTTTGATGCGTGCAAAGAAGGCGATTTCAGTTGCAGAGACTTACAATAAAGTCTCAAAAGATTATCGCTTTCAAGATTTGGCATCGGGATTCCAAACTGCTATTGCCAGCGTTCATTTCCAATATGGAAGTATAAGAGCAACCCCAATGTTCATGAAACAGGTAACAAACCAGCAATGGGGTGCAGCAATTAAAAACCTTCGAAATTTTGGCGATGTCTTCAAGTCTAGAAGAGTAGACGAAGCGGATCTTATGCAAAATACGTTAACTCAAATTGATAGAGCAGCAGGGATTCGAATTGGTAAAAGAGGATGATTATGGGTAAAAATAGCTGTTTTTTGCTGATCGCTTTTGGGTCCATGCTTCTTGGTTGTGAACCGTCGGCAGCGACCAAACCTGCTTCGGTTGAAGCTGTCGTTCAAGAAGTGATCGATCCAGGTTCATTTTCAAAAGTCTATGATTATTTGAAAAAAATTGCAGAAATGCCAGCGTCTAAAGCAGCTTTCAAAAGCATCGGTTTTGTAGATGGCGATCCTGTGCGGATTATGAATATCCTCGAGGACGATGCAATCCGTTTCACTTACGGCAAGGATGTCGTTACCTTATATTCTGGGTGCCGCCCTCACGAATGTATTACAAAGGGGGCTTTAGGCATCGATTCTAATGATCAAGTTGTAATTTTTGCGGTCCAAGCTTACATTTCTTGTGAAGAAAAATACGCTTATTCTCCCTGCTCTCGCTCTCGATCATCTTTTCTTTTCATTGGGGTGCAGCCCATGCCTCCGATACTAGAAAATGCGCTTATTTCGGCTGTGTCCAAAAAATGCATGGAGAGTACAGAGCAGCCCTGTATTATATATGTCCATCGTTCAAATTGATTTTGTTTTGGTTTGCAACTTGGATCATGCCGCTCCTCATGATTTTGCAACCCGCTCCACGCCGTAGCCGTAGGGTCCAGTCCTGCGCGAATGCACCCTCCCTCAAGCGTTGACGTTTGACACCGATCTATCGGGCCAAGTGATCCGTCGGCGCGCGACCCAACACGCAGACATGTACACCACCCCCAAGAAGGGTGATCATTCATGGTGATCTCGCCTAGGACAGCCTTTACGCCATGCTCTGCCTGCGCAAAGGCACGATATAAGCATCAGCGCGCAGGCTGGGGTGTCAAGAGGCGCGCTTGGCGCGTCGGCGCAGCCGATTTCACCTCTTGACACCCCATCTTGCGCAGGCATCATCGGGCACGGCTTCAAGGCAAGCAAAGCGCGCCCTTGAACCGTTCCAAGTCCTTGACCTTAAGCCTGCCCGATGATGCATACTATTTGGGGGCCAACTCAAACCAATCCAATTCAATTAAGGTTGATATGAAGGCAGACCAATCAAACGCAGGGTTACACCACAGGATTGCACCCAAGATAGATAACCATTGGGCGAGGGGAGGGGCCATTACCTGATGACCGCTGGCCAAAAGCCAAAGGACGCGTTAAGTGTACAAATTATTTCCAAATTGGTGGTTTTCCCATGCGTTTTGGTCACTATGAAAGTGCTAATTTAAAGCCCTCTAATAGAAGCACTATTTATGGCGATGACTGGACAGTTTTTGAGCTTGGCCCAAATCCTAGTGTCTATGCGCTGCGTTCAAAAAAGGTACACCCCATATTGATTCCTACAATGATCTCCACATTGATGATGGATGCTTGATCGCTCATGTCACTGGAGAGCGAGGAAAACAAGACTCAAGAAGCCACGCCATTTAAACTACTCAAGGCCCGTGAACGAGGAATGGTGGCGAAAGGTGCTGATTTGGCTTTTGCCACAATGCTGACAGCTTTAGTCCTTGTCCTGCTGGCCTTGTTTCCCACTGCTGGGGTGAAGATATCAGCTGCCATGGCTGGGACTTTGAGGGTAGCGGGGAGTAACGCAAGTAATCCTGGAGCCGCCCTCACCATTATTGGACAAGCCATCGGGCCAAGCTTACAACTGGTCATTAGTGTAGCCCTTACTGTTTGTATCATTATTGTTTTTTTTGAAATTGTGCAATTACGAGGTTTAGTATTTAGTACCCAACCGCTTAAACCCGATTTTAGCCGATTAAATCCGGCAAAGGGGCTTAAACGGCTATTCTCCACCAAGATGCTCAAAGAGACGCTCAAAAATATCCTGAAATTGATTGTTTATGCGGTGGTTGCAACCATCATGTCGATCCATCTGGTTCGGCTAAACGGAAAAGAATTGATTGATGCTCAAACAATCGCTGACGTTATGTATGCCAGTACCATCACACTTATTGCCAGTTTTATGATTGTCGCTGTTGGATTTGCAATCATTGACCAAGTGATTGCAAGGGGTGAATTTGCAAAAGAAATGCGGATGAGTTCCAGCGAAATCAAAAGAGAAAACAAAGAGCAAGAAGGTGAACCGCGGCAAAAACAAAAAAGACGCCAGCTCCATGCTCATTATATCAAACAAACCCAGCAACTATCGGGGTTAGGTGGCTCTGATATGTTGATCATGAACCCACAGCATTATGCGATCGCACTTGGGTATGATCATAGGACAATGAAAGCACCAATTGTAACTGCCAAAGGTAGAAATCAATTCGCTTTACTTTTGAAAGAGCGGGCAATCCGATTGTCCATTACGATTATCATCGACCCACCACTTGCTAGGGAGTTATACGCATCAACACAAACAGGCGAGTTCGTACCTGAAAGTCACTATGCCAACATTGCGCGACATTATTTAGCCCAACAGCGCTTGCGTGGCCAAAGTAAGGATCAAGAAATTGGTTAAAAGTTTTTTGAATGAAAACAAAGAATTAGCTTTGATTTTTGGGTTGGTTATCATCCTTGCTGTGCTTTTTGCGCCGATCCCGCCGGCTCTTCTTGATCTAGCTATTTTGTCCAACTTCGCGCTTGGGCTCACTATTTTGCTTTTGACACTTTATGTGGCCAAGCCAGTGGATTTTTCCACTTTCCCATCCCTCTTACTTATTGCAACCCTTTTTAGGCTGTCCATCAATATTGCCTCAACTAGGCTTATTCTAACGGGTGCGGATGCGGGGCAGGTCATTAATTCCATCGGTAGTTTCTCTGTGAGCGGAAACTTTGTTGTTGGGCTTGTCGTTTTCTTTATTCTGGTTATTGTTCAGTTCATCGTTGTGACAGCTGGGGCGCAGCGGGTTTCTGAAGTCGCGGCAAGGTTTACTTTAGACTCAATGCCTGGCCAACAGATGAGTATTGACGCTGACCTTAACATGGGTCTGATTGACCAAGCCGAGGCCGTGCGCCGCCGGGCCATGCTGGAAAAAGAAGCCGCGTTTTACGGTGCTATGGACGGTGCAAGCAAGTTTGTAAAAGGCGATGCGGTTGCAGGCATCATCATTGTTCTCATCAACATTATAGCAGGGTGCATCATAGGTGCAGTGCAAATGGGCATGTCATGGGGGGATGCGCTTCATAAGTTTTCCCTACTCACAATAGGCGATGGAATCGCAACCCAGATTCCAGCACTTGTGATTTCAATTGCTACAGGTCTGATTGTAACCCGCTCTTCAGCGGATCGGGACTTAAGTACCGAATTATTAAGTCAACTCTATTCCGCCCCTCGTGCCTTGGTTGCCGTGTGTATCATCCTTGCAATACTGTTGCTTTTACCTGGCATGCCAAAGTGGCCATTGATCGTCTTAGCCATTTGCGCCTTTTGGGTCATTTATCAGTCGCGCAAGGCGAAATCAGATGCACAGAATCTGGTCAATCAAAGCTTAGCCGATGAGCAGTCTGCTTCGCCCCCGCCTACGAGTTTTCCGGCTCTTTCTCTTGCATTCGGACCAGTATTAAGTGAGGCTTGGAAAAATTCAGAAGTCATATTAATGGACCGGATCAAGTCACTTCGCGAGAGCCAAGAAAATAGTCTTGGTGTGAGTTTTCCAAGTGTTAGCATATTGGATGGCAGCAATCTTGGACCCAATGACTATGAAATTCGACTGTTAGGTACACGTTATGCCAATGGGCAATTATACACCGATCAGGTGCTTGCGATTAAATCTCAGTCTGTCGAGCAAGATTTAGTGGGCCTAGCCACCACCGATCCCGCCTATGGATTGCCTGCTTTTTGGATTGGGCCCAATAAAGCAAATGAAGCGCGAAATTTAGGCTATTCGGTCATTGACCCTTTAACGGTGCTCATGACACATTTTGGTGAGATTGTGCGTACAGAGGCTGCAATCCTTTTGACGCGCGCCACTGTGGTGCGTATGCTTGAAGGCGTTCGTGCTAGCCAACCAGGTTTGGTTGAAGAGCTAATTCCTGCCATGCTCAGCGTTAGTGATGTTCAAAGGGTATTACAATCACTGATGAGTGAGGAGGTACCTATACGGAACTTGGAACTCATATGCGAGCATTTGGTGGACCTCGCCCGGGCTGAGAAGGATCCAAACGGGCTTGCTGAACTGCTTAGGCAACGTATGGGTCTTCAAATATGCAGCCGTCTTCGAGATCGCCACCATGAATTATCGGTTCTAAGCCTCGATCCCCGGTTAGAAAATCAAATCATATCCTCTATGTCTCAGTCTGCACGAGGCAGTGGCCTCGGCCTTGACCCAAAATTAACAGAACAATTGATCCGCAAGCTTGCCGAACACGCTGGGGACATTCAAGCAAATGGTCGTGAGCCGGTCCTTCTATGTGGGAATGAGTTGAGACGCCCACTTAGAATGATCACAAGTCGTGCTATTCCACGCCTCTCTATCCTTGCC
This sequence comes from Candidatus Phycosocius spiralis, assembly GCF_030158815.1. Lineage (GTDB taxonomy): Bacteria > Pseudomonadota > Alphaproteobacteria > Caulobacterales > Aquidulcibacteraceae > Aquidulcibacter > Aquidulcibacter spiralis. Next base: position 7,124 of record NZ_BPFZ01000015.1, read on the forward strand.
TTACGTGAAATCCCAGCCAATATCACTCTAAGGTCGGCAGGAGTTGTCAAACTTGAAACTGGCGATGCAACGCGCAAAAATAATGTGGGTGCATTGGCCCCGGCACAACAGGAATAATGGGTATGGATCAATCACCCTCTGCACGATTAGATTTTTTGAAAACCTGTTTAGAAACAGATCCCAATAATTTACATCTTATCGAAGACACCATCGGTGCAGCGGTTGCAGCAAAACAATTATTGGTGGCGGCAGAATTGCTGGAGCACCGTGCGACTTTAGCCCCACTGAGCCCTGAATTATTAAACTTAAGCGGTCAGATTGCGCTTGAAACCAATCAATTGGCAAAAGCGATCGCTATTTTTCAATCCTTATCCCTGCAGGACCCTGAAAATCTGGTTTTTAGACTGAACCAAGCATGGGCGCTCTATTATGACCACCAACTTGAAAGTGCGTCTGCGTTATTGAACGATGAGATTGTCACAGGTTTTGCTTCTGGGTCTCTTTTAAAGTCGAGACTGCTGCATCTGGAGTCTCGGTTTGAAGAGGCTTTGGAAGTTGCCTCTCAAGGTCTTGAGCGCCACCCCAATGACCGCAATTTACTTGGGATTTCTTCCGTGTTAGCCATGGATCTAGACGACCAAGACTTGGCTTATTCTACAGCGATTTTAGCTGGTGATAATTGCGAAGCTCTCACGACCCTAGCTATCCTTGAAATTAGAGATGGACACATCAAAGCCGCTTCTGAAAAGCTCGCTAAAGTTGCCGAAAGAGAACCTTTTTCAGCGCGCGCGGCTTTAGGCCAAGGTATGGTGAGTATGCTAGAAAATAATCTGCCTGAAGCCATTAAACATTTGAAACGTGGTGCACAGCTATTCAAGACACATGCGGGGAGTTGGGTTGCACTTGGCTGGGCAGAGCTGTTGGCTGGTAACCAATCCGAAGCAGAGGTGGTGTTTAGAAAAGCATTGGAACTGGACCGAACTTTTGCTGAAACCCATGGTTCCATTGCTGTCATTGAGGCCCTCAAAGGAAATAGCGAAGCCAGCCAACACGCCGCTTTGACTGCCCGTCGCTTGGACCCACAAAGTTTTGCGGCCATGTTGGCCAATGTGCTGGTTCATGCAAGTCGGGGCGAAAAAGAAATGGCAGATCACATTTTCAAACAAGCCCTTTCGACACCTGTTGATACAGAGGGTCGAACCCTGACTAGCCTGATAGCAAATATGACAGATCTATTTCCAAAAAACACGCTTAAGTTCAATCTATACCAAAACTAATAACCGATCCGATTACGCAAATAGAATTTGGCGCTGCGAAGTGCCCATGTTAAACATCAGATTAGTTGGTCTTTATCAAAGCCCTAATCCTATCCAACTGACCCAGACCTGTCGCTGCCTTGGCGTTCGATCATCCATCCTGGATACTCCGATGGCAGCGCCGAGACGCGTTCCAAAACCGCCATATCTTCGTGGGTGAGTTTGACATCAACGGCTTTGAGATTGTCGCCTAATTGGTCCAAGGTTTTGGCTCCTGTAATCACGCTGGTCACCCAGGGGCGATGTAACAGCCAAGCCAAGGCGATCTGTGCGACGCTGACATTGTGTGCATTTGCAATCGGCTCCATCGCTTCCACGCAGGCATAAACGCGATCTGTATTCACCGGTGGAAAGTCAAAGCTGGCACGGCGTGCAGAGTTCGGCCCTGCTTGATTGCGCTTAAACTTGCCGCTCAATAGTCCACCGGCCAGCGGGCTCCATGGCAGGATGGCAAGGCTCTCACTGATGGCGAGGGGTACGACTTCCCGCTCCAGGTCACGGCTTGCTAAGGTATAATACATCTGCATAGATTCAAAGCGGGCATAACCCATTTTTTCGCTGATTCCATTGGCTTTGGCCGTTTCCCAAGCTGCGCGATTACAAAGGCCAATATAGCGCACCCGCCCTGAGCGCACGATATCATTCAAACTATCCATCACCTCTTCAAGCGGGGTTAAAGGGTCATAGCCATGGATTTGATACAGATCGATGTGATCCATGCCCAGACGCTTGAGACTGGCATCAATCGCATTGAACAAATGCTTGCGCGACAAGCCAGAGATATTGCGGGTCGTTTGCCTGCGTGTTGCTTCAGCTTGAGCATGAGGGCTGGCATCGGGTGGAACGATATCTTGAACGCGCCCGTGCGCTTTGGTTGCGATCACGATTTCATCGCGGCGCAAGCCTTGATCCTTGATGGCATGGCCCAGCATCTCTTCGGACAGGCCATTGGCATAGACATCGGCGGTGTCGAAGAAATTGACACCCGCGTCAAAGGCTTGGCGAATGAGTCTATTGGCTTCTTCCTGATCTTGGCCGCCAATTACGCGCCAAAAACCATTCCCGCCAAATGTCATGGTTCCAAAACATAGTTCGGAAACAACAAGGCCTGTACGGCCAAGGGTTTTGTACTTCATGATGGGTTTCCACCCTCGCCTAAACTGAGAGCATTAAGTCTACATCACGTGCTGCACCCTTGGCTAGGCTAAACTTGGTCTTGGCATTAAGTGCACAGGATGAGCCACCATGTTGACGTACTGATTATTGGTGCCGGTGCTGCGGGCCTGATGGCGGCCGCACGAGCTGGCCAGCGTGGGCGGTCTGTGTTGGTGTTGGAGCATACCAGTACCATAGGCGCTAAAATCCTCATATCTGGGGGCGGAAGGTGCAATTTCACCAATGTCGATATCCGCCCAGAGCGCTATATTTCGCAAAATCCCCATTTTGCCCGCTCAGCCTTGGCGCGCTATACTCAGCATGATTTCATCGCCTTGGCTAAAAGCTACCAGATTGGTTTTTATGAAAAAACATTAGGCCAATTGTTCTGTGAGGGGCCGGGCTCTGCGCGCTTGATCGTTGATATGTTGGTGGCTGAATGCACCAAAGTGGGCGTGGCCATCGCCACGGACGTAGAGATCCAAACACTCGAAAAAAAAGGCGAAGGCTTCTGTGTTCAAACCTCAGCCGGGAGAACGGTTGGAAAAAGTTTGATTATGGCCAGTGGTGGTCTCTCGATCCCTAAACTAGGGGCTTCTGACCTCGCATATCAGGTGGCGCGGCAATTTAATGTGGCTGTCATCGCACCTATGCCTGCCCTCGTCCCCTTGGTGTTTGATGGTGAGGATCGCGCGATGATGACGCACTTAGCTGGCGTAGCGCTGGAAAGCATTGCAAAAGTGGGTAAAGCGTCGTTTCGTGAAGGCATGGTGTTCACCCATAGTGGCCTTTCGGGACCGGCTATCTTGCAGATCAGTTCTTATTGGGAAAGGGGGGAGCCCATTGCAGTGAATCTATTACCAGATCATGCCTGCGAAGCCTGGTTGATTGGCGCAAAATCCACACGCCCACGCGCCCAGCTTGCAACAATTCTCGCAGAGCGTTTACCCAGTCGGTTGGCCCACACCTTGGCCGAGTATGCGGGCATGACCCGACCGATGGCCGATCAAAAAGATGCCGATCTCAAAGACCTCGCCAAGAAGTTACAACACTGGCAACTTACGCCCAGTGGCGATGAAGGTTATGCGAAGGCCGAAGTTACACGTGGCGGGATCGATACCAACGCCTTGTCGCAAAAAACCATGGAATCCAAATCCTGCCCTGGCTTATTCTTTATCGGTGAAGCCGTCGACGTCACAGGCTGGCTCGGAGGCTATAATTTCCAATGGGCGTGGTCGAGTGGGGTGGCTGCAGGGGACGCGGCATAAGGTTTGGAATGCGCCGCGATCACATTGGAAATGCAAAGATTCAAGGTGATAACTTTTGATACCGGATCCATACTAAATCGCACAAACTTGACATTTTACCGCATTTAACCCAAATGAAAGCTATGTTTGCAAGTCAATGCTAATCATTGCCTGCGAAGGTAGGCAACATAAGGAATCAGTCGTGGACGTTTCATCCTTGATGAATGCAAAAATGCAAGCTCAAGCCGCCCGTTTGCAAGTGGCGGCTTTGCGTGCTGTTCAAGAAACCCAAGGGCAGTTTGCCCCAGCTTCCCAGCAAGCTCTCTCAACATTGTCGCAAGCCATCGTACAAAGCCAAGATCATTTTGCCGTCAGTGCATCTAAAACCATAAGTGGCATTGATATCGTCGTTTAAGCATTTTCTAAGTTTTCTCGCGTGCGCTTTTCAGGGCGCTGTCGAGCGCATCTTTATTAAAGCCTGAAATCAATGTGCCATTTATTACAAAGCCTGGTGTGCCCCCGATGGCTAGCTCGGCTGCTTGTTTGCGTATCCCGTCAATGATGACTTCAACTTTAGGCGAATGCATCTCTTTGCGCAAAACTTCCACATTAAGGCCGACTTGGCTGGCAATTTGAAGGATTTGTTCTGGATTTAGGTCCCCACGAGCTGACATTAAAGCGTTATGCATAGGCAGATATTTGCCCTGATAAGAAGCAGCTATTGCGGCTTTTGCGGCAAGGACTGAGTTTTCCGACAAAATGGGGAATTCCTTGAAAATGATCCGCACATCCTTGCGTGTGGCCATTACCTTGGCGACCCAAGCTTGGGCTGCATGACAATAGCCGCATTTATAGTCAAAAAACTCGATCAAAGTGATTTTGGCGTTGGCGGGTCCGAAGCTGAACTGGGCATGCTCTGATGTCAGCCTCACAAAGGCGGAAGCAGCCCGTGCATTTTGCTGGCTCACTTGCTTTGTCTCATAAGCATGCTGCGCTTCGAGTAGGATTTCAGGGTTGGCTACCAATTCATCGCGGATAAGAGCCCGCACAGCCATTTGTTGTTCTTTACTTAAGGTTTGAATGAGAGTGGCGTTTTTGGATCTAGGCAGGGCCGCACCGTCCTTGGTTGCTTCATCCATCATGCTATTGGGTTGCTCTGGTTGTTTAGCGCACCCTATTGGGGTCATGAAAAACAATAAAAGGACTGTGATGTGCGCAAACAAAGCAAAACGCATCTAAATCTCCGCTTTGAAAGGATCAAACTAAGATTTGAATCTATAGATTAGTCCCTATGGCCCGCGTGTTCATATCCGTCAACAGCCCGCCACAAAGGTTTCCCTTGTTGTATTTCTTGACCAGCCGCCCCTAACATGTGTTCGGGCACAAATTGCAAATCCGCAGGGTCGCCGCCCCGTTTGCGGGCTTTGGTCGCTTCAGGTAAAGTGATGGTCGAAATATCAAATGCCCGTCGCCATTCAGGTGTGGAGCGCACCAAATTGCGCAGAGCGAGTTCAGAAAACCGATGCGCGCGCACCAAGTCACCCAAATGATAGGCTTCCTCGGCTGTGGCGAGGCGGGCTAAGCCCACTTGACCATTACGGTCAGCCACCACTGCCAATTGATTCCAAGCAAAAGCATTATCAGGCTCAAGGCGCAAGGCGGTCCGTAAGCTGGCCTCAGCTTCGGCGCGTAATTCGCTTTGCTCAGTTGCTAACAAGGACCGCGCAAGCCCGATGTGGAGAAGGGCTTCATTCGGGGCCAGTAGAACAGCCTGTCGATTGGGCGCGATCGAGGCCTGTGCCTTGCCATTTTCATAATAGATTTGACCCAGTAATTCATGGAAATAGGGGTTGTTGGGGTGTTCGTCGATCAGCTTTTGGGTTTCGCGCACGGAGGTTACAAGATCTGGTGCGCGAAAGGCCGCAATCGCGCGAGCGTAGCGCGCATAGATTGACTGATCCGAGGCTGGATATTTAACAAAGGTACGCGATGGGGTGTATAAAAAAGCTTGAATCTTCGCCTGCATCATTTTGAGCCGGTCAATATCGGCAGGGCTATCGAGCACGTCCTTATTGGATTGCTCATTGACCCGATTTTGCAGCGCTTGGATGCGGTCTCCCGATAAGGGATGCGAGCGGAAATAGGGTTCACGCCGTGAGTCTGCCAGAATTTCATTATAACGAAACTTGGTAAAAAACTCGACCAAGCCGCGCCCTGATTGTCCAGATTTTTCTAGAAAGGTCACCGCAGCTTGATCTGCACTACTTTCTTGTACGCGGGTAAACGTAAAAAAGCTCAACATGGCAAATTGCTGTGAACTTGCAAGCAGTGCCGCACCCGCATCGGGGGCTCCAGCAGCTATGGCAACCAATCCTAAAGCAATGGTGATATAGGCCGGTCGCATCGCTTCACGCATATAAGCGTCAGATCGGGCTAAATGCCCCCCCGCTATATGACCAGTCTCATGGGCAATGACACCTTTCAGCTGATTGGGAGTTTCTGTTTCTAAGATAAGACCGGTATGAAGAAACACGTTTTGGCCATTGGTTACAAAGGCATTTAGGGTTTTATCCCCAACCAAATAAATGCGCACATCTTGGGGTGCTAGTCCAGCTGCTACAAACAAAGGGTCTGAATAGTCACGCAAAGTTCGCTCAATCTCAGCATCGCGTACCAAGGACTGCGCATGTGCCGTTATGGGGACCACCACAAGTGCCGCGCAAGCGATAAGCTGGGCCAGCCAATTGACCCTTGTAGGCTTGCTCGATGTGCAACTGGCATAAGCCATGCTGGAGTATCCTTATTTGGACGCTAATTGGCACTGAGATAAGCCATTTAGGCTCACCCATCCTTGCGTGAGTGCGCTGGAGTTCCGTTTTCACCCCTATTGGGGCAATTTCGCGGCAGACTTATTGAAATCTGCCGCGAGGATGCAAAATGCTATGCCGCCACTTATGCCCCAAAAAGTTTTTGGGCATTACGCGACCACCACCCACTTTTGCGGGGTGCTTTGGGATCAACATTGGATTCAGGTTCAATGGTTGGTGCGCTGACACGGGATTTAGGCGTAATCTCTGCCGCTGCAGCAAGTGCCACGCTAGGCTCTTTCACTTTGCGGGGGCGAGCCCGCTTGGCTGGCACATTGTTATGAGGGGGCTTATCTGTTGGAACGCCATCAGGTGCCGCTACTGTTTCTGGCTTGGGGGTGATGGATTCACTTTGGCTTGGTGCCAGGCTATCACCACTTCTGCGCAGTGGGCGCTTGCGTTTTGGTGGCGCATCCGCAGTTGGCATTGAGGCTAGTTGGCTAAGGTCCGAACCGATTTCTGCGGTTAAATCCCCGCCATCCGTATCGATCGTGATGGTTTCCATGCCGGAGATCTCCAGACCTGCACCCTCCCCATTGCTGCTGTCGCCATGAGCGAGCCGTGAGGCTTCGCCTTCGCGTCTTCTACGACCACCCCGACGCCCTCTGCGGCGCCGACGACGGGCTTGGGCTTCGGTTGGGGTTTCATCTGAAGGTGGAGTGTCTTCATCGCCCTCGCCACTTTCTTCGCCTGCTAAACCCATCAGACCATTGAGGTTGGTCTGGCTGGCTGGATTGGGTTCGCCTTCGCCCATGTCGTCACGGCGGCCACCGCGACGGCGGCGACGGCGTCTTGTCCCATCGCTAAGCCTATCACCTTCTCCTTGAGGGCGCGGGGCTTGGGCATTTTCCCCTTCACCATCGTCATACGCGTTTTCCTCATCCCCGTCTTTGATCGTTTGGGTGAACAAGTCTGCCTCTTCATCAACGGGCTCATCGATTTTGATGTAGAGGGGGACAAAATCCTCCTCAAACACTTCTTCGCCTGGCTCAACAATTTCAAAGCGATAATGGCCTAGACTCATATCTGATTGCGCAAACACCCGCACCACCAAGCCACGTTCATGAAACAAGCGGGTCAGATGATCACGTTTTTCGTTCAACAGATAAAGGGCTGTGGCGATGTCGGCATGCAAAGCGACTTCGCAATCCTTGCGATTGGCGACAGCGGCTTCCACAGCGCGTAACGCTTGCAGTGAGGCCGATTCTGGAGAGCGTACCCGCCCATTGCCTTCGCAGGTAGGGCAAATGTGGCTAGAACCTTCCAATACCCCGGTTCGGCGGCGTTGGCGTGAGATTTCTAATAGACCAAAGCCGGAAATCTTGCCCATTTGTACACGCGCGCGGTCAAATCGAAGAGCGTCTTTCATACGTTTTTCAACTGAGCGGTCGTTGCGGTTTTCTTCCATGTCGATGAAGTCAAGCACAACCAGTCCGGCTAAATCGCGCAGGCGCATTTGCCGGGCGGCTTCATCGGCGGCTTCCAAATTCGTTTTAAGAGCGGTTGATTCAATCGAACGTTCACGGGTTGAGCGGCCAGAATTCACATCGATCGCAACCAAGGCTTCGGTTTGGTTGATGACTATATAGCCACCAGAGCGCAGTTGCACGATTGGAGAATGAATGCTCTCAAGCTGGCTTTCCACTTTCATGCGTGAAAATAAGGGGGTTGCACCTTTATAAAGTTGAACTTTTTTTGCATGGCTTGGCATGAGCATTTTCATGAAGTCTTTGGCCTCACGATAGGCGTCTTCACCCTCGACGAGAATGGCATCGACATCCTTGTCATAGAGATCGCGCACCGCGCGCTTGACCAGATTATCTTCCTCATGGATTTGTGAAGGAGCGATGGATTTCATCGTCCGGTCTCGAATATCGTCCCAAAGCCGCAAGAGATATTCATAATCACGCTTTATTTCGGTTTTGGTCCGTTTCGCGCCAGCCGTGCGTATGATGAGGCCCATGCCCTTAGGCACTTCCAGCTCTGATATAACCGACTTTAGGCGTTTTCGATCCCCAGTTGCTGTAATCTTGCGCGAAATCCCGCCACCGCGTGGTGTATTGGGCATTAAGACGCAATAGCGCCCTGCAAGCGACAAATAAGTGGTGAGAGCCGCACCCTTATTGCCGCGCTCCTCTTTAACAGCCTGCACCAACATGATTTGGCGGCGGCGAATGACTTCTTGGATTTTATAATGGCGCTGGGCGGCGCGACGTGCGCGCACTTGTTCATCATCGCCATCACCTTCCTCATCTAAGGCGGCAAGGGCAGCCTCTTCGGCTAAAATGGCTTCGCGGTCAGCTGCAGGGATTTGATAATAGTCTGGGTGAATTTCACTAAAGGCCATAAAGCCATGGCGATTGCCGCCAAAATCCACAAATCCAGCCTGTAAGGAAGGTTCAACGCGGGTGACTTTTGCAAGATAAATATTACCACGTATTTGCTTTTTTGACGCAGATTCGAAGTCAAAATCTTCAATTTGATTTCCTGCGAGCACGACAACCCGGGTTTCTTCTGGGTGGGCCGCGTCGATTAACATAGTCTTGGGCATTGAAAAAGGCTCCAGCGTGCGCCACACGCCGCAGGGCAACGCAGGGGCGTCGTCTCAGGGCACATGCGCACGAAATGTGAAAGGTTGGTCGACAAAGTCGGCGCAGAACGAAGCATGGATCGACAATGCCACCCCTATCCCGGCCATAAGGCCGTTGCGACTGGCAGATTTGTGCCAAGACTTCGCACTGGACAGGTATTAAGTTTGAAGATGTGGCGCGCATTTTTTGGCTTCGCAGCGTCCCGAATGAATGAGCTATAGGCCCATTAAGTGAAAAGGGCGAGGTTTGGCAGCATCATGCGCCAGTCTTTCCCCAAAATAGCAATGCTTCATAAACCGCATCCGACTTAATCCGCACTAAGCCTATCATGCCCCACTTTGTTAAGAAAAGAAAGCGCGACATGCGTCCTGATTTCACATTGGACACGATCCTATGGTTGCCGTTAATGAGATAAACGCGATTTCAAAATGGATTCGGTAGCCCACGCCATATGAAGCTAAGCCCTAATCAGTATGTTAAGGATCCTATGCGTCAACCAATGATTGGTAAAGGTGAGGCTCGGTTGTCGTTTGCTGCCTTGCGGGTTTGGGTGCTCCTGCTTTTGGGTATGATGCTGGCCATTATTCCGATCGGATGGATGGGGGCACCGCGCGCCCAATCCGATCAGCCGTTTGGAATGACACACTATCCCCGTGTCAATGCGATCACCATCAGTCAGATTGAAGACGCTACGATTGTATCTATCCGCTTGGACCAGTCTCTACCTTATCAATTTTTCGCCTTAGGGGTTCCTTCCCCCCGCTTGGTCATTGATTTGCCTAGGGTGACTTGGGCAATGGGCAATGGCAAGGCTGGTACCTTGTCTGGAACAGGTGGGGTAAAGCAGTTACGTTTTGCTGATAAGTCGCTTAAGGAATCGCGCATAGTCTTGGACTTAAATGGACCGATGCGCATTAGAAAACATGAAATCACGGGCGTTTTTGGCGGCCGGCAGCTTCGCCTTGAATTGGTACCAACCTCCACTGCCACCTTTCTAGCTGCCGCTCCTCAGCCAAGCCCTAAGGCTAAAGTTAAGACCAAAGATAATGCCAAAGATGACGCAAGTGCGCAGGTATTGCCATTGGGTGTTCACTCAGGACCAGCACAGCAAGGGTCAAGCCAGTCTGGGCGCCGGTTTGTGATCGTGATTGATCCAGGCCATGGTGGTAAAGATCCAGGTGCTCTTGGTGTATCAGGAACTTTGCAAGAAAAACAGGTCACGTTAGCCAGTGCACGCATATTAGCTGAGTATCTCAATCGTGACCGTCGCTTTGTGGTGATCTTGACCCGAGATAGCGATGTGTTCTTGACTTTGGAGCGGCGTATAACGATTGCGCGTGATAAACGCGCCGATCTTTTCATTTCGTTACATGCTGATTCTGCTCCAGCAGGCTCACGAGCGGTTGGGGCAACAGTCTATACTTTATCAGAGGCAGGTGGCCAGCGCGCACGACAACTGTTAAATCAGGAAAATTGGTCTATCACGCCCTCGACCCAAATCAAGGATAAATCGGTAACTGAAATCCTACGCGACCTCACCCAGCGCGATACCAAAAACCAATCTGCCATTTTTGGTCAAAATTTAATCCAAGAAATTCAAAAGATTGGTCCTGTGACGGGCACATCCCATCGCCGAGCAGGCTTTTTTGTATTGCTTTCACCACGTGTTCCTGCAGTTTTACTTGAAATGGGCTTTATGTCGCATCCCGAGGATGAAGCCCGCTTAAACAATCTACAGTTTCGCAGCCGTCAGATGGCTGCAACAGCCAAAACCATCAGCGCCTATTTTGACCGTGTTCAAATTATGAGCGGTGCTGGGGGCAAAAACTAACAATAATCACCCCCCTTTTGAGCGTGCTAGCATGCTCAATTACTGGCAAAGAACGTTTAACTTCTTGATCAAGCAGGCCATAGTGGGGCTTGACTAAAGGTGTATAAGTCTACCGCCAATATGTTCCCTCAGGGGCAAACCTGCAAATGGACACCAAGACGATGCGTACCTATTTTAAGACAATCGCTTTGTTTTTCTTGGTGATCATGGCGAGTGGGGTTCTTGGGGCGGTCATTTTGGTCAATATGGCCTTAAAGGGCTTGCCCGATCATCAACGATTAGCCAATTATCAACCCGCTCTTTCGAGTACAATCTATGCCTCCGATGGACGTCAGATCGGGTTGTTCGCGCGACAAAACCGCTCATATGTTCCAATTGAACAAGTCCCTGACCATGTGATTGCTGCTTTTATGGCGGCAGAGGACAAGGACTTTTACACCCATTCAGGGGTCGATTTGATGGGTGTGGCGCGTGCGATTGTGTTTAACGTCAGCAATATAGGTGAAAAAAGGATGCAAGGTGCATCCACCATCACTCAGCAGGTTGCCGAAAACGTGCTCCTGCAAGATGCTGCCCGCGATTCCACATTTGACAAGATATTGGCCAAAATTAGCGAAGGTCTGGTCTCAATCCGCATCGAAGAGGTGCTGAATAAGGATCAGATCATGGAGATTTACGTCAATCAGATCTTTCTTGGTTTTCGCTCCTATGGCGTACAAGCGGCGGCACAAACCTATTTTGGCAAGGATGTCCGCGACTTAACCATTGCTGAGGCAGCCTTTTTGGGTGCTCTACCGAAAGGTCCCAACAATTATAATCCGGTGCGTCATAAAGATCGTGCTGTGTCGCGGCGTAACTGGGTTATTGGGCGAATGGCAGAAAACGGTTTCATCACCGCCCAACAGGCAGCGGCCGCGATTGCAGAACCGCTTAACGTCACCCCCAATCCAAGGGGCAGTTGGACCGATCCTGAAGCAGGTGAGTTTGTCGAAGAAGTCCGCCGTGACATCATTCGCCGGTTTGGCAAGGATGCTCCTTATACGCGCGGCTTTATCATCCGCTCAACCGTTGATCTTGATAAGCAAAGGGCAGCAAGAGAAGCCCTGATCGCCAATTTGAACCGTTTAGACCCGCGCCGCAGCCGCGGCTTTTCAGGCCCTGTCGGAATGATGAGTGTGAAGGGAGAATGGGCCCGCAGGCTTGCCCGCGCAAAATATTCGCGCCCAGACCCCCGTGCTCAATTGGCTTTGGTTCTAGATGATGCGCAATCCTTTGGTTTGGCTAACGGCAGCAAGATTGCAATCCCACAAGCGGATCAAGACTGGGCATCGCGTTCTTCGCGACCATTGTTTGATGGGGCATTGGTATGGTTGGGGCGTCGCGACGACGGGACGCTCCAATTGCAGCGTCATCAAGGAATTCAGGGTGCGTTGGTCTCAGTGGATGTCCATACAGGTTCAGTCATAGCCATGGTTGGCGGGCTTGATGTTGAGGATTCAGGCTTCAATCGGGCTACCCAAGCTAAGCGCCAACCTGGTTCTTCCTTCAAGCCTATCATTTACGCGGCCGCTTTGGAGCAAGGGTTGACGCCAGATACCAAAATATCGGATGAAAAAATTCAAGGTGGCGGCTGGAGTCCAGAAAATTACGACCGCCGCTTTTATGGTACGATGACTTTGCGCCAGGGCCTAGTTATGTCCCGCAATACGGTCACCGTGCGTATCGCCCGCAAGATTGGGATGCGTCGGGTCGCTGACTTTGCTCGCCGCTTTGGAGTCTATGACAATTTGCCTAATGATTTGACCATGGCTTTGGGGGCAGGGGAGACCACGGTTTTACGTCTAACTTCTGCCTTTGCAGTTTTTCCAAATGGTGGGCGCTATATACCTCCTGTTTTTTATGACCGCCTGCAAGATCCGCGTGGGCGCACAGTCTGGCGGTCGGACCGTCGCTCCTGCCCCGCTTGTGAAGGGGCATTGAATGAGGCAGCTGGGCCGCCCCAAATGGACCCATGGGGCGTGCAAGTCGTTTCGCCGAGAACGGCATGGGAAATGACAAGTATTTTGCGTGATGTTGTGCTTCGCGGGACAGGACGTGGTGTTGATTTTGGTCGCCCGATTGCTGGAAAAACTGGAACCACCAGTGATTACAAGGATGCTTGGTTTGTGGGGTTTTCGCCTTCCATCTCAACTGGGGTCTATGTCGGTTATGACCTGCCCCGTACCATTTATGAAGGGGCTTCCGGGGGGCCTGTCGCTGGGCCAATCTTTAAACAATATATGATCGCGGCCCATGAAGGCCGCCCGATTGAAGAATTTACGCTCTCACCGGAAGTGAAGCGCGAAATCGAAGCCGAAGAGCGAATGAATGTCATCGCAGAGTTGCAAACCAATCCAAGTGATTTGCGTCCTAAGCCATCCCAAGAAATTGCGATCAAGCCTGATCCAAATCCCATCACTAAGCCCGTTGAGGCGCCGCCACCTAGCACCATAGTGACCGAAGAACCACCACCTCCTGTTGCTCCTGCGCCCGAACCCAAAGCCGAAACCCGGGGCTGACGTCTATCCTAATCAGGAGAAACGCCCAAAAGCGGGCCCCAGAACCCGATCTCAGTTACCAATCGCCCAGTTACCTATTGATGTGTGGAGAAATGAAATGCGCGCCGAACTTGAAGCGCTCAGTAAAGACATAACCAGATCCGTTACTTTACTGCGGCGTCGGTTAGATTGGGATGTGGCGTTACGCCGTTTGGATGAGCTAGATGCGCTCAGTGAGCGCACCGATTTATGGAATAACCCGCAAGAAGCTCAAGCACTCATGCGCGAGCGCAATCGGATTCAAGCCTCCATTGAGGCCGTTCGGACGCTGGAACGTGATGCTTTAGACCATGTAGAGCTCGCCGAATTGGCCGAAAGCGAAGGGGATGAGGATATGATTGAGGAAGCCCGAAAAGGCCTGCTCGCAACCAAAATCCGCGCCGATCGCGCCGAACTAGAGGCACTCTTATCGGGTGAAGCCGATGGTAACGACGCCTATTTGGAAATCAATGCCGGGGCGGGTGGTACTGAAAGCCAAGATTGGGCAGATATGCTACGCCGTATGTATGTACGTTGGGCGCAGGCGCGTGGCATGAGTGTGGAAGAGATTGAAGAAAGTGTGGGTGAAGAGGCTGGTATCAAATCCTCCACCCTTTTGATCAAAGGCGAAAACGCCTTTGGCTGGCTGAAAACGGAATCGGGCGTGCACCGTCTTGTGCGTATCTCACCTTTTGATAGTGCCGCTAAACGCCATACGAGCTTTTCAAGTGTGTGGGTCTATCCGGTGGTAGACGATACAATTGTCATTGATATCCAAGACAAGGATGTGCGGATCGATACCTATCGTGCGTCAGGATCGGGCGGTCAGCATATCAATAAAACCGATTCTGCTGTTCGCATAACCCATTTACCGACTGGGATTGCGTGCGCCTCCCAGCAAGAGCGCAGCCAGCATAAAAACCGTGACATCGCTTGGAAAATGCTGCGCGCACGCCTGTATGAGCTTGAGTTGCACAAGCGCGAAGCTGCTGCCAATGCGCTTGAGGATCAAAAGACGGATATTGGTTGGGGCCATCAAATCCGATCTTACGTGCTCCAGCCTTATCAATTGGTCAAGGATTTACGCACGGGGGTAGAAACTTCCGATACATCAGGTGTGCTTGATGGCGACCTTGATATGTTTATGGCGGCATCATTGGCCCAGCGTGTCGGGGTGGCATCCGACCCTGATCAAGACTAGCGCGCGATGGTGGGCGTGATCCCGCCCGATTTGCCGATCCATCCGGTATTACCGGACCTATTGGCACAATTGTCCAAGTTAACCAATGTCGTGCTCGTAGCTCCACCAGGTGCCGGGAAAACCACGGCTGTACCCTTGGCTTTGATCGATCAGCCTTGGTGCGCGGGGCAGCGTATATTGGTCCTATCACCCCGCCGATTAGCTGCCCGCGCCGCGGCCAGCCGGATGGCGGCCGTTTTAGGCGAAGCGGTGGGCCAAACGGTGGGTTATCATGTTCGCCTTGATAAAAACATCACCAAACAGACCCGCATTGAAGTCATTACAGAGGGCATGTTAACGCGCAGAATGCAGGATGATCCGGCGTTGGACGGGGTTGCCGCCATTGTGTTTGATGAAGTCCATGAGCGCAATTTGGACGCCGATTTGGGTCTGGCCTTAGCACTCGAAAGTCAGGCCGCCCTGCGCGAGGACCTACGCTTAATCGCCATGTCAGCCACTTTGGATGGCGGTAGGTTTTCAGAGCTGATGGGCGGCGCACCCATCGTGGAGAGTGCGGGAAAGCTCTATCCCATCGATACCTTTTACATTGGCCGCAAAGCGGATATCGCTCTAGAAATTCAGGCTGCTCAGACCGCCCTTTTGGCCCTTAAGCAAGGCGAAGGCGACATATTGGTCTTTTTGCCAGGCCTTGCGGACATCAATCGCGCGCAAGACTTTCTTGCGTCCAAAGATCTGGATTCAAAGTGTCTGGTCGTGCCGTTGCACGGCAGTCTGTCCCCTGCTGAGCAAGATCAGGCCTTAGCTCCGGCCCCAGCTGGCAGACGAAAGATCATCCTATCCACCGCGATTGCGCAGACCAGTTTGACCATTGAAGGGGTGCGCATTGTAGTCGATGGCGGGCTAAGTCGGAGGCCACGCTATGATCCCGAAACTGGCCTGACCCGTTTGGAGAGTGTGCGATGTAGCCGTGCTGCCTGTGATCAGCGGCGCGGCCGGGCGGGGCGTACGGCCCCCGGGCAATGCTATCGGCTGTGGGATGAGGCCCAAATGGGGGCGTTTCCTGCTTTTGACCGTCCAGAAATCTTGGAAGCCGATTTAGCCCCCTTGGTTTTGACTTTGGCTGGCTTTGGCATCACCGATCCCGGTGTTTTATCTTGGCTTGATCTCCCGCCAAGGACTGCTTGGCAAGAAGCGGTGAAGCTTTTGATGGATTTAGAGGCGCTGGAAAATGCGCCAGATCAGCTGCCGCGCCAAACAGCGCATGGGAAACGTCTGTCTGAGTTTGGGCTACCGCCACGTCTTGCCCATATGATCGTCAAGGCTGGCGAGCTGGGCTTTGGTTCTACAGCGGCTTTCGTGGCAGGGCTTTTGAGTGAAAAAGGTCTGGGCGGCAACCAAACCGATATCAGTGCGCGGCTTATCGGTTTCCAGCGTGACAACTCCCCACGTGCCATTAAAGCGCGTGCGCTGGCGCAAAATTGGGCGCGCCAGATTGGTGCGCGTGAGCCCGTAGAACCAGAAAAAGCCGGGCGCGCTTTGGCTTTGGCCTATCCAGAGCGCGTAGCCAAAGCACGTGATCGACAAGGCGGCTTTGTGATGGTCAATGGGCGGGGCGGCGAACTTGACCCCCGTGAGGCTTTAGCTGGGGCGGATTATTTAGCTATTGGCGCGCTGATGGGCCAAGCGGCCCGTGCCCGTATTGGTGAGGCAGCCAGCCTAACCAAAGGCGACATCGAAGGACTGTTTGGCGGTCTAATAGAAACGTGCATTCTCACCCAATTTGATCGACCAAGCGGCACCCTTCGCACCCGCCAACAACGCCGCTTTGGCGCGTTGATTTTGGATGAGGCACCGTGCCAAATATCCCCGCAAGCCTATCAGGCTGGCTTGCTCGATGCGGTTAAGGCCCATGGTTTGTCAATTTTAAGCTGGACTCCCAAAGCTATAGCCTTGCAAGATCGGTTGGAATGGCTTGCCAAGCAGGATCCCCAAGCTTGGCCGCAGCTCACACAAGATGCGCTTATGGCGCAATTGGACGATTGGTTGGCGCCTGCCTTGGTCGGGATCAAAGCTTTGAGTGACCTAGATGTCGGCGACGCATTGGAAGCCTATTTGGGCTGGTCGCAGTTGCAAGCCATAGGCAAAGCCGCCCCCGCCCGGTTTGAAACCCCGCTTCAAACTAACCACTTGATTGATTATGCCGCAGAGCAGGGGCCAACGGTTGCGGTACGCGTGCAAGAATTATTTGGGCTTCGCACCCATCCAATGCTAGCGGACGGAAAGGTGCCTTTGGTATTTCAGCTCTTGTCTCCAGCCCATCGGCCTGTTGCTGTTACTGCCAATTTGCCAGCTTTTTGGACAGGCGGGTGGCAAGATGTGTGCAAGGACATGAAGGCGCGCTACCCCCGTCATGTATGGCCGCAAGACCCCGCAAACGCAAAGCCCACTGCGCGCGCTAAACCACGCTCTTGACCAACGATTTCAAGCAGCGGAGGAAAGCCTATGACCTTACCTACTTTCAAAGATGTGCTTGAAGCCGATGCACGTATTCGCCCACTCGCCCTTGTAACCCCGCTTTTACGCGCGGACGCCTTAGACGATGCCACTGGAGGGCGGATCTTTGTCAAGGCTGAATGCTTGCAGCCGCGCGGTGCCTTCAAGATCAGGGGGGCCGCCAATGCGCTCCTCAAAATCCCACTTTCAGTGCGTGAAAAAGGGGTGGTGGCTTTTTCTTCGGGCAATCATGCCCAAGGCATTGCCCTTGTAGCCAAGCATATAGGCATGGCGGCAACCATTGTTGTCCCATCCGATGCTCCAAAAGGTAAGCTCGATTCCGTGCGCCGCGATGGCGCAACAATTGTGACCTATGACCGCATTTTGGAAAGCCGTGAAGCCATTGGAGCTAAGATCGCAGAGGAAACAGGCGCAACCTTGATCCAGCCTTTTGACCACCCTGATGTGATCTCCGGTCAAGGCACATGTGGGTTAGAGATGATCGATCAAGTGCGCGCCGCTGGCTATGAGTTGGACAGCTTGGTCGTGTGCGCCAGCGGTGGTGGCTTGGCGGCGGGGATTGGCTTGGCGCTGGAAGCGCTGTCACCACAGACTAAACTTATCTGCGCAGAGCCTGTTTCCCATGATGACCTTGCCCGCTCGTTGCACAAGGGCGAGCGCGTCGCCAACGAGCCGGGCACCCACTCGATCCAAGATGCGCTGATGACGCAGATTCCTGGCGAACTGACCTTTCCGATCTTGATGCGCATCGGAGCAACAGGAGTTGCGGTCAGCGATGAAGAAGTGCTCCATGCCATGTCTTTTGCTTTTACACATTTACGCATTGTGCTGGAGCCAGGTGGTGCTGCAGCCTTGGCAGCGGTTCTTGCGGGAAAAGTGGAAAGTCAAGGTCGTGTGATCGCAGTGACTGGCAGTGGCGGTAATGTTGACAAAGAGATTTTCATACGTGCTTTGCAACAAGCCCATTTGCTATGACATTAGGGTGCTGCTTCATCAGGGTGGACATATGTAAATAAGTCACAAAAATTGTCTAATGGTAAGAATTTAAGTCCAAGTATGTTTAGCATGTTAGGGCTTCCTGCCATAATTCGATTGTTTTAGGTTAAAGAAAGATTGTGGGAAATACTTAACATGTGGCTGAGACAAATAGGGATAGAAGCACAGGTGAAACAAAAATTGTCGATGAAGAATATTTGCTCATGGAGTTGGACATGAAAGAGTTTGTGTTCTCAGTAGGATTATGGATTTTCTTTATTGGCATTAGCATGTTCGTTTCACGAACACAGGCCGAAGCCATTGAGACAATGAAATATCATATAATACCTTCTCATCATGAGATAGTTGAAACATATCCTCTGTTCGAAAGCCAAACTCAACAACCACAATCGTGACTTTAAGAATTTAGACCCGTTAGGAAGCCAGCATTGGCCCGTTAGGCTCAAGCCATGCAGCTTTGGCGAGAGAAATAGCATCATAACTGGCCTGAATCCTTGCTCTAATCCGTGGGGGTCCTATAGAAACGACGTGTGCCTCTAGAGTCATGAAAAGGGTTGCACGCACCTCATCAACACTTCCAGTCAATCACGACAGACCCCAGTTGAAAAGGATAATTCATATGTCTGTTGACCTGCAAACGGTGCGTCGTGCTGCGCGATTGGCCCGTATATATGAACCAGAGTCTCGATTGGAAAGCTTAGCTCGAGAGCTCAACGCTATTTTAGGTTGGATTGATCTTTTAGAGGAGGTCGATGTGGAGGGGGTAGAAGCCATGACCAGTGCGGTGGAGCTCACATTGCCTCTACGCGATGATGTGATCAGCGATGGTGGCCAAGCCAAGGCGATTGTCGCCAATGCTCCACAAAGTGCCGATGGTTTTTTTGTCGTACCTAAAGTGGTGGAATAATGACTGAATTAACTGAACTAACGTTATCGGCCGCGCGTGATGGGCTGGTGGCAAAGGCATTTTCCAGCGTCGAGCTGACAGCCGCTTTCAATGATGCGATAGAGGCCGTCAACCCAATTCTCAATGCTTATGTGACAACGACGCCGCAAAAGGCAATGGAGATGGCGGAAGCCTCTGATGCCCGACGCCGTTGTGGTGCTGTGGGACCTTTGGAAGGCCTGCCATTAGGCATTAAGGATCTTTATTGTACCCAAGGTGTTCGCACCACAGCGTGCTCACGTATATTAGGTGAGTTTACCCCTACCTATGAAAGTACGGTGACCGCGAATTTGTGGCGCGATGGCGCGGTCCTGTTGGGCAAGCTCAATATGGATGAGTTTGCCATGGGCTCCTCCAACGAAACCAGTCGCTTTGGACCAGTTATCAATCCTTGGAAGCGCCAAGAGAGTGGCAATGTGGCTTTAACACCAGGCGGTTCATCGGGTGGCTCTGCGGCGGCTGTCGCGGCTGATTTGTGCTTGGCGGCAACCGCTTCTGATACAGGCGGCTCCATCCGCCAGCCAGCAGCATTTACTGGGACTGTTGGCTTAAAACCGACTTATGGTCGCGCAAGCCGCTATGGTATGATCGCATTTGCAAGTTCTATGGATCAAGCGGGCCCTATCGCTAAAACTGTTGAAGATAGCGCGATTTTGTTGGGTTCTATGTGTGGGCATGACCCAAGGGATTCAACCAGCCTCTCTCTAGAGGTACCTGATTTCGCGGCTGCGGTGAAGCGCGGGGTTAAGGGGCTTAAGATCGGTGTGCCTAAGGAGTACCGCGTAGATGGCATGCCTGATGAGATTGAAAAGTTGTGGCACCAAGGCATGACTTGGCTCCAGGATTTAGGCGCAACCATTGTCGATGTGTCCTTGCCCCACACCAAATATGCTTTGCCTTGCTATTATATCGTGGCACCTGCCGAAGCCTCGTCCAATCTTGCGCGCTATGACGGGATGCGGTTTGGCACACGGGCCGCTGGCGATACCTTGACCGAAGTCTATGAGCAAAGCCGCGCGCAAGGCTTTGGCAATGAAGTTAAGCGGCGTATCTTGATTGGCACCTATGTGCTCTCAGCTGGCTATTATGATGCCTATTATCTGCGCGCTCAAAGGGTGCGAACCAAGATTGCAGATGATTTTAAGCAAGCCTGGCAGGTCTGTGACGCGCTTCTGACCCCGACCGCACCTTTCGCCGCCTTTGGCATTGGCGAAAAAAGCGCTGATCCGATCCAGATGTACCTCAATGACGTGTTTACGGTGACCGCAAATCTTGCTGGATTACCGGCGATTTCACTGCCTGCTTCACTTGATGCGCATGGCCTACCCTTGGGCCTGCAAGTTATTGGTAGAGCCTTAGATGAGGAGACCATATTGGCAGTGGGCGGGGCGCTGGAAGCCCAAGCAGGCTTTAACGCCAAGCCTAAAAAATGGTGGTAATTCCTGATAAGCGCCTCCTGCCTTGATATGGATTGGAGTTTAGTTTAGGGGGCACAGATGCAAACCGATTATCTGATTGTGGGTGCAGGGGCGGTCGGTCTTGCATTCGCCGATACGTTGTTGGAGCAATCCGACGCCCACATAACAATAGTAGATCGTCACGGCAAACCAGGTGGTCATTGGAACGATGCCTATAGTTTTGTGACCTTGCATCAACCTTCTGCTTTTTATGGGGTGAATTCCATACCCCTGGGCCAAGACCGCATTGACCAAACTGGGGTTAATCAGGGCCTATACGAACTTGCTTCAGGCCCTGAAGTAAGTGGCTATTTCGAGAAAGTGATGAACCAGCGCCTGTTGGCAAGCGGGCGTGTTAACTATTTCCCGATGGCAAATTATTTGGGTGAAGGGCGTTTTGTATCTCTGCTGTCGGGCAAAGAAACCCAGCTTTTGATCAAGAAGAAAACCGTTGATGCCACCTTTTTTGGTACGACGGTGCCGTCCACGCACAAGCCGCAGTTTGTTGTTGAACCAGGCGTGGACTTTGTGCCTCTCAATGAGCTACCTCATTTGTGGAAGCGCAGTCAAACCATGCCCAAGCATTTTGTAATCGTTGGTGCTGGCAAGACCGGGATGGACGCAGCATGCTGGCTTTTGGCGTCAGGCGCTGACCCAGAGGCAATCAGTTGGATCATGCCGCGCGATTCTTGGCTGCTCAATCGCCGTAAAACCCAACCAGGTATCGACTTCTTTGACGAAACCATCGGCGGTCAAGCCGATATGATGGAAGCTTGTGCATTGGCGCATGATGTTGACGATTTGTTTGACCGTTTGGAAGCATGTGGTGTTATGCTGCGGATTGATCCAAACGTGCGCCCAAGTGTCCATCGCTATGCCACTGTCTCAACCGGTGAAGTCGCACAATTGGCCAAGATCAAGCATGTGATCCGTAAGGGCCGTGTCACCACCATAAGCCCGTCTTTGGTGGTGCTAGAAGGCGGGCAGGAGAGTTTTGGTGAAAACACCCTCTTCATCGATTGTTCGGCCAGTGCAGTGGAGGATCGCCCTACGGTGCCTGTGTTCCAAGGTCATTTGATCGTGCCACAAATGATACGCATTCCTCAGCCCACCTTTAGCGCGGCACTGACGGCCTATGTTGAGGTAAATTATGGCGATGATACTACAAAAAATGGCCTATGTGGATCGGTTCCCTTGCCCCGGACGTTAGATGCTTATCCTCGTGCGGTACTTGGCAATATGATGAACCAATTTGCGTGGAATCAAGATCCCAAATTACGCGAATGGATACGCCAATCTCGACTGGATGGCTTTGGCAAACTCATCGCCGCAATAGACCCAGATGACGCTCATCGAACAACAGTGTTGAAGAAGTTTCGCAAGTTCGCCATGCCAGCTGCCGCTAATCTATCCAAAATGATCCCGCCATCTTAACGCGTGACCAAGCCTACTTTGTACAAGATGAAGAGATAAGAGGTGGCGATTTGGAAAACTGTGTAACTTAACTAGCCAAACCAAGGGCTTGGTAAAAAGTAATGCTCATTGGATATAAGTTTGCACCTAGGGCAAGGGTGATGCGTCTACTAGGAAACCTACAACCTGAGCACGATCTGGCATATTCCCATAATCAGGGTTGATGCAGGTTGGATCCTTAGTCTTTTTGGGCGAATATGTCATTGTATATACCAGCTGCTGTCATTGGTTTGTGAGACTATTGTGTTGCCTGAGTAGCTATCAAGCAACGCCTCTTTGAGGGGCGTAGCATTGGTCGGTTTTTTGCGATAGCGTAAAAGGCTTTCTTGATCGCATTGTTTAGGAATGCGCCAAGACAGAGCAAAAATTTGATTTTACATAACTTTATGTATCCGTGAACCGTCCAAAGTGATCATGATCGAAGGCTCAATCTGATATAGATTTCTCTCAGGATTGGCATGATCGGCTAATATAGGAGATCGCTGAAATAAGAATTGACGCTGTACAATTGCCTCACATTGCGCCCGCCAATCAATCAATGTCGTGACGCGACCTAATAGAATCCACTTTGAATTTCAGCTGCAGAGGGAAGGCTTTGATGTTTGTCAATCCTTTTAGGTAAAGTTTGAGCCCCCAGATCATGCTTTGCCACCGATTACCCCTAGATATTGGTCATTTAATGAAAATAGATGCAAGTAACACATTTAGACATTCGGCTTGAACCAAGTTAAGTCGCCCTCTAAGTTGTCATGTTTTTTGGCAGTCAATCGGGATAAATGTTTGCCACATTGGTTTAGTCTTAAGCAATCTGATCACATAATGGGGTGTAACTGTCACCGGCCACATATTTTAATTGGGGCAAATATTAAATTGGGTTGGTAGAGGAAGTGCAAGCTAGGGAGCTAAATCGATGAAATTATATGGAAGGGACTTAAGTCCTTTTGTGCAACGGGTCAAAATGCAAATTGCGGCCAAGGGCTTAGCGGTAGAGTATTTGCCACCCCCAGGTGGCGGCATGAAAAGTGAAGAGTTTTTGGCGATCAATCCGATCGGTAAGATTCCCTGCTTGATCACCGAGGCTGGTTCGTCCTTGCCAGAGTCAGAAGTCATTCTCGAATTTCTTGAAGATGCCTATCCAAAGCCCGCTTTGCGTCCGCGCAAGCCTGAAGAACGTGCGCAGGTGCGCCTGATTTCGCGCATCAATGACATTTATTTAGGCCCCGCTATGGGTAAAGTATTCGCCCTTTTGGGGCCGGGGAAAAGCCCTGAAGCGATTGCCGCTGTACTTCATGACGTCAATGTGGCTCTGGGCCATTTAGACCATGTGATGTCAGGCAAGAAGCACGCAGCTAGCAACAAATTCACCTTGGCCGATTGCGCCATCACGCCCAGCCTGTTCTTTGTGGTTCGCCTTTTGCCGAATCTGGGCGTTAAAGCACCACTCAAACCTTTTAAGAAATTAGCCAAATACTGGAAAAGCCGCGAAAAAGATGCCGTAAGCGTCACTGCCCTTTCAGAGATGAGCGCGGCGATGAAAGATCGGTTTGGCATGTAAATTTTGGCTTTTGGCTTAAGGTACATCCGGCTTGATTGGTGCTGGGCGAGTATTGAGTGAATCCATAGCATCCACTCTGGTTTTGACGTCGCCTGCTAAGGCTGCATAGAACAAATTATAGCCAGTGATCTTATAGAATGTTCCTAACTCAAACCGTGGTTTTGTAAGAGCAGCAGGGCGGTTGACCTCAACCCACAACAGATTTCTGCGACAAATTGCTCCAGTTTCTGCGGGCAATAAGGCGGGCTCCGTGCCCCGTTCTAATCCACTAGCAGCTGCAGAACCGCGATTGCTAATGGCAGGGGCATTGGGTCGGTTAATCGACCCCGTTAAAGGGTTGACACAAGCAATTGCCTGCCCGTTTAAGGCCCGATAGCCGGTTTCAGGTGTCCAGATTGTTGACCTTTGCTTGATAATCTTCTCGCCCCAATCATCCCCCCCATCCAACTCGATGAAGGCTAGCATACATCGGGTTTGTTGAGCATTTTGACATGGTTTTGGAAAACTCGTTTGGGCAGCACTGCCTTGATAAAGTGATGTAGGTACGGCTTGATCAATAAAATAGGTCGCGGCCAATTTCGGGCCCAAATCTCCTTTTTCCAAGAGGAGACGCAATAAATGCAGGCCGCCTTGACCAATACCAACCAAAACAAACGGTCGGGCGGGATTACGGGCCTGGCGGAAGGTGTCAAAGGCACGCGCCACATCCTGATAGGCAAGATCCAGTGCTTCATGGCTATCGTCACGCTGGGACAGAAGTGCGAACAATACCGCTTGGCGATAGCGTGGGACCCATAAAGGCCCCGCCGATGCGAAGGGCTCACCATGATTGGGTAAACCAATTGTTTCCAAACGTGTGCGTGAGCTTGTGTCGGAAATATCCATGTTCCAGCCGGTATTACCTGACCATGCGGTCGTGGGATGGATCAAAAAAACATCGGCTTTTCCAAAATTGGCTGGGCGCAGTGCAGTTTGCCGGGGCATGGTACGGGTTTCTTGTGGACGAGATGCCCAAGCGGCCGCATCACTATAATCGGGGGGTGGTGGTGGCTCATCCACCTGAAAAGGCACTGCAGGCTCGATCAGTTCACGAAACAAATTGTCGCGCATGAAATATGCTGTCAGCGAAACCAAAGTTAGAAGGCCAAGGATCCCAGACACAAATATTCGCCACCAATGGTGTTTCATGGGGTTTGTCCAAAGCAGGCTGGTTTAAAGACTTGAATGCACATCGCCCATGGTCATCGCTTAAGCCAAGTGTTCCAATTAATGGTTGCGTGTCGCCAAGACATATAAATTCCTAAGCTATCGTCCATCTTCCCGGGTGATCTGGGTGGCATAACAATGCTGTATACACCAAAAAAACAAATGGCTTTATCAAGCCAATGCTTTCATCTTTCATGCCAGCTTAGGGGCCTTACAAACCCTGATAAGTGCATTCTTATAGCCATACCTAGTTCTCAAGTGCTTGTGAACCCGAAGCAAACACTATGTCTACCCACAGCGTCACTAACATGGAGCAAGATCGATAAAGACCGAGCAAGCCACCATAGAATTTAGATCAAATAGGATTAACATGGCAGAGGCCTATAAGATTGACACTCTATCCTAAATTGGCCAAAAACCTTCAAATCATCTAGGATTTGGTTCATGTAGTTGCATTTTCTAGTTTGACGCGTCCAGTTCGCTCCAATTTGCCCCAGCCCGTCCATAGACCGGTAATTGCTGAAAAAAACGCCTTAATGACAACAGAATACATGATTTGCCGATAGACAATGCGTTGTATCACCAACAAAAATACAGGGTAATTTTTGGCCTGCTTTTCTAGGCGATAAGCAATGAAACCACACCCGATATCAACCATCAAGAAGCCAACCCAATAAAAAGACATTAAAATCAAATCGGTTTGGGTAGCAGCTATTCCATGTTGATGGACTTTATTCATTGTACCTATCAAACTGAGAACCAACATTAAATCAATGAGCGGTGATATCAGGGAAAAGATGATCTGAAACAGCCAAGCTTGGGGAAGACCAATTAAGGCCAAGCCCTTTGGCTTCATGTCCTTAAAGATAGATCGATGCTTCCAAAGGCATTGCAAAGTACCAAACGCCCAGCGAAATCGTTGTTTCTCCAACGCCTTGAAGCTTTCAGGTGCTTCAGTCCAAGCATAAGCATCATCATCGTAAATCACTTTCCAGCCCTTTCGTTGGATAGCGATCGTTAGATCTTGGTCTTCAGCTATGGTGTCCTCGGGATAATGATTTACACTTGTCAATGCAGCTTTACGCCAAGCCCCCACCGCACCGGGAACAACAGTAATTGCATCAAATCCAGCTAATGCTCGACGTTCCAGGTTCTGGGCAGTGACATACTCAATCGCTTGCCATTTGGTCACGAGATTATTGGCGTTTCCAACCATTGCATTGCCCGCTACGGCACCGATACTTTCATCTTCAAACCAGCGAACCAGTTTGGCAATCGTTGACTTCTCAAACTGTGTGTCTGCATCCAGGGCGACAATAACTTTCCCATTTGCACATTTGAGCGCCTTATTCAATGCACTCGCTTTTCCTCCATTTTCAAAATCGAGCAGGGTGATTTTGGGTTCATGGGCGAATTTGTCTCTGACGATTTGAGACGTTCGATCGGTTGAGCCATCGTTGGCAATGATTATTTCAATATTCGCATTCTCACTTTGCAAAACTCGTTCAATTGATGAGGCAATTACTTTCTCTTCGTTATAGGCTGGAATAATTACGCTTACAAACAAATCTGGATTAATGTTTGGGGGAATAAGATCGCGAGATTTTATTTTTTGTCGGATCGCTAAAATTGTGAGAGCTAAAGCCCGCACGATGCCTAGCATGATCGCGATGATAAACAGTATTTTAAGGCTAAATTTAACAGAAGCTACTAGTAAAAAAACACCAATATCTTCTCTTACAGAGGCTAAATCTTCTCCTTTTACTTTTGGCATGATCTCGTGGGTTGGTCTGCCCATTAATTGGGACACTGTGACAAATCGATAGCCTTTAGCGCGAAGGGCTTCAATGATCAGCGGTAGGGCTTTTACGGTTTGCTCTCGATCTCCGCCACTATCGTGCAATAAAATGATCTGCCCGCTTCTGTCTGCGTTGGCTGACATAACTTGATGGAGCGTGGAGTGAACAATAAACTCCACACCTGGCTTGAGCCAATCCCCAGGATCGACATGCAACCCAACATTTGTGTAACCAAGATTTTGAGCATTTAGGGCTGGAATTAACTCATTTGGTGTGGTTGGTTCAGCATCGCCAAAATATGGAGCTCGAAATAAATTCATCGCTCGCCCTGTATAGGCTTCGACTAATCTTTCAGTGAGGTTTAATTCTATTTTTGTTCCTTCTTCTGTCACATTTGCAAGGTTTGGATGGGTGTAAGAATGGTTTCCAATTTCGTGGCCTTCTTCGATGATGCGATTGAGAATGGGAGCGTGAAGAAGCGCATTTTCGCCAATGACAAAAAATGTGGCCTGGGCTTTTTCCTTTTTTAGAATGTCTAGAATTTTAGGAGTCCAGACCCCATCTGGACCGTCATCGAAGGTTAGAGCTAATAAATGATCCCCCCCCATTTTCCGATTGATAACATAAGGTGTTGGGAGTGATTGAAAGGTTTCATTCACGATCAAGCCATCTTTATTGTATTGAACTTGTCTTCGACCGAGTTTGGGTACTTCGCTTATGCGGAATACCTCACCATTACCTTCTACTTCAACATTACTGACTGATTGCAGCGTTGATAGGTCTGGCCGATTGTTTGTGCCTATCGTTTTCATCACATTCCAAATGGATGGATCTTCTGACCCAAGTCGCCAAAGAGCGATGCCCGAAACTCCCGCTGTTTCAGCGGCTTTAACTTGATTATAAAAGCTACTGGCATCTAACAGCCAGACTTGATGAGGCACTCCTGCCTCTTCATAGTTAAAGCTTGAATTGCCGATTTCAGGGTCAAATTGTATCGCTGCAGCATTATCATGTGCGTTAAGCCAAGCTTCTTCGATTGTGTTGGCTTGCGCCTCTGTTTTCCTATGTCCATCATGGGCCCAATCATAGGCATAATTTCCAATAGCCACGATCGTTTTGTCAGAACCAATGGCCTTGATGGCTTTGTTTAAGCCCTGTACGAACCAGCTTTGTGAAGCTATTGGTCCGGCTGGGCCACCAACCCAATGTTGATCATAATCCATAAGAATGATTTTGTCACAAATTCTGGAATATGATTTTAAATCCCATTGATCGTCTGCCACAGGCACAGTAATCGCGAGCAAAAGCTGATTGATGATCAATTCTTTTTTTGCTTCTTTTAAAAAAATTGGATAAATTTGGTGTAGCTCTTTTGGGAAATCTTCGAAGTCAAATACAATACCAGAAAAATGATGTTGAACCGCGTAATTTTTGATTTCGATTATAAATTTTTTTCGAAATACCGGATCTTTAAAAATCTTAGATAGTGTTACTATGTCCCATTTTTCATGACTCAAGTTTTGTATCATCAAAAGTCTTTTAGGGGGGTGTGTGGTGCTGGCAATCAAAGCATTCAGTTTCATGTCTGGTATAATGGATAATCTTGGTGCTTGATCCGATAATTGACCTTGCGCCGAAATCAGCCAGTCCAGATTGTCGATATTTTTAACAAGTGATGCGAAGGAGACGTCATCTTGTGGAATATAAAATCCAATTTTTGTTGGATTAGCTTGTCTTTTGGCATGCGATGGCTTTGGAAGCCAGTTGGTGTAGTTAATTAACTTCTGATGCAAATGATTGATGTGCTGCGTGATGGTTAGTGGATATGGCCTTTCGAAACTGAGTTGCATCTCATTTGGGATAGGGACCACGATCAAAGTCCAAATGAACATAGCAAAAAGGATCAAGATAACCAACAGTCCACCCAGCAAGCCCGACACAGTTAATTTTAACCTTTTGCCACTTGCATCGTAGAAAATTGGCTTGCTCATTTCTAAATCACCTCATCATTTTTCCTTGTGATCTTGATCTAGGGCTAAATTATGTTTCATGCATGTCCTATCAATTGGCCAACTAACAACCGTTTGGGCTACCCAATGATCAAAGGAAAAGATTGACACTATGCACGGATCCCAACACGGGCGACAAACAGGATTTTGCTGTCTGATATTTTTCTAAGCCCGAAAAACAAACGCGTCAGCAGCTTCAACTTGAACGTCGACCTTATCCCCGATCTTAGGGGCGCTGGCGGCTTGGCATAGGGCTGTGATGTGGGTGGCTGGGTCGGTAATGGCATTCAGGCTTATGGTTACAAAACGGCCAACCCCACGCACATCGGTGACAACAAAACTGCCCGTTTGTTTGCGAGTAAAGCTTGTGGCTTCTGGGCGAGCGCATAGACGGACTGGGCCAACAAGAGCGGTTTCAAATCCGCCAACCGGTGTTTCAACCCGACCATTATTCGCGCATGCGGACAAGGTCCAGAGCGGCCCTAAAGCTCGTGCGGCTTCTAGGGATTTGGGGGCTTGATAAACTGCACGTGGCAGCCCGCTTTGCACAATGCGACCCTTCTCTAAAATGGCAACGTTATCGGCGACGCCAAGGGCTTCTTGGGTATCGTGGCTGACGATTAAGGCGGCAACCCCTGCTTCTCGTAGGGTTTTGAGCATGCTTGTCTGAAGTTCAAGGCGTAAATGGGGGTCAAGTCCACTAAAGGGTTCATCCATCAATATAGCTTTTGGTTCTGGGGCCAAGGCACGGGCTAGGGCAACGCGCTGTTGCTCACCACCTGATAATTCATGGGGATAGGCACTTGCCCGATCCCTAAGGCCAACTTGTTCCAACCATTTGGATGCTAGGGCACGGCGCTGCGCTGGATTGGTGTCGCGCAGGCCGAAAGCAACATTGGCTAAGGTCGTCAGATGCGGGAAAAGGGCAAAGTCTTGAAACACCATGCCTAATGGACGCTTTTCGGGGGGCATGACGAAGTTGGTGTCACTAACAAGCAAACCATTGGCAAAAACCTGCCCGCTTTGTATGGTTTCAAGGCCTGCGAGGACCCGCAACAGCGTGCTTTTCCCTGAGCCAGATTGGCCCAATAATGCTAGGACCTTGCCAGGCTCAAGCCCAAGACTAACCTCATCCAAGGCTTTCACCTCCCCAAAGGTTCGGCTGATCGCGCGGGCTTCTAAGACAAAATTGGTCATTTTTGGCCCGCGCGTGATTTGGATAAGCGATGGGAAAACCACACCGTTGGGATTAGGGCCAAACCAACAATCGCTAAAGCTGGCCATGCTGCTGCGCCCAGACGCTCATCAGCAGCATAGGCGTGCGCCCGCACCGCTAATGTATCGATGCCAAAAGGGCGCAACAAAGTGGTGGCGGGCAATTCCTTAGCAATTTCAACCGCGATGATCAAAGCGGCGGCAAAGACCGAAGGCACAGCTAACGGTGCTTCAAGACGCAAAAAGCGCTGCCAGTTATTGGCACCCAAAGTCGCTGCGGCTTCGAGCATAGACCTTGTACATCGCTCCAGCCCTGCACTGATCGGTTCAAGTCCAGCGGCACTGAAGCGTGCCACATAAGCATAGGTCAAGCCAAAGATGGCAACAGGACCGCTCAAAGCGGCAACAAAATGATGTCCGCCGAACGTAAGCGCGGCCAAAATTCCTAATGCTGTGACCGCACCGGGGGTCGCATAACCTGCAAGGCTGGCCACATGCACACACGCTTTAACCCTTTTACCATTTTGCGCCAAAAAGGCGCTTAGGCTCGCCGTGATTAAGGTTGCACTGGCTCCTAGAATGCACAAAAAAGCGGTAGAGGCTATAGGTTGAAGGAGTGAGCGCTCTGGTAGACCGTTGGCTATGGCGAGAAGGATCAAATGACCAATTGGGACAATTAAGGCAAAGCTAAGTAGGGCAATACAACCTAGACTTGCAAAACCATGCCAAACCCCTTTCAGCTTGACCCGCACCAAGCTGCGCCAGCTGCTGGCCCCCCCACCAACTCGGCCCGATCTATTCGCACGTTCCAAACACACCAAAATAATCACACCCAACAGCAATAAGGCTGCAAGACGTGCAGCCGCAGCGAGATCGCCAAAAGAAAACCAAGCTTTAAAAATGCCGGTGGTCAATGTTGATAAGCCCAAATGGTCAGCGGCCCCAAAATCGGCGGCAATCTCTAAGCCCATCAATGCAGCGCCAGCACCAATAGCAGGTCGGGCGAGAGGTAATGCAATTTTGAAAAAGCGGGTAAGGGGGCCAGCCCCTAAGAGACGCGCAGCCTCTAAGGCGCACACAGATTGGGCTTCAAAAGCACTGCGCGCTGCCAGATAGACATAGGGATAAAGTGTTGTAATATATACAAGTACCGCAACATAAAATCCGCGCGACCCGGTTAAATCTCCCCACGCATAGGCGGCCACATAAGCAGGCATGGCCAGTGGAAGTGCTAAAGTCCAGCTAAGCAGACCGCGTCCCCAAAAGTCATAGGCTGTGACCAACCAAGCTGCCACAACCCCAATCATACATGCACCACAGGTGGAAATCACCGCCAACTTTACCGTTGTCCACACCATGTCAGTTAATAACCAGTCAACAATATGGGAAAAGCTGGCACTAGGCTGGCAGGCAGCTGCCAAGGCAAAGAGCACAGGCAAACCTGGTATGGCCATCACGAAGGCTAGGAGTACCCAGCCTTTAACCCGGCTGTGCTGCCTTCGAACAAGGGTTGTATACCCCAAGGTTGCCCCAGTGTAGGATGCATCAGTATCTTGTAAATCAAGGCCGTCAGACGTGATCACTTCCAGCCTGCGCGATCAAAAACCTTTTGCGCTTCCCCCTGATTGATTCCAAGGACCGTCATTGGTGTTTGCGCTTCTTTAAACCCGGCAAGGCCTTTTAATGCGCTATTGTCATCCATGGCGCTTGTTAAAATTGGGAACTCATCATTGGCCTTGGCAAAAATAGCTTGCGCGGGGGGGCTAACCAAAAACTCTAAAAAGGTGATGCCATTGGCTTTATTGGGGGCATAGCGGGCCAAAGCGCCACCTGATACGTTCACATGTGTTCCTTCTCCTTTCTGATCTGGAAAGGAAAGTGCGATTTTAGCTGCAATGGCTTTTTCAGCGGGATCAAGAGAGCGCTGCAAGCGCACGGCATAATAATGATTGACCAACGATATGGCGCATTGACCCTGCGCAATTGCTTTAAGTTGGTCGGTATCAGCACCCTCTGGTGGGCGGGCGAAATTTGCCACAACACCCTTGGCCCAAGTTTCGGCTTTGGCGACGCCCCACTCCTGAATAAAGCCTGACATCATGGAGAGATTATAGACATTGCTCGATGGGCGCACACAGATTTGGCCCTTCAGGCTTGGGTCGGTCAATTGGCTGTAGGTTGCAACTTGTTCAGGCTTAATCCGAGAAGGATCATATGCGATTACACGGGCGCGCTTAGTGAAGCCAAACCAATCCTTGTTAGCTCCCTGAAGATTCTTGGGCACACTGGCGTCAAGCTTGGCCGATTGTACCGGTTGAAACAGGCCAGCCGATTGCGCGCGCCAGAAATTTCCTGCATCCACCAGCAAAATCACATCAGCGGGGCTTTGGTTACCTTCGGCCTTTAGCCGCTCCAGCAATAAATCGCCCTTCATTTCGATGCGTTTAACTTCGATACCTGTGGTCTTTTTAAACAGGTCATAGAGCTCTTCATCAGCATCATAATGCCGCGCCGAATAGATATTGACGACACCTTTGCTATTTTTTTCCTGCTCAGATGGACCACATGCTGTAACACTAAAGAGGGCAAGCATCGCCATTAAGGCACAGGTCGATAGGGGAGGGCAGGACTTTTTGAGAATGGTTCGCATCATCAACAGGTCATGTCACAGCCTAGGCTTTCCTGCAAGCCAATGTCGCAGGTGACCAGCTTACTCTTCCGGCGGGATGGTATCGCTTGTCACTGGAAGATTAAGCGCACCAGTTCTATCTTGTTGAGTCCATAAGTACAACTCGAAGTGAGTGCGCCTGAATGCTGGGTGTAAACTTCGATGAAGCTGACGGGGAATGGTGGGCGGTGACGGTCTCGAACCGCCGACCCTCTCGGTGTAAACGAGATGCTCTTCCAACTGAGCTAACCGCCCCACTTGGTTCTATTAGGGTTTGGCAGGGGTATCTGGCAAGGCTGCAAAGCAGCCAAGCCAAACCCGTTTCAAAGGTGGTGCATGAGCGCCTTAATGTGCTGTTGCGCCTGAACCCTCACTATCATCTGGCAAGCGCTTAGCTAAGGCTGCTGCCGCATCGTCTTCATTCCAATCAATCGGGACAATCGGCCGGGTTAATGCGTGGAGCAGCACTTCATCAGCGGTAGAAACTGGAAGGATGGTTAGGCCCTGTTTCACATTGTCGGGTACATCTTCGAGATCTTTTTCATTTTCTTTGGGTATCAGCACGGTCTTGATTCCCGCCCGAAGCGCCGCCAAGAGCTTTTCTTTCAAGCCGCCAATGGGCAAAACCCGACCGCGCAGGGTGATTTCACCGGTCATGGCTACATTACGCGACACAGGATTACTGGTCAAAAGACTAACAATCGCTGTCATCATCGCCACACCGGCAGATGGCCCATCCTTAGGTGTAGCCCCTTCTGGCACATGGACATGGATGTCAGTTTGGTCAAATAAAGTTGGCTTAATCCCAAACTGTGCCGCGCGCGCTTTCACATAGGAGCTGGCCGCAGAGATTGATTCTTTCATCACATCGCGCAAATTGCCCGTAACTGTCATGCGGCCCTTACCAAACATCGAGACAGCTTCAATGGTCAAAGTATCGCCACCCACTTCAGTCCAAGCAAGCCCGGTCACCGCCCCGATTTGATCTTCGGTTTCAGCCTCACCAAAGCGGACTTTACGCACACCCAAATAGTCTTTGACATTGGTCGGGATTATATCGATGGCAAGCTTTTTGTTCTGGGTAATTTCACGCACAGCTTTACGTGCAAGATTGGCAATCTCACGTTCAAACCCCCGCACCCCGGCTTCGCGGGTATAATACCGGATCACTTCGCGCATAGCCTCGTCTGAAAGCGAAAATTCACCCACGCGTAGCCCATTGGCCTCAATTTGCTTTTTGAGCAAATGACGCTTCGCGATTTCTACCTTTTCATCTTCAGTATAGCCGGGGATCCGAATGATTTCCATCCGGTCTAACAAGGGTTGGGGCATATTGAGTGAATTGGCCGTTGTTACAAACATAACATCTGATAAGTCATAATCGACTTCCAGATAATGATCGTTAAACGTGTTGTTCTGTTCTGGGTCTAATACTTCTAACAAAGCTGCCGCAGGATCACCGCGATAATCTGACCCCATTTTATCTATTTCATCAAGCAAGAACAAAGGATTAGCGCTCTTTGCTTTTTTCATCGATTGAATGATGCGGCCAGGCATGGAACCAATATAGGTACGCCGATGGCCACGAATTTCTGACTCGTCGCGCACCCCACCCAGAGAGACTCGAACAAAATCACGACCAGTTGCTCTAGCAATAGACTTTCCCAAGGACGTCTTGCCCACGCCCGGCGGGCCGACCAAGCATAAAATAGGACCGCGCAGCTTATTGGTTCGGGCACCCACAGCCAGATATTCCAATATACGCTCTTTAACTTTTTCAAGCCCGTAATGATCGCCATCCAGCACTGCCTCGGCGGCATCGAGGTCCTTTTTGATTTTTTTCGCCTTGCCCCAAGGCAAGGCCAGTAACCAATCGAGATAGTTGCGAACGACCGTGGATTCAGCCGACATTGGGCTCATTTGCTTGAGTTTTTTGAGCTCTGTTTCCGCTTTATTCCGCGCTTCTTTTGTGAATTTTGTTTTACGTATCAGCTCTTCTAGTTCTTGTAATTCATCGCGGCCTTCTTCTTGTTCGCCAAGCTCACGCTGAATCGCCTTCATTTGCTCATTGAGATAATAATCGCGCTGGCTCTTTTCCATTTGCCTTTTAACGCGGTTACGGATCCGACGCTCAACCTGCAGCACACCCATTTCGCCTTCCATGAAGGAGAAAATACGCTCTAAACGTTTGGTGGTGCTGATCATTTCTAAGAGCTCTTGCTTTTGCTCAAGCTTAATCGCCAGATTATCGGCGATCACATCGGCTACTTGGTTGGCAGAAGGCAATTGCGCAAGCCCAGACACGATTTCGGGAGGGATTTTGCGGTTGAGTTTAACATAATTTTCGAATTGTTCGATCGCTGTCCGCGATAGAGCTTTGGCTTCTGGTGTATCAGCATCGGTTACCTCAACCTCACTGACTTTGACTGTGAACAGAGGCTCTGTAGCATCGAAGCTCTCAATGGCTACCCGCGACTTACCCTCAACCAGTACTTTGACAGTGCCATCGGGTAGTTTCAACAATTGCAGAACCGATGCAATAACCCCGATCCTATGCACATCACTGGGTCCTGGATTATCGTCAGATGCATCCTTTTGGGTCACAAGCACGATTTGCTTATCACCGCGCATGGCCTCCTCTAGCGCACGTACGGACTTCTCGCGCCCAACAAACAAGGGCGACACCCGATGTGGGAATACCACAATATCACGCAGGGGTAGAAGCGGTAAGATGCGTATCTTCGTCATGGGCTTTCCTTAACCTCATCATGAGGGTGGGACCTTGAACTAGGCCCGGTATATGTCAATTGGCAAGCCTTCAAGAGAAGAGGCTTATCGATAGTCCACAGATGGATGCGCTTGGCTCCGTGTTCAAGTCCTTGAGTGTAACCGTGATTGACTGATCTATAGCCAATTGGGGTCGTTTCTAACCCTACCAAGCGCTTGAGGCGAAACCACAATCGGTCTTCTACTTCTGTCACCCTACTATTTACGATGTGAAATCCCCGTTAAAATCCCACCTTTCGATGTTTATCTTCATGACGATCACGAGGAACGGACACCATCTCCAACATGAACTAAACCTGGGGTATTACGCGATCAACAAGGGGTCCCACTCTTCATGCTCGGGTTCGATCAGGAAGAGGTAAAGAATGCCACGCCAAAAGAGTGCGCTGCCTATTTGGTGCTTCATTGGACCACGAGTTGGACACAGGCTTGATAAGTTTCATAATCTTCCTCGTCAGCATGCTCTTGTTCGTTATGTCGATGAGCTGCCGCACAGACCGTCAAATGGTAAAACGGATTTGATTGGGCAACGAAATGGTCTTAGCGCGCGGCAACGACTAAATGCGGCTTATGCGGCCGCGAAAGAGTCAAACAAGCTATCACCCAGCTGCTTAGCCCGCCACGGCTGGTGCTGGTTGTTCGCGCCGCTCTGCGTAGATCAGAAGTGGTTTCGCACGCCCTTCGATCACTTCACCGTTGACAACAACTTCTTCAACGCCGTCATAGGAGGGCAGGTCAAACATGGTTTCGAGCAAAACGGCTTCTAAGATCGAGCGGAGTCCCCGTGCCCCGGTTTTGCGTGCAATAGCCTTGGTAGCAATGCAACGTAATGCCTCCTCCGTAAAGGTAAGCTTGGTGTTTTCCATCTCAAACAATCGCTGATACTGCTTGATCAGTGCATTTTTGGGTTCCGTCAGAATTTGAATGAGCGCGGGTTCGTCCAAATCCTCTAAAGTCGCGAAAACCGGCATCCGGCCGACAAATTCAGGGATTAAGCCGAATTTCAACAAATCTTCTGGCTCACACTCACGCAACACTTCGCCGGTACGACGGTCATCAGGGCTACGAACATTCGCACCAAAGCCGATACCGGCCCCGGTTCCACGTCTTGATATAATCGTATCAAGCCCAGGGAAAGCCCCACCGGCGATGAACAATATATTAGTGGTATCAACCTGCAAGAACTCTTGCTGAGGGTGTTTACGTCCCCCTTGAGGTGGCACTGATGCCACTGTGCCTTCCATCAATTTCAACAAAGCCTGCTGCACGCCCTCACCCGACACATCGCGTGTGATCGATGGATTATCGGACTTGCGGCTGATTTTGTCGATCTCATCAATATAGACGATGCCACGCTGCGCGCGTTCAACATTATAGTCTGAGGCTTGCAGCAGTTTTAAAATGATGTTTTCAACATCTTCGCCAACATAGCCCGCCTCGGTCAAGGTTGTGGCATCCGCCATGGTGAAGGGGACATCGATGATGCGCGCCAAGGTTTGCGCCAGAAGCGTTTTCCCACACCCGGTTGGTCCAATCAACAAAATATTGGATTTCGCCAACTCAACATCGCCATTTTTCTGGGCGTGCGCCAAGCGCTTATAATGGTTGTGAACGGCCACTGAGAGCACACGCTTAGCATAATTTTGACCAATGGCGTAATCATCAAGCACGTCTTTGATTTCTTGGGGTGTTGGCACGCCATCTTTTGATTTAACGAGCTGATTTTTATTCTCTTCGCGGATGATATCCATGCACAATTCGACGCATTCGTCACAGATGAAGACGGTCGGTCCTGCGATCAACTTGCGGACTTCATGCTGGCTTTTACCGCAAAAGCTGCAATAGAGCGTATTTTTTGAATCACCGCTGGCTGCTTTTGTCATAGTCACTCCAGTCCGTCACAATGTAGCAATAAGCACACACAGACGGTCACCTCAATTTACTTGTCTCGTTTTGCACAGAACCTGTCAACAATCCGTTGCAAGGCTAAACCAATTATGGACATCCGCCTATAGGAAAAATCCACAAAGCTATCCTCACTAGCCTGATGCCACGCTGACTCTAGGACGATCTATTGGGATCCTCACGCTTGATAAAAACATTGTCCACTATGCCAAAGGCCTTGGCTTCTTCAGCGGTCATAAAGTGATCGCGGTCTAAAGTTTTCTCAATGACATCATAGTCTTGGCCTGTGTGTTTGACATAGATTTCATTTAGGCGGCGCTTGGTTGCGACGATATCTTCTGCGTGGCGCGCAATATCTGTGGCTTGGCCGCGGAAGCCACCTGAAGGCTGATGTACCATCACCCGCGCATTTGGCAGTGCCACGCGACTTCCCTTTTCGCCAGCAGCGAGCAGTAACGAACCCATAGAAGCCGCTTGACCCATTACCACAGTTGAAACAGGCGAACGAATGTATTCCATTGTGTCATAAATCGATAGGCCAGACGTCACAACACCACCTGGGCTATTGATATACATAGAGATTTCCTTTTTTGGATTCTCCGATTCTAAAAACAATAATTGCGCGCAGATCAATGCTGCCATGCCATCTTCTACTGGACCGGACACAAAAATGATGCGTTCGCGCAACAGACGCGAGAAAATATCAAAAGCCCGCTCACCGCGCGAACTTTGTTCAACAACCATGGGCACTAAGCCAAGCGCGCGTGTAACTGGATCTGTCATAATAGCCTCTTTGGAGCATAACGGGCTCTTCGTTTCCTTGATATTGTCCCGCTTCGTTCAGGTTGCAAGCACATGTTGCGGTTAACGCGGCTAAACAGCTGCCAATGCCTGAAAATGGTGGTTCTCTTAAACAGCTGTAGTACCCGGGCCGGCTTGTTAAAAGTGGAAAGTTGGTCAAAGCCAGTGAAGGCCTATTGATTGTTTTAAAGGCTTGGTAGGATTAGGCTGTGATTACGGCAATCACAGGCAGATGCGTGGCTGTTAGTTTCAAATCCTGCTAAACCCTCCTTTAACAGCTTTGCCCCATGCAGATCTT
The DNA here is from genome assembly GCF_030158815.1 of Candidatus Phycosocius spiralis. Classification (GTDB taxonomy): domain Bacteria; phylum Pseudomonadota; class Alphaproteobacteria; order Caulobacterales; family Aquidulcibacteraceae; genus Aquidulcibacter; species Aquidulcibacter spiralis. The sequence goes on from NZ_BPFZ01000015.1 coordinate 45,537, forward strand.
ATATTTTTCCGCAACTTATCCGCAATTTAGAAGTGCGATTTCGGGACGTTCATGCCATTTCCAACCCTCCCCGCTGTTTTTGAAGCGACGCTCGCCGCCCATGGCTATGGCGAACCTACCTCCGTTCAAGCTGCTGTTTTGGCGCATAACCGCCCAGAGGGTGATTTATTGGTGTCGGCTCAAACCGGGTCTGGCAAGACGGTCGCTTTTGGTCTTTCCATTGGCCCAACTTTATTAGCAGGGGAAGAGCGTTTAGGGCGTGCGGGTACACCTTTGGCTTTGGTGATCGCGCCAACCCGCGAATTGGCGCAACAGGTCGCGCGGGAACTAGACTGGCTTTATGCCAAGGCTGGCGCGCAGGTAGTATGCTGCGTTGGGGGCATGGATGCCCGCCAAGAAGCACGAAAACTCCAAGCAGGATGTCATATCATAGTTGGCACGCCAGGGCGGCTGCGGGATCATATGGAACGTGGTCGTGCGGATTTTAGTGGCCTACGCGCCGTTGTCCTCGATGAAGCCGACGAAATGTTGGATTTGGGCTTTAAGGATGATTTGGAAGCCATTTTGGATAGTACACCACATGATCGACGCACTCTATTATTCTCAGCGACTTTGGCCAAGGATATTGTCACGCTCGCCAAACGTTATCAGCGCGAGGCGGTGCGCATTGATACTACTTCGCGAAATGTCCCCCATGGCGATATTGAGTATCGCGCTATTCGCGTCGCTCCTAATGAACTTGAGCTAGCGGTTGTCAATGTGTTGCGCTTTTACGGCACTGGCGGCGCTTTGGTGTTTTGTGCAACGCGTGAAAGCGTCCGCCATCTCTTTGGCAGCTTGCGTGAGCGCGGCTTTAGGGTGGTGGCCTTATCGGGTGAGCTTTCGCAGAAGGAGCGTACCGAAGCGCTACAAGCTTTGCGTGATGGCCACGCGCGGGTGTGTGTCGCTACTGACGTAGCGGCGCGTGGACTTGATTTACCAGATCTAACCTTAGTTATTCATGCCGAGCTTCCCCACAATAAGGCGGCTCTTCTCCACCGTTCTGGTCGTACCGGGCGCGCTGGACGCAAAGGCACGTCTGTGGTTTTAGTGCCTACTACAAGGCGTAAAAAGGCTGAACAATTACTCCAAGCTGCCGGGGTTTCGGCGATTTGGTCGTCTCCTCCGAGCGCTGAATCAATCCGCGCGGCTGACCGTGATGCACTCCTCAACGACCCCTTACTCAACGAAGCTTCTAATGAGGAAGAAGAAGGCCTTGCTTCCGCTCTGTTGGCGGGGTCAGGGCCAGAAAAAGTGGCGCTTGGGCTGATCCGGCTCTATCGCTCGCGTCTTCCTGAACCCGAAGATTTGTTTGAGCCTTCGTCTGAATCGCGTGGTGCCCGGCCCGATCGGGTGCGTCAACGACCAGGCCGCGGTGAGCGGCACCTATTGAACATATCTGATCAATCTGGCACGAAATGGTTTCGCCTCAGTGTCGGTCGCAATTCCAATGCTGACCCCAAATGGCTGATCCCACTCATATGCCGGCTGGGCCATGTCACCAAGAATGAAATCGGCTCGATTCGGATTTTTGATCGTGAAACCTTGTTTGAAATTGACCCGCGTTTTGCCGATCGCTTCATGCAGGCAGTTCATCAACATCCAGACGATGCAATGCGGATTGTGCCTGCAAATGACCCTGACACCGCTAAGAGGGCACCGCGACGACCACCACCAAAAGGTGGCAAAAAGGGAAAACAAAAAAAATCAGCACCGAAAGGGGAAAGAGGCCCTCGCGGCGTGGTTGGCCCGCCACGCCAAAAGGTCGGCCCACCGCCTTCTGGTAGGAAAAAAATCGTTTAACAAATAGATTTAGATTGACTATTTTTGTCCGTTAAAGGCAAGGCACGCTCTCCAAAATCTTATCCCCCCTGAAATGTTGGGTCTAAAATGTTAAGCCTTAATTGTTGGAATTGCTTTCCAAACCACTGATCCAAGAATGGTGGTGTTGTTTGATCTGCCTGCCTTAGCGTCAGTACTTAGCTGGGCACATTTCTGTGCTCCGCCCTCATGATATTCTATTGCCTCTCGACAAATAACTGCCCAGTCAGTTATATAAAAGTGATGATTTCAAATCCTGACAACTCCGCACTTCCCAGATGGACGCGTAAGCCCAAAGCGCGCCCAGATGAAGTACTGGAAGCGGCGCTTGAGTTATTTGCGCTCAATGGTTTTGCTGCGACGCGGATGGAGGATATAGCGCAACGGGCTGGCTTATCAAAAGCCGCGATTTATCTGTATTTTCCGTCGAAGCACGATGTATTTAAAGCCTTGGTCGAGCAGCGTGTCGGAGTTTTGCGAACCCATTTCGATGCAGCCGCCAGACAGCAATTGAGCGATCCAAAAGCTGGGTTGCGCTTGATCGCCCACATGTGGGCCACTTCGTTTCACGATCTGAGGGTCGCCGCAATACCGCGGATCATCTTGGCTGAAGCACACAGGTTTCCAGACCTTGCTGAGTTTTACCACCGCACAGTTATAGAGCGCACACAAGCCGCTTTGGTGGAATTGATCCAAGCCGGAATCGATCGAGGCCAGTTTCGTACGGTTGAGCCCATCATAGCAGCCCGCGCTTTAGTCTCGCCTTTGGTGTTTGAAATCCTGCGTCGCCAAGCATTTCCCCAATTCCATAAAGGCCCCAGTATGGATCAAGAGGTCGAGGCGATTTTTGATCTTTTCCTAAATGGTATTGCGGCTACCCCGCACCAAACATGCCCGGAGTGAGTATATGACCCCTAAGCAGATTCTGATGGGCATTGGAGGCCTTGCTCTGGTCACCTTGATTTGGTTTGGCGGCAGCTGGCTGCTGGTGGGCCGCTATCACATCACTACAGATAACGCCTATGTGCGTGCAGATATCACGATGGTAGCCGCCAAGACCGAAGGCTATGTGCGCATGATCCATGCCGTTGATAATGGTCAAGTTCTGGCGGGTGCTGCTTTGGTCACATTGGACCCACGCGACGCACAAGCCAGTGTCGCTGCTGCGCAGGCAGATTTTGCTAAGGCCAAAGCAGAAGCTGCGCGCGCGCATTTTGAAGCTAAAAGAATCCGTGCTGAAGCCGATCGGCTTGAGGCGGAATCAATTGCTTCCTCAGCCGGTGCCCGTCAAGCCAGCGCATTGGCCAACCAAGCCAAAGTTGAAGCCCGCGGCCGCGCCCTCTCTGCTGATGTAGTGACCGAACAAGTTTCTACTCAAGCCGATCTGGTTATTCAATCGGAGGCGAGTTTTCAGGCAGCCCAAGCCGCCTACCAAGTCGCTGAAGCTGATCGTGGGCGTTTTTTGACTTTGGCCAAGCAGGGCTATGTCTCCCAAGCAAGGATGGATCAGGTGGAGGCGCAAGCCGAAGCAGCACGCGCCCGCTTGGCTGAAGCCCGTGCCGCAACCCTTGTTGCGCGTCAGCAAGTGGCAGTTTTATCGGCCTCTCGCACTAAATCGGGCAATGATGTCATTTCGGCAGGGGCAGGGGCTTTGGGGGCGCAATCTGGCGCACAAAGTGCGGTTGCGAAGGCACAAGCGGCATCAGCTGGTGCCCGTTCTGGCCGCACAGCCATTGGTTCAGCTTTGGCGGCGATTAAGGCGGCTGATGCGGCGGTGCTGGCGGCACAAGCACGACTAGATGCTGCACAACTCGGTCAAGCCTATGGCGAAGTTCGCGCACCTATTTCTGGCATTGTTGCCAATCGCACAGTCCAAATGGGCCAATTGGTGCGCCCCGGCACGGTTTTAATGGCTTTAGTGCCTTTGGATCAGGTTTATGTGGTCGCCAATTTCAAGGAAACCCAGATTGGCCGCTTGAAGCCCGGTCAAAAGGTGACGTTCAAAGTCGATGCTTTCCCCGATCAAAAGGTGACGGGCGTGATTGAAAGTGTGGCCCCGGCATCTGGCTCACAATTTTCCTTGTTGCCGACGGATACCGCGACCGGCAATTTCACCAAGATTGTCCAGCGCGTGCCGGTGCGCATCGCGATTGATCGGGAATGGCGCGCCAAGGGCCTATTGCGGCCTGGCCTTTCTGCCACGGTGGATGTTGATACGCGCGGCGGCACATCGCCCAAAGTCATAGCACAGAAATGACCGATACCGCCCCACCGGTGGACGCACCTGCTGGCAAGCCTGGTGCGATAACCTATCCCAAATCGAGCCCAGCTTTATGGTTCGGTTTTGCCTCAATGGCTTTGGGCAATTTTATGTCGATCCTAGATATTCAAATTGTTGCAAGCTCTTTGCGGGAAATTCAAGCGGGCGTCTCAGCCAGCGCGGATGAATTGGTGTGGATCCAAACCAGCTATTTGGTCGCCGAAGTGATTGCCATTCCACTATCTGGCTTCATGGGGCGGGCCTTATCGATCCGCAATTTGTTCAGTGCGGCTGCCCTTGGCTTTACTGTGGCGTCCTTGGGTTGCGCTTGTGCAAACAGCATTCAGACCTTGGTATTTTTTAGGATTATTCAAGGTTTTATGGGCGGGTTTATGATGCCAACCACCTTTGCGGCCGCCTTCTTATTGTTTGGAGAAAAGGACCGCGCCACCGTCAATGTGATGCTGGGCATGATTATGACCTCGGCACCTGCGATGGGGCCGGCCCTTGGTGGCTTTATCACCTCGGCTTTGGGTTGGCATTGGTTGTTTTTGGTCAATCTTTTACCAGGCCTCATTTGTGCATCGGGATGCTTCTTTTTGATCCCGCTTAAAACCCCTAATTGGGGTCTGTTGCGCCGCATTGATGTGCCGGGACTAATCGGCATGGCTGTGTTTTTAGGATCGCTCGAGATCGTGTTGGAGGAGGGGCCACGGCAGGGCTGGCTGGCGAGCTCTGAGATTGTCGTCTACTTGTGTGCTTTGATCGGTGGCGCTGGCGTCTTTTTTTGGCGTGCGTTCACCCTCGAAGAGCCGATTGTAAAGCTTGATGCCTTTAGTGACCGCAACTTTGCCGTCTGCTCTCTTCTGGCCTTTAGTGTTGGTATTGGTCTTTATGGCTCAGTCTATCTTCAGCCACTCTTTTTAGGGCAGGTTCGAGGCTATAATGCCCTCCAAATTGGGCAAATCATGTTTGTGACTGGGGTGTTTATGTTGCTCAGCGCTCCGTTTGCGCGCCAGCTCATCATGCGGATCGACCCGCGTATCTCTATTTTTCTCGGTACCAGTTTGGTCGGCGGCTCGTGTCTGATGCAAGCGCATCTGACGGCGCAATCCAGCTTTTGGGAGTTTTTCTGGCCTCAAGCCATGCGCGGTTGCGGCCTGATTTTATGTTTTGCTACCTTGTCCACCTTAGCGCTTGGCACGATGGCACCCCAAAAAATTCAAAGCGCATCGGGCCTCTTTAATCTCACACGTAATCTTGGCGGCGCGATTGGTTTGGCGATCTTATCAACTATGAACGACTTTTACACCGTCTTTCACCGCACGGCGTTGGGCGAAGCGCTCAATATGGGCGATCCGATGTTGGCCGATCGGCTGGCGGCAGCCAGCGCTAATCTCGCTGCACGCGGAGTGACGAACCCAGATACCGCCGCTTTGGCCCAACAAATCCAAATCCTCAACCGCGAAGCCGCCGTGATGACGTTCAATAACCTCTTCGTGGTGATCGCAGGCTTTTTGGCTTTATCGCTATTGGCGATACCGCTGTTATCCAAGGCCAAGCCAAATGCGGGTTCTGGGGCTGTCCATTAGGGGGGCAACTGACGTTTTGGTTTGAGTGATCTGGGAAGCGCGTTTGTGCCGAAGCTGAAACAAAAAGCTTAACGAGCATGACCGGGCGTTTTGTCGCGTCAAGTCCAGTTATCCTGCGAATAGCTGCCGTGGAGCAAAGCAAAGCGCACGCGATGACTGATAGTACCACAATTACATCCATGATCGACCCAGCGTAACACCATCACTCGCGTATCACCCCAGCCTTCTTTATCAACAATCGAACCCCAGTCGATCTAGAATCAATCCAATCCAATCGGCAATTAAATCTATTACCCACACCTATATACCGCTACATACCCCGGCTGCTGTTTCATCTCCCTTAGCACTCATTCTTTATCGTTTGATCATCATGCGACACATAAGCCACTGGTTGCGCAGAGGTTTTACAATTGTGGTGGTATCTAGTCGCGATACTTGGCATCAGGGTTGTTGCAAATAAAAGCCCAATTCATACAGTTGATCTCTTTTTTGGCTGCCGTGAAGAGGCATTGTTAGACATCAAGGAATCGAGCAGGTGATCGCATAGGGCACGACCAAACCTGCTTGGTGTCAGGTTCTAATTGTGTGTCAATGATAGTTAATACCTTGCATCGGGCATGTAAATATGAAGAATTAAAATCTATGGACAATTAATTTAAATAAATTTATCTAAGGATGTGCGGGTTGGACCTTTGGTGCCCCTCTATCCAAACTACGATATTCCCTCTATGTTCTCTTGATGGCGCATTCCCCCACTTCCCGATTTCGTAAGCCCAACCCGCATCCGATCACCGATAAGATGCAGGTGTGGGAGAATATTAAGAAATTGCGGGCCGAGGCTGACGCCTTGGATGAGCCCAATCCCAATGCCCAGACGTTAACGGGTGTGGAGTTTGCAGGCGATCCTTTTATCTATGATTTCGATTATGAGGTGCTTGACGCGCGCGGCAAGCAGGCCCCTCCAGCATGGCAGCCCCACCGCCCAATTCTGCCTGACAAATTTGAAGGCGGGAAAAAGTTTGAGCTCATCAGTGACTATCAGCCCGCAGGCGATCAACCAGCGGCAATTGAGGCTTTGTGTCAGGCCGCGCAAGAAGGCGAAAAGGACCAGATTTTATTGGGCGTTACTGGCTCTGGCAAGACCTTCACCATGGCGCAGGTGATCCACAAACTTCAACGGCCCGCCTTGATCCTGGCGCATAACAAGACGTTGGCAGCCCAGCTTTATGGCGAGTTTAAGAACTTCTTTCCCAATAATGCGGTGGAGTATTTTGTCTCTTATTATGATTATTACCAGCCCGAAGCCTATGTGCCGCGCACCGACACCTATATTGAAAAAGAAAGCAATATCAACGAACAAATTGACCGCATGCGCCACGCAGCCACGCGCGCGATACTCGAGCGCGATGATGTCATTATCGTCTCATCTGTCTCGTGCATCTATGGCATTGGCTCGGTTGAGAGCTATTCCTCGATGACCTTTGTGCTCAAGCCTGGCGACCGAGCCGACCCACAAAGCGTAACGCGCGATCTGGTGGCTCTGCACTATAAGCGCAATGACGTCTATTTCGCGCGCGGGAATTTCCGACTGCGTGGCGACGCGCTCGACATTTTCCCTGCCCATTATGAGGACCGCGCCTGGCGCATCCTGTTCTTTGGCGATGAGGTGGAGGCCATTCATGAGTTTGACCCGCTGACAGGTAAAAAGACGGGCGAGCTTGAGGCCATCAAGGTCTATGCTAATAGCCACCACACCACACCGCGCCCCACACTCAGTCAAGCGATCGAGAAGATCAAAGCCGAAGCGAAGGCGCGGGTCGAATGGTTTGAAAGGAACGGTTTGTTGATTGAGGCCCAACGCCTCAAACAACGCACTGATTTTGACCTAGAGATGCTGCTGGCGACTGGCTCGTGTGCAGGGATTGAAAATTATTCGCGCTATTTATCGGGCCGTAACCCCGGTGAACCTCCGCCCACCATGTTTGAATATATTCCTGATAATGCTTTGGTCTTTGTAGATGAGAGTCACGTGACTATTCCCCAGATTGGTGGGATGTTTAGGGGCGATTATAGCCGTAAAAAGACGCTCTCTGATTATGGGTTCCGCCTGCCATCCTGCATGGATAATCGCCCGCTCCGCTTTGAAGAATGGGATGCAATGCGCCCGCAGACCATAAGTGTCTCAGCCACTCCGGGGCCTTGGGAACTGACCCAGACCGGCGGGGTGTTTGTTGAGCAGGTCATCCGCCCTACAGGCCTGATCGATCCCCCGGTTGAGATCCGCCCGGTGACTGGGCAAGGCTTCACCCAAGTCGATGATTGTATCGCTGAATGCCGGGCCACGATCGCACAAGGATCACGGGTTTTGGTTACCACCTTGACCAAAAAAATGGCCGAAGATTTGAGCGAGTATATGCATGAGCAGGGTCTTAAAGTGCGCTATATGCATTCGGATATTGATACGGTGGAACGCATAGAAATCATCCGGGATCTTCGATTAGGAACTTTTGATATTCTAATTGGGATCAATCTATTACGTGAAGGTCTTGATATTCCAGAATGCAGTCTTGTGTGCATATTGGATGCCGATAAGGAGGGCTTCTTGCGCTCTGAAACCAGCCTTGTGCAAACGATTGGGCGCGCTGCACGCAACATCGATGGCCGGGTCATTTTATATGCTGACACTATTACGGGCTCAATGCAGCGCGCGATAGATGAGACCGACCGACGTCGTGCCAAGCAAATGGCTTGGAATGAAGCCAATGGTATCACGCCACAATCCATCCGTTCCAACATCCATGACATTCTAAACAGCCCCTACGGCAAAGAGGGCGTCACCGTGGGCCTTGAAGAGTATGGCGATGCCAATGCTTTGATTAAAGGAAAAAGCAAGGGCAGGGGTAAGGCCGATACCTTGCCAGTTCCCGGTGCCCCTGGCCACAATTATAAACTGGCACTGTCTGACCTTGAAAAGCGCATGCGTGCCGCTGCTGCTGACCTCGAATTTGAAGAAGCTGCTCGCCTGCGTGACGAGATCAAACGGCTGGAACGCCAGGAATTGGGGGTTTGAACTTGCGAGACGCAGGGATTTGACCCAAAGTACACCCATGATGCGCATGATCTTGTCTTTTTTGGCTATTTGGGTGCTGGCAGTGGGTGGTGCGCAGGCGCAAGGGGCAGCGAAATTGGATTTAAGTGTGGGTGAGATGATTGTGGCACACAAGCTTGAACCTCTGGCCATGCGCGCCACCGGGCGGATGCAGGTTGTGCCGGCTGAAGCGGCTCTGCCATCGGGCTCAAAGGCCTATAGCCACCAATGGCCGGGCGTGTATTTTGAGACCCAGTTTCACGGCGAGACCCTAACCCTGCGCTTTGATGATCCAACCAATGTCTATCATCTATTAATTGATGATGCGTCCCCGATCCGACTGGAGCCGAAGGCGGCGCGTGAGATGTCGATCTCGGGGCTGGGGTCAGGCACCCACCACGCGCGTTTGGAGCGGGTGAGTGAGAACCAAGATCATCGTGGCGTGTTTTCAGGCTTTTATGCGCCTAAATCGACGCAAGTGGCCCTAGACCCTCCACGGCCACGCCAGATCGAATTTATTGGCGATTCCAATATGTTGGGCTATGGCATTTTGTCGTCCACGCACGAATGTAGTACTGAGGTGGTGTTTGCCACCACCGACGTCACCCGCGCCTATCCGGTGTTGAGCGCGAAAGCAGCCGGGGCCGATTATCAAATCCAAGCCATTTCCGGCCGCGGTATGATTCGCAATTGGCAAGGCGAACTACCGGGCCAAACCTTGCCTGACATCTATCCTTTTGTGTTCTTGGATCAGCAGGTGCCGGTGGGCGAAACGGGCTGGCGGCCACAGGTGATTGTGCTGCAATTGGGCGATAATGATTTCTCCACCCCCCTTGAAGCGGGGGAGCGATGGGCGTCGCGCAAGGCCTTTTTGGACGATTATATTGAGACCTATCAGCGTTTTATGGGTGTGCTTTATGCAAAACATCCTAAAGCCGCCCTTTTGATCTCCTGGCCCAATCTTGGCCAATTAACACCCGATGAAGTGACTTGGTTGAACACGATTGGCCAGGATCAACTGCGCGCCAGGGCCAAAGCGCTTGGTTTTAGCTATAGTGATATTTTACCTTTGATGCTCAAAGAACCTGAAGCTAGCGCCTGCCATTTTCATATGTCGGCGCGCGACCATAAAGCTGTAGCGGCGCGTTTAGATGCTTATCTTGCTGCCCATCCAGAGCTTTGGCTAAAAACTCATGGCCGCTGAATTGCTGCGATGCAGCCATTAGTATGCGCTTTCTAATTTGGGCCACTATAAGCATTTAATACTTAAGGGCTGCCCCCCCCCATTTCCCCAGCAGCCCGTTGTGGAGATAATCATGACAAAAGCAAAAAAAGTTAAGTCAAGTGTTAAAACGGCCCGTAATGAAGGTCTTGAAATCGCACGTAAAATCTGGTTAGCAGGTGTTGGTGCTTATGGCCGTGTTTACCAAGAAGCCGCAGGCCGCGTTGAAAAGGTAACCGGGGCCGCGAACGAGTTGTTCGACCAATTGGTTGAAAAAGGTGAACAGGTCGAAGATTTGGTTCGCTCCAGCATCTCAAGGAATGAGACTGCAGGCAAAGTATCTGAATATGTTGAGAAAACGACGGCACAAGTCAAGGCAGCCTCTGAAACCCGCATGAACGACTTAGAAGAAAGGTTTGAGTCGGTGCGCAAAACTGTGTTGGAAAAAGTATCTCCTTTCATGGACAAAGTAGCACCTTTAAACATTTTCGCCATCGGTAGTCAGATTGAAGCCTTAACTGCAAAAATCGAAGCTTTATCCGCAGAAGTAGAAGCTTTGAAAGGTGCTAAGGCGGCACCGGCCAAAGCCGCTAAGAAAACCGAGGACGAAGCTTCTTAAGTTGCTTGAACCGACGGGGCGATAAACCCCGTGATTGGTAAAATAATCAGGGCAGCCGCGCGGGCAATCAGGTCGCGCGGCTTTTCTGTGACTTGGGCATCAAATTCCATGCGCACCAATTGAAAAGCTAAACCCAAGGCGACTTGGTGGACCAAACCATCAAAGGCCTCATCACTGGCTAGGATAGTGCCCGAACTGCGCAAGGCGTGTAACAGGCCCCAAGCGGCATCGTGCTGAACGCTAAACATATGGCGCATCTGATTGGCTAAACGGGCGTCAGATCGCACGATGGCTAAGGGTTCCCGGTAAGCAAAGCGCGCATCCCACGCTTCTTCGACCAAGATATGCATCCAAGTCCAAGCGGCCTCGATGGTGGCCTTTGTGCCCACACAAGCGCTAAGGGCCGCGTTCTTGATAGTTTCAAGTTCTTCGATATGGGCGGTTAGAAGGGCTGCTGCGATCTCGGCTTTGCCTTTGAAATGATAATAAAGATGACCAGGCGACATGGAAAGATAATTGGCGATATCCACCGCCGTTAAAGCGCCAAAGCCTTCGCTATTGAACAATTCGCGCGATTGGGTCAGGATTTTATCCTTGGTTGAGGGTGCAGCACTCATAATCGGGCGTCCTAACGCTGCCAGAAGCGGGCAAGTAGCGGAATCTTTGGTATCACAGCACAAATAGCTTCACGATTGTCAATTGCCGTCATAACCTCCCATGTGACATGGCTGATGAAAATCGCTCCCACAATTTTGAGGCCAGGAATTTCAGGCCATGATTTGGGGCATGGTTTGTGGCATGGGAGGTCAAAGTGTCAAAGCAGAAATTCAATTTAGGAGACGAAGCGGCAGAAAATACGGTGGCTCTAACCGCTATGATGGGCTTGGCGCGCGAAGATTTGTTGGGGGCCGTGGCCTTGATGATGCGCGAAGTGACCCAGAAGCCCGCGACAACAACCAAGCATCTCAAAGCCTTGGGTGAGGATGTGGTGCGCATTCTTAAAAATGAAAGCGATCTGGCCCCAAGCCCAAAAGACAAGCGCTTTTTGGATATCACCTTTAAATATAACCCGATTTATCGCATGGGCATGCAATATTATCTGGCGGTGCAGAAAAATGTCGGCACGTGGCTCGCAGACCTTGAGCTGGATGAATTGGAGCGCGCCCGCGCCAATTTTGTCTCCCAAATGATTATCGACAGTATTTCGCCGACTAATAGTTTGATCGGCAATCCAGCTGCCATCAAACGTGCTTATGAAAGTGGCGGTATGAGTCTGCTTAAGGGCCTCCAAAATGCCTATCGGGACCTCATAGAAAATGGTGGCCAGGTCAGCCAAGTGGACAAAAGGCCCTTTAAGGTCGGCGAAAACTTGGCAATTTCAGAAGGCTCCGTCGTCTATAAGACTGAGATGATGGAGTTGATCCAATATGTGCCCAGCGAAGAGCATGTTCACGCCATCCCATTCCTGATCATTCCGCCCCAAATCAACAAGGCATATGTCAATGATTTATCGCCGGACAAAAGCATCGTGCGCTTCTTGGGGACGATGGGCATAACGACCTTCCTGGTCTCGTGGCGCAACCCACAGGTGGAACATCGCGACTGGGGGCTCGCTCATTACGTCGATGAGCTGATTAAAGCGACCGACGTAATCCTAGACATTACAAAGTCCAAAAAGGTTAATGTTTCAGGAGCATGCTCTGGCGGGATCACAACCGCAACCTTTTTATCAAAGCTCGCCAGCCTTGGCGATACGCGGGTCAATGCCGTGACCTTGATGGTCAATGTTTTAGACCCACAACGCAGCGATTCTGAAGTTGGGGCGCTGGTGTCCGAACATGGGATTGAATTGGCGCGTCAACGTTCGGCCAAGAAAGGGATTTTAGAGGGAGATGCATTAGGGCGCATGTTTGCATGGATGCGACCTAATGATCTGGTCTGGAATTATGTCATCAATAATTATCTAATGGGGCAAGATCCCCCGCCGTTCGATGTGCTGTTCTGGAACAATGATACCACCAATCTGCCTGCCAAACTCCATTCCGATTATCTTGACATGTATCCTAAGCAACCCTTTGCCAATCCTGGGAAAGTGGAGTTTGCCGGCCATTTGGTTGACCTCACCAAAGTCACCCAAGACTTATTTGTGATTGCGGGCGTCACCGATCATATCACGCCTTGGAAGGCGTGCTATCGCACCACTCAATTGGTGGGCTCTAAGAATATTGAGTTCATTTTGTCGCATTCAGGCCATATCCAAGCCTTGCTCAACCCACCTGGAAATCCCAAGTCAAAATTTTATCGCAAAGAGGGTAAGCTACCCCCAAGCAGTGATGAGTGGATGGCGGGGGCCAAGGAAGTTGCAGGTTCGTGGTGGCCGTTCTGGGGCGAATGGCTCAAAGCGCGCTCTGGCCCACTCAAAGCGGCACCAAAACAAATGGGTAATAAGGCCTATCCACCAGGTGATCCGGCCCCTGGTCGCTATGCCTTTAATGAGTAAGCGCGCCATGGTCGAACACATGGGCTGTAAGGGTTTAGCAATCATCTCAAATCACTATAAAAAGTCGAGTTAAGAAGGATAGGTAATTTGCCAAATTCAACAAAGATCGCCAACCGTCAGGGGACGTTTGAGCTTGTGAAGCTGGGTGGGCGCACGGTGCGTGCCGGAGTATGGCGCACGGATTTGCCCGGGCAAGCAGGTGTTGAGCGTCCAAATCCGATCCTATTTTTCAATGGTATAGGTGCCAATATAGAGCTGATGGCCCCACTGGCCGATTGGTTTAGCGATCGCGATATCATCACCTTTGATATGCCAGGAGTTGGCAAGTCGCCTAGTCCAATCTTACCCTATCGGCCTTGGATGATCTGCGCTTTTGCAACCCAATTGTTGGACCATTATGGCTTTGAAGTTGTGGATGTGATGGGTGTATCATGGGGTGGAGGGATGGCGCAACAATTTGCGTGGCAAAACCCAAAGCGCACCGGGCGATTGGTGCTGGCCGCTACCAGCATGGGCATGTTGATGGTGCCGGGCGATCCTGAAGTCCTGCTTAAAATGGCAAGTCCACGTCGTTATGTTGACCGCGATTATATGCTGGCTAATTTTCGTAGCCTCTATGGCGGTGATACCACGGGTTCGGACGGCCATGCTTCGCGTCTGTTGCCGCCCACCACCCTTGGCTATATGCACCAATTGACCTGCATGATGGGCTGGACGAGTGCGTGGTTCTTACCGTTTTTAAAGGCTGAAACCTTGGTCATGATGGGGGATAAGGATAAGATTGTTCCTGAAATCAATGGGCGCTGGATCGCTAGCCTTGCCCCTAAGGCTAAGCTCCACATTGTCAAAGGCGGTGGACATTTGTTTTTAGTATCGCAAGCCAAGACGATTGTGCCCGTGATCCGCGACTTCTTAGATCAGGGTAAAGCTTGGCAGGGCAAGACTTTTGCCGAACCAAAGGCGAAAGCCGCTTGATGCACGGTATCGAGCAACACCAGTTGCTCCATGCCTTTGACCTCAATCAGCGTAGGCGACCGGATGGGCATGCTTTGCCATCCACTTGGGTACAGACCCCCTTTGTGACGCGTGACCATGGTCACGTCATTTGGCAGAGCTTTTACAAAAGCGCTTATCCAACCCTGATCGCTGCTGAGTTAGAAATCGCGCGCGCCAGTGGGGCCTTTGATTTTGAGTGGAAGCTCTATGAGCATGATGCGCCAGGTGGTCTCGCTTTAGCACTCCAAGCAGCGGGCTTTGTGCAACAGCCGACCGAAACGCTGTTGGTTCGATCCACAGATTTGAGCTCCATGGCCCCAGTGCCCGGTCTTGAAATTGTACGGGTTGAAGACCTTGCACTGGCGACACTTTGCCATGACTTGGGCTTTCAAGCTTTTGGTTATCACCGTGATAAAAGCCCGCAGGCGCTTTTAGAGCGGGCATTGGCGGGCGAGCCGTTCTGGCTTGGCCTCTATGAAGGCCAAGCCGTCTCAATGGGGCGTTTGATCCAGACAGCGGGAAGCATGTTTGCCGGCCTATATGGCGGGGCGAGCCACCCGGATTATCGGCACCGTGGTTTTTATCGCCCCGTCGTGTATGCGCGCATAAAGGCCGCAGCCGATCTTGGCTGCCAGTGGGTATTTTCAGAAGCCTTACCGACCAGTGAACCCATTTTGCGCGCGCTGGGCTTTCAAGCTTTAAGCAAGGTAACAGGTTATCTCTATCGGTTTGACAACTGAGGCTTTTTGCCACCTATCCCTTTCAATCATGCCCGGCAAACCCTAGATGAAGCCATGGCTGAGACCTTCTCCCCCGATGACTTGCCGCTTGAAAAATCGGCGCGCTACACAGAATTAAAGGCGATGATCGCCGCAGTGGTGGCGGGCGAAACCAGCCTTACCGCGCGCTATGCAACAGCCGTCAGTCTTTTGGTGCAAGCCTTCGCACCCCGCTTTTTCTGGACGGGTTTTTACGTGGTTGATCCCCTTAAGCCCACAGAATTGGTGGTTGGCCCCTATCAAGGCACTTTGGGGTGCTTGCGCATACCTTTTGGTCGTGGCGTATGCGGGGCTGCTGCCGCTACAGGCCAAACCCAGCTCGTCAAGGATGTCCACGCATTCCCCGGCCACATTGCATGCGATAGCCGATCCAAGAGCGAGATTGTGGTGCCTGTCTATGATGCGTCCGGCGCACTCGCCGCCGTGCTCGACGTTGATTCAACCGAGCTTGCGGCCTTTGATGAAGAAGATCAGGCTGGGCTAGAAACGATTTGCGCGATTTTGCTGACGGCTTAGGGCTGTGGCCGGATGCGTTGTAAGTCAATTCAACTCGAACATGGCCTTTGCCAAAATACAGCCAGCGGCAACGGCAGCGACATGTCGCTTCCCCACTTTTGGGGAAGCTGGCCGCGAAGTGGACCGATGGGGCACTATTGCGTAACCCGCCCTCTATTCCCGCTTAAGCACATTATCGACAAACCAGCTCCACGCCGCTTGGGGTTTATAGTGGGCTTTTAAGTCATCGCGGTCATATTCGGTGGTAAGCCAAGTCCAAAAATCAATGCGACCTGTGGCTTCAATCTTGGCCCATTCGGCCCAGAAAAAGTCCAAAATACCGGTTTTTGCGGCACTAACATGGAGGTATTTTAGGTTTAGTTGTTTGCGCGCTTCGGCAAGGGGTACGCCTTCGATCTGATAAAGATAAAAGACCGACATGGTTCCCGCACGGTCTGCACCTGATTTGCAATGCATCAAGGCAGGGTAGGCCATGGTCTCAAAGGCTTTTTTGGCCTCAATCAGTTGCTCTGCATAAGGCGCGCCACGGCTCTCACTATGCAGAAACACAAGATCAAGCCCTAAATTGGCACAGGCGTCTTTTTCTAGAACTGTAAAGCTCGCATCCGTATCGCCGCGCAAATTGACAATGGTCTTGATGCCAAACGCTTTCCAAGCGGCCAATTGCTCTGGGCTTGGTTGATTGGTACGCCACATGCGTGGGCTGATCTGATGCTTGTTTTGAAAGCGCGCCCGCAAAAAGCCGTGGTCATTCCACCAATAGTCGCGCAAAGCGGCTTTGCGGCGTTCAGGCGTAGTTAGATCGAATTTTGGCACGTGTATTCAAGCTTTTCAATTGTTCGACTTGCGTTTACGCAGTTAAGGGCTGGTGAGCAAGGCTAGGCTGTGGTGCCAAACCACTCGCTTTGCAAGCAAACCCCGTTTATGGAGCGGGCATTATGAAGATCAAGCTAATGCGCATTCTTTTTCGCTCATCGCCAGTTCAATGGATTTGTGGATGCTTATTGGCCGGTTGGATGGTGTTGGTGCGTAATACCACGAGGTGGACGATAGTAGGATTTGAGCATGCTCAGTCTGTTTGGCAGTCGGGTAAGGGCGTTGTTTGGTGCTATTGGCATTCGCGCATCATGGGTGCGCATTCGATTTGGCCTAAACATGTGCAACCGGTATTGATGTTGATATCTCTATCCCCCGATGGCCAGTTCGTTGCCAAAGCGACGCACATGATCGGTCGGATGGTTGTGCGCGGTTCATCCTCAAAAACAAAAAGGGATGGTGAAGTAGAAGATAAGGGCGCGCTGCAAGCCTTCCGCCAGATGCTGGCCCATGCACGTAAGGGTGGCTGCGTCGGTATAACGCCGGACGGTCCGCGCGGACCACGTATGCGCGCCCAAATTGGAGCCGTGCGGGTCGCAAAAATGGCGAAAGTACCGCTCCTGCCCTCAGCTTTTGCTGTCAAGGGGGGTAGTTATGCTAAGAGCTGGGACCGATTTCATTTACCCGCCTTGTTCTCAACAGGTGTCATTCTTTTTGGCCCAGCGATTGATGTGCCAACCCAAGCCGATGACAAAGCCCTTGAAGCGGTGCGCTTGGCCCTCGAGCAATCCCTCACAGAGCTAACCCATGAAGCCGATCGCTTAGTTGGTGGGCCCATGATTGAGCCAGCGGCAGAGCCCGCACTAAGCGCGTTAGCGTAACTTCCAATATGGCAGTCGATTTACCATTCTCCCTCCGGCTCTATCGGCTCATGTCCCACCTCTGCCATGGGTTTATGCCCTTTATTCTCGCATGCAGGGCAACCAAGGGCAAGGAAGACCCAGGCCGTGTAAATGAACGTTTAAGCACGGCACCCATCAACCGCCCGGAGGGCACTTTGGTTTGGATCCACGGGGCAAGTGTTGGGGAAAGCCTGCTTGGATTTTCCCTCGCCCAGCATCTGCGCGCCGCGCGCCCAGAACTAACTTTTTTATTCACCAGCGCCACCAAAACCTCGGCCGATTTGATGGCTAAGAAGCTAAAAGCGCCTGACATGCATCGTTACGTCCCCGTGGATGTGCCGAGGGCGACAGAGGCCTTTATCGCAGGCTGGAAGCCTAATCTGGCGATTTTCATCGAAGGCGAGATTTGGCCCAATCTACTCCTCGCTACTAAAAAAGCCGATATTCGCCTAGCTTTGGTCAATGCGCGTATGACGCATAAAAGCGCCAAGGGATGGCTAGGGCGGATCAAGTCGGCACGGCTTTTGTTTGGGCTGTTTGACCTGATTATGCCAGCAGATCGGCGCACCCGTGACGCGATCAGTCTTCTTGTAGACGCGCCTTTGGCAGAGCCCGGCAATCTGAAACTCGCGACCAGTCCCTTGGTGGTCAACCAGGCCGAGCTTACTGCGCTGAAAGAGATATTGGGGCAGCGGCCGGTTTGGCTAGCGGCCTCCACCCATGCGGGGGAGGAAGAGATAATTCTCGCATCCCATTGCGCGATTAAGCGAGATACGCCAGATACGCTTTTAATCCTCGCCCCGCGCCATCCAGAACGAATGCTTGAAGTGCAGGCAGCGTGCGCTAAGCATGGCTTTGTACCAGTTTTGCGCTCCAGAGGTCACATTCCGACCAAGGACGATCGTGTTTGGCTGTGGGACACATTAGGCGAAATGGGGCTAGCTATGTCCTTGGCTCCAGTTACTTTTATGGCGGGCAGTTTAAGGCCAGAGCTGAGCGGACATAATCCGGTTGAGCCAATTCAATTGGGTTCTGCTGTTGTAAGTGGGCATTGTGTTGGCAATTTTTTAGACTTGTATCAGGCCCTGAAGGATGAAGGGGGGTGTGTGATCCTTGACGATACTCGACGCGATCGCCTGGGGATGGTGATCACTCAATTGCTGGGCGATCCTCGACGCCGCAGCCGGCAGAATGAGGCGGCACGTCACGTGATTGGTAGGGGTGGTCATGCGATGGTGGCGACCGTTACAGCGCTTCTGGCTTGTCTGGAAGGAAAATCATCATGAGAGCGCCTACTTTTTGGATCGTCCGGGAAGGCCGCGATAGCGCGCCCGTGCTTCGCCTACTTTTGAGCCCTCTTGGTTGGCTTTATGGGGCAAGCGTGGCGTATCGTATGGCCACTACCGTGCCCACAAAGGTGGCGATACCGGTCATTTCGATTGGCAATATCAGTGCGGGGGGTACAGGCAAGACGCCGCTTGCTCAGCTGCTTCGTGGTCTCTTAGCAGACGAGCTTGGTGGCTTAGTCGCCATTGTATCACGCGGATATGGTGGCATGCTTAAAGGGCCCGTGCGGGTCGATACAGAGGTGCACCGTGCCCAAGATGTTGGTGATGAACCCCTCATGCTGGCGCACGATGGTCCGGTTTTTATTGCCAAGGATCGCGCGCAAGCAGGTCAGTTGGCGGCTCAAAGTGGGATGGCCGGCCTCATTCTCGACGATGCTCATCAAAACCCCAATCTAGAAAAGAACCTGTCCTTAGTTGTCGTCGATGGCAATGTTGGTTTTGGCAATGGAAGGCTCATTCCCGCTGGACCGCTGCGCGAGCCGCCAGCAAGAGGTTTAGCCCGCACAGATGGGGTGATCGTCATGGGTGCCTTAAGTGAAGATGCGCGCGACGATTTGTCCTGCTATCACGGACCGGTTTTTCACGCTGAATTAGCGACGGGCCCGATTGACTTCAAGGGCCCTGTCTTGGGTTTTTGTGGGATTGGGCGGCCGGAGAAATTTGACATTAGTTTGCGCGAAGCAGGTCTTGATGTCGTTGATCTTCACCCCTTTGGTGACCACCATGTCTATCGGGACCACGAGCTTAAGCGTTTGGAGTGCTTGGCTAAGCAAGCGGGGGCCCAGCTTGTGACTACGGCTAAGGATTATGTCCGTTTGCCCATCGATTTTGCCAGAAAAGTTCGGGTTCTCCCTGTTACTGTGCGCCTATCAGATCCTGAGGCCTTTTTGGCATTCCTGTGCGCTAAACTCGACACCCACAGCAGGCGGGACTAAAACCGACTTATGACAGTAGGTCGACGCGAATCCTTTATTAAGCGTTTGGAATCATGGGCGTTTCACGCTTACTGGCACCGAATTAGCGCGATGTCGCTCGACCAAGCTTCCAACGCTGGAGCGCGCTTTGCCCGTAAATTAGGTCCGTTCACCAGCGCACATCAGACCGCTCGCTATAATATGCGCTTAGCCATGCCAAGGATCACCCGCGCGGAAGAGCGTGAACTCCTCGATGCGATGTGGGATAATTTAGGTCGTGTTGTCGGGGAATTCCCCCATCTTTCTGCGATGCACTTTTTTGAACACAATAGTCGTGTGGAGATCGAGGGTTTAAACATCCTTGATCGCTATGTAGGTGCCAAGAATCCCGGTGTGTTTATCTCTGGGCATTTTGCTAATTGGGAAGTGATGCCCGCCGCTATCGTCAAACGCGGCGTGGATTGCCGTGTCACCTATCGGCCAGCCAACAATATATGGGTTGATGATACGATTGTTAAAGCGCGCGCCGATTATGGGGTTCGTTTGTTCGCGCCCAAAGGCCCATCAGGCGGGGTCAGTTTGATGCGCATTTTGGCCAAGGGTGGCTCTGTCGCCATGATGAACGACCAAAAATATGAAACCGGGGTTGAAGCGCCTTTTTTTGGGCATTTGTGTAAGACCGCCGATGGCCCCTCGCGCTTGGCTTATCGCTTCAAAGCCCCGCTTCAAACCATGACTGTTGCTCGGCTTGGCGCACGTGCGCAGTTTAAAGTCGAGGTGCAAGAGCCCATGCTCATGGCTTTTGACACCCCAATCGATGATGCGGTGCAAGCTTCGGTCCTTCGGATTAACCAGTTTATCGAAACCCAAATCCTGAAAGCGCCCGAGCAATGGTTTTGGGTGCACGCACGCTGGCCGAAAAAGGCTTGGCAAGACGCGGGCGTAATTGATTAAACTTGAAGTTTTCAGTTTGGTCTATAAGCAATACGAACTAGGTTATAGCAATGGATCGTCTTCTGACATTAAGTTACGCAGCTGGGGCCACGGCGAAATTTGCCTTTTACGCTGCCCATTATGGGCTGGCGCGGATCACCTCGGCACCCTTTGATCGACCCGGCGATGCGCCTTTTACTTCCGACAAGCCCAAGCCCGACCCTAGGGCGCTACGCAAAGCCTTTTTGTCGGTCTTTAGCCAAGATCTCGCCAATATCGAAGCAGGCCTCTATCTGCTTCCCGACGCTAAACCCCAACTCAGCCAAACCCGCAAAAGTCTCGCCTATCTGCGCGATGTGAGGGCTATTGACAAACGCCGCTTGGCTAAGCAGGCAACCGAGGTTCGCGACGTCGGCTTGGGCGAGGGCTACCCCGCCTATTTCCGCCAGAATTTTCATTGGCAAAGTGGTGGCTGGCTCACACCTGAAAGCGCTGATCTCTATGATTTTCAGGTCGAGACTTTGTTTACAGGTTCTGCCGGGCCGATGCGGCGCTCAACAGCTTTAGCCCTATTAGCACAAAGCCTAAAAGGCGTAGATCAGCGCAAAACCAGTCTTGTGGAATTGGCTTGTGGTACAGGGCAAATGGCAGGGGAGATCATGCGGAACTTTCCCCGCTTGAACCTCACCGCACTGGATATGTCACCGGCATACGCGCATGCTGCTTCGCGCGCTCTGGCCCCTTATCGTTGCGCAAAGGCTATGAGTGGGGCCGCTGAGGCGACGCCCTTTCGGGATGCGAGTTTCGATCGTGCTTTAAGCATTTATCTGTTTCACGAATTACCACCCAAAGTGCGCACTAAAGTTGTGCGAGAGACAGCCCGAATCTTAAAACCCGGTGGCTATTTCATTATAGCCGATGCGCTGCAAACTAGCGACCATCCGCAGTTGGACCGACTGTTGGATGCATTCCCAATTGGCTTTCATGAGCCCTTTTTTACTTCTTGGCTTACAACCGATATGCAGGGCATGTTGGAAGCCAATGGTTTTGAACTGGTCGATCAGCGCCAGGCTTTTTTAACCAAAGCCTGGTCATTTCGGCGGCTTTAAGATCGGTTTAAACTGTGAGAGGACAGGCGCGTGGATGTGACTAGTTTTATTTCAGATATTTGGGACACTTTGGCGATTTCCTCTGCCATGGTAGCTTTAACCGTTGTAATACATTTTATTGGACTTGCCTATTTGATCAACATGATCCGCCAGCGTGAACCCAATGGCACACAACTCAAAGATCATCTATCAAAACAGGTTTTTTCAATTATACTGGTGGTGTTTGGTATATTTGCTATCCATTCTTGTGAAATCTGGATCTATGCAGCTGTCTATTATTATGGTCTGCAAGCATTGCCCGACTTTGAGACTGCACTTTATTATTCAACTGTCACCTTTGTCACCTTGGGCTATGGTGATGTTATATTACCTCGCGATTGGCGTTTGGTTGGGGCGATCGAGGCGGCCAATGGTGTTATTCTTCTAGGGTGGTCAACGGCTTTCTTGATTACGGTGATTGGCCGCCTACGGGCGTTAGAACATGATTGGTTAGATCAACGCGGAGAGTAAGCAGGGCCAATAGTCAGCTTAGGTTCGATATGGGTTTTCAAATAATGTCTCTACCTCGGTTTCAAACAAGGCGGCAAGTTTGAACGCAAGATCAAGGGAAGGATCGTGCTGATCGGCTTCAATCGCGATGATGGCTTGGCGTGATACACCCACCGCTTGGCCAAGATCGGACTGTGTCATGGCCTTTGTGGTCCGAAATGCGCGTAGTCGGTTGATCATTTGTTGAGCCTGCGGGCAAATGGTGAGGTAATCGCAAAACTCAACCAAAACAAAAGATAAATCATCCAACTTGGCAGATGGGGTGCTTCGGCATAGCTTTCGCCAAAGCCCCAGACGCAATATATCGCCATTGAAAGGCCAGACGCTAAAATGAACTGGCGGGCCAAAAAGCTGCCGATAAACTCATCGCTATCGCGGATCATCACCAAAGTCGCCCAAATCTGCCCGCCAATCATCAAGCCTAACAGACCGGCAAAGACCCACCGTCCGGGCAAGGTGACCCCATCTAAAAGGCCAGCCATGGCCGCTATGTTAAGGAGGATGTAAAAGCCCATAAAGCCCATGGTGCGGGCAAAATAGCTTTTCGATTGCGGGGTTTGTTCCAAGGTGGGATCTCCTCTATGTAAGGTATACCTAACATTCAATTAATGTCAGGTCAAGCTAACATTATGGATATCCAGCCCCTCACGAGCTTTCCCAAAGTTGCATCCTGATCAATTGCCCTCTAACCACTACCTCCAATACAAGGTACATGAGATGACCAGCGTTTCGGGGGCGTGCACGGATGTTTGAGAAGATTTTGATTGCCAATCGCGGCGAAGTCGCTGTTCGCATCATCAAGACCTGTCGCCGTTTGAGCGTGAAGACGGTGATCGTTTATTCAGAGGCTGACCGCGATTCCTTGGCCGTTGAGATGGCCGATGAGAAGGTGTTTATCGGCCCAGCGCCTGCATCCGAATCCTATCTTGTGATCGATAAAATTATTGCGGCCGTCAAAGAAACGGGCGCAAAGGCCGTGCACCCAGGCTTTGGCTTCTTGTCGGAAAAAGTGGAGTTTGCCCAACGTTGTGCGGATGAGGCCATTGTCTTTATCGGACCAAACCCAACCGCCATTCGTGCGATGGGCGACAAAATTGAAAGTAAAAAAGCCGCCGCTGCCGCTGGCGTCTCCTGTGTACCCGGCCATATCGGAGAAATTGTCGATACAGCCCATGCCGTGAAGATTTCTGAGGAGATCGGCTATCCGGTTATGATCAAGGCCTCCGCCGGGGGCGGGGGTAAAGGCATTCGCGTCGCTTACGACCGCAAGGATGTGGAGGAGGGCTTTCCAGCTGTTCGCGCCGAAGCCAAAAACGCCTTCGGCGATGACCGCATCTTTATCGAGAAATTTATCCTTGCCCCACGCCATATTGAAATTCAAGTGTTGGGCGACAAACACGGCCATGTGGTGCATTTGTTTGAACGCGAATGTTCCATCCAACGCCGCAATCAAAAAGTCATCGAAGAAGCTCCAAGCCCCTTATTAGACGAAGCAACCCGTCATCTAATGGGCGAGCAAGCGGTCGCATTGGCCAAAGCCGTAGGCTATGACAGTGCTGGAACTGTTGAATTTGTGGCATCAGGACAAGACAGAAGCTTTTACTTTCTTGAAATGAACACGCGCTTGCAAGTAGAGCACCCAGTCACAGAAGCCATCACAGGCCTTGATTTGGTAGAGCAGATGTTACGGATCGCTTCAGGTGAGCCTTTGGCCTTCACGCAATCGGATTTATCAATCAAAGGTTGGGCGGTGGAAACCCGGATTTATGCGGAAGATCCCTACCGCAACTTTTTACCCTCCATTGGCCGCCTCAAGCGCTACTTGCCTCCAATTGAAGGTGATTTTGGTAGCTACAAAGTCCGTAATGACTCGGGTGTACGCGAAGGCGATGAGATTTCGATCCATTATGACCCTATGATATCAAAACTAGTTACTTGGGCCCCCACGCGATTGGCTGCTATTCAAGCGCAAGCAGGTGCCCTTGATACATTCGCTATCGAAGGTATTCAGGACAATATCCCCTTTTTAGCTGCCGTCATGGAAGAGGCACGCTATCGATCGGGCGATATCACCACGGCCTATATCAAGGAACAATTTCCCGCCGGCTTTAAAGGCGCGCCACTGACCTATAAAATCCAGTGCTTGATGGCTGGTGTTGGTGCCTTAGTGCACATGCGTAAACTGGCACGTGATGCCAACATCAGCGGCCGTATGACCCCACATAAGTCGATCCGAAGTGATTGGGTGGTGCTGCTTGATAATACTTACCATCCACTGCATGTGGAAATCACTCCAAATGGTGCCCAAGTTCGGTTTGAAAATGGCGAGATGATTGATATCATAAGCGATTTCCAGCCCGGTGACCGCTTGATCACCGGCATAGCCCATGCAGAGGGTGTATTTGAAAACGAATATTTTGCCGTCAAATTTAAGGATCGCGTGCAGGGCTATCAATTCTCATATCGTGGTGCCAAAGCGGTAGTGATTGTCGCAACCCCGCGCGATGCTCAGCTGCACGCTAAACTGCCAGAAAAGATAACAGCCGACAACGCGCGCCTGATCCTCTCGCCCATGCCGGGGCTTGTTGTATCATTGGAGGTGAATGAAGGTCAGGATATAAAAGCAGGTGAGGCGATTGCGATTGTGGAAGCCATGAAAATGCAAAACATCATACGCGCCGAGCGCGACGGGAAAGTCGCTAAAGTCCATGTGAGTGCGGGCGAAGCGGTCGCTGCCGATGAGATTTTGGTTGAGCTTGGCTAAATTTGTTTTTTTGCTTGAATACCATTTGGGGCGCTTGTTCCAGAGTTATAGCCATTGTTGTCATACAATTTTTCGGTTTTCTTCGCGTGAAGAGCTGACTTCGTACATAGGTTTACCGCTATGTCGCTTTGGCGGCCAGTTCGAGGCGTCGCTTTCTAACATGCGGCATCGGTCGTCCATGCCCTGCAGGCCTCTATATCAGCGCCGGAGCTAATCAGAAGCTGAGACATGGGCCAAGCACAAGCAACCCCCACTGCACCCTCACCTTGACCCAAAAGCAGCCCGCGTATAGGAAAGCGCCGATGAAAGCTGGCGCGATGTGGTTTCACCTCGGGCGGGCATTCCAGACAATTTGATCAACTCGCGCATGGCGTACCGGACCAAGGGGGACGGGGGCTTTGCTCGTTTTGGCGTTTGGCTAGAAAGTGATAAGGCTGCGCGCTCAGCCTGCCCTCGGTCGCACGGGGGGCGCGCAATATTAAGCGGGGAATAGCCACCCATTCGTCGGCTATACAGGAGCAAATGATAGAATGCCAACGATCAACCAGTTGATCCGTAAGCCGCGCCAACCTTTGAAGGTGCGCAATAAGGTTCCAGCCCTCAAGGGCTGTCCACAGCGTCGAGGTGTGTGCACCCGCGTGTATACCACTACGCCAAAGAAGCCAAATTCGGCTTTGCGTAAGGTTGCAAAGGTTCGTTTGACATCTGGTTCTGAAGCTGTGTGCTATATTCCTGGTGAAGGCCACAATCTGCAGGAGCACTCAGTGGTTTTGATCCGTGGCGGCCGCGTCAAGGATTTACCCGGTGTGCGCTATCACATATTGCGTGGCGTTCTTGATACCCAAGGGGTGAAGAATCGTAAGCAGCGTCGTTCGCATTACGGTACCAAGCGTCCAAAATAAGATCTTGAAATAGTCTAGAGAATATGAGGTTTTTCCATGTCACGTCGTCGCCGCGCCGAAAAGCGTGATATCCTGCCAGACCCGAAGTTCGGGGACATGGATGTCACAAAATTGATGAATTACATCATGTATGAGGGCAAGAAGTCTGTTGCAGAATCGACCATTTATGGTGCCTTTGATCTTTGTGAGAAGCGCGCCAAGCGTTCCGCTCTTGAGGTCTTTCATGATGCACTTGACAATATTTCACCCGCCATCGAAGTACGTTCGCGCCGCGTGGGTGGGGCAACTTATCAGGTTCCTGTTGAAGTCCGTTCAGAGCGTCGTAAAGCATTGGCTTTGCGTTGGCTGGTTGGGGCAGCACGCAAGCGTAACGAACAAACCATGCAAGAACGCCTTGCCGGTGAGTTGACCGACGCAGCCATGAACCGGGGTACGGCCGTGAAAAAGCGTGAAGACACGCATAAAATGGCCGAAGCCAACCGCGCATTCTCGCATTATCGCTGGTAAATCTATACAAACCAAGAGCTCCCCTGAAAGGGTTTTACAATGCCTCGCACCCACGCGATTTCAGATTATCGCAATTTTGGCATCATGGCGCATATCGACGCTGGCAAGACCACGACGACTGAGCGTATTTTGTACTACACTGGAAAGTCGCATAAGATTGGTGAAGTCCATGATGGTGCTGCCACCATGGATTGGATGACCCAAGAACAAGAGCGCGGTATCACCATCACTTCTGCTGCCACTACTTGCTTTTGGCGTGACAAGCGCTTGAACATCATCGACACTCCGGGCCACGTAGACTTTACAATTGAAGTAGAGCGTTCATTGCGGGTGCTTGACGGTGCTGTATGCGTGCTCGACGGCAACCAAGGGGTTGAGCCCC
The DNA here is from genome assembly GCF_030158815.1 of Candidatus Phycosocius spiralis. GTDB lineage: Bacteria > Pseudomonadota > Alphaproteobacteria > Caulobacterales > Aquidulcibacteraceae > Aquidulcibacter > Aquidulcibacter spiralis. Next base: position 72,096 of record NZ_BPFZ01000015.1, read on the forward strand.
AAACTGAGACTGTTTGGCGTCAGGCCGATAAATATGATGTGCCACGTATCGTCTTTGTCAATAAGATGGATAAGATTGGTGCCGACTTCTACAATTGCGTTAGCGAGATAGTCTCCCGCGTGGGTGGAAAGCCCGTGTGTTTGCAATTACCCATCGGATCTGAAAACAACTTCAAGGGCGTTATTGACCTCATTGCGATGAAGGCCATCGTTTGGTTGGAAGAAAGCTTGGGCGCAAAGTTCAATGTCGAAGACATTCCAGCTGATATGATTGAGCAAGCCAAAAAATATCGTCACACAATGCTCGAAGCCGTTGTTGAAATGGACGATGAAGTGATGATGGAATATCTCGAAGGTCAAGAGCCAGACGAAGATACCATCAAGCGCTTGTTGCGGTTGGCTGTACGCCGTCGCGCCTTTCACCCAGTTTTGTGCGGTTCTGCGTTTAAGAATAAAGGTGTTCAGCCTTTGCTCGACGCGGTTGTTGATTATTTACCGTCACCTGCTGACCGCGAGGGTATCAAGGCCATCGACTTTAAAACCGATGAAGAAACCACCCGCCAACCAACCGACGAAGATCCATTCTCGATGCTGGCATTTAAGATCATGGACGACAAATTTGTCGGCACGATTACCTTCTGCCGCGTCTATTCCGGCAAATGCTCGGCCGGTGATGCGGTGTTGAATTCTTCACGCGATAAAAAAGAACGTATTGGCCGTATGCTGTTGATGCATGCGAACAATCGCGAAGACATCAAAGAAGCTTATGCTGGTGATATTGTCGCTTTGGCGGGCCTTAAAGAAGTGCGCACCGGAGATACTTTGTGCGACCCATTGAAACCTGTGATCCTTGAGCGCATGGAATTCCCAGAGCCCGTGATCGAAATCGCCATTGAGCCTAAGTCAAAGGCCGATCAGGAAAAGCTTGGGTTGGCGTTGGCAAAGCTTGCAAACGAAGACCCGTCATTTCGCGTCTCGACCGACCAAGAAAGCGGCCAAACCATTTTGCGTGGCATGGGTGAGCTTCACTTGGACATTAAGGTTGATATTTTGCGCCGCACCTATGATGTAGACGCCAATGTCGGTCAGCCAAAAGTGGCCTACCGTGAAAAGATCAACAAGCGTGCTGAGATTGACTACACCCACAAAAAGCAATCCGGTGGTACGGGTCAGTTTGCCCGAATTAAGCTGATCTTTGAACCGGGTGACCCTGGCACTGGCTTTACGTTTGAAAGCCAAATTGTCGGCGGTGCGGTGCCTAAGGAATATATCCCAGGCGTGATTAAAGGTCTTGAAAACTCGGTCCAAAATGGTCTGTTGGCTGGTTTCCCGTTGATCGACTTGAAGGCGACGTTGGTTGACGGGGCATATCATGATGTGGATTCCAGCGTTTTGGCGTTTGAAATTGCTGCCCGTGCCGCTTTCCGGGAGTTAAAACAACATGGCGACCCACGCTTGCTCGAACCCATTATGAAAGTGGAAGTTGTCAGCCCAGAAGAGTTTACGGGCTCTGTCATTGGCGACATCAACTCCCGCCGTGGTATGATCCAAGGACAAGACATGCGCGGGAACGCCAATGTTGTCAACGCCATGGTCCCTTTAGCCAATATGTTTGGCTATGTGAATGAATTGCGGTCGTTTTCTTCGGGTCGTGCTTCGTTCTCCATGTCGTTTGATCATTATGAAGAAGTGCCTCGGGCCGTGAGTGCGGAAGTGCTCGCAAAGCTTGCTGGCTAAATCCACCCCCTTTTAACCACCTTATGAAAAGCTGAGAGACAATTATGGCAAAGGAAAAGTTTGAACGTACAAAACCGCATTGTAACATTGGCACGATTGGCCATGTTGACCATGGTAAGACGACGCTGACGGCGGCGATTACGATGACATTGGCGAAAGCTGGTGGAGCCA
>NZ_BPFZ01000016.1 GCF_030158815.1 Candidatus Phycosocius spiralis
CCAATCATTAAGCATAATAAAATTGCTATGACATAAGCAGGATAAATTCGACGAATTCTTTTTCGTGCAAAATCAAGTTTTGTAGTGCTATTTAGATAACTTTGTGTAACTAAAAAACCACTAATGGAAAAAAATCCTTTTACTGCAAAATCTGAGTTAAACAACAATAAAAAGCGACTAAATTCTGGAGCTTGTGTTAGGGAAGCAAGGTGAGCGAAAACAACAATGAATGCCAGGACGATTCTTACGCCGTCAAAGTTATTTTTGTCCATTTGAAGCGTAACTCTAATTCTTCTGTAGCGCTGGTTTTGCCCTGATCAAGGCAAGAATGATATGGCTTTATGAAAAGGGATGCTCTTAGTCTTGCCATGCACTCATATATTGCGATGTTTCACTAACCCAATAGCATGCTTAAAGCTATAGCTGTTAAAGCAACTTCATGACCCATGCGCTTATAGTCTCGATTTTCCCGCATGGTTTACCTCAGCCCAATGATCCTTAACCTGAGTTAATAATGGGTGAAAGGTACATCATGCGCTTCACAATAATCAGTTTTGGATTGCAGAAAAAAGCCTGCAACCTGAAGCAGCTGGCTATAGAGTTGAATTTCTGGGCCGTTCTAATGGTCGAGGCTTCGCTTGAAAGTTTCTGGCAATAAAATCAGACCAAGAATGGCTGTCAGTCCTGCAATTAGGACCGGATACCAAAGGCCATAATAAATGTCCCCCGTTGCTGCCACCATTGCAAAAGCTGTGGTTGGCAAAAATCCACCAAACCAGCCATTACCAATGTGATAGGGCAGGGACATCGACGTGTAGCGGATATGGCTGGGGAAAATCTCAACCAACAGTGCCGCGATTGGACCATAAACTGCGGTAACCAAGATCACCAGATAGAAAAGGATCGCTATGACCATGGGTTTATTGATGGTTGCTGGATCAGCTTTAGCAGGATAGCCAGCCTTGGTTAAAGCGGCTTTGAGGCTGTCTTGATACTTGGTGATCGCGGCTTTTTTATCGGCCCCTGTGACCACATTAGGATCTGGGGCCACATAGATTTCGGTCCCAATTTTAACTGAAGCGATCGTGCCAATTGGTGCGTCAACACGCTGATAACTCACCCCACTTTTGGCTAAAAAGAATTTGGCAATGTCGCAGCTTTTGGTATCAAATTTGTTTTTCCCAACCGGGTCAAATTGAACCGAACAATCGGCTTTATTGACTGTTACACTTACAGGGGCCGATTGTTGGGCCTGAGCCAATGCGGGGTTAGCGGCTTGGGTAAGTGCATGAAACACCGGGAAATAGGTGAGAGCTGCCAAGGCGCATCCGGCCAAGATAATCGGCTTACGACCGATTTTATCTGAAAGCCAACCAAAGAATACAAAGCCTGGTGTACCTAAAACCAAAGCAACCGCGATAAGAATATTGGTGGTTGCCCCATCGACCTTGAGCATTTTTTCTAGGAAGAACAAAGCGTAAAATTGACCTGTGTACCAGACAACGGCTTGGCCTGCGACTGCACCGATCAAGACAATGATCACCCATTTTAAGTTTGACCAGGTGCCAAAGGCTTCTGTTAGTGGGGCTTTAGATGTTTTTCCTTGGTCCTTCATTTTTTGGAACACAGGGCTTTCATTCAACTGCATGCGGATCCAGATCGAGACCGCCAATAAGACGATGGAGATCAAGAATGGTATGCGCCAGCCCCAGACTTTAAAGGTTTCTTCGCCTAAGTTGCTGCGAACCCCTATGACAGTGATCAGGGCGGCAAACAGGCCAAGTGTGGCCGTGGTTTGGATCCAGCTGGTATAAAGACCGCGTTTGTTTTGGGGAGCATGCTCTGCGACATAGGTTGCTGCCCCACCATATTCGCCTCCCATGGCTAAACCTTGTAACAGTCGCAACCCAATTAAGATGATTGGTGCTGCGACGCCAATACTTGCATACGATGGTAAGAGACCCACGGCAAACGTCGCAAGCCCCATCAGACCCATCGTTACCAAAAACGTGTTCTTACGTCCAACCAAGTCACCGATGCGGCCAAACACCAAGGCCCCAAATGGACGAACAGCAAACCCCGCTGCAAAGGCACCCAGTGCAAGTATAAAGCCCGTGGTCTCATTCACACCAGAAAAAAATTGGGCAGAAATATAGGTCGCCAGAAGACCGTACAGGTAAAAGTCGTACCACTCAAAGACGGTACCTAGCGAAGATGCACCGATGACTAAGCGATGGCTTTGGCTTTTCGCTAAATCCTCTATTGTGGATATATTAGCCATGATTGCCTCCCAGTTTAAAGTTTAAGTTGGCTTAGAAGACGTATTTGCCAACAAATTCGAGGCGATCGAGATCGCCGTTGGCCCCATTGACCAATTCTCGCTGCCCATGTCGGTATTCGACACCTAGGTCGAAGCCTTTGACGGGAGACCAAAACACATTGCCCGCGATGCTGCTGGCCGATTTATTGAAAGTGGCAAGAGAGACGGCACTTAGCGCGCTATCATAATCAGCCTCTTGATAGCTCGCCATCAAAGTTGAGCGTACGGTCGGCGTAAAATTGATGCGAAGTGCTGCAAAGCCTGCAAAGTTTTTCACTTCCTTGAGGTCGTTGGTGGCTGCGACATAAATTGTATCAGGGGCAAAGTTCAGGCCCAGATAGCGCCCGATACCCGTGCCGTAGCTTCCCATGAAGCGGAAGTCATAGCGATTGGACGGCCCAAAATTAAACCGGCCCGCCACACTGGCACCATAAGCCGAACGCGCGTCACCAATGGTGCCATTATCCACTGACAAGCGTCGCGCGATACCCGCAACTGACATTTCACCTTTAGCGAGTTTGAAATTGAGGCGCCCGACCAAATCAGGAACGGTATCATCATCATTTTCAAGCAGTGCTGGAGCACCAGAATTGGCACTCGCCGTCTCGGGATTTTCGACTGCGAGCTGCAACGTCGTCATCGCGTTTAAGGGCGTCGTATAGCGGATCAAAGGCTGACGGGCGAAGACGCTGCCCTCGGTTGGGCCAATAAAGTCGGTACTTTCAGGCAAAGCGCCGACATTTTGAAAGGTGGACCATTCTTCGCCAATCGTTAGCTTGTCGAATTGGACGTAAGCGCGACGTAGTGCGAAGTCATAGCCGTTGGTTGTGCGCTCTGACCCTTGGGTGCCGGCTGCGGTTTGAAAATCGGCTTCGACAAGGCCTTTGAGTGTATGTCCCGCGATTGGTGTTTCGGTTGCTAGGAAAATGCGGGTTTGTTTGGTTGAAAAATCATTGTCGATATTCTCACGAACCCCGCCAACTGGAATGGTTTGGGGCAGATAAAAATCGCGCCCCAGATCGGCGGCCGCAACATCACCACTGCTATAGCGGCTGAAGGCCATAACGGTTTTAACAAAACCACCAAGCTTGAAGTTAGTTGCCCCGACGGGAAGCCATCAGCGGCAGGAGCGGGCCCGACAGCGGGTGCTGGGGTTGATACCAATTGTACCGGCACGGTGGCCATTTGGGCGCGCAGCTTTTCGTTTTCTGCTTGGGTTTGGGTTAATTGGGTTTGCACCGTTCCAAACAGCTTTTCCAGCGCGGCAACGCGCGCTTCAAGTTCTTGCTCTTTAGCGGTTTGGGCTTGAACCGGCGATCCCAAAATGGCGATGCTTGCAACACTTAGAACCAAGAATTTGCTCAAACTTCCAATGTCGTGCAGTTTCAATCTTTCCATGGCTGTTTCCCCGTTGTCGATGCCACCATTTTGATGTGCATCTGTGTTTGATTGGGGTCATTTTCACCTGTTCGTGAGAAGTCGCATAGATAGACTTTGGTCTAGGGTGTGCAGTGTCGCACAATGGGCTAAGACGTCCTTAAATCACGCCACAGCCAAGCTGGCGCAAAAGTGGGAGGCCATCAGATGACAGCGATTTATCCAATCCCCGAGGAATGGGCAAAAAAAGCCGTGATTTCACAGGCTGGGTATCAAGCAGCTTACGCGCAGTCGATCCAAGATCCAGATCGTTTTTGGACAAAAGAGGCGTCTCGTATCGATTGGATGGTGCCATTTTCCAAAGTACAAACCACGAGTTTTGAGGAGGCTGACTTTGGTATCTCATGGTTTGAAGATGGTGTGTTGAATGTCTCTGCCAATTGTATGGATCGCCACTTGGTCGAGCGTGGGGATCAGGTAGCGATTCTTTGGGAAGGCGATGACCCCAGTCAAACCCGTAAAATCACCTATCAAGAATTGCACGCCGACGTGTGTCGTTTAGCCAATGTGCTTAAAAAACTAGGTGTGAAAAAAGGCCACCGCGTTACGCTTTATCTGCCGATGATCCCTGAAGCCGCGATTGCCATGTTGGCCTGCACGCGCATCGGCGCGATCCATTCGGTGGTATTTGGTGGCTTCTCGCCTGAAGCCTTGGCGGGGCGCATTCAAGATTGCGATTCAAGCCTTGTGATTACCGCCGACGCCGGCCGACGTGGCGGGAAAGTAGTATCGCTCAAAGCCAATGTAGATATAGCTTTGAACTCCTGCCCATCCGTAAAAGACGTGATTGTGGTTGCCCATGCGGGCCAGGATACGGCGATGACGGCAGGGCGAGATCATTGGTATAGTGAGCTTGTTGGCGCCGCTAGCGCGCAGTGCGCGCCTGAGCCGATGAATGCAGAAGACCCGCTCTTTATTCTTTATACCTCCGGCAGTACGGGTAAGCCCAAAGGCGTGCTTCATTCCACCGGCGGTTATTTGGTTTGGGTCGCCATGACCTTTTCCTATATTTTCAATTATAGAAATGGCGACGTGTTTTGGTGCGCGGCCGATATCGGCTGGGTCACGGGTCATTCCTATGTTGTCTACGGCCCCCTTGCTAATGGCGCAACGACTTTAATGTTTGAAGGTGTCCCCAATTATCCAGACCACAGTCGCTTTTGGCAGATTTGTGACCGTTATCAAGTAAATATCTTCTATGCCGCACCAACCGCTTTGCGCGCTTTGATGCGTGAGGGTAATGAGTATGTAACCAAGACATCGCGTAAGTCATTGCGTTTGTTGGGCAGTGTGGGTGAGCCCATTAATCCTGAAGCTTGGGAATGGTATTATCATGTTGTCGGCGAAGGGCGCTGTCCGATTGTCGATACGTGGTGGCAAACCGAAACAGGTGGCGCGATGATCGCGCCTTTACCAGGCGCCATGGCCCTAAAGCCGGGCTCTGCGACTTTGCCAATGTTTGGCGTTGTCACCGAACTCGTGGACGCAGAAGGGCGCGTTTTAGATGGACCAGGTGAGGGTAATTTGTGTTTAACCCGCAGTTGGCCCGGCCAGATGCGCACCATTTGGGGCGATCATGACCGCTTTTTCCAGACCTATTTTTCGACTTATCCAGGCAAATATTTTACAGGCGATGGCTGTCGGCGCGATGAAGATGGCTATCACTGGATAACCGGGCGTGTGGACGATGTGATCAATGTGTCGGGCCACCGAATGGGAACTGCAGAAGTGGAAAGTGCTTTAGTGGCCCACGCCAAAGTCGCCGAAGCGGCTGTGGTCGGATATCCCCATGACATTAAAGGGCAGGGCATTTATGCTTATGTGACGTTGAATTCAGATGCAACCGCCAGTTCAGAAGTGAAAGATGATTTGATAAAATGGGTGCGCAAAGAAATTGGCCCTATCGCCACGCCTGATGTGATCCATTTTGCCCCTAGCCTGCCCAAAACCCGTAGCGGCAAAATCATGCGCCGGATTTTGCGCAAAATTGCTGAAGGTGATGTCTCAAACCTTGGTGACATCACGACCTTGGCGGATCCTTCGGTAATTGAGAGTTTGATCGCCACACGGTGATAATCCGATGTCTGCTACCATTCTGATCGCGGATGATCATCCACTTTATCGTCAAGCGCTTGCCATGGCCGCACGCCAGATGCGACCTGACGCACGTTTGGTTGAATGCGCGAATCTATCTTCTGCGTTGCGCGAAGCCAATGCGGCAGACGATCTAATCTTAATCCTGCTTGACCTCAAAATGCCGGGCGCTGAGGGCTATTCGGGGGTTGCGCTTCTGCATGCTGAGAAACCTGGTGTGCCGATCTTGGTCGTATCTAGCGAAGAAGCCATAGATGCCGCCAAAAATGCCCTGCGCTTCGGTGCGGTAGGATTTATTGCCAAATCTGCTGACTTAAGCGTCATTGAAGGCGCGATTGGTGACGCCTTGGCCGGGCGTCGTCTTGCCCCGCCGATAGACAGCGATCTTGACCCAATCGCGGCTGAAATCACCAGCCTGACGCCAACCCAACTGCGGGTTTTGCTTGGGGTCATGCAAGGGCTTTTGAATAAGCAAATCGCCTTTGACCTTAAAATCAGTGAGGCCACGGTCAAAGCTCATATGACGGCGATTTTAAAGAAACTCGATGTCCAAAACCGCACCCAAGCGGTGTTGGCAGCACGTGCGCTTGGGCTTGCACTTCGCTAAACGCGATGAAAGGGCCAATTTAGGTGTGAAGCCAGCGTTCCAGAACATATGGATCAACAGGCTTGGCGAGCACCGGCACATGCTGCGCGGCTGCGCGCGCCCCAATCGAAGGGTCTAAAGAAGCAGTGATCAAAGCAAAGCGCGCACCGGGCTTTTGTTTGGCTAATTCATCAATTATTTCAAGGCCATACATATTTGCCGTGGGTTCAGGCGAGCTTAATCCATCGGCTAGTGCTAAGTTGAAATCAACCAGTGCAACGTCAAATTCAGACCCGAAACCAAGCGCTTCCTGGGATGTTCGCATAAGGAACGCTTTATGACCAAAGCCACTCAGGAAGCTATGCATGGCTTGTTGAATAACTAGATCATCCTCGATCACTAAAACGCGCAATGGCTTTTGGATGATTGATGTAGGGCCCGCGGCCACACGCTGTACAAGCTTATCTGGTAAACTATCTTGCTGCGACGCAATCGGTAGGGTCACACTAAAACGACTACCATGACCGACACGCGATTGCATGGAGATGGTGTGCCCAAGCAGGCGCGCTATACGCTCCACAATTGCTAAACCAAGACGAATACCGCCTTCACCCGAAGTTGAAAGGCGCTCACACTCACGGAAAATGCTCTGTTACTGATGGCTCGGAATGCCGGAGCCGGTATCAAACACGTCAATCCGCACATGGGTGCCGAGCCGACGCACACCCACGACGATACCGCCGCTGTCAGTATAGCGTATGGCGTTGGACAGGAAGTTTTGCACAATCGACTTGAGCAATGCAGGGTCGGTATGAACCCAGATATTGCGGCTCACTAGCCGCAATTCTATCCCCTTTTCTTCGGCCAGAGGGGTTATGGTTTCTTTGAGTTCTCCAAGAAACGGGGGCAAATGGAAAATCCTAGGGACGGGCACAACCCCACCCGCATCCAACTTGGCGGCTAAGGCATCTTGATTGGTTCGATAAGTGGCTAACACTAAAATAGGCGCAAATTGTGCCATTGCTGCAAAGGCCACCAAACCAATTGCGGCGAGGGGTTGTTGGTCAGATATACGCAAAGCCCAAATGAGCTACACCCATAATGGTGCCAATCACGAACCGGCGCGCCAAAAACAAGGTGTCGCCAAAATCCGCAGTCGCCGCATCAGCACGTTTGCGCAATAAGGCAGGTGCGACCAAATCATTTGAAACCATGGTGGCAAGTGCAATGGTCTCGACCAGCACCATCGAGGTGGCAGCAGACAGGCCCCCTAAAAATACGAATACCGCAATAAAAGTATGGCCTCGCGATAGGGGCAGTCCCAAGACGAATAGATCCGGGCTGGCGGACGACGGGAGGAAAGCGATACCCGCTGCGGCAATCGGCACCACCACCAATAAAGTCGCCAGCATATAAACAACAAACGGCCAGCGTGCTTGTTCGACATCACGGCTAGATGTTGCGCCAATCACCATGATGTAAAATTGCCTGGGCAGAGCGATAATCGCCGCCATCGACATAAAGGTGAAAACAAAAAAATCGGCATTAATCTTGCCGGGATCGAAAATCGTGGCCACGCTTTGAGAAGTGGCCGTTAGGACGCTTGGTGTTTCTTGACCAAACAGCATGATCGCGAGCGATGCGACCACTAAAAGTGCAATCAGCTTCACAACTGATTCAAATCCCACCGCAAATAAAACAGCATCATTGCGCGAGGAGGCTTCATAGCGGCGCGTGCCATAAAGCATGGCCCATAGCGCCAAGAGGCCCGCCGAAACACAGGCGATAACAGGGATGTTCTGGACGCCTGAAACCAAGGCAAAGGTCGTGCTTAGGGACCGTAATTGTAGGGCAATATAAGGAATTGAGCCCAACAACGCCAATATTGTAACCAAGGCTGCCACCACCCGGCTGCTACCAAATCGGCCACCAATGAATTCAGAGATGGAGTTTGCCCCATCGCTTTTCACCGCATCGATCATGCGGATCAAAAAGGCCCGGCCGAATAAAAGCAGAATGGGTCCAAGATAAATCGGCAGATAGGACCACCCGTCCGCAACCGCACTGCCAACGGCCCCATAATAAGTCCAAGTGGTGCAATAGACGCCTATCGCAAACGCATAGGCAGGGCCACGCAGCGCGGACTTCAGCTTCTCGCTACTTTTGCCCTCCGCCCAGGACGCAAAAGCAAATAATAACCCTGCGTAAAGCAAGGCCAAAATAAATGGCAAGGCACCTTGCATGCGTATTCCACCCTTTTCACCCAGCGTGACAATGGAGGGGCCCGATGTCTAGGCTTATTTCTGAGGATCGGACCCAGCTAGAATTTGTTTGAGAACAGCGGTGCGAATTGCCTGACAGGCCAGCACAGACTATGGCAGTCCTGAAAGAGAAGGTGATCGCTATGCGCATGTCGCGCTATTTTCTGCCCGTAACAAAAGAAACCCCTGCCCATGCAGAAATCATCTCCCATCAATTGATGCTGCGCACCGGCATGATCAAGCAGCATTCTGCTGGCATTTATTCGTGGTTGCCGCTTGGCCTTAAGGTCTTGCAAAAAATTGAAGCCATCGTGCGCCAAGAGCAAAACCGTTCCGGCGCGCTGGAAGTTTTGATGCCAACCATGCAGGGGGCAGATCTTTGGCGTGAGAGTGGGCGTTATGATGCTTATGGTGCTGAGATGTTGCGCATCACCGACCGGCACGAGCGCGACCTATTGTTTGGGCCTACTGCCGAAGAAGTGGTCACTGATATTTTCCGCAATCATGTGCGCTCCTACAAGGAGTTACCGCTTAATCTCTATAACATCCAATGGAAGTTCCGTGATGAAGTACGCCCACGGTTTGGCGTGATGCGCGGGCGTGAGTTCTTGATGAAGGATGCTTATAGCTTTGATTTAGACGAAACTGGTGCCCGCGATGCCTATCGCAAAATGTTTCTTGCCTATCTTAAAACCTTTCAGCGCTTGGGCTTGAAAGCTGTACCCATGCGGGCTGATACAGGCCCGATTGGTGGCGATTTAAGCCATGAATTTTTGGTCTTAGCCCCCACGGGCGAAAGCGGTGTTTATTATGACGCGATTTATGATGAAACCGATTGGGCGAGCTTGGATATCAGCTTTGACAATACACCCAAAGCACGTGCAGCGCGCGCAGAGACCGTTGATCGCATCGTTAAAGCCTATGCTGCGACCGATGAAATTCACGATGAAGTAAGGTTTAATGCCGAAGTAACCCCGGATCGGCGCCGTACCGGGCGCGGCATTGAAGTGGGCCATATCTTCTTTTTTGGTACCAAATATTCTGCACCCATGCATGCCAAAGTGGTAGGCCCAGACGGCAAGGATTGCTTGGTACAAATGGGTTCTTACGGGATTGGCGTGTCGCGTTTGGTTGGTGCCATCATTGAAGCCAGCCATGATGAGCATGGCATCATTTGGCCTGATGCAGTTGCCCCTTATGATGTTGGCATTATCAGCTTGCGGGCAGGTGATAGCTTAGTGGATGGGACGTGTGAGCAGGCCTATCAAACCCTGCTTAATGCGGGCCTTGACCCCCTTTACGATGATCGCGATGATCGGCCTGGTGCAAAATTTGCCACCATGGACCTCATCGGTGTGCCTAACCAATTGATCGTGGGGCCTAAGGGGCTTGTAGCTGGCTTGGTTGAGGTCAAAGACCGTAAATCCGGGGCTAAAGTGGAAATGCCGCTAGAAAGTGCTTTGGCTTGCCTATCCACAAAGGCCCCTGCATGAGCCATGGTCGCGCCCGCCCGTTTGGCGTATGGGAACGCACTCTTGCCGCGCGTTATCTGCGTGCGCGCAAGCAGGACGGTGGCGTCGCGCTGATTTCCCTAATTAGCTTTATCGGCATTTTTCTAGCCGTCGCTGTTTTGATCATCGTGATGAGCGTGATGAATGGCTTTCGCGCCGAGCTTTTGGGCCGCATTCTAGGCGTCAATGGTCATGTCTTTGTCGATGTTCGCAATATGCCTATTCCCCAAGCGCAGGCAATCCTTGTTAAAGCCCAAGCGCTGCCCGGTGTTGTCGATGTCATGGCCAAGGTGGAAGGCCAAGTGATGGCGGTGGGCCAGGGTGGTGCAGTTGCCCGCGGCGCGATGGTGACTGGGCTTTCGCGAGCAGATTTTATCAAGCTCAAGTTGGTCTCATCCAATATAGTCGGGGGGAATTTGAGCACTTGGGGCAAGGGTGAGTATGGTGGTGATGAGATTGCCATGGGCTCAAGACTGGCTGAAGCTTTAGGCATATTGCCTGGCGATTATGTTCAACTGATCTCACCCCAAGGTGCCTCCACCCCTTTTGGCACTACCCCGCGCATAAAAGATTATCGGGTGTCGGCGATTTTTGACATCGGTATGAGTGAATATGATGCCACCTTTATTTATATGCCAATAAAACAGGCCCAGTTGTTCTTCTCAAAAGAAGCCAGTTGGGATAGCCTTGAAGTGCGGATGAAAGATCCCGATGATGCTGATCAATTGGCGCAATCGGTTGTAAAGCTTGCCGATAATCGCTTTGTTACCACATGGCGGCAACAATCAGAAAGCCTGGTTTCGGCTTTGCAGGTAGAGCGTAATGTGATGCGCTTGATCTTGATGCTGATCGTGGCCATTGCCGCCATGAACATTATTTCTGGCTTGGTGATGCTCGTCAAAAACAAAGGTCGCGACATTGCGATTTTGCGTACCATGGGAGCCACGCGAGGCTCCATCATGCGCGTCTTTATGATGGCGGGGGCAAGCGTTGGGGTTCTAGCGACCTTGGCGGGCGCTGTTGGGGGCACTTTGTTTTGCCTCAACATAGGGGCGATCCAAAAGGGCGTTGAGTTTATTTTTGGTCCGGTCTTTAACGCCGACATCTATTTTCTAAGCCAAATCCCGGCCAAGGTAGAGTGGCATGAGGTAATAACTACCGCACTATTTGCCGCCATCGCCAGCGTCGTGGCGACGCTGCCACCTTCTTGGCGGGCTTCCAAGCTCGATCCGGTTGAGGCTTTGCGTTATGAATAGTCCAGTTTTGCGTTTAACCGATTTGCGCCGGATTTATGCGACCAAAGCCGGCCCGCTTGAAGTTCTCAAGGGCGTGAACCTCACCATCATGCCCGGCGAAATCGTAGCTTTGATTGGCCCGTCGGGATCTGGCAAGTCATCCTTGCTCCATGCCGCTGGCCTATTGGAGATCTTTCAAGGTGGGCGGGTTGAGCTTGCTGGCATTGATGCGACGGCACTACCCGACGCCGCCCGCACGGCCTTACGCCGTACCGCACTGGGCTTTGTATACCAGTTTCACCACTTGTTGCCGGAGTTTACAGCCCGCGACAATGTGGCGCTGCCCCAATGGATCGCTGGCGTCAGCCAGAACGAGGCTAAAGCCCGCGCACAAGCGCTATTGGAACTTATGGGGCTGAAAGATCGCGCAGAACACCAGCCCGGCGAATTATCAGGGGGCGAGCAGCAGCGAGTGGCGATTGCGCGCGCTTTAGCTAATCAGCCGGCCTTGTTGATCGCCGACGAGCCCACCGGCAATCTTGATCCGACCACTTCGGCCTTTGTGTTTGAAACCTTTCGTAAGGCCACGCGGGAGGAGGGGACTTCTGCTCTCGTCGCTACCCATAATGTGGATTTGGCGCGCCAGATGGACCGCGTGTTCCGTCTCGACAATGGCCGTCTCGTTGAAGGCTAAGTTTCTTTTCAAACTATGCCATCGGCTGCAATTGTCATGCACAGAGGGCTTGTTTTGAGAACAAAACATGAATAGAACATAATAAGAACACACGGAGATTTAAGATGGCCCAACTTCAAGATGCAGCAGCCTTCGCTGCAATTCTGGCTTTTACGCTTATGGCCTGGGGCTGGGGTGCTGTTATCGGCTGAGGATGGTTTAAGTTCTGATGTCGGCTGGGGCTGACATTTTCCTGCAAGTCCTGTCACACTAGCACCATGGTTTTTGGGTCGTAGTGGGGTCTTTGATGGTAGAGTTTAAGGGTGTTGGGCATGGAAACACAGGTTTTATAAATGAGACGCCCAAGCCACGTCCTGCAATGGGGCCAAAGTTCGTGCATCTGCGTGTGCGATCGGCCTATTCTCTTTTAGATGGGGCGATGACCGTTAAAAACCTTGCAGACATTGCGGCCAAATCTGGCTGCGCTGCTGTTGGCATTTCTGACCCTAATCTTTTTGGTGCTTTGGAATATTCAGAAGCCATGGTGGAGAAGTGCATACAGCCAATCATGGGATTGTGTCTGCCCGTTTGCTTTTTAGCAAAAAAGCCAGCAAGCCAGCCCGGTCCAGATGGAAACATTGCTCTAATTGCCCAAAATAGTGCCGGATGGGCCAATTTAATGGCTTTATCGAGCCAATCATTCCTGGATATCCCTGCTGGCTCCTTACCCCATGTGACACTGGCGCAAGTTCTAGCCCACCATGAGGGGGTGATCTGTCTCAGCGGTGGTCGCGAAGGCATTGTCTCGCGCGCATTAATGGCCAATTTAGAGGCTGAAGCGGCATTTTTGGTTGAGCAATTACGCACAGCATTTAAGGACCGATTTTATATTGAGCTACAGCGCCACGCTATGGCGGATGAGGCGATTACAGAGCCTCAATTGATTGATTTAGCCTATCATTTGTCCTTACCCTTGGTGGCCAGTAATGACGTCCGCTTTGAAAGCCCAAATCGACATGGCGCGCAGGACGTATTAATGTGCATTGGCCAAGCCACCCGCGTGGCCGATGAAAAGCGCGATCGCGTGTCGCCGCATCATTGCTTCAAAAGCGAAGCCGAAATGATCGAATTATTTTCCGATTTACCAGAAGCCCTCGACAACAGCGTGGATATCGCGCGCCGTTGTGCGGTACGTCCCTTGGTACGGTCTCCAATCCTGCCCCGGTTTCCCTCCACGGAAGGCCGCGATGAGCCTGAAGAACTTGCCACCCAGGCACGTGCCGGTTTGGAAGCCCGGCTCGCCAAGAGGCCACCGGTTATGGCGCGGGAAATCTATCAACAGCGCTTGGAGCATGAAATCAATGTGATCAATCGGATGGGCTTTGCAGGCTATTTCCTCATCGTGGCTGATTTTATCAAATGGTCAAAGGAAAATCATATTCCGGTGGGGCCGGGGCGGGGCTCCGGGGCGGGATCTCTGGTCGCTTATTCTTTGACCATTACAGATCTTGATCCTTTGGCCTTTGGCTTGTTGTTTGAACGCTTTTTGAACCCAGAGCGCATTTCCATGCCCGACTTTGACATTGATTTTTGTCAAGAAAAGCGTGATCTTGTCATTGATTATGTACAAAAGAAATATGGTGCAGACCGGGTAGCGCAAATCATCACCTTTGGCACCTTACAAGCGCGTGCGGCGCTGCGCGATGTCGGCCGGGTGCTCGACATGTCCTATGGCCAAGTCGATCGACTAGCCAAGCTTGTGCCCAATAATCCAGCGGCTCCGATCAGTTTAGCCCAAGCCATTAAGGAAGAGCCGCGTCTTAGAGAAGAAAGCGGGCGGGACAGCGATGTCCGCATGCTTCTAGAAACAGCTATTGAACTAGAGGGTCTTTATCGCAACGCTTCCACCCACGCCGCAGGTGTGGTAATCGGCGACCGCCCGTTGCACCAATTGGTACCCCTTTACAAGGATCCAAGATCAAGCCTTCCTGCCACCCAGTTCAACATGAAATGGGTAGAGCCTGCGGGCCTTGTCAAATTCGATTTTCTAGGTCTTAAAACTCTAACTGTCATCCAACGCGCACTTGATTTTTTGAAGCTTCGCGGCGTTGAGGTAGATCTCGACACTTTGCCCTTTGATGATCCTAAGACCTATGAATTATTAGCTTCGGGTAAAACCATGGGTGTGTTTCAGCTTGAAAGTCAGGGCATGCGCGATACGTTGCGCAAAATGCGGGCCGATACGCTCGATGACATTATTGCTTTGATTTCTCTCTATCGTCCTGGCCCTATGAAGAATATTGAGACCTATTGTGATGTGAAATTCGGTCGCAAGCAGGCGGATTATCTTCACCCTAGCCTTGAACCCATTTTGAGAGAAACCCAAGGCGTCATCATTTATCAAGAACAGGTGATGCAGATTGCCCAAATTCTTTCGGGCTATTCACTGGGGGAAGCGGATTTATTACGCCGTGCTATGGGGAAGAAAAAGCCCGAAGAAATGGCAATGCAAAAGGATCGTTTTGTTTCAGGTGCCACAGAGCGCGGCGTCGAAGCGGAATTGGCCGACCACATCTTTGAGCTGGTCAGTGAGTTTGCGGGTTATGGATTTAACAAATCCCATGCCGCCGCTTATGCTGTTATCGCGTACCAAACGGCATGGCTCAAGGCGAATTACCCAGTAGAATTTATGGCCGCCTCCATGTCCTTAGACGTGGATGACACCGATAAATTGGCCGCTTTTGTCCAAGAAGCCAAAAGCATGAAGATTAAGATTTTATCACCTGATTTAAACTCATCCGATGCAGATTTTAGTGTGCAAGGTGATGCGATCCGCTATGCGCTTGGCGCAATTAAAGCGGTCGGAGTTGCTGCCATGAGGCAAGTCGTGGCAAATCGAAATGCCCAAGGCGTATTTAAATCCTTGCACGATCTTGCCGAACGCGTCGATCCAAGGCTATTAAGTCGGCGCACGTTTGAGACTTTAGCTAAGGCTGGCGCTTTTGATAGCATTGAGCCTAATCGGGCATTAGTGTTTGCGGCCACAGATCAATTGGTGGCCCATGCCAATGCCGCAGCTAGTGATCGACAAAGTGCACAGACGAGCTTGTTCGGCGATAGCGCCCTACCCCCAAGGGCTCCCCTTCCTAGTGTCAAACCTTGGACTTCGCAAGAACGCTTGGATTATGAATTTCAAGCCCTTGGTCTGTTTTTATCGGGTCATCCACTGGAGGATCTCACAGATGCTCTGCGGCGACGCCAAACCGTATTTTATTCAGAAATCTCCTCCAAAATGCAAGGTGTCGACGCCATATTTAGGATGGTAGGGGTTGTACGTGGGCGTAAAGAGCGCCCAGCCCGGGATGGGGGAAAATTTGCTTGGGTGACTTTAAGCGATCCAACCGGTGAATTTGAGGTAATGATCATGCCCGAAGTGCTAGATGATGCTCGCGCTTTATTGGACCCTGGCACTTCCATCAGCTTTCGCGCCAAGGCTCGGCTGCGCGATGGTGACTTAAAGCTAACCGCAGAACATATTGAATGGCTCGACCAAGCCGATCTTACAGGGTGCAAGGGCGTGAAGGTCTTTTTGGAACGGGGGGCAGCTTTGAGCGACCTTGCTAAAGTCACACAAGCCCTTCGTAATAGCCCATCCTCGAATTGTGGTGAGTTGCGCATCGTCGTTGAATTATCCGATGGCAGCGAAGTCGAGCTGCAAGCTCCGGGCCGTTTTCCCATTGATGTCTCTGCCCGCCGAGCCCTTAAAAGTGCAGCGGGTGTTCAATCCGTCGCTGAGTTTTGAGGGATGTGTGAGTGGTTGTGCTTGACACTCCCCTTTTCTTTTCGCGCGTGGGGGCATTATCTTTAATTCTCAGATATTCTAAACAGGAGAGCCCTACCCAAACACCCGCGCAAAAATCGTATCGACTTGGGCAAAATGGTGGCTGTCATCGAATAGGCTGGTTAGATGGTCGGACCGTAAAAGCGCTGTGACTTTTGGGTCAGCGCGCAAGCGTGTTAGAAAAGCGTCACTCGGACGAGGGCTGGGCATGGACCACACCGCCATCGCATTGGCCTGCACCAAACTATAGGCCTCTTCGCGGCTGGCACCGGCTTGGGTGAGGGCTAAGAGAACGCGTTGGGAATTATGCAAGCCGCCCAATAAATCGAGATTGGCTTTCATCCGATCTGGATAGATCAAGAGCTTTTCGACCACCCCCGCTAACCGATGCAAGGCAAAATCAAGATGGATAGTGGCGTCAGGCCCAATCCCGCGCTCCACACTTGAGTGGGAGATATCGCGTTCATGCCACAAGGCGACATTTTCAAGCGCGGGTACAGCGGCAGAGCGCACCAGACGCGCCAAGCCTGTCAAATTCTCCGTCAAAACTGGATTGCGCTTATGGGGCATTGCTGAGGAGCCTTTTTGACCTTCTGAGAAGAATTCTTCGGCCTCGAGTACTTCGGTACGCTGCATATGGCGGATTTCGGTGGCGAGACGCTCAATTGATGAAGCAACTACCGCCAAAGCACAAAAGAAGGCGGCATGGCGATCACGCGGGATCACCTGGGTGGAAACAGGCTCAATGGTAAGGCCCATTTGAGCTGCAACATGGGCTTCCACGCGCGGGTCGATTTGCGCGAACGTACCAACAGCACCAGAGATAGCACAAGTGGCAATCTCGGCCTTGGCGGCAACCAAACGGTCCTTGGCGCGGGAAAATTCGGCATAAAAGCCCGCCAAAGTGATACCAAAAGTGGTGGGCTCGGCATGGATGCCATGGCTTCTCCCAATGCGCACACTGTACATATGCTCTAAGGCGCGGGTTTTAAGGGCCGCCAACACCCGCTCTACCCCGCAAACCAAGAGATCACTCGCACGCGCTAATTGCACCGATAAGCAAGTATCCAGCACGTCAGAGCTCGTCATGCCCTGATGCACAAAGCGTGCTTCAGGCCCCACGATTTCGGCCAGATGGGTCAAAAAGGCGATCACATCATGCTTGGTCTGCGCTTCAATCTCATCAATGCGCGCGACATCGAACGTGGCGTTCCCGGCCTTTTCCCAAATCTTTGCCGCTGCTTGCTTAGGGATGACGCCCAATTCAGCTAGTGCATCTGCGGCATGGGCCTCAATCTCAAACCAGATTTTAAAGCGGGTTTGAGCATCCCAGATGGCGATCATTTCAGGGCGGGCATAGCGGGGGATCATGGTTGAAGCTTTCGCAAATTGGATTAGGCATCAAGAATAGATTGCCAACACGTTTGCGCTGGCAATCCTAGGGAAGCGGATGTGTGCCAAGAAGGACCAGTCGCGCTTCAGGTCAAGTCGCATTTGCTTCAGCTTCGGTGGCTTGCAAATCCTCAACGATGGTTTTTCGGGCCAGAATGAAGAAGATAATCGCTAAAATGCCCACCGATGAGGTCGTCAAAAGGGACCATCTAATCCCCTCAGCCTGCGCGATTTTACACATCTGGTCAGCTGCCGTCTGCGCACCACCCTTGCAGAAACTGGAATAATCAAAGCCAGAGCCTAAAGTTAAGAAGTGATGTTGGGCAAAATAGTCTGAGAAAAAACCGATGGCGGTGGGCCCAGCACCCAGACCGATCATATTGACAACAAACAACATGATAGCCACCGCCGTCGCGCGCGTGCGTGGCTGCACCAAGCTTTGGACCGCAGCATAGACAGGCCCGTACCACAAGGAATTCAACAAGGTTGGTATCGCAAGCAATAAAATGGCAATAGAAGCTGATTGGGCGAACATGGCCAACCAGAAAAACGGGATACCGAGCATAAAAGCAACCAAAGGCACACTCATATAAGCGCGCTGATCTTTCCTTGCCGCCTTATCGGCCAAAATCCCGCCGATTAAGGTGCCCACAACCCCTGACACTAAGGTCATACCCGCCATAGCACCACCACGTTCAGCCAATCCCATTTCATGCACACGGGTTAAAAAAGAGGGTAAAAAATAGGCATGACCATAGCCTAAAAAGGAAACCGTGGTGGCCGCCAGCACAGCGTACCAATAGGATTTTTTGGAGCGAAGCTCCACCAAAGCGTCTTTGAAACTTGGGGCAGTACTGGAATGGGCTTTGGTAATTAAGCCCAAACTCCGGGGCTCTTTAAGGGTGATCCAAGCAAGGATGCCGATCACAATACCCGGTAAACCAACAGCAAAAAAAGCAGTTCGCCAGCCAAAATGCTGGGCGATCAAAGCCCCAATGATAAAGCCCAACGCCGAACCAATAGGAACCCCTAAAGAGTAAAAGGCCAGCGCCGATGCACGCTTATCTGGGCTTACATAATCAGATATTAAGGAGTGGGCAGGGGGGGTACACCCCGCTTCGCCAACCCCAACTCCGATGCGTGACAACAACAAGTGAGTAAAGTTCTGAGCCGCACCTGATACAGCGGTAAACCCACTCCAGACCACCACAGCTATTGAGATTATTCTAACCCGGTTTCCCCGTTCTGCAATGCGCGCTATAGGTATTCCAAGCAAGGTATAGAAAAAGGCAAATGCCAAGCCGCCCAACAGGCCCAATTGTTTGTCACTAAGGCCCAGAGATTGTTTAATCGGCTCTGCCAATATCGCGACAATCTGGCGATCCACAAAGTTTAGGGTGTAAATTACCAACAACACCCACAATGCGTAGCGGACGTAAGCCGGGCTAAAAGGTCCTTCATGTGTGGGCAGAGGCATTTTATTGTTTGTATCGACCGATTTGGCCCCGTCTGTGGTCTCGCGCATCTGGCTGTTTCCCCTCTGCACAGGTCTAAGGCCTGCCTTTGCTGATCGGCCTAGCATCTAGATGTTGGTGGAAAAAGCAAGGGCAGGTCACTTCAAGCTTAAGTGAGGCTTCAACGGTCCCTTAGGTATAAAAAACCATGATACACAGATTCGTGATAAAAAAATGCCGATTAATAAGACTTGACCAATCCTGTGCGCATGTTTATGCCTCTTAACTAAGTTTGGGGAGACACCATCATGCGCAACGTCGCATACGCACTTGTGATCAGGCCGCGCGGGGGTGGGGGATAATTCCCTCGCTTCCATGCGGCGTTGCACCAATGGGGCTCAACAGGCCCCTTTTTTTATACCTCAAATCCAGCCATAAGACTTTTTTGGAACACTGCCATGTATGACACCCACACCAAGGCCGCCGCCAAAATCGCCAACAAGCCCATCGAAATGACAGGGGCTGAAATTCTGGTGCGCGCTATGCAAGAAGTGGGTGTGGATACGATATTTGGCTATCCTGGTGGGGCGGTTCTGCCGATTTATGATGCTTTGTTTCAGCAAGAAACCATCCAACACATATTGGTGCGCCATGAACAAGGCGCTGGCCATGCGGCAGAAGGTTATGCACGCTCAACAGGCAAATGCGGGGTATTATTGGTGACCTCGGGTCCTGGTGCCACCAATGCGGTAACGGCACTGGTTGATGCCTTGATGGATTCCATCCCCTTGGTATGTATCACTGGGCAAGTCCCATCGCATTTGATTGGGTCAGATGCGTTTCAGGAGTGCGACACCACCGGGATCACGCGTTCGGCGACCAAGCATAATTATCTGGTAAAAGACGTCGATGACCTTGAACGGGTGATCCATGAGGCTTTCCATGTTGCGACAACGGGGCGCCCCGGCCCAGTTTTGATCGATATTCCCAAGGATGTTCAGTTCAAAAAGACGCTTTATCGCGGTAGGCCTCACGATTTATCGCGCAAATATAACCCGCCAACACAACCAGATCCATTAGCCATTGAAAAGGGAGTTGCCCTAATGTCTTTGGCCAGAAAGCCGATCTTTTATACGGGCGGGGGTGTCGTTAATGCAGGGCCAGAAGCCTCAGTTCTATTGCGCCAATTGGTGGCGGCAACTGGCTTTCCTGTCACGTCTACCTTGATGGGGCTTGGGGCGTTTCCGGCAAGTAACGAAAAGTGGCTGGGCATGTTGGGTATGCACGGCGCCTATGAAGCCAACATGGCCATGCATGATTGTGATGTTATGATCTGCTTGGGTGCGCGCTTTGATGACCGGGTGACAGGGCGGTTGGACGCATTCTCCCCCAATTCCAAGAAAATTCATGTTGATATTGACCCTTCGAGCATCAATAAGAACGTGCGTGTTGATATTGGGATAGTCGCCGATGTCGGCAAAGCGATGGCCGCTATGCTGGAGCGTTGGAACGCCATTGTCGGTAAGCCTGCCCAATTGTCCGCTTGGAACGCACAAATCGCGCACTGGCGGGCGCGCAAGGGCTTTGCCTACAGGCAGTCAGGTGAGGTGATTAAGCCCCAATATGCGGTTGAACGCCTCTATGAGATGACCAAGCACCATGAGACCTACATCACCACCGAAGTGGGTCAGCATCAAATGTGGGCCGCCCAATTTTACCGTTTTGAAGAACCTAATCGCTGGATGACTTCAGGTGGGCTTGGCACCATGGGTTATGGATTGCCTGCGGCCATCGGTGTGCAATTGGCGCATAAGGACGCCTTGGTGATTGATATTGCCGGGGAAGCCAGCATCCAAATGTGCATCCAAGAAATGAGCTGCGCTGTACAATATGGCCTGCCGGTTAAAATCTTCATCCTCAATAATGAATGGATGGGCATGGTGCGCCAATGGCAACAATTGCTGCATGGGGAGCGTTATTCGCAAAGCTATTCGCACTCCTTACCCGATTTTGTGAAACTGGCCGAAGCCTTTGGCGCCAAAGGGATACGGTGTAAGGATCCTGCTTTATTGGACGATGCGATCCAAGCGATGGTCGATCACGATGGCCCCGTGATCTTTGATTGCCGCGTCATCAAAGACGAAAATTGTTTCCCGATGATCCCATCGGGTGCCGCCCATAATGAGATGCTGTTGGGCGATGATGGCCAGGATTTGGGCAGCGCAATTGATGAGAAGGGGCGCCAGTTGGTGTAGGGGGGAATTGGTCGTCAAAAGACTGGGAGCCAACATTTGCGTCACTATTGACACCGCAAATTAGCGACGACTTCCTGCCTGAGCTTATAACGATTTTAAGTGGGACTTGTTTATGACCGAGATTATGCTGCAGCTTTTGCCATCATTACTAGTACAGGTAATATTAGGTATTTCTATTTGGAGGCTGCTGAAAAAAGAGGGGAAAGGCAAGGAGGCGCAGGTATTATGGTGCGCAATTCCAGTTGTTGGAATGTTTGTTTGGCTCGTGCCAATCATGCTTTTTCTTGGTCGAACAGCTGAACGCTTGAAAGAAATGGATGACTCAAGATAGCCAGATTGTAGGCGTGCAGCCGTCAAGGCACGCTCCGCTCGATGGCCTCGACTGCCACAATCATACGGCCCCCCCAAAGTCGAAGTGAAAGCCCGCCAATTCAACCGGGTCAAGCGCAGAAGCGAAGCGTCCCTTGACGCGACTGAACTGTGAAAAAACATAATTGAAACAAGGTTTTGCGTGACGCAATGGTCACCAAAACCGTTCCAAGGCGTCTCCCTTAAACAGATCCCCTACCGCCCCACAATTTCATTATGCGCGGCCTGCGCCAGAAACGCGCTGCGGGTTAGTTTGCGGGCGGAGGCAGCGGTATCGATGGCGGCAAGGATGCCGGAATCTAGCGAGATATTGATACGCGTCGGGGTGTTGTTGGCAGGGATGTAGGGCACCAAAATCAAAAAGGCACCGCTTGCTAAATCTTCTTTAGCTAGTTCACGGATAACTTCGATACTGGATGGCTCAATCACACGATCATTATTCTCAAAATAGAGCGACACAGCGTCGGTGGCTTCACGCACAACGCTTTCCAAGTTATCGGCCGCCGAGAAACAGCCCGCTAAATCTGGAAATGAGACGCCAAAAGCGCTGTCTTCGTCCTTATGGACGACTCCGTGAAAATATCGCATCGCGTTTCCTTTCATAGCCACCCTGCCATTTTTGCAATCGAACGTGCCGTGTCGATGGGCAAGTCCTTCTTTGGATGCGGGACAATCACAACCATGCCGTCTTTCGCAAATTTGTTATGTGAGCCTTTTATCGCCACAAGCACAAACCCATCGGACAAAAGTCGCCTGACGACTTTTTTGCTGTCGCGTTCCATCGAAGTGAGCTAATTTAAGATCGTAGAAATGTCAAGAATTGTGTAGAAAAATGTGTATAAACTCCCATTTACACGGGAACTTTTGTGCCTTCTTAATACTCACCAATCTTGCAGTGACACGGTCTAAGTTTTACTTTAGTATTACCGCTCATAATCAAAGGACGCAGTCATGAGCGAAGGCTTAGTCTCTACCAAGGGGCAAGTGGTGATACCAAAGCCCTTGCGGGATGTATTTGGGATCAAACCCGGTTCTAGAATTCGATTTGCAGATGAAAATGGCCAATTGGTTGGCCATGTTGTGCCAGAAGATGCCTTTCCCGCTGTCGATGTCTTGATCGCCCAAGCCCGGGCGCTGACAGCACCGCAGATAGCTGATTTTGGTGATGCGGCGGGCAAAGAAGTCATTGAAGACGGATGGATTGCCCCGGGCAATGCGCTGAAAATGGACGAGCAAGACTTGATCTCAGCATGGAACGCCCATGTGCAAAGGGCAAACTGTGCTTGATCGGGGTGACATCGTTATGGTCGACCTCAAAGGCAGCCAAGGGCGCGAGCAAACCGGATTTCGTCCGGCGCTCGTTTTAACCTCGTGAGCCTATCACGAGGTGAGTTCAACCGCGATTGTGGTGCCTATTACCTCAAACCCAAGCCCGTGGCCTTTTAAATTGCCTTTGCCAGCAGGTGGGCGCATTGCAGGGTATCTTTTGGTCGATCAAACAAAATCTCTCGACCGTACCGCACGCGGGTTTCGGGTGGTTGATCGTATACCAAGGAACATCTTGCACGACGTTGGCGTGCTCTTGGACCGCTTGTTGAAAGAGCCAGCTTCGCCTTAATTGCCTCAAACATAGACCTTGAACATGAACTTCATGACTAATCCTGCTAGCTTCGCCGCGACATGGATCGCCGATTGGAATTCCCATGACGTCGAAAAAATCCTCGCCCATTATGCGCAGGATGTGATCTTTCATTCCCCGAAAGTGGCTATCCGCACCATGGCTGCGAAGACCTTTTTTACCAGCCGCGCCGAAATTCGCCCTTACTTCAGTTTTGCTTTTGAAATTCGCCCTAAGCTGCAGTTTACACTCGTTAAAATCTGCCAAGATGAAAAGGGAATGGCACTGATCTATCACGATGAGACCGGGGCTACAGCGACTGAACTCATGGATTTGAACGAACAAGGACAAGTGATGTTTGCACGCGTCCTCTATGACCGCTAAAGCTCTCTTAATCAGCTAGTCGAGACCCAGCCATGACACAACCCGGTTCTGCTTACTTTATTCAGGAAGGCGAAAGCCCGATCATTCGTACGACTTTAGCGGTGATTGTTACCAACGAACCGGGCGTTCTTGCGCGTGTGGTGGGGCTATTTTCGGCACGCGGCTATAATATTGAAAGCTTGACGGTGGCCGAAACCGATCATGATGCCCATACATCACGCATTACCATTGTTACTTCGGGAACGCCTGGTGATCTTGACCAAATCCGCGCGCAATTGGGCCGATTGATCCCGGTGAAACGTGTGATTGATTTTTACGGCGATAGTGAGGCCGTCTCGCGCGAATTGGCTTTGATTAAAGTGGTTGGCACTGGCGATGTTCGTGTGGAAGCTATGCGCTTAGCAGATGCGTTTAAGTGCCGGATCATGGACGCGGGCTTGGATTGTTTCACCTTTGAATTAACCGGGAGTTCCAAGAAACTTGATGATTTCATCAATTTGATGCGCCCACTTGGTTTGGTTGAGGTGTCGCGCACCGGGGTTGCAACCATCCGGCGCGGGAAAGAGGCGATTTAGCCCATGAAACCAATCTATCGCTATACCACCATTTTATTGGCCGCTGGACTTTTGGGCTTGGTGATTTTTCTAATTGGCCAACAAAAGCCCAAGGAGCAGGCCTTATTCCTCGGCGTGGATGGCGATCCGCGCATGCGTCTATGCGATGGGCCCAAGGATGGCGAATGGGCCGATCCCGCGATCTTGAAAATCATGGCTCTGGACGCGCCATTAAAACGCAGGAACAACGATAATGCAGCTTATCGGATCGCAGTACTGCGACCGGCCAATCAAGATAATCTTGCAATCACCTTCACCAGTCCAAAAGATATATCTGGTCGATATGAAATTGTGCGCTGGGATGGAACAACCATGAATAGGGTGACTGGCACGCTCAATCAAGCGGACTCGGCCAGCTTGATTTTTGCTATTGAGGATGCTCGGATCTGGGGTAAGCTCAAGCCCACGATTGAAACCTTGGCGCGCGCCGGCCAAGCAACCGCAGTGATTGAAGTGCGCACGCCCATCCAGGATCGGTGTATTACTACCCGCTATGATGATGAACGCGTCGCCCCACTTCTAGAAGTGTTTGCCGAAAAACTAAGCTTGGAGCCCGCAAGCTTGCCTTTGACGGGCTTGGTGGCGCCCAAGGCCAGCTTCATCCCCGTTAAACCGGCCGCCCCCGCAACCAAACCAGCCCTTTAGGAATTCATTTCATGTCCTCATTTCGTTTTGTAGTTTGTGCGGTATTGATTTCGTTTCTAGGCCTGATGCCACAAGCCGTTGCTGCGCAAACCAGTCCGCCTGAAGTTGCGCAAGTCAGTTCTGCTAAGCCTGAGTGGCGGCGCAACGATCCTGCATCCAAGGATGAAAGTGAAGATCTTTTGGGGGCTGACCGGGCTTTTGCTGCGACCTTGGCCGTACAAGGGCCCCTAGCAGCCTATCAAGAGGTGATTTCACCTCAAGGTATCTTACACGATGCATCGGGTGCTTCCCCGGAAGGCTCTGCTGGTGTGAAAGCCCGCTTTGCCAGTTTCCCTGCCGATGTCAGCTTTGAGCGTGAGCCAGAAGGTGTTTTGGCGAGTAATGGTACTGGCTCAACTTGGGGGCGGTATGTGATCAAAAAGGGTGATAAGTCTTTAAGTGTAGGCCGCTACATCAGCGTTTGGCGGCGCGAAGAAGGCATTTGGCGTTTGTTGACTGAATTGGCGGCAGGGCGGCCAAGTCAACAAGCCGCAACTGCGGTGGGCCCTTTGCCGCGGCGCCCACCCACGGCTGGTCAAAGTCCAGACCAAAGCGCAACTCCCGCCAGCACCAAGCCTTAAGTGGTTAGTGCATGTAACTAAAGTAGCATGCTGAGGGCTTGGATTGACCTGCAGGAAAAAAAACGCTCTTAACCCCAATCAAATTGCTCGCAGGCTGCATAACCATGCCGCCAAATAACACATCTGGAGAGAAAAATGCGCGTGTTCTATGACGCTGACTGTGACCTTGGGCTGATTAAGAACAAGATTGTTGCAGTGGTTGGCTATGGCAGCCAAGGCCATGCCCACGCGCTGAATATGAAAGATACTGGTGTTAAACAAGTTTGGGTTGCGCTTAAGGCTGGATCGGCTTCATCTGCCAAAGCACAAGCCGCAGGCTTATCAGTCGTGACGGTACAAGAAGCCGCAGCCAAAGCTGATGCTTTGATGATTGTAACCCCTGATGAAATCCAACCAGAACTGTACGCGAACGAAATCGCGCCCTTTATCAAAGCGGGCCAAACCCTCATGTTTGCGCATGGATTTTCGGTGCATTTTGGCTTGATCCAACCGCCCAAGGGCGTTGATGTCGTTATGGTCGCCCCAAAAGGGCCAGGCCACACAGTACGTAGTGAGTATCAAAAAGGTGGTGGTGTGCCATGCTTAGTCGCCGTTCAGCATAATGAAAGCGGTAAAGCGCTTGATTTTGCTTTGGCCTATGCCTCAGCCATCGGCGGTGGTCGCGCTGGTATTATTGAGACCAATTTTCGTGAAGAGTGTGAAACCGATTTGTTCGGCGAACAGGCTGTGCTCTGCGGTGGCTTGGTTGAGCTTATTCGTGCAGGTTTTGAAACCTTGGTAGAGGCAGGTTATGCACCTGAAATGGCCTATTTTGAGTGCTTGCATGAAGTAAAGCTGATTGTGGATCTGATCTATGAAGGCGGCATCGCCAATATGAATTACTCGATCTCCAACACCGCCGAATATGGCGAATATGTTACAGGGCCACGCATCATCACCAGCCAAACCAAGGCAGAAATGAAGCGCGTGTTACAACATATTCAAAATGGCGGCTTTGCCCGCGACTGGATTCTAGAAAATAAGGCTGGGGCACCTTTCTTTAAAACCAAGCGCCGTTTAGGCGATATGCATCAGATCGAAGAAGTTGGCGCACGCCTTCGCGCCATGATGCCCTGGATCGGCAAAAACAAAATGGTCGATAAGGCTAAAAACTAGGCGGTTAGGTGCTTAGGTTGATGACCTTTCAATTCGATCAACCGATGCGCGAACCACGATAGGAATGTTCATAGCTTGTATCGACAACCAGTTATCGGCCTGACTATATGTCTGCCCAACACAACCATCTATTTATCAAGAAATATGAGCAGTTTTTATGGCGTTGACCAATGCGAAAACACGCTCGATGGGGGTAATCCAGAGGGCGGTTTATCAGGTCTGGATGGTTGCTAGCCTCGCTATGACGTCCTCGAGAATTGCGGCTGGCAATTGATCGACTTTGCGACCGCCGCGCTGGATAATGTCTAAAACGCGCGGCTGGTCGCACCGAATGATCCCGGTGGTTTGGATGCCAGAAATAGGGACTGCAAAGCCTGATCGCCGCGCGAAATCACCCCCGTTGGTAATGGGCAATACAACGGGCAGCTTGGTTGCAAGGTTGAAGGCCGTCGGCGAAACGATCAAGACGGGCCTGCTTCCCCTTTGCTCGCGACCTAAAGTGGGGTCTAATGACACCAGATAGATGTCGCCTCGGTTCAAAGTAGCTCTCCACCAATTGCTGGCGCATCCAGCCAATCACGATCTTGCATATCGGAATCATAATCGTAATCTGATTGGGCAAGAAGATCGTCCAAATTGTATCGAAGTGGTGCGGTGGCTTCTACCACCAGCTTAGCGCCATCCAGCGAGACCCCGACGCTTGAACCTGCTTGAAGCTGCAAGACATCCAAAATGGCAGGCGGAACCGCAAGCATCACAGAGCCGCCAACTTTGCGCAGTTTTGTGGTGTGCATGTGTCTAATGTCCTTTATGTTATATTTTTATATAACATAAAGTTGGCGTTTCCGCAATGTGCTCAAGCCAGACGATTGCTCTTTGTCGAAAGCGCTGTTTTGTTCCTTGAAGGTCAATCGGGCACCTTGGCAGAATGTATCGGCGCTAGCTCCCAATTTGATTTACGTGGGGAGGAGTCCTATTTTTCATTAGGGCTGCAGGGAATAACGTTTAAGCGCTTGGGCATGGCGGTGTTGTGGGCTAGGTCGCAACCGATATTGCCAGCCCACCGCTAGCTTGGCTCATCCGGTGATCGTTGGTCCATAACGCATCACAACCATGATATTGCGCACAGGCTAGGTGAAGCGCGTCAGGCATCTTCAATCGATTGCTCGCTACCAATTGGGCACCTTGTCGGAAGATCGCTTCGTTCAATTCAAAAAGTTGAAGCCGTCGAAAGAAACTCTCGTATTCTTGGATCAAGAAGCTGTTGCCAATGCGTATCGGGCCAACCAAGCATTCGGCCATAACTAGATGTGAAGTGGCAAATTCAGCTGTTGGTGACGCTGTAATTTTGCGAACAACCGCATCGTGAAATGCGGATGAGGGTTCAAGCGCATAAACGACAATGCAACTATCGAGGTAGATTAGTCCCATGAAGCCCGTGCATCTTGAATATCAGCTTCAATTTGATTGTGATCGCGCTGTGACTTTGAAGACTTGCGGGATGTCAACCAAGCTGAAAGCGCCGCACCACTTCCGGGCGATCCAAGCTCAGCACCATTTTGCTCTAATGGGACAAGACGGATCACGGGTTTGCCGCGGTTTGCAATCACCACTTCTTCGCCCGCCTGCGCACACTTCACAAGCTCCGACAGGCGATTTTTGGCTTCAAGGATATTCACCTGCATGGCGCTAGCTCCGAACTTGGCTAACTTACTAGCATAATCTGGCTAGAAATGGAAGGGCCGTGGGAAGCCGTGCGATCTATTGCTCCACTGCACCCATCCTGAGCCATACCCTTTACAAAACAAACCGACATCGTTAGGAACGCCACTCTTGCTTGGACCGGCTGTGGGAAACTTTGGTTTCTCAGACGCGGGACGATTAAAGCGCAGGGTTCATGCCGCCGAAAAGGGCATGTCGCCTCTGATGGCGCGGTCGCTCGCGTCTATGCTGCTTCGACCCCGTCAGTTGGCCTTTCCACGCTAAATAAGGTTTGCGCAACCCGATGCGCCGCCAGTCAAAAGGCGGGGCAGCGGATATGTTTGATGTTTGACATGTGGTCCTAGATGACCGCTTCGCGAGGTTAAAAATGTCTCAACAGACCATCCGGATCAGGCTTAAAGCCTTCGATCACCGGGCGCTGGATCAGTCCGCTAAGGAGATTGTCTCTACGGCAAAGCGCACAGGTGCAATGGTGCGGGGTCCTGTACCTCTGCCAACGCGCATCGAACGTTTCACGGTCAACCGCTCGCCACATGTCGATAAGAAGTCGCGTGAGCAGTTTGAAATTCGCACGCACAAGCGCGTGCTCGATATTGTAGACCCAACACCCCAAACGGTGGACGCGCTGATGAAGCTTGACCTCGCGGCCGGCGTTGACGTCCAAATTAGTCTGTAAGGACACGGCTATGCGTACAGGTTTGATCGCAAAGAAACTGGGCATGACACGCGTGTTTGCTGCTGACGGCGCACATGTTCCCGTGACGGTGCTCGCTCTTGAGGGCTGCCAAGTCGTTGCCCAAAAGACTGACGACAAAGACGGTTATACCGCACTGCAAGTAGGTGCAGGTGCCCGCAAGGCTAAGAATGTGACCCAGCCGATGCGCGGTCACTATGCCAAAGCAAACGTTGAGCCAAAAGCCAAGTTGCGCGAATTTCGCGTTAGTTCAGACAATTTGGTTGATGTCGGCATGGAATTGACCGCAGATCACTTTATTGCGGGTCAGAAGGTAGATGTTTCTGGCATCACCATCGGACGTGGCTTTAGTGGTGCGATGAAACGGTGGAATTTTGGTGGCTTACGCGCCTCACATGGTGTGTCGTTGTCGCACCGTTCACATGGGTCAACTGGTCAACGTCAAGATCCCGGTAAGGTGTTTAAGGGCAAGAAGATGGCCGGACACTATGGTGTGGAGCGCGTGACCACTCAGAACCTTGTTATTGTCCGCACCGATGTCGAGCGTGGCTTGATATTGATCCGTGGCGCTGTACCTGGTGCTGAAGGTTCTTGGGTTGAAATTCGCGATGCTGTGAAGTCGGCAGCACCTGCTGGCCTGCCCAAGCCTGCCGCTTTCCGTAAGTCTGGCGATATGAAAATCGTGCAGCCTGAAGTCGAAGTTGCGGCTCCTGTTGAAACTGAAGTGGGAGCCGAATAATGAAACTCGACGTTGTGAAATTAGATGGTAGCAAAGCAGGCTCGGTTGAGCTTGATGATGCTATCTTTGGTGTGGCACCGCGTGCCGACATCTTACACCGCGTCGTGCGCTATCAGTTGGCTAAGCGACGCGCTGGTACCCATAACACTCAAAACCGTGGTGATGTTTCGCGCACCCACTCCAAGTTCGGTAAGCAAAAAGGTTCTGGCGGCGCACGTCACGGTTCCCGCAACGCCCCGATCTTCCGTGGTGGTGGTGTAGCCCACGGCCCACACCCCCGTTCACACGCCCATAGTTTGAACAAAAAGGTTCGCGCTTTGGGTATGAAAATGGCTCTCTCGGCTAAGGCTGCTGAAGGCTCCTTGATCATCCTTGATCAAGCAGCTCTAGATGCACCCAAAACGAAAGTCTTGTTAGAAAATTTTGGCAAGCTTGGTTTGACCAATGCGTTGGTCATTGGTGGCACTCAAGTGGATACCAACTTCCAGCTCGCAGCGCGCAATGTTCCTAATGTGGATGTTCTGCCAGCTGCTGGCCTCAATGTGTACGACGTCCTGCGTCGCCACAAGCTGGTTTTGTCGCGTGAAGCGATTGAAGCCATCTCGGCACGCTTTGCTAGCAAAGGGGAGGCTGCGTAATGGCACTTTCCGAACGCCACTATGATACCATCCTCGCTCCTTGGATAACCGAGAAGGCTACTTTACTTTCCGAACTAAACCAAGTGATTTTCCAGGTTCCATTGACTGCAACCAAGCCTGCCATCAAAGAAGCGGTCGAAGCCCTTTTTAAGGTGAAGGTAAAAGCCGTCAATACCATTCGCGTTCAAGGTAAGACCAAGCGCTTTAAGGGCGTGATGGGCAAGCGGAACGATTTCAAGAAAGCAATCATCACGCTGGTCGATGGCGAGACGATTGACGTGACGACGGGGCTTTAAGGAATGGCACTTAAATCTTTCAAGCCGACCTCTGAGGGTCGTCGCCAATTGGTGATCGTGGATCGCAAATCCTTGTTCAAGGGCAAGCCGATCAAAGCGTTAACCGAAGGTTTGACTAAAACAGGGGGGCGCAACAATACAGGTCGCGTGACGTCCTTCCGGTCCGGCGGCGGGCATAAGCGCACTTATCGCATCATCGATTTTAAGCGCCGCAAGTGGGACATGCCCGCAACGGTTGAGCGTTTGGAATATGATCCAAACCGCACAGCTTTTATCGCACTGATCAAATATGAAGATGGGGAGCTCTCCTACATCGTGGCTCCTCAGCGCCTTGGCGTTGGTGACACGATTGTGGCGGGTGAAAAAGTTGACGTGAAGCCAGGCAACGCGATGTTGTTAAAATCGATCCCAGTGGGTACCATCATCCACAATGTTGAGATGAAGCCTTTGAAGGGTGCGCAAATTGCCCGCTCCGCAGGATGCTATGTCCAATTGGTGGGTCGCGACACCGGTTATGCGCAAATTCGATTGTCTTCTGGTGAGTTGCGCATGGTTCCAGATAGCTGCATCGCGACCATTGGTGCGGTTTCTAATCCCGACAATATGAACGAAAACTCAGGCAAAGCCGGTCGTTCGCGTTGGTTGGGTATTCGTCCATCGGTTCGTGGTGTTGCCATGAACCCGGTCGACCACCCCCATGGTGGCGGTGAAGGCCGCACCTCAGGCGGTCGCCACCCCGTAACCCCTTGGGGTAAGAAAACCCGCGGTCCAAAAACCCGCAGTAACACGACGACTGACCGGTTAATTATCCGCCGTCGTCACGAAAAAAAGGCTTAAGACTATGCCTCGTTCGGTATGGAAAGGTCCGTTTGTGGACGGCAACCTCCTCGCCAAGGCGGAGAAGGCGACAGATTCCCCACGTCGTGAAGCGATTAAGACTTGGTCGCGTCGCTCTACCATCATGCCACAATTCATTGGCCTTACGTTCCAGGTGCATAATGGGCACAAATTTGTACCTGTGAATGTCTCCGAAGAGATGGTTGGCCATAAACTTGGCGAATTTGCTCCAACCCGGACCTATTATGGTCATGGTGCGGACAAGAAGTCGAAGCGGAGGTAGGCGATGTCAAAAGCAAAAACCCCGCGCGCATTGTCTGACAAGGAAGCATTGGCTCAAGCGCGTAATCTTCGCACCAGCGGCCAAAAGCTCAATCTCGTGGCGCAAAGTATCCGTGGCTTGAAAGCAGACAAGGCTTTGGCTGAACTCCAGTTCTCGCCCAAGCGTATCGCCATTGATGTACGCAAATGCCTGCAATCGGCGATAGCTAACGCAGAAAACAACCATGGCCTCGATATCGATGCGCTGGTGGTAGCTCATGCCTATGTTGGCAAAGGTCTGGTTATGAAGCGCATGAACACCCGGGCTCGCGGTCGCGGCGCTCGTATTGAAAAGCCTTTCTCGCACATCACCATTGTTGTGCGTGAGTTGGAAGGAGCGGCCTGATGGGTCAAAAGGTCAATCCAATCAGCATGCGTCTGGGCATCAACCGGACGTGGGACAGCCGCTGGTATGCCAACACTGGCGAATACGCCAAACTGTTGCACGAGGATATCGCTGTGCGCGCCTTCTTGAAAAAGAAGCTGAAACAAGCAGGTGTATCGCGCATCGTGATTGAGCGTCCACACAAGAAGTGTCGCGTCACGGTTTATACGGCGCGTCCAGGCATTGTGATCGGTAAGAAGGGCGAAGACATTCAAAAGCTGCGCAAGGATTTAACTGGGATCGTCAAGGATGGGGAAGTCTTCTTGAACTTGGTGGAAATTCGTAAGCCAGAACTTGACGCAACTTTGGTTGCTGAAAGTGTTGCTCAACAACTTGAGCGCCGCGTGGCTTTCCGCCGTGCTATGAAGCGGGCGATGCAATCATCCATGCGTATGGGCGCTGGTGGCATTCGTATCACTGTTGCAGGTCGTTTGGGTGGTGCGGAAATCGCGCGTACTGAATGGTACCGTGAAGGTCGCGTGCCATTGCACACCCTGCGTGCAGACGTCGATTATGGTGTAGCAGAAGCCACCACAGCTTACGGCATCATCGGCATTAAATGCTGGGTGTTCAAGGGAGAAATCTTTGAACGCGACCCATTGGCACAAGATAAGCGTGCTGCTGAAGTTGGCGATACCCGTCCTCGCCGTGATGGCGATCGTGAAGATCGTCGTCCCCGTAACGACCGTAATGATCGTGACAACCGTGGCCGTGGCCGCGGTCGTGGCGACGCCGCTCAAGCTGAAGCGTAAGGGAGTACCAAACTTATGTTGTCACCTAAACGTACCCGCTTCCGCAAGCAGTTTAAGGGCCGTATCCACGGTCTGGCGACTGGGGGTGCGACTTTATCCTTTGGCATGTATGGCCTGAAAGCCTTAGCCCCGGAGCGTGTAACCGCCCGTCAGATTGAAGCCTGCCGACGTGCCATCACGCGGCAAATGAAGCGTCAAGGGAAAGTTTGGATCCGTATTTATCCTGACGTGCCTGTATCGAAAAAACCCAATGAAGTGCGCATGGGTAAAGGTAAAGGTTCGCCAGAATTTTGGGCCGCAAGGGTAAAGCCTGGTCGGATCATGTTCGAAATCGATGGTGTTGCACAAGAGATCGCCGAAGAGGCATTGCGTCTTGGTGCCGCCAAATTGCCAATTGCGTGCAAGATTATTTCACGTGCCGACTTCGGTCTGGCGTAAGGGAGCGTCCACCATGAAAGCCGCTAATGCGCGGGCTTTGACGCCCGATCAATTGCAAGAAGAGCTACTCAAACTGAAAAAAGAGCAGTTTAACTTGCGTTTCCAACGTGCGACGGGCCAACTCGAAAAGACCCATCGCATTAACCAAGTCCGCAAGGACATCGCGCTCGTCAAGACGATGATGCGCGAGAAAACCACAGCAACGGCTGTATAAGGAGTAAACGATGCCAAAGCGTATGATGCAGGGCGTCGTGGTGAGCGACAAAGGCGACAAGTCCATTGTTGTGAGGGTTGAACGAACCTTTCTTCACCCAGTCCTTAAAAAGACGGTGCGCCGCTCGAAGCGCTACCATGCCCATGATGACGCGAATGCGTACAAAATGGGTGAGGTCGTGCAGATCCAAGAATGCCCGCCTAAGTCCAAACTGAAGCGGTGGGAAGTGATTGGTCGCGTCGGCAGCTAGGGCTGTCCGATACGGGCTAATAGAAGAGGATCGACTATGATTCAGATGCAAACAAATCTGGATGTCGCGGACAATTCCGGGGCTCGTCGCGTCATGTGTATAAAAGTACTTGGCGGGTCGAAGCGTCGCTATGCGTCCGTCGGCGATGTGATCGTTGTTTCGATTAAAGAAGCAATTCCACGTGGCCGCGTGAAGAAGGGTGACGTCCGCAAGGCCGTTGTCGTTCGCGTCGCAAAAGACATCAAGCGTAAAGATGGCTCCACCATTCGGTTTGACCGGAGTGCTGCTGTACTTGTCAACAATGCCAATGAACCCATTGGCACACGGATTTTTGGACCGGTTCCGCGTGAACTTCGCGCTAAGAACCATATGAAAATCATTTCGTTGGCTCCGGAGGTGCTCTAGAATGGCTGCGAAACTTAAAAAAGGTGACAAGGTTGTTGTCCTGACGGGCAAAGATAAGGGCAAGACAGGTGAAATCACCAAAGTTCTACCCAAGGAAAATCGTTTGGTGGTCCAGGGTGTGAATGTAGTCAAAAAGCACCAAAAGCAGACCCAAGCCCAAGAAGCGGGCATTCGTTCGTTTGAAGCCCCTCTTCAGATCAGCAATGTTGCTTATATGGACCCTACAGATGGCAAGCCAACAAGGGTCGGTTTTAAAACCTTGGATGACGGCCGCAAGGTCCGTTTCGCCAAGCGTTCGGGGGAGGTTATTGGCGATGTCTGAGACCCAAACATATGAAGCCCGTCTCAAAACGGACTATAAAGCACGCATCCGCGCCGCCATGCAGGAAAAGTTTGGCTATACCAACCCGATGCAGATCCCGCGCCTTGATAAGATCGTGATCAATATGGGGGTGGGTGAATCGGTTGCTGACAGCAAGAAGATGCAATCTGCCTTAGCTGCTTTGAGTGCGATCGCTGGCCAAAAGCCAGTCACCACAAAGGCTCGTAAATCGATCGCAGGCTTTAAGCTGCGCGAAGGCATGGCGGTTGGTGCAAAGGTAACCCTGCGCGCTGAACGCATGTATGAGTTCTTGGACCGTCTGATCACCATCGCGCTTCCACGCGTCAAGGACTTCCGTGGCTTGAACGGCAAATCTTTTGACGGCCGGGGCAATTATGCCTTGGGCCTGAAGGAGCATTTGGTGTTCCCTGAAATCAACTATGACCTAGTCGATCAGATTTGGGGCATGGACATCATCGTCTGTACGACGGCTCGCACGAATGATGAGGCGAAAGCCCTTCTGACCGAGTTTAACTTCCCGTTCCGGAACTGATATCATGGCCAAGAAAAGTGCTATCAACCGCAATGACCACCGCAAAGCTTTGGTGAAGAAATTTGCAGCCAAGCGCAATCGCCTTAAGGCGATTGCTACGGATGAAAATCTCCCGCTGGAAGAGCGTTTTGCGGCTCGTTTGAAGCTGGCGGAGCTTCCGCGCAACTCGGCTCAAAACCGTGTTCGCAATCGCTGCGAGGTGACAGGTCGTCCCCGCGCATTCTATCGTAAGCTGCGTATGTCGCGGATTGCCCTGCGGGACCTCGCGTCCACAGGCATGATCCCTGGCATGACAAAAGCTAGCTGGTAAGGGAGGGTTGTCATGCAGATGAACGATCCCGTCGGCGACATGCTCACACGTATCCGCAATGCTCAAATGCGGAACCGTGCGACCGTGACCACGCCTAAATCCACGCTTCGTGCTCGTGTCCTCGATGTTCTCGTGGCTGAAGGCTATATTCGTGGCTATAGCGATATTGAATTAAACGGCAAGGTTGAGTTGGAAATCCAACTCAAGTATTTCGACGGTGCGCCTGTGATTGATACGATCAAGCGCATTTCAAAGCCTGGACGTCGTGTGTATTCTTCTGTCAAGGATCTTCCGCTTGTGCGTAATGGTCTGGGCATTGCTATTCTATCCACGCCTAAGGGTGTGATGTCGGATACGGCCGCCCGGGCTCATAATGTCGGCGGTGAAATCCTTGCGCATGTGTATTAAGGGGGGCTGTTGATGTCACGTATCGGCAAACAACCTGTTGCTTTAGCAGGCGCAACCGTCACAATTGATGGAGACCTGATCAAAGCGAAAGGCCCAAAAGGCGAATTATCCTTCAAGCTGCATGAGCAAATCTCGGTCGCTTTGCAGGATGGTGCGATTGTGGTTACCCCTAAAAACGATAGTAAATTAGCTCGTTCATTATGGGGCATGTCGCGTTCTATGATTGCCAACATGGTTCTAGGTGTCACCAGAGGGTTTGAACGTACACTTGAACTGGTTGGGGTGGGCTATCGTGCCGCTATGAGTGGTAAGGATCTTGAATTATCGCTCGGCTATTCTCACCCTATCATTTATAAAGCGCCAGCTGGTGTAGCTTTTGCCGTGCCCAAGCCTACTGAAATCAAAATCACCGGCAAGGACAAGCAAGAGCTAGGTCAAATTTGCTCGGAAATTCGTAAATATCGCCCCCCTGAGCCTTATAAGGGTAAAGGTGTGCGTTATGAAGGCGAAACCGTCCGTCGCAAGGAAGGCAAGAAAAAGTAATGCCATCGTCATTAGCATTAAAGACCAAGCGCACGCTGCGCACGCGCTCCCGTCTAAGGGCTTTGGCCAACGGCCGCTTACGGCTGTCGGTGTATCGCTCTTCAAAAAACATTTCCGCACAAATTATCGACGACACCAAGGGTGTTACATTGGTTTCAGCTTCATCTTTGGAGGCAGTGATGCGCACTGCCGACGGAGTTAAGCTGGATTATGCGGTTGCGGTTGGAACACTACTCGCGCAGCGCGCTCTTGAAAAAGGTGTTAAGCAAGTGGTGTTTGACCGTGGTGGATATTTGTATCATGGGCGTGTCAAAGCGCTCGCCGACGCCGCGCGTGAAGCCGGTCTTGAGTTCTAAGGAGAAGATCTGATGGCTCGAAGGCCAGAACGTGAACAAAAGAATGAAGAACGCGACAGCGAATTTGTCGACCGTCTCGTCGCGATCAATCGCGTCGCGAAGGTGGTCAAGGGTGGTAAAAACTTTGGTTTTGCGGCACTTGTTGTTGTTGGTGACGAAAAAGGTCGTGCAGGCTTTGGCAAGGGTAAAGCACGCGAAGTGCCTGAAGCGATCCGCAAAGCCACCGAAGAAGCCAAGCGTCGCTTGCAGCGTATTCCGCTACGCGAAGGCCGAACCCTTCATCACAATGCCGCAGGGCGTTGGGGTGCAGGTAAGGTGATTGTGCGCTCCGCACCTCCAGGTACCGGCCTGATCGCCGGTGGCCCGATGCGTGCGGTATTTGAAGTCTTGGGGATCAAGGATGTCGTATCCAAGTCCTTGGGCTCTTCAAACCCATATAACATGGTGCGCGCCACGTTTGACGCTTTGGGGGAGCAGATTTCTCCACGCCAAGTCGCCAATAAGCGCAATCTTAAAGTCGCAGACGTTTTGGTTCGTCGCAAAGACGGTGCCAGCGGCGTTGAAGGCTCGGAGGGTTAATCATGGCGATTGTGGTTGTTAAGCAAACGGGTTCGCCCATTCGTCGTCGCTTTGACCAGCGTGAAACTCTGGTTGGGCTTGGTCTGAACAAGATGAACAAGGTTCGTGAACTTGAAGATACCCCTGCCGTACGCGGGATGATCGCCAAGGTCGCGCATTTGGTTCAAGTCGTGGAGGAGCGCACCTAAGCGTGCGTTAGGTACACCATGAAACTCAATGAATTGTCTGACAATGAAGGCGCAACCAAAGCCCGCATGCGGGTTGGTCGTGGCGTAGGCTCTGGTAAAGGCAAAACCTCTGGCCGCGGTGTTAAGGGTCAGAAGTCGCGTCGCGGCGTCTCGATCAATGGCTTTGAAGGCGGACAAATGCCAATTCATATGCGCGTGCCAAAGCGTGGCTTCAATGCCCGTTCCAGCAAGGATCATGCTTGGGTAAATCTTGGCCTCTTGGCTAAGGCGATCAAAGCAGGTCGTCTGGACGCAAAAAAACCTATTGATGAAGCAGCTTTGGTGGCCTCGGGCTTAGTGCGTCGTGTACGAGATGGCGTTCGGATCCTGAATAAAGGAGAGATCGGCGGCAAGGTTGAGTTGATCGTCACAGGCGCTTCTGCGGCTGCGATTGCTGCGATTAAAGCGGCGGGCGGCACGATTACCCTAACTGGCAAGGCCAAAGCAGAAACGCAAGCAGCCTGAGCCCTTGAGGTGTGATGCGCAATCTCCGATATGGGGGGGTGCGCACCTCTTTTTGGCGCGCCAGGCGGTCACCCGCTTAGGCGCGCTTTTACATTTTGGAAGGCATAACGGTCCATGGCTTCAGCTGCCGAACAACTTGCACGTAATTTGAATTTCTCTTCGTTTGCGAAGGCGAAGGATTTGCATGCGCGGATTCTATTTACCGTCTTTGCCTTGGTCTGTTATCGTTTGGGCACATTCATACCCATTCCTGGTATTGATATTG
Source organism: Candidatus Phycosocius spiralis (assembly GCF_030158815.1). Classification (GTDB taxonomy): domain Bacteria; phylum Pseudomonadota; class Alphaproteobacteria; order Caulobacterales; family Aquidulcibacteraceae; genus Aquidulcibacter; species Aquidulcibacter spiralis. The sequence goes on from NZ_BPFZ01000016.1 coordinate 38,184, forward strand.
TTGCTTTCGCACGTGCCTTTTCTCAAGCCCAGCAGGGCATTTTGGGCATGGCCAACATGTTTTCTGGCGGTGCGGTTGAGCGTTTGGCGATCTTTGCCCTCAATGTGATGCCCTACATATCTGCTTCCATCATCATCCAGCTTTTATCCTCCTTTCCCGGGCGATTTGAACAGCTGAAAAAGGAAGGGGAGGCGGGTCGCGCCCAGCTTAACCAATATACACGTTATCTCACCGTTGTCCTGGCGATTGCCCAATCCTTGACGATTGCCAATGGCCTAGCGGGTTCGCCCGGCATAGTGCTTGATCCCGGCCCGCTCTTCATTGCTTCGACTGTCATCACCTTAACAGGTGGTACGTTGTTATTGATGTGGATTGGTGAGCAAATTACATCGCGCGGCATTGGCAATGGCGTATCCTTGATCATTTTTGCTGGGATTGTCGCGGAAGTCCCCAAAGCTATTTTCCGCACCTTGACTTTGGCGCGGGAAGGCTCAGTCTCTGGATTTGCCATCTTGGTGCTGGTCTTGGTCTTAGCCTTGGCGATTGTATTGATTGTATTTGTAGAGCGTTCCCAGCGCCGCATCGTTGTGCAATATCCCAAGCGCCAAATTGGCAATAAAATGTCCATGGGTGAGCAGTCGTTCTTGCCACTCAAGATCAATACTTCAGGGGTTATTCCGCCGATTTTTGCCTCTTCGCTCTTATTGTTGCCTGCAACCGCCGCCGGCTTTTTAGCAAGTGGTCAGTTGCCCGATAATGCACCAGATTGGCGAGTGATCTTGCAAGAAGGGGTGCGTGCGACAGCAGCCCTGTTGGGTCATGGTAAACCCTTGTTTATCTCATTGTTTGGTGCCCTCATTGTCTTTTTCTGCTTTTTTTATACTTCTATTGTTTTCAATACAGAAGAGACGGCGGATAATTTACGCAAACATGGCGGTTTTTTGCCTGGTATCCGCCCTGGCGCGAAGACAGCAGAATATCTTGATCTGGTGATGAGCCGCTTGACGCTTATTGGCGCTGTCTATCTGGTCATTGTCTGTTTGGTTCCTGAAATCCTCATTTCAAGCTTTGGGATGCAGTTTTATTTGGGCGGCACCTCTTTATTGATTGTCGTATCCGTGACAATTGATACGGTGGCACAAATTCAATCGCACATGCTGGCGCACCAGTATGAAGGCATGATCAAAAAGTCGAAGCTAAAAGGGCGAGGACGCTAATTGGTATCTGGGCCTAAGGGGTTTAGGGGCAAATCAGGTTCTACGGTCTCAGCACGTCTAGTTCTACATATAGGGATATAGGGTCAGTTCTCTCGTTTTAGCTCTCGACTTTGCGACATAGACCCTAGGGGGGGGGAATACGAATGATAAATTTAATCTTATTCGGCCCTCCAGGTGCTGGTAAGGGCACCCAGGCAAAGCGCCTTGTGGAAGGGCGCGGATTTATTCAACTCTCAACCGGGGACATGTTGCGGGCAGCACGCGCATCGGAATCTCTGCTTGGTCAGCGCGTAGCAGCGGTAATGGATTCAGGCTCATTAGTCTCCGATGAGATCGTCATAGAACTCATTGACGACCAGATCAGTCAGAATTTGAGCGCACACGGATTTATCTTTGACGGCTTTCCACGCACGCTCGCCCAAGCTATAGCGCTCGACGGTCTTTTGAAGTCGCATGGGCATCGTATTGATCGTGTAATCCGCCTCGTAGTAAATGATGATGAGCTTTTGGCCCGCATCACCAAGCGCTTTAACGAGCAAGGGCGCTTGGATGATAATCCTGTGACTTTTGTCACCCGACTTGCAGCCTATCACAGTCAAACCGCGCCCCTGATCCCGTTTTATGCAGACCGCGGCATTTTACGTGAAGTCAATGGCATGGCCGCGATGGATGCTGTTTCTGCGAGTATTGATGCGGCTCTGGCGGGATTGAAGGGCTAAGTATCATTGGGTTAGGAGCGGATAATTAGGGGCAATTCCTTACACAGCTGCAAAGCTAAAACAGCGTCTTTCGTCTAGGACGGCTTTGGTGCAGGCCCTGCCTACCCCTAAGGCCTAACATCATTGTAAAGCGGATTTGTGCCAGAAAGGGCACCAAAAGCGCGTCTAAGTCTCTGCAGGCTTAGGCCATATCGGGCTCAAACCTTCTTCTGGCATTACGAAGGTAGGCGGCGGCTGCCCTCCCCATGCCCCATCCATTTCAGCAAGATCCGTTGACTTCACTGCGCCATAGCATTATCAAATTGACTTCCGTTATAGGACGCATGCTGGCCGACCGGGATGACCGGATGGTTGGCTATGCGTCTTTTTGCGCATTCCAAGCTTGTTCCTAAAAAAACAAGTTCCAAAACAATAGATTGACCTCATGGCGCAGATCCTCCGATAGGGGGTGGGGCTGTGAATGGAGAGACAAAGTGGCCCGGATAGCTGGCGTCAACATACCGACGAACAAGCGCGTAATGATCGCGCTACAATATATTCATGGCATTGGCCCTGCAAAAGCAAAGGAAATTTGCGAAAAAGTTTCCATCACGCCAGAGCGGCGCGTCAATCAGTTGACGGATGCGGAAGTGCTGCAGATCCGCGAAACCATCGATCGCGAATATGTGGTTGAAGGCGATCTACGCCGTGAAGTATCGATGAACGTGAAGCGTTTGATGGACCTTGGCTGCTACCGCGGCTTGCGTCACCGTCGTGGTCTTCCTGTTCGGGGTCAACGCACACACACCAACGCCCGCACCCGCAAAGGCCCTGCAAAGCCGATCGCTGGTAAGAAGCAAATCAAGCGCTAATTTTTCTCCCCCAACGGGCGTGAGCCCGCTGGCTTTCGTCTGGAACCGACACAATGGCAAAAGAAACCACCCGCGTCCGTCGCAAAGAGCGTAAGAATATCGCTCATGCGGTGGCACATGTGAACTCAAGTTTCAATAATACGATGATCACCATCGCAGACCCACAAGGCAATGCAATTTCTTGGTCATCCTCTGGCATGATGGGCTTTAAGGGCTCACGCAAGTCCACCCCTTATGCGGCCCAAGTTGCAGCTGAGGATGCAGGTCGCAAAGCAGCTGAGCATGGTGTTCGTAACCTCGAAGTCAATGTGTCTGGTCCAGGATCTGGCCGTGAGAGTGCGCTGCGCGCGCTTCAGTCAGTTGGGTTCATCATCAGCTCCATCCGCGATGTCACCCCTATTCCACATAACGGCTGCCGCCCACCAAAGCGTCGTCGCGTTTAAGTTCGCACGGGTCATTTCACCCGCTTTGGTTGGAAATTGATTTGGCGAGCGAAGGTTCGCCCCTAAAACATAGAGGATTGCATGGTGCTCGAGAAAAATTGGAAGCTGTTGATCCGCCCAGATAAGACGGTCATCGAACATGGTTTTGACCCAAGCCGCAAAGCCAAGCTGATCGCAGAGCCGCTAGAGCGTGGCTTTGGCATGACATTGGGCAATGCGTTGCGCCGGGTTTTATTGTCCTCGTTGCGCGGCTCTGCCATCACTTCAGTGCAGATTGATGGCGTGGTGCATGAGTTTTCGTCCATCGCCGGTGTACGTGAAGACGTGACAGACATCGTGTTGAACATCAAAGGTGTGGCCTTGGTCATGCATGCAGAAGGTCCAAAGCGCATGACCTTGCGTGCGCAGGGGCCTGGTGAAGTCACAGCAGGAGAAATTCAAGCTGGCAGCGACATTGAGATCTTAAACCCAGAGCAAGTCTTATGTACCTTGGATGATGGCGCTGAAATCCGCATGGAATTTACCGTTGAAAACGGCAAAGGCTATGTCACAGCTGACGCCAATCGCCCAGAAGATGCGCCAATCGGCTTGATCGCGGTCGATGCGCTTTATAGCCCTGTGAAGCGTGTGGCCTATAAGGTTGAAAACACCCGCGAAGGCCAAGTTCTCGACTATGACCGTCTGGTCATGGAAGTGGAAACCAATGGTGCCATGACGCCAGAAGATTCAATTGCCTATGCCGCGCGCATCATCCAAGATCAATTGGATGTCTTCATCAATTTCGAAGAAGCCAAAACCAAAAAGGTCGAAGAAAGCCGCCCAGAATTACCGTTCAACCCTGCTTTGTTAAAGCGCGTGGAAGAGTTGGAATTGTCGGTGCGTTCGGCCAATTGTCTCAAGAACGACAACATCATCTATATCGGCGATCTGATCCAAAAGACCGAAGCCGAAATGTTGCGCACACCAAACTTTGGTCGCAAGTCCTTGAACGAAATCAAGGAGGTCCTCGCTCAAATGGGTCTCCATTTGGGTATGGAAGCGCCTAACTGGCCCCCAGAAAATATTGACGAACTTGCAAAGAAGTTTGAAGACCAAATGTAATCAAGACGCAACGTCGCGAGACGTCGCCAGATGGAGAACTCGTTATGCGCCACGGGCACGGACACAGGAAACTTAACCGGACACATGAACATCGCACCGCCATGTTTGCGAATATGGCAGCAAGCTTGATTAAACATGAGCAGATTATAACAACTCTGCCCAAAGCGAAGGAATTACGACCTGTGCTGGAGCGTTTGGTCACTTTAGCAAAAAAAGGCGATTTGGCTTCGCGCCGCCAGGTAGCTTCGCGCATGCGTGATGAGACCCAAACCAAAAAGCTGTTTGAGGTTATCGGCCCACGCTATGCTGATCGCGCCGGTGGTTATTTGCGCATCATGAAAGCGGGCTTTCGTCATGGTGACAATGCCGCCGTTGCCGTGATTGAGTTCGTAGACCGCGACATTGCCGCCAAGGGTAAGGATTCTGGCCCAGTGGCAGGCGCCGACGAATAGTCGTTAATACGTTTGAATACAATGAAAGCCGCTCCTTTGGGGCGGCTTTTTTGTTTTGACATTTAGTGCGCGCAGCAACAGCGTAATTCAACATCCGCGTACGCATGCGCAACTCATGCTGCGCGGTCCAACTGGCCAAGTCAGAAAGCATCATTGCTGCCACGCTCGCCTTTGATTATCGTCCGGGCTAACCTATAAGCCCCCATGCCCCGCCTCATTCTCTTCAACAAGCCCTATGACGTCCTCTGTCAGTTTTCGGGCGGGGAGGGGCGTCTGACTTTGGCGGACTTTATTGACGTACCCAGCGTTTATCCGGCCGGGCGTCTTGACCGCGATAGCGAGGGGCTTTTGCTTTTAACCGATGATGGCAAGTTGCAAGCGCGCATATCGGACCCCCGGTTCAAACTGCCTAAGACCTATGTCGTCCAAGTGGAGGGTATTCCCTGCCATGAGGCACTTGCCAAACTCGCAGCAGGGATCACCTTAAATGACGGTACAACGCGACCTGCGCAAGTGTCGCGTATAGACGATCCGAACCTGTGGCCGCGTGATCCCCCCATTCGGGTGCGAAGAGCCATTCCGGATTCTTGGTTGGTGCTGACCATAAGTGAGGGCCGTAACAGGCAGGTGCGTCGGATGACGGCCGCTGTGGGTCACCCAACCCTTCGCTTGATAAGGGTCAAGATTGGAAATTGGACCTTGGGGACTTTGTGTCCTGGTCAATGGTGTGAGTTTGCTGTGGATTCCATCTGTTAATGCAGCTGACTGCATTGTCATCATTTCGCCACTTGCACAACCTAGGAACAAGGCTTTCATAGCATGTATGGAAAAGCCAACAACAGATAGGGGCCAGATCGGCATGTGGAAATGGGTTGCCGCTTCGGTTTTAAGTGCCGCTTTTGGGGCTGGATTGGTTTCTGCTTTACCATTCGCAAAGCAAGTGGGGTTTGGAACGCAAAGCCCGTCAATTGCGCCTTTGGCTAAGGCACCAAGCCAGCCTGTGCAGGGCCGCGTGGTTCCAGCCACAAAAGCGGATGCCATCTCCTCTTACGCCCCGATTGTGCGGCGTTCTTCCATGGCTGTGGTCAATGTCTATGCCCGTTCAATTCAAAAAGGGCGGGTGGCGATTGATTTTTTCGGCGGCGCATTCCGGATTCCTGATCGTGCCAGCCAAAGCCAAGGTTCGGGCGTGATAGTGCGCGATGATGGCATTATCGTTACCAATAATCATGTTGTGCAGGGTGCAACCGAATTGGTGGTCGTTTTAGGCGATCGCCGGGAGTTCCCAGCCCAGGTTGTTCTAACCGATCCGCGCACCGATCTTGCGGTCCTGCGCATCGACACCAAGGGTGAGCGTTTAGTTTCGCTGCGATTTGCTGATACCACGACGGCACAAGTCGGCGATCAGGTCATAGCAATCGGCAATCCGTTTGGAGTTGGCCAAACTGTCACCGCGGGTATTATCTCTGCTTTGGCGCGCACCGATGTTGGCATTACCGACTTTAGCTTTTTTATTCAGACCGATGCGTCGATCAATCCAGGTAATTCAGGTGGTGCATTAGTCGATATGAATGGTGATTTAGTGGGTGTTAACACGGCAATTTATTCGGGCTCCGGTAATTCAGCAGGTGTTGGGTTTGCGATCCCTGCTGAAATGGTACGACGCGTGGTGGAAGGGGCAGTAACAGACGGGAAAGTTATACGTGCTTGGACTGGGATTAAGGGTCAGAATGTGGATGCAGAAGTTGCGCGCACATTGGGTTTATCACGTCCCGGTGGCGTATTGGTGACCGAGATTTATCCAAACTCCCCCGCCGCTCTTGCAGGGCTAAGGCGTGGCGATGTGGTTACAAGTTTTGCCGGAGCCCCGGTCAGTGACGATTCAGGCTTGCGTTATCAAGCCGCAACCCGCAAACCCGGCGAAGTGGTGGAGTTTGGCTTTCAGCGTCAAGGTCAGGTAAAATCCAGCAAAGCCGCTTTAACCTCGCCACCAGGCGAGGCGCAGACCCCTCAAGTCCTGTCGGGTCGGCATAGTTTTGATGGCGTGCGCGTTGTCTCGCTCTCGCCAGCTATAGCTGAAGAACAGGGGATTGATCCTTTCACCCGTGGTGCCTTTGTTGTCGGAGTTGACGGCTCCCGTGAGGGAGCCCGCGCTGGGCTTCGACCAGGGGATGTGATTGTTGAGATTAATGACCAGTCGGTTGCAACGGCCGCAGATCTGGCTGAGCGTTTGAACCGCGGGCGCCAAGGCAAGGTGACGATCCTGCGCGGGGACCGTCTTATCTCCGCCATATTGTTCTTGTGAGTGATTTGTTTACTCAATCGAACTTGGAAGGCGATCTCCATCGTCCTTTGGCAGATCTTATGCGGCCAAAAAGTTTGGACGAGGTGGTGGGCCAAGCCCATCTCTTAAATCCGCAAGGCGCGATTGGGCGCATGATTGGCCAAAAGCGCTTGTCCAGTATGATCCTATGGGGGCCGCCGGGGGTTGGCAAAACCAGCATTGCGCGCCTTTTGGCTGATGCGTCCGATCTTGAATTTAATTCCCTGTCGGCAGTGTTTTCAGGCGTGGCCGATTTACGCAAAGCATTTGAAGCTGCCGCTCATTTACGCACCACGGGTCGGGGCACCTTATTGTTTGTTGATGAAATCCATCGCTTTAACCGCGCCCAACAAGATGGTTTTTTGCCCTATGTTGAAGCTGGTATTGTAACCTTGGTGGGAGCCACCACGCAAAACCCCAGTTTTGAATTGAATAACGCCTTATTGTCACGCACGCGAGTTTTTGTCCTCAAGCGGCTGGAGACTGATGGGCTTACTGAGCTGTTGCGCCGGGTTGAAGCTTTTTATGGCCGCGCCGTCCCGGTAACGGATGAGGCATGCACCCTTCTGATGGATTTTGCTGATGGCGATGGCCGCCATTTTCTAACGCTTCTAGAAGAGGTTTTTGCATTACCCATCGACACTTTGATGGATCGCGAAGCCTTGGCCCAATTTCTTCAGCGCCGTGCGCCCGCCTATGATAAGAATAAGGATGAGCATTATAATCTGATCTCGGCTTTGCATAAGTCGGTAAGGGCAAGCGATCCAGATGCTTCGCTTTACTGGCTGGCGCGGATGCTCCAAGGTGGGGAAGATCCCCTTTTTATAGCCCGCCGTCTGGTCCGAATGGCCAGTGAAGACATAGGTTTGGCCGACCCAACGGCTCTACGGGTCGTCATGGCAGCGCGCGATGCCTTTATGTTTCTGGGGCCGCCAGAGGGTGAGTTGGCGTTGGCGCAAGCAACCTTGCATCTAGCCTGTGCGCCTAAATCTAATGCGATTTATATTGCTTTTAAAAAAGCGCAAGCCTTGGCGACGCGCACCGCAGAACTTCCCCCACCTGCCCGTTTCCTCAACGCTCCGACCAAGTTTATGCAAGATCAAGGCTATGGCGTCGGCTATCTCTACGACCCTGATGTTCAAGGCGGAGTATCTGGTCAATCGGGCTTCCCAGATACAATTGGCCCTCAAGACCTATACACCCCAACAGAACACGGGGCCGAGGCGCGCATCCTTGAAAAGCTAGCTTCTTGGCGCGCCCTTCGTCGTGGGTGACAACGGCTTCTGAGGGCGGAACAACAAGCCATCACTCACCCTAAGATCATTTATGTTTGATCTACAGACACAGGAATATAAGACCCGATCACATGGATCAAACCTCATGGTCAGACTGGTCAAGTGTTGTATGATAGAGCGGTCAACTCAGATTTAAGGCGCAATGGTGGCACTGTGAAGCCAGTGAATAGATGCATGTTTGCCCTGTTAATCCTCTTGTCAGCAACAACCAAAACTCAATCGCAAAGCACTGAAAAGATTGTTGGCTTTCAAGCGGGGCACATGCGACCACGCTGGAGGGTGTCATTTGTGGCTATAGGGATGCGACTTACGACCTGCCGACAGCTGAAGGTCAGACGCTTCATATACTCCTGACGCTGACAAACAGATCCTGCTATTTCAATGTGTTCGAGCTAGGGCAGCAATATGGCGTCCATATCGGGTCAGCATTGGTCATGAGTTTGGTCGCAGTCCGGCCAAGGCTGGGCCTATCGGATTCAAAATTACCCGATGCGCAATGCTGCGCGACGCCATGATTATTGTCGATACCACCTGCCTATCGAACAAACGGGCTAATCGAATGACTCTAGCACACATGTCCCTAGCACACATGGCGTGGAAGCCACGATACACTCATGGTTCAAACCATGGATGCAGCGACCCCAACTGCATGTTCATCACAAGCTGGAACCCTCAAAGGAGGGGCGGTTAATCTTTGGAAGGATCAAGCTCGGCCGTGTGGTTACAAAAGGGTCAGTCGTTTCAAATCTCCCCCAAACAATCGCGTTAGGCCGTCGTGAGTAGGCAAGGCCTAGATCAGCGCCTTCCAAGACAAAGGTGATATGGCGCACAGGATATTGTCTGACTGGTCAAGAACCATCATCTTGGACCTCTGTTACCGCGCGCGGTAGTTTGAAGATCACATCTTCGCGGCTGACGATCACTTCTTGCAGACTAACAGCAAAGCGGGCTTGGCAGGCTTCGATCACCGAGGCGACAAGATCTTCAGGTGCGCTGGCACCTGCTGTTAGGCCTAAGGTTTCAACACCGTTGAACCAGCTCCACTCAATGTCGTTGGCATCATCGATCAAATGCGCTGCTTTAGCGCCTGCGCGCCGGCCAACCTCGACCAAGCGAATAGAGTTTGAGGAAGTTTTAGAGCCAATGACCAGTAACAGATCGGCCTGACGGCTAAGCGCTTTGACGGCTTCTTGACGATTCGTAGTGGCGTAACAGATATCTTCCTTATGGGGCGGCGAAATCGTGGGAAATTTGGCCTGTAGAGCCGCCACAATTTCGGCTGTGTCATCGACCGATAGCGTCGTTTGGGTCACAAAGGCCATATTGTGGGGGTTTTTGGGCGCGAATTCGGCCACATCATCAAGATCTTCTACCAAAGTCACAGCACCTTGTGGCAATTGACCCATAGTACCAATCACTTCTGGATGACCAGCATGTCCGATCAGTACAATTTCGCGACCTGCATCAAAATGACGTTGGGCTTCCACATGGACTTTTGAGACCAAGGGGCAAGTCGCATCCAGATAGATCATATCGCGTCTTTGCGCCTCTTGTGGTACCGATTTGGGCACGCCATGGGCCGAAAAAACCACAGGTCGATCGCTTGGACATTCATCTAATTCTTCAACAAATACAGCACCAAGACGCTTTAAACGCTCCACAACATGCACATTATGTACAATTTCATGGCGTACATAGACAGGTGGGCCCCATTTCTCGATTGCCCGCTCTACAATCTGGATCGCGCGGTCAACTCCAGCACAAAAGCCACGCGGTGCTGCCAGCAAAATCGTCAATTTGGGGGACTGAATTTGGACGTGCGACATGATTTCTCCGTAGGTGTTGCCATGATGGTGCCGCATTGCGTTGCTTGAAGCACAAGTGACCATTAAAGACATGGTCTATAATTGCGGCAGTGCCAAGATGGGGTGCTCCGCTTCTTCTGTGGAATGCAAGATGCGCCCCCAAACGATTGCCTTATTGATCACGTCCGTTTTTGTTTTTACCGCTTGCTCTTCCTTGCCTTTTATGGGCTCGCGTGAGCGGGCAGCCAAAGCTAAACCCCCAATGTCGGAGGCCGATGCCCCATCAGCCCCCACACCAAGTCCAAAGGTGGAAGCTAAAGCAGGTGATGCTGAAGTGTTAGAAGCCCCGGCTACCCCCCCACCTAAACCCAGCTTTTTATCTGGTCTAGCGAAGCGACTTGGCAGCGATTCGGGTAAGGCCAATGTAGGCCCATGTCCGGCGGTGCGCGTACTTTATGATGCGCAACGTTTTGTCGAGCTTGACGGTGCTGAACGTTTCGAAAATGTCGGTTACACTGGTGAGATTTTGAATGTGAGATCAGTTTGTCGTTATGTCGGATCGGATCCAATCACCATCTTTATGCAATTGAATATGGCGTTTGGCAAAGGGCCTAAAGCCGTGGGGAGTTCCAAGGTTGTGAATTATTGGGTCAGTGTCACGCGCAAGGACATAGCAGTTATTTCCCGCCAGACCTACAAGCAAAACATAGTTATTCCTTCGGGTAGTGATCGGATTTTTACCCAATCCTTGCCGATTGTGATCAAAATTCCACGCGCCAACAAGGATATCGCAGGGGCCAATTTTGAAGTTTTGGTCGGCTTTGAGTTGACGCCAAATCAATTAGAATTCAACCGCAACGGCAAACGCTTCCGCGTCGATGCGGGTGTGCCACGCTGATCCAACAGCTGATGATACCATTTGCCGATCAACTAAGCCACTTGTTGGGGCATGCTTTTTCCAAACTGGGCTTGGACCCGGCTTTAGGTGGGGTTGTGCGGGCGCAAAAGGCTGAATTTGGCCATTTTCAGTGCAATGGTGCGATGGCTGGGGCTAAGCAGCTTGGCAAGAATCCACGTGACTTAGCCCAAGAAATCGCTAGTCAAGTGTCGCACGATCCCCTTATTGGCTCTTGTGAGGCGGCAGGACCTGGGTTTTTGAACATTAAAGTGTCGGATCAGTCCTTTTGTCTGCAAGGTCAAGCCATTGCAGCCGATCCACGTGCCGGTGCACAATGGGTTGACGTGCCCCGCAAAGTCATCGTGGATTATGCTGGCCCCAATGTTGCTAAATCCATGCATGTAGGCCATTTGCGCGCAACCATAATTGGCGATTCTATCAAGCGGATTTATCGGTTCCGCGGTGATCAGGTTTGGGGGGATGCCCATTTTGGCGACTGGGGCTTTCAAATGGGCCTCTTGATTACGGCTTTAGCTCAAGAACAGCCAAGTCTTCCTTATTTTGATCCTGATTTTAGTGGCCCCTATCCTGAATCAAGTCCGGTTGCGCTTGATGATTTGGAGCGGCTCTATCCAATTGCCGCCGCCTTGGCCAAAACCGATGCCCATGCCCGCGATCTGGCGCGCAAAGCCACGGCGGAGCTGCAAGCCGGCCGTCCAGGATATCGCGCCCTATGGTGCCATTTTGTGGCGGTATCGCGTGAAGCTCTAGTGCGTGAGTTTAAGGCGCTTGGCGTGACTTTTGACCTTTGGCTGGGCGAAAGCGATGCAGACCCCCTGATTGAGGCCATGATTAAGGATCTTGAGGCCAAGGGACTATTGCAAGATGATCAAGGTGCCCGTGTGGTCTTTGTCCATGATAAAATGGTGCCCAAAAAAGATGGCGGGGAAGGGCCCAATGTTGCACCGCTCTTGGTTGTCTCGTCAGAGGGTTCCGCCATGTATGGCACCACGGATTTGGCGACCATTGTTGATCGGGTTGCGCGCTTTGGTGTTGATCTGATCATCTATTGTGTGGATCAGCGTCAAAGTGATCATTTTGAGACTGTGTTCCGCGCCGCCGATAAAGCAGGCTATATGCCACGCTCAGGCTTAGATCACATCGGTTTTGGAACGATGAATGGGCGCGATGGTAAACCGTTTAAGACCCGCGAAGGTGGGGTCTTAAAGCTTCATGATTTGATTTTGATGGTACAAGAAAAAGCACAGGCCAAAATGGATGAAGCAGGCATAGGTCTGGATTGGCCAAACCAAGAGCGCGCGGATATTGCCCATAAGGTTGGGATTGCCGCCCTTAAGTTTGCCGATCTACACAATTTTCGCGGCACTTCTTATATTTTTGATCTTGAACGATTTTTAAGCTTTGAAGGTAAAACCGGGCCCTATCTTCTCTATGCTGCAGTCCGCATGAAATCGATCCTACGCAAAGCCGAAGAGGCGGGCTATCAGGCAGGATCCGTCGGGCTACTGGAGTCAGCAGAGCGGGATTTGATCTTGGTGCTCGATGGCTTTGAATATGCGCTACGTGGCGCTTATGAAAAGCGTGCGCCGCACCACTTGGCTGATCATGCTTATCAATTGGCGGGCGCGTTTTCGGTTTTTTACGCGGCATGTCCCATCTTAGGGGCAACCGAAGCCGGCTTGCGTTCCTCGCGCTTAACCCTTGTGCGGGCAAGTTTGAACCAATTGCTGATTGCGTTAGACCTCTTGGGCATAGAAGCGCCCGAACGCATGTAGTTGGTAGAATTAAGGTTTTATGCGATAGGTTTCATCGATTTGAGAAAGTCGACTGGGCAGGTTCGACATTATTTCGTTGCGTTCCTTAGCACTATAGTGGCCCCAACGCGCAATTTCCGGCAAAGTTCTATAACACCCAAGGCACAATTTGGACTGGGGCTCTATGCAACAGATTTTGATGCAGGGGCTTTGGATGGGTTCCCCCACTTTAAGCCCCAAAGCCAGGGATTAAAGCAACCAATCCTGCTAAGGCACCCAATTCAGCAGTAGTGGCGCATGCGCCCAAGGCATCCCCCGTTTGGCCGCCCAAATACTTGCGCGCAGCTAAGGCAATGGTTCCAGCTCCCAATATCGTGCCAAGGACCGTACCAAAAGCAGGACCGATGAAACTGAATTGAAATGCTAGAAGGACTGCAACGCCACTGATGGTGGCTCCGATGATTGTTGCGGTGGTGGCTTCTGAGGGTGTTGGCTGGCCCGCGGAGGCCGAAATCCCATCCTCACTTGCTGGGCGTAACAAGGTCATGACATGGACCAAAGCGGTGCGCCCCATAGTGCCACTGATAATCAGGCATAGTCCAGCTTGCCAAGATTGGGCGATTTCGGCAATCAAAAAAATCTTCAGGATGAGGGCCAACAACAAGGCTGTGCCGCCAAAGGTGCCAATGCGTGAGTCGCGCATGATTTCCAACCGCTCACTAATGGATTTTCCACCTCCAATGCCGTCGAAAAAATCGGCAAAGCCGTCCTCATGAAATACCCCTGTGGTTAAAACTTGCGCTGCTACAGCAAGGGTCGCAGCAATGTGGACGCTGCCGTCAAACAGCCACATACCAAGCCCGTAAGCCAATGCCCCGATGAAGCCGGTGACAAGGCCTACCACAGGGGCGGCTTGGAAAGCGCGTGTGATGCGTTCACGCGGTAAATCTTCAGGCCAAGTGACAGGCAATCGCGTAAAGAATATCAAGCAAATTCTGGCATCATCAATAATGCGCATGGCGCGACTCGGCTTTGGTCAATGGGGAAATGGCGTTCCTGCACTTCTCTTAAATGAACTGCGCAAGATTTCGAGATCATATTACTTGATCTTGAGTTGAAGTGCTAAAACTGTGGCGCAAAAGCCGCACCATGAGGCTGCGTTTATAGGCTGTCATTGGGCTTACTCAATGGCATATCGCGCGCTAGATCAACTTTATGCCCCATGATTCTATTCTTGAAGCCCAAAACCCTTTCAATGATATTCGAGCTTTAATCACCGATCTGCCCGGCCCGGACGAAGAAGCCAGTGCCCGAACCATAGGCCGTGAAAGCCAATTGATTAAGCCACCAGGTGCCTTGGGACGGCTGGAGCATATCTCGATGTGGCTCTCGGCTTGGACCGGCAAGAGCCCACCACAGGTTATTCGCCCGATTGTTGCGGTTTTTGCCAGTGACCATGGGGTCGCGGCGCGCGGCGTTTCAGCCTATCCTCAATCGGTTACACGTCAGATGATCGAAGCGATTGCTGCAGGGGGTGCGGCGATTTCTGTTTTAGCCCAACAAGCAGGTGCCGGCTTAAAGGTCTATGACTTGGCGGTTGGCCAACCCACGCCTGATATCGTGACAAAGGACGCCATGACCGCCAAGGCATGTGTGGCTACCATGGCTTATGGCATGGAGGTTCTAGCCGAAGGGACTGACCTTTTGGTATTGGGTGAAGTGGGTATCGCCAATACAACGGTCGCAGCAGCCATTGCCTTGGCACTCTTTGGGGGTGAAGCTGGTGCATGGACTGGGCCTGGAAGTGGCGTCAGTGGCGATGTGCGACGCGCCAAAGAGGAAGCGGTAGCCAAAGCTGTTGCTCGATTGGGGGAGGGCCCGCATGATCCCCTCACCGTGCTGGCAAGAATTGGCGGGCGCGAATTTGCTGCCATCGCCGGGGCAATCTTAGCCGCCCGCCTCCAGCGCATCCCAGTTGTATTGGATGGGTTTGCCGTAACGGCTGCCGCGGCGATCTTGCACCAACTCAACCCACAGGCCTTAGACCATTGCATCATTGGCCATGTGTCGGCAGAACCTGGTCATCAAGCCTTACTCGACCGACTTGGGAAATCGCCTTTGTTGAATTTGAGTATGCGGCTGGGCGAAGGTACCGGGGCTGCCTTGGCGGTGTTGATTATCAAGGCTGCCATTGGCTGCCATGCTGGCATGGCGACGTTTGCAGAGGCCGGTGTGGCGGGACCTAATATCTGATGCCCTTCTCACCCCATTATCGACCAGACCCTCAATTTGTTGCCTTAGGGCAGGCGTTCAGTGACCCAGTGACGCCAGCATCGTTTCCAAGCCTTCGCTTGGTGTGGCGCGATCAGGAGGCTGCGGCTTCTGTTGGACTAGAGACATTAACCGATGTCGAATGGATCGATCATTTTGGCCGGTTTCAAGCCTTGCCCGATATGGCTCAACCGCCACTGGCCATGCGCTATCATGGTCATCAGTTTCGCAGTTATAATCCCCAATTAGGCGATGGGCGTGGCTTTTTGTTTGGTCAGCTACGCGATCAATCGGGACGGCTCTTGGATTTGGGAACCAAAGGGTCAGGCCAAACACCCTGGTCGCGTCAAGGCGATGGCCGCCTGACCCTTAAAGGCGGGGTACGTGAGGTCTTGGCGGCACGCATGCTCCAAGCCCAAGGGGTGAATACATCAAAGGCCTTAAGCCTGATTGAAACCGGCGAAGCACTTGTGCGCCAGGATGAACCCTCCCCCACTAGGTCTGCGGTCTTGGTGCGTCTTCAACATAGTCACGTCCGCTTTGGCACTTTTCAGCGCCACGCCTATTTTGAGTCCAAAGAAGGTATTGAAGCTTTGGTGGATCATTGCATCGCGCTTTACTACCCGCATTTGTTATCTTTTGATGGCGAAGCGCGCGTCGCAGGCTTATTGCAAGAGATCGCAGTAGCTACAGCAAAAATGGTGGCAAGCTGGATGGCGTCAGGCTTTGTCCATGGCGTTTTAAACACCGACAATATGAATGTCACAGGTGAGAGTTTTGACTATGGACCGTGGCGATTCTTACCCGTTGCAGATGGCAATTTCACCGCCGCCTATTTTGATCAAACGGGTCTTTATGCCTATGGCCGCCAACCTGAAGCGGGCCTCTGGAACCTCAAGCAATTAGCCTGCGCTTTAAAATTCATTTGCGATGTCGAAGCCTTAACTCAAGCCATTCGCGCCTACCCCCCTGCCTTTGAGGAAGCGCAAAAGCACGCTTTTTTAACCCGCCTTGGTCTTCAAGTGCCAAGCCAAGCTGCAGATGGTGCGGCCATGCTTGATGCCATGTTTGCCTTTATGGCGCGCAGTGGCGTTTCCTGGGATGGGTTTTTTCATGATTGGTTTTGTGGGCTCGCCAGTCAATCGCGGGCATTAGCGGGACCTAGACGGTACCTTTATGCTGGTAAAGATTTTGACGTCTGGCATAGGTTGTTGGGTCGCATTGAACCCGATAGACTTGGCCGTCTGGCCCATCCTTACTTTGAACAGCCAGAACCCGTCAGTTTGGATATCACGGAAGTCGAAGCCCTTTGGGAACCCATTGCTCAACGTGATGATTGGACAGCATTTCATGCAAAAATCTCTGACATTGCGGCCCTCGAGGACGCCTTGAGATAGCCTGTCGCTTAAGAACTAAGGATTTTGATTGTTGGACAAGGAAAAAGAGATCATGCTGGCCTTGCAGTACATGGTGTAACAAGCGGGGGAACACAAGTGGGATGAAAGACGGTGGACCTATGGAGCGTCGGAAGTTTCTAAGCGGTTTAGCGGGCCTTGCTCTCCCGACCTTAGGACAATCCTTATATGTAAGTGCAGCCTTGGCGCAGAGTATCCCACCCCCAAGTGCAGATTCCATTCTTGTCAAAGGCCAAACACCGATTGTCACCATGCAGACGTGGATTGACCTTTATGGTCGTCCAACCGCTGATGTAAAACTCGATGGCAAAGGACCTTTTAAGTTTGTTGTCGATACAGGGTCCAACACGTCGGTCTTAAGTCCGCGCGTGGCCAGCCTTTTGGCATTAACCGAATTGCCGTCGCGCATGGTTCATGGCGTCACCGGCGTAGCCGAAGCCCGTTTTGCCCGCATCGGCCAAATAGAGACGGGCCGATCCATTTCTAACGACTTACCCGTTGCGATCCTGGATGCCCCATCCCTGGATAAGCTCGATGGCATTTTGGGCATGGATATGTTTGCCAATCGGCGCATTCGCTTTAATTTTACCTCTAAACGCGTTGACTTAGAGCCTGCCTCTAAGCGTCGTGGCCGCCGACTACCGATTGCCGTCGAGGTTAAACTACGCCATGGCCTTCTGATTGAAGCGGAAGGCAAAATTGGCAGCGTCAAGGCTAAATGCATTTTGGATACAGGTGGGGATACCACCATCATCAATCTGGCGCTTATGGACGCGCTTCGCGCCCGCGCCGTGCGCCGTAATCGGGCGCATGAGGCCCCTGTAATTCTCGGCATAACCAATCAACATCTCAATGGCATATGGGCCAATCTTCCAGAGATCAATATGTTGGGCCTCGCCATCAGCAAGATGACAGTCGTCGCGGCCGATGCCCCTGTCTTCAACCTCTGGGGACTTGCATCGACCCCAGCCATGCTGGTTGGCATGGACGTTCTAAGCCGGGTGGAAACCTTGATCGTCGATTATCGCCGACGTGAAATTGAGCTGCAATTGCTCTCCAACATCGTGGGCGATGGGCTTGGTGGTTATCACGGTTAGGCTGGGGCTTGGGCTCTTAAGAGTTGAAGCGGAAATGCATAACATCGCCGTCTTTGACGATGTATTCTTTACCTTCCAAGCGCATTTTTCCAGCTTCCTTGGCCCCATTCTCGCCTTTGAAAGCCACATAATCCTCATAATTGATGGTTTCTGCTCGGATAAAGCCTTTTTCAAAGTCGCCATGGATAACACCCGCTGACTTGGGTGCGGTCCAGCCTTGGTGAATGGTCCAAGCGCGCGCTTCTTTGGGGCCAACGGTGAAATAGGTTTGCAGGCCCAAGAGGCTATAGCCATTGCGAATAAGCTTGTTGAGGCCGGGTTCATCAAGGCCTGCGGCTTCCAGATATTCTTGAGCCTCTTCATCCTTAAGGGCAGCAAGCTCAGCTTCCATTTGCGCGCAAATAACCACCGCTTTGGCATTATGCGCTTTGGCATAGGTTTCAACCTTGGCTGAAAATTCATTTCCAGTGGCGGCGGAGGCTTCATCGACATTACAGACAAAAAGCACGGGCTTGGCCGTTAAAAGCTGCAACATATCATAGGCTTTTTGGTCTTCTTTAGGTGGGATGAACAAGCGTGCGGGCTTACCTTCATCGAGCAGTTTTTTGGCTTCAAGGCAGAGTTCGAGGGAGAGTTTAGCATCCTTATCGCTCTGTTTGGTTTTCTTTTCGAGGCTTGGGATGCGCTTCTCCAAGCTTTCAAGGTCGGCCAACATCAATTCGGTCTCAACCGTTTCAAGATCGGCCAAAGGATCAATACGCCCTTCAACATGGGTGATATCCTCATTCACAAAACAGCGCGTAACATAGAGTACGGCGTCGCATTCTCTAATATTGCCCAAAAATTGATTACCAAGACCTTCCCCTTTCGACGCACCGCGAACCAGGCCTGCGATATCCACAAAATTCATGCGCGCTGGAATGATCTCTTTTGATCCTGCAATTTGAGCTAGGGTGGTGAGACGGGGTTCAGGAACCGCAACTTCGCCAATATTGGGCTCTATGGTGCAAAACGGATAATTGGCCGCTTGTGCGGCAGCGGTCTTGGTCAGCGCATTGAAAAGGGTGGACTTGCCAACATTGGGCAGACCCACGATACCACATTTAAATCCCATCGGGTTTGTCTTTCAGATCTGCAGAATTGGCGCTCTCGGCGGAAGTTGAGAATAGGTGATGGACGCTCATAGAGAAAGCCTCACAAAAATGCACTCGGTCTCAACATGGCGGCTCAATCCTCAAAAGCATCCCCACCGCGCAGCCAAGCAGGTACCGGCGGGGGAGGGGCAAGGGTGGAGACTTTGGTTTGGAAAGCGTCATGCTTGTCTTCCAGCAGTAAGGGGGTTGTCCGGGCGACCGCGTTGCACAATGTATCGACCCAAGTCATCTCAGAGGTTGAGAAATCATCAAGTACATGGCTCAACATTTTTTCTCGCCCCGGGTGGCCAACACCAAGCCGGACACGCTTAAAGCCTGCCCCTGATTGGGCTACGATGGAACGCAATCCATTATGGCCAGCCGTGCCGCCACCAAGTTTGACCCGACACCGACCAGGCGTCAGTTCCACCTCGTCGTAAAAAACGATGACTTTAGCCAAGGTAATCTTGTGGTAGGTCATAAAACCACCGACACAGCGACCACTTTCATTCATAAAGGTCTGAGGCTTTACCAGAATAATCTTTTGCGGGCCCACTTCTGTCTCAATCACACCTTCGCGCGCCAGACCTTGCAGGCGACTGCGTTCGACCCCAAAATGATACTGGCGCGCAATCTCATCGACGGCCATGAAGCCGATATTATGACGGTTTCTGGCATATTTGCTACCTGGATTGCCTAAGCCGACCAGCAAAAACATCACATTTCCTCAATCTCAAAACAAAAAAGCCTCGGCTGATACCGAGGCTTTTGAAGAATGTACACCCAAGCTTGCTTAGGCTTCTTCGGTTGCGTCTTCTTGCTTGCCGCCACGACCACTCAATGTGGCAACGGTGAAGTCGCGATCGCGAATACTTGGGCGCGCGCCATCGGGCATACGCACAGCAGAAATGTGTATCACATCGCCGATATCGCGCCCAGCCAGGTCAATGACCAATTCTTCAGGGATTTTACCTGCTGGCACATCTAGAGCAACCGTGTGGCTGACGACATTGAGTGTGCCACCCTTTTTGATGCCTGGGCAGGTGTCTTGGTTTAGGAAGTGAACCGGCACTTCCACGGAAATCACTGACGCTTCATCCACACGGTAAAGGTCAAAGTGGACGGGTAGATCGGTTACAGGATCCCATTGCACATCACGTGGGATCACGGGCTGGCTTTCGCCACTATGATGCAAATCGACCATATGGGCCAAAAACTTGCCCGAGCGAATGGCTTTGAGCAAATCCTTGGCCGAAGCGGCAATAGCAACTGGGCCTTTTTCGCCGCCATAGAGAATACCTGGCACAAAGCCTTCGCGGCGGGTCTGGCGAGCACCACCGGTACCTGTGTGCTGACGCACTTCAACATTGATCACAATGCCGGTCATTCCCGGTCTCCGTTCTTGGGTATGTAAAAGAGGCGCCACCAACCTGATGGGCGACGCATGAAATTCTTGAACGCGCGGCTATAAGGGAAAACTCGAAAGAACTCAACTACCCCCCACAGCTTACACCGGCATTGCGCAGTCTCATACTAAGAACGGTAAAGACGAAGCGCTAACGGCGTAAAATCACGCGCATAGAAGTATATCCCTTGACGAACGAAGATCGAAGTCGGCGGGGTTCTGAAACCACTTCAATGGCAGAGTAGCGTTTCAACACTTCTTCCCAAACAATACGGATTTGCATTTCGGCCAAACGATTACCAACGCAGCGATGAATGCCGAAACCAAATGACAAATGGTTGCGCGCGCGCGGCCGATCGATCCAGAAATCATTTGGCCGCTCAATCGCAGTTTCGTCGCGATTGCCCGAAACGTACCACATAACAACTTTATCACCTTTTTTAATCAGCTTGTCGCCCATTTCTACGTCCTCCACAGCAGTGCGGCGCATGTGTGCTAAAGGTGTTTGCCATCGAATGATTTCTGAGACCATGTTCGGTATCAAATTAGGATTGTCGCGCAATTTTTTGGCTTCTTCTGGGAATTTTGATAAAGCGTAAACCCCACCGGTTAGAGAGTTACGCGTGGTATCGTTGCCTCCAACGATCAACAACATCAAATTGCCAAGATATTCGCGTGGCTCCATATTTTTAGTGGCTTCACCACGTGCCAGCATCGAGATCAAATCTGTGCCATCAGCATGATTGACGCGTTGGTTCCACAAATTGGTGAAATAGGCTAAGCATTCAAAAAGTTCAGCTCTGCGTTGATCTTCGGTCTCGACGATGCCTCCTGGAACGGGCAGAGCGGTTGTTACATCCGACCAGCGGGTTAATTTGCGCCGATCTTCCCAAGGAAAGTCAAAGAGCGTAGCCAGCATTTGCGTGGTCAACTCAACTGAGACTTTATCCACCCAATCGAACTCTTCATCGATCGGCAGTTCGTCAAAAATCAAATTGACGCGTTCACGTATTGTCGCTTCCATTTTGGCCAAATTCTCTGGCCCAACAATAGGCTGCACAATTTTGCGCTGGGCATCATGCTTGGGGGGGTCCATGGCGATGAACATCGGCAGTATGAAATCCTGATCAAAGCTGACGATTGTGATCCCACCAAGAAAGGCATCAGAGGAAAATTGCTGATGATTGATATCCACTGCCATAATGTCATGATAGCGGGTGATTGACCAATAACCGCCGATACGTGCTTCTTTGCTTTCGCACCAATGAACAGGCGCTTGTTGACGCAAGCGCTCAAAATAAGACCAATGGCAATCATGCGTCCAAAGCTCATGCATCGACATGTCGATCTCTTCGAGCGGGACAGACCAAGCACGCTCGGCATGAAAATCTTGGATCGATGTATATTCTGTGGGATTAAAATTGCCATCAGCCATTGAACATCTCCCTAAGCCGGGCTGATTTTGATCAGTCCATTGCGGCCATAGCGCCACAATTTCAGGATTTTGTCATCCCCGCTGACGCATGCGTCATCTTTAACAAGCTTTGAATAAGTGTTTTGTCATATCACAAACGCAATCGACATAGTGATGCACATTGTTCGGCTTTGGATTGGGGATAAAGCTTATGTGCTCAGCTTGAAGCTGCGACACTATGGTTTCGGCTTAATTGTGTAGTGTCATCTTAACTGCTTAACTGTGTCGGCTTCATTTTTTCGCCTTAAAGATTAAAACCACACCATTGATGCACCATCTTTGGCCAGTTGGGGGTGGGCCATCTTGAAACACATGGCCTTGGTGGGCACCACATGACGCGCAATGGCATTCGGTGCGTGGGTAAAGCAACTTCCAATCGGTTTTGGTTGCCACAGCATCCTGGGAAATGGGTCTTGAGAAGCTTGGCCAGCCAGTCCCTGAATCAAACTTATCAACGCTTGACCAGAGTTTGGACCCACACCCAACACAATGATAAATGCCTTCACGCTTTTCAGCATTCAGAGGGGAGGTAAAGGCGGGCTCAGTCCCTTCTTGTCGGGCGACTTGATATTGGGCGGGGGTAAGAATGGCGCGCCATTCTGCCTCGGTTTTTTCGACACGAAAGCGGTTCGGTTTGGCCATTTAATTCTCCTATAGCCTTCTTTACATACGCACAGCGATCGGGTTTGGTTTCACCCACCCGTTTTGATCACGCCCTTACCATAACGGGCCAAAATCCCATCCATAGCACGTTCAAGGGCGGCGTGCTTGGGTGCGTGCTTGGACAATAAGTCCCCCCTGTCGGCTAGATCGGATAGGGCAAAACCTGATAAAGCTACCCCCATCAAACGAAATGGGCCTTTGGGAATCTCTTGGGTCAGCATTGGTTTTAGAGCATCCAAAATCACCCGTCCGGTTGCTGTGGGATCTTTGAGAGTCACCCGCCGCGAGATCGATTTGAATGAACTTGTTTTGAGCTTAAGGGTGACAACTTGCCCAGCTAAGCCTTTGGCACGGCTCAATTGCCCAATCTTAGCACATAAGCGAATTAAGATGGGCTCTAAATCACTATGAAGCTTCAAGTCGTGGTGGAAAGTGGTTTCTGAGGAAATCGATTTGCGTTCACTGTCAGTCTCCACGCGGCGATGATCTATGCCATGCGCGATTAGAGCCAGTCGGTCGCCATGCTCGCCATAACGACTTGCCAATTGCCCAGGAGGTGCACCAGCTAGATCCCCAACCTGCCTGTATCCGTCCCTCTCCAGTCTTTTGGCCAAGGACGGACCAACCCCATGCAAAAAGGAGACAGGCTTTGGCCACAAAATAGCTTTCACATCGCTTTGAGTCATGATGGCAAAGCCGCGTGGCTTATCCAACTCACTGGCAGTCTTGGCCAAGAATTTATTATGAGAAAGGCCGATGGAAACAGTAAGACCCATGTCCACTTCGATTTTGTGTTGAAACCGTGCGAGGGTTTCCACTGGGGGCCCGTTATGCACACGTTGGGTACCTGTCAAATCAAGATAGGCCTCATCTATTGAGACCGCCTCCACCAGAGGGGTCAAAGCCTGCATGGCATGGCGGATGGCACGCCCTTCGCGGCTGTAAAGCGCCATATTGGGTGAAACCACATGGGCTTGGGGACAAAGCTTGAGCGCTTTAAACATCGCCATAGCAGAGCGAACCCCTGATGCGCGCGCGATGTAACAACATGTTGCCACAACCCCGCGCTTACCACCCCCTACAATAACAGGCTTATCGCGCAGTTCGGGTTGATCGCGTTTATGGATCGCGGCAAAAAAAGCATCGCAATCGATATGGGCGATGGCTAAATCGTTGAGTTGATCATGGTAGATCAGCCGCCTCGATCCGCACGAGCCACAGCGCATCGTGCTTGCAAGGGGCGTCATGCTCGCAGGGGTATGTGTTTGCCCCTGACAAAAACAATCGCGACATAGACTTAGCAAGGCTCGATTAACTCCCGTGCGATATAAGCATAGATTAAGCTTAGGGTCACGCTAAGCAAAAGATTGGAGCGGAGTATGGCGGCGTCAGTCGCACCTGAGGAGACCGACCGGTCGTTGGAGGAGTCCAAGCCGAAAAAAACTGTCATGATTGTTGAGGACAATGAACTCAACTTGCGGCTATTTCGTGACCTCTTGGCTGCCTTCGGCTATCGTACAATCGAAACGCGCGATGGATTGCAGGCGCTAGAGCTGGCACGCTCACATAGGCCCGATTTGATCTTGATGGATATTCAATTGCCTGAAATTTCAGGCCTTGACATCACACGGTGGATGAAGGCTGATGACGAGCTGGCCGATATTCCCATCATTGCGGTGACGGCTTTCGCCATGCGCGGTGACGAGGAGCGCTTCCGAGAGGGCGGTTGTCAGGATTATCTCTCAAAGCCGATTTCGGTTGCCACCTTTATCGGTGTTGTACGTAAGTTCATCGGTTAGATCATGAGGATGCAATCATGACTGCGCGTGTCTTGGTGGTCGATGATGTCGAACCCAATGTGCGCTTGCTGGAGGCCAAGCTGCAGCACGAATATTATACTGTTATCACCTCCAATTCTGGTGAAGAAGCCATACTCAAGGCATTGCGCGACAATCCAGATGTTATTCTCCTCGATGTCATGATGCCGGGTCTTGATGGGTTTGAGACCTGCCGCCGACTTAAAGAAGACTCAGCTACCCGCCATATTCCTGTGGTTATGGTGACAGCTTTGGACCAGCGGGAAGATCGCATTAAGGGTTTGGCTGTTGGTGCCGACGACTTTTTGTCCAAACCGATCGATGATGTGACCTTGTTTGCGCGCGTTAAGTCGCTGGCGCGGTTTAAATCCAGCGCCGATGAATTGCGACTGCGCGAGGCTGCGGGACGCCGTATTGGGGTGATTGAGGGGTCTTTAAATCGTGACCTTGGGCTTAATGCACGCATCCTTGTTGTGGAGGATGATCCGCGTCGTGCTGCACGATTGAAAAAAATTCTCGATGTGGAACAACGGCCTATGTTGATGCAAGATGCCAACGATTTAGGCCCAATGGGGCAATCTACGGTAGAATTGATGATTATTTCTGCCTCTGGTGTATCCTTTGATGGATTGCGCCTTGCCGCTCATGTCCGGGGCCAAGAAAACTCACGTAATTTGCCTATCCTTGCCATTTGCGAGCCGGATGAGAAAGTGCGGGCGTTGCGGGCATTGGAAGTTGGTGTCAATGATTTCATCTATAGACCTATTGATGATGAAGAATTATTGGCCCGCACCCGCACGCTCGTCCGGCGCAAACGCCATCTCGAGCATTTGCGGCTGATGGTTGATTCCAGCATGGAATTGGCTGTGACCGATCAGCTAACGGGACTTCATAATCGGCGCTATATGGAGAGCCAGCTCAAAGGGCTTCTGGCGCGTGCAGCACGGGGCGGGCCACCGGTCGCTGTTTTAATCGTCGATATTGATTTTTTTAAGCGGGTCAATGATTTGTTTGGCCATGATGCAGGCGATGACGTTATTCGAGAATTTGCTCTCCGTCTAGCCTCCAATTTTCGTCCAAGAGACCTGGCTTGTCGCTATGGGGGTGAGGAATTCGTAGTCATTATGCCCGATACCAATGCCGCAGATGCCACCATGATTGCCGAGCGCTTACGGTCATCGATTGAAGAGGGCATGTTTAAGGTCGGAGCCGGGCGCCAAGTTCTCGACATTACATGCTCGGTGGGTGTCGCCATTGGGCATGCGGGTGAACTCGATTTTGAAGCCCTTTTAAAACGTGCCGATGAAGCACTTTATGTCGCAAAACGCAGTGGGCGTAATAAGGTTGTGGCACAAGCTGCTTAAAAGATGGTTGTCATTCTTCTACAGGGGCAGCGGCCATGAGGTTCATTGCCGCCGCGGCCCACCAGCTGAAGTTGGTAAATTAGGATCCGAACCAGGCAATTGAATGGGTGCGCGGCCAATTGAGCCAAAAATCTGTTCCAAAAAAGTCACTTCACGTCCCCGCGTCGGCGTGCGTCGGCGATCATAGGCAATGACACGCCCATCGGCCAAACCGTATTTGCGCACACCTGCCACTTTGTCGCTGTCATCGAAGGAGATCGCGACGATCGATCGTTCTTTGGTTTTAGGGCGATAAAATGCAGTCTGTTTTTGAATCTCCGACATGTAATACCAGGTCTGCTCATCAAAAGTACCGGTTTGGGATGGGTTGCCCATCCGGGTTAATACGCTCTCCTTGGTGTCCACACCCGCTTGAAAGGGGGCCAATTGGCTTTCATCTGCTAGAAAACCACGACGATCCACAACCCCCGTGCAGGCACTCAAAAGGCACAAGCAGGCACATAAGGTGCTTGTAAGAAAGGTGGGGTGTTGCATGCTAATCATCCTTTTTAATCATACTTTGCGGACACAGCCGCCTCTATATTACCTTCAAGCATAGCTAGAAATTGGCATCAAATTAAGGCAATGTGGCTGCGTTTTGCACAACACGTCGCTTATGTGACTTTATGCACTTGACCTAGCTCTCCCCAACATAGGGTTCAAGCCCAAGGGAGTAGGAAGTATCTGTCTCCCGTACGGCGGAGCTGATTTCATTTATTTCCTACTTGATCTAAAGAAATTGCTCAATTGCAAAGGTAAATTATGCTTTCCCGACTTTTTGGCAATCAATCCCTTAAACGCCATGCGCGCGCAATTTATGATCAGCTGAGTTTGGCTGCGCGTGACTCCAATCTTTATGGGTTAGATCGTGTGCCTGATACCCCCGATGGCCGTTTTGAGCTGTTAGCATTGCATGCATCGGTTCTATTTGGCAGGCTTTCTAAGCGCGGTGATCAGGCTGAGGAGATAGCTCAAGAGGTCTTCAACATTCTTTTTTCAGCCCTTGATCACGCTTTGCGCGAGCTTGGGGTGGGTGATTTGTCGGTTGGCAAGCGAATCAGAAAGTTGGCTGAGAGTTTTTATGGCCGGATTGCGGTCTATCACGGTGCGTTGATGCTTAAAGGTGAAGAAGAAATACAGGTTTTAGCAGCCGCCATCGGTATCCATGTTCTCGATCAACCCACTCATCCGTCGGCGTTCGCCACCGTTTTGGCAACACGGATTCGTAATTGGGCGCTTGACCTTGAAGAGACGGATGATGAAATTCTCTTGCGTGGGGAGGTACCTTTGCCACGTGGATAGCTAATTCTGTCGCGGTGCTACAAGCGCACATGAAATATCTCGTGTGTTTTTTGAGGTATGTTCTATAGGGTTGCGCAAAAATCTGCGCTGCATGTGTTTGACCGAATTGGCGCACGGGCCAAGGCCCAAGGAGATGGGATGACACTTGGGTTAACGCTTTCGATCGATGCCATGGGGGGCGATCATGCCCCCCAGTCTATTCTAAGGGGAGTTGATCTTTTCGCGCGCGAATATCCTGCCGCACGCTTTGTGCTGCACGGCGATGAATCATTGATTACAAGCTATTTGGATGAGCTTCCAGCCGCCAAGGCCACGAGTAAGGTGCACCACACATCAGATATTGTGCCAATGGATGCCAAGCCAAGTCAGGCCATGCGCAAACGTGGTACCAGTATGTGGAATGCCATTGCCAGTGTGAAAGCCAAGGAAGCAAGTGCTTGTGTTTCCGCAGGCAATACTGGGGCCTTGATGGCGGTTGCCCATTTACAATTGCGCACGATAGAGGGGCTGCATCGTCCAGCCATAACGGCATCTTGGCCAACTCCAAAAGGTCAATGTGTTGTGCTCGATGTCGGGGCTAATGTTGATTCAGATCCAGATCAATTGGTTGATTTTGCCATTATGGGTGAGGCTTTCTCCCGTGCCTTATACGCGATTGAGCGCCCGAGCATTGGCCTCCTCAATGTGGGTACAGAGGATGTCAAGGGTCATGACGATATCCGCGAAGCCATGCGTTTATTGCGCCTCTTTGGGACCACTTTAAACCTTGAAGTGTATGGCTTCGTGGAAGGCAATGATATTTCGATGGGGAAAACCGATGTGGTCGTCACAGACGGGTATACTGGTAACATTGCTTTAAAGACCGCCGAAGGGGCGGCCCGTCTGGTGGGTGGATTTTTGAAGGAAGCCCTCACATCTGGGCCTTTATCGGTTTTGGGGGCATTATTGGCTTCTGCGGGACTTAAGCGCCTTAAACATAGAATGGACCCCAGTAGCTCTAATGGTGGGGTGTTTTTAGGACTCAATGGATTGGTCATCAAATCTCATGGTGGCACCGATGCCCGCGGCTTTGCGAACGCGCTGCGGGTGGCTGCCCGGTTAGCGGCGAGCTCTTATATCACCCAGGTCAGTGATAATCTAAAGCGGTTAAGTGCGGCGCGCGCCCAAACCCAGATCCCAACCCAAGCGATGAAAACCACATTGACCGTGTCGGATTAGGATTAGGGCTATAGCTATGGTTACACCAATCACGACGCGACAATCGATTTTTTTGGGCAGTGGTGCCTATCTGCCTGAACGTATTGTTACCAATCTTGAATTGGAAGCCATGATGGATACAACCGATGCTTGGATTCAAGAACGCACGGGAATACAACAGCGTGCCATTGCTGGGCCTTTAGAAACCACAGCGACGCTAGGCACCCACGCCGCCCGCCTTGCCCTGACCGATGCAGGCCTTGAACCTTCCGATGTTGATTTAATTGTTTGCGCAACCTCAACCCCCGATCGCACTTTTCCAGCTACCGCAACCTTAATTCAGGCGCAGCTTGGCATTCCTGTGGCCTCTGCTTTCGATGTTCAAGCCGTGTGTTCAGGATTTGTCTACGCGATGACAGTTGCCGATGCGCTGTTGAAAGTGGGACAAGCCAAAACTGCCTTGGTGATTGGGGCGGAGACTTTTTCACGGATACTGGATTGGTCTGATCGTACAACTGCGGTGTTATTTGGAGATGGGGCCGGGGCGATGGTCATGGGTACTTCTGTCGCTGCAACGTCTCAAGGTCGTGGGTTATTAGCCCATGCGTTACGTGCCGACGGCCGCCATGCAGACCTCCTCTATGTCAATGGGGGCGCTTCTCAGGGCGGGCGCATTGGTAAACTTAAAATGCAAGGGCAGGCTGTGTTTCGCCATGCCGTTGGAAACATTTCTGAGGCCATCTCTGTATGTTGTGCTCAGGCCGGTGTAGAGGTGGACGATATTGACTGGTTTGTCCCCCATCAGGCTAATCGCCGCATTTTAGAAGGCGTGGCACGTCGCTTGAACTTGGATGAGCATAAAGTAATCACCACAGTCATGCAGCACGGCAACACATCCGCTGCCTCGGTGCCACTTGCGTTCGATTTGGCCCGCAAGGACGGACGGATTAAAATCGGTGATTTAGTGCTTTTTGAAGCGATGGGAGGTGGGTTTACATGGGGTGCCTCGCTTTTACGCCTCTAAGGGGGCTGGACGTATTGTATAAATAGAGTTTAATAGACTAATAGATTGAGGGAATGGTGACATCATAGGATGCATCACTGCACTTCAATTGTAGCATTGGTAGGGGGTAAACGTGGGGAAAACGCTAACTCGCGCAGATTTGATTGAAGCTTTGGGGCGGGAAGTTGGATTGTCTCGCAGTGATTGTTCTGATTTATTGGAATCCTTGCTTGAGCATTTGGTTAAAACATTAGAGCGGGGTCACATTGTCAAGCTGGCACGCTTTGGCAATTTCACGGTAAGGTCGAAAAGCCCGCGGATTGGTCGCAATCCAAAAACAGGGGTTGAGGCGACCATTTCAGCACGACGGGTGGTAAGTTTTAAGGCCTCCCAACTCATGCGGGAGCGGGTTGAAAAAGGCTAAATAACAACGTGACTGGGCAAGAGAAAAGTGAGCTGGCATTTCGGACTATTTCTGAAGCTGCGCAACTTCTTGGTGTGCCTGCACATGTGTTGCGATTTTGGGAAGGCAAGTTTCCACAGATCAAGCCGCTTAAAAGGGCAGGGGGTCGGCGAAATTATCGGCCAGAAGATATGGCACTTTTGCGCGGTATCCGGGCCTTATTGTATGAGGATGGCTATCAAATCATCGGTGTGCAGAAACTGATTAAAGCCCAAGGCGTCGCGTTTGTTCGCGCGCGGGGATCGCGGGTTCATACTAAGGATTTAAGACCCGCTTTTGAAATATCCTCCCCCAATTCTGCACGTGAAGCTTTAGGGGCGGTGGATAGAACCCCAATTTTTCCCCTATCCCAATCCTTAGACGCGATCGGGTCCAGTCAAAGCCAGTCAGTTTTGCTTAGCCCTGACGTGCGCTCACAATTTGAGGCCGCTTTGGCTAAATTAGAGCATGCCCAAAGGTTGTTAACAGCTGTGTTTCCCGATGGTGGTCCAGTGGATGAAACACTGGCAAGCCCATTGATACCCCCGTCTACACGCAACTAAGTCTCCCAAAATCGAGAGATAGTCTTGAGGACATTCATGACAGACATTGAGATCAAACGGGCGCACGCAGGGCAGATTGAAGATATTGTTGGGTTGTTGCAGCGTGCCTATCGTGGGGAAGAAAGTCGGCAAGGCTGGACGTCCGAGGCTGACCTTATTGATGGTGATCGTAGTACTCCTGAGGAAATCACAGCTCTTATGCACGATCCCGAACAGATTTTATTGGTTGCAAACTCTGTCTCTCAAGGCCTGATGGGCTGTGTTGCCATCAAACGCCTAGATCGTACTCAAGACTTCACTTCGATGACCAAGTGCCTGTTTGGAAAGTTTGCCGTTGAACCCAAAGCCCAAGGCAGCGGCATTGGCAAAAAACTCTTAGCCGCAGCCGAAGCGGCGGCCCGCACCAATTTTCGCGCCCATAAAATGCAGATGACGGTGGTTGAGCAGCGCCATGAATTGATTGAGTTTTACAAACGCCGCGGCTATTGCGCCACTGGCAACCACATCTTGATGACGGACATTCACGATGACCCCACCATGACAAAAGGGCATGATCTTGTTTTGCTGGAGTTTGAGAAAGATCTCAAGTCTTATAATTCTGTGTTACATACGCCTTAGGTTTTGCATTTTTACTTGACCCGATAAATGAGCTAAAATCCTTACCTTTATAGATTTTGGTGTATGTTTTTTTGTGAAGACTACCGATGCATTTTGCTAGTGAAGACGGCGAATTTACTTATGAAGTCGCTCACAATTCAAACGGGTGTTTAACCTTTGGGATTGCCTAGTGTACCCGCACTGCTACCCATCGTTGGGCCGCTTTGGCCTAGAGTCTTTGGCCTTGTTGCACTGCTACCCATCGTTGGGCCGCTTTGGCCTAGAGTCTTTGGCCTTGCTCGTGTCCGGTGGGCTGGTGTCACCGGCTGAGATTGCCAACATAATCGGTGGGATATTCCCGATTGCGCTGTGAGG
>NZ_BPFZ01000017.1 GCF_030158815.1 Candidatus Phycosocius spiralis
CTGATTCATAGTTTTATTGTTGTTGCTGCTCCATTTGGTATTGAATTTCAAATCTTTGTGTCCGTGTAGGGTTTGCCAAATTGTTAAAGGGATCAGTTCGTCCACGTGGCGTACGAACCACTTTGAAAAATTCACCATCTAAGCATAAACGCTTGCCTTGGTTTACATGTACATCGACTTCTAGCAAACTTTCAGCATCACCCTTAAGGACACCCCGGGTTGGGGGAACATCCGCATAGTCAAGGCCATAGGCCACCATAACATGGCGATCGCCAGCCAACATAGCGTTGGTTGGATCAAAACCGACCCAGCCTTGTTCAGGCAAATAGCATTCAACCCAGGCGTGGGATGCATCTGGAACAGAGCGGAACTGGGTTTACTTTGGGTGCGCGCTAAATTGCCCGATACATAGCGCGACGGTATGCCCCAGTGGCGCGCGACCGCCAGCATAATGTGGGCAAAATCCTGACACACGCCTTTTCGGTGTTGTAACGCCGCATCAATCGGGCTGTCAGCCGCTGTAAAGCCTGGTCCATAGTCAAACGCACCATAAATCTCATGGTTCAATACCCGAGGACCTGTCAAAGGGTCTGGTGGCAAGACCACTAAGTCGCGCTCAGCCATGAAGGTCAGTAGATGGCCTGTCCCTTCCACAAAGGTTGAAGGGCACATCATGTCATTATAACGGCTGCGCACTTCGACAGAGCGTAAATGCGCCCAAGCACCCGGATCGACGTGGTCGGGCAAAAACTCAGGTCTTGCATAGGTTTCGACCATGGCGCGCGAGCGTATAATTAGTTCGTTATGTTTGGCGGGGACGTCAAAATGATAGACAATATTGCCTAGCCAATCGCGATACGTTTTTAATTTTGCTCGTGGCTCTGTGATGATATCAAAGCCCGCCCATCGCCAGGGCCAGAGAGAAGCCAAGTATCTTTCGATCCCCCCCTTGACTGGAATTAACCAACAGGGACCCACGCCCCAATGCCACGCGGATAAGGACACCCGGCGTCAGTGTCATACGCACACCACATAGGATAAATGGACGTAAATCCACATGGCGGGCCTCTACCGCGCCATTGATAAAGGTCGGTGCCGTGGATAATGAAATGGTGGGCTGAGCGATATAATTTTCAGGATCGGATTTGATCTTGTCAGCAAATTCTGAAATCTGCGCTTTGGTGGCGTGTGGTCCGATCAACATGCCATTACCGCCACTTTCGCCCACCGCCTTGACAACCAATTGATCTAATTGCGCCAAAACATGGGATAAATGAATGGATTTGCGTCACCAGTAAGTCTCTACTCCATCAATGATCGGATCCTGATCGAGATAATGTTAGATGATTTGGGGCGTATAGGCATAAACCGCTTTATCGTCAGCGACCCCAGCGCCTGGTGCATTGGCGATCACGACATTGCCGGCCCGATAGGCATTCATCAGGCCCGCAACGCCAAGGGTTGAATCAGGGCGAAACGCCAATGAATCAACAAAGGCATCATCGACACGCCGATAAATCACATCCACACGCTTTAAGCCCAAAGTGGAGGCATATAACGACATTGTCATACACCGCTAAATCGCGCCTTTCTACCAAAGGCGTACCCATGAGCTGCGCTAACAACGCGTGCTCAAAATAGGCAGTGTTAAAGACGCCAGGCGTTAGAACTACCACGATCGGATCGGGCTGATACTCGCTTGCCAAGCTTTTTAACATCGAAAGGTGATCGTCGGGAAAAGACTCTACCATGCGCACCCGCGCTGCCCGATAGTGGTTTGGAAAGGCACGCTTCACCGCATCGCGGTACGACAACATATAAGATACCCCAGAAGGCACCCGCAGATTGTCTTCCAAAACCACATAATTGCCGTCTTCACGGCGGATCACATCGGTCCCTCACATATTAACATAGGCACCATGGGGCACTTCAACGCCCAGCTTTTCACGACGATAATTGGATGAACCAAGGATTAGGTCGCGCGGAATATAGCCATTATTGATAATGGTTCGTTCGCCATAAATGTCGGCCAAGAATAAATTGATTGCTTCAAGTCTCTGCTTAAAGCCGCGCTCCAACTTGTCCCATTCAGCGGCTGGAATGATGCGGGGAAGAATATCGGTTGGGATAATTTTTCAGTTTCATCTGCATGACCGTACACCATGAAAGTTACCCCTTGGGCCATAAAGGTGCGGTCGAAATTGGCTTGCAGGTCACGAAGGGTTTGCAGTGTCGTGTGGCTTAATCGGTTATTAAGCCCAGACCAACCGGGTCGGACCTCACCCCTGTGATCAAACATTTCATCATTGGCCGCACCCAGTTGATAGGTTTTAAAACATCTTTTTGCCCCGGCGCGGCAGCTGAACGATATCGCTCGCAGGATGAAATACGCGCGCCGTCGTGTTTCCCCTAGTCACGTCCTACTCTTCGTGGGGAGATGTTCTGTGTCAAGCACCAAGGATGCTGCAAGCGCAGACATGCCTCATAATAAGGCACCCGTACTGGTCAAACATGGGCAAATCTCCCTTGCCCCCATCCCTTATTGCCTGTTAGCCTCGGATCAGAACATAAAGCATGAAAATCAGGAGTGCCAGGAATGCGGTTTGAAGGCTCTAAGAATTATGTCGCGACAGATGATTTGAAAATTGCGGTCAATGCCGCCATTAAATTAGAGCGCCCGCTTTTGATCAAGGGTGAGCCTGGAACCGGCAAAACTGTTCTGGCCATTGAAGTTGCCAAAGCCTTGGGCCTGCCTCTGTTGGAATGGCACATCAAATCGACGACCAAAGCTGTGCAGGGCCTCTATGAATATGATGCCGTCACCCGCCTGCGCGATAGCCAATTGGGCGATGAGCGGGTCAAAGATGTGAAAAACTACATCAAAAAAGGCAAGATGTGGGAAGCCTTCGAACACCAAGGGCGCTGCGTCCTTTTGATCGACGAGATCGATAAAGCCGACATTGAATTTCCCAATGACCTTCTCCAAGAATTGGATCGCATGGAGTTTCATGTCTATGAAACCGGGGAAACGATTAAAGCAATTAATCGCCCGATTGTGATCATCACGTCCAATAATGAAAAAGAATTGCCCGACGCCTTTTTGCGCCGCTGCTTCTTCCATTATATCAAATTCCCCGATGAAGACACGATGCAAGCCATTGTGGATGTTCATTTTCCCGGCATCAAAAAGCGCTTGATCGCAACAGCACTCGCCAGCTTCTATGACATGCGTAAAGTGCCAGGCCTTAAGAAAAAGCCGTCAACTTCGGAATTGCTCGATTGGCTCAAGCTTTTGGTGACCGACGATATTGACCTTGATGCGATCAAACAAAAGGATCCAAACAAGTTGATCCCGCCCTTGCATGGCGCTTTATTGAAGAATGAGCAGGATGTGGCCCTGTTTGAACGCTTGGCCTTTTTGGCGCGGCGTGAGGCGCGCACTTAGGGCAGCTAGGAGCTCCCTAAGCTGCAAGAAAACAGATGTTGGACTTAAGATACTGCTGTCTGGCACAGCGCTCGCCTAAGCCATAGGGGCGTCCCACTCGACAAAGGCGCTGCCTGCTTTAAAGTCTGTCCAAACTTACAAAATGCTTCAGGACAGACCCGATGTTTCAGCGCTTTTTTTCCGAACTTCGCGACGCCAAGGTGCCGATCAGCCTGAAAGAATATCTCATGCTGCTGGAAGCCATGGACCGTGAGGTGATTGATAGCGACATCACGGACTTTTACTATTTGTCCCGCTCGGCTTTGGTGAAGGACGAGCGTAATCTCGATAAGTTTGACCGGGTTTTTGGCCATGTCTTTAAAGGACTAGAAAAAACCGCCGACACCTTAAATGCCGCCATTCCAGAAGATTGGCTGCGCGCGCTCTCTGAAAAATACCTCACCGAAGAAGAAAAGGCGCAGATTGAGAGCTTGGGCGGGTGGGAAAAATTGATGGAGACGCTGCAAAAGCGCCTTGAAGAGCAAAAAGAGCGTCATGAGGGTGGCAATAAATGGATCGGCACCGGCGGCACCTCACCCTTTGGGGCCAATGGCTATAATCCTGAAGGCATTCGGATCGGTCAAAAAGAAGGCCGGCATGGCCGCGCCGTCAAAGTTTGGGATAAGCGCGAATATAAAAACCTTGACGATCAGGTTGAACTGGGCACACGCAACATCAAAGTCGCCCTTCGACGTTTGCGCCGCTGGGCGCGCGACGGCGCCCCTTCAGAGCTGGATTTAAAAGGCACCATCGATACCACTGCCAAGAAAGGCTACCTCGATGTGGTGATGCGGCCAGAGCGGCGCAATACGGTCAAGGTTCTGATCTTCTTTGACATTGGCGGCTCTATGGATGCCCATATCAAGGTCTGCGAAGAATTGTTTTCAGCCGCGCGTACTGAATTCAAGCATATGGAATATTTTTACTTCCATAATTGCCTCTATGAAGAAGTATGGAAAGATAATCGCCGCCGCGCCGCCGAAAAGCTCGCGACTTGGGATGTGCTCCATAAATTTCCCGCCGATTATAAAGTCGTGTTCGTTGGCGACGCGACGATGAGCCCTTATGAAATCACCTATCCCGGCGGCAGTGTCGAGCATTGGAATGAAGAGCCCGGGGCCGCTTGGCTCAAACGGGTCAGCGACATCTATCCCCATCTGATTTGGATCAACCCCATCCCAGAACGCCATTGGGACCACACACCTTCGGTAAGTTTGATCCGCGACATCATTGGCAGAGAGCGCATGTTCCCGATGACGTTACAGGGTCTTGATCGGGCCATGCGGGAATTAGGGCGGTAAGCCATTTCATTTCGGGCTCTAGCCTCGCCAGCCAAAGCGCACCATGACATGGGCATGCTGGCAGAAGTCCTTCCTCCACCCGAATTGCGTTTGGCAGATGCGCAGGCCACTTTGCAGCGCGTGTTCGGTCATAGTGTTTTTCGCGGCTTGCAGGGCGATGTTGTGGCCCACGTGCTGGGCGGCGGCGACGCTTTGGCTGTTTTGCCGACCGGGGGTGGCAAGAGCATCTGTTATCAAATTCCCGCTTTGTTACGACCGGGCCTTGGCATTGTGGTGTCCCCTTTGATTGCCTTAATGACCGATCAGGTTGAGGCTTTGCGGACTGTGGGCGTAAACGCGGCGCGCTTAGATTCAAGTCTTGGTTGGGAAGAAAAACAAAGCGCATTTTGCACGATTGATGCGGGCAAACTTGATCTGATTTATGTCTCGCCAGAGGGGCTTGCCTCCGGCGCACTCCTAGAGCGGCTTCGCCGACATGCAATTTCTTTAATTGCCATTGATGAGGCCCATTGTGTAAGCCAATGGGGCCATGACTTTCGCCCCGATTATCGCCGCTTGGGGGAGTTGCGCGGCATATTTCCCAACGTACCACTTTTGGCCGTCACAGCGACAGCCGACGTACGAACGCGCAAGGATATACGTCAGCAACTACACCTTACCCACGCGCCAGAATTTGTTGCAAGCTTTGACCGCCCCAATCTGATCTTGTCCACGCGCAGAAAAGATGGCCGGTCCCGCGCCGAAATTCACCATTTAGTACAAGCACGCCAAGGCTTAAGTGGCATTATCTATGTAACCGCACGCAAAGAAACCGAAGAATTGGCAGCCAGCCTGCGCGAGAAGGGTGTGCATGCCCTCGCGTACCATGCCCAAATGCCACCCGAACAAAAAAGCGCGCATCTGGCAAGGTTCCAAGAAGAAGACGGCGTGGTCATTGTGGCTACCATCGCTTTTGGCATGGGCATTGATAAGCCCGATGTGCGCTATGTGATCCATGCGGATCCGCCTAAAAGCATTGAAGCCTATTGGCAGGAAGTCGGCCGCGCCGGGCGCGATGGCCTACCCGCTGAGGGGATCGTCTGTTATGGCTATTCTGATCGCCGCTTTATGGCAGACCGGATCGAAGCCGCAACCGTGCCCAATGCGGTAAAACAGATTCAACGCTCAAAGCTCAGCCAATTATACGGTTACCTCGATGGTTTGGTATGTCGGCGTGTAGGGGTGCGGCGCTATTTTGGTGAGGTCGATGTAGCGGCCTGTGGGCAGTGCGATGTGTGCACCCAGCAAACCACCAAACTTGATGCAAGTTCATGGGCGAAAATGGCGATTTCTGCCGTGATCCGCTGTGAGGAAAGCTTTGGTCGTAGCAAAATCATTGCGCATTTAACAGGAACCGAGCCAGAAAGCGCTTTGGAACAGCGGTTTGCGCAACGGTCTACCTTTGGGATTGGCAAAGGGCTACAAAAGACCGCGTGGCGGCGCATGATCGATCAATTACTGCTCGATGGCGTTTTGACCGAAACCGAACAGAACGGCTTTCCAATCTTGTCGATTGGCTGTCCCGACAAAAGCCGCGCCATTCTTAAAGGGCAAGCTAGCCTTTTCATACGTGACGATCTGACTCAAACCCGCGACAGCAAACGTGCAACCAGTCAATTCAAGCTGCAAGAGGATTTGGATGAGGCCAGCCAAGCCGTTTTCGCGAGTCTGCGCCTGTGGCGCTTAAACACGGCCCGTAGTGCAGGAGTAGCACCTTATGTTGTGTTTCACGATCAAGTTTTGCGACAGCTTGCCAAGACGCGACCAAGCACCATGACTGCTTTGATGGGTATTGCTGGCATAGGCGAAGCCAAAGCGCGCCGTTATGGTCAGATGATTTTGGATTTACTAAAGGACGAATAATCAATTATCACTTACAAGAGCGGGGTGTCGCTTGGTATGAAATTGAATTTGGAAGATCAATCATGACATGGCGCGCTTTATGTTTAATCCTTTTCCTCGCCCATTCCCTGATTTTGACCGCCTGTGCCGGTGGTGGAGGCGGGGTTAGCTCTATTCCTTCGTCACCACCTATTCCACCCTCTCCACCTCCTCCACCTCCTCCACCCCCTCCACCCCCTCCACCCCCTCCGCCGCCAGCGCCACCTCCGCCGCCATCATATGTAGCGGGAGTTGATTACCCAGCTGAAACCTCTGGTGAATATAAGCGTAGCTGGGGGTTAGCAGGTATTAAAGCCATCAAGGCATGGGAGCGCGGGGCTACAGGGGTAGGCATTCGGGTTGGTGTAGTCGATACCGGGATTGACCTCAATCAACCCGACTTAAAAAACAATATTTCGCCATTGTCGCGCGATATGGAAATTGGCCGACCCAGTCAAACCATCGGCGCAGAGGAGCGCCATGGCACAAGGGTAGCTGGCATTATCGCGCATGAGTTTAATGGGACCGGTACGGTGGGGGTCGCCTTTAAATCGACCATTGTGAGCTATCGGGCTGATCGGGAGGGCACCTGCGAAGAAACTGGCGAAGGCAAGGGGTGTAAATTGCCGGAAATCTCCATTGCGCGCGGGATTGATGCGGCGATCGGAGATGGTGTTCGAGTGATTAATCTATCCCTAGGTAGTGCAGACGGGACAAGTTCTATCCTGCAATCGTCTTTGTTGCGTGCCACCCAAGCGGGGATCATTATCGTGGCTTCGGCTGGCAATGATACAACCATTAACCCAGAATTTCCAGCTCAGCTGGCTATTGACCCTCGTTTTCAGGGCTTAATCATCGCCGCTGGATCTAGTGATAAAGCCGAAGCCTTATCCAGCTTTAGCGCCAAAGCGGGCGTGGCGAAGAATCATTATTTGGTGGCCCCTGGTACTGAAGTAATCACAGATTGTACTATGGCTTCGTGCTGGCAAGTCTCTGGCACTTCATTTTCCGCCCCCCATATCAGTGGATCCTTGGCCTTATTGCTGCAGGCCTTCCCAAATTTGAGCGGAAAGCAAGCTGTCGATATATTGTATCGTAGCGCGCGGGACCTTGGCACACCGGGGGTTGATGAGGTCTACGGGCGTGGCATCGTTGATATGGAGCGGGCGTTTTCCCCGCTCGGGGCCACAACCAGCAGCTCCTCGACTGGCCAGAGTGTTCGGATCGATCAGTTTGATGGGGTGGCTGGGCGTGCTTTTGGCGATGCTTTCGTCCGCGACGGCCTGTCCATAGCAGTTTTGGACGAATATCAAAGGCCCTTTAACGTCGCTTTAGGCTATCGATTGGCCCCCAATCCTGTGCTGGGCTTTGGTGCCAACCATTATGACACGCAGCCCAAGAAAACTGCATCGCTTGGTGAGGGTATGATCAGTCTGCTCACCCGTGTGGCCGATAGTGCAGCTTGGGGTGTAAAAGATGGCCGTTTCTTAGCAGGGTCAGGCTCGATCGGTGGCTTTTATCCCCTGCTATCCATGCCGT
Organism: Candidatus Phycosocius spiralis; assembly: GCF_030158815.1. GTDB lineage: Bacteria > Pseudomonadota > Alphaproteobacteria > Caulobacterales > Aquidulcibacteraceae > Aquidulcibacter > Aquidulcibacter spiralis. Next base: position 8,245 of record NZ_BPFZ01000017.1, read on the forward strand.
TTGGTGGCTCTTTAGCATTATCCTTGGTCCAATCTGACAACCAAACAAGCTTTGAGCCTTATGGGCTGGCAGGGGATCCAGCTGGGGGGGGTACGCGCTTTGGCCTCTTAAGCCTTGGCCAATTTCACACTTATCAGGGGCTGGTCATGAAAGTGGGGAGGACAAGCCTGCATGCTTTTAGCACCCAAGGCGATCAACTACGAGAGCGTGGCTTTGCAGCCATCCATCAAAGTGCCTCCTTTGTGCAATTGGCCCATGCACGCCAACACCTCACAAGTGTCCTGGAGCTGGGTAAAATGACCGAGCTGGGCAGCTTTTGGGGGACGCGCTGGGGGGATAGCGGTTTGATGCTGCGCCCAGATGTCCCACAAAGCTATAGCCGATTTATTGGCCTGCAGTTTGACTTATCCTTGAATGCAGACACCTTTATCTCGGCGCGCGTGCAAGGCTCCACCCTATCGCGTCTCTCGCCCAATGCAATGTTCGCCCAGGGTCAAAACCTCTATGCAAGCGCTGCTTCACTGGTACTAAGCCATAATCAAGGTGATGGCCGGTGGCGGGCGTCGTTGGAGCAGCCAATGCGGATTGAATCCGGCAGTCTCTACCTTTTGTTAGCCGATCCTTACAAATCATGGGATCAGCCCCAAACTTGGTCGCGCCGCAAGATTGATGTGACCCCAAGTGGGCGTGAACTCCGCTTTTCTTTAGGCCGCGACTGGCTTCTTGCCACCAATCAAGCGGACAGTACATGGCTGAGCGTTGATTTAACCCAGGTGCATCAGCCTGACCACCTAGCAAAAGTACCCGATCAAACGATCCTTCAGCTGCGGGGTTCGGCCCGGTTTTAATCCCTGAATGAAGTCAGGGGCCATTGATTAGAAACAGTCCACGGGCTTCCAAATTGGCACACACACCGCTATGTCAAAAAGGATAGGGCAGTGTTGTGAAACCTGCCCGCGACCCCTTGCCCGGCCGTCGCGCCGGGCGATTTTGTATATGGAGGCCAAAAATCATGTATGAGATCTTGATGCCCAAAGCCACTGCAGTGTGGTTGATTGATAATACCGGCCTGACATTTGACCAGATCGCAGCCTTTTGTGGCTTGCATCCTTTAGAAGTCAAAGGGATCGCAGATGGCGACGTTGCAGCTGGCGTTCGCGGTCTGGACCCCATTGCTAATTCGCAATTATCGCGCGAAGAAATTGCCCGAGGTGAAGCCGATCCCAGCTATAAAATCAAACAAGTGGAAGGCCGTAAGCTTGATCTGCCCCCGGTAAAAAAGCGCAGCGGCCGCTACACACCTGTGTCGCGTCGGCAAGATCGCCCTGATGCTATCGCGTGGTTTTTGCGTAACCACCCTGAAATCACCGACGCTCAAATGGGCAAGCTGATCGGCACCACCAAATCGACCATTGATAGCGTGCGCAACCGCAGCCACTGGAACAGCGCCCAGATCAAGCCAGTAGACCCGGTCACCATCGGTCTTTGTACCCAAATTGAATTGGATGCCTTGGTGAAATCTTCCTCTTCACGCCGCACAAAGGCGGCTGCAGAGGCAGGTAATATCGACCCAGAAGAAGGCCCAAGCCTGCTACCAGCGGCCACCTCTAGCATTTATGGGGATGATAGCAAATATTGAGATGTTTAGCGCTTGTTGAGGCCAATTTGGCCGCCCCAAGACCCCGGAGAAGAGCCTTTATGCCGAGGAAAGGGATCAGAGAAGATCCCTTTTTTGATTATGGATTGAGCAAGAATCGAAATTTCGACCCCGCGCCATCCGACGGGAAACTGCGTTCTCAAGGGGGCTTGGTTCCGGGCGTTTCAATATGAGATTTAGGCGAATGCTAGGCGGCTCGATCCTTTGGGAATAGCTTCTAAGAGCTTAAGTGATTTGACCATGGCGGTGCATAAAGGATCATATGCATCTTCCACGCAACCTGTGATGCCCCAAAAGAGATTCGGTTTTGATTGAGCCGAAAACGACTTAGAGTGGTTCAAGGGCGCGCCACGCTTGCCTTGAAGCCGTCTCTTGACACCTCAGCTTGCGCGCTAAAACTCAAATATGGCCTTGAAATGCTAATCGCTCCGGGATGGCGCAGTCCCGCCGGACTGCACCCTGCGGCGCGAAGCGCATTGCTGATCTTTGTAATTCAGTCTGTGTTCATCTGAGAAATAACAGTTATGTTTCCGCTCTAAAATGTCGGAGGCTGATATGACTTTGTTGTTAAGATTTTTGACGACTTGCGCTTTGCTTACAGCTTTAAGCGGCTGCACCATGACGATCACTCAGGCTACTTTTTTTCCGGATCGACTACTGGTTCCACCAGCTGTGGTGCTGCAGGTTCCACAAGGTTATTCTGCTACTAGCCAATTGATGGATTTGGATCAGCTCGGCAAGGTTCGCGTTGTTAAATTGGATAACCCAAAAAGTCAGGCTACCCTCATATATAGCGCAGGGAATGGTGGCTTTGTAGATTCGGAAAGTTCCAGCAAAATGGCTAAAAGCTTTGCAGAACTGACCGGGGCTGACATCATTCTTTACGACTATCCAGGTCGTGGTGGTACCACGGTACCCGCTTCAATCGAAGCAATGGTCAAATTCGGTCCGGCATTTATCGATCGGTTACGTAACAATGGTTTCATTGAGGACGGCCCTTTATATGCCTATGGTTTGTCCTTCGGCGGCAGTGTGGCAGCCTCAATGGCGCGATCTGGGGGCTTTTCAGGCTTGATTATTGAAGGCAGTGCTGCCGATTATCAAGCTATCGGTAGCGATTTTGTACCAAGCATTGCCCGTCCGTTCATTAGAATACGGATGGATAAAGCATTGCAACAGTTTGATTATTTTGGCTATGCTCGCGCGTCTAACGTCCCTATTTTGCTGCTGTCTGGCGCGAAAGATACAGTCATTCGTCCCATACGTATGAAGCAATTCGCTGAACAACTCACATCGAAAGGCGCGTCTGTAACCCTCCAGGTCGTCCCCGTGGGCCATGGCGGTGCTTTGAGTAGTGAGAAAGGCCGTGAAGCGCTTCAAGCTTTCATGCGAACACCGTGAAGTTCGGTTGGGCTTTGGTTAGTTTGGCCGCTTACGTAAGCTCGGTTTGAGAGGCCTTATCGCTGGTCTTCAATATTGGATCTAAGGCTGCAGACAATTCGTCCGGCCCGACGCGCCGCCTTTAACAGAAAGCGCCTTCTTGCGCTGCAAAATAAGTATTTGTGGATGAAAGAAAAATGGAGCGGGCGATGAGGATCGAACTCACGACATCCACCTTGGCAAGTTTGAACGCATAGATCTATGGTTGATTTTTACTTGTCATAGCTTTTAAAGACTAACTTGATTTTACAGAGACTTAAGCGCACTTTTCACCAGCGCTTGTGATTGCTTGTCAGGGATCATTTTTAAGTTGGTAGCTGAGTGGTAGCTGGCGCGGCACAAAATTTGCGACGAACTCACGCATTCTCACCTCTGTTGTGGTCATGTGTTTGGAGCAGACACCGCTATGAATTGAAGGGCAAGCCAGATGTCGACTACCCCATTGAAGGCTCGGTTGACCAAGCGATTGGTCGATAGCGCAGCACCAACAAGTGACGGTGAATTCAGGATCTGGGACGCCAGTGTTCGGGGTTTCTTTTTGCGGGTCTGGCCCGGTGGTCGAAAGACCTATTGCCTAAAGGCTCGTGCGAACGGGGTGCAGCGTTGGGTCACGATCGGTGAGCATGGGGCACCTTGGACGCCTGAGATGGCACGCGACAAAGCGCTAGAGTTGATTACCGCACTCAATCGAGGTGAGGATCCAAGTTCCATACTCGGCCAAGCGGCTAATTCGGATACTCCTTCACCGAGTATTGCTGAACCAAAAGCTCTCCAGCCAACAACGATCTCAGAGCTGTTTGATCTCTATTTGCGAGAGGGCCCCCAAGATAAGCCTTTGAAGCGGGAATCGTCATGGGGCGTTGATCGCAGCTGCTATCTTCGCCACATCCAGCCTTTGCTGGGAGACAGGGTCGCCGCTCATTTGAGGCCGTCAGATCTGGCAGCCTTTCAAGCGAAAGTCGCGGCAGGGGAAACGTCCGCTGACATCAAGACCAAGAAACAGGGAAGGGCAATCGTCACAGGCGGTCCGGGTGTGGCTGCGCGGGCCATGCGATGTTTATCGGCCATGCTTAATTGGGCCATCTGGCGAGAGATTCTTAGAGATAACCCAGCCAAGCACGTTCAAAAGTATCGCGATGCTGAGCGTGATCGTCCGCTTACAGAAGATGAGGCGCGACGAGTTTGGGCAGCGCTAGATGACGCAGAAGCAGCATGGCTCTTAACGCGAGACATGGCGGACATCATCCGCCTCATCATGTTGACTGGCGCTCGCCGAAACGAAATCGTGGAACTGCAATGGTCGGAGGTAGATCTCGGCCGATCCAGATTGGTACTACCTCCTGTCCGGACCAAAATGGGTGGACTCAATCGATCACGTATCATCGCTTTATCTGATCCCGCGCGTTTGATTATTGAAAAGCGTACACCGGGACGTGGGGCTTGGGTCTTCATGTCAGAACGGGTTGATAAGCCGCTCGTTGGCGTTAATCGCGCTTGGGAAAAGGTTCGCGCAATCATCGGTCTGCCCGATGTCCGACTTCACGATTTACGCCACAGCTTTGCAACCTTTGCTGTTGAGGCTGGCGCGTCTCTATATGTTGTTGGCAAATCTCTAGGGCATCGAAAGAGTGTTTCAACTGAGCGCTATGCCCATATTGGCGATCTGCCCCAGCGCGGTGTCGCCGACCTGGTCGCAGCCCGTATAGTCACGCCACGCGCAGATCAACGTGACAATTGACAAGTGTCGCTTGACATTCTATGGTCTGCGGAGTATGCGAAATGGAGATAGGGAGCGTTCGTCACAAAGCACTCTTGGCCTTTTTGGAAACCGGCAAGTCCAAAGGGCTGCCAGGCAACCTCGTCGAGAGGTTGCGCAGAATGCTGGTCTGGCTTGATGCAATTGATCAAGCCAATGACCTATATGTGCCTCCAAATTACGGAGCGCATCAATTGGGTGGAGATCGCGCAGGAGTTTGGTCGCTGACTGTCAGCCGGAACTGGCGTATGACTTTTCAAGTAAGCGAAAGCCTCATAATTGAGGACTTGGATTTGGAGGATTATCACTAATGGCAATTAAGTTGCACGATAGTTTTGCCATGCATCCCGGTTCGTGGCTCCGTAGCGATATCATTGAGGCCCACGGTTTGTCAGTGACCGATGCAGCCAGTCATCTCGGCGTGACGCGTCAAGCACTAACCAATCTCTTGACCGGGAAAGCGGGATTGTCAGCAGAAATGGCTATCCGTTTTGAAAAGGTATTTGGCACGCGTGCTCAGACGTTGCTCAAGATGCAGCTTCGCTATGAGTTAGCCCAGGCTCGTGCCAATCAGGATGGCATTAAAGTCAATCCACTGGCCGCGTAATCGCGCAGAGGTAAGTTGAGTTCTTGATCTACTGTCTTGGCAAGCAGCAATTGTCCCAAACCGCCTTTTCGGCAAGATAAAATATCACCGATAGGGCAGAAATCCAAAATTCATTTAGTCCAAGCCCCGTGTTCGACCTGCCAGAGGCAAGGTCGAGACGTGATGACGGGACGCGCCCCGCGTCCCGACACCTGAAGATGCGCCAGAGCGTGATGGCCGGGTCAAGGGGGGCAGAGCCCCCTTCAAGAAGGTTACCTTGACGCGCCCAAACGCTTTGGCATTTTGCGAAATTTGGCAATGCAAGAGCTTACCGCCCATATTGGCTGGTGTTGGCATACAAGCGATCCAGTGCCCATGCATCAAGCGCGGAGACGAGATAACGGACTAAGCGAGGGCCATATTTGATGAAGGGAGGGCCTTCACCAGTAACGCGCCAGCGGTTCAAGGTGTGCTTGGAAATCTTCAAATGGGCGGCAGCATCTTCAACGGTAAGTAGTGTGTCGGTGTTCATGGGGAAATCCTCTTTCAGGCTCTACAAGCATCGCGGAACTGCGATCTCGCAAGACCAAGAGAACTCATAAAAACCACACTAATCCAGCATGTTCACCAAAATCGGGAAGCCCAAAAAAACGGGACTTATCCACCTGATATCCACAGTTGGATCGAACTGTTTCGAAGGGTTCCAGCACGCGCCGGCGTAGCCAATTGTGACCCTCCATGCCCCATCGCCACAATACGCCTCAGAGAAGAAATCGGGGGTGCAACGGGCTAGATTGGAGGCGTCAGAAGTAAAATTTCGACGGTCTGACTGCAAAAAAGCTTGGCTAGGACCATAAAATGCTGACGGGTGCGGTGAAAATACGTTCGCTTACCTCTTGGACGTAATCACCGTCATGAAGAACAATGCCAAGCTTAAATTGGTTCTGAGCTGTATCGCGTAGTTTTGTCAGACCTCTGATGTCTGCAGGTCTGATTGTTGCGCTCGCTTTGACTTCAATCCCAATCAGATGGCCTGGAGACCGCTCTAATACAAAGTCCACTTCCACTTGGTCCTTGTCCCGATAATGACTGATAGAGGTGTGGCGGGCAGTTAAGCTCGCAGCTTTGCGCAATTCACCAAAGACGAAGGTCTCCAACAATGGGCCAAAGAGCTGTCTGTCGCGTTCAAGTTTAGCATGATCAAAATTTTGCAACGCTGCAACCAAACCAGAATCGAAGAATTGTACCTTGGGCGCGCGCACAAGCCGCTTCAGGGCATTAGAATGCCATGCTGGAACTCGAGTTATCAGGAAAAGGCGCTCCAATAGGCCAAGCCATCTTTCGATAGATTTTGCGTCTACCCCTATAGTACTCCCCAATGCTGAAAGGTTTAGCAATTGGCTTGCTCGCACTGCCAGATTGTTGACCAGTGCCAACATCTGATCGGGCTTCGTGATAAGCGCCAACTCGCCCACATCCCGCAAAGCAAGTGATTGAGCATACGACAAGAGCCAGTCTGAACGACGCTTGGCATTGGCGCGAGCAAGCGCCTCTGGATAACCTCCTGCAAGGACAATCTCGGCTAGATTGCTAGTAGCAAGCTTTGGAGTTTGACGCGTGATGAGTCCTTCAAAGGCGTTATCCAGAAACTGAGATGGTCCTGATTGGGCAAGCTCGCTCTGCGACAACGGCAACAGTTCAATGGTCTCGACTCGGCCAGCCAATGAGTCAGGCGTAACGCTTGAGCCAAATAGATCGGCCGATCCCGTGATCAGAAACCTGCCGAAGCGCTGATCTTCATCAACCGTTTGTTTGATTGCCAAAACTAAATCTGGAGCCCGTTGAATTTCGTCGATTACGGCCCGATCTAGGCGACGGATAAAGCCGGTTGGGTCTGAGTTCGCAAATGCGCGGGTTTGGTTATCGTCGAGGGTCAGAAACTCCAGACCTTCGCGTTTGGCTATCGCCTTAGCCAGTGTTGTTTTGCCCGATTGTCGTGGCCCCACGAGTGCGACAACGCGTGTATCAGAAAGCGCGAGGTCCACCAGGTTGGCAGCGTGACGAGAGAGAAGTTGGCTTGTCATAAGCTTGATGTCCATGGCGGTCGCTAGAGTGCGCTGATTCTTGTAGGGACAAGTCTATACTACCGTCCAATACGGAATGAAAGTGCGTCTAATCCGGAATCATAGCCCGTCTATTCCCGCATGAAATGGCACTGTCTTAATCAATCGATCTACCTAAGTTATTCTTTCGGCAATCCAGTCAGACAGATCGGTCCTTCTATAGCCAATGGCTCTGCCGCCTAATCGCACAAATCGTGGCCCATCTCCAAGCATCCGCCATTTCTTCAAAAGGCTGAGTGAGACCGACAATAGCGACGCGGCTTCGACTGGCCGCACGACTTCAGGGGGAAGGGTCCCGAGGCTCTTGCGCGGCGGCGGTTCTACTTTGACCGGTGCAGGCGGATGCTTCGGCGAGACATCAGATTTGGAAAGCTGGGCAGCCGCAACGGGCAACGCCGTCACCGCCTTTGGCTTCTGGCCGAGCGCCAAACTCTCGCCAAACAAACCAAGCTGGCGCTGATCCACATCTGCTCTGAGCCGTCTTCCCATTAGACACGTCCGCACTTAGCGAGAGGAGATGAGCAAGTTTTAGGCCAGCTTTTGAGACCGGCGGGCGGCGAGCCAAAGTCGCTCCAAAGAACGCGCTTAAATGACTGATGTTGGCCGAAAGGGGATGGTCTGCTTTGGGATGTGATCAATAACAACCAGCAATTCGTTAGTCTTCTGCGGCACAGTCCACCGAATGCGAGACAACCCGAAGTCCGCAACTCATAGCAAGCAAATATAGACTTCGAAACACGCAAAGCTTAGTGATTGATCATGAGCAAGCGACCTAAGATACGTCTTTCTAGACTGCGCGATATTGGCTGGCGTTTCTGGGACCCCATTGGCCTAGCGAGTCTTGCAGGGACATGGGAAAATAGCGCCGCTGCGGATGAATACGACGGCTATTTGTTAACGGTTGCGGCAATGATAAGGCGCGGTGAGGGCGACGATATCGCTGCGAAACACCTCATTTGGGCGGAAAGCGAAAACATGGGGTTGGGCCTAGGGATCGATACTCAAGCGCGCGCGGACGCAACAATCGCTGCCATTCATTCTGATGATCAACTTTGGAACGAAGGGTAGGCCAAGAGAGCCATTTTCAAGGAATCTTGGTCATTAATCAGTCGAAGGTTGGTCAAATCTCGCTACTTGAGTCTGGTTAGTCCGCTTTCGCGCTACTCTCAATTACGCCCAATCGAGCAGCCTTAGCGCAAAGCAGACCCTCTACCTTCCCAACCCATACCCAAGGCTAAGGTCCTGCACCACCTGCACGGCCCCACCGCGCCCAAGGCTGCTAAGGCTGACATTGTCGCCGATATTGATCGCGCTCTCGATGGGTGTCGGGACCATGACGACTTGATTGCCCATGCCAGAGGCCCGTTCGAGGAGGGCGACGCGGCCCGCGTGGAGCTCTTCGAACGAGCCAACCCGCCAGCCGTCATAGACAGTGTGACTGGGTGAGGTGAGGGTGCCCCGCCCTTGTTCGGCGAGGGTTTCGCTGAGGGCATTAATCTCTGCCCCTTGAAGCACGTCTTTAGCCCCGTCATGGAACGAGAAGACCCCGTCCTGACCGCAAGCCCCAAGCCCTGCACGAACATGGTCTTGCGCCCGTGAGGCGAGCGCCTGATCGATACGGGCATCACCGGTAAAGAAACGCTCCTCGCCATGACCGATACGGTCAAGCTCGCGGTCTAGCGCGGTAAAGGCTGTTGCCCCGAGTTGATCTTCGAGTGAGTGATAGGAGAGGCGCGAGAGATGGCCCGCCTCATCCACATGTACCCATGATCCCTTCTGAAGATGATCGACCAAGGGCGACTTGGTGTTGACCATGGTCTTGGTCTTGCTGCCGGTATCAAGGATCAGGACGCTGTTGCCGCTTGCTCGCCTCTCAAAGCCGACAACCTCACCAACCAGTTCTTCACCCCGTTCATGAAGCTTGGTCGTACTGCGCGTCTTGGTGATATCAACCCGTGACTTCTCGGCTAACGTCTCTGTCCAGCCGCCCTTGAAGGCCATCACATTGCGGCGCACTTCTGTGGCAAGGCCGCGTGCTTCCAGCTCGCGCGCACGAGCGCGAAGCGCATTGCCCCAGATTGCTTGATCGGGATCTCGCCCGCCTAGGTCTTGGAGCCGAACTTCTCTCCGTCCATCAAGCTCTGCCGCAAGGGCCTTATCTAGCCGACTGAACCCCTTGGCATGGATATCGCGATCAAGGGCCATACGCTCATCGAAGATCGAGCGCTCTCCGAGTTCTGCCGTTGCGCGTTCCCGTGCCTGATGGCGAAGACCATGAGAGAGATAATCGCGGGGGATACGTAACTCATGACCTTCACGGGTTCTTCCCCGCAAGATGACATGGGCATGGGGATTATCCGTGTTCCAATGATTGATAGCGACCCATTCTGTCCCAACACCAAGGTCGCTTTCCATTTGCCCTATCACATCGCGAACATATTCCTGAAGATCTTCCATGCGTGAAGCACTCTCTGGCGCAATCATAATCCGAAAGTGGCGTGGGTCTTCCTGGGTCCAGTCATCTAGCTCGCGTGACAGGCCCTCAACCTTGTCCCGATAAGCGTCATAGAACTGTCCCTGCTCATCGTCTCGAGCTGCTCCATCACGACCAAGATAAGCAGCATGGGCGGCAAGCTTCGCACTACCCGCGCGATGAGCCGAGAAGGATACCTTGATTATAACGCGTTGGCGTCTGTCCGAGCTAAACCCACCTCGAGCACCACTAACACTACCACCCCGAAAAGAACCACCCGTCCCAAGCCTTGCCCCACCAATCGCCTTACTCAAGCGGGCACCCAAGGCCCCAGACCGAGCGTCCCCGCGTCGCCCAACAGCAAGGCGGATGCTCAACGCCTCAGATCCACGCTCTGCCATGCTTGGGCTCCTGAATGACCATGCGTTGTCACGCCATGTGACTTACCAACGACTTGCGACGCCTCGCCAACAACTTCCATAAAACATAGCACATACAGGCCCTTGAGCAAGTGAAAACTTGCTCTTTATCTTACTGTGCTCAAATATTCGTGCTTTACTAGATCATAAATACTAATGGATACAAGCTATGACAAAGAAATATACTACATTACAATCTGCGAGTAGAAGTTTCTGGCTGCAATTTCTACATGGCGACAATTCAGACTGGGGTAAAAAACTTGTCTGGTTGCTCAAATCGGGCGCTGTGATGCTCGTCTGGCTTGAGTTCCTCACACTTTTTGCAGCTTGGCCGGGAAGAGTTCCGCATGAGGAATTGGGGCCAGTGTGGCTGAACCTTCTGGGCATAGAGTTTCGGGCACCTTGGGCGGGCATCGCCTATGTCTTTACACCGGATGGCCGTACCGGAGGTTGGCTCTGGTTGATGCGCCTATGCGGCGTGATCCTGACACTGCCGGGTATAGGGCTGGCCCTTCTCTACGCAGGACTTCTGCCCAGGCGGCCTGCCAAGGGTGACCGCTTTGCTTATGGCGGACACTTGCTCGACCAGGCTGGGTCATCAGGGGTCATTGTGGGCCATGCGAAGGGCTTGCCTTGGCAAAGTGTGCCAGACCTTGTCAGGCTTCCTCCGTCTACGGACATACTGATCCTTGGCTCGGGGCCTGAGGCCACTGGAGCGTTCCAAGCAGCACTTAAAAGCTTTGACGGGGCAATCCTGCGCTTTGGTAAGGACCGTCTCTTTGGCGAGTTGATTGATGACCGGGAGATTTTGCGTGTGGCTGAAGGGGCTATCGCCAACTTCCCACTCGATCCCTTGCGGCAAGTCCGCACAGGGGTCCTTGCGTGGGGAGATGTGTGGGCGATGCTCTCGCCGTGTGGCTTCAATGAGCGTCAACGTGTCCTGGCTACGGCCCTTCTAGTTCACGGCCTTGAGACGCTTCGCCCTGCTGATCGAACCTTTGCAGGGGTGATGGAAAAGCTTCCCAGTCCTGATCAGCTTTATGCGCGTTTGCACGGCTGGCTTGAAGCGACAGAGATCTTGAAGCCAGAGGCCTATGATCAGGTGTCTGGCCTTCTCGACTATTGGGCACAAACGCAGGAGCAGGTGGCTGAGGACTTGGCCATGATACCAAAGCGCTTGTGGGCGACCCAGAAGGGATGGAGCTATTATCTGGGCTGGGCACCTCTGCCGACACTGGCCAACATCTGTGAGTATGGCCCTCGCGTTCTCTCCATCGAGATGAGAGCTAAGAATGCTCGTGATGACTTTGATCCTGTCAGCCTGCCGCTCATGCATGCGATCACGCAGCTCCGCATCTTGTTCCGCGAAGCTCTGACTTCTGGCAATCGGCCCGTACTGGTCGCCCTTGAGCCTGACATGCCAGATGAGCTCTCTCGGATGATCAAAGCGGTACACGCCGACCTCAAGCGCAGCGGGGTCTCCTTCCTCGTACACGCAAGATCAACCAGAGAAATAAGAGCTGCCTTCAAGCTTGGTCTCCAAGAGCCCATGTGCTCGGTCTTCGACACCGTCATCATGACGGAGCCAGACTATATGAGCTTCATTGAAGTGGTCGATAATCGCGCAATCTCAAGCGAAGGAGTAAGGCATGTTCGGCCCGGTGAAATCCTCATTGCTGAGGCTGGGCGTCTGCCGGTTCGCTTGCATCCGGCGGACCCCTCCATGGTTCGCATGGCAGCTTATACGCCGACGGACAAAATTCAACGGCCAGAGCCTTGGAGTGAGGCTGCGGTCTCCTATCCGCTAGGAGCATGTCTGCCCAAGCAAGTAGTAGTGAAGATACCCAAGCAGAAGGTGACAAAGCGACAGGAGATAGTGCCTGTCCCTGTTAGCAAGGACGCGCCACCTGATAGGCCAAAGTTCAAGCCGCTTGTGACCAAGGATGATCTCACCTCGGGGACGGCGCGTCTCAAGCGCGCGCTGGCTAAGCGCACCAATGGCACCTCGTCCTCCCAACCCCGATTGATCTGAAGGCGCAGCCATGACCACGCGCAAGCAACTCACCCTCCACCTCGATGACACCACAGCCCGCGCCCTTGATCACGAGGCCAAGTTGCGCGGTCTCACCCTCTCACGCGCCGCCAACGATGCCCTTAAGCGCGTCCTCATCCATGACCGCGCTGACGCCATCGCTGATACGATCAAGGCCCGCCTTGATCGGCTTGATCAGCGCGATCTCGCGAGGGGGCGGGACATGGCCATCCTTCGCGAAACCCTCCTCGCGTTCGTCCGCATCTGGTTCACCTATGCAGGACCTCTCGAGCGCGAGGATGACGATGATCAGGCCGAGGCGCTGTTTGATGCGTTTCTTGATGAGGTCGCGCGTGGGGTGCGGGGGTGAGGCGGCGATCATCGGTCGCTTTAGGTCCGCTTTGCGCCAAGGGTTGCCATTTGGGGCGGGTTGGAGGTTGCTTGGAAGCGGACATTCATGAACGGGAAAGCCTGCCGCAATTTGATCAGATCAAACTTGCAAAGGAGTTCGCGCTTGATTTGTAAGGGCTGGATGACTGTTGACCTAGCACAGGGTCGATAACTGGAAAACACTAGTTTACCGTGGACCGAAACCGTGGGGCACGTTACGGTCAAGATCCCACTCAAGGGTCTCGTTGAATAAATTCTAAGCCAAAACCAGTTCTGGTTGATAAATATTCATTATAGTGTCACGCGGCTGGCCTATCGTCCCCTGTAGGCTTGGGGGGCGGGAAATGAAGTGGCTCTATCTGACGATCAGTTTGTTGGCCTTGGCTGCGTGTTCGCAGCAATCTGATGAACAAGCCGCGAAGGATGCCTCCACCCAAGCGTTACAAGTCATCCTCATTCCGGCGGATGGTGGCACAGAAGATGGCACTAAAGCTGACTTTAAGCCCGTCTTTGATGCGCTCAGCCAAACAAGTAAGCTCAAATTTGAATTGCGTGTGGGCCAGTCTTATAATGCTGTGGTTGAAGCCTTGTGCAGCGGATCTGCAGACATCGCTTTCGTGGGTCCTGCCGCCTATATTCAAGCTCACCAGCGCGGTTGCGCGGACTTGCTCGCGGTTGGGGTCGAAAATGGCAAGTCAGAATATTATGCCGGTTTGTTTGGACGAAGTAGCATAAGCCTAAGATCCCTTGCTGATGTGAAGGGGAAGAATGTTGCGTTTGGCGACATTAATTCGGCATCTTCCTTTATCATCCCAGTAGCCATGCTAATTCAGGCAAAGATTGATCCCGTCCAAGACCTTGCTGGCATTAAGCTCGTTGGAAGTCATGCGAATGCAATCGCAGCGCTTAACCAAGGCCAAGTTGATGTTGCGGCCTTGTCACTCGTCTCATTCGATAAGGCAGTTAATCAAGGCGCTGTCGATCCGACAAAGGTCCATCTCATCGCCCGCAGCATGGCTTTGCCCAATCCACCGATCGTGATGCGGTCGTCGCTGGCCCCCGCGCTCAAGGCCAAGCTGAAGGCCGCTTTCGATGGCCTTGCTACCGCGCCGGGTGTCACGCCTGACATGCTGGTTGGATATGGCGGGAAGCGAGTTGACCGCTATGACACGGCGTTCAGCGCAGATCACTTCAAACCCATGTCTGACATGATGGAACAAGTTACGCCAGAACTCAAAACCGCGGTCATGCACAAGGCGTCAAAGCCGTGAGGTTAGGCAGGGGTGCTCGGGTAACTTTTAACAATCTGTCAAAAGCGTTTCCAGACGGCACACAGGCATTAAGTTCGGTCAGCTTGAACATAGAAGCTGGGACGTTTTGCGTGTTGTTGGGGCCGTCTGGCTCAGGCAAGTCCACCCTATTACGCTGTATCAACGGCCTCGAAACACCCAGTGATGGCCACATCTATATCAATGATGTGGAAGTTCTTCCTACTACCCTCAAGGACTTACGACGCGGAATTGGCACGGTCCATCAGCACTTTGGCTTAGTAAATCGCGATACTGTTGCCAACAATGTTCTGGCTGGTGCCCTGCCAGAAACATCTACTTGGCGCGCGATTCTGGGTTGGTTTCCACGGAAGCTCCAAGAGCGGGTCGCGTCCTTATTGCAAAGTGCTGGCTTGGAACCCAGCCAGTTGAATCGGCGTGTGTCTGAACTATCCGGCGGCCAACAACAGCGTGTCGGGATCGCGCGGGCGTTCATGTTATCGCCGCCTTTGATACTGGCCGATGAGCCTATTGCCAGTTTAGACCCTAAGTTAAGCCACGAGATATTGTCATTGATCGCCCGGCAAGCTGCGACAGTAGGGGCCACGGTATTGTGCAGTCTTCATCAAGTGGACCTCGCCAAGGCTTTCGCGGATCGCATCATCGCCCTCGATCAAGGCCGGGTTGTATTTATGGTGCGCCTCAGGATCTGGCTGAGGAAAAAGTGGCGCAAATCTAAGGCTCTAAGGCACTCGAACATGACAAGGCCATCCCATCATGATGCAGACCAATCCGGCCAAAGCCAGTTCTTGGGTGTTTCGGCCATTGTTGACTGGAAAGCTTCTAATTTGGGCCTTGCTCGCCATATTGGTGCTTGCTTGGTCTGGCAAAGCAACACAGATGGATCGCGCATTGGCTTTAACCGGGCAAGCAATCGGGGTCGGCGTTACCGGCAAGGGCGACTCGCAAGTGGCCAATGGATTTGGGCAGATAGCCCGGTCTCTATGGCCTCTACAGCTTGAGACGCGCACCCCAATTGCCCAGATCGAGCATTTTCGAGCCGATCGCTTGCCGCCTTTTAGTCGGGTTGAACATCGAAAGAGTACTACCCAGTCGCTTGATCCTTCCACCGGTAAGTATGTTAAGACCACCCAATCCGCTTCCGAGCTTGTGGTGCCTTATGGCTATGTTGTTACGGTTCTGGGAAAGTTGATCGAAACGCTTCAAATCGCCTTGTGGGGAACAATTCTGTCCTTGCTGATTTCTATCCCGCTCGGCTTCTTCGGCGCACGGAACCTCATGGGTGATGGGATCGTTGTCGCGGCTGCGCGTACTTTTGTCAGCTTCTTTCGCGCTGTACCCGAATTGGTCAGCGCTTTGTTCCTAGTCGTTGCCTATGGTTTTGGGCCGATTGCGGGGGTGATCGCATTAGGTCTCCATGGTGCTGGCTTTCTCGGCAAGTTTTTTGCCGACGATAGCGAGAATGCAGACCCAAAGCCGCAGGAGGCCTTGCGGGCACTGGGTGCCAATCGATTGAAGCTTGCGCGTTATGCTGTGCTGCCCCAAGTCATGCCGCAATTCACGGCCTATACGCTGTATATCTTAGATCGAAATATCCGCATGGCCACGGTTATTGGCCTGGTGGGGGCAGGTGGCATAGGTCAGGAACTAAAGGGACGGTTCGATCTTTATGCTTATGGGCATGTGGCAACCATTTTAATTGCCATCTTTCTTATGGTGCTCCTTATCGACCATCTGTCAGCCAAATTACGCCGAAAACTATTGTGAGATTTATTCAATCGTGGCACGACGTGAGTTGACATTTGATAAATCTCTCACTTGTTTGAGGTGATCCATGACTGAAACGACCGAGACTGTCATGAAAGGGCGGGGGCGTAACCAAGATCAGGCGCTGGTAGAGAATATCATCGCGCGCATTCGCTTGAGCTATAAGACGATGGGCCCGATGTCCAAGACGATTGCCAACTTCATTTTGGCCCAACCCCAAAGGGTTATGGCAATGTCCGTTACGGAATTGTCCGAAACCACTGGTGCTAGCCAAGGAAGTGTTGTCAACTTTTGCCAGAACTTGGGCCTGTCGGGCTTCCAACAACTCAAGTTATCTCTGGCCCAAGCGGTGGTGCAGCCCGTTCAATATATTCACGAAGACCTTGAACGCAGCGATGATATCGAGACGGTTTGCCGAAAGGTTTTCCATGGCGGCATCCAAGCCTTGCGCGATTCCAAGTCTGCCTTAGAGCCAAAGTCGATCGCAGCTGCTGTCCAATTGATGCGCTCGGCCAAGCGAATTGAGATTTACGGAATTGGTTCTTCGGCACCCATCGCAGAGGACGCTCATTATCGCATGCTCCGAATTGGTCTGGATGCGAAGGCGGTTACAGATAGCCATGTGCAAGCGATAAGTGCCTCGCGCACGACGCCCGACGTAGCTGTCTTGACCATCTCTCATACTGGCTCGACGCGCGAAACGGTGGTGGCAACTCAACTCGCCAAGGAGGCCGGAGCAAAAACCGTGGTTCTGACGAATTTCGGAAGGTCCCCGATACAGGCGTTCGCCGATGTGACGCTCTTTACAATGGCCTGCGAGACGCTGTTCCGGACCGAGGCCATGACAAGCCGGATCGCCCAACTCTGTGTGATCGACACATTGATCGCGGCGCTAGCGCTGGCGGATTATGAGCGCTCGATCCAAACCTTGCGCGAAACATTTGACGTCCTGTCACTGAAGCGATTCTAACACAAATCAGCCAATCTCAGACTGGAGCCTGGTCTAACCAAGATCGATGCTATATCGAGCCGCTTTGCGCCAATAATGTCAGTTTGCGGGTTGTCACCAATCATAACGGCTTGGTTGGTATCAATGCCTAAGGCCAAGCACGCCTGCTCGAACAGCTTAGCACTTGGCTTGCCAATCACTTCCATCTTGAAGGCCTGTTCAGGGACACAAGCTTGAAAAGCGGCTAGTAGCGCACCGGTTTCGGGTATAACTAAACCAGCATGGCCAGGATGGGTCAGATCCGGATTTGAAACAATCAAATGGGCGCCATTAAGCAAAGCATTTACGCCCAGATGAAGGCTCTCATAACTAAATCGTGTGTCGCGCAACAGAACAATTATTTCTGGGTCGCACTTCACCTGGACCACACCCAGATCTCGTGCCAAGGCTTTCATGGGCAGACTTCCAAAGACAATAGTAGGTCGCTTTAATTCTGCGGCACGAACCAAGGCCTGATGACCGGCTAAGATGATACGGTCGATCGGAAAGGTGACGCCTGCTTGTGCGAGGATGCGATGGATATCGCGCGGTCTGATCGTCGAGCTATTGGACACAATGGCTATTCGCTCTTGAAACCGAGAGAGAAACTTTAGGCCGTCGGCGTGGGGAACATCGCCAATTGAAACACACCCGTCCCAGTCCAGCAAAATTCCGCTGCCACCGTCAAGGATTGTGCGTGCTTGATTGCGGTCGGCTATCCCGGCCGCTGTTACTATCAATTGGCTCAAACTCGCTCTCCATCACCATCAACGCTTTGTGGACTTATGTTCAAGCATGTTCTGTTTTGAAATGAAATATATTCATTAACCTTTCACAAAAAATTCGTGCAAGCGTCACGCTTTCTGCATAGGTTATAGCTCTAAAGACTGAAAACGCTTGTCTTGGGGCTAAGATCGTTACGATCTCGGCCAACGCGAACTTGTGCATGAACTGAGAATATCTCAGTTATTAGAGGGGATCAAATGATGCATCAATCAGTTTTCAAGGCTCACGGACGCTTGTTGGCAGTTCTGCTGGCGTCGACTGCACTGCCGAGCATGGCTCTCGCGCAGGTGAATACAGCCTCTGATACGCCGAAGCCCACAACCGAAACGGTTGTCGTCACCGCTGAACGCAACCGCGCCCCAGCAACCAATGTCGCCCAAGAGCTCGCGATTTATGGCACCGACGTGCAAGTTATCTCCGGAGCGACTATTGAGCAAAGTGGCGCAATCAATTTCGCCGAAGCCGTGCAATTTTTGGTGAAAGGCGTCAACGTAGGCTACTCACCCGATGAAGGCGAATACACTATTCGTCTCGACGGCGGCGGCGACCGCGATACTTTGGTCACGCTGGATGGTGTACCTCTATATGATCGCGGACCTGTTCTCGAAAACATTTGGGGCGCAACCACAATCGACAATCATATCGTTGAGAACATCGAAGTTTTCCGCGGCGGCAACAGTCTTTATTTCGGTTCCAATGGTGGAATTGGTGTCGTTAACGTCGTGACCAAAAAGCCTGATGGCACCGTTAAAGGTGACTTTGGTGTTTCCTATGGCGCTTTCAACACGCGTGAGCTCTGGGGCAATTATAGCTTCCCAATCGATGCTGAAGGCAATCATTCCTTGATGGTATATGGTTCCTTATTGGCGACAGATGGTCCGCGCATTTATGATCCGAACCTGTTCACGGATAACGTTGCTTTGTCTGGCGGTATTCAAGAATATCCGCTGAACAAGAACAACATCGGGGTCAAGTATCTTTGGAAAATCAATGAGAGCACGGAATTCCGCGCAAATGCGATCTATACCGAGAGCTGGTTCCAAGATGCATTTCCATCTGGCGAGTCTTATTCGCCAAATACGCTGCGCTACCCAATCATCGACGCATCGCTGACCCACAAAGCAGGCGACAAGCTGTTGATAGAAGCTTCAGCCTATTACTCAAACCCCTTGCTTTGGAACGCAGAGCTTTACCCTGTTGTGTGCCGTATTGCCGCTGGCTGTCCGATCGCAAACCAAGCTACCGCAGCAGGGGTCGGAACACGTACTGTTCCCCGTGGTGCTTGGACTGGTGCTGTTGAGCCTGCGTTCGCGCATGGCTTTGGGACAACAAACCAATTCAAGAGCGGCTTTGTTGAGATTGGTGGAACGGTCCGCGCGACCTATAAGTTTAACGAGTACCTCGAAGTTGTCGGTGGCGTTCAATATGTCAGTTATAAAGATGACTCCGATGCCCGCTTTGCGGTCCCCAACAATGATACCGCCACAACCGGTGTCTTTGTTGACGTCCATCCTACGCTGCCATTTAGCCCAAAGACCGGCATTTCGCTGGCCGTCAGGACGGACTTCTCAGATGCGTTTGACAGCAAGACCATCTGGAAATTCGGGATCAAACATCCGTTCATGGACAATTTCTATGTTCGCGCAAATGGCGGGACGTCTTACAGCCTGCCGCAGACCAACGAATTGTTCATCAACAATCCCCGGCCACCGACGGCGGTCAATGAGACTGGCTTTACCACAATTGGTAATCCCGATTTGTTGCCCGAAGAAACCGAGACTTTCAATACAGCCATTGGCTACACCCACGAATTTGGCCAGTCGGTCTTGTTTATGGAACTTGGTGGTTTCAAGACTGAAGTCACAAATCGAATTTCCACAACGTCTGGCCGCCCAATCATTGTGACGAACCCAATCACTGGGCTTCAAACCCCCGTTGATACCTTCTTCAACAACAACTTCGTGAATGAAATTCAAGGCTGGACCGCTGAAGTTGATCTAAAGATTGGCGAGCAATGGGCGTTTAATGTTGGCTATACAAACCAAGATTCAGCGCTTAGCTCTGGTTCGCGTGGCGGCCTACAGCTCAATGAGACCCCGGAGTGGTTTGCGACCGCATCACTCAACTGGACTTCCGAGGACAAGCGCCTGAAGGTTCAGCTGTTGCCTCGTATTCAGGGCGATGAGTGGTCGACCGGCGGTCCAGCGATTGCTGGGACGACCAAGGCCGCTGGTCCTGACGGCAAGGGGGCGGATACGGGTGTACCACGTTACCGGACGAACTTTGGTAATTACACCGTGGTGAATGCATCGATCACCTATTTGGCCGGTGAAAACATGCAACATCGCTTCATGTTCCGTGTCGTGAACCTCTTGGACGAAGACTACGCAGAGCGCTGGGGTTTTGGAAACAACTTCTACGGTGCTGCTTTCAACCGTGGCGAATACACCAACACCGACGATCGCTACTTTTATGGCTATCCGTTCGAAGGCAAACCGCGCAGCTTCTACGTGACCTACGCGACCAAATTCTAAAGATCCAACATTGGCCAGAGGCAGAAGTGCTGCCTCTGGCCACTCGCTTGCCTATTCCAGCTTTGTCGAAATTCTGTTGGAGTGATTGATGCTTACTCGTCGAAACACGCTCGTGGCACTAGGTGCACTGCCATTGCTAAGTGCACAAAAAGTACTTGCTGCCACAACCGTCAACCCCTTCACTCTGGGAGTCGCTTCCGGCAATCCGAAACCAGATAGTGTTATCCTGTGGACACGTCTTGCTCCTGATCCACTCAAAGGTGGGGGCATGCCGGTCGGCCGCGCGCTAGTACGTTACAAGGTTTGCCTAGACGTGGAGATGACAAAAACCTTCCGCGAAGGGCAATTTGAAACCTCTGACTTGGATGCACACAGTGTTCACGTCTTGTTAGACGGCCTACAGCCAGGGCACGAGTTTTTCTATCAATTCATGTTCGGGGATGCAACCAGCGCGATTGGGCGGACGCGCACAACCAGCCCGATGGACGCCAGTGCAAAGCTCGCCTTAGCAAGTTGCAACGCTTATGAGAGCGGTTACTTTGCAGCTTTTGCAGACATGGCCGCTTGGACGCCAGACTGTGTCATCCATGTTGGCGACTATATTTATGAGGGCGGTATTGGTCGGCTAGGCATGAATACGCGTTTGGTTGACGGCAAGGAATTGTCGTTCGAAACCGTCCGGCTTCACAATAGCCCAGAAACTAAATCTCTTTGGGATTACCGAAATCGCTACGCGCTTTATAAGACCGATCCCGACCTACAGGCAGCTCATGCTGCAGCGCCGTGGATTGTCGCCATGGACGATCACGAGATCGACAATAACTGGGCCGGAGACATACCGGAAGATCCAGACCAACAGACTTCACTAGAATTCAAAGTCCGAAAAATCGCGGCATTGAAGGCCTATTATGAACATATGCCGATCGAGAAGCCGCCCATGATCCAAGGGCTTGAGGCCAGCCTGCAAATGTTTGGCCTATACCGGTTTGGGCCGGCACAAGTCCATCTGCTCGACACGCGTCAGTTTCGGTCCGACCAACCATGCGGGCAGGGGTTTCCGGGTGACACAGCGTGTGATGCGATGAATGACCCGAGCTTGACGATGACAGGCCAAGCCCAAGAAGCTTGGCTGTTTGATGCCCTGAAGCGGTCCAATGCGCCATTCAATGTGTTGGCCTCGCAAACTTGGTTTGCACCCTATCGCTATAACGCACCCCCGGAAGCTCCACGCGTGAATATGGACCAATGGGATGGTTACGGCGTGCAGCGTCAGCGGATCATTGATGCCCTTGCCAATGGCATCGCTAATCCCGTGGTCTTGAGTGGCGACTGGCATAGCGCGAGCGCAATGCGCATCCATGAGAGGCCCTATGATCCGCGCTCAAAGCGGATCGGGCATAATTTCTGCGGGACCTCGATTTCGTCCCATTGTCCTTGGGCCGGGGCTTTGGATGCCGCTAAGTCTTACAATCCCCACGTCGATTACGTCGACGGGTCCAAGCGCGGCTACATTCGATCCACAATTGACCGCAACAATTGGACGGCGACCTATCGAACAGTCGATCAGCCAAGCAATCCAAAATCAAAGTCTAGCACTGCAATTGAGATGCGAACACGCGATCTCTGATCGCCCATTGGAGGACACAGTCATGGCGAATAAACGAAAACTAGCTCGAGTTACGAGCCTTCTGGTAGCCACGTCTCTCGTGTCCTCTAATTTTCTGGCCTTGTCTCAAGCGCAGTCGCAATCGATCGACCGGCCAGTTCGTGCCGTTGAAGATCCCGGCGTCATAACCACTCGCCAGGGGATCACACCTGCGGGCGCGCAGACGGTATTCAAAGGCCGCGTCCAAGGTGCTGCGTTTGGAAAAGATGGGACCCTTTGGGCCTTGTCGCGCAGCCATTTGTATCAGCTCAACTGGCTTGAGAATAAGACCATTTCTCAACATGCCCTCAAAGGGGTCGGCGGCATTCGTGGTATTGCAATGGACAAGGATGGCGTTCCAATTGTCAGCTACATTGAAGCCAAGCAAGGTCAACCCGGATCTGTTGTGATTGCGCGGCCTGATGCGGGAGCAAGCCCCGGGGGCCTTGCCAAGATTGGCAGCCAGCTTGGCACTGAAAATGTTGGCTCCCCGATTGTGCATGACGGCAAGGCATTGACGCCTTTGACCTTCAACAATGGACTGGCAATTACGGATCTAGCATCTGGGCAGAGCAAGACCGTCACCGTGGGTGTTGCACCTGTGGCCGTAGCTGCTGGCGGAAATCTTGCTTATGTCGCCAATTGGGGTGGGCTAGCCGCAACTGCCGGGTTGCCCAGTGCACCAACAGGCCTAAAGCCAGGTGCCGATCTTGTTCGGATCGATGCACAGGGCATAGCGCTTCAAGGATCAATCAGCGTCGTCAACCTAACTTCGGGAACCGTCTCTGACAATATCCCCGTCGGACGACACCCGACCGGCCTTGCCTTGGATGGGGCCAAAGGCTTGCTCTATGTGGCCAATACCAATGATGATTCCATTTCCGTCGTTGATGTTCGAACGCGGGCGGTCACGCAAACCATTAAGTTGCAACCCTTTGCGCAAGCCGTGAAGGGTATTGCGCCTTCAGGAATGACGCTCGATCGAGCAGGCAAGTTACTGTTCATCGCCTGCGGGGGCATTAATGCCGTTCTGATTTATGACCTCGAAGCAAACCGCATTAGCGGCTTGGTGCCAACGGGTTGGTATCCGGTTTCAGTCGCCCTCAATGGCGATGAGACCAAGATGGTGGTGGCAACACTTTTGGGCATTGGCTCGGGCCAAAATGAAGGGCCGACAAAGCGCTTCGTGCACGCCAACCGCGGCAGTGTTCATGTAATTCCCATGCCGGACGCGGCTCAGCTTGCCAGTTATTCGGCAGCCGTTTCAGAGAACAATCGCATGGCCTATCGGGACGCGGTGGTGCCCCAGCCCAACCCACACGCGCCGCCCCGTGCGATTCCAGTTCGCTCGGGCGAGCCTTCTTTGATTGAACACGTGGTCTACATCATCAAGGAAAATCGCACTTATGATCAAATCTTTGGTGACCTAGAGCGTGGCAATGGCGAACCAAATTTTGTAATGTTCGGGGAGGATGTGACCCCTAACCAACGCCGCTTGGCGCGCGACTTTGTCGTATTGGACAATTTTTATACAACCGGTGGCAATAGTGCCAGCGGCCACCAATGGGTCACGCAAGGCAATGAAGTCAGCTACACTTTGTGGCCGGGTTATTCAGGACGTTCCTACCCATTTGATGGTAGCGATCCTTTGGCTTACTCTGCAGGCGGCTTCATTTGGGACTCTGTGCTTGCAAAAGGGAAGTCTGTCGCAGTCTTTGGAGAGTATGCCCCAAGCGTTTTGGAAGATAAACTTGTTGCGCGTCAGGGCTTGTTCGCGCGCTGGCAAGCTGGCGACAGCTTCGCAAATCAATGGAATACGCGTTCACCCATACCGCCACTGGACAAAGCGTTGGTCCGCAATTTTCCACCCTATGATTTGGACGTTCCAGATGTGGTTCGTGCGCGGATCTTCCTAAACAAGCTCAAAGACTACGAAGCCACCAATGCAATGCCGCATCTGACCGTCATTTTGCTGCCAAGCGACCACACCAGTGGTACAAAGCCTGGGGCGAATACACCCAAAGCGATGGTTGCCGATAATGATCTTGCCTTAGGACAAGTTGTCGAGGGTCTCAGCAAATCCAAATTCTGGTCCAAAATGGCGATTTTTGTTGTTGAAGACGATTCGCAAAATGGGGTGGATCATGTTGATGGCCACCGAACAGTGGCTCTAGCAATTAGTCCTTACACGCGGCGCAATCACGTGGATTCAACGATGTATTCGCATCAAAGCATGCTGAAATCGATTGAGCTGATTCTTGGTTTGCCAAGCATGTCCTTGTTCAATTTGATCGCCAACGACATGCGCGCCAGCTTTACCGATACACCAGATCTGCGACCGCACACGGCTATTGTCCCTAAGCAAGATTTGCTTGAACTCAATCCACCAGTCATGGCTCTCACAGGCCCGCGAAAGGCCGGGGCGTTGGCGTCTGCGAAAATGAATTTCTCTGTCCCCGACGCTGTGCCGACGGCAGAACTCAACCGGATCGTCTGGCATGAGATTAAA
This sequence comes from Candidatus Phycosocius spiralis, assembly GCF_030158815.1. Taxonomy (GTDB): domain Bacteria; phylum Pseudomonadota; class Alphaproteobacteria; order Caulobacterales; family Aquidulcibacteraceae; genus Aquidulcibacter; species Aquidulcibacter spiralis. Next base: position 32,639 of record NZ_BPFZ01000017.1, read on the forward strand.
GGCTGGTCGACACCCTATCCAAAATCAAAGAACGCCACCTTCAGCCCATTCCAGCTTGATGATGACGATGACTGAAGCGAACAAAGTTTGCTTTAACCGGGCCGCCTGCGCTCTACTCTTTCCGATTCTTCTTGCGTCGCCAGCGGCGGCGGAAGAAGTTGAGACCATCATTGTTTCTGGCAGCATTCTAAAAGACAAAGCAAATCTGCCAGGGTCGGTTTTTGAAGTTTCGGCGGACGATCTAGCTCGGCTAAAGCCCATTTCTGTCTCTGATTTACTGCAAGGGGTTCCGGGAGTTCAGGTTGTCAGCGAAGATCTGTTTGGTCTCAAAGTGAATATCTCCGTGCGTGGGCTAACGCCGCGCCGATCGGCCCGCACCCTGCTGCTGGAAGATGGCATGCCGATACAGCCTGCGCCCTATTCAGAGCCTTCTGCACATTATGTCCCACCGTTCGAACGGATTGAGCGTATCGAAGTACTCAAGGGGTCGGGCGAGATTATGTATGGCCCGCAAAGCTTGGGCGGTATGATCAATTTCATCACCAAACCTGTCCCCGACGGCTTTGAAGGTCAGATTGATGTTGCAGCCGGCACACGGAATTTCGGGTCTGGCCACCTCATGCTTGGCGCGGGGAATGAACAGGGTGGGGCCACGCTCAACATTTTACAGAAGCAAAGCGACGGCACCAGAGATGGTCATTCAACACAGCTTAAAGATGTCGCGCTTAAGGCGGTTGTTAAACTCGGCGATCGCCGCACCTTAACGGCGCGCTTTACCAATTTTGTTGAAGATACAGCACTAACTGAGGCGGGGCTCAACGCTGCGCGCTATGCACAGAACCCTTATGCGAACCCGTTTACAGACGATCATTTCGATCTGACCCGCCGGGCAATGCAGCTCGTCTATGATGCCGGTTGGGGTGCTCATGTTAATTCGCACACACAGGTCTATGCAGCCGAAACATTCCGCGCTTCGTATCGCCAGACGGACACGTCGACGGACGCAATGACGGCCAACCCGACAACAGGCTGTGAGGGGAGTGCGCGAACCGACTATGAGAATTTTGCAGCGCGATGCGGCAATAAAATGCGCCCTCGAAAATTTTCCTTTTCAGGTCTTGAGACCACTTGGACTTTGCAGTCTTCCCTCTGGGGTCAAGAGATCACCTCAATCGTCGGCGCGCGTTGGCATCACGAAGATGCGGATCGTCGTCGATATAATGGTCTAACCCCGACAGCACGTGAAACCTCACAAGGCACCTCGTTACGTGATTTGAATTTGATCCAAACTGATGCAACGGCGCTTTATGCTCAGACAACTTGGAACTACAAAAGTCTCAGCGTTAGTGCAGGGATCCGTAACGAAGATATCCAGACGACCAACACGTCGGTTTATGCCAACTTCCTCGAGAGAAATCTTCGCGCCTCGTCGCATCAGAATATCGCACTTCCGGGCTTTGGGTTAACTTGGGAACCACAGGATTCCTTTGTTGTATTTGCCGGTGTTCATAAGGGTTTCGCGCCACCACGCCCGGACCGGGATGTTGATCCACTGGCTCCAGCAAATCAGGTCCGTCCCGAGCAAAGTACAAATTACGAGCTCGGTATGCGTCGCCGTATTGGCGATGCAACACAAGTCGAGGCGACCGCATTCTTGCTGGATTTCAAGGAACTGATCGTCGCAGGGCCGCTGTTGGGGTTGGCCAGTGGGACGCTAATCAATGCTGGTGAGGCCACCCATGCCGGTGGTGAACTCTACTTAAAGCATGGATGGTCAGAAGGCTTGTCCCCAAATTGGAAGCCTTGGATCACCCTGTCTGGAACCTATTTAGCCAAGGCAGAATTCGACAGTAATGTGGGGGAGGGTGCAGCCAATGTGCGGGGCAACCGAATTCCTTATGCGCCTAAATGGCTTGGCGACTTGTCTGTCGGCCTGACAGGAACAAATGGGCTTGGTGTCACTCTTGGTGTTCATTATGTCGGCGAACAATTTTCGGATGCTCGTAATACAATTGCCCAATCTGCCGACGGCACGCTCGGATTGGTGCCTTTTTATAGTATCCTCAATCTGGGTCTGAGGTTTCGACCCGAAAGGGTGAATTGGGACATCTATCTTAGTGCCCACAATGTGCTCGACCGTCGCTATCTAACGACCCGCACGGACGGCATGTTTGCAGGACCTCCGCGCCAAGTGTTGATCGGGTTTCGCAGGCGACTTTGATGGCGGAGGTCACGACAAACAATGACGACCTTCATCCTTTGGCCGTTTCGGCAATTTGCCGATGCTCGAGAATGAGACAACGATGGTCAATTGACCGGTATGGTATGAGACACCAAAACAGTCGTTGAAGCAAACTCCAAGACAAGCCGGTCGTGAGCGGGGTGCTCTGAGATAGATTCTGTGTGTTCAAACCAGCCAGGACGCAAATTGCCAATGCCTCCTGGCTCAATCTCGGGCGAACTCATTTGGCAAACTGCGGTTGACCGCCTATCCAATCCGCAAATTGATTGCAGGCAATAGACACTTATGTGGAGTGAGCGGGCTCTTAGCGCGCTCCAGCTAGACTCAACTGCAAAAAATTCACCCAAGATACAGTTAAAAAAAGTGGTAGCTGGGTGGTAGCTGGCCCATTTTTCGGGCCAAAATGGTTGGTTTGGCTTGGCCAGCTACCAAGCCATTTTCTGTCTAGAAAACTGAATTTATTGAGAAAAAATGGAGCGGGCGATGAGATTCGAACTCACGACATCCACCTTGGCAAGGTGGCGCTCTACCCCTGAGCTACGCCCGCGTCCTTGGGTAATCACGGCAAGAAAGCCGAAGTAAGGCGGCGCATATGCCTCAGCCACTGGGTAAGTGCAAGGGGTTTGCGCCGTACTTGATGCAGCTAGGCACCATGGGGTACAGCTAAAGCATGACCTTAGAACTTTGCGCGCCAGCGACACGCGCGGACCTATTCAATCTGTTTGATCGCCTTGGCGTCAGCCACTCCACCTTAGAGCATCGCCGCGTTTTTACGGTGGAAGAAGGCGCTGACATCAAGGCCGCTTTACCAGGTGGGCATACGAAAAATCTTTTTTTAAAGGATAAAAATGGCGCATGCTTTTTGGTGTGCGCTTTGGGACAAACCCGAATCCAACTTAATCACTTGCATAAAGCCATAGGCTGCACGCGCTTAAGCTTTGGCAGTGAAACCTATTTGTTTGAGCGCTTGGGCGTGCGCCCAGGGTCGGTTACTTTATTTGCACTGATTAATGACCCAACCCACAAAGTGACCTTGGTGCTGGACAAGGCTTTGTTAGAGGCAGACCCGATTAACTTCCACCCCTTATCCAATGATGCAACAACGTCCATAAGCCAATATGATTTGTCTAAATTCATCACTTATTGGGGTGGGCGCGTTTTGTTAGGCGATTTTGACGGTGAGGCACCGATCTGTTTACCTATACAGGCACCTAATTGTCACTGATAAGTTGCGCATGTCAGCGCTTGCAAGCTGGACGTGCCAAGCCCATTTTCATAGTGTCCTTGTGACTTGGTCACATCATCAACTGAAAGGAGCGTGCGCTGGCCGCACGAGCGTTCGATGGCTTTAATCGGCTTAGGTACACCAAAACCCTCCGCACAAGCTGCGTCAGACGCCAATGGCCTGATCAAGGATAGTAGTGACCAATCATTTAAGGTCGATGTCATCGACGCTTCAATGCAAACCCCTGTGCTTGTCGATTTCTGGGCTCCATGGTGCGGCCCGTGTCGGACCTTGACGCCAATCCTGGAAAAAGTCGTGCGTGCAGCCAAGGGTAAAATTCGTCTGGTCAAAATCAATATTGATGCGCATCCAGCGATAGCGGGTCAATTGCGCGTTCAATCCATTCCTGCGGTCTTTGCCTTTGACAAGGGCCGCCCTGTGGATGGCTTTATGGGAGCCCAGCCTGAAAGCCAGATTAAGGCTTTAGTCGACCGCTTGGTGGGCAGCCAGCCCACAGGACTTGATGAACATCTGGCTGCGGCCAAAGAGAGCCTTGACCTTGGCGATCTGGGTGGTGCCGCCCAGTCTTATGCCCAGGCCGCAGCATTGGATCCAGAAAACCCTAAAGCCTTGGCCGGGCTTGCGCGGGTTTATGTGCTCGGTGGCGATTTAGAAAAAGCCAAAGAATTATTGGCCACTGTGCCCACAGATAAAACCAAGGATAGCGATGTGATGAGCGTGCAGGCTCAGATCGATTTGATGGGTGAGGTCGCCACCGCTGGTGAATTAGCCCCATTGGCCGCAGCTGTCGCGCAAGCACCCGATGATTTAAATGCGCGCTTTGAGTTAGCCAAAGCCTATATTGCTGCTGGTGCCTATGCTGACGGGGTTGAGCAATTATTATTCATCATCAATCGTGAGCGTGATTGGCAGGAGAATGCGGCGCGCATGCAGCTTCTCAAAGTCTTTGACGCCGCAGGGCCTTTGTCGGATGTAACCCGCAATGGACGGCGTCGTTTGTCGTCCATCCTTTTTTCTTAGAGCCTGTTTACATAGAGGACTTTAGCAATGGTGGCAGGTTATGTTTATCGCAAGCCCAGTGATCTTCCCGCCGTAATACCTATTTTCCCGCTAACTGGGGCTTTATTATTTCCGCGCGGCCAATTGCCGTTGAATATTTTTGAGCCGCGATACCTCAATATGATTGACGATGCTTTGGCCGGTAATAGACTGATTGGCATGATCCAAGCTGATGGAACCGGCGACCCTGAAAAGCCCGGCCTATCTCGGGTTGGTTGTGTGGGTAAACTAACTTCGTTTGCTGAAACCGATGATGGCCGCTATCTTGTGACTTTGACAGGAATTTGCCGCTTTGTGGTTGCCCGCGAGTACCAAGTCCAAACCCCATATCGCCAGGTTACCCCGGATTGGACGCGATATGCTGCAGACCTTGCAACGCCACGTTCCTATGAAGGTTTCGACCGGACTGGCCTTTTGTCAGCTTTACGCAATTATCTTGATCGCAACAATCTAAACGCGGATTGGAGTTCAATTGATCAGGCCCAAGCAGAACCACTTGTCAATGTCTTGTCGGCACTGTGCCCATTCGTGCCCATCGAAAAGCAAGCCCTGTTAGAGGCTCATACCATCGAAGATCGCCGGGACGTCTTGATTGCCTTGATGGAAATGGACCAAGGTGGCCATGATGACGATTCCAATGACGAAGAAAGGCCATTCCAATGACCAATCATACCAAAGCCTCTGACAGCAACACCCGCGAACTTGATCCCAAATTGTTAGAAATCTTGGTTTGCCCGGTATCACGCACGTCTTTGACCTATGATCGGGAGAGAGGGGAACTGGTGTCCAAGGCGGCTAAACTGGCTTATCCTATCCGTGATGGGGTGCCTATCATGTTGGTAGGTGAAGCCAGAGATATCCAAGATGCCTAACGAGGTCGCCTCCAGCCGTGAGCGGCCTTGGCCTACAGAACTCATCTTCCAAGCCAAGAAAAAACAATTAATCATTGCCTTTGATGATGCCAGCACCTTTTTGATCCCTTATGAATTGCTACGAGTGGAGAGCCCCTCAGCAGAGGTTCAAGGACATCATGGTGTCGAAAAAAAATGGGTTCACGATAAGGCAGATGTGACAGTGTTGCGGGCAGAACCAGTTGGCCGCTATGCACTGCGACTTATTTTTGATGATGGCCACAACAGTGGGATTTTTACCTGGGACTGGCTCTACCGGCTTGGCAAGGATCAAAAAACCTTGATGCAGCGCTATCGCCAAGCCTGCCAAACCCGTTAAGTTACCTTCGACAAAATCTCGGCGGCTTCTTGGGCATCGCGTCGAATTTGAGTAACCAAATTGTCAAAACTGGTAAATGTAAGCTCGGGCCGCAAAAAGGCATGCAGGCCAACTTCGAGGCACTTGCCATATAAGTCGCCATCAAAATCAAAGATGTGAACCTCAAACAGCGGCTCCCGTAGACCTGTGGTGGGAGTTCTCCCAAAATTGGCCACCCCGCCATACCATTCCCCCCTCCCCATAATCCTAGCCCGAACCGCATAGACACCAAATCGAGGAGCAAGCTGGGATTCTAGGTGAAAATTTGCGGTAGGAAACCCAATCGTGCGGCCCCGCTTTTCGCCATGAATGACAAGACCTTCAACGCGCCACTCTTGCCCAAGCAAAGTGGTCGCCAAGGCCAAATTCCCGGTTTTTATGGATTCACGTACGCGGGTGGATGAATAGCGTAAGCCATTTTGGTCCAACACAGGCTCAAGAATGGTGACGCCAAAGCCTAATTGATTACCCATTTGGGTCAGCATTGCACCATCCCCACACCTGTCATGGCCAAATCGAAAATCATGGCCGACCGCGACATGGCGGGGATGAAGTCCATCCGCCAGCACGTTCTTGATAAAGTCCTCTGCCGACATCGCAGCCATAAGTGCGTCAAAAGGGATGGTGAACATGATTTGCGCCCCAAGTTCTGCGGCGCGGCATGCACGAAGGCGGGGCGTGTGTAATCGAAGTGTGGGGCTAGCTTTCGCTGCAAAATAGCATTTAGGCGGCGGTTCAAAAGCACCAATGGCTAGTTGTGCTTCCGGGTAGGCCGCTTGGGCCGCCCGCAATACGGCAACGTGACCTAGGTGCAAACCGTCAAAGGCACCCAAAGCCAGGCTTGTGCCCTTCGCTGCATCAGGAATATCGGACCATGTTTCAAAAATGTGCATCACACCACGCGCTTGGCGACCATGACCTGGGCTTCACCACTGAGCACGGCTTTGCCTGCGATTGAACAACTTGTCGACAAGGTTACATAGCCATTTTCGGCATCAAGCTTTGTGATTTCGACGCGCGTCTTAACGGTAGCACCAATTTTGACCGGTCGCTTGAACACCAAATTCTGACTTAAATAAACGCTACCTGGGCCTGGAAGGCGCATACCAATTAAAGCTGAAACATGGCTAGCTGTGAGCATGCCGTGCGCAATGCGTTCACCAAACCGGGTTGTGGTCGCAAACTCTTCATCAAAGTGCATAGGGTTCAGGTCACCCGATGCTGCACCAAACAAAAGCAGGTCTGATTCGGTGATAGTGCGCCATGATTCAGCGACTTGGCCTATACTAAGTTCTTCAAAATAAAAGCCTGCTGCATTATTTGGCATTTTAAGTCCTTTTTAAATCATGATTCACGCTTCTTTAGCCACCATCAGGTAATGAGATATCAACCGTGTGGTTAGAGTGGCCCAAGCCACCAAAGGAGTACTTGTATGGCAGTGGACATGAACGCGCCGGTGTTAGTGGTTGATGATTATCAAACCATGGTACGCATCATTCGCAATCTTTTGAAGCAGTTAGGTTTTGAGAATGTCGATGAGGCTGCCGACGGGCGTGAAGCCTTGGAGAAAATGAAGGCAAAGAAATACGGCCTTGTGATCTCGGATTGGAATATGGAGCCGATGACGGGCTATGAATTACTAAGGGAAGTGCGGGGCGATGAATTACTCAAACCGACGCCCTTCATCATGGTAACGGCTGAGTCCAAGACCGAAAACGTCATTGCTGCTAAAAAAGCTGGGGTGAATAACTACATCGTCAAACCCTTCAATGCGCAAACCTTAAAAGCCAAGATTGCGTCTGTTCTGGGCGATTTTTGATCCAGATATCGTTTGAACTTATGTGCTATTGAAAGGGTTCGATGATGCCATCGACAGAAGTTGCCAATAAAGTCCGTGAGGCCATTAACGCCCTTAAGGGGGCTGACCTTCAAGATCCGCGATTGGGAGAAGTTCTAAACTTAGCCTCTCAAATGAGCGAAGCCATGCGCATATTCTTCAGCTCGATCGATCGAACATTGTTTGATGAAATGCGCTATATCTCATCTTACATTCAGCGTACGCGTTCTGAAATTTCAAATCTACGCCCCACGGACTTGAGTGAAGACCGTATACCTACGGCTGGTGCGGAATTACATGCGGTTGTTGAGCATACCGCAGAAGCGACAAACTTGATCATGGCGGTTGCCGAAGATGTCATGGGCGCAGATACAAGTGATCCAGACGCCTACCAGGCCTATGTCTCAGAAAAAATGATGGAGGTTTTTGAGGCTTGTACGTTTCAAGATATCACAGGGCAAAGGATCAAAAAAGTTGTCGAAACCTTGACCCATATCGAGCAGCGCTTAGAGCGCTTTGCCAATGTGATGGGGGTTGAGGATGCCGAACTTGAAGAAACCCCAGAAGATCGAAGGAAACGTGAAAATTTGCTCAATGGTCCTGCCCTGAACGGCCCAGAGGTTGAGCAAGATGACATCGATTTGATGTTTGGGACTGACGATGCGGCCATGAATCAAAACGATCTCGACGCCATGTTTGATTAGGTCAAATGTGATTGGGGTCACAAGGGCCGCGTGCCTTATTTTGGTAAAGCTTGTCGAATAAGGTTAAGCCACTGTGTTATGGCCTTTCTAGGACTAAGGGCATAGCTGATTCTGTTCCCCCACTGACGGGTGAATTATTTCATGCTAGTGAGCTTTAATGACCATCACCCTCAATCTTTCCCACATCGGCCAAGCGCCAAGGGACCCTGATATAACCAGCCACCATAAAGTGACCTCCTTAGTTGGCTTGACCCTTGAGGAAATGCGCGATGCGGTTTTGGCATTAGGCGTTGAGCCCAAAAAAGCAAAAATGCGCGCTCAACAAATCTGGAGATGGGTCTATTTCTTTGGTGCGCGCAGCTTTGATGTGATGACCGATATCAGCAAGGATCTGCGTCTGTTGCTGGAAGAGCGCCACACATTGGATCGCCCAGAAGTGGTTGAGCGCCTGATCTCCACCGATGGCACGCGCAAATGGCTGATCCGCTCAGCCCCAGGTGTTGAGTTTGAGACGGTGTTTATCCCAGATGTCGCCCGTTCTGGCGCTCTATGTGTGTCCAGTCAGGTCGGATGCACATTAACGTGCACTTTTTGTCATACGGGCACCCAGAAGTTGGTCCGTAATTTAACGGCCGCTGAAATCGTAGCCCAAGTGATGATTGCGCGCGATGATTTGGACGAGTGGCCCTCCACCACCGATGGGCGCACATTAACCAATATCGTGTTTATGGGCATGGGCGAACCGCTCTATAATCTTGATGAAGTCGCCAAAGCCATTGATCTGATGAGTGATGGAGAGGGGATTTCGATTGGTCGACGCCGCATCACAGTCTCAACCTCTGGCGTAGTACCGCACATAAAAGAGCTCGGCAACCGCACAGGTGCCATGCTTGCGATTAGCCTGCATGCTACCCATGACAGGCTGCGCGATGTCTTGGTTCCGCTGAACAAGAAATACCCGCTTGGCGAACTCATGGCTGCGATCCGATCCTATCCAGGCCTGAATAACGCCAAGCGCGTGACATTTGAATATGTGATGCTCAAAGGCGTCAATGACAGCCCTGCTGAAGCCCGCGCTTTGGTGAAGCTCTTGTCTGGTATTCCTGCCAAGGTAAATCTTATTCCTTTCAACCCTTGGCCTGGAAGCCAATATGAATGCTCTGACTGGAACACCATCCATACTTTCTCCGATATTGTGAGCCGTGCTGGCTATTCAGCACCCATTCGTACACCAAGAGGCCGAGACATTTTGGCAGCATGCGGACAATTGCGCAGTGAGAGTGTTAAGGTTCGCGCCAGCCTTGCCTTCAATCAGCGCTTGGATGCACAAGCGTCTGTATCAACCTTAACCCCGGCCGATAGTGGCTAAGCTGCCATCCCTCACTTTCGCCACGCCGATCAAGGCCAGCCCGCGCATCAGGCAATATGGATCGCCCTAACAGCCATACCCTGAGGGCGAGCTTAGAGCTTGCTTCGCAATATTTGGGGTATCAACTAAGGATCATAGATATATGAAGATAAATGCCCTAGACCCTGTTGTTAAGGCTGCCGTGCAACTCCTTCACGGCGAGGATCAGCCCCACCGACCAGTCCTTGCGGTGTCAGGCGTATCGCATGCAAACCTGACCCTTCCGCCCCACCCCCATCTCTGAACGTATGCCCAAGCGCTTCCAAGCTTTGGATCAGCTTAGGGTTCGCACGGCTGCGCTCCACCGCAACCGGAATTGTCCGAGCGATCATATTGGGTAAGGCCACTGCCTCTTGGGGTGTTAAATTCCAGTCCAGCATGCCTATGATGGCTTTGGAGACATAGGCGATGATGGCATTACCGCCGGGGGAGCCGACCGCCAATTCAAAATGACCGTCCTTATCAAATACAATTGTTGGCGCCATGCTGGAGCGGGGCTTTTTTCCGGCTGCGGGCGCATTGGCGATCGGCTCACCCTTGGCATCGACATTAAGGAAGGAAAAGTCGGTCAATTGATTATTGAGGAAGAAGCCGCGCACCATGCGCTGTGAGCCAAATAGGCCTTCCACCGTTGTGGTCATGGAAACGACATCGCCACTTTGATCGACGATCACAAAATGGGTGGTGCCAAACACATTGCCCGTCGCATCCCGACCGCGCTTGACCGAGCCTGGTGGCTCTCCCGGCTCCACAGTTTTCATGCTTGAAGTGTCGGAGATCAAGGCCGCGCGGCTCTTCAAATAGGTCGCGTCCAGCAAGCCCTTGATGGGCACGACAACAAAGCGATCATCAGCGACATAGGTGTCCCGGTCTGCGTATGCCAAACGCTGTGCTTCGATAAAGCGATGCCAACCAAGCGGCTCTCTAGGATCGGTAGCGGCCATGTCAAAGTTTTCCAAAATGCCCAAAGTGGCTAATACACCAATTCCGCCTGACGAAGGTGGCCCCATGCCACAGACCTTGCGCTCGTGATAAGTGCGGCAAATCGGTTCTAATCTCTTGGGCTTATAGGCTTTAAGGTCGGCTAGCGACAAGGTTCCAGGCATAGGCGCTTGACCAGAGCGGGCGACAATATCTGCCGCTATCGCCCCCTCATAAAATGCTTTTGGGCCTTGTGTTGCTATTTGACTTAACGTGTCGGCATAGGCTGCATTTTTCAAAATCGTGCCTACCGGCAATGGCGTAGCCGTTTCATCCATCAGATAAGACACCACATCATCACCAGGTTCGGTAATGCGTTTGAGTTGGGTGACACTTGAATTGAGGCGTGGAGAGATGGGAAATCCATCTCTAGCTAAGATGATCGCGGGCTGAAAGCTGCGGCTCCAAGGCAATTTGCCATGTTCTTGCCAAGCCAGATACAACATCGCAACCGCCCCCGGGACGCCTTGTGACCGACCGGATTTCACCGCCGCCCAAAACGGTAAAGGAGCGCCAGCTTCGTCCAGGAATAAGCGCTCATTGGCACCAGCCGGGGCGACTTCGCGGCCATCATAGGCGACAACATCGCCGGTCTTGGCATCATAATGGAGCATAAAGGCCCCGCCACCAATCCCGCTTGATTGGGGCTCAACCAGACCTAGTGCTGTTTGCACGGCGATGGCGGCATCGACTGCCGAACCACCAGCGCGCAAAATTTCTAAGCCGGCTTCCACCGCCAAAGGATTGGCCGCCGCAATCATGGCACCATGAGACCACTGACCTGCTGGCTTGGCTTCTGGAACTGAAGCTTTTGGCTGGGAGACAGATGGGGGTGATGCCACCGAATTGATTGCGCATGCTGCCAGACACAAAGCCAAGCCAAGACTAAGAATGTGGCGCATGATGGTCCCCTGGTCCTTTTGGCTTAACCTAAATGTGATGACACCTTAGTCCTTAGCACGCTCAACGTAAGAACCATCTTCGGTCAAGACCACAATGCGCGTGCCGGTTGCAATATAGGGTGGCACCATGGTGCGCACACCGTTTGAGAGTGTCGCAGGCTTATAAGAAGAGGAAGCTGTTTGTCCCTTCATACTGGGCTCTGTATCGACAATCTCTAAAGTGACGCGCGTAGGCAGCACTGCCGCCAAAGGCGTTTCATTGAAGATGGTCAAATAGACTTCCATGTTTTCTTGCAGATAGGCGGCATCTTCGCCCAGCACCGCATGGGGTACTAAGACCTGCTCATATGTTTCAGGGTTCATGAACACATAGGCCGTGCCATCGTCATAGAGGTAATTGAACTTAATTTCCTCTACGAAGGCCTTTTCGACTTGATCGGTGGTCTTAAAGCGCTCGGTCATTTTGATGCCATCGGTGATGCGCCGCATTTCAACCTGGGTCACAGGGGTGCCCTTACCGGGATGGATATTTTGCGTTGTCAGGATGACGTAGAGCTTGTTGTCTGTATGTTCGACAACATTGCCTTTACGAAGGCTAGAGGCGATGACCTTGACCATGTTTTGTCTTTCAGTGATGGGCTTGGGCCCGATTGGGGTTCAAGCATAGGAATCTTGTGATGAAAGCGCCTTCTAGCTGGTCTATGCCAATCCGCCAAATGGGTGAAGCATGAGTGCGCGTGAACCCAGTCCAAGCCCTTGGTGGGATAGAGCACGTCATATGGATCGGCGTCCATTTTTATTGGCGCGCGGTCGCATCAAACAGGCAATCCGCGCTTGGTTTGAGGGCGAAGGGTTTTGTGAAGTTGAGGCAGGGCAGTTGCAAGTCTCACCGGGCAATGAAACCCATTTACATGCACTGAGCACCACCAGGCTTTCGCCCGATGGCAAGCCCACTTCACTTTATCTGCACACCAGCCCCGAATTTGCCTGCAAGAAATTATTGGCGGCTGGGGAGACGTGCATTTTTGACTTTGCGCGGGTGTTTCGTAACCGCGAAGCCGGTCCACTCCACGCCACTGAATTCACCATGCTGGAATGGTATCGCGCGAACGCGCCTTGGCAGGCGGTTATTCAAGATTGCTTGACGCTGTTGTCGGTGGCCGCAGGAGCCATACCAACACCCAGCCTGAGCTGGAGGGGGCATGAAGTGTTGCTCCAAACGCCGCCGATCCATTTGAGTGTCCAGGATGCCTTCAAGGTCATGGCCGGGATCGACCTATTGGCGACCATAAGCGACGATGGGTTTGCTGATGCAGCAGCTTTGCGGGACGGCGCACTTAAAGCTGGAATAACCACCGGCCCGACCGATAGCTGGTCGGATATATTTTCGAAGATTTTGGTTGAAAAGATTGAGCCCTTCTTGGGCTTTGACGCACCGTGCGTGTTACATAGCTATCCGATCAGCGAAGCGGCACTTGCGCGAAAAAGCGCACTCGATCCCCGCGTGGCAGAACGCTTTGAGCTTTATGTCTGCGGGATTGAGCTTGCCAATGGCTTTGGCGAATTGACCGACCCGCACGAACAACGCCGCCGCTTTGAAGCCGACATGGCAGCAAAGCAGGCCCTCTACGGGGAAACCTACCCCCTTGATGAAGACTTTTTGGCGGCCTTGGCCATCATGCCCAATGCCAGTGGCGTAGCATTGGGCTTTGATCGCTTGGTCGTTTTGGCAACCGGAGCACGCCGGATTGAAGACGTGCTATGGACAGGCCTAGTTTAGGGCGTTGGCGTTGGGACTGGCGTTGCATCGGGGCCTGGAACCACTTTGATCAAGCGGGCTTTGGCTGGATCCAAATAGCGCTTCGCCAAGGCCTTGATTTCGTCCAATGTCGCAGAAGTATATTGGCTTTTGCCTTCACGAATACGCACCAACCGTTCTGGCTGGAAGCTTGCCCGATCAAGTGCGCCTAACCACCAAGGATTGTTGGCGGTGGTTTCATCAAAGTCGGCAATCAAGGGACGTCGTGCGCGTTGAAACAAATCATCGTCGATTTTGCCCGCAGCTAAATCGGCTGCAATCGCTTCCATGGTTACAAGGACTTTGTCGCTATCGCTTGGCTTGACTTCGGCAAGCGCGCCCAAAGTGCCATAGCCTGGAAACACGCGCGAGGGTGACCAATCCGTTCCAGGACTATAGCTTTCACCCAATTCCTCACGAACGACCTCGGTCAGGCGGTTTTGGAGGATGGCGCTTAGTATCCGTAAGCCGCGCACTTCGCGTCCATCGCCAAAATCGCGCATCGGCCAATAGACCATCGCCAAGGATTGATCGGCGCGGCCCTTATGGGTCAAGATGGTCGTGCCCCGGCCGGGTGGGAAAGAGACTTTGCGTTCTGCTGTCCGGGCTGCCAGAGCTTCCTCACGCACTGGTAATGCGCCAAAGGTTGCTGCAACTGCGTCACGGGCAGCCTCAACCGTCGTATCACCTACGATGATCACCTCGATGGCAGAGTTTTTACGCGCGGCATCAACGACGGTGCGGGCGGCCTCCAACGTCAATGTGTCAAACTGCTCTGGGGTTGGAAACGCGAAACGCGGATTATTGGCAAAAAGCACATAGGGCCCTTGTGTGCCCCATACGGCGCCCGGCGTGGTATCAATTTGTCGGTAAATCGCGTCCTTAGCCGCTTTCAGGCGCGCCATACCGTCTGGCCGCCAAGCCGGATCGGTAAAGAAGGCTGCAAACACTTGTAGCTGAAGATTAAGGTCAGACGGTGTGGTCGCGCCATTAAACGCAAAGGCATCTTCATAGACCCCAAAGCCAGTTCCGACACTGCGTCCTGCCAGCGCGCGCTGGAGCGCATCTATATCCAATCGCCCAAGGCCACCAGCAGTAAAGGCCGCATTAATGGCATAGGCCAAGCCCGGTTGATCAGCCGGTAATGCTAATTGCCCGTCGCCGAAATTGACTGAAACCCGCACCCTTCCTTCTTCAAACTTGGTTGGCTTAATTGTCAGATAGACATTATTGGCAAAGCGGATTTTGGTGACGCCAATATCGGCTAGGCTCTGCGAGCTTGCGACCTGACCAATCTTGCCAAACTGCACATAATCCCACGTGCTTTTGGCTTCTGCTTTAGGGGCGGTAACGGCTTTAGTGCGCAAGCCGTCATAGGTGGCTTTGATAAAGGCTTCCCCGCCCTCAATCGGCGCACCTGAAGAAACAAAAAGCTCGGGCGCTTCAGTGCCCCAGACTTTGCGTAATTGAGCGAGGCTCTCAGCAGGGGTCAAGGTTGGCGCAACTTTTTCAAACCAAGCAAGATCGTCCGCATCACTGGTCCACACCTCGTCATCGGCAAAAGAATCTAAAATGGAATCAACAAGCTCAGCTGAGCGTTGTGCATTTGTTTGCGCGGCTGCCTGACGATAGCTTTCACGCTCATTGGCCAGAGCAACCGCAAATTCATCGGGCGTGAAGCCAAAAGTCAGCGCCCGTCTTAGCTCTTGATCGCTGATTTCCAGCGCTGCCTGCCATTTGGATGGGTCGCGCGCTGCGGTCTCAAGTGTAGCGGTTTCGGCAGCATTGAACCAGTTTGTGGTATCGATCCTGGCACTTAAGATCGGCGCACCATCGCGGCGTGCAATGCGCTCTAGCCGAGTGTTCACCATCGTTTGCGCTAAGTCTAATAGCAAATCGTCGCGACGGGTCACGCTCGTATCGGGTTCATCCACATAGGGCTTCACATTAAACAGACTGACAGAGGTGGCGGCTTGGGGTTCCAGCAACAATCTAACCGATCCGGGTTCACGCTTTGGTGTTCCCAAGCTTGGATCTTTGCCGGGAGCAGCAGGGGCGGTCCAATTGGAAAATTGCTTTTTAATCAAAGCTTCAGTGGCCACTGGATCGAAGTCACCGACCACAACCAATAAGGCGCGCTCTGGTGTATAAAAGCGCTCATAAAGGTCCTTGAACCGTTCACGCGGCGCTTCACGCACAACTTTCATATCGCCGATTGGATTGCGGTCGGGGATACGGGTTCCATCAAGGGAATGGGCGATAAAAGCGCGAAACTGGCGCTCACTTGGGCTTTGGCGCGCCCGCTCCTCGCCCTCTACAACACCACGCTCACGGTCGATGGCGTCGGGTGCCAGGGTTAAGCGACCAGCGGTTTCGCGCATGATGGACAGACCAAGATCAAGCTTTTCCGACTTGGGCATATCCAATTGATAAACCGTCTCATCCCAGCTGGTATAGGCATTGCTGTCGGGCCCAAAAGCTAAGCCTTCGCGTGAGAGGATTTTGTCCAACTCATTTTCAGGAATGTTTTTCGAACCATTAAAGGCCATGTGCTCTAAAAAATGCGCTAGACCTTTTTGGTTGTCTTCCTCGTTCAACGACCCAGCCGCAATGCGCAACCGAATGGAAGCTTCGTTTTTAGGGGTTGGCCATTTTTTGATCGCATAGCGCATGCCGTTGGCAAGGGTGCCATAGATTACACCTGAATCAGGTTTAAAGTCCGTGTAGCGATCATGGGGAAATCCGGGCTTTGGCGCGATTTGGGCCGATGCGAAGGTTGCCGTGCAGGCCAGTACAGCAATGATAAATGGTTTAACAAATCGACGCATCTAATCCCCCAAAATGCTCAAAAATCTGACGCTAAGTGACCAAATGCTCACTTAATCGCGCTTTCGCTCACGTGCTTACCCAAAAGAGGCTAGGTGGTTTGGTCAAGTGACAAAGCTGTATTTGCCCCCAATATCACCTTGTTGCAGTTCGGGCAGACACCAGAAAATCCCAACCATGGCCATAGCAATCCTCAATGACCACCCCTTTTCCGTCAGACGCATGACTTGGTGCCTCACGAAACGTGACGCCCATCTCCTCCATCCACTGGTACTGAGACTCAAAGTCGGCTGTTGACAGAAAACCCAACCCGACTGCCCATTTGCCGGCTGATCACAGCGATCTCTTGGGGTCTTGACCCCGGTGCCAAAACAAGCCTTGTCAGTGTCCCTTAGGATGGCGCGATCGTCACCCAACGCTTTACCTCGCCCATCGGACGATCTACTAACAGGATTCATCCCAGTTTGGTGGTAAACCATGCAAAGGCTTCATCATCGTCGGCAACAAAAAGTGTGAAGGCCTATAGTTGGTTCATGTCCAAATATGACATTGAAGCACAAGCCACAACAGATGAACATGGTTAAATCCAAGCTCGTTGCGTGACTTGGTTTACCTCTTTCAGGCATTGAACCATATGACATTAGGTGAAATGAATAATACAATAATACATTATTTGAACCTTAATTTAATGGTTCATATAAAAAATAGAAATTGTTCATGGTTTTCAAGGAATGAGTTATGGTGCAACTTACTCTAAGATCAAAATTGTATCTTATGATCATTGGATTTGGGCTTTGTATTGGAATCATTGCTTTCCTTTCATTTCT
>NZ_BPFZ01000018.1 GCF_030158815.1 Candidatus Phycosocius spiralis
GTAACCAATAATTCTAAGAATTTTATTTTGTCAAGCGCTTGTTGCGCCTATGATACTTTGAACACCACCCATGATCGATCCTTGCAAAATATCAGATTTATAATGACTTTTCCCATATCAGCTAAGACACACGCACGCACAGAAAACCGGACGAAGATTTAGATTTGCTGTTGAAACTCATAGATACAATGGTTAGTTTAAAAAATAGAATCTAGGCCATTGACATCATCGCCAATTAAATCATGCGTTCACGAACATTGGAGAAACGAATTTTGGGAAACTTCTCTGCGACATAGCCGATTTCCCAAACGTTTTTAGCCAAAAAGACTTCCGCGCCATCTAGGTCCAAGCCCATGCTGACCTGGTTTCGATCGGCAAAGCTTACAAGATCTGATGGTGTATCGGCAAAAATCCAACGCACGCCGTTAAAGGCACAAGCCTCAAACACCACAGCTAAGCCATACTCAGCTGCTAAACGCTCGACCAAGACGTCAAACTGCAAAGGACCAACAGCACCTACGATTAGGTCAGAGCCATAATAGGGCCGAAACAATTGAGTAACGCCTTCTTCGGCCAGTGATTCCAACGCCTTTTTGAGGTGCTTGGCTTTAAGTGGGTCTTTAACTGATGCACGCCGCAATATGTCGGGTGCAAAATTTGGGATACCAGAAAATTTAATTGTACCGCTTTCTGACAAACTATCCCCAACACGCAAAACGCCGTGGTTGGGAACGCCGATCACATCCCCTGCCCAAGCCTCATCAGTGATTTCACGGTCTTGACCCACAAACATCAGTGGCGCGTGGACGCTGATCTGCTTACCAGAGCCTGTTTTGAGGCGCATCCCACGGTGAAATTTACCTGAAGCCAGACGCACCATCGCAATCCGGTCACGGTGGGCTGGATCCATATTGGCTTGAATTTTAAATACAAAGCCCGAGACTTCATCGCGGTGTGCCAACACACGGCTTACAACCCCCTTCTCCAAAGCTTCTTGATCACGCGGAGGTGGCGCATAATCGCGCAAGCCACCCAGAAGTTCTCGGACACCAAATTGACGGAGTGCTGAACCAAAAAAAACTGGCGTCATATGACCTTCAAGATAAGAAGACAGGCTAAAAGCTGGATAGCCTCCACGCACCAATTCAGCAGAACTCCACAATTCTTCTATTTCTGCTCGGCTAAGCACTTGGTCAATAGAATGGGAGGATAGGGGAATGGTATCATGGTCCACGGGCCTTGTATCACCGATCTGGGGACGACGAAACAATGTAAACATGTCGTTACGTAAATCTATCATCCCGCGAAAGCGAGGACCTGCACCTTGGGGCCAATAAATAGGGGCAGGATCCAAAGCCAATTTTGAAGCAACCTCGTCAAGTAACTCCAATGGATCTTGTGCTTCGCGGTCCATCTTATTGATGAAGGTTAAAATGGGTATGTCACGTAGCCGACAGACTTCAAACAATTTGAGGGTTTGAGGCTCTATCCCTTTGGCCGCATCCAAAACCATCACAGCAGAATCTGCCGCGGTCAGTGTCCGATAAGTGTCTTCGGAAAAATCTTCATGTCCGGGCGTATCCAGTAAATTGATAATACAGCCATCAAATTCAAACGTCATGACCGAAGCAGATACTGAAATCCCACGCTCACGTTCAATTTTCATCCAGTCAGACCGAGTACGCCGCTGCTCTCCTCGCGCGCGCACTGCACCGGCAGAACGGATAGCCCCACCCATCAGGAGCAAATTCTCGGTTAAAGTGGTTTTACCTGCATCCGGATGGGAGATAATTGCAAATGTTCGTCGGCGCTTTACTTCGCGCGCAAGTTCGGCTGACATAGAGTGGGACCTGACTCAATTGGTGGTGCTTTGTTGGTGATCAAACCTCATGCATCACCTCAAAGCCAGTCTAGAAGAGAAGCGCTGAACGTTAAAGGGCTTGATGGCACCTATCATAGGGCTGGTATGGCATAACAAATGGAAGGACGTTATATTGAAAAAAGGCAATCAACCCGATTTTGGACAACAGATCTACTCTAAGAAACGAAGGATAGATGGAAACAAACATGTTTGTAAGTGACTGTCCAGGCTTGAAACTCATTTCCATCCCGACGCATGCTCAACAAACATAAACTCTAGGCAGCAATGGATTGCCAAACGGCGTTATTGATCACTTTTGGCGTTAACTGACCTGAATCTTGTCTTATTTTCAAACCAGCCAAGGTGGCCAAATCGACAGTGGCGAGGCGATATCCTACATCTTGTGGTCGCCTGCAGTGAGCTGGTGGGATGAATAATACTGCATTGATTGAGCTACGACTGGCCAAAAGCCACGCTAGAGCAGCTGCTTTTTCTGGGGCTTCCCCTGCTAAATTTGGCCGCTCCATAATTGCAGTTTGAACTGCAAGAATTGCATTATTTAACTTAGATCGAGCGACAAAACGTGCGGGCATTCCACTTGCGATGGATGAATTTGCACCGCCGCTGAGGGTGATAATTCGATCATTGAACAAAAAAAGCATAGTAAACCCACAAGTCAGCTTCATTCATCTAGGTCAAGAGTGTTAAAATTCAATCCACATGTTCAACAATAAAGTTACGATCTAACCGATCTTCAATTTCAACAATCCAAACATCTTGATCTTGCTTACTGCGCGTGGTCAGATAGTCATCGATCGATTTTTCGTCAGGTCCTACGTTTTTGCCAGTCAAGTCAAGATAGATGCGTTCACCTTCACTATTGCGAGCTGGAACAAGTAAACGCGCTGTACCGTCCAATTTTGTAATTTTAATCAAGACAGCCCCTGCGTTATCATCGCCGCGTCGAACAACATAAGCCATCCCACCATGGGTCTGTACGGTGCGTAAGAGAGCGTGTACCCAAAAATCGGTGCGAACTTCACTGGTCATAACTTAGTATGCGCCTTGGGTTCTGGCATGCAAAGGCCATTTAATGAGAAATGTAAGATGAAGTTCCCCTTGATCCATTTAGGCCTAGCTCTGCTCTTTTCAGGCCTGTTGCTGTTTTCCAGTCTAGCTTATGGGCAAGTCACTGGATTGGAACGTAGCTATGCCCAGCGAGCTGCGATGCGCGCCATTGATCTGAGATGTGGATTATTGCAAGAAGGCCCTCGTCGCGCTTTGAACGGTTTTGCAGCCCAAGCACGAGGGGCTGCTTTAAGAGCTGGCAGCAGCACCCAAAAGTTGGATCAAATCGAAGGACAAGCTCAACAAGCCATGGCGGGCAAAGCCTGTAATGATCCCACAATTCTTGCAGAAGCCAAGCGCGTCATCGCAGCCCATAAGGGTTGGCGCTCACAATTAACGGCTGTATATTCTGGAATGCAGCGCAGCTGGCAGGTTGATCGCAGCGGCAAAGACATTTGGCGCGCTTATCAGGACATTGGCGGGTTGACGCGTGCAGGTTTAGTGACGAGTAGCAGCGGGTTAAGTTTTGCCGTTGAAACCCCTGATGTTCAAGCCGCAGGTGCTAGGCTTTTTTTGCGTGACGCCAACAAGGTGGGTCCCCCATCCCTCAACCGACCCCTGACGCCCCCACCGCGCAGTGGGACAAAAGTGTATGTTGCCGCTCAAAGGCAAGCTGCCGCCAGCCGTAGCCGGTTGGAACAAAATCCGCGCGCGGGGACTTTGTTTTTGTTCTCAGATGCAACAACACGTGCACTTCTTTATGCCGACCCACGTGATACGTTTGAAATTGAGTTAACCAGTCGTTCCGGCCAAGTCACACGTTCTTTAGTGGAGGTCGGCGATTTTGTTGCAGCCTATACGTTTGCAGCAGAGTTCTAACGCAAAGCTTTAGTCGATAATGGCAGACTGACATAGGCGACTGTGCCTTGACCTAAGGTACTTTCCAGCCAAAATTGTCCACGTTGGAGTTCAATCAATCGCTTAACCACGGCCAAGCCTAGACCAGAACCGCGAATTACGCGGCTATTAGCACGTTCTTCATGATCGCCTTGGGACCAAGGCTCGCCCACGCGGGCAAGATCGGCTGCGGTCATGCCTGCACCATCGTCCTTAACCTCGATGACCGCTTGGCCATTTGGTGCGTCCAAGCGGATACGCAATGATACTAGCCCACCTTTTGGGGTGAATTTGATCGCATTCGATATCAAATTAAATGCGATTTGGCGCATAGCACGGTTATCGGCCATGACTTCAATAGCCGGACCGACTTCATGGCGAATTTGTACCCCGGCGACTTGGGCGGTGCCACTTGATAATGCAATGGCTTCAAATAGGAATTGATCAAGCCGAATGGATTCCAATTGAACCTGATAGCGACCTGCTTCGATCTTGGACATATCCAACAGGTCACTGACCAGATCCAATAGATGGCTGCCACTCGTATGGATTAGACTTGGATAGTCTTCGTAGCCTTTAGGTAATGGGCCAAACACACCCTCGCGCATCGTATCAGCAAACCCAAGGATTGCATTGAGTGGGGTACGGATCTCGTGGCTCATCTCAGCCATAAAGCGTGCACGATTTTGGCTTTCACGCTGAATGAAATGTGCTTCGGCTTGGGCTAGGTCGCGACGACGCTCTGCTTCTTGGGTCATGGCCTGGGCAGTGGCGCGGACCCGCTCGATAGTCCCACCCACACGCAGACATGTGGCCAAAGTCATCGCCCCTGTAATCGCGAGAGACACAACAATTGTGCTGAATTCGGCTAAACCATCGGAGGAACGCGCATCGGGTGGCGGTAGCGCTGGTGATAAGAGTGCAATCATCACGCCAACACAAAGACTGGCTGCCAAGCCATTGCCCAAAGAAACTCCAGCAGCAGCAGCACCTAATAGCGGCCAGATCATCGCCGAATAACTAGCCCCAACAGCACTGGCATCTGCACACCAAAGCCCCAATGCCGCCACCGCCCATAGGATGGGGATGATCATTGATTGCTGAGCTTGGTTGATTGTCCATAAGGCGACCACCCCTGTGAGCATGGCAACAAACATCAATCCTGATCCAAACCAGAATCGGGTATAGAGCTCAAAACTCGCTAACACCACCAAGATCGCAGACAAGAGGCATGCTAAAACCGTCGCGCAACGTATTGGTGTCCACGTACGTTTGGTAGGTGGAACCTGGGTTTGATTGGCAAGAGACAGGGCCAGGCTAGAATGGTTCTTCATAGATCATATAAGGTGTAATCAGTTTCACTTCTAAAGTCGCCTCAGTTCGCCTGTTTGGTGAAGTTAATCAGCTGAACGTGCACTTTGGTTGTTATTTGTTCAGACACTCAATCGCAAATATCACATATAGTGGATAAGATATCGGATGAGGAGACGTGAATGAAACAAAAATGGCTAATACTCACACTCGTCAGCATTCTTGCATGCGCTCCCATGACAGCCAATCTCGACGCATGGGCTACAGATCGTAAGGGTTTCCAAAAATCACCCTCAACAAAGCTAGCCCCCAAAAAAAGAAAAACGACTCTACCCTCGTCAGGCAAGTCGTCTAAAGGGCAAAAGGTCAAACCCAATCTTCCAGTTCAAACCGGTTTTTTTATTCCCCCAGGTGCCAACACACTGGGGACGCATGCTGCACTCTATGCAGCCTATGCCAGTGATGTTGGGGCATTATCGATCAATACCATCCAGTCTGGCCCTGCCTTGACACTCGCAACCGAGCGGGTAGCGCGCCATCTCAATTCGGACCGCTTAGCCCTTGGCATCGTTGCCTATGGCGCGGCTTGGGCAGCCACGAATGATCAATTTGTAACCGAAGTGCGCAAACTAGATGCCCAGATTGGACGTGAAGCATTAATCACAAAATTGCGCACCGAAATCGCTTTTGCTCGGACCTTGCGGGGTGGCGAACAAGCAGCCCAAACTGCCGCACGCGCCTTGACCGCCGATGCCAAGAGCATCCAAAATCAAAGCAGTGGATTTAAGCAGGCTGCCTATGACTGGCAAAAGCTTCGTTGGGCCATGGCTAGCACCATGGATGCTAAAGTGCGCAATAATGCTTTACGAAAACTTACCCCCCCTGCCCCTGTTACTGAAACCGCCCTCGCCCTTTCAGCCCTACCAGAGGCCACACTAGGACCACAAACGACACAGGCCCGAACAATTGCCATCAGCGATAGTGTTCGTCTTGCCAGTCAAGCAGCTCGCGATGGCGTTGTCTTATCAGAACCCATACGTGCTTGGTCGCCAATAGACCGCATGGTATCCCTTGCAGCCCTTTCTGCATTAGGCGGTCCGATTGATCGTAAAGAGGATACAGAAGCATTGATGCGCGATCCGCGATTGGTGAGTTGTGTGAATTCCTCGCGCCTGAATATGCAAATGTGCAATGCAGCAACCAAACAACCTTATGAACGTTCTTATTGTTTGGCCGAACATCCGCTTGGCGAAATCGCCATTTGTATGGCCAAAACTGTGCGCTAATAGGCTCATGCGGGATCCAAGATTACAAGAGCTTTATGAAGAATTCTCCTATTTAGATGATTGGGAGGAGCGCTATCGTTATGTGATTGATCTAGGTCGGGCACTCCCCCCCTTGGAGGAAAGCGAACGGGTGGAGAGTGCCAAGATACGTGGGTGTGCCAGTCAAGTTTGGCTGGTATTCGATCATGAGCCAAAGACTGGCCTAATCACTTACCGAGGGCAATCTGATGCCGCCATTGTCCAAGGATTATTGGCCATCCTAGTGCGCCTTTATTCGCAACGACAGGCTCATGACATCCTTGCCCTTGACGCGAATGTGGCTTTTGCAGAGCTTGGTCTACACGATGCGCTCACACCCCAACGCTCCAACGGCCTCAAGGCTATGGCGCTTCGCATCCAGCAAGTGGCAAAGGATTACCTTTAAGCCGCAATGGCTTGCCTGAAATTTGCAGGTACTGGTGCTGCTCGCATCGCAGCTTCCAGCTGATCGAGCATATCATCCAATTTCGGATCATCTCGGCGATCCTCAATTAAATGACACGCATAAGCAACTGTCGACCGATCGCGACCAAATGCCACTGCGACGCGGTGTAAACTCATGCCAAAGGCAACATGGGTTAAATACATGGCTACTTGACGTGCCAATGCGATATGAGCGGCACCACGATCTGGGCCCATTAAATCTTCCTTCACCCCTAATGCAAATCCAGCTGCATTGCAGGCAAATCGAGCTCGTGCGAAATCTAATTGGTATTTTTCATCTGGTTTCATCTGCGTCTCACCTCGGTCTAAGCGCCAAGATTGACATGGTCTTCGATGAAGAGGATGGATGCTAAACTATCCACACGTCCGCCTGTCCAAGCAGACAGGTTACACCCATTCAATGCAGATAGAAAAATCATTCATTGTCAAAGCAAAGTTTTACCTATAATCACGCGACATTTATTCCTCCAGTCTATCTGTTTAACAGACTTAACGATAGAGTTAGGCATCGTTTACACTTTAATTATTGATGAACATGCGTGAGATCCCAGCACGATTAAGGTTGGTTGATGAACACCAATGGGCAGATAGCGCGGAAACGCTCACAGAAAATGTGCTGAACGAAAATCACGCAAACAAAAGTCACCAGCAAATGACCAATCCCCATGGGATAGACATAATGGCCATCCTTCGCCGCAGATGCATGGGGTATGCTACATGCTGGGTTTAATCACCTTCAACCAGTTCCGCCAATGCCGCACGAACCAGATTTCGAGAAGACGTATCAGCATTTAAAATAACCCAAACTTGATCGACAATGTCTTGAAAGGCGGCTTCATTTTCTACCTTCCCGCCAAAAACCTCCATCAATAAACCAGCAATCAAGTGACGGCCAAGTTCATCTGTTCCAACCCGACCTTCAAGGGCGATCGCTTTAGTCCGCTTCAACCGAACAGCCGACCTAGAGACTGGAAGATGGGGTTGATTGATCTGGCCAGTTTGAGCGGGTTTTCCCTTTAGGCCCCCCGCTTGCTCAAGTTTAGACCGCAAGAGCCTAAATATTTGGTCGGTGTTTGAGATACGGGTCATGACGCAGTGTGATACTTGTCTGAATATGCTTTGGATAAAGATAAAGTTAGACAGTTCAATTTGGTAATCCGTATATTCCCAATTGCTGCAGCAACAAGGACGTCTGAGACACCTCTTCATCAGATGTATCGTCTGGGGAACTCAGGTTTTGAGAAGAATGTTCCAATGAGTCTAACTGGCGCATTAAAAGTGCCATATCATTATTCAGCGGCCCATTCTCATCATTAGCAGCCATACCGATCGTCAAGTGTCGACGCGCGCCGTTAAAATCATCGCGAATAAGACAGCGTAGCCCATCGACAAATGCCCTTAAATAATGACCATCTGGTAACAAATCGAGACGTCCCCAAGTTTCTAAGGCTTGGGCTGGCTCACCTGAGGTGAGTTGAAATAAACCAAATTGAAAACGGGCAATCGCAAAATCTGGGGCAAGCTCTAAGGCCTTATTAAACCAATAATGTGCCTGGATCGGGTTTCCTGTACTCACCAATAAAGAAGCCTTCATAAAAGGCAGCCTTGGATCGGTTGAAAATTCCCGGACAAGACTATCGAGTTTGTCAAGCGCACGCTCGTCATTGGCTTGCAATAAACCGATCAATTCCTCCATTGTTTGATCATCACAGGTCTCCCGCATATCAGCGCTTCCTTCCCTCAAGCTTTTTACGGATCAATTCTAACCCATGTCTGTGGATTTGCGAAACGCGCGCTTTGGAAACGGCCATGAGGTCAGCAATTTGTGTAAAAGAGACCTCATCTAGATAATGTCGCTGTAATACAGTTTTAGCCGGATCTTCAAGTTCGAGCATGTATTCCATGACACTAATTTGCAAGTCACGCCACCCAGATCCGATAAAGGGATGGGTAAAATGATCTTCCTCAACCACAGAATTCACCTCTTTAGTAACAGAATCTGCAATCAATCCAATGGATAAACAAATTACTATATCTGATAGTTTTTGTAGGTTAGTCTTTGATTCTGGTGAATTTTGGTTAGAAGTTATACTCGCTAGCCTTTCATTGCGTCGATTGAATTGGTGAGTTGCTGCATGCTCATTGAACTTTGCTGCACCATCAGAAATAGATCCTTTCATACGCATTCGAGCATAGGCGCTAAATGGGATTCCGCGCTCTGGGTCAAAACGATCAATGGCTTCCAAAAGACCACCAAAAGCTAACTGAAGAAGATCGTCACCATCTGCACCGTGATTGGGGCGTCGGCGCTTTTCGTTTCTAGCGATCGATCGAGCTAAATGGGTATAAAGTTCAAATAATTCTTCGCGAGCCTTGAAATCTTTACTATTAAGCCAACGTCGCCAAAGGGCCGCCTCTTTTAAATCTGGGCGAATGAGAAGCGCCAATCCCTGCTTCTTTATGCCCCCGTTTGACCTCAATTGAAGCCCCCAATGACCCCTTGAATGACCAAGGACCAACCATCGATCAGCACAAACATCAAAACCTTTATGGGCAAAGAAATTGTCGCCGGGGGAACCATCATCATCCCAAGTGCCAATAGCACGGCTGAGACAACCAGATCGATCAGCAAAAATGGAAGCAAGATTACAAAACCAATCGTAAATGCTGTCCGTAACTCATTGATGATAAAGGCTGGGGTGAGTTTCAAAATGTCAACATCTGCAGGCGAAGCTGGTAATGTTGTTTTGCTGATATGATACATTAACTCTAAGTCTTTATCCTTAACATGCATGATCATAAATTTTCGCAATGGCTCACTACCGGCTTCCAGTGCGGCTGCCACAGACAAGCGCCCATCCAATAATGGTTGCAGACCTAGCTGATTTACGCTTGCAAAAGTTGGGGCCATCACAAAAACCGTTAGAATGATCGATAGACTGACCAAAACAGTATTGGGTGGTGTTTCTGGCATAGCGAATGCATGGCGAACCATTGAAAGAACAATCGCAATTCGAATAAACGCCGTCATACAAACAAATACGGATGGTAGCACAGCCATCAAGGATACGATCAGCCCAGTGCGAAGGAGCTGCGAGTCCCCCATTTTTATATCAAGTGATTGCGCCCATGCCGCATTAGGCATGATGAAGATCAAGGCAAAAACGATCATACAAGTCGGTTGCCACTTCATTGTTCAACTGTTTCTAAACGGCTTTTTTCGCGCTGCGACTTCTCTCCACTGGTTTGGTCACCATAAGCTGTCTGATTTAAGATGATGGTCCCGCCTATACCAACCGCTAACAAATACTCAGTGTTCATATCTCTGAGCTTCACAATTTCAAGCGATGGGGAAATCTTTTTATATGCAACTATTGTAACAGACTCTTCGCCATTAACCTTCCAAATGGGGGGTAAGTTCAAACTGGTAACACCAAGACCTCGGATCCGACTTTTGACGGCAACGAAATAGATTGCACCTAAACTTGCCAATATTCCGATTACCACGCTTGCACTGACGCGTACCCAATTGATGCCCGCTTCATGCCCAGTAAACAAGCTTGTTGTGGTGGAGGAATGCGGGATGGCTGTAGCCGCCATCACTAAGGCAATGGACTTTATCCAATTGTTCACCACAAGAGAAAGCAACCAGATCATGCTGACAGGATCTCCGTCACACGCACCCCAAAACAATCTCCAACAGCCACTAACTCACCCTTAGCAACCGTTTGCCCTTTGACGCGGAGCTCAACAATTTCATTGAGAGGAGTATCAAGTGATATGATTGTTCCAGGCTTGGCATTGATAATTTCGGACACTGTCATTTCGGCGTGACCGACAAAAGCCTCGACGCGGACATTGAGTGTTTCAAGAACAGCAGTACGGACATCGGTAACTTGTTCGCTCCTTTTTAAGTCAATTGTCATAATCTAAACCTAACCTATTAACTGGAAATTGTGAGAGATGCCCCATCACCTGTCACCACAAAGGTACAGCCAATTTGGGTGCTCACCTTTGCGTTGATTAGCAAAGGTAAAAGTGCGTCTACTTTTTGTTGCATCACGACTACTTGACCGCACTCAAGATTGTGCAGTTCGGCTAAACCAACATCAACAGCGCCTAAAAATGCACCTACCTTGACGGTAGCATCATGGATTAGGGAATCAATCGAACATAGATCCGAACTTGTCCGCTCGGTGTTAGGAATCAGAGATTTTCTAATATGTATCGCTTGAGACGAACTTAATGAAATCAATCCTAACTCCTTGTTATTGTATAACATGGAATATTGCCTGAAATTGGCTATGCCTGCTTGATCTGCGAAAGTTTCATCAGGCGATTTAGTTAATTGACGCAGGCGGTCGTTAAAGTTTGTAACAGCCTTTAAACCAATGTCACGAAGGAATTTGGCGTCTGCTTGGGCAATGTCGCGCAATGCCTCACTGTCAAGTCCGATCATGAGCCCGCCGATTTGTACCAATCCTTCTGGATCGGTAATGAAGGCCTGTCCAAAATGCCCATCCAATTCAGGATTGGTGTCCTTCCTGCCAACTTCTAATAGAATGATAGACGATAGATTTAACCAGTCCAAGGCCCATTCAGAAACGACAGATTTAAGTACTTTGAGGATCTTACCATCTCTGAGTGCCGTTTGTGGTAACCAGGCACGAACTTCCTTCATTATCCCTGCCCACGTATCCCGAAGAGCTGCTGGATCATTTCATTGGATGCGCTCACAATTTGTGAAGAAGCTTGATAGCCGCGTTGAATCAAAATCAAATCACCAAATTCTTTCGACAAATCAACGTTAGATGCCTCAATCCGGTTGGCGACAACCTTCCCCACACCCTTGGTGAAGCTGCTGGCAATGGTTGCATCCGACAAATCCTCCAAACGAAAAATCCCGCGACCCACTTCACCAAGTGCTTGCGGCTCAGCAGGTTTAGCAACGGCAACATCTCCAATTTGAATTTTGTCTTGATTTGAATAAACAAGTTCAACTTTGCCTTCAGCATTCACTGTAACATCGGTCAAATCACCACGATCGCGTCCATTGCGACCATTGGCAGCGACGGCCAAGTCTGAACGATTGCCATTGGCAAAAGGACTGACACCTTGGCTAAAATCAAATTCTATTGCCAAACCCGACTCCGCATCAGCAAATGTCATGCGTTTTGAAGCTTCAACAACTGCTCCATTCACAAACTTTAGGCGCTGGGTTGGTAGCGCAACATTGGAAGCATTTCTAACTTCAACAATCCAATCTACTTTTGGTGGCGCAGTGCCAATCGAGGTCTCATCGCGCGTAAAGATAACGCGCCAATTTATTGATGCGCCTGTCTTATCAAAAACAGACAGGGGAATTGTGTGGGTTCCAGCTCCTGCTGAACTCGACAAATTGCCAGTAAATTTCACAGAAGTTGTCTCTACAGGTGGGCTGTAGATGTTTTGAGTGATGGATATGACTTGTGGGATACCACTGGGACCCAATGAAGCCAGTTTATAATCGGTGCCAGCTAAAACAATATCGCCGTTTGCATCGACTTCAAAGCTTCCAGTTCGTGTTAGAAAATGCTCACCATTGCGCAGTAAAATGAAAAACCCTTGCCCATCAATTGCCAAGTCAAGGCCACGACTCGTCTGACGCAATTCTCCTTGGGAAAAATTTGTTCTGCTTTTACCAAGTTGGACGCCTTGGCCCTGCACGGAATTAGGATCGTATCCAGTTCGTACTAAGTCCCCGAATTGAACATTACTACTCTTGAAACCCGTTGAGTTAAGATTTGTTATATTGTTGCTAATCTGTCTTAGACCAGATGAAAAGGCATTCATGCCACTGAGGCCCACAAAAATTGAATTAAACATTTCAAGGCTCCTGAGTAATGCGAGAAACAGTTGTAACGGCAATATTACCAATTGTAGCTGTTGGATTAGAAGTTTGGACAGTTAAGCGTGGCTCGTTGTTTACAAAGGTAACAGACAAGACTTTGGCGGTCAGAACACCCGTACCGGATGGAATATCGACAAATTTACCTAAAAGACTTGTTGCTTGGCTTGTTGATTCAGATCGCAATATACCTTGTAACCGATCACTCATGATTTCGGTTTGTTGAATTTGGGTAAACTGGGCAAGTTGAGAAACAAATTCGTAGTTTTCAACTGGTTTAAGTGGATCCTGATAGGTTAATTGGGTGAGGATAATTTTCAGAAGGTCTTCAAATCCCAAACCAAAAGCACGCGAAGCAGTTTGCGCGGTTGAAGTTGCTGCATTTTGGTTTGCGCCAATTTTATCGATAGAATCAATTGCTTGAAGCATGAGTTCTGACCTTTCCATCTGTGTCAGTCATCGGGTGATCAAGGGGGCCTTGAACAGCTAGGTCAGACAAGCGAAACCCATATTGGGAAACAATCTCCAATAGTGTGAGCTTAAGCTTCTCTTTTTGAATTCGATTTAACTGAGAGGCCCAAGCAAAAATTCTTAGTCCCTCCTCCCCATATTGTAGCAATACATCCATTCCAGACCCAGGCTTGGGTTCATGTTTTACAATGTTTGGCCTTATAGCCGATGAGCCATTTACTCCTTCGGGGTCGGTTGGGGTGGTCAAAAAATGAGGATCCATACCAAGATCCCCGCCAGTACTTTCCTTTTGTCGTCTAGGCCTTCTGTAAGATTTTTCACTTAAACTAAAGCCATCTTGGTCTTGGGCGTGGGGTCCATCCAAAATTGAAGCGCCAAAATCAGAATGTAAACTTAATCTTTGCAAATCAGAAAACCTGTCAATCATCAATTGTTTCAGTGGCCCCTTTGCGTGTATTTCTGAGTTCGCTGACATGTCCTCGACCTGCCAATTGTTGGCAAAAGGAGAAGTATCGAAGTGAGTAAAGGCTTCATCAGTTTTGCCTGAGACCTCATTGTTGTGAAGCTTATTAAGCTTCTTTAAAGACACCTCATTAGGTCTGCTATCTTTTGGTGCTCTGGGATTAGACCCCTGATCCATATCTTGGATGAAATCCAAGAAATTCCGAACAACATCAGAACTACTGACGGGTGATTTTATAGCAGCTTGTCTGGCATTTGGGCGCTGTGATAGCAATCCTGCATGTTCATAAAGTGTCTGAAAATTCAACATCTTCTGGTTCCGGGCTGATGTAAGAAAAATCTGGACTGATCACGCCAAATTTCCATTCTGTCATCCTCTAATTGTCGCGCAAGCTTCCCGCGCAGACAATCATTGAATTTCTGCAAAACCAATGTTTGAGATTTGGCACGATACAGATCCTGACATGCCTTTAACCAATTATTCTCCTCACGCGCGCAAGCTGCCCTTGAACTTTCGACATAGTCCTCATTATGGCGAACGGAATCTCCATAAGCCTCCCACAAACTTGGATTCGATGATGCTGATAAGGCATCGACCCAATCCGTCAAACTATTCGTCAAGTCTTGAACCGCGTCACTATGGTTTTCTAAAGTTGAATTTAGGATCGTTTCAACAAATTGTGCGTGAACTTGTGCTGATTGCTCTCTTAGAGATTGAATTTTCCTAATGCGATTACAAGTTTGACTAATCCGGGCTAGGCGTCTCATGTAGCACCCTCCTTAAGAATTGCTGCCAATTGTTCATAAGCATTCTTCATATGGATAGTTTCACCGGAAGTTTGCTGTAGAAAAGCCATCAAACGCGGATAAAGTTGAATAGTCTTGTCCAGTTCATGGTTTATACCAGCTTTGTAAACCCCACTTTCAATCATAATTTTAGCTTCTTCATGACGCGCCAAATGGCCAATGGTGGTGCGTATCCATTGATCTTGTTCAGGTGTCACCAATAGTTCAGCGTGTCGACTTACGCTTCTAACAACATCTATAGCGGGAAAATGACCTTGTTCGGCGAGTTGCCGAGATAAAATGATATGACCATCCAGCAATGACTTCATAACTTCCACAATTGGATCATCAACATCATCTGTTTCACTGAGCACCGTGAAGATCGCAGAAATAGAGCCACCTGCTCTACTGGCACCACATCGTTCAACCGCTCTTGGTAACTCAGTAAACACATTGGCCGTATAAGAGCGAAGGGTTGGGGGTTCTCCAGAGGCAAGTCCAATTTCCCTCAAGGCCATGGCATAGCGTGTCATCGAGTCCACAACCAACAAAACATCCTGGCCTTTGTCGCGCCAGAATTCACACAAACACAAAGCTTGTTGAACAGCCTTGACTCTCATGGCGGCGCTTTGGTCTGAAGTGGCCGCTACACATGTGTATTGCTCAAGCTCACTGCCATTTTTTAATCCACTCCAAATGGCTTCCACTTCCCTACCTCTTTCCCCAACGAGGCAGATAACTGTACGATCAACTTTAATGTTGCTGAGGAATTGGCGCAGTAAAGTGGTCTTTCCTACCCCACTTGCTGCAAACACACCTAACCTTTGACCTTTGCCAATGGGCAAAAGGGCGTCGATGGCTTTTATACCAGTTGCCAAACGGACAACCGGGTCGATACGCTCCATTGGAGCTAAAACTGAGCCATACAATGGCATTCTTGTATGCACAGAAATTTCAAGAGATTGATCTATCGCCCTGCCTAATGCATCAATTGCGCGGCCGGAAAAATCATCCCCGACAGGAGCTTCTGTCCGAAACGGCAAAAGCACAACTTTTGCATCAGGTTCTATCATCCAAATGGTTTGTAGGGGTACAAGTGTAACCTGATCATCTTGAACACTAGCAATTTGAGCCAATACACGCTGGTTCTGGTCAGCCCCTAAGCCCCTTGCTTCCACTTCACATATATCACCAGTTGTTGCCATCGGACCTTTGGCTACAACATACCCACTACCAATTTTTACAACTTTTCCTACTCGCAGAGCTGGAGTTAAGTCATTAAAAATCTTATCAATGCCTAATGCTCTCATGTTATGGATAACCTTGTATGAGAGAGTGTAATCTGGCTTCAACAGCTTTCCAGTACTGACCAATACCGATTTCTATATGCCCCATCCTCAAATTGATCTGAAGCTCATGGGGCATTTGTGATGGCCCAAGTTCAAGGTGAATGTTCTTGAAACCCTGCCTTTCCAATTCATCACGAACAATCTCAAGATCAACCCCTAGTTCGGACTTGACCATGACCGAGATCACTGCATCTTGCTTCAACGCCCTAATCTGACGACTTATAGCTTGAGATATTCGTTCATGGAGCAACTCAGAGTCTGCAAAGATGGGTTCAACCGCAGCTTTCGCAATCAACAAGGTGAAGTGTTCGAATTCTGATAATGTTTTGGTCCAAGATTCTTGGCATGATTGGATCAATTCTATGAATAAATGATATCTTTTTTCATCATCCCGAATATGGGCAAGTTTGGCTTCCTCAAATGCAGTTTGCTTGGCTAAAGACACTGCTGCTTCAAACCCATCTTGAAGCTCAATAAGTTCTTTGCGGACTTGCGACAATTGTTGTTCAAGCGCTTGCTGGGCTAGCTGAGCTTGGATTAAGACAGGATCGCTTTCGAGAGTAACTGATGCTACTGAGTGATGCATCATGGTTTGAGATTTAGGGATTGTTAGAGGCTTTACGATGGCTTCTGATTGCTCTGAAACAGTTAGAATGCTCTTGGTCATGCTCAATGACCTTTCCACCAAGCCAGTGCCTGATTTATCCATTTTTCGATTGGATTTTGGGGGCTATGGTCTGATTTAACCTGTACTTGCTTCACATATTCTTGAAGCACTTGCCTCGAATGTTGTGTTAATTTAGGGGAAATCACATTTCCAACTTCGTCCAACAAAGTTGCCACATATTTTGAAAGTCGAACAGAAACCTGCAATGCTGTAATACATCAGGTTCTGGTTTTGAAACGCGCATATTAAAAAAGCTACGTGAACCAAGATGTCTTCGCATCAATTCTTTTACCATCAGTCGCTCTTGACCCTTGAGCAGTGCTTCAATCGCTTTTTGATCTCTTTTTTTCAACCTTGAATGCTCTTCAAGGGCGTTGTGAATACCTACATCATTGTCCATGCGTGAGCACCGACTTGCGATAAGCAGTTAAAATCTTGCGAAGCTCGTCCGCGCGTAACTGACGTTCTTCACGACTTAATCCTTGATCGCCGCCTAACTTACGCCAAGTGATCAAACCTACCAAGGCTGCAATCAATAGGATGAGCAAGCCTCCTGCCCACCAGTAAACGGATGGGCCAAATAAGTTCAATTCTTTTAGCAATCCAACTTGATCGTCTTGCTTCACAGGTGGTGAAGGGGCGCGACTGGCGGGTGGCACACCACCCGATTCGACTGCGTCATAGGTAAGAATGGGATCTAAAACTGTAAATGAAACAAGATTTCTATCTTCAGGAACCAACAATTTTTCGCTGACCAGGGTTTCTATAATGCTATCCCTCTGTTGGGCATTTAATGGATCTTGGGTGCTAATTTCTAATGTGGCGATCGTATCCTTAAAGGGTTCAGCATTCCTATCGGCGCGTGCTGGTGGCGATTTACTGGTTACAAATACCGAAAATCTCATACCTGGAATTGACTGCGCCACGATTGCCCGAGTTGCAATAGCTAAGGGGCTAGGATCAAGCTCTTGAAGGGAAGGCACCTCTTCTGGTTTTGTTTGACTAAGTGTGATCCCAGAATGATCAAGGATAATCACATTACTGGTTTGTAAATCTGGAATAGAAGCAGCAACAAGCCTTTGAATGCCAATCACCATTTCCGGTGTGGGCGGGTGATCCTTACTCAAGATCAACGAAACTGCAGCTTTGGTGAGTGATCGATCATTTCGAAATAGCGTACGCTCTGGCATAGCAATGTGAACGCGCGCATCCTCAACACCTTCTATCATCATGATAGTTCTGGATAACTCACCTTGCAAAGCCCGCAGATATTTTATTTTCTGGGCAAAATCCGTCAGCCCCATTTCTGATTGATTGAACAATTCAAAACCATCTAAACCGCCCGCCTGAATACCGGCTCCAGCAATAGCTACTCGTATTTTGTCAACTTGGTCGCTTCTAACTTGAATTTCACTACCACCAGCCGCCAGTCGATAATCAAAGCCTTGGCGATCAAGTTCAGACACAATCAACGCAGACTCAGCTGTGCGCAATCCAGTCTGTAAGGGAGCATAGTTAACCTTCAGGAAAAAGAAATAAATGGCTACCAAGCCAATAACTAGCGTTGCAAAAAGCAACCCGACTTGCCAAAGCTGAATTGATCTAGCCGGTTGACGGCTTGTTTCAGTTATCACAATTATACCTGCCTACAATTGCATGTTCATCAAATCACGATATCCGTCGACTAATCTTGTGCGAACTTGCATTGCCAGTTCAACAGCAATGCGTGCTTCCTCCATGGCAATGATAACTTGATGGATCGGGACACGCTCATCGACGGCAAATTCCTGAATGAGATCATTGGCACGATCTAGTTTGTTCTCGACATCTTGAAACCCCAGTCTCATGAGATCAACAAAAGAAGTCGGCGTATATGCTGCGGCCTTCGCGATAGCCCCTGGAGCTAAAGCAGGTATCATCATATTTAGGTGCTGATTAGAACCACCGATTGAAGCTATCGATTCAAGCATGCTCATCGAGCCATCTCCAAGGCACGATTATACATTTGGTGCGCAATCCCAAGGACAGCTAGATTGGCTTCATAAACACGCGAAGTGCGGATCATTAATGTCATTTCGCCGGCATGGTCTATATTGGGATAGGCAACATATCCGCGATCGTTAGCATCTGGATGATTGGGTTCATAAGCCAAACGAACCCCATTCTCCATTGGCTCCACCGAGACAACCTTAACACCTTGCGCTTCTCCATTGAGATGGGCCCCGAACGGAACATTCGGACCACTGTAAAGTCTTAACGGCTGGAAACTTCCCCCACCTGTTACACGTGTGCTATTCATATTGGCCAGATTCAAGGCTATGATTTGTAAACGCTGGCCCTCAACATCCAATGCACTTGCACTTATCTTCATCACATCCATTAGGATCTCCCACTCGCCGATACTAAAATCCGCTGAAGAGCAAAATGCCGACCAAGGACCTCGATTAATCCACTAAAACGAAGGGCTGCTTGGGTAGCTGAGGCTAATTCCATATCCAGTCGAACGCCCTGTCCTCGTGCGTTTAAGTCTTCATAGACTTGTGGCTTGAGTTGGGAAATCTCGCTAATCCCATCATTTTTAGCCTCTTTAAGCGCTTGTTCAAAAGTCACGCGTACTGGCTTATAGTCTGGTGTGGAAGCGTTCGCGATGTTTTGCGCGATATATTCTTGACGCAGGAGCAATCCATCAAGTGCCTTGACTAACAAGACATGTGTTAATGGATCTAAACCTTGATAGGTCATTGTACGACAATCTCGGCATTAAGCGCACCTGCAGCGCGCAGAGCTTGTAAAATGGATATAAGTCGTCGCGCATCAACTTTTGCTGCTGTTAAACCCGCAACTAAATCAGCCACACTTGTGTTCGGGAAAGATGCGACCACATCGTTACTTCCTTGAGAAACTTCCAATTGAGAATTGCTAACAACCAAACTTTGAATAGTATTGGATGGCCTAACAAGCAAACTGGGCTGTGAGGCTTGATTTTCAGTCCGCACCGTCACGCGTATGTCGCCTTGTGCAATGACCGTACTTGAGATTTTGACTTCTGTTCCCGCTACAACCGTCCCAGTCCTTTCATTCACCACAACACGAGGTAACCAATCGGGTTCAACAGTTAAGTTTTGAATTCGTGAGATAAGGTTCGCGACCTCTTGATTGCTGCGTGAAAACAAGATGGCAACCTCATCCGCAGATCGCGCTGTCGCGATTTTGTTGCCAAGCTGACTATTAATGCGTTCAGCAATTCTTTGTGCCGTTACAAAATTTGGATCACTTAACAAGAAACCTATTGATCCATCTTCACGTACCATGCTGGCTTGGGTAGATTTTTCAATGGTTGCCCCATTTTCAATACGAGCGGTTGTTGGAAAATTTCTTTGTTGTAAATTGGCGTCGGCTTCAAAACTGTAGCCGCCAACCAATAAAGGTCCCTGCGCTAAGGCATATTGAACACTATCGGGTCCGCGCAAGGTCGTCATTAACAGCAGCCCGCCAGCTAGACTGCGCGCATCCCCCGCTGAAGAGACCGTTACAGGGATCTTGTCACCAACATTAGCAGAGGCAGGTAATGTCCCAACCACCAATACAACGGCAACATTACGTGCGTTGATTTCACGCTCGCTGACAGATGTGCCAAGCCTACCAAATACATTCCTTAAGGCCTGACGTGTAACCGCACTACGTGGACTATCCCCAGTCCCAGCAAGTCCAACAACAATGCCATAACCAATAAGTGGATTTTCACGCCATCCATCAAATCTCCCAATTGATTTGAGCGTAACTTCTCTAGCGCCTAGGGAATGAGGCAACAGCATCAGACCCAAACACATTGCGACTGCCCAAATCTGGCTTACGGTTGAAGTCTTCATACCCCACCCCTAAACCAAGACCTAGCCCGCGCCATCCAAGATCGCTTTGAATTTCTTCTCATTTCAATTGCAGCATCAAAATCTATTGATGCATCAGCAACTTGGGTAGACATCACCCGATTATCGCTTTGGATATCAGCAGGGCGAACGCGGCCAGAGACTCTAATTGCTGTTTGTTGCCCATTAACGCGGACTTGTTGTGACCCCGCCACGATCAGGTCACCATTTTCCAGAACGGAAACGACAGTTACAGCGAGTTGTGTAACAATGCTCTGACTCCGACGCACTTCCCCCTTTTTGGCACGATCTTGATTAAATGAGAGATCTATCCCTTCATCAACCGATCCCGATTTAACCGATCCTTCCAAGCCGTATCTTGAATCTGATGTGTTTGCAGCCGAATTACGAGCTTCAGCATTCTGCAAAACGACTATAACCAGACCATCCCCAACCTGTGCAGCAATTCGGTCTGATGCCATTGAAGCAAAACCTTGGCCACGAAACAGATCCTTGCCATATGCGTCTTGGACTGGACCCATCCAAACTAAACACGCGATAACAATGAACCCTACCGACCTGATTACAATCATGGAACGGCCCTCTTATCGGTTAAATCTTCAAAATTGGCCGAGAAAACCTTGCCGTCAATCGATCGCACTAAGATAGGCGATCCATGCCTTGAAGCTGTGAGGACTGTAACTGGTCGTTCAATCGCAATCGGACCGAAACGAACAATCATATTTAACCTATCACCTTCAACAGCGATAGGTTTAGGGCGACTAGAAATTCTTCCTAATAAGGTGCCTTTTGCAATGGCTTGGCGTGCCATCAAAACATGGCGATTCCGCTCCCATAATACAGCCGATACCTTGTCCCGCGGACAAGGAGATACGACTAAATCTTCTTTCCAAATTGCTTCAAAAACTTCTATGCGTCGCTTTGCAGCAACACAGCCATTATGGTCTACGACGACACCTGCCATCATTGCTAACATGACTAAGTGTAACATCACGTGCGCCGTAAATTGTTGGAGATCGACATCAATTGATCGCCAGCTTGAATGACTTGTGCATTGGCAGCATAGGCGCGCTGGACAATTAACATACGCACCATTTCATCGTTCAAATCTACGGTCGATAGCTCAATGGATCCTTGAATAAGTCGACCTACCCCGTCTTCCCCCGGTGAGCGCATTTCTGGTGCATTAATCCCAGTAAATCGATATAAACCACCATCAAGACGCTCAATATCGTTTGCCGACTGCAAGATTGCCAATTCAATACGACCTAGTTCGGTGCGATCACTTCCCCCACCAAGCACGGCCGTTACCACGCCAGTCTCGTCTATGGCCAAGTCCTTAGCATCACTTGGCACCTGAATCATGGCGCGCAGCGCCGTGCCATGGGGGCCCGCTAAATAACCCTCGTGGTTGATTTGTAGCGTGCCACCACGCCAAAACATAAACTGACCATCACGACCTAATAATTCTATAAAACCAGTTCCATCGATGGCAATGTCCATTTTATTGCCTGTATTTTGTATTTCACCTTGACCATTGATCAAGAGATTGGGCAAGGCATTCACACCCCCCAAACCCATCGTTTGGCCATCCAACGCCGCAACCATATCTGCATAATTGATAGAAGATTTTTTATAACCAGGCGTGTTAATATTGGAAATATTGTTGGAAATGATTTGCAAGGCGCGCTGCTGTGCTGCTAAACCTGTTGCAGCAACCTCATAACTTCCAATCATTTCCCAGCCCTCCCCAGCACAGTGATCGCTTGACCTACTAGGTTGTCGTACATTTGGACTAATTTTGAACCGGTTTCTGCCCGCCGCAAAACTGTCATCAATTCAATCATTTCTTGAGCCGATTCGACGTTTGAACCTTCAAGCATACCTTGCCTAACAACACCGTCTTCAAACGGTTGATAATCTGATGGTTGAACTTGGAAAGCAGAGCCTCCACCATAAGCTGTAAACGTGCTATGGTCGGCCAAAACAAGCCCAAGCCGCCCAATCGACACCCCATTGTCTAAAACCGTGCCATCGCTCAATATCTCAGGCTGACTGGAATTTAAGTGGAGGGGCGATCCTGCATCATTCAAAAGCCGATAGCCCATCCCATTCACCATCACCCCCGATGCATCAAGCGAAAATTGCCCCCCACGAGAAAGATAAGTATTCTTCCCATCCGATAAAATGAAAAATCCACGCCCATCTATCGCTAAATCTAGAGGATTCTCTGTTTTTCGAAGCGCAGCCTGTGACTGATCAATCTGACTAGACTGGGGTATCGCATCTGACTGAAGTAGAATGGCCTCTTCAAAAGCAACTTCCCGCCGATAGCCTGGCGTGGATATGTTCGCCATATTGCGGGATATACCTTCCAAGCGTCTTTCCGTACCAGATAGAACCAACGCCCCAAGTTTAAGCAATGCTTCCATCAATCCAATCCCCAGTAACCTTTGGTAATATAGGCACACAACTTATCAATCAGCAATCGTTGCATTCAGTTATTCTTCATTAAATCATCATGTAAATTGCTTAAACTTAGGTCATGGACGGAGGTTATTTCCCGAAAGATGGAGCCGATCCTAAATGCGCCTCAAACTCACTGACGCATAGATACAGTTTATTTCAGTCAGGCTTAACCGAACTAAACTATCATTTTAGGCTCAAAAGTGGCGCTGCCAATTGACCCACCGATAAATGAACATTATGCAATTATAACGATTTCGTGAACAGTGAAATTGGTATTTCAGGTGCCAAGTTTCGGGGGAAATAAATGAGGTTAAAGTCACATAAGAAAACCGTTGCGCTTTTGTCGACATTTTTGTCAAGCGCTTCTTTGCTCGTCGGCGGTGCGGCTGTTTTGGCAGTATTTGTAAGTGCGCCGGTTGCTGCTCAGGATCTGACCACTGGTTCAATCCTCGGTCGAGTAACTGATGGCGCAGGCAGGCCGATTAAAGGTGCAACCATCGAGTTGACATCAACAAGCCGCGGTGCGTCAGACACCACAACTACAGACGCTGAAGGCAATTATCGCTTTGGTTCCAAACCTCTTGGCAGCTACAAGATACGTGCTGTTAAGCAAGATTTTGATGAAGTTTCAGCATCCGAGGTTATTGTGTCGGTTGGACGCAGCGAAGCGGTCGATTTTGTTATGAAGGCAACGGGAAAAGCGGCCGAAACTGTGGTGGTTTATGGCGTCCGACGCAGATCCCTCGATTTTTCAGCAACAACTACTGGCATCAACATCAATGTAAAAGACTCTTTCGACAAACTGCCAATCGGCCGCAACATAGCTGCCTTACAATTGTTGGCACCTGGCGCGGTACCAGGTGACACCGCATTTGGCGATAGCGCATTTTCAAGCCTAATCTCGCTTGGAGGCGCTTCAGTTGCAGAGAATGTCTATTATATCAACGGTATGAACGTCACCAATTTTCGAACCTTCGAAGGTGGCTCTACCATACCTTTTGAGTTTTATGACCAAGTCTATGTTAAGACGGGTTCCTACCAGGCCGAATTTGGTCGCGCCACAGGTGGCGCAGTTGTGGCAGTTACAAAGTCTGGTGGAAATCAATTCCTTGGTGGTCTAAACTATTATGTTGAACCGCAAAATTTGCGGAGTAAAGCCAAGAACACTTACACCCAGCTAAATCAGAAGGACAAAAGAGTCCGTGAAGAAGGCAATGTGTGGTTGTCCGGGCCCATTTGGAAAGACCACGCGTTTTTCTATGGCTTCTATAATGCGCGAAACTTAAAGAATACAGATACTTCTGCTGCCTTATCCAGCCCGACTGACCCTACGCGCGGCGCAGAAAAAGTATCCCAAGCCGTCTCTGATGATCCATTTTACGGTGCCAAGATCGACATAAACCTGATTGAAGGCCATCGGTTGGAGTTCACCTATATCAATGATAGCTCAGTTGAAACAGATGAAACTAACACAGTAAGGGAACTTGGTGGGGTTACACGCGTCGCTAAGTATAATGGTAAAATCAATGATTGGTTTTCAGTTTCGATGCTTTGGGGCGACAATAAATTTGCGCGTAGCACAGCAGGTCCATTAGACAAAGAAGCCGCAGTCCTAGCCCGATTAACCGCTGATGGAAAGGTCGATCCGACCAACCAAACGGGTGGTGTTATTCAACGCGGGAATCCAAATCTAACTGTTGAAAAGGGGGATGACTCGCGTGAGCTGTTTAGAGTGGATGCAGACTTCCTATTCGACTTTGCAGGAAGCCATCATGTGCGCGTCGGATATGATGAAGAATCTTTAGAAGCTATCGCTAAGACAAACTATTCTGGCGGTGTTTATTACCGCTATTATCGCTCCGGGAAAACCGGGTCGCTATCCGGTAAGGTTCCCCCAGATACAAATTTTGTCCGGGTTCGCAAGTTTGATAGCGGTGGGACGTTTACTTCAGCTAACAAAGCAGTTTACATCCAAGACGAATGGAAAATTGACGATAAGTTAACATTAAATCTCGGCCTACGAAGTGAAGATTTTGTCAACAACAATGCTGAAGGATTTTCATTTACAAAGCCCGAGACTTCATCGCGGTGTGCCAACACACGGCTTACAACCCCCTTCTCCAAAGCTTCTTGATCACGCGGAGGTGGCGCATAATCGCGCAAGCCACCCAGAAGTTCTCGGACACCAAAT
>NZ_BPFZ01000019.1 GCF_030158815.1 Candidatus Phycosocius spiralis
CTCACAGCGCAATCGGGAATATCCCACCGATTATGTTGGCAATCTCAGCCGGTGACACCAGCCCACCGGACACGAGCAAGGCCAAAGACTCTAGGCCAAAGCGGCCCAACGATGGGTAGCAGTGCATTAGGCAAAAAACTCTAATTTACCGTGGACCGAATTCGTGGGAGCATGTCATACCGTTTCAGCCGACAAGACGGGTCATCATCGGCCAGACCTCATTACTGGCCGTCGTTGGTTTATTAGCTACGCCTAGGCATAGTCCCACTCAATTGGCCAAGATGGGTTAGGTTGTTTTATCTTGGCAAAAGCCTAAAGCCCTTGCAGGACTCGCTGCGAAGCGCTAACAGCTATCGCCTTCCAAGGCCCTCCCAGCGCCGCCTGCGCTCGGGAGGGCTTTTTGCAAGTGGCACCCAAATCGCAAAAGCTCTGAACGGACGCCCTATGCCTAAACGCACCGACCTAACATCAATCCTGATCATCGGGGCTGGACCTATAGTTATCGGTCAGGCTTGCGAATTTGACTATTCAGGTGTGCAAGCATGTAAGGCCCTCAGAGAAGAAGGCTACAGGGTCATTCTGGTCAATTCTAACCCGGCCACAATTATGACTGACCCTGATTTGGCCGATGCTACTTATGTTGAGCCGATTACCCCTGAAGTGATTGAGCTGATCATCGCTAAGGAGCGTCCTGATGCGGTACTGCCCACTATGGGTGGTCAGACCGCGCTCAATTGCGCGCTCACCCTCGAAAAAAATGGCGTTTTTACGAAATATCATGTTGAAATGATCGGTGCCAAAGCAGACGTCATTGAAAAGGCCGAGGATAGGTTGAAGTTCCGCGATGCAATGGACACAATCGGCTTGGAAAGCCCCAAGTCCAAAATGGCCCATACATTAGACGAAGCCATGTCTGCCCTACCCTATGTTGGCTTACCTGCAATCATTCGTCCAAGCTTCACCTTGGGCGGCACCGGCGGCGGGATCGCCTATAATGTCGATGAGTTTAAACAGATTTGTGCCAGCGGGATTGCTGCTAGCCCTATTGGTGAGATCTTGGTCGAGGAAAGCGTTCTAGGTTGGAAAGAATATGAGATGGAAGTGGTTCGCGACAGAGCGGATAATTGCATTATCATATGTTCGATCGAAAATATTGATCCGATGGGCGTCCATACCGGCGATTCGATCACTGTCGCCCCAGCCTTAACCCTCACCGATAAAGAATATCAGCGCATGCGCGATGCCTCGATTGCGGTATTGCGCGAGATTGGTGTCGAAACGGGTGGCTCCAACGTCCAATTTGCCGTTAATCCCGCCGATGGTCGCATGATTGTGATTGAGATGAACCCGCGCGTATCGCGATCCTCTGCCTTGGCTTCTAAAGCAACTGGGTTTCCGATCGCACG
Organism: Candidatus Phycosocius spiralis; assembly: GCF_030158815.1. Taxonomy (GTDB): domain Bacteria; phylum Pseudomonadota; class Alphaproteobacteria; order Caulobacterales; family Aquidulcibacteraceae; genus Aquidulcibacter; species Aquidulcibacter spiralis. The sequence continues at coordinate 1,407 of NZ_BPFZ01000019.1, forward strand.
GATCGCCACCAAGCTTGCGATTGGTTATACGCTTGATGAGATTGCCAATGATATTACCGGTGGCGCGACACCGGCCTCGTTTGAGCCCACCATTGATTATGTTGTCACCAAAATTCCCCGCTTTGCCTTTGAAAAATACAAAGGATCCGACACCACTTTGACGACCAGTATGAAGTCAGTCGGCGAAGCCATGGCGATTGGAAGGACGTTTCAAGAAAGCTTCCAAAAGGCTTTGCGTTCACTCGAAACGGGGCTTGATGGTTTTGACCCTTTCTTGGAGTTTGGGAGCAGCCGCGATGCCTTGCACAAAGCGCTTACCATCCCGACCGCAACAAGGATCTTGGTGGTTGGCCAAGCACTGAGAATGGGAATGGGTGTTGAAGAAATCCATGCGGCGAGCAAAATTGACCCTTGGTTTCTCGATCAATTTGCCGATCTGATTGCGACCGAGAAAAAGCTTGAATCCATCGGACTGCCCAACACGCGCGATGATTGGCGTCATGTCAAAGCACAAGGCTTCTCTGACCGACGACTTGGCAAGATTGCTGGCAAAACCGAATTGGAAGTCCGCGCACTGCGCCGAAATGCGGGAGTTCGCCCGGCCTTCAAACGTATTGATACCTGTGCTGGCGAATTTGCTTCCCCCACACCCTATATGTACTCCACCTATGAGGAGAACTGCGAGGCAGAGCCTAGTTCGGCTAAAAAAATCATTATTCTTGGCGGTGGTCCTAACCGGATTGGCCAGGGCATTGAGTTTGACTATTGCTGCTGCCACGCCGCCTTTGCCTGCGCAGAGTTGGGCATTGAAAGTATCATGGTCAATTGTAATCCTGAAACCGTTTCCACCGATTACGATACCTCTGACCGCTTGTATTTTGAGCCTTTGACCAGTGAAGATGTCCTTGAAATAATCGAAACCGAAAATCAAAATGGTACATTGCTGGGTGTCATTGTGCAATTTGGTGGTCAAACCCCTTTGAAACTCGCCCAACCTTTAGCTCAGGCTGGCGTTGCGATCTTAGGCACAAGTGTTGACGCGATTGATATGGCCGAGGACCGCGAGCGCTTCAAAGCCCTGTTAAACAAGCTTTCCATGCTCCAACCCCGTAATGCTATTGCAAGAACCGAGGCTGAAGCGATCTTAGGCGCGCAGGCAGTGGGTTATCCTGTCGTATTGCGCCCCTCCTACGTGCTGGGAGGCCGGGGTATGGAGATTGTCTATGATCAGCCAAGTCTTGAGCGTTATGTACGCGAGGCTGTGATTGTTTCGGGTGATAATCCTGTATTGATTGATCAATATTTGCGCGATGCCATCGAAGTAGACGTTGATGCCTTATGCGACGGTACCGATGTGTTCGTGGCAGGCATTATGGAACATATAGAGGAGGCAGGAATCCATTCAGGCGACAGTGCCTGTGCCTTACCACCCTATAGTTTGTCGGAGGTGATGATTGCTAAGATAGAAGCCCAGACCATTGCGATGGCCAAAGGGCTTGGTGTGATTGGTCTAATCAATATCCAATATGCTATCAAAGACGACACGATTTATGTGCTTGAAGCCAACCCACGCGCGTCACGGACAGCGCCTTTTGTTGCCAAAGCTGTGGGCATTCCTGTGGCGCTAATTGCAGCGAAACTGCAAGCCGGTATGGCATTGAGTGTCTTCGGATTAAAACATAAAAAACTCAAGCATGTTGCTGTAAAAGAGGCAGTATTTCCGTTTGCTCGTTTTGCGGGTGTCGATCCGATATTGGGCCCAGAGATGCGCTCGACCGGCGAATGTATGGGCATTGATAGTGACTTTGGGCATGCATTTTTAAAGTCGCAATTGGGTGCTGGCATGAAGCTACCCATGGGCGGGACCGCATTCTTATCGGTTAAGAATAGCCATAAGCCAGCCTTGGCAGATCTTGGTCGTGAGTTTGTTCGCCTTGGCTTTAAGCTGGTTGCCACCGAAGGCTCAGCTCAGATATTGCGCGAGGCGGGTGTGCCGGTGGAGCGCGTTAACAAGGTCATGGAAGGGCGGCCCCATATCGTGGATGCTATGATCAATGGGTCGATCCAATTGGTGGTTAATACGACCGAAGGGGCACAATCCTTGGCCGATAGTTATTCCATCCGCAGGACGGCTTTGGTTTCCAATATCAGCTATTATACTACGATAGCGGGTGCCCGGGCGGCCGCTACAGCCATTGCTGCAGCTGGAGGTCAGACGATGCAAGTGAAGTCACTGCAAGCATATGCTTGACGAATCCAATTCTCAATACCAATCTATAAATCCCTTTATGTGGAATCCCCCTCATGGAAAAGATCCCTATGACTGCCGAGGGCCATGCGGCTCTCGATGCAGAATTAAAACGTTTGAAGACCGAGGAACGCCCATCTGTGATCGGTGCGATTTCAGAAGCACGCTCGCATGGCGATTTGTCAGAGAATGCAGAGTATCACGCCGCCAAAGAACGTCAGTCCTATATCGAAGGCCGCATTGCAGAGCTTGAAGATAAGCTGGCACGCGCCCAAGTCATCGACGTGTCGAAGCTTTCTGGTTCCAACGTGAAGTTTGGCGCGACCGTGACGGTTATCGACGAAGATACTGACCACAAAGCCGTCTATAAGATTGTTGGCGAAGACGAAGCCAATGTGAAATTGGGCAAAATCTCTATCACCTCACCCATCGCGCGCGCCATGATCGGCAAAGAGCAAGGCGATGTAGTAGAAGTTGCGGCCCCTGGCGGCTCTAAAAGTTATGAGATCGTCACAGTCGCGTGGGCTTAGGTTTGGGGCTTAATTCTAGGCTTTAGATCATGGAAGTGGTAGCGTTTCACTCATAAAAGAAATGCGTGTCTAATGAAGCTTCACTGCAAAGCGCGCTTGGGTTTTTGCGGTGACTTCCTCCAACGTGACACCAGTTGCAAGTTCAATCAGCGCCATGCCCCCTGCGTGGCGGTCTATGGTGAACACCGCCAAATCAGTGATCACAAGGTCTATAACCTTAAGCCCCGTCAGCGGCAAATTGCATTGACGCAATAGCTTTGACGCACCATCCTTGGCGCAATGCTCCATCACCACCACGCATCGGCGTACGCCCGCCACCAAGTCCATTGCACCCCCCATACCTTTGACCATTTTGCCAGGCACCATCCAATTGGCTAAATCCCCGGTTTCAGAGACTTCCATCGCGCCTAAAATCGACAAATCGATATGCCCGCCACGGATCATCGCAAAGCTATCAGCAGAGGAAAAAAACGAGGTTTGCGGCAGTTCGGTAATGGTTTGCTTGCCGGCATTGACCAGATCGGCATCTTCCTCGCCTTCAAACGGGAAAGGCCCCATACCCAACATACCGTTTTCACTTTGGAGTGTTACGTGCATACCTTCTGGAATGTGATTGGCAACCAAAGTTGGAATGCCAATCCCCAAATTAACATAAAAGCCGTCACGTAATTCTTTGGCCGCGCGCGCAGCAAGATCATCGCGGGTCCAGGCCATCAGGCACTCTCCCTTTTGGTCACGGTGCGTTGCTCAATACGCTTTTCAAATTGGCTTTGAACCAAGCGATGTACATAAATACCCGGTGTGTGTATATGATCGGGATCCAGGCTGCCGACAGGCACAATTTCTTCCACTTCTACAACGCAGACTTTACCGGCTGTAGCCATCATTGGGTTAAAATTGCGCGCGGTTTTGCGGTAAATTAAATTGCCGGCAGTGTCTGCTTTCCAAGCTTTGACCAAGGATAAATCGGCTTTAAGGGCGGTTTCAAGGATATAGGTCTGCCCATCAAAATCCTTGTGTTCTTTACCTTGCGCAATCAAGGTACCTACCCCGGTCTTGGTGTAAAAACCCGGTATGCCTGCACCCCCGGCGCGTATCCGCTCTGCCAAAGTACCTTGTGGGTTAAATTCGACTTGGAGCTCACCGGCAAGAAACTGACGCTCAAACTCTTTGTTTTCACCAACATAAGAAGAAATCATCCGAGAAATCTGCTTTGTCTCCATCAATAAGCCCAAACCAAAGCCATCAACGCCTGCATTGTTCGAGATCGCAGTAATGGATTTCACCCCAGTATCACGCAACGCGCGGATCAGATTTTCAGGTAGGCCGCATAGGCCAAAGCCGCCTGACATAATGGTCATACCATCAAAAGTCAGACCTTCAAGGGCGGTGGCAGCATTTGAGTATATCGTGGTCACACAATTGGCCCTTCACTCTTTTCGCTGCCTGTTTAGCAAGCGTTGCGACTTTGTCGAGCATAAAGGTTTTGGAATGATCAGGACAAGTAAGCTCAATGACGTGGCGGTAGCCTTTGAAGGAATAAGCGCCTTCACGGTGTTATCAACATATCGGTCAAAAAACCAAGCACAATCTGTCAAGCGCTAAAGGTCAAACCACTTAAATCGCAGCTGAACATAATTGCACTGGGACAGGCTTGATTTGCGACTAAACATGGGAAGCAGGCTTGAAGATATTCCGACCGCCCTCGTGCGTAACAAAGCCTGTGCGTCCTATCCCTTCTTGGGCCTCAAGGTCTGCCATAATCGCTTGATCATCATTTGGCGTATTGGCCACAAACCGACTGCCCGCTTCATCACGACCGATCACGATGCCCATGCGATAGCCATCGCGAGAATGGATAACGGTGTAGGTTTCAATGGTTGCAGGACCCGAAGGCTGGGTAATGATCGGCGGGGACACCAAGTGATCGATCTGCACCTGATAGGCGTGAGGATCGCGTCGGACCCAAGGCCCCTGCGTTGGCGCACAAGAATAAATACCCACAGCGTGCTTGGTCAGATACCAACCATTGGCGTTCAATAAGCCAAAGGCACTTGGTTCCTTTCGACATCGGTGGATCATTTCAACCAAACCGTGCATAGAATAATTGTTTCCAGGCCCTCCAAAATAGGGTAGACCACCCGTTAAAGTCAGCCCGCGCGGGTCATCGCCGGCCATGCCTAGCGCCTCGCACGCAAGCTCTACCGCTATGGGAAAACAAGAATAAAGATCAAAGAAACCAATATCGCCAGGTGACTTGCCCGCCATGGAAAGTGCTTCCTTCAGAGCAAGCGTCATTGCTGGGCTTGAATGATAATCAACCCGGTCGAGTATATTCCATTTTTCAACGGTATCTGCACAACCATGCAAAAACACCATGGCTTCTTTGCCAATCCCAAGCGCCATGGCATGGGCATAGCTTGCCATCAACACACTCGCAGATTGATCAACCTGTAAGATCGCATTGAGAAATTTCGGATAGGGATAACCGACCATGCGATTAGTCGGCCCTATGGTTATGAGGTCCTTGGCGCTGTGGCTGTGGCGAAACCAAGCAAACGGATTATGTGCTGCTACTTGGGTGAATGGCGCATAAAGAGCACCTAAGGCTGTTTGGTGACTGGCAAGATCGCGCCCTACATAGGATCTATAAGCATTCTCAAACAAGGGATAGACATTGGCGGGAAAAGCCAAGCCATGGTGGGCCTCGTGGGCGCTAGAGCCTTCAAAGCCTTCGCCAAACATTTGTGGTGCTTCAGCCTCATCCTGCTGATGGCCTGCCAAGGCATGGAAATGGCCCGCACGCACCAATTTCATCATCGAGTTTAGACATTCCGCACCCGTCAGCAATACCAGTTTATTTTCACCCCGGGCGATGCGGCTGGCGGCCGCATTAACCAAAGCTTGTGGGTTATTGCCGCCAACATGGGTGTAAACCTTCCAGGCAGGTGTAGCACCAAGTGCCTTCGCTAAGGTCTTAGGGGGATTATTCGCCTTTGGGATCGGTAGGGATGCCATGCTGGTACCGGCATCGATGGTAAAACCCACGACAGCCAAACCATCAATCCCTGTCAACACCGACTGGGGCAAACCACTATCAACAGCGGCTGCTTTGGCTGCAAGGGCGCAAAATTCGATCGGGGTCGGGCAAAGTTCTGGCGCGCCGCGATAGGTAAACTGGCCGCCACCAATAAGAACGGGTGTGTGTGCATCGATCACAGCGCAACTCCAACATGTTTTGACCCAATATATGTTGACCTGCTCAGATTTTTTGGGAAGTTATTCGCAAGCAGATGGAATGACCAAAGAGCGTGATCTAGTACCAATCTACTCCGGGTGTAAATGCGCCTATTTATTGAGCGATTTGTGCCTAATTAACTGGCAATCATCGTTATGGTATAAAAGGGGCAGGGGCTATGGTCGCGCTGGCATGATGAACATCCTAACATCATGGGATGATACAGGCAAAGATACCTCCCACCCCTGATGGGCAAACCCAGTTTCAGTTGCTCAGGTGGAATTCATGAAAAAGATCGAAGCGGTTATCAAGCCCTTCAAGCTGGATGAAGTCAAAGAGGCGCTTCAGGAATTAGGGCTCCAAGGCATGACTGTGGTTGAAGCCAAAGGTTTTGGCCGCCAAAAAGGGCATACTGAGCTTTATCGTGGTGCTGAGTATGTGGTCGATTTTTTACCGAAACTGAAATTAGAGGTCGTCGTTGGTGATGATCAGGTTGATGCAGCGGTAGAGGCCATTACCAATGCCGCGCGTACAGGTCGGATCGGCGATGGCAAAATCTTTGTTTCTGACATTATTCACGTTGTCCGCATCCGCACGGGTGAATCTGGAATCAACGCCGTCTAGGTCCAAGATCAGAAATATCACCACAACTCACCATTTAACTCAATTTAGGAGAGTATCGATGTCAAAGTTTGACAAAGTCATACAGCAAATCAAGGATGATGAAGTCCACTATATTGATTTCAGATTTACCGATCCTCGCGGCAAGATGCAGCATGTGACCTTTGACGTCGATATGGTCACTATTGATTTGCTTGAAGAGGGCGTTGCGTTTGATGGTTCGTCAATCGCAGGGTGGAAGGCCATTAATGATTCCGATATGATCATGCTGCCCGATCCAGATAGTGTGACCTTGGACCCTTTCTATCAGCAAACGACATTGGCGATCGTATGTGATGTGGTTGTTCCTGGAACCCTTAAATCCTATAATCGTTGCCCGCGTGGGATTGGCAAGCGTGCTGAAACCTATTTGAAATCGTCGGGAATTGGGGATGCCGCTTATTTTGGCCCTGAAGCCGAATTTTTTGTATTTGACGACGTGCGCTGGAATACAGACCCCAACAATACAGGCTATAGCTTTGATTCAACAGAGTTACCTTACAACACGGGCAAAGTATATGAAGGTGGCAATATGGGACATCGCCCTGGTCCGAAGGGTGGCTATTTCCCGGTGGGGCCCATCGATTCGGCGCAAGATCTCCGCGGAGAAATGTTACAGGTGATGAAGGAATTAGGCCTTGAGCCTGAAAAGCATCACCATGAAGTTGCTCCAGCCCAGCATGAGCTTGGTTTGAAGTTCCAAACTTTGACCAAAATGGCCGATAACATGAACCTTTATAAATATGTGATCCAGAATGTAGCCGCGGCATATGGCAAGTCAGCTACATTCATGCCAAAGCCTTATTTCAAGGATAATGGCAGCGGTATGCATGTACACCAGTCCATCTGGAAAGCCGGCAAGCCTTTGTTCGCAGGCGATCAATATGCCGATTTGTCGGAAAACTGCCTCCATTATATCGGTGGCATCATCAAGCATGCTCGCGCGATTAATGCTTTTTCTAATTCTTCGACCAATTCCTACAAGCGCTTAGTTCCAGGTTATGAAGCCCCGGTTATGTTAGCCTATTCGGCGCGTAATCGTTCGGCATCCATCCGCATTCCTTACACAACTTCGCCCAAGGCCAAGCGTCTGGAAGCGCGGTTTCCTGATCCAATAGGAAATATGTATTTGACTTTTGCGGCCCTGTTGATGGCAGGCCTTGATGGGATTGAAAACAAAATTCACCCTGGCGACCCCTTCGATAAGGATCTATATTCCTTGCCACCTGAACAGCTTGAAGGGGTTCCAACGGTCGCAAAATCCTTGGACGAAGCACTCGATGCTCTCAGCGTTGATCGCGATTTCTTAAAAAAGGGCGGCGTCTTTGATGATGACATGATTGATGGCTATATCGAGTTGAAGCGCGAAGAGTGTGAGCGCTTGAATATGCACCCACACCCTGTCGAATTCGACATGTATTACAAGATGTAAGCCAAGCTTACTTGCGCAAAGAGGCCCCAAAACGTTGGGCCTTTTTCATTGTGAACAATGCTTAATTTAATTCATGCAATTTTAATCAATGACCATCTATATGTGAATCCTTGATAAGGCAGTGCCTTAGCTCGTAGACCCGAACTTGGAAGCGGGGGGCCATTTGTTTTGTTCAGGCTTCCCTCGCTTCTTTTTTGGTCGAATTTTTTGTTAAGATTTTGCCTGACCTGTTCACTGGCTATTTACGGGCTAGCTTTATGGTTAAGGCATGAAAAATCGCTTTCTCCTCTTTTTAGTGATTTTGTGGCTTGCAGCTTGTACCTCGACCAAGCCACCCTCCAATGTCGCTGATGCCTGCGCCATCTTGGATGAGAAAAGCCGCTGGGAAGATCATGTATTTGATGCAGCGCGTGATTGGGGCATAAGTCCTGGTACTATTTTGTCCTTTATCCGACAAGAAAGTAGCTTTCGTCACAATGCAAAGCCGCGTGACCGAAACGGTAAACTGCTATCCAGTGCGATGGGTTATTCGCAAGCTTTAAGTGGGACTTGGGATGATTATCGCCGGGCACGAGGCGGGGGGAAACGAAAAAATTTTGAAGACTCAGCTGATTTCATTGGCTGGTACCTCAATCAGATTTCCAAAAAGACAGGTATTGGTAAATCCGACACGCGAAATCTCTATTTGGCCTATCATGAAGGGCCAGGGGGATTTACGAGAAGAACCTATAGTGGCAAACCTTGGCTTGGCGAAGTTGCAAACCGGGTGGCCAGTCAAGCCGCTATTTATGACGGCCAATTGCGTCGATGTGAAGCACGCCAGATGCGCAAACTCGCCAATAATTAGCATAGCCTAAGCGAATCTAGGGTGCTTTGGGGGAAGATGTGACGCAATACGAAAAAATTCTCTATGCCCTCGATGGCGATGTCGCTGTCATCACCACCCATGATCCCGCAACGCTCAATGCATGTGGCCCAGACATGGCAGAAGAACTATCCCATGCTTTTGCTTGCGCCGCCACCCAAGCACGCGCTATTGTATTGACTGGATCAGGGCGCGGCTTTTGTTCAGGGGCAAATCTTGACACGACAGCCTCTCATCTAGACCTCAAACCAGAGCTTGGGGCCCAGGATGTGGGTGCAGCACTTGAGAAAGTCTATAATCCCCTCGTCAGCGCGATGCGTGATCTACCTGTTCCGTTTGTGACGGCTGTTAATGGGGCGGCGGCCGGCATAGGCTGTTCGTTTGCGCTTTTAGGCGACATCATTTTAGCGTCGCAGAATGCCTATTTCCTTCAAGCTTTTAGGCGGATTGGCTTGGTTCCTGATGGGGGCTCAACCTATATGTTAACGCGCGCGATCGGTCGAGCACGCGCGATGGAAATGATGCTTTTAGGTGAGAAAATCTACGCCCCCCAAGCTTTGGAGTGGGGCCTGATTAATCGGGTGACCAGTGCAGAAGATGTGTTGCCCCATGCGATGGACATGGCACGTGAATTAGCACGTGGACCGACCAAAACCTTGGCTTTGATACGCCGTGCAGCTTGGGCCGGTTTAGACAATGATTGGGCCACCCAATTGGACCTTGAACGCACCTCCCAAACACTTGCTGGCCGCAGTAAGGATTTTCAGATTGGTGTTAAGGCCTTTCTGGCCAAAAAAATCGCACACTTCATTGGAAAATAGGCTGACGGCGCTAAAGTGCTTGTTAGGATGTGGTTTGGACGTTTTGTGAATCGCCTTGCCCATGATGATGGTAGGTGCCATGACAGCGCTGGGCGCACCCTCACAGATCATATCGCAGCGACCATTTTGCCCGCCTGCCCCAGTGCCGTAAACGTATTGATCCAAGCCAAGCAGGCAGAGGTTAGGGTTGATCATGCAGCCCAAGCAGTATGTTTTACTTCCCTTGTTTCGATTATCACCGTGAGCGTCACGGTAAGTCTTGCGCTTAACTTGGCATGTTCAGCCACTCAGGCGGTGCTAATTCAACCGCAGTCTCACCAGCCATCAAGGCATGCCCCTCTGCGATTGCTTTTTGTGCCCGGTCAAAGCGGATCAAAGCCATGCCAACTCCTATACTACCGGTACGCATACGCCCAATTTCCCACCCGTCGGCTATTATCGCGGTTTCATACGAAGGCGGTGCGCCGCGATAGGTCACACGGCACAGCTTGGTTTTAACATTTGTGCGCCGCTTCATCCGGCTGGTCATTTCCTGGCCGACATAACAGCCCTTATGAAAATCAACCCCGCCCAATTCATCTATAAGACCTTCAAGCACAAAATCCCTCTCGGTCAACAAATCACGCGCCAAGTCCGGGACGCCCAAGGCATGGCGTTTGGCTTCATAGGCGAGAAAATCAGTGTTATTCACTGGGGCTGTCCCACCCTTGATCCCGAGGCGCTTGGGCAATGCCGAGGTGCGCGGATCTGCCAACGCATAAAGTGTGTCTGAGGTTGGTTCGTGTAGATCGACCATGCTTCCCACACCGATGTGATCGCTTAAATCCTCAATCTTGACCTTCGCACGCAATCGATAAAGCGCTAAGCGTTTGGCAAAGCTTGTTGGAGCATTCACATCGAGCCAAAAGACCTGTGGCTCTGGGGAAAAAATAAAAAGCTCATATAAAAACTTCCCTTGCGGCGTCAGCATCGCCGCATAAAGGAGAGTATCCGCGGTAGCCCCATCCACATCAAGGGTCAAAAGGCCATTCAAAAGCTGTACCGCATCTGGCCCGCTGACGGCGACAATACCACGATCTGGGAAGTGAAATGGAGTGGTCATCGCCTAGGTTTAGCCGCTTGTGTCCTTGCCTTCAAACGTAGCGATCAGATGTTCCCCGATCCGCACCAAAGCATCGACAATGCCTGGCTCTAAACTGGCGTGCCCCGCATCGCCGACAATCTCAAGACTTGCGTGGGGAAGTACCTTTTTTAAAGCCCACGCCGAGGATAATGGGGTCAAGACATCATACCGACCATGAACAATATGGACCGGTATCGCTTTGAGCACCCCAACATGGTCTAAAATCCAACCATCGGTTTCAAAAAAACCGTGATGTTTGAAATAATGATTTTCAATCCGGGCAAAGGCCTCAACAAAACGATCTTCATCAAATCGGGTTGGACGGGCACCAGGACCTTGAAGGCTCAAGCAATCGCCTTCCCATCGCGCCCAAGCGCGCGCAGCGGCCAAGCGGGTGGGACGGTCATCACAAAATAAGCGGCGATTAAATGCCCCAACTATGTCATCGCGCTCCTCTGGCGGGATTATTTGAACATAATGCTCAAAGGAGTCCGGGAACAAATGGTTAGCACCATTTTGGTAGAACCACTGTATTTCAGCGCGCGTGATTAAGAAAATTCCGCGTAAGGTCAGACTTTTGACCCGCTCTGAGTGCTTGATTGCATAGGCCAATGCTAAGGTTGACCCCCAAGAACCGCCAAACACAGCCCAAGTCTTTATGCCTAAATGGATGCGCAATTTTTCGATATCGGCCACGAGATCCCATGTGGTGTTATCCTTGATTTCGGCATAGGGTGTGGATTTGCCACAGCCCCGCTGATCAAAGCCAATTATATGCCATGTGTTCGGGTCAAAGAAACGACGCATATCAGGGCTCATTCCGCCACCTGGACCACCATGAAGACACAAAACCGGAATGCCGTCTGGATTACCTGCTTGCTCAAAAAAAAGGGTATGTAGATCAGATACCGGTAAAAATCCGGTTTTATAGGGTTCAATCTGCGGGTACAGTACGCGGCGTTTGGATGCGGCTTTAGGCATGAAAGACCTCAAATAGATCGGCTGGGCTTAAGCTGGGTCGCACCTAGGTTCAAGGCTGTGAGTGTAGTGCTTCAAGTGCTGCCAAATCGCACCTGCATCCAGTTGGCTATTGCTTGGGTCGTTTCTTCTGGCTTTTCCTGTTGGGTCCAGTGGCCACATTTCTTGATCAAGACACGATCTAAATCAGGGACATATTTTTCCATGCCAGAAGTTGCAGACGGTGGAAGTACAACATCGTTTTCAGCCATGATCATTAGACTAGGCTGAGTTACCAAATCTGGAATATGCGCGCTGTTTCGCCAATTACGTGTGAAATTGCGATACCAATTGAGACCGCCACGAAAACCAGTCGCCTCAAACGACTGCACAAACACGGCTAATTCTTCTTCCGACAAGATGAAATTGCTGGCTGCATTGGCATCAAAACGCTGTAAAGCCAGTTGAAACGCATGGTTGCGCTTTTCTGAGGGTCGGCTGTCATAGTCCAAAGGGGTAACTTCAGAGCGGCGCATATAATATTGGAACGTCTTTTTGACATCAGCCTCTAATAAGGCCTCCATCACGCCGGGTTCCTGAAAAAACAGGATATAATGGTCTGACCCAAATCTCTGCTCATAAAGGGCTAGGGGATCAATGCTAGGCCTTTTTGTGAATGGCGTGTTGAGCCCAATCACCCCTGCAACGCGTTCTGGATGGCGCGTCGCCATAGACCATACGATCAAGCCACCCCAATCATGGCCGCAAAACACCGCTTTCTCAAAGCCCTTCGCATCTAAAAGTGCCACCAAATCCCCCGTCAGGGCCTCCATATCATAGGCTTCGATCGGATCTGGTGCAGAACTTAGGCCATAACCTCGCAAATCTGGGGCAAGGGCGCGTATTGTGTAGTTTGGTAAAGCTCTGAGTTGATGGCGCCACGAAAAAGCAAGCTCAGGATAGCCATGGCACAGAACAATAGGGGGCATCGAACCATTCTGAAAGCCCTGCCCAAACCCAGTGTCCCATACCGCCATGGTGATAGATTTAAGGTCTAGCATTTCTGGATCGAATAATCCAAACGCGCGCCAATCAATGCGGGTCTGCATGAGCCTCCTTAGCACTAAACGCAGCGCGGGCAAGGTTAAGCCAACCAATCAAGAAGCAGAGCCCACCCAGTGGAGCGGCCATAGCGATGCCCCTTGGCGCACCCAGAGCCATGGCATAAAGCGCGCCTGAAAACAGGGAAATGCCAAGAGCGAAAAAAAGCATCGACAAGCGTGCATCTTTCAAGCCCTTGGTATGTAACCACACGCACGCAAAAAGCGCCAATGTATGGGCCATATGCTGTTGGCTCCCTAAACTTATCCAAGCTTTAGGCACAGGTGCGGAGATGCCATGTGCGCCAAAGGCACCCATAACGACTGCAAAAAAACCGGACAGAGCGATCCAGCCAAGGGTATAGGCGTTTTTCAATGTAAGCTTCCTTTGCAAATCATTCACGCCTCTATGGCCTAATGGGCCAAACACAGTGGCGAGTATGACAGCTTCTACAGAAACATGCGTGACGATGCTGTAATTTTTTCCCGTCCTAACGTCTCGTTTACCAACACGATTCACAGTGAGCCCAGAATTGAGGAGACGTTTGTGGCGCGTGCAAAAGAAAATCAATTACTTGAATCTGAAAGCCAAATGGCGCAACGGCGCGCGCAGAGGGATGCTTGGGCATTGCTGCAACGTGTTCACTCCACTTTAGATCTATCCTACGTGCAAGTGATCGAAGTCATGTCTAAAGATGCGGGCGCTCATGTCGCCCTTTTGGCCCGCCAGTTCCCCGCAATCCATTTTGAGCTGTCAGAAGAAGCAACTAGGTGCGAAGCTTCTGTCCGCGTCCTATGGGCCCCCGATGGGCTGACCAAGCCGATTAGCGCCACCCAATTGGCAAGCTATGATGCAGTCGTCATCACGCACCCGCCCGAAGCATTATCTCAGACCATAGCCGCCTTTTCAGGATTTGCGCGGGTATCGGCCTGTCGTGATTTCCAAAAGGGTTCAGCCTTGGCGATCTTTGGCAAAGGCCTAGCGCGGGATTTGTTTCGCGCCAAAGTGCGCGACATTGCGGCTTAACCTCGGTGCTTGCGAATTAGCCATTGTTACTATTGGTGGCTAAAACGCGTTGATAAAGTGGTGTTGACGCACGTGCTGCAAGAACTGATCGCCAAACAGATGACAGCCATTGCGCTACTTTTTCACCACTTGATAGAAAACAGCGGCTTCCTCGTCAAACTCGAGTTTTGCTGACTTTTCGATGGCTTCAGCGACCGAGGATAGCTCACAGCTCTCACTGATGTGGGTGTTTAAATCCTCTGCCTTATTAAGATCTAGCCGCGCTTCGCGCTTACTCTCCAACATCTCACTGCAACCAACTTGCCATACATAAAAGCCAGTAAGCTTATTCTGGCTATCCATTTTCGCTTTGGCGATTGCCAAAGCTCCAACGTTTTGCAGGTCAGGATCTGAAAACATCGAACCGGCCAAGACCGGCGAGAATTGAAAACTTAAGCCTATTTCACCTTTGTCAGCAACCAGGTTTGAGGTTCTGTGCCAGAAGGCAATCTTTCCGCGCGCCGTCTTGCCATCGTCGAAATGCGCAACGTAGGTCGGAATGGAAAACGTTTTCCTGATTGATACTTTCACCGGAGTTGACGCGTCAAAATATTCAGGAATAACAAGCGCAAGATCGACGCGATTTCCTTTGATCTCCTTGGGCCAAATTGAACTCTTCGGCATGGGCGCTGTTACCGAATTACAAGAAGCTAAAGCAAAGAGAGAAAAAGCACTAAGTGCAGCGGCTTGTTTCTTCAAGGCCCTATCTCCACGTCACGCCACCATCATACGCAAGGAGACCATCTATTACATCAGGAATTCCGTTTGCTCCACGTGGGCCACCTTTTTTGTCAGGTCCTTCAAAAGTTGATCCAGCCTTAACGGTCCCTATCATGTTGCCCAGTGGCGTTTGAGCGCTAAAAGTGACATCTCTATTGAAAGTTATCCGGACCATATTATTGGCAAGTCGTTCAACTTTGACCTTGCGAAGAAACTCCGCTTGCCGTTTAGCTATCTGCTCAGAAGACGACCCGCCGCCACCCGTTAAGACAAACTCCCCGGTATTTACAAAGTCCATGATATCTAAACCCCACATAGCCAAATCGTCAGGATAGATAACGCCCCAACCAGGAGTTACAGGATTTCTCTTGCCTGTAACAATAATCGGCGGGTCCGCTTCACCCCCACTCACAAACTCCAACTCCTCAACCGTTAATGCACGCATAATCCAATCTCCCTGTCCGAGCCTACATCTGTCAAACTGCCATAACACAGCCAGCTTCCCTAAAGGACACGCATGAAGTTGACTTGAGTGGGGGGGTATTTCAAGTTATTAAATAGTCTCGATCAGTCACAATTGCGTGCATGCCTAGGCCCTCTCTCCCTCAAATTCCAACAGTACTACGATTGTTTTGCCCTTCAAAACCGTGCAGAATGATTGATTGTGCAATCTATTCACCAGCCATCTATTGAAAGCCATGAAGAGGAAGTCCGTCATGCCGCATGGCGCGCATCCTTGATGGCTGCGTGGGGTCGTATGTGGGGGATCGCTAGCCATCCCATCCTGACTGCAATGATGAGCTTTGGCCTATTTGTGGTTGCCTTATATGTCATCAATGGTGAAATGACGCGCCATGAAATGGATGAATTCCGTACCGCCCTAAGCCAAGTAGATGGCATAAGTTTGATAGGTGCAATCGGTGCGACCACCTTGGCCTATGCTGCCTTAGCGTTTAACGATCGGGTCGCCTTGAGGATGCTAGGTAAATCCCTGCCCTGCGCGCGCACGGCACGCGCCAGTATAGCGACTTATGCGCTTGCCAATAGTTTGGGTTATTCATGGGTGACTGCAGGTACGGCGCGGATGCGACTGTATCGTAAGTGGGGTCTGCTACCTAGCGAGATTGGTGCCTTATCGATTGTAACGGGGTCTGCTGTTCAAATTGGCGGTCTAACCGCCGCTGGGCTGGGCATGATGATCGCCGCGCCAGAAATCGCACTTCACGGGCCGTTTCACAGTTTGTTTTGGTACGGCCTAGGGCTCATCCTAATCTTACCCAGCGTATTTTGGCTGGTTTATGCCCGCTATGGTGCCAACCAAGCGCATATCAATGATGTGATTCTCTATCGCCCCCCCACGGGCCAAGCAGTCGTGCAGATGGGCATAGCGGTTTTGGAGTGGGTGTTTGCGGCTGGGGTTTTATACATTCTACTGCCCGATCATGGGGGCTGGAGCTTTCCTGCCTTTGTTGCAGTCTATGTCTTAGCAGGACTATTGGGTGCCTTGTCAGGGGCACCAGGTGGGCTTGGCGTGTTTGAAGCGGCGATCTTGACCTTGGCGCCCATAACCCAAAATACGCCCGGCGCTGCTGTTGGTTTAGTGGTATACCGGTTGATCTATACCTTCATTCCTTTGATCATCGGCACAATAATCCTTGGCTTAGACCATGCTGCCCCTGCGGCACGGCCCGCCGCAAAGGCCGCCCGCCAAATCGGCTCCAGCCTTGGGGCCCGCTTAAGCGCCCGTTTGGGTATGACCCTTGGGGAGGCAACCTTAGAATTATCGCCGCGTATCCTTGCCACTTTGGTATTTAGCGCGGGGCTGGTCCTTCTAAGCTCTGTCGCCACTCCTGCTCTCTCAGCGCGCATGCAAGAGATTGACGCCTGGAATTTGCGCGCCATCTCTGACCTATCCCATTTTGCCGCCAGCATTGTTGGTGTGTTATTGTTGGTGGTTGCCGCAGGTCTATGGCGTAAAATCGCGGCCGCTTGGGGTGGGGCTATCATTCTTTTGACCATCGGCATCGTGTTTTCACTGGCCAAAGGGTTGGACTGGGAAGAGGCCAGCATCTTAAGCGTCATATTGATCCTGACTTTGCCCTGTGGCGCAGCCTTCAACCGCAAATCCGCATTGGGGGCCAACGTTTTGTCTCCCGCTTGGATCGCCGCATTAGCCGGGGCAGTAGCGGCGGCAGGGTGGCTGGCTTTATTTGCTTACAGAAATGTTGAGTTTCGTGCAGAGCTTTGGTGGGACTTTGTGCGTGATCCCGATGCCGGGCGTAGTTTGCGGGCTTTGACAGCTGCATGTCTTCTTACTCTTTTCGTGGCGGTTTGGGCCTTGTTTACCCCTTGGCGCGAACGTCTGAAACGTTCAACCGACCCGGCCGACATAGTCCGTGCGCAAACCATTCTCAATAAAGCAGAAAATCCCCGTGCGGACGCCAATCTCGCGTTTTTAGGCGATAAGCATTTTTTCTATTCGTCCTCTGGCTCCAGTTTCGTTATGTATCGGGCTCGCGGAAACCGATGGATCATTTATGGTGACCCCGTGGGCCTTGCCAGTGAACGTCATGACTTGATTGCGACAGTCAAAGAAGCGGCGGAGCAAGCCGGGGCTAGGCCAATTTATTACGCCATCTCGCGCGAAGTGGTTCCTGATTTTGCCGAATATGGCTATGTCGTGCGCAAGATCGGGGAGACGGCCATAGTCGATCTTGAAACATTTTCCTTGGTGGGCAAAAGCGCGCAAAATCTCCGCACGTCGCGCAATAAAATGGCGCGAGACGGCGTGGAATTTTCCATGATTCCAGCAAGCGACACCCACGCCTATCTCGATGAGATGGAGCCAATCTCAAAAGCTTGGCTTAGCGCGCACCGGGGACGGGAGAAGACTTTTTCATTAGGCTCGTTTGACCGGACTTATTTGGCGCGCTTTCCCACGGCCATTGCCCGCGACGCATCTGGAACCATGATTGCCTTTGCTAGCCTTTGGACCACCCCAGACAGCCAAGAAATTGCCATCGACTTGATGCGCCACCATCCCGATGCCCCTCATGGCGTGATGGACTATTTATTTGTTGAAATCGCCCTTTGGGCACAAAAACAAGGATATAGCCGATTTGACCTTGCCATGGCCCCTCTATCGGGCCTCGATGACCGCAAGGGCCTGCCCTTTTTGGTGCGACTGGGCGCGATTGTGTTTGAAGAAAGTGAAGAGCTTTATGGCTTTGTCGGCCTGCGCCGCTTTAAAGACAAGTTCAACCCAGTCTGGAAACCCCTCTATCTCTGCGCACCCCCCGATGTCATGTTGCCAGCCGCTTTGGTCGATGTAGCCGTCTTAACCAGCGGGGGCCTGCGCGCGATGTTTAAGGGGCCACGACAGGCGTCAACAAAGAATAACTCACATTGCTGATTGTAATAATGAATTTTCTCCCGAGTACAAATTGAGTCGGTTAAGATTATGAATTGAGAGAGCAGCTTCACTTTCTAGCACCTGTACCCTTATTCAATGGTATTGATTTGATTTTCTTGGGAATGGTCACAGTGACGTGACTCCCGAAATCTCAACCAGTTGAATGTAGAGTCCGGCCATGAAGGAAGGACGGATGAGATGAGGAAGAGCAGGTTCACCTAGGAGCAGATTATTGCGATCTTGAAGGAGCAGGATGCTGGCGTGCCGACGGCGGAAGTGTGCCGCAAGCACGGGGTCAACCCGGCGACGTTTTACAAGTGGAAGGCGAAGTTCGGCGGACTGGGCGTGTCTGAAGCGCGACGGCTGAAGACGCTGGAGGACGAGAACAACCGGCTCAAGCGGATGCTGGCTGATGCGATGCTCGATAATGCAGCTCTGAAGGATCTTTTGGGAAAAAATGGTGACGCCCGTCGTGCAGCGGGAGGGGGTCGCGCATCTTCGAGAACGGTTCGAGATGAGCGAGCGGCGGGCGTGCTGGGTTGTCGGGTCGGAGCGGGCAACCGTGCGCTATCGCGCGACGAAGCCGGACGACACTGCGTTGCGGACGAGGTTCAAGGCGCGTCTCGATCCCAGCATCGACTAGGCGCCATGCCAGTGCCCTGTGATAATTTCCGGTCGCTTCGAAGCCGGCGAGAACAGCTTCCTGTGCGATAGAATGTACCTTGGCCATGGTCAGGATGCTCCTCTTTGGTGGTGGTTGGAATAACCATTGTAAGAGGTTCTGCGGCCCGGTCATGGCCGCCTGCCTGCGTGCTAAATGCGCCGCAGGCGGCTATGACCTACCCAAGTTCCGAATGTGCTACGGAACCGAGATGACCAGTCATGCGATCTTCAAGTGGGCTCAAGACCGGCGGATCGAGTGGCACTATATCGCGCCGGGAAAGCCGACCCAGAACGCGTTCATCGAAAGCTTCAATGCGCGCCTCCGCGACGAGCTGTTGAACGAGACCCTGTTCCACGGCCTGGCCCATGCCCGCGCCGTTCTGGAAGCCTGGCGGCGGGACTATAATGAAGCCCGGCCCCACTCGAAGCTCGGCTGGCTGTCACCCAAGGCCTATGCCGCGCTCAACACCACCACCGGCCGTGGCGCTGCGCTACGCAAAGGCTCCGTGCTCTGCCACCTGAGACTTGGACCATTTGGAATTAGAGTTTTGTGCCGTAATTTTCCTTGGCTGGACGAGGAGGTTTGGCATGAAAGCATCGAAGTTCACGGACGCCCAGAAAGCGTTCGTCGT
>NZ_BPFZ01000020.1 GCF_030158815.1 Candidatus Phycosocius spiralis
CCTCACAGCGCAATCGGGAATATCCCACCGATTATGTTGGCAATCTCAGCCGGTGACACCAGCCCACCGGACACGAGCAAGGCCAAAGACTCTAGGCCAAAGCGGCCCAACGATGGGTAGCAGTGCATCCGCGCCCCGGCCTCTCGTTCTGGCCGGATGAGAAACAGGGGTCACGTCAGACATGAAGGTCTTTTGCTCAAACATCTTCTTAAATTCCCCTTCCATTCCTGAAGAACCTTTAAATCTATTGGACGAAACACCAAAAGTTTATAGCGGCGTCTGTCGCGACAAAAAATCAGACTAACTGCGCGGCTGTCATGCATGCCTTGATTTGTGGAATTATAATCGAGGCGCTTAGAACTATGGCTAATGTCGGTTAGACGCCCACTACCCCCCCCATCACCTCAACCCCATCCTCATCCCCAAAAATGATAGTCCTGCGGGTGTGAGGGAAAGATAGGAAGATGCCGTTTTCGACGACGCCGGGGATGGCGTTGAGGGCTTGGGCGGTGGTTGCCGCGTCGGGGATGTGCCCACAGGAGCAGTCGAGAATAAAGTTACCGTTGTCGGTCACAAAGGGGCGTCCAGGTGCGCCCGCTTCGCGCAGTTTGACATCGGCGTCTGAGCAGCCAGTTTCGCGCAACACATCAAAGATTTTTTTGGCCGTGATTGTAAAGCCAAAGCTTGTAACTTCCACCGGCAAGGGGAAAGCCCCAAGGTCTGTTACGCGCTTGGACCTGTCGGCGATTACCACCATATGATCGGTGGCATGGGCAACTATTTTTTCGCGTAGCAAGGCTCCCCCACCGCCTTTGAGAAGGTTGTGAAATTGATCCACTTCATCCGCGCCATCCACCGTCACGTCGATGCGCTCGGCTTGATTTATGTCGATTAAGGCTATTCCCAAACTCTCCGCCAAGCGCGCGCTGGCTTGTGAGGTTGGAATGGCACCAATCTTAAAGCCCTTGGCTACCAAATCACCTAACATGGCGATGAAATGATTGGTGGTTGAGCCCGTTCCCAGGCCCACGATCATGCCATCTTCGAGATAATCGATCGCCGCTGCAGCAGCTTGGATTTTGCCAAGATCGAGAGGGTTCACAAGGTTTCTCCATTCGATTTGAGGGCCTTGGTAGCCCCTTTTTTAGCCCGAAACTTGGTGGCCCAACCATCAATGATGCGCTGTTGTGCGCGTTCTAGCCCTAAAGACCCTGCTGGGACATCCTTGGTGATGGTCGAACCTGATCCTGTCATCGCACCCGACCCAATGCTGACCGGGGCGACCAACATGGTATCAGAACCGATAAAGGCATCGGCACCAATGTGGGTGTGGTATTTGTCAAAGCCGTCATAATTACAGGTGATGGTGCCTGCCCCAATATTGGTGCGTGCACCTATCGTGACATCGCCAAGATAGCTTAAGTGATTGGCCTTAGCCCCTGCCCCAATTTTAGCCTTTTTAGTCTCAACAAAATTACCAATATGGGCATTTTCACCAACATCGCTGCCGGGCCTGATCCGTGCATAAGGGCCGATCCATGCGCCCTTGCGAATGATGCACTCTTCTAAATGTGAAAACGCACGAATGACTGCACCGGTTTCAACGCGCACGCCCCGCCCAAACACCACATGGGGTTCAATCGTCACATCCTGTGCGATGTCGGTATCAAAAGAGAAGTGGACGCTATTTGGGTCCAGCAATGTCACCCCGGCTTCCATCGCCGCGTGGCGCTTTTGATATTGAAACAAGGCCTCAGCTTGGGCCAATTCAACCCGGCTATTCACGCCCAGCATTTCGGTTTCAAATCCCTCGACCGCAGCGGCGCGCAGGCCGTGCTGTCGTGCCAGACCAACCACATCGGTGAGATAAAATTCGCCCTTGGCATTATAATTGGTTACTTGGCCTAAAAGTTCAAACAAGGTGGTGGCGTCGGCGGCCAAAACGCCCGAATTACATAGCCTGATCTTCAACTGATCCGGGCTAGCTTCCTTGGCCTCCACAATAGCTTCAAGGCCACCCTCTTGATCAACGACCAGGCGTCCATATGCGCCGGGGTCAGCGGCTGCAAACCCCAAAACCGCCACGCCATATCCCTCGCTCAACTTGTTAAACACCTGCTCCGCAGTTGCAGTTCTGATTAAAGGGGTGTCGGCATAAAGCACAATCACATCGCCCTCAAACCCCGCTAACGCTGATTTGGCAGTCAAGACGCCATGTCCTGTGCCAAGTGGGGGATCTTGAAGGACGGTAGCATTGGGGCCCAAAAGTGCCTGCGCCCGCGCTTTTGCGTCTGGATTGTGGGCGCCGACGACCACGATAATCTTCTCACACCCCAAGGACTGGGCCAAAGCGATCGTCCAATCCATCATGGGGCGACCCCCAATGGGATGGAGCACTTTAGAAAGGTTCGACTTCATGCGCGTGCCATGTCCGGCCGCTAAAATGATGGCAGCACGCGCGCGCGACATAATTATTCCTTTCCTGATCTCAATGCTGATTCGGCTTGCACATAGCCCTCTAGCCTTTTAGCCGTCCACACGGGTAGCCGACCAGAGGGTGCACAGATAAATCTGTGAAAGGATGATATAAAACAGGCTCAAGGAAAATCGCTTCATGACAAGCCTCTTTAACGGCCTCGCTATTTGTTTTGATTTGGACGGCACTTTGATCGATACAGCGCCAGATCTTGTTGCAGCCACCAACGCAGTGATGCGCAAAGCCAATCTGACTGAAATTGCGCTACAAGAAGTCCGCGCCATGATTGGCCTCGGGGCCCGGGCCCTTATTACCAAAGCCGCTGCGGCGGCAGGCAAAAGGTTTGAAGACGACGAGCTTAACCATCATGTCGCCTATTTCTTGGCGGCCTATGAGCAAAACCTGACAGGGCAAAGCAAGCCCTTTGATGGGGTCATTGAAGTGCTCTCTCATTTGGAAGATCAAGGTGCGATTTTAAGTGTATGCACCAATAAACCTGCGCATTTAGCAGGACCCGTTCTAGATGCTTTTGATATGAAGAAATATTTTAGGGCCGTGGTCGGCCAAGGTCAGGCTGGGGCAAATAAACCCGATGGTCGTCATATCACTTACACTGTGGCCGCCAGTGGCGCCAGCCTAGAGCGCGCGATCATGGTGGGTGATAGCGCGGCCGACGTCCAAGGTGCCCGTAACGCTGGTGTCCCAGTCATTATTTCAAGTTTTGGCTACACCATTGAAAAAGCGTCCGCCTTAGGAGCGGACGCTGTTTTTGATCATTACAATGAAGTGCCCGACTTGATCGAACATATCATGAAGTCAAAGCCTTAAGCGGCTTCGGTTACCGCGCGGCGGCGTGGCAGGCCATTGATCATGTCCGAGCGCACATCGGTACGCCCCGAACGCATCGCAGGAACAAAACCTTCTTCAACCAAATCGACACTGACGTCATAGCCGCGCTCACGCCAATATTCTTGAATTTTCAGCTTTAGACGTCGCGCGCCATCGTTCGTGCAAAAATCGCCTTCCATTGTGGTCCTCATTATTTCTGTTGTTGCTGGATTTCTGTTGTTTCTGGATCAGACAAACCAATGCTACGCATCGACTTGTTTTGGAGTGCGGCTTAAACTACACAAAGCTGTCACATTCAAGGGAAATCTTAACCTGATTTAGCTTCCATCAAACCGTTCAAAAAATGGCCAAAAAAGACTTGACAAAGAAATTCCAATAATTTGCCTGAAAACGGCACTGCTAGCACTAAAAATTCTGCGGGGTGCGGAAAATTAGAAATTTTATTTGAGATCACGTCATTTGCTTCGAGTATGCACAGAACTTAGCTTCTTTGAAAGAAATGGGCATATGTCGTATGCATTTACGCATACCTAGCACAAAATGAGAAAATCCAACCGAAAATGAGCCAAAACCGGACAATTTGGAATCGACAAAGCGTTAAGTCAGATGAAATCGTGCGGGCTATACCGTGCTGGAGAAACGCCCCATTCCAGATAGGTCCGCAGGCAAACGAGAGAAGGCACAAGCTACAAGCGCCATATGTTTAAGATTGAAAACATAGGAACATTCAATTAAGCTATGATTTGCGTCAGGCACTTCAACTTCGTGTCTCCAATTGGCTGAACCATAAATTCAATGGAGCTTGCTCTTGAAAAAAGCGATAATCGGTTTGGCGTTGCTGGTGAGCGGTTGTGCGGGCTCCCCGCGTTTCATGGGAAGTTTTCCAAATCCTGAGGACCCAAAATACAATTCCCCAAGCTGTCGCGCCGCGCGCGAACTAACCCAAGAGCTCGACTATAGGGCTGCTTCGCGGACTGGTTTAGCGCTGGCGACACAAACTTTCGAAAAGCGTATTAAAGACGTACCAAGCACTAAATATGCTGCGACCTACCAAGAAAAACGCGCCATAGCGCGCACCGTTGTCCGCGACCTCTGCAGCTCTTAGATCCAGCCTTTCAGCTGTCAAACCCAGCATTGACAGCGGCTTCTTCCACTCATTTTTGCGTGGAGACCCACTATTGGCCGGGAAATAATCGTCAGGCCAGCCCAGCTCAATGCTCTTTAAGTTAACTTGATCAACCGCAATGCCCGCATGTTCGCGAACATACTTGCTTTGCATAATGCCTTGGCTATTGATCACCGCACCAAGGCGACGGGGCCAAGCGGCGTTGACCAAGGCAGTTGCGACCGCCCCACAATCAAACGGCTTATCATCGCTGCCATCAAGGACGCGGTCATAGGTTACAAGCATGAACACCGGCGCATCGAATTGGTGAAAGCCGCGTAAAACCCAGTCCTTACGCTTGGCCTGATCGTCGCCTTCCATGCCCATGGCGGCAAAAATTGCTTTGCCACCCCGATCTGACGTTCACTGTGGATGCCCACATTGGGCTCACAATGCGATACTCCCGCATTTGGGCACACATCTACCATGTGCTAGGTCCATGCGCTTGGCATTGCCGGCCCGGATTTTATACAAGCGCCCTGGTTCCCATAAAAGTTCCAAGGCTGATTGTGCATCGACTAATGGACCCGCAACGCCAAAGCGAGGATTTCCTCAATCAAAGCTTTAGGGACAAGATCAGGCTTTTAATCACGGATGCTGGCCCGCCCCAGAATGACGACATCAAAATCCATGGTCAAGCCTTGCACACAAAGACAACCCCGCCCGATAAAGCTTCACTTTAGGCCGCCGCTTTGACGTGTACACCAAGCTCAACATAGCGTTTAAGGTGCCAGTCAGCACTGCCCGCTTGGGTATCAATCATGGTGAGGCGTTTGAAATAATGGCCGATGGCTAACTCTTCCGTCATGCCCATGCCACCGAAAATCTGGATTGCATTTTGCCCGATAAAGCGGCCAGCGCGTCCGATTTGGGTTTTGGCTGCAGCGCACGCCTTCGCCCGCTCCAAAGCATCGTCCTCACCACAGCGGATCGCCGCCAGATAGGCCATGGATATGGCCTGCTCACTCCACATGAACATATCGACCATACGATGCTGCAAAACTTGGAAGGACCCGATGGAGGTGCCAAATTGCTTACGCTGACGGGCATAATCCACCGTCATGGCATGGGCAACCCGCATCGCGCCGACCGCTTCAGCGCATAGAGCCGCGATCACATGATCTTGGGTTTCCTGCACAATCGGATAAATTCCATCGGTTGGCCCGACCAATGCGTCCCTACCCAAGGAAACATTTTCAAAATAAACATCGCTTGCCATGAAGCCATCGACGGTTGGATAATCCTTGGTTGACACGCCGGGAGCTGATTTGGCAACGACAAAAGCACTGAGTCCCTCCTTTTCACGTTGCCCCCCTGCCGTGCGCGCAATCACGATCAAATGATCCGCTTGGGGGGCACCTACAACAACGGCCTTATGACCATTGAGAACATAGCCAGACCCACTCTTCTTGGCCGTGGTGGTGACATCGGCCAGATTATAGCGGCTTTTAGGCTCACTGCTGGCAAGCGCATAAATGCCCGCACCCGTCGTGATCATGCCACCATGCTCTTCCTTCTGGGCCGGGTTACCCGCCAAGCGAATCAAAGTGCCACTGGCCACGACGCTGGGTAAAAATGGTTCAATAACAAGGCCTTTACCGAATTCTTCCATGATCACAAGCGTATCGATCGGCCCGCCACCAAGACCGCCCATCTCCTCGGGCAAAGGTGCCATCATCAAGCCCAGTTCGGCCATCTCGGCCCAGATCTCACGCCGCCAACCTGCTTTAGAACGGATTACTTTACGACGCGTGTCAAAATCATAATGTTGCTGTATCAGTTTGGCGATGGAGTCGCGGAGCATGTTTTGCTCTTGGGTAAAATTGAAGTCCATGTTTCAGCTCCCTTAAGCCTCGCCAATTTAGGCAACATTATTGCGTTTGAGTGATAAAGGCTTTAGCCAAGACGCGCCAGTGCCGCTTCATATTTTTGCTTTTCACCTGCGTAGGATGCCAGGCGCTCACGTTGCTCCTCAATGACTTCAACCGGCGCTTTGGCGACGAAACCCGGATTATCGAGCTTACGAGCCACCGTCTCAATCTCCTTGATACAGCGCGCAATCTCTTTACCAAGACGCAGTTTTTCAGCGTCAATATCAAGCACCCCAGCCAATGGAATGGCCACAATCGCCTCCCCCAATACAAAAGTAACACTTCCCGGCGGGGCAGCGTCGGCTACGACCGAATATTCCAAGCGCGCCAAGCGATCGATTTCAGCCTGATACCGCTCTAAACGCTGCGCCGTTTGCTTGGAGGCCCCTATCAATAAGGCAGCCACCTTTGCACTGGCTGGAACATTGGTTTCACTGCGTAACGAGCGCAGTCCTGTTACCAGATCGACCACCCAACCAACTTCGGCTGTTGCGGCTTCATCAATCAAATCGAGGCTGAGAGTGGGCCAAGCCTCTCTCATCAGCATACCACTGCGCTTGGGACCAAACTCTGCGGTTTTTTCCCACAATTCTTCGGTCACAAAGGGCATGAAAGGATGGAGAATCTTGAGAATTTGATCAAGCACCCAAGCGACCGTTTTGCGGGTTTCTGCCTTGGCTGCCTCATCCTCTCCATTGAGAAGCGGCTTCACCAGTTCGAGATAGAGATCACAAAAAACGCCCCAAACAAAGGCATAATTGGTCTGTGCCGCCTCATCAAAGCGATGCGCAGACAGAGCCGCTTCAACGCCATGGGTCGCTTTGGTCAGTTCTGAAACGATCCAGCGGTTCACAGGGTGGTTGACTGCTTTGGGGTCATAGGCGTCCCACAGCGTGCATTCATTCATCTGGGCAAAACGGGCGGCATTCCAAACTTTTGTGCCAAAATTCCGGTACCCCTCAACCCGCTTGTCACTCATGCGGATATCACGACCTGGGCCTGCAGCAATGGCTAAGGTAAAGCGCAAAGCGTCTGCGCCATAAGTTTCAATCAAGACTGTTGGGTCGATGATATTGCCTTTGGACTTGGACATTTTCTTGCCGTTTTCATCGACCACACGCGAATGGATGACCACGGTTGAAAACGGCGCTTTACCCGTAAAGTGGCAACCAAACATCATCATCCTGGCAACCCAGAAAAAAATGATGTCAAACATCGTCACCAAAGTGCTGGTGGGGTAAAAACGTTCTAATTCTGGCGTCTGGGTTGGCCAGCCCAAGGTTGAAAATGGCCAAAGTGCAGAGGAAAACCACGTATCTAAAACGTCCTCATCCTGGACTAAATCCACGTCGCGGCCATGCATAGTGCTTGCTGCAGCCAGTGCTTCAGCTTCGGTTTCTTCGACAAAAATATTGCCAGCCCGATCATACCAAGCAGGTATCCGATGTCCCCACCATAATTGACGCGATATGCACCAAGGCTCGATGTGGCGCAGCCACTGATAATAGGTCGCCGTCCAGCTTTCGGGGACAAATTTGGTTTCGCCACTTTCAACCGCTTTAAGCGCATTCACGGCAAGTTTTGCTGCATCCACATACCATTGATCGGTCAGCATGGGTTCTATGACGACATCAGAACGCTCACCCAATGGTTGCATGATCGGTTTATCTTCGACGCGCTCCAAAAGGCCCAGAGTATCGATGTCGGCGACGATCTGCTTGCGTGCTTCAAACCGATCAAGGCCACGATAAGCCTCTGGTATATAGTCAGCATCTATCGTTCGCCCTTTGGTATCGAACAGGATATAAAGCTCAATGTCGTGTCGGCGTGCGACCTTATAGTCATTGAAATCATGCGCACCGGTAATTTTAACGGCACCTGAGCCGAACTCTGGGTCAGGATAGTCATCGGCAATTATTGGAATCAAGCGCCCAGTGAGTGGCAAGATACAGCGTTTACCAACAAGATCGCGGTACCTGAGATCACTTGGATGCACAGCCACTGCGCCATCGCCTAATATGGTTTCAGGGCGGGTGGTTGCGATTGCGATATAGTCGCGGGTTTCAAACTCAATCGCGACTCCAGCCTCGTCAAATGCGATTGGGAATTGATAGGTTTGCCCATTCTCTAGGGGATATCTAAGGTGCCAAAAATGACCTGCGCGTTCTTCATTGACCACTTCAAGATCAGAAACGGCCGTTTCAAAATGGGGATCCCAATTCACCAAGCGCTTGTCGCGGTAAACCAGGCCTTCCTTATAAAGCTGGACGAATACTTTGCGAACCGCGGCGGAGAGACCTTCGTCCATGGTGAAGCGTTCCCGGCTCCAGTCACATGACGCGCCAAGGCGTTTGAGCTGACCATTAATGGTGCCGCCGCTTTCTTCCTTCCAAGACCAGACACGTTCTAAAAATTTTTCCCGCCCCATCGCGCGGCGGCTGTCATGGGTGCCTGACTGGGCCATCTGGCTTTCAACCACCATCTGGGTCGCAATCCCAGCATGGTCAAGGCCTGGCTGCCAGAGTACGGATTTGCCACGCATCCGCTCAAATCGACACAAAATGTCTTGCAAAGTACAATTCAGCGCATGGCCTATATGCAAAGATCCTGTGACATTGGGTGGTGGGATAACAATTGAAAAGGCTTCAGCTTCTGGGTCCGCCTTGGGCTTAAAGGCACCCGATTGCTCCCAAGCTGCATAGAGTCGAGGCTCTTGTGTCTGCGCGGAAAAGTGGCTTTCTAGCATAATGATCCCAATGGTGGATGGATGGTCAGGTGCGAACGCTTGCACGCACCAAAAGCTGAGGTGATCGACATATCACGCCCACGTCGCTTTTTTGAAGACATATTGCTGCTGGGTACAGCCTAAATCGGCCTAAACTTATGCGACCTAAAAAGAACGCCGAGCTATCCGAGCCACTTCAGCTTCCACTTTTTCTGCCACAATACGAGGCAAATTGGCATCCAGCCATTCTCTCAACAGTGGTTTTAACAGCTCACCCACCATGGCTTCCACTGTATTGCCGGTTAAAAAAACGCCTGGCAATGTGGTATTGGGGGCCAGTTTGGCAAATACCGACGAAGCTTGATCAGCTGTTGGGTCACTGACCAAGCCCTGATCAAATGGGAATTTTGGACCAGTATTTTTAGGGGCTGATTTGACCGCTGCTTTGGGTGTTGGTGGCTCTGACCGCTCTGTCACGGGGAAGGGTTGTGATTCATTCCAACGGTCCTCAACAATTATCTCATCAGCTTCAGGCTCTGATTCATCGGGCAGGGCTGCAAAATCAAAATCAGATGACATGCTATCATTCGTGTTCATAATAGGCTCATTAAGTTCAAGCACATCGTCTTCTAAATCAGGGACGACAGCCTTTGGTGGAGGCGCTTTAACTTCTTCCTCAGGTGCCGCAGTTCCTTCATCTTCAGAGATGATTCGACGGATTGACGCCAGGATTTCTTCCATGGTCGGCTCGGCTTGTGCGTCTTCGGCGCTCATAATAACTCCACTCCGTGCGAATCGCACAACAATTATGCGAAGCTAACTTAGTTTAGCAATCAAAGTCTAGGCATGACCGAAATCTGACAACATTTCCTTAAAGCGTGAAAGCAGCAACAGCTTCAAAACCTGGTAATGGGGGGACGAAGGCATCAAATACAACCCGTGCTGCTACACTTGACCCACTTTTGGTAAAGATGGTTGCCTGCCCCATCAGCCGACCCACTGCCTGTGCATCAAATTGCACAAGACATAAGCGTCCGCCCTGTGCTAATGAACGCTTCCAAGCGTCGGGAACCCTTTGCACCCCACCATCGACAAAAATCACATCAAACAGTCCCCTAGGTGGCTTATCGAGGGGGCCAATTACACTTTTGATGCCATTAAACTCAACTCGTTTATCCTCCAAAATCGTGACCTCACCTCCAAGAGCAGCAAACACAGCAGCACTGTATCCACCACCGCCACCAATGATGAGAACGTTCTCGCCAGCCATAACTTTGGCCGCTTGCGCCAGTTTAGCAAAGTCACGCGGCTTCCAAAGCTCGCGCCCTGATGGGGTTGGGCATGTCACTTCGGCATAGGCAAACACGCGCTTATCTTGGGTGACAAAATCTTCACGTGGGACAGAGTACATCGCGGCTTGAAGTGCTAAATCACTGACATCATTGGTTCTAACTTGGCTCTCAATCATGATATCGCGCGCCAACCTATAATCCATGTTCATCCTCATGCCTTTTAGCCTAACCATCAAGGCTGTAGTTTGGAATCTATACTCGAATGCCTCAAGCGGGCAAGGGTCCAATTGGCATCAACTAATGCGTTGACACATTGCTGGCGCTTAACGCCTCTGCTACATGCGCGTTCCACCCGCCTAATTTTGCGTCCAAGTAGGCCTCGTGGCGGAGTGGTGACGCAGCGGATTGCAAATCCGTGTACCCCGGTTCGATTCCGGGCGAGGCCTCCATTTCGCCCAATTCAAACCCGCTCAGGTTAGGGCCTCTAAGGATAGGCCTGCCACCTTGGCAGAACCATCAGAGACTGTTACATACCCTATTGATGGTGCTTCAGGAAACTGGAGTGAAAAGGGAATGGTGTGCGTGGGTTAGCCCACAAATCGCCAACCGTGCCTGCGACCGTGAGCGGATAGCTGGGTTTCTCTCAACCCCTGTTGAGATGTGCCACTGGACCTAATCGAGGTTCGGGAAGGCGGAAACAAGGCTCTGACCCGTGAGTCGGGAGACCTGCCATCGCCGTCGTTCGTCCGTTCTGCCAGGGTCAGCGGAAAGGCTGGAGAGTTTCTCCGATGCAGCGACAGCGGGAGGTGGGACACATGGTGTGTCCCCACTTAACCCGCATGCATGGAGCATTGGTGGACACCGCCAGTGAAACACAATGAGACGAGTAAGCCGATTGGTAGCTTTGTGGGTGTTAGCTGCCACCTGTGTCTATGGACCTGGTGCACAAGCCAAAATTGTCGATTATTCAAGCACTATAAACCCTAGTTTAAAGTCAGTTGCGGAAACTGAAACCATCATTGTTACCGCCACCCGCACCCCACTGCCTGCGACAAAGATTGGTGCTTCCGTCACCGTCCTGACCAATCAAGCCATTGTGCGTGCGCAATCGGCCTCGGTGGTTGACTTATTGCGCGATGTGCCCGGCGTTGGCTTTAGCCGCAATGGCGGCATTGGTGGCGTCACCAGTGTGCGCCTGCGTGGGGCGGAGGCGGATCAAACTGTGGTGTTGATCGATGGCGTCAAAGTCAATGACCCCTCGTCACCCGGTGGCGGCTATAATTTTGCCAATCTATTGGTAGGCGATATTGACCGCATTGAGGTTCTGCGCGGCCCGCAATCCACCCTCTATGGCAGCCAAGCAATGGGTGGAGTAATCCAGATTATAACCCGCCGTGGCGATGTGCCGTTTGCAGGTTCTCTCACACTCGAAAGAGGTGACTTGGCCAGTTATCATGCGCTCGCGTCGGTGCGGGGCACGGTCGATGCCTTAACTTATGCCGCCAATTTTGGCCATTTTGAAACAAAGGGCATCAGTGCCGCGGTGGCGGGAAGCGAACGCGATGATTTCCAAAGCGATCAAGCCAATGGCCGATTGAGCTATCAACTGACCCCTTCCCTTGAAGTCGAAGGGCGCACTTTTTGGACCAAAAGTGATGCAGGCAATGATGGCTTTCCAGCCCCCTTATTTGTGCTGGCTGATACGCCAGAGCGCGCCAAGACAGAAGAATTAGTAGTATATGCTGGGGCAAACTTGAACCTGTTAGATGGGCGATCCCGCACGCGCTTGGGGCTCAGCCAAAGTCAAATTGAGCGTGAAAGCCTGAATGCTACCCTCACCCCTGCCACCACCTTTATTGGCAAAGGCACCAATCAAACCTTAGAGCTACAATCCACGCTTGATGTCACGCCGCAGTTTCAGCTGGTTGGCGGCGGGGAAATCGAGGAGGCGCATTTGCGAACCGCAATCCCTTCGCGCACCAATCCAAACCCCATTCCACTGCGCGCTTCGACCGATTTGGGTGCGCTTTACATCCAAGCCCAAGCGAGCCCCACCTCTTGGCTGACGACCAGTTTTGGCGCACGCTGGACCCATAGTGACCGCTTTGGCGATGCCCTTAATGCGCGCGCAACCCTTGTTGCCTCGTTCAATGAGGGCAACACTTTAGTGCGCGCCGGGGCCTCCAATGGATTTAAGGCTCCCACACCGTTTCAGCTCTATTCCAACTTCGGCAATCCAGCTTTAGGGCCTGAGGAAGCTGGATCGTTGGAATTAGGTGTTGAGCAAGCGCTCTTTTCGCGTCGCCTGAAAGGGACGATAACTTTATTTGATCGCGACACCACCAACCAGATCGACTTTATATCCTGCTTTCGCAACCCAATTGATATGTGTGCAAACCGCCCAAATGGCACTTATGACAATATCGCGCGCACCAAGGCTGAAGGTTTAGAGGCAAGTCTTGAAGCCATGCCGACTGATCGGTTAAGCTTGTCCATAGGTTATTCGACGCTTAATGCCCGCAACAAAGTTGAAAGGAGCGCCAATTTCAACCGGCGCCTTGCGCGCAGGCCAGAAGAAACCAGCTTTTTGACCATAGGCTATGATTTCCCCTTTGGCTTGGATGTTTCAGCAACAGTGTCACGTATCGGCGAAAGTTTTGATGATGCCGCCAATAGCCGCCCCCTGAAGGGTTATGAGGTGGTGACGCTCCGGGTCAGTCAAAAACTTGGCGATCATTGGTCTGTCATAGGACGCGTCGAGAATGCGGGCGATGAAATCTATCAAACCACTTTCGGATATGGCTCTCCACGCCAGCAAAGCTGGATTGGCCTTCGTGCTTCGTTTTAGCCTCACCCTTATTGTCCTTTTAGCTGCAGCGGGGTGCACAGCCCCGCCGCCAAAGAAACTTGAACTTGTTTCTGGGATGAAAGCCAGTCAAGGCAACCTAAAGCGACCGCAGCGCATCGTTTCACTGGATTATTGCGCCGATCAATTTGTTCTGAAACTTGCAAAGCGCAGCAATATCTTAGCGCTTTCCCCCGATGCCACACGGGCTTTTTCTTATATGCGCAACCAAGCGATTGGCCTACCCAAGGTGCGGGCAAGAGCAGAGGATGTGTTAGGGCTTCGCCCTGATTTGATTGTGCGCTCTTATGGCGGGGGGCATCAAGCGCAGGCCTTTTTTGAACAGGTGGGTGTTAAAGTTCATCAGATTGACTATGCGAGTGATATTGTAGGCATTACAACCACGATCAAGGAAGTAGCCCAGGCTTTAGGCGAAGAAGAAGCTGGTGATGCTTTAACTGCGACTTTTAAAGCACGCCTCGCAGCGCTGAAACCAGCTCCGAGCGTTTCTGCCCTTTATATCACCCCCGGCGGTATCACCACAGGGCCTGGCTCCATGATTGACAAACTGATAACCCAAGCAGGCCTTACCAATTTTCAAACCGAAAAAGGCTGGCATCCCTTGCCTTTGGAACGATTGGTAACTCAAAGCCCGCAACTGGCCCTCACGGCCCAATTCGGCGCGCAATCCAGTTATCAGGACTATTGGTCTTCTGCGCGTCACCCCATCATGCGTGACATGATGACGCGTGTGCCTGTTGTCAGACTTGATGGCTCGACCCTTAGCTGTGGGGGCTGGTTTGTCCTCGACGCTATGGAGACGATGGCCAAGGCTGGGCATGATCTGGGCAACAGTCCTCACGTTCTAGACAAGGAACACCCTTGATGGTTAAGGATTTCTCAGGCCCCCTTACCCTTACTTTATGGGTTTTATGCACGATCAGCATTGTGGCTTCGTGCTTGATGGGTGTGACGCCCATCAGTTTGGATCAAATGGGGCGCGCCCTTGTTGGATTGGGAGATAGCCACACCAACTTGATCCTTTGGCAGATCCGATTGCCGCGTGCGATTGCGGCTTTATTGGTCGGCGTAGCTTTGGGGTGCAGTGGCGCGAGTCTACAGGGCCTATTGCGCAATCCTTTGGCGGAGCCTGGTGTTTTGGGCGTTTCAGCGGTGGCGAGCCTTTGTGCCAGCTGCACGATTTTTTTCGGCTTGGTTGGTCTATCAGCTTGGGTCCTACCCAGTGCCGCCATGATGGGTGCGGTGTTGGCCACTGGTCTACTGGTGCTGGTTGCACCACAAGTCCGCTCCGTCGTTACTTTGCTATTGGTGGGTGTTGGCTTATCCAGTTTTGCGGGTGCGTGCATGTCTTTATTGCTAAATCTCTCCCCCAATCCCTATTCCTTAAACGAGATGATGAATTGGATAATGGGTTCTGTAGCCAATCGCTCACTTGAGGATATAAGATTTGCCGCCCCTTTCTGGCTTGCCGGTTTGGCCATATTGCTGCTAACAAGCCCAGATTTACGTGTTTTGGCGCTTGGGGAAGAAGCGGCCAGTGGTGCTGGTCTAGCGATTGGCCGCTCCCGCACTTTGATCGTCATTGGCTGTGGTTTGATGGTTGGGTCGGCTGTTTCCATCGCCGGGGCAGTCGGCTTTGTAGGTATAATCGCACCCCATGTCGTGCGGCCATGGGTTGGCCATGAGCCCACCAAGACATTGGTCCCATCGGCTTTGTTAGGTGGGCTGATATTGGTTATCGCCGATTGTCTCGTTCGCCTCGCCCCAACCGATCAGGAGCTCAAATTAGGCGTGGTAGCGGCCTTAATTGGGGCACCCATCTTCATCGTGATTGCAGCGCGCCGTCGCGGACTGGGAGAAGGGGCATGAGGGAGCTAAGCTTAATCAATGCCTGCGTGGTTTTAGGAAAGGTCCCCATTCTAAATTCAGTGAGTTTTACCGCGAAACGCGGGCAATTTGTTGGGCTTGTGGGTCCCAATGGTGCTGGAAAAACAACGGCCCT
This sequence comes from Candidatus Phycosocius spiralis, assembly GCF_030158815.1. Taxonomy (GTDB): domain Bacteria; phylum Pseudomonadota; class Alphaproteobacteria; order Caulobacterales; family Aquidulcibacteraceae; genus Aquidulcibacter; species Aquidulcibacter spiralis. The sequence continues at coordinate 15,247 of NZ_BPFZ01000020.1, forward strand.
TCGCGCCCTTTTAGGATTTGAACCCCTTCAAAGTGGTCATGCCTTAATCGGAAACATCCCCGCCCATACGTTGCGTGCCAAAGCGCGTGCATTAATGGTATCTTATTTGCCCCAAATCCGGGACCTGGCTTGGCCAATTGGGGTGCGTGAGGTGGTAGCTTTGGGTCGGTATGCCCATGGCGGTCCCCTCGGTAGGCTCGGCCCCAAGGATCATCAAGCGGTAGATAAAGCTCTGGCTTTATGTGGCTTACAAGGCTTTGCACATCGCTCGATTGCCAGTCTATCGGGTGGAGAAGTGGCGCGGGTTCATATCGCGCGTGTGATGGCGGCAGAGGCCCAGGCCTTGATTGCTGATGAGCCGATCGCAGCTTTAGACCCCCGACTTAGCCTCGACATCATGGCTATTCTCAAAGCCCAAGCCCAAAGCGGCCACACCGTAGTCGCCAGCTTACATGACCTAGAACTGGCCGCGCAGTTTTGTGACGATATTATCGTGCTCCACCAAGGTGCGATTGTGATCCAAGCCCCGCCCCGTCAGGCTTTAAGCCCAGAAATTCTTGACCAAGTCTATGGGATTAATGCCAGCTGGACAGGTGAGTGCTTAATGATTCATCGACGCAACCAACAAGCGTGAGAACAATAATAGACAATCTAAACCATCCTTTCACAGTGCCCCTATTCCCATGCACCTGCTTCACCCCCACATGCCCGTTAGATGATCACCCGATACCTCCCATAAACTAATGTTCAAACACCAAGGAAAATCAGATGCTTATTGATGACTTAAACTGGCGTTATGCTACCAAAAAAATGGATGCGACCAAAGTCGTGCCCGAAGAAAAAATCGCTTCTATCCTTGAAGCGATTCGCCTTGCGCCAACTTCCAGCGGCTTACAGCCCTATGAAGTCATCTTGGTGACCAATCTAGAGGTACGCGCCCAAATTCAGGCCGCAGCTTGGAATCAAGCCCAGATCACTGAAGGGTCACATCTTTTGGTTTTTGCCGCTTGGGACGATTATACGGTAGAGCGGATCAACACCATGTTTGATTTGGTAAATGACGTGCGCGGCATCAAAAACGAGGGCTGGGAAAATTATCGCCAGATGCTGCTATCAACCTATCCCCAGCGTGGTAGCGAAGTTAATTATCATCACGCCGCGCGTCAGGCCTATATTGGTGTAGGGGTAGCGCTGGTTGCCGCAGCCGAAGCCAAAGTAGACGCAACCCCGATGGAAGGATTTGATCCACCCGCTATAGATAAGATTTTGGGGCTGAACAAACGCGGCTTGCGCTCAGTTGTCCTTATGCCTTTGGGTTATCGTAAAGAAGAGGGTGACTGGTTGGTCAATCTCAAAAAGGTTCGCCGCCAGACAAGAGACTTTATCACAGAAGTGCACTGATGTGTCGTCACATAAAATAGCAGAGGCGAACGTTAATGTTAACTTTATCGTAATGATACAATTTTAATTATTCTCGGTCTTCTGCGGAAGACACCCCACCATACCCGATCTTTTGCGGGGAGCCAAAAGGCTCCCCGTTTTTTTTGTGTTTAAGGGGTAAAATGCTGTCCTACACAGATAGCTGCATTGAATTAGCGCCTAAGACTTGCACGACGCGACGGTGGCGTTATAACCCCCGCCTTCACGTGTTCCCCGATAGCTCAGTTGGTAGAGCAAGCGACTGTTAATCGCTTTGTCGTAGGTTCGAGCCCTACTCGGGGAGCCAGTTCATTTCAGTTTGGATCGGCAAAAAGCTCCTGCGCCACGGGCTCACTGCGCGCCTGCATGTCCCACAAATGCGCATAGACCCCGCCCTTTTTGAGTAGGTCGCCATGGGTGCCACGCTCTGCGACTTGTCCATCGGCCAGCACGATGATTTCGTCAGCGTCGGCAACAGTTGAAAGGCGGTGGGCAACGACCAAAGTGGTGCGCCCCTTGGCCGCATCTTCCAAGGCTTCGCGCACTTCGGCTTCTGTGACTGAATCAAGGCTGGAAGTGGCTTCATCCAAAACAAGAATAGGTGGGTTTTTCAAGATCGCACGGGCTATGCCTACCCGCTGGCGCTCCCCACCTGATAGTTTTAAGCCCCGCTCACCCACACGGGTTAAAAGTCCCAAAGGAGCCCCGGCAATCAAACTGCCCAGTCTGGCCATTGTTGCGGCCTCTTCAATCTGCTCCATGGGTGCCTCTGGGCGGCCATAAGCGATGTTATAGGCCAAGGTGTCATTAAACAGGACGACGTCTTGAGGCACCAATCCAATGGCGGCGCGCACGCTTTCTTGGGTGACGGATGTGAGATCTTGCCCATCGATCAGTACGCGACCTGATTGGGGGTCATAAAAGCGAAACAACAGCCGCACGATGGTTGATTTGCCCGAACCTGACGGCCCCACAATCGCGACTGTCTTTCCGCTCTCAATCGTGAAGGAGACTTCCGATAAGCCAGCGTGGCGGCCATCATGGGTAAAGGCCACGCGGTCAAAAGTGACGACCCCGCCCTTGAGGACTAAAGCCCTTGCATCGGGACGATCGGCAATGTCAGGCACTTCGTCCAACAAGGCATACATGGCTTCCATATCGATGGAGCTTTGTTTAATCTCGCGCCAAGCAAACCCTAGAATATTGAGGGGGCCGTAAAGGTTCAGCATGACCAAAGTGACAGCCGCAATGTCCCCTGCCCCCATGGTTCCCCGCGAAATCGCATATCCCGCTGCCGCCACCATCGCCGCCAGCCCCAGATTTTGGATAAACCCTTGAGCGGCATTGAGGCCTTGCAAAGTCGCGTTTGAATGGACTGAGGCCTTTGCATATGCCCGGACGGCTTGATTGTAGCGTTCAGTCTCACGCACTTCAGCTGCAAAGGCCTTGACGGTCTCATAATTCAAAAGCGAATCAACCGCACGACCCGTTGCTTCACTGTCGGCATCATTCATGTCGCGGCGATACCGCAGGCGCCATTCTGTAATTGCCAAAGTCGCGTATGTATAAAGAATCACAGTTGTCGTCGCGATGGCCGCGAACAACCAGCCATAGCGCCATCCCAAAACCGAAGCGGCCAAAACAAGTTCAATCAAAGTCGGCCCGATGTTAAAAGCAACAAACCTAGTTAAAAAATCAATGGCACGCACACCTCGTTCAATCGTCCGCCATACAGCCCCGGTGCGCTTAGATTGATGAAAGCGAATCCCCAATCCATGAACATGGCCAAATATTTTAACCCCGGCCCGGCGTTGGGCCTCTTCACTGACCGCTTGAAACAAGGTGTCGCGTAATTGGGGTGCGCCTGTTCCTAAAAACCGCATGAAGGCCCAAGTACCTATCATTAGCAAAAATGCTTGATCCCATGATGGGTTGCTGCCACTGGTCAGACGATTGACCGCTTGTGCCAAAACCAATGGTGCACCAACAATAAACACCTTCGACACCAAGGTTAATGCCAGCGCCAAGCCCACTCGAACCTTTAACTCCGTAGTATCCAGGCCACCAATCAAGCGGATCAAGCGCGCAAGCGCACGCCCGATGGGGGAAATCTCGTTGGTGGTATCGGATTGAGTGGTTTGGCCTTGTATCATCTCAAACACTTAGTCAATTTTATGGCCTTATGAACAGAGCACATTGCGCAGATAACTGGACTTTATGCGAAAATGTCAGGAACCTTACCTATAGCTTCAAAATCCAAATCACCCCACAGCCGGTTGATAGGGAGTTGTTTATGGCGTGTTTGACATCTGTTTGCGTCTATTGTGGTTCATCCAATCAAGTGGACTCCAGTTACCTGCAATTGGCAAGCGATATGGGCCATGCCATTGCAAAGCGCGGTATACGGCTGGTGTATGGTGGTGGAAACGTAGGTTTAATGGGGGCTTCCTCACGCGCAGCCCTTGAAGCTGGCGGTGAAGTGCTTGGCATCATGCCACACTTTTTAACCAAGTGGGAAAAGCCCAATCCAGCTATTGAGACGCGAATGGTTAAAACCATGCATGAACGCAAATGGGGTCTATTTGCCGAATCAGATGCCTTCATTGTCCTACCTGGCGGCATTGGCACTTTGGAAGAAGTAGTTGAAACCTTGTCGTGGCAACGGTTGGAACTGCACCAAAAACCTGTTGTTTTAGTAGGATGTACGTTCTGGCAACCCTTCGTGGACTTAATTGAAGCAATTATAGCCGCCAAATTCACCCCAGCAGGCTTTCGTCACGCCTTTTTCTGCGTTGAAACCCCAACTGAAGCCTTAGATCACTTACAATCTGTGTTAAGCCAACGCCACTGGCCCTAATAGACGTTAGGTACAAAGCCAAT
>NZ_BPFZ01000021.1 GCF_030158815.1 Candidatus Phycosocius spiralis
TCACGACGAACGCTTTCTGGGCGTCCGTGAACTTCGATGCTTTCATGCCAAACCTCCTCGTCCAGCCAAGGAAAATTACGGCACAAAACTCTAATTCCAAATGGTCCAAGTCTCAGGTGGCAGAGCAGATTTATAGGTGACATTTCATCTGGTTCGATTAAATCATGAAGCGCCCAAGTGCTTAACATCTGACAACATCGATTGCTGCATCTGGTCGGGAAGGCTATAGGCGCGGCTCGCATCAAACACCAATGATGTGAAACGGTCGGAGCGTAGCGCAGCTTGGTAGCGCACTTGTCTGGGGGACAAGGGGTCGTGGGTTCAAATCCCGCCGCTCCGACCACGCTCGTAAGTTAGCGTTTGCGAGTAGCCGCTGCCACCGGTGGCTTTTCTAACGCTGCCTCGTCTGGATCTAGGCGTCTCATCCAGACATAGACTGGATAAAGAGGAAACACCCATCCAATGCCTGCGACTGCAAAAAACCCAATCTGGGCGTACCATGGCTTGTCCGCCAGTAAACTACCGACCGAAGCTGCGAAGAAGGTATAAACCATCAACACCACTAAGGTTATTAAGATGCCGATACCGCGTCGATAGGTCGCTTTCACTTGTGTCTCCTTTGATCCATTTGACTCCTAATCTGCTACCATGGCGCTGGTGCACGAACAGCACCCCAACAATTGCCCTCGCTGGCTCATGCACCTACGTCTGATTTCACATAGGAAGTTTTGTACCGATGACCACCCTTAAGCCTGTTACATCCTTTCAACTTGGCGCGATCAATGGACAGGAGCACGCGCGACTTCGCGATAGGAAAGTAGGATACTGGCTTTTGACAATCGTTGCTTTGGTTTTGTGCATGATCATCGTCGGCGGGGCGACGCGCTTGACGGATTCAGGTCTATCCATAACCCATTGGTCGCCGATCCATGGCGTGATCCCACCGCTCAACGCGAAAGAATGGGCAGCCGAGTTTGAGCTTTATAAGAAAATTCCTGAGTATCAGCTGCAAAATAAAGGCATGAGCCTAACCGAGTTTCAGTTTATCTTCTGGTGGGAATGGGCGCATCGATTGCTGGGGCGGGTGATCGGCCTCGCTTTTGGCCTGCCTTTGATCGTGTTTCTTGCCATGGGCTATATCCGTAAAACGATGGCACCTTGGCTGATTGCGATGCTGGCATTGGGTGGCTTGCAAGGCTTTATCGGCTGGTGGATGGTCAGTTCAGGCCTAAGTGGGGATCGCTTGGATGTGGCGGCTTATCGATTGGCCACCCATCTTTCAATGGCATTTTTGTTGATGAGCCTGACCTTGTGGACAGCCCTCAATCTTTTGGCACCGCGAAAAATCCATGAGGGCGACCCACAAATCGCGCCGTGGGCGATTGGATTTGTGCTTTTATTGGCTTTCCAGATTATGTTGGGCGCGTTTGTCGCGGGCACCGATTCGGGCATGATTTATAACGACTGGCCGACTTTCGACGGCGGCTGGTTTCCCAAGACTTACGCCGCTTTATCGCCTTATTGGCGCAATTGGGTTGAAAATGCCGCCACCATCCAATTTAATCATCGCATTGGCGCCTATAGCATTGGGCTTTGCGTCTTCTTGTTGTGGTTAAAAACGCGCCGTTCCAAAGACCGCTCTGTTGTGGCTTGGGGGCAAGTCGTAGCCCTTTTGGTCTTATTTCAAATCGTTTTAGGCATTGCTACTCTCATTGGTTACCGCTATTGGACACCCCCACATGTGAATGGGGTTTTATTGGGTATAAGCCATCAGGGGTTAGGCGCTATCTTGTTTACCAGCTCCATGATGCTGATGCGCGCGTCTATCAAACCTCGTCCCAAAGCCTTCTCCGTTGCAGTCTAGCATAGGGCGAATGCGTGTTTAGCCTAGCTTTTGACGGGTTGGCGCGCTAACCCCATCGCGAACACATGCCCGCATTTTAAGCTGGAGCCCCCTATGACCGCTATCATCGATATACTTGGCCGTGAGATTCTCGACAGCCGTGGTAACCCTAGTGTTGAAGTTGATGTCATCTTAGCAGATGGTTCATTTGGTCGCGCAGCTGTACCTTCGGGGGCATCTACAGGGGCGCATGAAGCGGTTGAAAAGCGCGATGGCGATAAGGCCCGCTATCTGGGTAAGGGCGTCTTGGATGCGGTTGAAGCCATTAATGGCGAAATCTTTGAAACATTAGAGGGCTTTGAAGCCGAAGATCAGCGCCATATTGATGACATATTGATTGAGCTTGATGGCACTCCCAATAAGTCGCGCTTGGGGGCCAATGCGATTTTAGGCGTATCCTTAGCTGTTGCCAAAGCGGCTGCTGAAGCGGCTACCCAGCCGCTTTATAAATATGTTGGCGGCGTCAATGCGCGGGTTTTGCCAGTGCCGATGATGAATATCATTAATGGTGGCGTCCATGCCGATAACCCGATTGATATTCAAGAATTCATGATCATGCCTTTGGGTGCTGATACATTTCGCGAAGCTGTGCGAATGGGATCGGAAATCTTCCATACCCTCAAGAAGCTTTTGAAAGACGCAGGCCATAGCACCAATGTTGGCGATGAAGGCGGGTTTGCACCCAATCTTTCCTCCGCAGATGAAGCGTTGAGCATGATCATGCGCGCTATTGAGGCCGCAGGCTATCGACCTGGCGAAGATGTATCTCTGGCACTTGATTGTGCCGCGAGTGAATATTTCAAGGATGGCACATATGCTATGCATGGCGAAGGCAAAGTCCTTGCACCTGAAGAAATGGCGGCTTGGCTGGGAGAATTAGCAAGTCGTTACCCCATTGTGTCGATTGAAGATGGTATGTCGGAAGATGATTTTGCCGGCTGGGGTGCATTGACGTCATTATTGGGTAAAAAATGCCAATTGGTTGGCGATGATTTGTTTGTCACCAATCCAGCTCGCCTCAGCCAAGGTATCCGCGATGGCCTGGCCAATTCGATTCTGGTTAAGGTCAATCAGATTGGCACTTTGTCTGAGACTTTGGATGCTGTTGAGATTGCGCACCGCAATGGCTATACGGCGGTGATGTCGCACCGGTCAGGTGAAACCGAGGACGCAACGATAGCTGACCTTGCGGTGGCTACGAATTGCGGGCAGATAAAGACTGGGTCTTTGGCGCGCTCTGACCGCACGGCCAAGTATAATCAATTGATCAGGATTGAGGAAATGCTGGAGGGCCAAGCCGTTTATGCCGGACATGGTGCCTTAAAAATCTCCCGAGTTGAGGGGTAAGAGTTGATTTACCAACTTAAGGCACAAAGCTTTGAGTATCAGGATCGGGTTCTGAAAGGATCCAAGGCTTTCTCATCATGGCATTCTTAAAAGGCATTAGGATATCAACTTATCTGTTCGCAGGCGTGTTGGTTTATTTTGCCGTGCATTTTTTTGTTGGTCAGCAAGGTGTGTTATCTTGGCATGGCTATGTTAAGCGCGCTGATGTTTTACTGGAAGAGCGTGATGTTCTCATCAATCGACGTCGTGAGCTGGAAAGACGTTTGGCCCGATATCAACCCGGTCGGGTGGATTCTGATTATGTGGAAGAGCGCGCCATAGCGCAGTTAGGTCTGGCCGGTCCGCATGATATAATGATCAGGCTGTCTAAACCTGCGATCCGATCTGGCGCCACTGCATCTGTGCAGACCCCCAATCCATGAACGCAACTGGACGTCCCGCATGCTTGTGCTTATGAGGGAAGCATAATCGAAGGGTCGTACAAAAATGGCTATGAAGAAATCCACAACGCCCGCCAGCAAGGCCTTAGCCAACCGCATCAGCCGGGATGAAGCGTTGGCCTATTACCGCGATATGTTGTTGATCCGCCGATTTGAAGAACGTGCAGGACAGCTCTACGGCATGGGGCTGATTGCTGGCTTTTGTCATCTTTACATTGGACAAGAAGCCGTTGTTGTCGGCATGCAGGGCGCACAAAAGCCGGGTGATCAAGTCATCACGGGTTATCGCGATCATGGCCATATGCTAGCTTGTGGTATGAGTCCACGTGAAATTATGGCCGAACTCACAGGGCGCATCGGCGGTTCTTCCCGTGGTAAAGGTGGCTCGATGCATATGTTCTCTAAAGAGGCCAATTTTTTCGGGGGTCACGGCATTGTAGGCGCACAAGTTGCTTTAGGCACAGGCTTGGCTTTGGCGAACCGCTATCGCGGTAATGAGGCTGTGTCAGTGGCCTATTTCGGCGATGGGGCGGCTAACCAGGGTCAAGTCTATGAGAGCTTTAATATGGCGAGCCTCTGGAAGCTGCCGGTGGTGTATGTGGTTGAAAACAACCAATATGCTATGGGAACCAGTGTGGCGCGCGCCTCAGCTGAAACCGAGCTGTACAAACGCGGCATCAGTTTTGAAATCCTTGGCGAAGAAGTCGATGGCATGGATGTTTTAGCGGTTAAAGAAGCAGCCGCGCGGGCATTAGACCATGCACGCTCTGGCCAAGGGCCATTTCTTTTGGAGATGAAGACTTATCGCTATCGTGGCCATTCCATGTCCGATCCCGCTAAATACAGGCCCAAGGATGAGCCCAAGCACGTGCGCGACACCCGCGACCCGATCGAGCATTTGCGCCTTTATGGTTTGGAAATAGGCTTGTTCAGTGAGGATGATCTCAAATCCATTGATCGTGACGTGAAAGAAATAGTAGCCGATGCCGCTGATTTCGCTCAAACAAGTCCAGAGCCTGATCCGTCCGAACTTATGCGGCACATTTATGTTGAAGCCTAAGCCTATCAGGCAAGCCTTTGTGGGAGGAAAAAATGAACACGAATTGTTCCAAGGCGATTACCAAGACTATCTTCGGGCTCATCGCAGCAACGGGGACGCAATTGATTGGCTTTGATGGCGTTGCTCAACCGGCTACTAAGCCAAGTGCGTCAACGACATCCCCTGCGCCCGCCAGCCAAATTCCAGTGCATGCAGGAGAATTTGTAGGTGAGAAAGTTGACACTATAACCTATAAGCCAACCTGTCCCGCTTTCATTTTTGATATGGATGCCGCTGCGATCCAAGAGAGCACCAGTAGAGCTTATGTGGAAGGTGAAAAGCGGCGCTATGAGCAAGCGCGCGAAAAATGGGACGCATATGAGGATTGCCTGACCGAGAATGGCCGCCGCGACATTGAGGCAATTCGCACAAAACTTGGGGATTATCTGTCAAATCAAGCCGATGAAGAAGTAAAGTTGTTTAATGCTCTCAATGCGGCTGCGACTGCCAATATTGACCGGATCACCAAATTACCACCATCCAAACCTGCCAAGAAGAAGTCTGATTCCGCCGTCGCTGAAACACCACAAGTCACCTTGTCGACCTGGACTGAGCCTACAGGGCGATTTGTTGGGACAATTAAGGGTTCGGCCGCTGCACCTGAATATGTTACCGGATGCCCAAAAGCGATTGGTGCTTTAACTGTTGAAAGCTTCGCAACTGAAAGCACACGTAACGGCTTCAATGCTAAGTTGGAAGAATTGCGCGCCTTGCCCCAACGCATCAATCAGGTGCGTACATGTCGGCAGGAAAATGGCCAAGATGATTATGAAGCTGTGCAAAAGGCCGTTCAAGATGGTTTCAATGCCGTATTTCAACCCAGCAAAGCGGCGTTTGAACGCGAATATGCCAATGTGCGCTTTCAGCTCAATGAGCATCAAAAGCCCGGTGGTCTTTTGGCCCCTCCCGAATTGAGTCGTGGTAATGGGAAGAAAAAGCCCACTGTCCCAAAGGCAAAAAAGAAGTAAATTTCTTAAGAAAAATAACAAGACGTGTTCGGGCCATTGAAGACGTCATTGTTCCATTAAGATGCGGTCAATTGGTTAGGATTTATCCGCGCTATTGTGACCTGAGCAACACAATTGGGAGCCTGAATTGTCGATTGAAATCCTCATGCCCGCCCTTTCCCCAACTATGGAAGAGGGCACTTTAGCCAAATGGCTGGTGCAAATTGGCGATCCCATAAAAGCTGGTGACGTCATAGCTGAGATCGAAACCGATAAAGCGACTATGGAGGTTGAAACCATTGATGATGGTGTCGTCGAAGCAATCTTAATTGAAGCAGGTACCCAAAACGTCAAGGTCAACACACCCATAGCGCGCATTTCAGGTGAGGATGTCCAGTCTAAACTTCCCCCCAAAACCCTCACACCAGCTTCACCTGTCGTGGCCGAGCCTGCCGCATCAGCAACACCTGCACCTGTTCACTTAGCCGCTAGCCACCAGAGCGACTATCCTGTTGGAACACCCATGGTCAAAGTGACTGTACGCGATGCATTGCGTGACGCTATGGCCGAAGAAATGCGCCGCGACCCGGATGTTTTTTTAATGGGGGAAGAAGTGGGTCAATATCAAGGTGCCTATAAGGTTAGCCGGGGCCTATTGGAAGAATTTGGGGAGCGGCGCGTGATCGATACGCCGATCACTGAGCATGGCTTTGCTGGTATGGGGGTTGGGGCAGCAATGGCGGGTCTTAAGCCAATTGTCGAATTCATGACGATGAATTTTGCAATGCAAGCTATTGATCACATTATCAATTCTGCTGCAAAAGTCCATTATATGTCGGGTGGGCAGATTAGTGCGCCCATCGTTTTTCGTGGCCCGAATGGTGCTGCTTCAAGGGTAGGTGCGCAGCATAGCCAAGATTATTCAAGTTGGTATGCCAATGTACCTGGCCTCAAAGTCATCGCACCTTATGATGCGGCGGATGCGAAGGGATTGCTAAAGTCAGCGATCCGCGACCCTAATCCGGTGGTCTTTTTAGAGCATGAACTCCTCTACGGAATTGAATATGAAGTTCCTGAAGGGGATGAATGGTTGGTACCCATTGGTAAGGCAAAGGTACGCCGTCAGGGCACAGACCTCACCATTACTGCGCATTCCCGCATGGTAGGCTTTGCGCTTCAAGCCGCAGAGGAATTGGCGCTTTTGGGTATTTCAGCCGAAGTGGTTGATCTGCGGACGCTGCGGCCACTTGATACCGAAACCATTATCGCGTCGGTTAAGAAGACCAATCGTTTGGTGACCGCTGAGGAAGGATGGGGCCCAATGGGGGTTGGTGCTGAAGTGGTGGCTTGTGTTGTGGATGTTGCCTTTGACTATCTCGATGCCCCCCCGCTTCGTGTGCATCAAAAAGATACGCCGCTGGCCTATGCTGCCAACCTCGAAAAACTATCCCTGCCGAATGTGGCAGATATCGTTGCGGCGGCCCGCGCCGTCACCAATCGCTGAGGAGCTAGCCCATGGCTATCGACATCTTGATGCCTGCCTTGTCGCCGACCATGGAAGAAGGCGTATTAGCTAAATGGCACGTCAAAGTGGGCGATGTGCTGAAATCGGGCGATGTCATATGCGAGATCGAGACCGATAAAGCTACCATGGAAGTGGAAGCCGTTGATGAAGGCAAAGTGCTAGAGATTTTGGTGGCTGAAGGCACCCAAGGGGTCAAGGTCAATGCCGTCATTGCGCGGATTGAAGGTGAGGGGGCTGTTTCATCTGCTGCACCAGCGCAAGCACCTGCGCCAAGTGTAGCGCCAGCAAGTGTCCCGCCTGCGAGTAAGGCAGAAATCGTTACTGAAACTTCTAAAGGTGAACGCATCATGGCGTCGCCCTTGGCTAAGCGCATCGCCCAAACCGCAGGGATAGATTTGGCGGGCGTCTCGGGCAGTGGGCCCCATGGCCGGATTGTAAAAGTTGATGTCGAAGCGGCGATGGCCGGTGCGCCAAAGCCAGCGCCAAGCGTGTCAAAAGTTGCCCAAGCGCCAATTGCTGCACCGGTTGCCACCCCAAGCGCACCCACTGCCTTGCCTTATGCGGCTGGCACCTATGATATAGTGCCTCTTGACGGGATGCGCCGAACGGTTGCGCGCCGGATGACTGAAAGCTTCCGCGATGTGCCGCATTTCCCGCTCACTATTGATCTTGAGATCGATCAATTGCTGGAATTACGCAAACAACTCAATGTGGTGGGTGCAGCCCAAGATGCTAAAGTTTCGGTCAATGATTTGGTGATCAAAGCTGCGGCTTTGGCATGCAAGCGCGTGCCGGGGGCCAATGCTTCTTATACCCCTGACGGCCTATTGATCCATCATCACGCCGATATTGCAGTAGCTGTCGCAATTGAGGGCGGCTTGATAACACCAGTTATCCGTAAAGCGGAAACAAAGGGTTTGGCCGCTATTTCTGGCGAGATGAAGGTTTTGGCCGAAAAGGCCCGTACGCGTAAACTCATGCCAGAGGATTATACGGGCGGCACCTTCTCTATCTCCAACCTTGGTATGATGGGTATTAAGAGCTTTATGAGCATTATAAATGAGCCCCAAGGCTGCATTCTTTCGGTCGGGGCGGGCGAGCCGCGCGCGGTTGTCAAAAACGGCGCATTGGCGATTGCGACCGTGATGAGTGTGACCTTGACCTGTGATCACCGCGTGGTGGATGGGGCAATTGGGGCTGCATGGCTTGGGGCGTTCAAGGCCTTAATCGAAGAGCCGATTGGCTTGATGTTGTAGGCCATGAAATGGGCGGCGCTTGTTCCTGAGCTCGTGGTTTCTGATATCACGGCAAGCCGCGCATTTTACATTGGGGTACTTGGGTTTGTCCTTGAATATGAGCGAGAGGGATTTGCTTATCTCAGCTTCGGCGAAGCACAAATCATGCTGGAGCAAGTGGGCAACCATTGGTCAACCGGTATGCTTGAACGGCCATTTGGGCGTGGTATCAATCTCCAGATTGAGATTGAAGACATTGGTAAATTTTTAGACCGTATCGTCGCAGCAGGTTTGCCGCTATTCCAGCCGTTGCAAACAAGTTGGTATCGTGCGGACGAAGTCGAGCATGGTCAATCTGAATTTCTAATCCAAGACCTAGATGGCTATTTGCTCCGATTCTGCGAGAATCTGGGCGAGCGGCCAGCTTAATTATTTGTTTGCCTTATGGTTTCCTCCTATCTTAACCTTTGTCTGCTAATTTCCCACTCAATAACATCGGCGCGGAGATTTCGGATATGGCTTGGGTTTGGCGGGTCGCGGGAACGCGATGACCGCCCGCGCGCGGACGCGCGATCTGAGTATAGAGGCAATCGCTTGACCCATGAGGCCGTGCGCATTGACCGCGCTGGCAAGCCCTCACGTCTGCCCGACGATCTGCCGCGTCGTCGCGACTATCAAGATCGTTGGGATCGACGGTAGAAGGGAACGCGCAGCACCAGCTGCGCCCGCCGTTGGCAACAAAGAGCGCAGCTGGTGCTGCGCGCTCCATGTAGCGCTTTTGAAAAAACAGCGCTACGCACAGGCTATGCTCGAAGCGTTTCTCGCCGCCTTTGTGACCTTTTTTGTCGTGATCGACCCGCCGGGCGTTGCGCCGATGTTTGCCACTTTGACTCAGCATACCTCTCGCGCGTGGCAACGGAAAATGGCCTTTAAGTCTGTTGGGGTTGCAACTTTAGTTTTGGTTGGCTTTGCATTTGGCGGGCAGTGGCTATTGGAAAAACTTCAAGTTTCGTTGGACGCTTTCCGTTTGGCTGGTGGTGCATTATTATTCTTGATTGCCGTTGATATGCTGTTTGAAAAGCAGAAAGAGCGGCGCGAGGAGCGTAATGAGAAAGTTCTAGCAGAGGCCCAAAAGCACCCAGAGCGCTTTGAAGATGTTTCCGTGTTCCCTCTGGCGATCCCGCTGATTTCAGGACCCGGTGCCATTGCATCCATTATGCTGTTATTCACGCAAAGCAATAGTTTTTTAGAGCAATCCATGGTTCTGGCTGGGGTAGGGGTCAATTTGGTCCTTTGTTTATTCGGGTTCTTGATCGCGGCAAAACTGACCAAATTCATGGGAGCGACTGTTGCAGCTATGATAACCCGGATTTTTGGGATCATCCTTGCAGCCTTGGCTGCGCAATTCGTCGTCGATGGTGTCAAGGGGGCCTTTGGCATCGGCTAATCATGATTGATCTCATTTGTGTCTCGAAGTCAGGATGACTATAAATGGGGTGAAATCGGCCCCCAACTACGCCAAGCTTGTAGCAGGAGCATCAAATGGCCAGTGATACGTTCGATATCGTGATAATTGGGTCCGGGCCCGGTGGCTATGTGGCGGCCATTCGCGCCACCCAATTGGGCTTTAAGACTGCGATTATTGAGCGTGAAAGCCTTGGCGGTATCTGCTTGAATTGGGGCTGTATCCCCACCAAAGCGCTTTTACGCTCCGCCGACGTTTACGACAACATCAAGCACGCTGAGGCTTATGGATTGTCGGTAACGGGTGCCAGCTTTGACCTGTCCAAGATTGTCGATCGCTCGCGCAAAGTGGCCAAGCAATTATCGGGTGGGGTGACCTATCTGATGAAGAAAAACAAAATTGAAGTCATTGCAGGCAACGCGCGCTTAACCCCTGGAACCGATGCACCGAGCGTTGAGGTCGATCTCAATGCTGGGGGAACCCGCACAATCGCGGCCAAGCATGTGATCTTGGCAACCGGCGCCCGCGCACGCACCATCCCCGCAGCAGGACTTGTACCAGACGGCAAGTTTATCTGGACCTATCGGGAAGCCTTGGTGCCCGACACCATGCCAAAGCGCCTGTTGGTTATTGGGTCAGGCGCGATCGGAATTGAGTTTGCAAGCTTTTTTTGCTCACTCGGCTCGCAAGTTACGGTAGTAGAGGCCCTTGATCGGATTTTGCCGGTTGAGGATGTTGAAATCTCTAGCTTTGCCGCCAAAGCTTTCCAAAAGCGCGGGATTAATCTCATCACCAGCGCCAATGTTAAGTCCTTGCAAACGACTGCCGGGGGCATCACCGCCACCATCGAAAGTGGGGGGAAGACCCAAACCATCGAAGCCGATCGGGCTATTTTGGCAGTTGGAATCGTTGGCAATGTTGAAAATCTGGGGCTTGAGGCATTGGGCGTTACGATGGATCGCACCCATGTGGTTACAGATGCCAATGGCTCCACAAATGTTAAGGGGCTTTATGCGATTGGCGATTTAACTGGGGCACCTTGGCTTGCCCATAAAGCCAGCCATGAAGGGGTTTGTTGTGTGGAAGCCATTGCCGGCTTACACCCTCATGCCCTCAATGTCGCCCGTATACCTGGCTGCACCTATTCCAATCCACAAGTGGCCAGCATAGGTTTAACGGAGGATAAGGCAAAGGCAGCAGGATTTGAAGTGCGCGTTGGTAAGTTCCCTTTCAGCGGCAATGGTAAGGCGATTGCGCTAGGTGAACCTGAGGGTTTGGTTAAGACCATTTTTGACGCCAAAACTGGGGAATTGCTCGGTGCCCATATGGTAGGCACCGAAGTCACAGAACTGATCCAAGGCTATGGCATTGCTATGACGTTGGAGACCACAGAAGTACAATTGATGGAAACCATCTTCCCCCATCCAACCTTGTCAGAAATGATGCACGAAGCCGTTTTGGATGCATATAATAGGGTGGTCCATATCTAATCTTATGACAAGATCTAAGCGTGAGGACAGGTGATTTAGGGGGCAAAGAATGAGAATAAACTTAGCTGGAACGCTGTTGAGTTTATTAGTAAGCGCTTGTGCATCACCATTGCAGCAGGCACATCAACTTTCCTCTTATCAGCCTGCCGTTGACTTCCAGATTTGGCGTAACGCAGTCACAGGGCCATTAACTCAAGTCGCAGTTCTGGGGAGTCCCCATTTGAGCCAAGAGGCCGTTCAGGTGACGCCAGAAACGCTTGAGCCCTTATTGGATAAGCTTGCGAAGTTTAATCCTACCCTCATAACCTATGAAGGTCTCTCAGGAGAGCAGTGTGAATTGGTGCAACGCCATGAGAAAATCTACCCTGGCATTTACGATTATTATTGCTGGGGTGTAGAGGACGGGACAAAAGCCACTGGCCTGACGCTACCTGAAGCGCGCGCTGCAGTTGAAGAAAAGCTTAAATCATGGCCAGCACATCCAAACCCCGCGCAACGACGCCAATTGGCCGCCCTTTTTATTGCTAGCGGGGAGCGCCCTTCAGCTTCGGTTCAATGGCTTCAATTGCCAGTGAGTGAGCGCAAACAAGGTGATGGTATTGATAGTGCTTTAATCGATATCCTCAGTCGCGTTGGAAAAAAACCCAATGAAACTTACGAAATAGCGGTTGCACTGGCCGCTCGTTTAGGCTTGACGCGAGTCTATGCTGTGGATGATCACACCTCCGATGCGGTTCTTGCAGCTGCTCCAGATGGATATGAGGCTGCGATCAACGCCCATTGGGCTGGTTTGAGTGCAAAATCAGTTCCAGAGCTCCAAGAATTACCTAAGATCAGTCGCCGGTTGACTACGGGAGAAGGCGTTTTAGCGGCCTATCGGTTTTACAATCTTCCCCAAACCCAACGCGCTTTAATTGGCACTGATTTTAAGGATGCACTCGCTTTGCCATCGCATGAGCTTTATGGAAGGCGCTATGTCGCTTGGTTCGAAGTACGCAATTTACGCATGGCTGCGAACATTCGCGCTGTTTTTGCCAATCAACCTGGGGGTCGGGTACTCAATGTGGTCGGGGCGTCGCACAAAGCCTATTACGAAGCGTATCTCAATTTGATGCCTGAAGTCGCATTGGTTGATATAGCAACGATTTTGCGCTGAAGTCACATCATGGGTCCGTCATGATCCGTGCATGAAGCCCGATTGACCACCTGCCTGATCTATCGGATCGCATTAGAAAACCTATGCGACGAATGCGCTAAATGCGGTTAAATTGCCATGATCTTAGGAGGTAAAATCATGAGCCATGGCCTTGCAACGCGCGCCGTCCATGCCGGGGCCGCACCCGATCCATCCTTTGGCAGCCGTGCGACGCCTATTCATCAAACAACTTCTTATGTCTTCAAAGATGTTGAACACGCTGCGCGCCTTTTTGGGTTAACCGAATTTGGTCAAATCTATACCCGCATAACTAATCCGACAACGGATGTTTTGGAGGGAAAGATCGCTGCTTTAGAGGGTGGCACAGCGGCGGTGGCGGTGGCTTCCGGCCATGCCGCGCAATTGAGTGTGTTTCATGTTTTGTTGCAGCCCGGCGATCATTTTGTGGCTGCAAAGCAACTTTATGGCGGCTCGATCAACCAGTTTACCCATGCCTTTAAAAAGTTTGGCTGGCACGTCACCTTTGTGGATCATGATGATTTTGCAGGATTTCGTGCCGCAATCGGCCCCAATACTAAGGCGGTTTTTATAGAAAGCCTTGCCAATCCTTCGGGCATATTTACCGATATTGAAGCCATCGCCGCAATAGCCCACGAAGCGGGCATCCCTTTAATCGTTGATAACACAATGGCCAGCCCATATCTGGTGCGCCCAATTGAGTGGGGGGCCGATATTGTTGTTCATTCTCTGACCAAATTTATTGGCGGCCATGGTAATTCCATTGGTGGCATATTGGTAGATTCAGGGCGATTTGATTGGGGTAAAATCCCACAGCGTTGGCCAAGCCTGACCGAGCCTTTGGACTTTTATGGTGGGCTCAAGATCCATGACGTGTTTGGTGCTATTGGCTTGGGGCCACAAGGTGCTGCGGTCAATATCTCCTTTGCTATCGCTGCGCGTGTGTTTACCTTGCGCGACTTGGGTGCGGCCATATCGCCCTTTAACGCTTGGGCGATCGAAACCGGCGCACAAACCTTGCCCCTTCGCATGCAAAGGCATAGTGATAATGCGCTCAAAGCCGCAACATTCTTGAAATCCCAGCCCAAGGTCGCATGGGTCAGCTATGCTGGTTTGCCCGATGACCCTTCAAAGAAGTTGCAGGAAAAATATAGCCCAAATGGGGCAGGTGCCGTGTTCACCTTCGGCCTCAAAGGCGGTTATGAAGCTGGGATCAAGTTTGTTGCCTCGCTCAAACTATTTAGCCATTTAGCCAATATTGGTGATGTACGCTCTTTGGTCATCCATCCAGCTTCCACCACACACCGCCAGTTGAGTGATGACAAAAAGACAGCCGCAGGGGCAGGGCCAGATGTGGTTCGGGTCTCGATTGGCATTGAAGATGCAGTTGATATCATCTCAGACCTAGAGCAAGCACTCGCCGCAGTGTAAAGGCAGTGCATGAGTGCACAAATCCAAACGCGTAAACGCAAAACCGTCTGTGATATCGTCGCCCATAAGGGTGGGGAACCTGTCGTTTGTCTAACGGCTTATACGGCACCCATTGCAAGGCTATTGGACCCTCATGCCGATATCTTGTTGGTGGGTGACAGCTTGGGCATGGTGGTTCATGGATTAAGCTCGACAGTCGGGGTTACCATCGACATGATGATCTTGCATGGCAGGGCAGTCATGCGCGGGGCGCAGCAAGCTTTAGTTGTGGTCGATTTGCCTTTTGGTTCCTATGAAGAAAGCCATGAAGTTGCGTGGCGATCTGCCAGCCGGGTGATGATGGAAACGGGGTGTCAAGCCGTTAAAGTTGAAAGTGGCGAAGGGATCGCCGATACGATCGCCTTTTTGGTCGCGCGCGGAATTCCTGTGATGGGCCATGTCGGCTTGCGTCCACAAGCGATAAATGTGGACGGCAGTTTTCGTGCTAAGGGTCGCACCAAAGCCGAGCGAGACCGTGTTTTACGGGAAGCTTTAGCGGCCGATCGGGCGGGAGCGTTTGCAATCGTGGTGGAAGGTGTCGATGAGGAGATTGCCGCTGAAGTTAGCTCTTTGGTGCGCGCGCCGACCATCGGTATAGGGGCTTCGGCGCGTTGTGATGGCCAGATTTTAGTAACCGACGATATGTTGGGTCTATTTGACTGGACGCCCAAATTTGTGCGTCGCTATGCAGACTTAGGGGCCGTGATCGACAAGGCTGTCGCAGACTACGCAGCGGATGTGCGCGCGCGATCATTTCCCGCACAAGCAGAGACCTATGTGCTAAAACCAAGTTGATAAGTGCAAATGCCTTCAAATCGACGCAGTTTCGCGCGAGCCAAAACCTTGCCCTGTGTGGCCGTGACCTTTAGCGTCAAACAGATAGCCCGATGTTTCATTGGTGAAGCATCCTTTTTATGGACGGAGAATAAAGCGTGTCTGATTTATTTCGCGAAGCCGAAGACGAGCTGCGCAAAGAGACCGCAGTAACTGTCGTTAAACGCGCAGGACCTATTATCATTGTCGCCATCGTGCTTGGCTTAGCTGGCAGTGCTGGCTGGCAATATTGGCAAGGCGAACAATCAAAAATGACTGAAAAAGCGGCAATTGCCTATGATGCCGCATTGGCCAAGTTAGAGGCCGGCGACCTAACCGGCGGGGCAGCCGCCCTCCAAGAGGTTGCACATTCGGGCGCGGCAGGTTTTGCTGCCCAAGCCATGTTGCAGCGCGCTGCTGTTTTACAAGAATTAGCCAAACCAGCCGAGGCCCTTGGGGCTTATGAAGAGGCAGCGATTAAGATTGCTGATGCCGATCTAGCTGATTTGGCACGCCTGCGCGCCGCCTATATTGCTGCAGATAGTGAAACCAGGGATCAAATCAATGCCCGTTTGAAGCCAATCATTGACCGTAAGGGTGCATTTGCCCCTTTGGCACGTGAACTGGCTGCAGGTGTTGCTTGGGGCGCAGGAGATAAAACAGCGGCGCGATCTGGATATTCGCTCCTGCAATTAGACGTAAATGCACCCGAAGGTGTCCGCACCCGCGCAGGGCAAGCGATTGCTGTGATTGATGCGGCAGCCACCCCATCAAAAATTCCGTTACAATTTCCCACGCAACCAGGTCACGCGCAAGCAGGCTCAACGCCTGACCAGATCGCACAGATGCAGGCTGATCAGCAACGAGCCAGTGGTGAGGCTACCCCTGAAAATCCAAGAATTGTGCGCCTTCCCCCGGGTGTTAAGCTCCCTCCCGGAACCAAAATACCCCCCAATGTTCGAGTCATAGAGACGCCGCTTCCAGCTGGAGGTAACGTGAGTGGTACCATTTCACCAGAGATGCTGGCACAGATTGAGAGAGAACGTCAGGCCAGTATGGCGCGTCAAAAGGCGATTACCGAAGCCCAACAGCGTCAAATCAAGGAAATCGAAACATCTAGAGCCAGAACTGCCAAGCACGTACTGGTACCTCTGACCATGTGTGTGGTGCAGAAAAACCTAAATCGTGTGCGCTTGGATGCTGTGCTGGGCAGTCAAGTTGCAGGCGCTCCT
>NZ_BPFZ01000022.1 GCF_030158815.1 Candidatus Phycosocius spiralis
CAGAACTGAGCCAGTCAAAAGATGAAATTCCCAAGCTAAAGCCGCTGCAACAATATCGTCCAATCGCTCAAATTTAGGCTGCCAAGGTAAGATTGATCGCAGGTAAGATGAATTGGCTATAAGGATGAGGGCTAGAACATGCTCAGCGTAAACACAAATGCCGGCGCGATGGTCGCCGTTCAAACACTTAACAAGACCAATTCTGATCTCGCCAAAACACAAAACGCGGTATCAACGGGTCTTAAAGTTGCAACAGCCAGAGATAACGGGGCAATCTGGACCATTGCCAATAAGATGAGCTCAGACGTTGGTGCCTATGAGCGGGTAAGGGAATCTACCGATCGGGCATCTGCCATTCTCGACACTGGCGTGGCTGCTGCTGAAAGCATTATGCTTTTATTAAATGAAATGAAGGGTAAGGCACTTGCTGCAAGTCAGACTGGCCTTTCAGCCTCGTCGCAATCTGCTTTAGCGGCAGACTTTGCCCAATTGCGTGACCAAATCACCAGTATTGGCGCTAACGCAGTTTTTGATGGTGCCAACATGATTGCGGCAACTCCAAATGATGCCATCTCACTAGGCGACGCTAATGGTGGCAATTCCATTACAGTCAATGGTGCCAGCTTAGCTTTGGGTGGTACGATTATCACGGTAGCCGGGACTTCGGCACTGGACACTTCCGCCAATGCTACAACTGCTTTGGGTTTGGTCAATGCTTCCATAACCAATCTCGGTACGCAATTGGCAACTTGGGGAGCTGGCGCGAAGCGTTTTGAAGTTCACAAGACATTTATCAGCAAACTGTCGGATGCCCTGACCAATGGCATTGGATCCATCACCGACGCCGATCTTTCTAAAGAGAGTGCCAAACTGCAAGCGCTGCAAACCAAGCAGCAACTTGGCATTCAAGCCCTGTCTATTGCGAACAGCACACCACAAACTGCATTGTCTCTGTTCCGCTAAGCCTAACAATAATAAGAAAGTATTTTACAAATTCAGCCCAGGCATTCGTGCCTGGGTTTTTTTGTATTGATAAATATTGATCTAATTTAGAAGAAAACTGCTTTGGTCTCTTTAGATCGCCATTTGACATTTTAAGGTAAAAAAACGCGCGGTCAAAATGATCGCTGCATTTTGAAGGATGCAAATATGTGCGTGAAAGGGATCAAGTATGATCAGTGTAAATACCAATCAGGGTGCTATGATTGCCCTGCAAACCCTAAATAAAACCAATGCAGAATTGGATAAAACACAAAATGCGGTGGCAACGGGACTGAAAGTTGCCTCAGCAAAAGACAATGGCGCTTTATGGGCTATTGGCAATAAGATGCGCTCCGATATCGGGGCCTATGATCGGGTCCGAGAATCAACCGATCGTGCTTCGGCCATATTGGACACCGGCATAGCAGCTGGTGAAAGCATCATGGAATTGCTGAATGAAATGAAGGGTAAGGCATTAGCTGGAACCCAAATTGGCAATTCTACCGGTGCACAATCGGCTTTGGCAGCCGATTTTGTTCAATTACGCAATCAAATCACCAGCATTGTTGCCAATGCTTCGTTTGATGGAGCCAATATGATCGCCGCAACACCAAGCGACGCTGTCGCCTTTGGGGACACAGCTGGGGGGAATACTATCACCATAGCCGGTGCCAGTCTTGCCTTAGGTGGTACTATCATATCGGTAGCAGGGACCAACGCACTGACTGATACGACAACATCAACAGCTGCATTGACCGCAACCAACAATTCTATCACCGCATTAGGAACCCAATTGGCAACTTGGGGCGCAGGTGCCAAGCGCTTGGACATTCACAAGGCCTTCATCACCAAATTACAAGATGCCTTGACCGAAGGCGTGGGGTCCATTGTGGATGCCGATTTGGCGAAAGAAAGCGCTAAACTGACCGCCTTGCAAACCAAACAGCAACTGGGTGTGCAGGCTTTGTCCATTGCCAACAGCGCTACGAAGACAGTCATGTCTTTATTTAGATAAATAGGAAAAAACCTAATAATGAAATTGGGCTTGAGTATTAAACTCAAGCCCTTTTTTATAAGGATATATTGGACAAGAAATCGATAAAATTGACTATATTTTTCAAATAGAAAATAGTAATTTTTCTCATATGATTTCCTCAAGTCAAAATGACTTTCATGTCAAAATGGCATGATTATTGTACGAGTAGGAGATCAAGAATGATCAGCATAAACACCAATCAGGGTGCTATGATTGCCCTGCAAACCCTCAATAAAACCAATGCAGAATTGGATAAAACACAAAATGCGGTGGCAACGGGACTGAAAGTTGCCTCAGCAAAAGATAATGGGGCGATCTGGGCTATTGGCAATAAGATGCGCTCCGATATCGGGGCCTATGATCGGGTCCGAGAATCAACCGATCGTGCTTCGGCTATATTGGACACCGGCATAGCAGCTGGTGAAAGCATCATGGAATTGCTGAATGAAATGAAGGGTAAAGCATTAGCTGGAACCCAAGTTGGCAATTCGGCTCCCGCACAGTCAGCACTGGCAGCCGATTTTGCCCAATTACGCAATCAAATCACCAGCATTGTTGCCAATGCTTCGTTTGATGGTGCCAATATGATCGCCGCGACGCCTAATGATGCTATCGCCTTAGGTGATGCATCAGGGGGGAATTCTATCACCATAGCCGGTGCCAGTCTTGCCTTAGGTGGTACTATCATATCGGTAGCAGGGACCAACGCACTGACTGATACGACAACATCAACAGCTGCATTGACCGCAACCAACAATTCTATCACCGCATTAGGAACCCAATTGGCAACTTGGGGTGCTGGGGCTAAGCGTCTAGAAGTACACAAGAACTTCATATCAAAATTGCAGGATGCTCTAACCTCAGGGGTAGGCTCAATTGTTGATGCGGATCTTGCCAAGGAAAGTGCAAAGCTTAATGCGCTTCAAGTTAAACAACAATTGGGTGTTCAAGCCTTGTCGATTGCTAACAGCTCGTCACAGACAGCATTGTCTTTGTTCCGATAACATAAGGCAAGATTTAACAACTTTGGGTCCGGGCTATGGTTCGGACCCTTTTTTGATTGTCAAAACTGTATTTATTATCGCGACACATGTTAATTTTATCTAAAATATGACGAAAGGTATGAACATGATTTTGATATTAGCTTGATAAAAGGCACTATAAGGAGTATGTTCCTCTTATTCGGCGTACAGCTTCGGCGTACAGCGTGGTTTTCAAGAATTGGAGGAGGTGAATGGCGACATTCACCTTAAATCACATGAATATGGAGATAAAAAACGTCTTGCCGTTGCAGGTCCCGCCTGTTGCTCCGATTCGTCCGGGGCAGGAGGTAACGGTGAAGCCTGCCCAGAATTCTGTTGAAACGCAATCTGAAAACAATGGTCCCCGTCAAAAGGTGTTTTTTTCCAATTCTAATTTCGACAAAGCTCGTCCGTATGACGCTTCCATCAGTTCTAACGACGCTACTGATGCTAAGTCAAATGAAGCGCGGATCGCTATGGTTGAGCAAGTTTTAGGAATCAATAAATCACTCTTGATTGAGCGGAACAAGAATGCCCCCGGTTTCATCTACAAATCTATTGACCGCAAAACTGGTGAAATAACACGCATTTGGCCCCTTGAAGTCATGGCCGAAACCCTAGCCGATTTAACCGATGCGCAAACACGTCCCTCTATGCGCGGCATGATGGTAGACGCAAAAGCTTAAACCTTTTGTGACGCTTCAATTCCACAAGCGTTGACGCATCTAACTGACAAAAGGGTGAAGGGCTTATTTTGGGGCAAACCAAACTAAGTCACACTCAATTCAGCTATTGCGATGTACCCAATCCTTAACAGCCCCAGCCGCATAACTCTCCGCCACACCTACAGCTTGAAATCGTCAGAAAAGCGACGCCGACGATCCGTCTCCACAACATCAAGCCGACGCCCATATCCTGCTGCTATCGTCTGTAACGTCTCCATACGCACAGTACCTAGCCCAGTTCATACCTCAACGAAATGTGACCCTTGGCGAATGGATACTCTTTAGCGGCGTTCCTGACACATATATTTCGGGCGTATCGATCAAGGGGAAAGGTTCATTAAGTGCGACACCACCGGCAACCCCAATTCATCGCCGGAGGATACAGTGTCATCGCCTCTTTCGTCGAGGGCGATTTTGCCGACAACTTGGTCAGAGTCACCGATCAAAGTCGTGGTTTGGTGGCCAAAGGGGCCTTAAATGACAAGGCAATTAGCTCTGGCCTCACTCTTTCATTGCTTGTTGATCACAATTTCTGGCGAGGTACGGTAAGGTGAACCCTATCTCGGCCGCTCGCTATTGATCCAAAAGGCACGTATATGGCCTCCCACAATGAGAGGGGAGCGCGGGAGGCTATTGTTCCGTTTCCAAATGCCATTGCTAATCTAGGCCCACCCCTTGCTGGACGTGCATGCAAGCCGATTGACGGATTATCGGAAAGCACTTGCGCCTATTGGTGGATCGATTGCTCGCAAAGAAGTCCAGAAGCGTTTCACCCAGCTAGCTCGAAAAGCCGAAGAAGTGCAAAAGGTAGAGGGGGCACAATCGGGCTCGTATGCTAGAAGGTGCACAATCCCATGAACGGGGTTTGTAGGCCATGTCCGATGGCATCATTTTAGCTTTGTCACAGACCGCCGATGCAAATATCGCCCAAGCACAACTTGAGATAGAGGTAGGTAATATGCGTGCTAGGACGATGGATGAATTTAAGGCGCATCAACGAGCGCAAAGTGAAGCCTCCGCTTTCAGAGATTAAGCTTCTGAAACAGAAACCTATAATTCTTGGTCATACTCGCAAGCGCCCGTTCAACCTCGGATTTCACAGCAAAAAAATATGCCTAAACCACAAGAGAGTTCCAATGGAGGTTAAAACGCGGGTTATGATTCTTTGCCCAGTCCTCCCCAACAGACGTCCAATCCCATCCCTATGTTGGAGGGTGTGGCCTATGAGCATTGGGAACAGAAAGTGGATAATTATTTGGTCATTTGATCTGTCACTGGCCGTTCCCAAACACCCTTTATGACCCGTCAAGTCCAAGTGATGTCAAACAGGCCTGTGGCTCATAAACCACGCTGGAAGATTAAGGTACTATAGGTCGAAATCGCGGTTGGGGTTGTGGATTTGGCATTAACCCACGCAAGAGTGGCTCACCCCACATCGATCAAGTCATGCGGTTCAATCTTGTGACTCCGCAACGCAAAAGGTTACAATGTGAAGCCAATCAAGAGCGTGTCTGTCATTCACCCTAGTCCTTTGGCCCGCTTGCGTTGTGGCTAAGTGGAAAGCTTGGGTATGTTATGTGAGCAAGTTCAAGCAAGCTTAGCTCAATCAGAGCCCGAAAGTGTTACCATCGTCCCTTGCCGCTTTGGGAAGGTCATGGATTATTGTTTACGTTTAGTTAGGCAAATCACTTAAGGCTTCACACAAGACTACGCATTCCAACAAGACTACGCATTCCAGTTTAAGGTTCAACGTGATGCCAACCATCAATACCAATGTTAACGCTTTAACGGCAGTCCAATCAGTCAATAATGCTGCGCGGAATATGGAAGCTGTACAAGACCGGATTAGTTCGGGATTAAAAACGACGGGTAGCAAGGAAAAGCCGGCATCTTATGGCATTGCCCAAAACCAGCGCGCGGAATTGGGAAGTCTTGAAACAGTGATCGCAGGCCTTAATCGAGCAAGTAGTATTGCAGATGTTGCATTAGCATCTGCTGGTGCGATCTCTGATCTGTTCACGTCGATGCGTAAATTCGCTGTCGCAGCATCAGATCCTTCGATGACTGAAGCCAGTCGGACAATCACTAATCGGGACTTTGTGGAATTGCGCGATCAAATTAAGACTATGATCGCCAACGCCCAGTTTGATGGCGCTGGAATATTGGGTGGCCCAGCGGGCACGTTCTTGAATTTTTTAGATAGTACGGATGGGTTAAGAACCGTCGGTTTACCGGTTCTTGACTTTCGTTTACCTGATACGCCAGGACCTGTAGCAGACCCACCTTCGGCGATCTATGTTGGTAAGGATTCCACCATCCTCACGGCGAGTGATGCCAATGACATGAGTAAGCGGATTGTCGCCACACTTGATTATGTGAATGGCGAGATGGCAAGACTGGCCGCTGCAAGTAAGCGGGTTGAGACCCAAACCGCTTACTTTTCTAAAATAATGGACAATGTGACTTCTGGCATCGGCAATATTGTTGATGCAGATTTGGCCAAGGAAACGGCGCAGCTTGAGGCTCTAAAGGTTCGTAAAGGACTATCGACGACATCGATTTCTATGTCAAATCAGCCAACTCAGGCGCTTTTAAATCTGTTGCGCAACGTCTGACACCTCATTCCACACAAGTTTTTTCATTTCTTCATAGGGCTAAGTAATCCTTGGTGCTGCACAAGCAACCGAAACGCAAAATGGTATTTTCGAAAGCTGAGATTTGTACTAGAAAAGCTTATGGTTACCAAAAAATTCTTTTTGAAAGCACCGATTTTTTCCTGCTTATTATTGGCATGTTCCCCACCTGCAGCCAGTCTTCCTATTGCGGCTGTTCAAAGTCATATCAAAGTCACGGAACTTGCAAGCGGTTTAGCCTATCCTTGGGGGGCAGCTTTCTTGCCCGATGGGGGATTGTTGGTAACAGAGCGCGAAGGCCGTTTGCGCCTGATCCGCGATGGTCAATTGGTTGAGGCACCGATAAATGGGGTGCCAGCGGTATTAAACCATGGCCAAGGTGGCTTGTTTGACATAGCCCTTCATCCCGATTTTGCAACCAATGCCTTAATCTATCTTTCATTTGCGCAAGGCACCAAAAACGCCAATCATACAAGAGTGGTGCGCGCCAAGTTTGATGGTCAAGCTTTGACACAAGTTGAGACGGTGTTTGATGCTGTACCAGAGCGTGATACGCAAGCACACTTTGGTGGTAGATTATTGTTTTTGCCTGATAAAAGCCTAATCGTCACCTTGGGGGACGGTTATACCTACCGCCATAAAGCCCAAGACCTGAGTAGTGATCTGGGTAAGATTGTGCGCATCACGGACACTGGAAAAGCAGCTTCTGGCAATCCATTCTTGGGTCAAGCTGGTGCGCGGCCTGAAATCTGGTCTTACGGTCATCGCAACGTACAAGGCATAGCCCGCGATCCTGCCACAGGCACGCTTTATGCCAATGAGCATGGCCCTAAGGGCGGGGATGAAGTTAATGTCATACAGCCAGGTAAGAATTACGGCTGGCCCGTTATCACTTATGGTGTGGATTATTCAGGTGCGCCAATCAGTTTAGAAAACAAAAAGGCCGGTATGGAGCAGCCCTTGGTTTATTGGGTGCCCTCAATTGCCCCCTCCAGTATGGTGTTTTACACGGGCGACTTGTTTAAGGCGTGGAAGGGTGATCTCCTTGTCACGGCATTAGCAGGCCAGCATATCCGCCGCATTGACCTGGAGGCTGGAACCGTTATGGGCCAGGAATCCCTTTTGACAGAGCGGCAAGAACGCTATCGCGATATCATCCAAGCACCTGATGGCTCCTTGATTGTGTTGACGGATGACCCCGAAGGCAAAGTTCTCCGCTTGACGCCTAAGTGAGCATGCAGGTCTTTACACCTACACAGACTTTAGACTTCGCCCATCAGCTGGCCGATGGCGCACGCACAGCCATCTTACCTTTCTTTAGGGCAGGTGGGGTGATTGAAAACAAAGCCAGCTATGGTTTTGATCCAGTCACCGCAGCGGACAAAGCGGCCGAAACGGCCATGCGCGCTATGATAAGAGCGCATAGACCCCATGACAGCATTGTCGGAGAAGAGTTTGACGATCATGCAGGGAGTTCTGGCTGGACTTGGGTCTTAGACCCGATTGACGGTACCCGCGCCTTTATCGCAGGCACCACGACATGGGGGGTATTGATCGGTGCGCGGTTTGAGGGCCGCCCTCTGGTTGGCATTATGGACCAACCCTTTGTCGATGAACGCTGGTCTGCTTGTCCTGATCGCGCTATGTGGACACGTGGGGACGCCCGCCAACCCTTGGTGACCCGCAAGAATATCGACTTGGAAGAAGCCCTCCTGGCCACGACCGATCCTTTTTTGTTTTCAGCCCAGCAAACAACAGCCTTCATGGCCTTACGTGGGGCGTGCCGCCTTACCCGCTATGGCTTGGATTGTATGGCCTATGCTCTATTGGCACATGGCCACATTGATCTTGTGGTTGAACCAGGCCTCAAGGATGTCGATATTGCAGCCTTGATACCCATTATCGAGGCGGCCGGTGGGGTTGTAACAGACTGGCAGGGCCGCCATCACCCCAAAGGTGGGAACATCATCGCCGCTGGGTCTCCCGCCCTGCATGCTAAGGCACTGACCTTTTTGGTGGGGGCCTAGCCTGGAAAACAGGTGAAACATAGTTTCTTAATCAAAGCGATTTGCGGGTACTGTTTAAGAATTGGTCTCCTCCTCAAACAATTTTGCGCTTTTTACGTAAACGCAAGGCATTTTTCACCCTGTTCCATACTTTATAGCGTTCCATGACGGGCAGGGGGTCAAGGTTTTGTAAAAATTGTAGGGCACTAGCGCGCCAAGAGAAGGTTTCGGCATAAGCGCGCACCTTAGATCTATCGATCATGAGGCAGGCCTTGATGATGGCTTCTAAATCATCGCCAATTACCCCGGCTCCTGAACCTGGAATAATGTCCTTTGGGCCTGGCGCCACAAAGGCTGCAACCGGGGTTCCTGTGGCCATCGCCTCTAAGATCACCAGGCCAAAAGTATCGGTATAGCTAGGAAACACAAAGACATCAGCATTGGCATAACAAGCAGCCAATTCATCGCCAAATTTGGCACCAAGGAATTTTGCCTCAGGAAAGCGGCTTTCAAGGTCTTTACGCGCTGGGCCATCGCCGACTATGACTTTGGTTCCCTCCAGCTCGCACGCCAAAAAAGCCTCAACATTTTTTTCAACCGAAACGCGGCCGACATATAGAAATATTGGCCCCGCAATGCCCGCCAGTGGCCCGCGATCGGCTTGTCGTAACTTGGGGTTAAACTGATCGACATCAACGCCACGGGTCCATATCGCAAGGTTTTTGAACCCGCGTGAAATCAACAAATCTCGCATGGTTGGGGTAGCGACCATCACCCGGCCTGCCATATTGTGAAACCAGCGCACAAAGGCATAGCCCCAGCTGACCGGGACTGGAAAACGCGCGGAAATATATTCAGGATATTGGGTGTGATAGGAGGATGAAAACGGGAAACGATGCTGAATACACATACGCCGCGCGGCAAGGCCAAGTGTGCCTTCTGTAGCGATATGAACCGCTTCGGGCTCAAAAGCTTCAAACCGTTCCTCAATATCATCCTTGGCAAACAAAGCCATTTTGATTTCTGGATAAGTGGGTAAAGGTATGGTCTTATAACCATCATTGGGCGTGACCATCATCACCTCATGACCCATTTCCTTTAGTTCTTTGACGGTGCGGGCCAAGGTCCGCACCACCCCATTGACTTGTGGTTCCCACGCGTCGGTTACCAGCATAATGCGCATATTGAGGCCTTTGTTTTTTGTAGGGTCTCTCTACAATGGCGCGCCAGAAAAGGCCAATCTAGGCCGCACAAGCAATTCTAACCACGCAATGAGATCATATGCCTGCTTTTTCAGATTTCAGCTCCATTGATCGGTTGAAATATGCCGATGAAGAATCGCTTGTTCAAACCCTGCTTGAACATAGCCCATTGCGCGGTTTCATTCGAACCCAAGCGCTAACCGACGCCCAAATGATTGTTAGAAAAGCGCGCGAGAGGGCCAAGCCCGTCGGCATGCTGGAAACTTTCCTCGATGAATTTGGCTTAACGACACCCGAAGGCCTTGCGCTCATGTGTCTTGCGGAAGCTTTGCTGCGTGTGCCCGATCAAGAGACAGCTGACAAATTGATCGCTGAAAAGATCGCCAGTGGTGATTGGGGCGCGCGGGCTGGCAAGTCTGACAGTGCCTTGGTCAATGCGTCGGTGTGGGGTTTGATGCTGACCGGTAAAGTTGTCGATATTGGCCCAGAAGCGCGTCAAGATTTAGCAGGCTTTATGCACCGCCTAACCCGCAAAGCTGGTGAACCAGTAATCCGCGCGGCCGTCGGCCAAGCCATGGTCATTATGGGGGAGCAATTTGTTCTGGGCCGCACGATTGAAGCAGCGATCAAGCGGGGAAAAGGCGCTATACGCAAGCAAAATGCCAGTCATTTCTCCTTTGACATGCTAGGCGAAGGTGCCAGAACCCAAGCCGATGCACGCCGTTACGCCTTAGCCTATGCACAGGCTATTGAAGCTGTCGGCCAATCCTCGCATGGCCTTGGCCCCAAAGAAGCATCGGGCATTTCGGTGAAATTAAGTGCCCTTTACCCGCGCTACGAGGCCCGCCAGGCGCAGGCTGTACACCGTGATTTATTCCCGATTGTCTTGGATTTGGCCATCAAGGCCAAATCCCATGACATAGGCTTTTGTTTGGATGCCGAAGAAGCTGATCGCTTAGTATTGTCTTTGGAATTACTCGATCGATTAGCCCATGCCCCACAATTGGCGGGCTGGAACGGGCTTGGCCTTGCTGTACAGGCCTATCAAAAGCGCGCGACGGAAACGATTGCCAGCGTCATATCCATTGCCCGTTCCGCGCAACGCCAAATGATGGTTCGTTTGGTCAAAGGGGCCTATTGGGACGCCGAAATCAAGCGCGCTCAAGTGGCAGGCCGCCCTGATTTTCCGGTGTTTACGACAAAATCAGCCACCGACGTTTCCTATCTTTCTTGTGCAGAGCTTATGCTGCGGGCGGGGGATGCGGTCTATGGCCAATTTGCCACTCATAATGCCCATACGTTAGCGGCCGTGCGCGCCTTGGCCCAAGCGGCAGGGCAAAGTGATTATGAATTCCAGCGTCTACACGGTATGGGTGAGACGCTTTATGCCACGGCCCGCGACCTATTTGGCGAAGTGGTTGTGCGTGTGTATGCTCCGGTTGGGGCGCATGAAGACTTACTACCCTATCTGGTCCGGCGTTTGCTTGAAAATGGTGCCAATACCAGTTTTGTGCATGCCTTTTTGGACGAGGACGTCCCAGTGGAAAAAGTTGCCGCTGATCCTATGACGTCTTTGGAGGCTGGTGCGAGACGACATGCCAAACTGCCAGCCCCACCCGCACTTTATGGCGCGAGCCGGGCTAATTCGCGCGGTCTTGACCTTTCGACGGCAAGCGACGTGGACATGGTGAACGCGGCCTTGAAGTCTTTAAATCAAGCACTTTTGGGCTCTGGCGATACAATGGTGACCTCACCCCAAGATCATGGCAAACTCGTCGGCAAAATCACGCTATCAACACATTCACAGGTTACTGAAGCGTGCACGAGCGCCGCCAAAGCCTATCGCGCCTGGGACGCCCGTGGCGGTCAGGCCCGCAGCCTGATCTTGATGGATGCGGCCAACCGCCTTGAAGCCGATATGGGCCGCCTGATTGCCCTATGCTGCCAAGAGGCGGGAAAAACCTTGCAAGACGGGATTGATGAGGTTCGCGAAGCCGTAGATTTCTTGCGCTATTATGGGGCTCAAGCCGCTGGTGAGTTCCAAACTCCTCTTGAATTGCCAAGTCCAGCAGGTGAAAGCAATTGCCTTAGTCTGCATGGGCGTGGGGTCTTTGCTTGTATCAGCCCATGGAATTTTCCTCTTGCAATTTTCATCGGGCAAGTTGCAGCCGCCTTAGCAGCAGGCAATGGCGTGGTCGCAAAGCCTGCTGAACAAACCCCCCTGATTGCTGGTTTGGCGTGTGAGCATTTGTTTGCAGCAGGTGTTCCCCGCGATGTGCTCCATTTAGTTCTGGGAGATGGCGCAATCGGGGCACATTTGGTGGCAGATCCCCTAATCGCTGGGGTCGCCTTTACCGGATCTTCGCAAGTTGCGCGACAAATTACGCTGTCATTGGCCCAAAAGCAAGGACCTATTGTGCCATTAATTGCCGAAACAGGTGGCCTGAACGCCATGTTTGTGGATACGACCGCCCTCAAGGAACAAGTGGTTGATGATGTGATGGTATCCGCCTTTGGCTCTGCAGGCCAGCGCTGTTCTGCCCTTAGGCTCCTTTTCCTACCCTATGAGACGGCTGATGACATCATCGCTTGTTTGATAGGGGCGATGGATGAATTGATCATTGGCGACCCTGCCCTTGTTACTACCGATATTGGCCCGATCATTGATGGCCCAGCGCGGCAAGCCCTTGAGGCGCATCAAGAAAAGATGCAACGCAATGCCCGAATTCATAAAAAGATCGATGTGGGCAATTTGGCCGATACCGGCCATTATTTTGGACCCTGCCTGATTGAGATCGATCATTTGGATCAATTGGAAGGTGAGGTTTTTGGGCCGATCTTGCATATAGTGCGCTACCACCCTGAAGCCATTAACGATATTGGTGCGGCCCTTGCGTCGAAAGGTTATGGCTTAACTTTGGGCTGTCACACCCGGCTCGATAGTTTTATCGACGAAGTGCAAGCCGCCGTTCCTGCAGGCAATTATTACGTTAATCGTTCTATGATTGGGGCTGTTGTAGGCGTGCAGCCGTTTGGTGGTGAGGGTCTATCAGGAACAGGGCCAAAGGCCGGTGGCCCGCATTATTTGCACCGGTTTGCTACCGAGCGGACAAAGACCGTCAATCTAGCGGCGCAAGGTGGCGATCCGCGTTTGTTTAATTTATAGGCCGCAAAACTACATCACGCCTGCACGTAAAAGGTCATGGAGATGCAAAATTCCAACCGGTCTTTTGTGGTCATCAGTGGCAAAAACCACCGTCCGACCCGATTGATTAAGTTGGGCTAGGGCTTCAGCCGCCAAAGCAGTGGGGCAAATGACCATTGGATGAGTTGTCATCAAATCGCGGGCAACCAATTGAGCAAAATCAGTACCTGCGCGGCGGCGCACATCGCCATCGGTGATGATCCCTACCAATTTGTGGTCTGCATCAATCACACCAGCACAGCCAAAGCGCTTGGCCGTCATCACCAATAGCGCTTCGAGCATAGGGGTTGCTTCATCAACCAATGGCAAATCGGCTTCCTTATGCATCAGATCGGCGACCGATTTTAGCATTGCCCCAAGTTTGCCACCAGGGTGATAGACGCGAAAATCCTGGGCGGTAAAGCCACGTTGCTCAAGAAGCGCCACGCTGAGTGCATCGCCATAGGCCATCTGCATGGTGGTGGAGGTCGTTGGCGCGCGCGTTTCACCGCAGGCTTCGGGGGCATCGGGCAACAGCATCAAATAGTCGCCCGCTTTGCCAAGGACAGAATCAGCTTGCGCAGTCATCGCGATAAGCGGGATATTAAAGCGCTTGGCATAAGCGATCATGTCGGAAAGCTCTGGCGCTTCGCCCGATTTCGACAGTATCAACAGAATATCATCTGACCCGATCATGCCCATATCGCCATGGCTGGCTTCGGTTGGGTGAATAAATTGGCTAGGTGTGCCGGTGGAGGCTAAAGTGGCTGCAATCTTGCGCGCGACATGCCCGGACTTCCCAACTCCAGCACAAATCAAGCGACCATTCATCTTTGAAACCAGATCTACAACAGCAATAAAATCGGTGCCGATCCCGGCGCGAAGCAATGCCAACCCCTGTATCTCCAGGTCGAGAACTCGGTAGGCGGCAGTAATGGCGGGAGGTTGGCTCATAAGGCGCGGCTTTCTAAATTCGTCTTACAGGCGATAATGCTGGGTGATCCATTAGCGCATAAGGATCAATTAGCAACCAAGATTGACTTGACCTCTATACCACCGTTGTCACCCTCCACACTGGGCCAGATCGCTAAGGCCGTTGGCGGTGTCTTAGGTTGAGGCAAATTGAATTGCACAGCAGTGAAGCTTGAAGTTACGGGTTGCTTGACCCAAGTGACTTGACCATTGACAACCCAGCCTATCGCCATAGAGCTTGATGGAAGCATAGGTGTTGCGCGGACCTGAATGATCACACGCATCGGCCTTGTTGTCACTTGATGAGCCAAGTTTCGTCCAAGATTTAAACGTACGCTTTTTTGAGACATGGTTTCTGACAATAATTCTATATCCGTTGTCATCCGCACGCCAACAAGCTCTCCAAGCGAACCAGGAGGTAGAGCAATGGGAAAATCCCTGGTGGGCACCATATGCAATAAATCTTTTCCCTCAATCACCCATCCTGATCTTGTTGCGCGCCCCTCTACACTCGACCCTGTAGGTTGATATAGGGGGGCGAGGGCGATGCCAATCATTAAAGCGCAAAGCACGCCAACGCCTACAAAGAAAAAAGAAAATCGAAGCATGTTTTGTTCTTGCCCTTTGGCGTGCTTAGCCGCAAGTCTGACACGCTTTAGATCAATCCTGATGATTAGTTTAGGTGGAGTTTCGGGCCTAGGGGCAAGCCAAATAGATTATGACATTTGCTGGAAACCGAATGGTTGCCGCTTTCCAACCATATTGATGTAGCCTATGATCCCTCTTTTCTACAAAATTCCAACTTCTGGCCAATATTGATAGGTTGTAACGATATCGAGATTCTATGAATAATATATTCCTATCTTTAGAATTGTCGTTTCAGATTTTTTGTTTCAAACTTTAGTGTTATTGAGGAGTCATGTGAAATA
>NZ_BPFZ01000023.1:0-14096 GCF_030158815.1 Candidatus Phycosocius spiralis
TGGCTCCACCAGCTTTCGCCAATGTCATCGTAATCGCCGCCGTCAGCGTCGTCTTACCATGGTCAACATGGCCAATCGTGCCAATGTTACAATGCGGTTTTGTACGTTCAAACTTTTCCTTTGCCATCGTGGTGCCCTTCGTCTCAAGTATTTCGGCGCATAGACAGCGCCCTTCACATTCAAAAAACTGGAGCGGGTAGACGGGATCGAACCGACATCCTCAGCTTGGAAGGCTGCTGCACTACCATTGTGCTATACCCGCATCCGATTTCCCGAACCGACGAGCCCCAGGCTGACCTGACATTGGCACCAATCTGGATGTCACTGGTGGTGAGGATAGGATTTGAACCTATGTACTCTCTCGAGGGCAGATTTACAGTCTGCTGCCATTAACCACTCGGCCACCTCACCACATGACACCAGATCGCTACCGATGACAACACAAGCCGCAACGGCGTTTCAGGAGTTCCAGATCCACTAACCACCCTTGGGCTTTCAAAGCCCTAAGTTCAATAAGGTAATCTGGAAGGCCCGCGTTATAGCGATGGTCGCTCTAAACGCAATGGTAATTGTCTGTGATCTGCACATGCAGTTTAGTCTACACGAAAATCACCTGACCCAAGTTTGGAGACTGTAGGCGTGCCTTCTACGCGATCAACCGATACATCGCCAGTGCCGATGATATTGATTTGTGGATCAATGACGGTTCCTGCATGGCGAATAGTCCCAGAGCCTGCGATATTGGCTTCTAAACGAGATCGCCCGCCAAGCACTTTAAGATCGCCAGAGCCCGCGACATTAACTTCTAACGGCCCTTGTACACTGGCCACAATGATGTCACCAGAACCTGCCAAATTGATACTCGCTGCACCGCTGACACTCCCAATCTGGGAATTACCTGAGCCCGCCAAACTGACTTCAGCGCGGCCACCTATATTTTGGGTTTGATAATTCCCAGAGCCTGCATAACTAGCGGTAAGATCGCCCCCAATCCTGCCAACCCGTACATCGCCAGAGCCTGTTGCGTTAAGCTCTAGGTCTTTCGCCACATTGCCCAAGAAAAAATCGCCACAACCAATCAAGCCGATGGTTGCCCCACCAACGTCGCCTACCCTACCGCTGATCAAAGAATGCTTGATCCGAAGCCCGATAGTAGAAGGTGCAGTCACTACCAGACGGGGCAGATCTTCTTGGCCAAAGCGCTCCCCATTCAACTTTATTTCTTTAACACGGCGCCCGTTTGAGTTGTAATTGCTACAGCGAGAACTTGAATCCTTTTTGATCGGCCCAATAACCCGCAATAGAGTGCCTGCGCGCTCTGTTTTTGCGCTGAGCTTGGCTCCTGGAACAATCTGAACGTCAAACACGGCCCCTTGGGCTGTTTTAATCTCGACCTGACCTGCAAAGCCATCAAGTTCTAATAGGCGCGGATCGCCCATTGCTTGCGCCTGCGCGCTTGGTCCTGCCACCCAAAAAGCTGCGCCGCTGATCACTGCTACAATCAAACCGTGTTTCACCATAGGAATTGCCATCATCATCAACCCTTCTTGCTTCCTTGTTCCAATTTCAGCAGCCCTTATAGGCGACAATGCCAGCGATTTCCCATTAAAAGACTGTCATGACAAAGAATTCACGTTTTCGCCCCAAAAGCAGAGACCGCGGGGAGGCTACACTTAAAGCTTCACCTGCGCCATGGAAAAACAAATTCCTTAGGCCAAACTGGGAAGATCGCCCAAGTGATGGCAGCCAATGGCTCTATGGCACCCACGCTGTACTTGCAGCGCTCGCTAATCCAAAACGCAAAGTTTTTGAGGTTTTAGCGACCCGCAATGCACTCGAAAGACTTGGAGATAAGGCGATCGATCGTGATCAATTCACCCTAACCGACGGGGATGAGCTTGGTGTCCTTTTGCCCGCCGGTGCTGTGCATCAAGGTATTGCCGCACGAGTCAACCCCCTCGAACCTATTGGTTTAGATAAGGCTTTACCCGAAGCTTCTGGCATCGCGCTTATCTTGGATCAAGTTAGCGACCCGCAAAATATCGGCGCGGTTTTTCGCTCTGCCGCCGCTTTTGGAGTCCGCGCCATCATTCAACAAGATCGAAAGGCCCCGCCGATTACCGGCGCTTTAGCCAAAGCTGCCGTTGGTGCCATAGAACGCGTCCCCGATGTTCGCGTCGTCAATATCGCCCAAACCATTGTGCAATTGGCGCAGGACGGTTGGATGACTGTCGGCTTATCAGGTGAGGCAGATCGCGATTTGGCCGATGTCTTGAACAGTTCGCCCACCGTCTTGGTCTTGGGGGCAGAAGGTAAAGGCTTGCGCCAATTGGTTGGTGAACGTTGTGACCACCTCGCCCGCATTCCGATCAGCCCGGATATGGAAAGCCTCAATGTTTCAGGCGCGACCGCCATCGCGCTTTATGCGGCCCATCTTGCCCAAACACGTGCCCTAAAGGCCTAGAAACTATGAATGTTGAAGCCATCATCCAAGAAGGCATAACCCTGTTTGAAATTCTAGCCATTGATGTGGCGCTCTCAGGTGACAATGCCATTGCAGTAGGTTTGGCGGCAGCCGGCTTGCCGGTGGAGCAACGCCGCAAAGTTATCTTCTGGGGTCTGGCCGGGGCTGTTGTGCTGCGGGTAGTCTTTGCTTTGGTAGCCGCCAAACTCCTGCTTGTTCCAGGACTTCAGCTTTTAGGCGGCGTATTGCTGGTTTGGGTGGGATATAAGCTCTTGCGCGAATTGCGTGAACAAGATGCCGCTGACACAGATCATGATGGGAAAGCCGATCAAGCCATGGTCCACCCCAAAACCTTGACGAGTGCGATTGTCACTGTGATGATCGCCAATCTGTCGATGTCGCTGGATAATGTTCTGGCCGTAGCAGGTGCCGCACACGGTCATTTGGCTGTCTTGGCTTTGGGGCTGTTGGCAGCGATAGGCTTTATGGCGTTTGCGGCCGATTTAATCGCGAACTTACTTCAAAAGCACCGCTGGATTGGCTATGGCGGGGTTGGCGTAATTTATCTGGTCGCAGCCACCATGGTTTGGCACGGCGGCTTACAGGTTTGGGACCTCATTGCGCTGTAGCGCTTTTGCCACCGCTTCAAGGCAATGCGCATCATTGTGCCATGAGGCTACAAAGCGATAGGTATCGGGGCCAAGGCCGCCCCATGGGAAAAAACCAATTTCAGCCTCGCACAAAGCCTTAACTTGAAGCTCTGTCAGATGCGCAAACACTTCATTACCCTCGACGGGTAACGCCAATTTTGCTCCTGCCCCATCAAGGATCTGAGCGAGGGCGTGCGCGGTCTGATTGGCACGTATAGCCAGATCCAGCCACAAGCCATCTTCCAGCATCGCGACAATTTGGGCTGAGAGGTATCGGTGCTTGGAAAACAGCTGACCCGCGCGTTTGCGCAGATAGGGTGCGGCGGCACTACGCGCGGCTCCAAACAAGATCAAAACCTCGGCCGCCAATGCGCCATTCTTTGTAAGCCCGAAACTAAGCGCATCGACCCCTGACCGCCATGACAAGTCCGCGGCACTGGCCCCGAAGGCCACCACAGCATTGGCAAAGCGCGCGCCGTCGACATGCAAGCTCCAGCCCTGACGGGCACACACTTCTTGCAGGCTTCTGAGGTGATCAGGGCGATAGACTTGGCCCAGTTCAGACAGATTGGTCAGCGTCAATACGCGCGGCTGGATCCCATGCACGAATGTGGGCGCATGGCGGCTTGCTGTCTGCTCTAAGTCCGCGGGCATCACCAATTGGCTGGCGCAGCCCAAAGACACCATCCTAGCGCCACTGGTGAAGAATTCTGGGCCATTACCCTCATCTTCAAGAATATGGGCCTGAGGATGGGCCAAAACAGCGCCCCAAGGTGGGCATAGCACCGAAAGCGCCAAGCCGTTGGCACTGCCACCGGTTCCGACACAATACATGTCTAAATCATCGCTCTCAAAAACAGTGTATAACGCTTCGGTGGCGCGCGCCGTCCAGGGATCATCGCCATAGCTGCCACAGCGGCCTTGATTGGCTTCAATTATGGCATCGAGCACTTTGGGGTGGGCTGGGGCTTGATTATCTGAGCCAAACATGGGTTTAAGTTATCGCAAAGCTTGGGCGGGCTCTCACCAGATCGCGCCAACGGGCGATATTGGGATGGGTTTCCCACGGCTTAAACTTAACCAATCGGGCAAATTCTAAAGCGCAGTAAGTTGTTATATCCGCGATGGTAAAGCGGTTGCCTGCCACATAGTCGCGCTGGCTTAAGTCCTCATCGAGCCACACCATGGCGGCGCGCGCTTTTTCGCTGGCAACATCGGCAACTTGGGCAATTTGGGGATTTTCAAGCACTACCAGGCCCGGATGACCATGGCGCACCCAATTGGCCAAGGGGTAAAGCACACCAAACTCAATCCGGCGATCAAACATTTCGATAAAAGCGCACTCTTCTGGCATTAAACCCATTAAATTGGGCTCTGGATGGATGGCTTCAACATATGTACAAATTGCCCGGCTCTCGGTCAAAAAACGGCCGTCATCCAACTCCAAAACTGGAACCAGCCCTAATGGATTGCGCCGCAGATGGTCAGGGACTTTGGTTTGGGTAGCGAGGTCAAGCTCAATGCGCTCTATACTGTCATAAAGCCCCTTTTCGGCTAGAAAAAGATGGACCCGGCGCGGATTGGGGGCCAGGATTGCGGTGTAAAGCTTCATGATGGTAGCCCCCTTCTAATGCACAAAAACGCCCATGGGCAGCGCCGCAACAATGGTGGCCGAAAGGCAAGTCGCCAAAAACCCGGGGATCAAGGCTTTCCAAGCCAGTTTTAGGATCTCATTGCGGCGCTCAGGCATCAAAACCGTCATGCCACCAGTCATAATCCCAACCGAGCCGACATTTGCAAAGCCGCATAGCGCATAAGTCATTATCATGCGCGAACGCTCGCTAAGTGCATCAACCGGAATAGCGCCCAATTCAATAAAGGCGACAAACTCTGTCAAAAAGAGCTTAGAACCCAAAAGTCCGCCTGCCTTTTGCATCTCGTTCGTAGGGATCCCGATGACATAAGCTAAGGGCGCAAATAGATAACCAAAAATATGCTGCAAGGTTAAAGCTTCACCACCGATTGTGCCCAAGGTCGACAACAGCCCATTGGCAATCCAAACGAAGGAGACAAACACCAATAAAAACGCACCGACATTGACGACCACCATCATACCGTCCTGCACGCCTTTGGTGATGGCATCCATGGTCGATTCGTAGGCAAGGGCAGAGCTATAATCCATGCCATCAACAAAATAGCCTGCCTGCTCTGGGATCATGATGCGCGCCAGTAAAATGCCAGCAGGTGCTGTGATGATGGAAGCTACCAATACGTGGCCTGCAGCATTGGGTAAAGTTGGGGACAAGATTGCAGCGTAAGCGACCATGGTAGAGCCTGCAACTGTGGCAAGACCCACCACCATCATCATGAACAATTCAGAGCGCGATAATTTATCAAGATAGCCCTTGATCACAATCGGGCTCTCAACCATGCCCATAAAGATATTGGCCGCAGTCGCTAATGCAGAAGCCCCACCAAGCCCCATCGATTTTTCAAAAATAAACCCAAAACCGCGAGTGATCCATTGCAATATCTTCCAATGCCATAGCACAGCCGACAAAGCTGAAATAACTAAAATTAATGGTAAAACCTGAAAAGCAAAAACAAACGGCGGTGGGGCACCAGGCTGGACAACCACATAAGGCGGTTCGCCGCCGCCAAGATAACCAAACACAAACTTAGTCCCCTCAATGGTTGCCGCATTGAGGCCATCAACCGCCCCGTTGACGCCGTTCAGAAAACCTTGGGACGCAGGCACGCCAAATAAGAGGACCACCAAAAACACTTGCACTGCCATCGCACCAAGCGCCAAGCGCCAAGGAAACATTTTACGGTTCTCGCTAAGGCCCCAAGATAAACCCACGATCGCTATGGCACCCAACATGGCCCGTACATTATCCCAACCCCATTCCATAGCGTCTACCCCGTCTGATCGACTGCTCGTCAATTCTGCTTAAGGCGGTCAAATGCTTTGGGAAAGACTGCACAACATTGAGGTGCAGCAAGTGGGCTAGGCAAGCCTATCGGGGAAACAGCGTTTGGCTTGAACCATCCCCCACCGCCTTGGTGGAGAAACTCACACCAAGCGGGGCTAGAAATGGCGCGAGCGACGGGGCTCGAACCCGCGACCCCCGGCGTGACAGGCCGGTACTCTAACCGACTGAGCTACGCCCGCGCATCATCTAGGCCGAAGCGACAGCGCTTTGGCAAGGCGGGCGTGATAAACGCCTCCCCGTTACTGGTCAAGGGATGAGAGCAAATGTGTTGCAGGAACACTGAAATGGGTGGGGAGAATTGAAGCTAAAGCGAAGTGGCATATAGACGAAGCTATGTGCGCCCCGTTCAAACGTAGATGTGGGCTTAAACCCACTCTAAGTTCCACTTACCCCTTAGGACAAAAGGGCTCAATTTGGATCCCGATCAAGACACTTCCTTGACAGTGACTTATGCTCACACTAAGTATAAGTAGATAGTAAGGACGATTTCGCGTTGTTCTGCGCTTGACTAATACTCATTATGAGCATTAGTGGCTAGGAGAAGACATATGGTTGGGTTAACCCTTTTGCCACGGCCACCAAAATCGGGCCTAGTAAAAACCGCCAGAAATACTGGCCAAGCTAATAGCTTGAACCTAGCCAAAGGCCACCATAATCTTGTCTATGATAGTCAAGTCAAGGCTGAAACCGACGCTTTATATCAGCGTGTCAACAAGGTGATATCCCCCCTTGAATGGCCAGCCTTTGCCCCATTGATCGCTGCAATCAACCGCCTGAAAAAAGAGCGGGATGCGGTTATTTTAGCACATAATTACATGACCGCTGAAATCTTCAATTGTGTCGGTGATTTTCGCGGCGATAGCTTGGGACTGGCGCGTGAAGCTGCAAACGTCTCGGCTAAAGTCATCGTGCAAGCCGGCGTGCATTTTATGGCCGAGACTTCCAAAATTTTATCACCAGATAAAATGGTACTGATCCCTTCTCTTGAAGCTGGCTGCTCTTTAGCAGCTTCAATCACCGGGGAAGATGTGGCATTGATCAAGCAAAGATATCCAGGCATTCCGGTGGTGACCTATGTGAACACCACCGCAGAAGTAAAGGCGCAAAGCGATATATGCTGCACCTCGTCTAACGCCATTCAAGTGGTGGAGACCTTAGCGCGCGAGTGGGGTGTCGATCAAGTCATTTTGCTACCCGACGAATATCTGGCCAAAAATGTGGCTGCCCAAACCAAGATCAAAATCCTCGCCTGGGGCGGCAAATGCGAAGTGCATGAGCGCTTTACACCTGACGATATTGCAGAAATCCGCGCCAGCCATCCAGGGGCTGTGATCTTGGCCCATCCTGAATGCCCGCCGGAGGTGGTCGCGGTGTCAGATTTTACGGGCTCGACAGGGGCTATGAGCGATTATGTGGAAGTCCATAGACCCAAAAAAGTAGTGCTGATCACCGAATGCTCGATGAGCGATAATGTCGCCGTCGCCCACCCAGATGTGGAATTCATCAAACCGTGTCATCTTTGCCCGCATATGAAGATGATAACGCTTGAAGCCATTTATGACGCGCTGTTAACCCTGCGTTATGAAGTTGTGCTTGACCCAGTGATATCGGCGCGTGCTAAAAAGGCCGTAGATGCCATGCTGGCCCTACCCTCTGCCCCAGCCGGGATTTTTGACCCTACGCGCGCTGTACCTTCTCATCTGGAACTCATCTGAGGTGGAACAACAACGCCTGAGTAATGGCACCGTCCTAATTGTGGGCGCGGGGCTTGCTGGATTATTTTTAGCACTGAAACTCGCACCACGTCCCTGTGTCGTTCTCTCGCCAGCCCCCTTTGGGCAAGCGGCTTCGAGCGCTTGGGCGCAAGGCGGTTTAGCGGCAGCCTTGGCCCCGGGTGATAGCCCAAAAAGTCACGCGGAAGATACAATTGCCGCAGGTGCCGGACTGGTGGACCCCGATCTCGCCCATTTGATTGCCAAGGAGGGCCCCGCCCGCGTGCGCGATCTGCAACGCATTGGGGTGCCTTTTGACCGCGATGATACAGGTGCTTTGGCTCTTTCGTTAGAAGCGGCACATAGCCATGCTAGGGTTGCGCGTGTGGCGGGCGACTTGGCAGGTCGGGAGATTATGGCAAGCTTGATAAAAGCTGTACGCGCGTGCTCTCATATTCGCTTGGTAGAAGGTGTGTCAGCACGCGCATTATTGCAGCACGATAATGGCCAGATTGGTGGCATTTTGGCAACAAATGGCAGTCCCTTGCGACTGGAAGCCGATGAAACTGTGCTGGCCACAGGCGGCGTTGGCGGGCTATTTCGGGTGACCACTAATCCAGTAGAAGCCGCAGGGCATGGCCTTGGTATGGCCGCGCGCACTGGCGCTTTAATAGGAGACGCAGAGTTTATTCAATTCCACCCGACCGCTATGGACATTGGCCGCGATCCTGCCCCCTTGGCAACTGAGGCTTTACGTGGCGAAGGGGCAAGGC
Organism: Candidatus Phycosocius spiralis; assembly: GCF_030158815.1. GTDB lineage: Bacteria > Pseudomonadota > Alphaproteobacteria > Caulobacterales > Aquidulcibacteraceae > Aquidulcibacter > Aquidulcibacter spiralis. Next base: position 8,596 of record NZ_BPFZ01000023.1, read on the forward strand.
TGGTTAATCTTTGCGGGTCAGCTTTTATGGCAGGTTATCATTCTTTAGGAGATTTGGCACCGCGCGATGTCGTGGCGCGCGCGATTGCCAAAGAAATTAAGGCAGGTCGTGGAGCTTATTTGGATTGCCGCGGTGTGCTGGAAAGCCATTTTAGCCATCATTTTCCTACCGTTTTTGCGGCATGCGCGTCAGCCAATCTTGATCCGCGTACCGATTTAATCCCAATTGCCCCAGCGGCCCATTATCATATGGGCGGCATTGTGACTGATTTATGGGGCAAAACGACGCTAGATGGGCTATCGGCTTTAGGCGAATGTGCATCGACCGGCGTGCATGGGGCCAATCGGTTGGCATCTAATTCCCTATTAGAAGCAGTCGTTTTTGCGGACCGAGTCGCGACACGATTGCGCGAAGCTCCCCTCCCCGCCAAGGCGGGCGGCCGCGGGGACTTGCCCCCTATTCTCCCCCAAGCCGATTTACAGCACTTGCGGATGGCGATGAGTGCTCATTGCGGCGTGGTCCGCGATGCGCACGGCTTAAACGCGCTTGTTACCACCATTGGCGATATGACCGCCACGATAGGCTATGCCAATGAACTGGTTGTCGCACAGCTGATTGCCAAAGGGGCCTTGGCGCGCCAAGAAAGCCGGGGCGGCCATTATCGGAGTGACTTTCCAAATCCAGACATGACAGGCGTCCGTAGCTTGGTGACCTTCGAGGCCTTGCTATGACCGCACTACCCAACCCCATCCTTGAACCCATTGTACGCTTGGCCTTATCCGAAGACCTTGGGCGGGCGGGCGATATCACAAGTCTGGCTACAATTGATCCCAATCTTGAAGTTGAATGGCTAATACGCACGCGGGCGCCAGGGGTACTGGCGGGGCTTGATGCGGCAGCTCTGACCATGGCTTTGATTGACCCTCAAGCTAGGTTCGAACCCCTAGTAGAGGAGGGTAGCACGATTGAAGCAGGTCAAAATCTTGTCCGCCTTACTGGCCGCGCGCTTAGCATTTTGGCCGCAGAGCGGGTGATGCTGAACTTCATGGGTCACTTATCAGGTGTAGCAAGCCTTACCGCACATTATGTTGCGGCAATTGCTGGCAGTAAGGCCAAAATCAGCTGTACGCGCAAAACTTCGCCTGGTATGCGGGCACTGGAGAAAAAGGCGGTAAGTTTGGGTGGAGGATCAAACCACCGCTTTGGCTTGGATGATGCGATCTTGATCAAGGATAATCATGTCGCAGCAGCGGGCGGGATCACCCAAGCCCTAACCCGCGCAAAGGCTAATGTTGGACATCTGATGCCCATTGAAGTTGAAGTAGATAGTCTAGCTCAATTGGAAGCGGCCCTACCCTTGAACCCAACCTGCATAATGTTGGATAATTTTAACCTTGTCGATTTGCGCCGCGCCGTGGCCCTTGTTGGAGGGGCTGTGGTACTTGAGGCTTCTGGTGGGGTAAACCTTACCACTGTCGCAGCCATTGCTGCGACAGGGGTTGATGTCATTTCGGTGGGGGCACTGACACACTCTGCCCCATGCCTCGACCTTGGCCTTGATGCGGCCTAATAGCTGAAGGTCGCCGTGACGAAATAATAAGCCCCGTTAAAGCCAAATTGTCCGGCATTTCGGGTAAATGGTGTCTGGCCATTGGAATAAGACGCCGCTTCACCAACATAGCCATCGGCTAGATTATTCCATTTATCTGGATAGATATCAAACACATTGTTAATTCCGCCTGTTATCGTCACCTTTTCATGCGCTTGAAAGGATAGTGTCAAGTCAACCAAGGTCTTACCACCAAAATCCTGTGCGCAACGATTAGCAGTATTACAGTTAACATTAGGGTCTTTTGCGCTAAGCCCGGTCGAAAAAGCGGTCACAGGACCAAAATAAGAAGCGCGCGCGCCATAAGTGAATTTCCCCTTGCTATAGCTGCTCGAAACTAAGACTTTGTTGCGCGGAATGGCTACTTCAATCAATTCAATCGAGGTTGGGCCCAAAAGCTTAAACCCTTGATTGGCAGCAGATGCCCCAGCGAGCAACTGGGCTGGCGTATCGCGTTGCTTTTCTACGGTGGTTTCGCTGTTGGTAGCAGCCAAGGTTAAGGTCAAGTCCCCATCAAACACTTCATTTTTGTAGGAGACCACCAAATCCACCCCTTGGGTTTTGGTGTCGATATGGTTGGTGAAGAAGCGAATTTCGCGCACACCGGGAAAAAGAGCTGCCACCGCTGGGAAGTTAGCCGTCAAAACCCCCTCTGTGATCACGATGCGGTCTTGGATATCGATCTGGAACAGATCGAGGGTTGCCGACACATCTCCGCCCAAAATATGAGAGAAGCGCCCAGTCAAACCAAGACCGTAATTGTTGGAGATTTCAGCTTCAGGCTGTGCTATCCCTAAACTCGCGAGGCGACTATCATCACTTGAAATTTGTTGGGTCTGCAGGATCTGATTATTCTGCACCGTAGAGGTGTTCACCCGATTGCCGATTTGGGCCAAGCTTGGTGCTCTAAATCCCAGATTATAAGATGCGCGCAAGCCAATATCCTCAGTGATCTTATAGCGCCCAGCAAGCTTACCCGACAAATTACCACCAAAGTCGCTATAATCTTCATAGCGTAGCGCCGTCGTGACCAAAAGCGCTTCGGAAACATCGGCCTCGACGTCAACATAAGCTCCGACATTGGAACGCGTTAGGTCATTTTCGTCTGCTGGCGCATAGCCTGGACGACCATTCGAGCCCGCAGCACGTCCTGAAATCGCCAAAGGCCCAATCGCATAGGAAGCGGGATCGCCGCGCTTCACTTTAAAATTGTCTTCTCGATATTGCGCGCCTAGGGCCAAATTGAGCGCTTGGAAGACCCCAATCTGCCCGAAAGCGCGCGACGCACCGATATCTACCACGTGCTGACCAAACTTAGTTTGACCGACATAGAAACTGGTTGGGCTAGAGGTACCCAAAGAGGCATTGACTGTATTGCGCGCCCATTGATCTAGCGTGTTTTGTCCATAGCCATAGGACACATCAATGCCCCAACCAGCATAGTCACCTCTTAGTCCAAAAGTGGCCGATGAATCAATTGATTCCCCAGGCAAAATAGGGACGTAACCGTCTGGAAAGATCGAAAGGACCGCATTGGCCGTCGTCACTGGCGCACGGAAGAAACCAAAAGCGGTAATGGTCTTTTTGGAATAGCCTGCAAAGCCATAAAGCAAGATCGCATCGTTGAGCGGTAGTTCTGCATTGACGAACGCTTGGCTTGTTTCGTTTTCATTGGAACCATATTGGCCGACCCTAAAGGGGACTGTTGGATAGACGCCGCGATCCTGTCGTGGATTGGCGGACAGATACGGAAAAGTTGGGATTGGTTGGCCAGGTACATAGCCCGCGGGTGCTGTAGGATAAATGGTTCCGGTAAACGGGTCTGAGCGATTGGTCCCCTCGGCCTTAAAATATTCCAATGTGTAGTTAAAAAACCCGCCGTCACCTAATTCCAAGCCTTGGTTCAGAGAAGTTTTATAGGTGATGCCATCGCCTTCATGGTGCACACCTGTGGTAGCCACAACATGGGTGCCACTGCTGGCGCGGTTAAGGGTCAAATTGATAATCCCGGCGATCGCATCCGAGCCATATTGAGCCGCAGCCCCGTCACGCAGCACTTCGATGCGCGCAATCGCAGCGGTCGGTACAGAATTCATATCCGACACTACAGTGCCAAGCCCTGGAGAGACGTTGAGGTTAAGAGCTGAAAACTGATGCCGTCGCTTACCATTGATCAATAAAAGGACCTGATCGGGCGCAAGGCCGCGCAAGGAGGCCGGATCGGCAAAATTGGTCGCCCCGTTGATCCCAAACTTGGTCGAATTAAATGATGGGGATGTAAACTGAACCTGTTGAGCTAAATCGGTTTGACCGGTCATTTTCAAGTCCGCACCACTGAGCACATCAACTGGAACAGGCCGCTCAACATCGGTTCTGGGTTTACCGCGAGAACCAATAACAGTAACAGTTTCAACTTCTTTGCCGATCGGTGCGCTTGGTGACGTTTGGGCGTTGGCTAAGGCTGGGATCAAAAAACTCAAGCTCATGACCAGCGCGGTGGAACTGTAAATTACAGATGTCATATTGTCATTTCCCCCTTGAATATACTTGTTTAGACTGGCCAATTGTTATGACTGGCCATTTGCGACCATTCCTACTCAAGTAAGTAAGATCCATCACACGACTGGTACGGCCCAACAACTAAGACTGTTCTAACCTTGTTAAGCTCCCATCAGGTTGCAAGTCCCCAAAAGAATCCGGCTAATTCCTTAGAGCACGCCCCGTCAGCTTAGCTTAAAATGAAATAGTCTTACCGTTCAAGCTAGAACCCGCTCCATTTTATTTAAATTTTTAAGGAATGACGGAGAATATGTGCGCAATATCACATATTCAGCTTGTCAATTGTGCGGTTTTTCGCAAGAAAACCATGTTCCAAGGCTTTTGCTCAAGGAGAGAGAATCAATGCATCCAAAAGCGACCTTTGTGGCCATTTTGCTTGTGGATACTGCTCTCACAGCTGGATACGATGACTGAAATCTAAGTCCATTGATAGGTCATCGGCCAGCGCTGCAAATGTGGTTGAATCCGAGTTTCCCAACCGCGCCTATTTTGGCGATACCCATGTTCATACCGGTTGGTCGGCGGACGCGGGCCTCGACGGCGCGGTCCTCGGCCCGGAGGAGGCCTTCTGTTTCAAGCGCGGTGACGAAGTGAAACCTAACAGCGGCCAAATCCCCAGCAATAACAGCGGCGGCGGTCGTGCCAGAGGTGGGGGTGCGCAGACTTAGGGTCATCGGGCAGGCTTTAGATCAAGGACTTGGAACGGTTCAAGGGCGCGCTTTGCTTGCCTTGAAGCCGTGCCCGATGATGCCTGCGCAGGCAGAGCATGGCGTAAAGGCTGTCTTAGCGAGATCACCATGAATGATCACCCTCCTTGGGGGTATCCATGTCAACGGGTCATCGGGCAGGCTTTAGGTCAAGGACTTGGAATAGGTCGATAGTCCCACTGAGAGGGACATGGGTTGCTATGGGCTGCTATGTCTTGACCATGAAGTGAAGCTATCTAACCCACAAATACCAAGAAGGGTCCTTTAGGCTCAGAAGGTCTTGGTGAGGGATCTGAGCCTAAAGGGTCAATCAATTGTGATGACGAACAAAGCACAATGGGCTTAGTGGATACCAGTGGCCGCATGCTCTCTTTTCGTCTTGCTCGCAGGCTCCAGCGTTTCTTACGAAACGACTCCTGCTCTTTCCTTTTGCTCGCAGGCTCCAGCGTTTCTTACGAAACGACTCCTGCTCTTTCATTTTGGTCGCCGTCTCCAGCGTTTCTTACGAAACGACTCCTGCTCTTTCCTTTTGCGCGCAGGCTCCAGCGTTTCTTACGAAACGACTCCTGCTCTTTCCTTTTGCTCGCAGGCTCCAGCGTTTCTTACGAAACGACTCCTGCTCTTTC
>NZ_BPFZ01000023.1:14254-14381 GCF_030158815.1 Candidatus Phycosocius spiralis
CGCAGGCTCCAGCGTTTCTTACGAAACGACTCCTGCTCTAGAAGGTGAAGCGAATGCGGGCGCGAATTTGTTCTATTTGCACATTATCGCGTCCGAGTGTTGTTTCATAACTCAACCCAAGAGTGGC
>NZ_BPFZ01000024.1 GCF_030158815.1 Candidatus Phycosocius spiralis
GTTCAAGGGCGCGCTTTGCTTGCCTTGAAGCCGTGCCCGATGATGCCTGCGCAGGATTGGGTGTCAAGAGGTGCAATCGGCTATGCCGACGCGCCAAGCGCGCCTCTTGACACCCCAGCCTGCGCGCTGATGCTTATATCGTGCCTTTGCGCAGGCAGAGCATGGCGTAAAGGCGTTCCAATATCGGCCTTATGGGCCGCGTGCCCTTCTTTGAATTTCGGCTTCTTTCCGTTTCCGATGGCCCTCGAGCCACACATTGAACTCAGCTCGCTGCTGAGGAGAAAGCAGCGCCAAAGCCCGCGCAATCGCCTTTTGCTTATCGGGCTCACCTTCGTTCACTTGGATGATTTCAAGGGCTCTTAACAATCTTGGCAGATCACCCCGGTAGCCGCGATCCAGCAATTCATTTACAAGCTTCATTTGACCAAGGACGGCTGCATGGATTACTGTGTCTTGATCATTAGAAACTTTAATGGTCATATCGGCCCCATGATCAAGCAGATCATAAAACACCTCCATGCCGTGCCATATACCGAAGTCTAAAGCCACGTAGAGCGCATATTCGCCTTTTGCGTCTTCGGCGGTGTAATTGACATCGGCACCATGATCCAAAAGCAGTTTGACCATCTTGGGACAACTGATCATTGATGCAACCATTAGGGCTGACCAATTTTTATCATAAAGCAGTTGATTAGGCGATTGCCCCTTTTTTAACAGCCGCTCTAAACCCGCCAAATCCCCATTAATGACGGCCTTGTACAATGGAACAGCACTTTCATCGCGCTCCCCATTGGGGCCAGATCCAAGCGTCCATGACAATTCTTTGTCATCAGCAGATTGATAACGACAAGTCGAGCCAAAACCTAAAGCGTGACCCATATTTGAAATCCCCAATAAAGTTGAGAGCGCGATCCCTGCGCCAACCCACGCGACCAGACGCAAACGCCCCTTCATCGTGAGCCCGCCGCAACGGTGGCCATGCCGTTAAGCAGCCAACCCATCGAATGCCCGTCACGCCAGCTTGGTGCCGCAGGTAATTGTATACTTTGCCCAGGCGGGGGCCTCAATCGCATCAAATTCAGCGGGCTTACGCCCATCATCATCATTGGAGCAGCGGTTCCAGGACTGGCAACATTCATCGCCGTTGCAAGACCAGCAACTTTTAGAGGGTTTTTATTGGCCCACGTCAATGGGTCATTCTTAGTATAATAATTCCGCATCAAGCCGTTACCATCCGCTAAATTAACGTCGTATAGCTTTGCCATCGTCTTGGTGAACGGTGCTGAATCAAACGTAACACCTGGTAGCTTAACACTCAAAGCTTGCACTGTGGCAAGAGCCCCACCCAGCGAGTGGCCTGTAAAAATCAGATTAGGTGTGCCGTTTTCGAACAAACTAAACGCATTATCGCGTGCTGTATTCAATTGCTTAACAGGTTTATTTCCGAGCAGAGCTTTGTCTGTGTTTACATCGTCCAAATTCCCCGGCCCATCTGTACCGGCATTGGCAAAGATATAATTGCCATTCTCATTATCATAATAAAGATGGGCTTTATACCCATATTTGTCTGTTAGATTCACCCCTTTCAGATAAGGGGAATTGCCTTCCACTCGATGCAGGTTTTTGCCTAAGATCGCCTCGTTGGCCACAGCGCCATACGTGTCCATGGCAGCAAGTCCGGCTTTGAAATCATTGTACATTTGCTTGAAAGCTGAGGTTTCACCAAGTTTTGTTGTCGCAAGCTGCTCCATCCGCAGCCTGTTGCGAACAGCCAACTGAATATCGGCTTCCTGATTGGTGCCGCCCCATTCAAGAGAACCAACCCCGCCCGCTTTTGAAAGTTCCGCTAGAACCTGTTGCTTTTCAGCTTCGGTGATTGGTGCATTAAGCGCGCGATTTACTCTACCTTCGGGCGAAGTTGCTTCCGCTATCCCCCCCGCAATCGCTGAGCCGATCACATTGCCCAGTACCGACGGCAGGCTGGCGCGGATATTGTCGCCAAAGTCAGTGCCATTGACCAGCGACAGGCTCGCGGCTTGGGCGATGGCATCGGCCCCTGATACGACTAAATTCTTGCCAATATTGCCAAGGTCGCGGGACGAGCCGTCCCCAGAAAGCGGCTTGGCACCGATCGCGCCACGCATGCCATGCCCTACCGCCGACCCAACACCCGCCGCCGCAACCGCTGCCCAGCTGAACTTATCTTGCAGGCCCATCGTGACGGCGATGCCTTGGCTGATTGCGTTGGTGGCGGCACCACGAATTGCGGCCCCTACCATAGACTGAGCAGGTCCCGCTATGCTCGACACAGCACCCCCAACACCGCCACTGATCGCGGCCAGTGCCACGGCCTTCCAGTCAAACTTCTCTTGTATCCCCGTCGCCACACCAAAAGCTTGGGACACGGTTGAGCCAATAGCAGCCGCGGTCGCGTAACTGGCTGCAGTCGCTGCTGCGGCCGCACTGGCACCCATTTTAGCAAACATTGAATGTAATTTTCAAACCATTCAAACCATTCAAAATTGAAATTATTAATCAGGCCAAGGAGCAACTGCCTTTTTTTCCCCTGGTTTGATGTCACCAATATGACGCTTAACTTCTTCGTAGTAAGGATCGCCTATTTTGTATGACTTAATGGCATGAACAATATCGCCCTCATCACTCTTACCAATTAAATGGAGGGTCAACACTCCATCTGACGAGATTTCAGCGTAACCTACATTAGGCATTTTGTTCACAGTATGGACTCCTGAAGAGCAACTCATTTCGAATAGCAATAGACTGACAATAATGAACTTTATCACCATTTACGAGACCCCCAATATGTATTAAAGGCAGGATGGGCTTTGGCATAAGCGGTATTTTTTGAAAAGTAATTTGCAAAGCTTTCAGCATACGACTCCTGAAGATAGCCAGTCGGATTAGGGTTGGTTCCATTTGTTGGGTGATAGTAATTTTTTAAGGAAGCAGATTCAGATTGCCATGCCGCCTTGAATTCTGCTCGAGATGACGCATTTCGATTATTAAAATCTATTGCATGCCCGGTTTCATGAAGGACGGTGTTAATGCTTCCTGTGCTTAGTCTCGGTCCCGTGGCATAGATGACAGTATTCGTTCTAGATCGATAAACCGCCTTCACATCGCTCCATTTAAAACCTGCGGGCCAACCACGAGGGGTTCCGGTACTTATAACTTCACCCACATTATCGCCTGCAGCTACGAATTTGACTTTATTCCGCTCAAGATTCTTTAATACCTCAGGAGGCAAGTTTGACAACTCATTTACGATAACTCTGGGGTCGCCTCCATTTATACTTGTCACGGTTATCTTACCTATGGATGCAGTGGCAGGCGGCCCAGATGCCGTAGTTACAACTTTAGCAAGTTTTCCGTCATCAAATGCAGCAGGTGCTGGTGCAGCTTCATCTTTTACTCGCTTAATTTCCATCCTTAAGCGTTCAATTTCCTTCTGCTGAGCATCCCGAATCCCCTCTCCAATCCCAACACTAACCCGTCGTCCGATCAATCCACCCAGTGCATCGGGGAGCGATGCGATGACATTATCGCCAAAGTCTGTGCCCTCAACGAGGGAGCGGCTAGCGGCACTGGCAATCAGGCTTGCCCCGGTTGAAAGGGTATCATTAAGAAAGGTCGTTTTACTCCCTTCCATTACGGAGCCGTTCGCATTGTACTTTATCCCGCCAGTGAACTTCTCAGCGCCAAACTGACCAACCCCACCCCCAACGCCTGCTGCCGCAACCGCTGCCCAGCTGAACTTATCTTGCAGGCCCGTGGCCACGCCGATGGTTTGCGTGATGGCACTGCCCAAGGCGCTGCGTATCGCTGATTGGGCCACGCGTACGGCTGTGGTGGCCCCTCCGCTTAGACCTGCGACTTTACCCAGGGCACCCCCAACAGCCCCGCCAATGGCGGCCAGTGCGACGCCTTTCCAGCTGAACTTCTCTTGTATCCCCGTCGCCACACCAACGGCTTGGGACACCACGGACCCAAGCGCTGCATTGAGCGCGCCGCCGACGATCCCGCCACCAAATGGCGCCATGGCCGTCACCACCACAGCAATCA
>NZ_BPFZ01000025.1 GCF_030158815.1 Candidatus Phycosocius spiralis
TATAATCGTGCCGAAGGCCAGCACCGACGCGCTTGTCAAACTCATCGACTTCGCGCTTAACTTTCTCGGTATCGACTCCACGTTCCTTTAACATCCGGGCAGCGATCGCCAGATATTTGTATTCTGGCTCATTCCTTAAAGGATTTGGGTACCTAGCGCTTACGGCATTCATCGGATTGCCATAAATCGCACTTGCAAGTTCCTCCAGCTTGTAATTATAGCCCCTCTCCAACAAGAGAACGGCCTTGCTGGGATGCCCAACCGCTGCCGCATAATCTGCAATGCCCCCCCCCCCTTTGGACCTAGGTAAATTAACATCTACGCCATAATCCAAGAGCAACTGAAAATGGTCCCATTTTCCACTATATTGCCCTGTTGTGAAGGCTTGTAAAAAAATCGTATCCCCATCGGCCAATGGTAAGTTTGGATCGCCACCATATTTAAGCATTAATTTTAAATAGATGGGATCGGTATAAGATGCTGCTGCATAAGTGCCGGTGATGCCATCCTTGCCCGCGTGATTGGGGTTGGCCCCGGCTTTCAGCAAAGCTTCCAAGGCGGCTGGCTGCTCACATTTTAGGGCATAAAACATCGCCACCATGCCGTCTTGGCCTTGTGCATCAACCTTGACCCCATCCGCGATCAGTTGAGCAATCTTCGATGTTTTGCCGGCACAGGCGGCTTTTGCAAGCTTCGCCACTTGAGGGTCAGCGAAAGTTTGATCAATCGTTTTTCCGCCCAGTTTGGGGTCCATCATAAATATTCCTAAAAGGCTTGCCCCGACCAAAAGCGCGCCTGCTACCCCTGCTTTCACCATAATCTGCCCCTTGTGCCCTATCGACATGCGCTGCGCGCTCGGCGTGCATTCCAGCCTTGGAATGGCGCTTCGTCAAGCGAAACCTAAAGTGGATTTGATCGCGGCAATGCAAAAGACGACTCGGAACCGTTCAAGGACGCGCTCTGCTTGCCTTGAAGCCGCGTCACCATGGTCTCTGCGCGAGATGGGGTGTCAAGAGGTGAAATCGGCTGCGCCGACGCGCCAAGCGCGCCTCTTGACACCCCAGCTTGCGCGCAAAAAATCGAATACGGCCTTTGCGCAGGCAGAGCATGGCGTAAAGGCGTTCCGAGGCGGTTTTCACTGCCGACTTGACGGCGGCATTCCGAATGGAGCGCATCCTAAGCGCGAAACGCATTGCTGAAGAGTTACTTAGGGGGCTTTAAATCCGTAGCAGAACTTGCCAGCATCCGATCAATTGTTACAATTGCACGATCCTTGTCAGCTTGGCCTTCTTCGTTGACCTGTCTGATTTTGAGTGTTTCTCTAAGCTCGCCTAGATCGCGCTGATATCCTGATGCAAGAAGCTTGTTAACGACATTCATTTGCCCTTGAGTTGCGGAGAAGATCGCAATGTCGTTATTGTAGCCGAATTCGACATTCACATCAGCACCGGCATCTAGAAGATACTCAAACATCGCAAAATCAATTTTTGGAGCATTTCCTCCGCGGCTCAATGCATCGGCTAAGGCAGCATTAAGCGCTACCCCAAGAGGGGTATAGGTGGCCGGATCGTTTGAAACATAATTGATATCAGCACCACGTTGTAACAAAAGATCGACTATGTCTTTGTCTTGATAAGCAATGGCTACCATCAACGGTGACCAACGCTTAGCGTAAAGCACTGTATTGGGGGAGGCACCTTGATCAAGAAGCTTTGCTACAGCCTCACGATCATGCGCAAAAACCGCTTGATAAAGTGGTATGGCGGCGGGGTTGCGTTCGCCGTTCGGCCCAGAAGCTTCACGCCAAAACAAATCCGTATCCGCGTCACTCATGGACGCCAACGGAACAGATGAATTCGGCATTAGGTAAACACCTCCTGAAGCGAGAGCCAGCGAAAAGATGATGGTGAGCCATTTCATTGTCTGTTTCCCAAAATGCGACAGTGCCATGACTATCTATGCGCCATGAGATCAAGAACATTGACCATTTGGTGGGCTGCGTTAGGGTCTAACGCTCCCACAGGCAGTCGAACGTGTTTGCCCGGTGGAGGGGTAAAATTCCACGCGTGAGTAGCTGCATCACGCGCAAGAGGAGAACGGATGCCGTCTGCCCCACCCATGGCTCCAGCAATTGTTATTGCACCCACAGCCAATACCATACGGTTATCTTCAGCGAGAGAAAGCGGATCATTGGCCACTCGGTAATTTGTAATCAGATTATTGGCTTTTGATAGGCTAACTTTATACACACTTGCCATCGTCGCACTAAACGGTGCTGAGTTAAATGTGACCACGGGCGCATTAACGGTCAGACCCTGAATAATGGCAAGCGCACCGCCCAATGAGTGACCAGCGAAGCTTAGATTGGGGACTTGATTACGAATGAGTTGACGCGCGTTATCCTGCGCAATTGTTAGTTGCGGTACCTTTTGATTTCCACCAAGATTCCAGTCGGTTATCTTGTCTTGATACTGTCCAGGTAAATCGTTTGTTCCAGCATTTGCGAATACGTATCGATCGCCATTTTTAACGTGGTACAAATATCCTTGATAGCCGGAGGTGCCGTCGTCGGTTACCAAACCATTCACATAAGCACCCGACTCGACTCGACGAATTTTGTCGCCAAGAATAGTTTGATTTGACACGGTGTTATAAGCATCAGCTGCTGTGAGGCCGGCTTGGAAATCGGCATAGAGTTTCTGAAACCCTGCTTTTTTACCAAGAGCTGTTGCTGCCAATTGATCCATCCGCATCCTGTCTAGCATTATTTTATGGGCATCCGCGGCGCTAACACCCGTGCCACCCCATTGTAATGCGGTCACAGGATAAGTTGCAATTGCAGCATTTATAGCCTTTGACTCCGCATCGGTTGCAGGAGAGCCCAAGGCGGCACTTATCTTACGCTGAAGCTTAGCGTCTTCAAGCCCTTGAATCCCCCCCGCAATCGATGAACCAATCACATTGCCCAGTACCGACGGCAGGCTGGCGCGGATATTGTCGCCAAAGTCAGTGCCATTGACCAGCGATAGGCTCGCGGCTTGGGCGATGGCATCGGCCCCTGATACGACTAAATTCTTGCCAATATTGCCAAGGTCGCGGGACGAGCCGTCCCCAGAAAGCGGCTTGGCACCGATCGCGCCACGCATGCCATGCCCTACCGCCGACCCAACACCCGCCGCCGCAACCGCTGCCCAGTTGAACTTATCTTGCAGGCCCATCGTGACGGCGATGCCTTGGCTGATTGCGTTGGTGGCGGCACCACGAATTGCGGCCCCTACCATAGACTGAGCTGCGCCCGCTACACTCGACACAGCACCCCCAACACCGCCACTGATCGCGGCCAGCGCCACAGCCTTCCAGTCAAATTTCTCTTGTATCCCCGTCGCCACACCAAAAGCTTGGGAGACAATAGAGCCTGCTGCTGCTGCCATAGCACCCCCAGCAATAACAGCGGCGGCGGAACTGGTACCGACACTCAGCATACTTGCAGCTAGTTGCGTGGCCGCCCCTTGTGTCACAATCGTCACCACCACAGCAATCACCACCAACAAAATCTGGCCAAGCCCACCACATTTTTTCTTCTTCGGCGGGGTGGCTTGGGGGGCTTGGGGGGTTTCTGGGGTGGAGGGGGTGACATCGCCCAGGGTT
>NZ_BPFZ01000026.1 GCF_030158815.1 Candidatus Phycosocius spiralis
TCTTGCCAATATTGCCAAGGTCGCGGGACGAGCCGTCCCCAGAAAGCGGCTTGGCACCGATCGCGCCACGCATGCCATGCCCTACCGCCGACCCAACACCAGCGGCCGCAACCGCTGCCCAGCTGAACTTATCTTGCAGGCCCATCGTGACGGCGATGCCTTGGCTGATTGCGTTGGTGGCCGCACCACGAATTGCGGCCCCTACCATAGACTGAGCAGGTCCCGCTATGCTCGACACAGCACCCCCAACACCGCCGCTGATCGCGGCCAGTGCGACGCCTTTCCAGTCAAACTTCTCTTGTATCCCCGTCGCCACACCAAAAGCTTGGGAGACAATAGAGCCTGCTGCTGCTGCCATAGCACCCCCAGCAATAACAGCGGCGGCGGTCGTGCCAGAGGTGGTGGTGCGTAGACTTAGCGTCATCGGGCAGGCTTTAGATCAAGGACTTGGAACGGTTCAAGGGCGCGCACGCTGCGTCATCACAGCCCCAGCCGCATAACTCTCCGCCACAACCGACAGCTTGAAATCGTCAGAAAAGCGACGCCGAAGACCCGTCTCCACAACATCAAGCCGACGCCCATATCCTGCTGCTATCGTCTGTAACGTCTCCATACGCACAGTACCTAGCCCAGTTCATACCTCAACGGTATGTGGCCCTCGGCGAATGGATACGTTCAGGCCATCGTACTTGTACCAGTACTCCTCGGTGACCGTGCCTCCCAGCGTCTGGTTGGCATTGATTTTCGCATGGGTCGATACCGTGCGCCGCACATTGCCTGAATTGAGTCACGAGGTGTGGGGTGCCGGGCTAGGCCCTGAGCGAGGAGCTAGGTCTTGGAACTCGGCTATTGGCCTGAGCTAGCAGCGTCAATTACGGGGTTGTTGCACCTATTGCCGTAATTCCGTCGCATTTCTCTTCGACGCAGATAACAGGTTACCCCGCAGAGGGAACCGTTCCATTTGTCTTGGTTTCGCCAAAATTGTAGCTCCAAAACACTCAGTCACCAAACTGCTTCAAAAAATCAGGATCTATCCAAGCACTCTTAACCTGCCCCGGCGCGAGTTTAATGGTCGAGACATCAAAGGGTTCGATCATATCCAAGAATTCGTCAAAACTATCTGCGAGCTTCGATATTCGACCCTCAACTTCATGATCCCAGAAGAAAATGCCCCCCCCCTGATCCTGATCGAGAAGCACGTAGTTCCCACCCTCAGAGGATGCGATAGGATAAGCGTGTGGACTAATGTCATCTATGTATTCCCGTTCACGTATGACATTTTCGATTGGTATGAACTCGGTTACGCCGCCCACATGCGCTACACCATCGACAGGGAATGAATTCACATCGGGATCGGCGCCGTTGTTGGCTTCAATGAACCTACGGAACTGACCGTCCAACGGTTGCCCGATCACCGCTTCGACAGCGGCTATATCGCTGCCGGCAGCTTGCCGTCCGCCCTTCAAACCAACCTTCATCAGTCAAAGCCTCCATTCCTAATCACAGCCGCGCCGCCCGTATGTCTTACCGAGTTATGGGTAGCTTTCGGGATGAGTTGCATCGTAAAGCCGTCTTCAACGTGATGCCAGACGTATCCCTTGGGCGTGCTTTTCAAGCCGACAGCAGCATTAGCTAGCGCAGCATCGGTGCGATGGACCCCCGTCAAGCCTTCAACGCCGACCTCTGCCTTCGCATAGGGTCTGAAGTCAGGGAAGCCTTGCTCCGTGAACCGCACACCTGACGGGTGAACTTGCCCAGCATACTTGTTGTTGATCGGCGGTTTACCACCGATCTTGGGGATGAGCGAGCCCCCAACACTCTTTGCGACACCACCCTCACCCCCCAAAACCCGTCCGCCAAGCCCGGCAACCCGTCCAACCAGCGCGCCGACGCCTTCGCCAAGGATGGTTTGACCCATCATATCGACTGCGGCACCTTGCATATCTGGTATCATCGCGCTAAGGCCGCTACCCAAGGCAGACTGGGACAAGCCAGAGGCGGCGATCCCGCGTTCAAACGGATCGCCGCCACGCATGGCAGCATTTAGCCTAGATTTAAATGCACTAAATGCCCCTTTGGCATTGAATGGATCATTTAGTTTTGGCGCAAATATATTCCCAAGCGTACCAAATTGGTTGGGCGAAGGGTTGTTCATTCTGGCAAATGAAGGGTTGTTCATTCTGGCAAATGAAGAGTTGTTCATTCTGGCAAATACCGTTTGCACAGAAGATGGCGCGCGTGGATTTTCAGTGCGCGTATTGCCAATTCTAATCCCGTTCTTGATCGCCGAGTTCAGATTGTACAAATCTTGTTCGTAGTTTTCTCTGAAGATATCCCACTTTGTTTTTGGGGCTTGCTTATTGGCATACACCTTGATGACTTCGGGTGCGGCGTCGGTCATGACCGAATTGTATGTGTTATTAGCCAGTTGAGTGAGCTTATCCCCACCCCCATTAAAGTTTAAGGACGCGAGGCCATCAACGATCATATTGCCAACCACACTGGGCAATGCCGCCATCACATTGTCACCAAAGTCACTGCCGTCGATTAATGATCGCGTGGCTGCATTGGCGACCGCTGTTGCCATCGACACCACTTGCTTTGTCGTCTGGGCGGATGCTGATCTCAAGATCGAACTGTTGCCAACGCCATGCCCAACCCCACCCCCAACGCCTGCTGCCGCAACCGCTGCCCAGCTGAATTTATCCTGCAGGCCCATCGTGACGGCAATCGCCTGTGTGGTTGCGTTGGCGGCCACATTTTCGAGCACCGCACCAAGGATGCCTGAGCCAAACTTACCAGCCATGCCACCGCTAACGGCGTTAGTAATGAAGGCCAGTGCCACGGCCTTCCAGTCAAACTTCTCTTGTATCCCCGTCGCCACACCAAAAGCTTGGGAGACGGTTGAGCCAATAGCAGCCGCGGTCGCGTAACTGGCTGCAGTCGCTGCTGCGGCCGCACTGGCACCCATTTTAGCAAACACTTGTAAAAAGAATTCTTTAGTGGCCCCTTTTGTTGCAATCGTCACCACCACAGCAATCACCACCAACAAAATCTGGCCAAGCCCACCACATTTTTTCTTCTTCGGCGGGGTGGCTTGGGGGGCTTGGGGGGTTTCTGGGGTGGAGGGGGTGACATCGCCCAG
>NZ_BPFZ01000027.1 GCF_030158815.1 Candidatus Phycosocius spiralis
TGATTGCTGTGGTGGTGACGGCCATGGCGCCATTTGGTGGCGGGATCGTCGGCGGCGCGCTCAATGCAGCGCTTGGGTCCGTGGTGTCCCAAGCCGTTGGTGTGGCGACGGGGATACAAGAGAAGTTTGACTGGAAAGGCGTCGCACTGGCCGCGATCAGCGGCGGTGTTGGGGGTGCTGTGTCGAGCATAGCGGGACCTGCTCAAACCGCGATAGGGGTCGCAATTCGTGGTGCGGCCACCAACGCAACCACACAGGCGATTGCCGTCACGATGGGCCTGCAGGATAAATTCAGCTGGGCAGCGGTTGCGGCCGCTGGCGTTGGGGGTGGGTTTAGCGCAGCAGCTGGTCAAGCGATGAGCAACGCCGGGATCAACGTCAAGGCCTTTTCGTCGCGGATCGGCATTAATATGGCCTCCGCCATCGGTGACGCCACCGCCCGCACCCTGATTGAAGGCACTGACTTTGGTGATAATATCCGCGCCAGCCTGCCATCTGCGATCGGCAGTGCGATTGGCGGCTATTTAGCCGAAGGCGGCGGGAGCGGGCCTGGGTTGTTGGAGGCTATGACTGCAGGCGGGGTGAAGCCGCTTGAGATCAAGCCCATTCATGACAAGATCGATGTCAGATCGCCTCAGACAGAGCTTGATCCAGTGACAGCGGCATTACCGCCACTGGTGGAGCAAAACGAGCAGAATGGGCCAAGTAACTTCGGGGTTTCGAGAAGAGGTTGGGCCCTAGATCCAGAACTCGCGGACTCCCCATTTAGGATGCAAGCGGTTGGTGTCGAAGCAGCGTTGCGAAGGCAAGATTTGGCGACAATTGATAACATAAAGGACCTTTCGGGTGGGCCAATTGACATCACTTCTCAGTTCGAAGATTTTGCCCGTCAAAACCCTGAGGCCAGCAAAATCCTTCGACTTACCCACGATCCTTCAAGTAGTGGACGGGTAGAAGATGCAAGCTGGACACTTGATTTGCTGGTCGCAGGTATCGGTGGTCTCGGCGGCCTTGCGAAAGCTGGAGTCGAAGGCGCTGTTGCGAAATCGCCACTTTGGAAGTTACCATGGCTAGACCGGGGTAATAAAATTGAGGTTGAAGCGCTAAAGTCTGTCGGAGGCAGAAATGGACTGCACGCCAATTTTCCAGTCATTGACAGCTTAACTTCGTCAGGGCGAGCCATCAGCGTTGTATCCATTGACTTGTCGGCAAAAACCTACCTGAACAATCCGAAGGCAATATCAAATGCCTTGTTTGCTAAGCTGAACAAGGTCGCGAATTTTGCAAAAGTTAATGAAGTGGCATATTCTTATAGAGCTGTAACACCGAATATGGTCAAATCCCGGGAGCTTTTGGTTGCTATTCCGAAAGGGCCAATTACACCTGCACAACAACAAGCCTTGCAAGCCGTTTATCAGCACGGTCTTGATCGCGGCGTGAAAGTGACCATCAAGAAATTTTAAGGGGGAGTTGAATGAAGGCTTGGTCATATTGGGCATTATATCAAAGAGATAACTTTGTCGTAATTCCAGAACAAATCATGTTTCCAAATGGGCTACTTTCTAGCGTTGCGCCGTATCTTAAAATTGACCTAGACGACCCTCAGATTGCGGATCAATTCAGATCTATTTTGTCCTCTGATAATGTTCAAAAGGTAAAAAACTATGACGATGCGAATAACGAAACAAGCACGAAAATTCTGTCGAATTTACTCAAAGTAAAGAGTCAAAAGCAGCTTGCCCGTGAAGTAAAGCTCTTATCAGTCGAGCGTAATTCTGGACGTTTTAATGTGGAGCTGACAGTAGGTCAGAAAAATGGTTCTTTTTTGGGAGATCCCGAACTTAGCGCTTCTATTCCAAAAGCGATGAGCTTAGAGCAAACAGTTGATTTTCTGATCGATCATTTCAAGCAGCAATCAGCGACCTAAGTTGCAATTTAGACAAGCATCAGCCGACAGGAAGTTACGGTCGCCATCACCCTTTACTTACACCAATAATGGCAGATGGGAGGGGTCGTATGCATCCTCGGTCGCCCAGCGTCAAAATCCCCCGGCAAGCGGAACGCCTGGCCCCTTTGCCAATGGTGCCGCAAGTGGCAAGCAGGATGAGCAGGTTTCCTCCAATCTGGCGATGATCAATAGCTATAGCCAGGGCTCAA
>NZ_BPFZ01000028.1 GCF_030158815.1 Candidatus Phycosocius spiralis
GAGAACCCACAAAGCTTCGGACTCTGACATACAAATTAGGGAACAATCATGATTTAGTTAGCATTTTTAGGTTAGGCGAACTCAGGTTAGATGAAGAAATGATCAATTATTCCCGATTTGTATGCTCAGTCACAACTATTGGTTTGATTTTGAACCCTATAATGTCATTGGCAGCAGGATTAAACTTCCAAGTGCCCTCACCTCATAATAGTCTGCAAGATGTTAGTCCGCCAGATAAAAGTCCGCCAGATAAAAGTCAAATCAGAGCACCAAGTTCAAGCGCTGAGTTCGTCCCAGCGGGGACTGTGATTAAAGTTGAAATCATCGAAATGATCTCAACGCGGACCCATAAAATCGGAGACACTTTTGCACTCAAACTTTCAGCCCCTTTGAAACTTGGAAACACGATTGTCATTCCTGTCGGAACACTTGGTAGTGGAGAAATCATTGATGCTGGTAAGCCTGGGATTGGTGGCAAGCCTGGCAAATTAATTCTCGCTGCGCGTAGTTTGACTTTTGAAGGGCAGCTTATACCCTTACGAGGGCTGCGGCTTTCACAGAGCGGGGAAGATAAATCAGGTTTGGTAACTGCCCTAACCTTTGTACCCTATGTTGGCTTTGCTGGTCTTTTAGTATCAGGTGGACATGTTGAAATTCCAACTGGTTCTTGGGGTCAGGCGCGGCTTTCTGGTGATTTTTCTCCGATCAGGAAATCTGAAGCACCATGAATAGTCAAACATTGGAAAGGCTCAATTGTTAATTTTTCACTTTAACTTTAGGAGATGCCTAATATGAAAACTGCTTCTATGATGAACTATATGATGGATATTCGCCGCTTTCTTATGGCAGCCAGTGCAATCTTTGTTTCAATGACAAGTTCAGGGGCTTTCGCCCAAACAACCAGCACAGAGCCTACGATCCAGCCAGCCCCGGTGGTAGCGCCGCCAAATACCGATCCCTCTCCTCTACCCGCACCTCCCCCTGAGAAGGCCCCACCAACTGAACCGGTTTCACCTACCCAGTCAGCCCCACCAGCTGAACCGGTTTCACCTACGCAGTCAGCCCCACCAGCTGAGACGTCATCAGTCGCTGAGTCCACTACACCGCCAGATCCTCAATTAAGTGGGCAAAATCCACTTTCCCCACCACCTGAGAACAAAGGGCAAATCGTTTTTTTTCGGCCATCTAACTTTTTAGGATATGCGTTGAGTTTTTCAGTCCGAGAAGGTGACAAAGGAATTGGCAAACTGGAAAATGGCTCTTATTTCATCCATATCGCAGAGCCTGGTACGCACGAATATAATATTGAATCCGAGGTTAAAGATACACTACGTCTAGAAATCGAACCCGGCGAAACTTATTATGTGTCGCAGACCATCTCCATGGGATTGATGGTTGGTCGTCCAAACTTAATCCCTTCAGATGCGATCGTTTTTCAGAGCAAGAAACTTAAAGTATCTAAAGCAAAAGCTACGGACCGTAAGCCCAAAAATTAAAAGTGAATAGCACTTTCCAAACCCACCAGACCGAACAGTGCGTTTGGTTGAACAAATGCCAAACGCGCTGCACAACCCATTGAAAGACAGTCGAAACTTTGACTTCTATAACAAACATACGCGGCTCGTTTAAACCCTTTCAAGCCCTCCAAGACACTCTTTCAATTTAGAAAAATTCTCCTCGATCAGCACATTGCACGGCCAGAGTGAGAAGGTTACCATGCTGTCTCCCACCACAATATCTGTTCAGACAACACGACCAATAACGATCATTGATCTTTCATCTTTGGGTTGAGGAACGCTTTGGGCTGAGGCACGGTGACGGCGCGGGTAACTAGATCGTAGGCAGCATCGGTAGTGACTTGACCCCTGATGTTCATCCGGTCATTTTGAGAGTTGTTTGATAGTTTGCTCTGCCACCTGAGACTTGGACCATTTGGAATTAGAGTTTTGTGCCGTAATTTTCCTTGGCTGGACGAGGAGGTTTGGCATGAAAGCATCGAAGTTCACGGACGCCCAGAAAGCGTTCGTCGTGA
>NZ_BPFZ01000029.1 GCF_030158815.1 Candidatus Phycosocius spiralis
ATGGCAAAGGAAAAGTTTGAACGTACAAAACCGCATTGTAACATTGGCACGATTGGCCATGTTGACCATGGTAAGACGACGCTGACGGCGGCGATTACGATGACATTGGCGAAAGCTGGTGGAGCCAAGGCGATGAGCTATGCGGATATTGATGCGGCTCCGGAAGAAAAAGCGCGTGGGATCACGATCAACACGGCGCATGTGGAATATGAGACGGCGAACCGCCACTATGCTCATGTCGACTGCCCAGGCCACGCGGATTATGTGAAGAACATGATCACGGGTGCGGCCCAGATGGATGGTGCGATTTTGGTGGTTTCGGCTGCGGATGGTCCTATGCCACAAACCCGTGAGCACATTTTGTTGGCCCGCCAGGTTGGTGTGCCAGCTCTTGTTGTGTTTATGAACAAGGTTGACCAGGTTGATGATGAAGAATTGCTAGAATTGGTTGAGATGGAAGTGCGTGAGCTTCTGTCCAGCTATCAGTTCCCCGGCGATGATATCCCCATCACCAAGGGTTCGGCCTTGGCGGCGGTTGAAGGCCGTGATGCGAAAATCGGTGAAGAAGCGATTTTGGCTTTGATGAAGTCGGTGGATGAGTATATTCCCCAGCCAGAGCGTCCATTGGATCGCCCGTTTTTGATGCCAATTGAAGATGTGTTTTCGATTTCGGGCCGTGGGACGGTTGTGACTGGTCGGGTTGAGACGGGTATCATCAAAGTTGGTGAAGAAGTTGAAATTGTGGGCATTCGCGACACCATTAAATCGACGGTGACAGGGGTTGAAATGTTCCGCAAGCTGTTGGATTCTGGACAAGCTGGCGACAATATTGGTGCTTTGTTGCGCGGTGTGGACCGTACGGGGGTGGAGCGTGGGCAAGTTCTTTGTAAGCCAGGCAGCATCAAGCCACATAAGAAGTTTGAAGCAGAAGCCTATATTTTGACCAAGGAAGAAGGTGGTCGTCATACGCCATTTTTCACCAATTATCGCCCACAATTTTATTTCCGTACCACCGATGTGACCGGCATTTGCAAGTTGCCTGAAGGTGTTGAGATGGTGATGCCTGGTGATAATATTAAGATTGTGGTGGAACTGATCACCCCGATTGCGATGACTCAAGGCTTGCGCTTTGCGATCCGCGAAGGCGGTCGTACAGTTGGTGCAGGCGTGGTGGCGAGTGTGGTTGAGTAAGACCTAAGACGATAAGCCTGCACCAACAGATGAATGATTTGCCAGGCCTGGCCTGGCAGGTGGTGCAGGCGTGGTGGCGAGTGTGGTTGAGTAAGACCTAAGACGATAAGCCTGCACCAACAGATGAATGATTTGCCAGGCCTGGCCTGGCAGGTGGTGCAGGCGTGGTGGCGAGTGTGGTTGAGTAAGACCTAAGACGATAAGCCTGCACCAAAACCCAACTAAGGTTCGCAGGCGATTTGA
>NZ_BPFZ01000030.1 GCF_030158815.1 Candidatus Phycosocius spiralis
AGGGGGTATTATTATGATTAGTTTACGGAAACAATTTGCTAATTCAGTTGCTATGGCGGCAATTGGAACTGGTCTTTTGCTTGCTGGCCCTGCCACAGCCTTGGTTACACCCAATAATGTGCAACCTTCTTCGGTAATTGATGTTAACAATACACGCCCCTATTGGGTCTTTTTGGGTATGCGTACTTCAGATGGTGGGATGGGAAGTTGTTCAGGCCTTTTGATCAATCCACGCACCGTTTTATTTGCTGCCCATTGTGTGGGTTTTGCAACCCCTGATGTCTATGATCCAACAAAGCCAACCAATAATGCCAGTGTTGGATATACAACAGACCCTATGTTTGGGCGTGCCAATCTCTTGAATTGGCTGTCAGGTGGCCGTTCTCCAAGTTCTGGTGATGGTAGCACCATGGTCAATTCAACAATGGTCTGGTGGGATCAACGTTCAAGAGGGGATACGCAAGGACCTGGGGGGCCCCTATTGGACCCCCAAAATGGGACTTTTCTTCCTGCCGATATTGCCATTGCTGGGTTTGATACACCAACTGAATTATTGGGCCGGGATGCGCAAAACGGCATTGGTTTGTTGTTTTCGCGGGTCAATGGCCCCGTTGCGGTCACCATCGGCGGCTATGGTGAATCAGGTAATGGTTTGACTGGGGAAAGGACGGCTAGAATGGATTTTTATAATCGCCGCCTTGGTCAAAATATGGTTGATTTCCTTGGGGATGAACGCTCGTGGAATATCGGCATATATGGCGAAGAACTTGGTAATTATATTGCGAACCCTAAGCTGAAATATCAGGATTTATATTGGTTGGATTTTGACAATCCCGATTACCAAACCCAGCGTTTTTCAACCAGTGCATATGTCCAGCCTGATCAGGCCAGTGTCCATCTTGACTTCAATGTGTTGGGCGGGCGCGCCATCCAAGGGGAATCGCTTATAGGTAGAGGTGATTCTGGTTCCCCCTTGATCACAGGTGCATTTGGCCGTGAAGTCTCGCTTGGGGTTTTAAGTCAAGGCAATTCATTTCTTTATGATTTTACAGATGTGCAAAATGACAATCGCGTTACGGGTTCCATACTTTCTAATTATGGCACAATTGCAGGCTATAATCCGCTGTTTTTGTTTTGGGATCAGATCTTGATCAATAATCCCTATAAATATGTGACAGCAAAAGCAGGGGATGGGGAGTGGAATGATACAACGCGCTGGACCCAAGAACTTGACC
>NZ_BPFZ01000031.1 GCF_030158815.1 Candidatus Phycosocius spiralis
TGCATCGGAGGCTGCCAATTTCATGCAGGCCTTAACGCCAACCGACAATGCGATTGGTGCGCAATCTCAATTGCGGACTTCTGAGGCGATGGGGAGCATGATGCTGAGCCGGGTTAATCAAGTTCGTCAGACAGGTCCACAAGGGGCTAATTTGGGTGCCATCAAAATGGCAGCTTTGAGTGGCGGCAAAGGGGTTATGACGGATGGGGATCAAACCCTCCCGACATTGAGTGAAGCCAGCCCGATGAAACCAGGCTGGAGTGCTTATGGTGAAGTGCGTGGCTTGAGGTCGAGAATAGGGGCACAGCAAGGCTATTTGGGTTCGCGGACCAATATGGTCACGGGTCTGATTGGTTTGGACTTTTCGCAGAAGAATTATATTGTGGGTGCTGCTCTTCATGTGGCCAATGGCGATGGCAAACAATCTAATCGCGCTGCGACATCCAAGTCGGATACATATGCTGTGTCGGCTTATGGTAGTATTTTTTCGCCAAAGCTGGCATTGGATGTCTATGCAACCCGCGGGACTGGGAATTTGGACTTGACCCGAACAGCTGGTCTGTTGTCGGCAGTGGGATCTACAGACACCACACTGTTTAACATTGGTGCGGCGTTGAGTAGCCCTACAAAAGTCAAATGGGGCAGTTTTACGCCTTCGGTATCACTGGCGTATGATCAAGTAGATATTGACGCTTACCGCGAAACGGGTGCCATCGCGCTGTCGGTCAATAAACGAAAAGTCAAATCCTTTGTGGGTCGTCTTGGTGTTGCGGCCATGAGTGATCAGGCTAAAACATTCAAGCCATGGGCACGGATTGCATTGGCGCATGACTTTGAAGCCTCAGATTCGGGTACGAAAAAAATTGGTTTCGTCTCGGCCACAGGTCCGAATTTTGTGGATGTAGCTGGCTTGGTGTTGGACAAGACATGGGGTGAACTGGGTCTTGGTATCGATACTAAGCTAGATAAAGCCACTCTTGGGTTGAGTTATGAAACAACACTCGGACGCGATAATGTGCAAATAGAACAAATTCGCGCCCGCATTCGCTTCACCTTCTAGAGCAGGAGTCGTTTCGTAAGAAACGCTGGAGCCTGCG
>NZ_BPFZ01000032.1 GCF_030158815.1 Candidatus Phycosocius spiralis
TCTAGGGTCACGCCCCGTTGATACGCCCATAGATCCATGTCCCGCGAGATGAACTCGCTGCCATTATCTACACGGATGACTTTGGGATAGCCGATGACCCTGCACGTTTTTTCCAGTGTCGCAACGACGTCCTCTCCACGATAGCTGAACCGGGGATCTATAACTGGCGACATCCGCGAATGGGTGTCCACGACTGTCAGGATACGCAACTTGCGCCCAGTCGCCAGCTGGTCGTGAACAAAGTCCATCGCCCACACATCGTTGGGACAGACGGCTGGCGCGCGATCTTCCCGTAGCTTCGCTTTCACCCGCCGTTTCGGCGTCTTGTTTCTAAGCTGCAGGCCCAACTCCCTGTAAAGACGATAGACTTTCTTCATGTTCACCAACCAGCCGTCACGGCGTAGGATGAAATAGACACGCCTATAGCCGTAGCGGAGATGGGTCTCACAAATCTCTTTGATGCGGGACTTTAGGTCGGCCGGATCGGTGCGACAGGACTGGTACTGATAGGTTGATCGATCAAACCCCAAAGCCAAACATGCCCTGCGGATCGTGACCTGCCAGTCCTGCCGGACAGCGTCGATAATCGTACGCTTGCGATCCGGCCTCAGAGCTTTCGCTTGAGGACGTCCTGAAGCATCGCCCGATCCAGCGTCAGATCCGCAACGATCTTCTTCAACCGATTGTTTTCATCTTCCAACTCTCGCAGCTTACGCATTTCAGACGGCATAAGACCCGCATAACGCTTCTTCCAGTTGAAGTATGTTGCCTGGCTGATACCTGCCTTGCGACAGATCTCCGCGACTGGCGTTCCTTCCTCGCCTTGCTTCACGACGAACGCTTTCTGGGCGTCCGTGAACTTCGATGCTTTCATGCCAAACCTCCTCGTCCAGCCAAGGAAAATTACGGCACAAAACTCTAATTCCAAATGGTCCAAGTCTCAGGTGGCAGAGCA
>NZ_BPFZ01000033.1 GCF_030158815.1 Candidatus Phycosocius spiralis
AAAATGGTGCTTTTCTTCCTGCCGATATTGCCATTGCTGGGTTTGATACACCTACTGAATTATTGGGCCGGGATGCGCAAAACGGCATTGGTTTGTTGTTTTCGCGGGTCAATGGCCCCGTTGCG
Organism: Candidatus Phycosocius spiralis; assembly: GCF_030158815.1. Lineage (GTDB taxonomy): Bacteria > Pseudomonadota > Alphaproteobacteria > Caulobacterales > Aquidulcibacteraceae > Aquidulcibacter > Aquidulcibacter spiralis. The sequence continues at coordinate 126 of NZ_BPFZ01000033.1, forward strand.
GTCACCATCGGCGGCTATGGTGAATCAGGTAATGGTTTGACTGGGGAAAGGACACAAGGATTAGATTTTTATAATCGCCGCCTTGGTCAAAATATGGTTGATTTCCTTGGGGATGAACGCTCTTTGAATATCGGCATATATGGCGAAGCTAATTATATTGCGAACCCTGAGCTGAAATATCAGGATTTATATTGGTTGGATTTTGACAATCCCGATTACCAAACCCAGAATTTTTCAGCCACTTTTTGGCCCCAGCCTGATCAAGGCATTACCCATCTTGACTTCAATGTGTTGGGCGGGCGCGCCATCAAGGGGGAATCGCTTACAGGTGAGGGCGATTCTGGTTCCCCCTTGATCACAGGCGCATTTGGCCGTGAAGTCTCGCTTGGGGTTTTAAGTCAAGGCAGTACAATTTTTTATGATTTTACAGATATACCAAATGATAATTACATTAATAGTAACTTTTTTTCTAATTATGGCACAATGGCAGGCTATAATCCGCTGTTTTTGTTTTGGGATCAGATCTTGATCAATAATCCCTATAAATATGTGACAGCAAAAGCAGGGGATGGGGAGTGGAATGATACAACGCGCTGGACCCAAGAACTTGACCCCCTTTATTATACGTTAGACGCCAATAATAAATTGCAAAATGCATTGCCAAAAACCGATGCACAAGGCCCCACCGATGCCAG
>NZ_BPFZ01000034.1 GCF_030158815.1 Candidatus Phycosocius spiralis
ATCTGGAACTTTGGATTGGAAGACTGGCCAGATTGCATTGAATTCTGGAGCATTGACGGGTGTTGGGACTTCGGGTTTTACGCCCAACAACACCGATGGTGTGGCGGGGTTACAAAATTCCACGCGTTATTTTGAAGTTAATTTGCGCGCGGCAGGTACGATCTCTATGACCGATACCACGGCCACGATTGACCGATTGAATGTGCGTGGAGCGCAATCAGGCTTGAACATCAAGTCTGGAAGTAGCCTTACTACGATGATATCATCATATGTGGATGCGGGTTTTGTGCGTGTGGACGGCGTGTTTGCGCCCAGCCAGCTCAATGTTTTGGGTGGTGTTGTATCTGGTAATGGATCCATTGTAACCAAAACGGGTGTGCTTGTGGCCAGTGGTACTTTGACCCCTGGTGCTGTTGGTGGTGTGGGGACATTGAGGATTAGTGGCGGAGCTGGATTTGGCGGCACGGGTGTGTTGGGCATTGATGTGGCCAGCCCGACTTCTGCGGACAGACTGATTATTGTGACGGGTAATCTTGTCTTGGGTGGCGGATTGGCTGTGAATTTCCTTGACAATTATGTGCCTGATTTTGGGACAAGTTGGACTATTGCCACTTCTGAAAAAGGCAGTATCAGCGGCAGTTTTGCAATGGTTGCTGCAAATTTGCCGGG
>NZ_BPFZ01000035.1 GCF_030158815.1 Candidatus Phycosocius spiralis
AGGGGGTATTATTATGATTAGTTTACGGAAACAATTTGCTAATTCAGTTGCTTTGGCGGCGATTGGAACTGGTCTTTTGCTTGCTGGCCCTGCCACAGCCTTGGTTACACCCAATAAAGTCCAACCTACCTCCGTGATTGATGTTAACAATACACGCCCCTATTGGGTCCTTTTGGGTATGCGTAATTCAGCTGGTGGGATGGGAAGTTGTTCTGGCCTTTTGATCAATCCACGCACCGTTTTATTTGCTGCCCATTGTGTGGGTTTTGCAACCCCTGATGCCTATGATCCAACAAAGCCAACCAATAATGCCAGTGTTGGATATACAACAGACCCTATGTTTGGGCGTGCCAATTTAGCCAATTGGATTACTAGTGGCCGTTTTCCAGGTTTTGGTGATGGGCGCACCATGGTCAATTCAACAATGGTCTGGTGGGATCAACGTTCAAGAGGGGATACGGAAGGACCTGGGGGGCCCCTATTGGACCCCAAAAATGGTGCTTTTCTTCCTGCCGATATTGCCATTGCTGGGTTTGATACACCTACTGAATTATTGGGCCGGGATGCGCAAAACGGCATTGGTTTGTTGTTTTCGCGGGTCAATGGCCCCGTTGCGGT
>NZ_BPFZ01000036.1 GCF_030158815.1 Candidatus Phycosocius spiralis
TCTTGCCAATATTGCCAAGGTCGCGGGACGAGCCGTCCCCAGAAAGCGGCTTGGCACCGATCGCGCCACGCATGCCATGCCCTACCGCCGACCCAACACCAGCGGCCGCAACCGCTGCCCAGCTGAATTTATCCTGCAGGCCCATCGTGACGGCAATCGCCTGTGTGGTTGCGTTGGTGGCCGCACCACGAATTGCGACCCCTATCGCGGTTTGAGCTGGTCCCGCTATGCTCGACACAGCACCCCCAGCACCGCCACTGATCGCGGCCAGCGCCACGGCCTTCCAGTCAAACTTCTCTTGTATCCCCGTCGCCACACCAAAAGCTTGGGAGACAATAGAGCCTGCTGCTGCTGCCATAGCACCCCCAGCAATAACAGCGGCGGCGGTCGTGCCAGAGGTGGAGGTGCGTACGCTTAGCATCGTCGGGCAGGCTTTAGATCAAGGACTTGGAACGGTTCAAGGGCGCGCTTTGCTTGCCTTGAAGCCGTGCCCGATGATGCCTGCGCAGGATTGGGTGTCAAGAGGTGCAATCGGCTATGCCGACGCGCCAAGCGCGCCTCTTGAC
>NZ_BPFZ01000037.1 GCF_030158815.1 Candidatus Phycosocius spiralis
TCCACGCACCGTTTTATTTGCTGCCCATTGTGTGGGTTTTGCAACCCCTGATGCCTATGATCCAACAAAGCCAACCAATAATGCCAGTGTTGGATATACAACAGACCCTATGTTTGGGCGTGCCAATCTCTTGAATTGGCAGTCAGGTGGCCGTTATTCAGGTTTTGGTGATGGGCGCACCATGGTCAATTCAACAATGGTCTGGTGGGATCAACGTTCAAGAGGGGATACGGAAGGACCTGGGGGGCCCCTATTGGACCCCCAAAATGGTGCTTTTCTTCCTGCCGATATTGCCATTGCTGGGTTTGATACACCTACTGAATTATTGGGCCGGGATGCGCAAAACGGCATTGGTTTGTTGTTTTCGCGGGTCAATGGCCCCGTTGCGGT
>NZ_BPFZ01000038.1 GCF_030158815.1 Candidatus Phycosocius spiralis
TCCACGCACCGTTTTATTTGCTGCCCATTGTGTGGGTTTTGCAACCCCTGATGTCTATGATCCAACAAAGCCAACCAATAATGCCAGTGTTGGATATACAACAGACCCTATGTTTGGGCGTGCCAATATCTTGAATTGGCTGTCAGGTGGCCGTTATCCAGGTTTTGGTGATGGGCGCACCATGGTCAATTCAACAATGGTCTGGTGGGATCAACGTTCAAGAGGGGATACGGAAGGACCTGGGGGGCCCCTATTGGACCCCAAAAATGGGACTTTTCTTCCTGCCGATATTGCCATTGCTGGGTTTGATACACCAACTGAATTATTGGGCCGGGATGCGCAAAACGGCATTGGTTTGTTGTTTTCGCGGGTCAATGGCCCCGTTGCGGT
>NZ_BPFZ01000039.1 GCF_030158815.1 Candidatus Phycosocius spiralis
CCGGCAAGCGGAACGCCTGGCCCCTTTGCCAATGGTGCCGCAAGTGGCAAGCAGGATGAGCAGGTTTCCTCCAATCTGGCGATGATCAATAGCTATAGCCAGGGCTCAAACTTTGGCAGCTACACGGTGCGCGGCGGCGATAGCCTGCAAAGCATTGCCCAAAACCTGTGGGGCGATAGCGGTCTTTGGTATAAATTGGCAGAGGCCAATGGCCTAAGCGGTACGTCGGCCCTGATTGAAGGCCAAACGCTGCGCCTGCCCGCGGGTGTGGTGCGCAACACCTATAATGCGTCCACCATCACGCCCTATAATCCGGGCGAAACCCTGGGCGATGTCACCCCCTCCACCC
>NZ_BPFZ01000040.1 GCF_030158815.1 Candidatus Phycosocius spiralis
ATGGCTCTAACAGCTTATTGTCGCAATTTTTTAATGAAAGAAGCTCAGCCTACGGAACCTCTCTAGCAAATACCAATTGACCTGAGCCCGAATGGTCCGTCATTTGAAAGGAGAGTCCATCAAGTGGCGCACTGCTACCCATCGTTGGGCCGCTTTGGCCTAGAGTCTTTGGCCTTGCTGCACTGCTACCCATCGTTGGGCCGCTTTGGCCTAGAGTCTTTGGCCTTGCTCGTGTCCGGTGGGCTGGTGTCACCGGCTGAGATTGCCAACATAATCGGTGGGATATTCCCGATTGCGCTGTGAGG
>NZ_BPFZ01000041.1 GCF_030158815.1 Candidatus Phycosocius spiralis
TCTTACGAAACGACTCCTGCTCTTTCCTTTTGCTCGCAGGCTCCAGCGTTTCTTACGAAACGACTCCTGCTCTTTTCGTCTTGGTCGCAGGCTCCAGCGTTTCTTACGAAACGACTCCTGCTCTTTCATTTTGGTCGCCGTCTCCAGCGTTTCTTACGAAACGACTCCTGCTCTTTCCTTTTGCTCGCAGGCTCCAGCGTTTCTTACGAAACGACTCCTGCTCTTTTCGTCTTGGTCGCAGGCTCCAGCGTTTCTTACGAAACGACTCCTGCTCTTTC
>NZ_BPFZ01000042.1 GCF_030158815.1 Candidatus Phycosocius spiralis
GTTTCGTAAGAAACGCTGGAGCCTGCGCGCAAAAGGAAAGAGCAGGAGTCGTTTCGTAAGAAACGCTGGAGCCTGCGCGCAAAAGGAAAGAGCAGGAGTCGTTTCGTAAGAAACGCTGGAGCCTGCGAGCAAGACGAAAGAGAGCATGCGGCCACTGGTATCCACTAAGCCCATTGTGCTTTGTTCGTCATCACAATTGATTGACCCTTTAGGCTCAGATCCCTCACCAAGACCTTCTGAGCCTAAAGGACCCTTCTTGGTAT
>NZ_BPFZ01000043.1 GCF_030158815.1 Candidatus Phycosocius spiralis
TCGTTGCGACACTGGAAAAAACGTGCAGGGTCATCGGCTATCCCAAAGTCATCCGTGTAGATAATGGCAGCGAGTTCATCTCGCGGGACATGGATCTATGGGCGTATCAACGGGGCGTGACCCTAGACTTCTCACGGCCGGGCAAGCCCACAGACAACGCGTTCATCGAAGCGTTCAACAGCAAGCTCCGGAGCGAATGTCTGAACGCTCACTGGTTCTTGTCCCTGCAAGATGCTTGCGAAAAGTTGGAGGACT
>NZ_BPFZ01000044.1 GCF_030158815.1 Candidatus Phycosocius spiralis
GCAAGCAGGATGAGCAGGTTTCCTCCAATCTGGCGATGATCAATAGCTATAGCCAGGGCTCAAACTTTGGCAGCTACACGGTGCGCGGCGGCGATAGCCTGCAAAGCATTGCCCAAAACCTGTGGGGCGATAGCGGTCTTTGGTATAAATTGGCAGAGGCCAATGGCCTAAGCGGTACGTCGGCCCTGATTGAAGGCCAAACGCTGCGCCTGCCCGCGGGTGTGGTGCGCAACACCTATAATGCGTCCACCATCA
>NZ_BPFZ01000045.1 GCF_030158815.1 Candidatus Phycosocius spiralis
TCGTTGCGACACTGGAAAAAACGTGCAGGGTCATCGGCTATCCCAAAGTCATCCGTGTAGATAATGGCAGCGAGTTCATCTCGCGGGACATGGATCTATGGGCGTATCAACGGGGCGTGACCCTAGATTTCTCACGGCCGGGCAAGCCCACAGACAACGCGTTCATCGAAGCGTTCAACAGCAAGCTCCGGAGCGAATGTCTGAACGCTCACTGGTTCTTGTCCCTGCAAGATGCTTGCGAAAAGTTGGAGGACT
>NZ_BPFZ01000046.1 GCF_030158815.1 Candidatus Phycosocius spiralis
GGTGGCGCATTGGCGGGTGGCGCATTGGCTGCGGCTGCACCCGTCTGTGCTGGAAGTGTTTTAGCCGCAGGCAGTTGTGCAGGGGCATTATTGGCAGTCAGAGGTAAGACTGGGGGATTTAACTCTGTGCTCTGCCACCTGAGACTTGGACCATTTGGAATTAGAGTTTTGTGCCGTAATTTTCCTTGGCTGGACGAGGAGGTTTGGCATGAAAGCATCGAAGTTCACGGACGCCCAGAAAGCGTTCGTCGTG
>NZ_BPFZ01000047.1 GCF_030158815.1 Candidatus Phycosocius spiralis
GCCACTCTTGGGTTGAGTTATGAAACAACACTCGGACGCGATAATGTGCAAATAGAACAAATTCGCGCCCGCATTCGCTTCACCTTCTAGAGCAGGAGTCGTTTCGTAAGAAACGCTGGAGCCTGCGAGCAAAAGGAAAGAGCAGGAGTCGTTTCGTAAGAAACGCTGGAGCCTGCGAGCAAAAGGAAAGAGCAGGAGTCGTTTCGTAAGAAACG
>NZ_BPFZ01000048.1 GCF_030158815.1 Candidatus Phycosocius spiralis
TGATGGTGGACGCATTATAGGTGTTGCGCACCACACCCGCGGGCAGGCGCAGCGTTTGGCCTTCAATCAGGGCCGACGTACCGCTTAGGCCATTGGCCTCTGCCAATTTATACCAAAGACCGCTATCACCCCACAGGTTTTGGGCAATGCTTTGCAGGCTATCGCCGCCGCGCACCGTGTAGCTGCCAAAGTTTGAGCCCTGGCTATAGCTAT